>CAWELS010000025.1:0-9865 GCA_963809945.1 Bryobacterales bacterium | reverse complement strand
GACCGCGCCATGCAGGCCGGATTCGACATCCTCGGGAAGTGCCTCGAATTCGGCGGGTCCATCACCGGCGAGCACGGCGTGGGAATCGAGAAGCTGCCGATGATGGCGAAGCAATTCTCTCGGGCGTCGCTCGATCTCATGGACGGCCTGAAGGACCTCTTCGACCCCGCCGGCCGCCTCAACCCTGGCAAGGTGCTGCCCGGCCGAACCCTCCCCCACAGCCCCGCGGCCGCCGCTGACTAGCGTAAGGCGGTCGTCCCCGACCGCGCCGGACCTCCCGGTCCGGCTCTCCGCATCACGGACAAAGGCCGACGTGGACGTCGACCGCGGGTCCGGAGACCCGCCCCACAGCCAGGCGACCAGCATCGTGCCTGAAACCCGACCGTAAGGCGGTCGTCCTCGACCGCGCTGGACCTCCCGGTCTGGCTCCCCGGGCTACGGACAAAGGCCGACGTGGACGTCACCCGCCGGACCCGAGATCCGTCACATCAATACTCCTCTTGACAATTGTCGTGATAACGAACTAATATGAACTCGAGCCATGGGAAAGGCGATTCGGCCACTACTCGAGGAAGAAGCCTTCGTGATGCTGCAGCGGGCCGCCGACGTCCAGATGCAGGCGATCGCGGGGCTGCTCAAGGAGTACGGCCTGTCGCCGACCCAGTACAACGTCCTCCGCATCCTCCGGGGCGCGGGCGACGAAGGGATGCCGTGCGGCGAGATCTCCGGGCGCATGATCAAGCGCGATCCGGATATCACCCGGCTGCTCGATCGTCTGGAGGCGCGCGGTCTGGTGGAGCGTGAGCGGCAACAGGCGGACCGCCGCGTCGTCCAGGCGCGCATCACCCCGCAGGGACTCGATCTCGTCGACCAGATGGACGACCCCGTCCGCGGCTCTCACCGGAGCCGCCTGGGGTCGATGAGCAGGACGAAGCTGGAGCAACTCGTCACGCTGCTCAACGAACTGGTCGCCGCCGCCGAATCCGGCGAGTAGCGACCGGCGGTTCGGACCGTCTCCCACCGGAGGCGGCGAGAGGGGCAGAAATAGAGAGGGGCATACACGATGATTCAAGTCAGACCGTCCGATGAACGGGGCCGGAGCCAGCTCGACTGGTTGGACTCGCGGTTCACATTTTCCTTCGACCGCTACTACGATCCGCAGCACATGGGCTTCGCGCACCTGCGGGTCATCAACGAGGACAAGGTGGCGCCGGGAGGCGGCTTTCCCATGCACCCGCACCGGGACATGGAAATCATCACGTATGTTCTGGAGGGTGCGCTCGAGCACCGCGACAGCCTCGGCAGCGGCTCGGTGATCCGCCCGGGCGTCGTGCAGCGGATGACGGCGGGGCGGGGCATCGTCCACAGCGAGTTCAATCCGTCGGAGACCGAGCCGACGCACCTGCTGCAGATCTGGATCCTGCCGCGCGAGCGGGGCCTGGAGCCGAGCTACGAGGAGAAGATCATTCGCGGCAACGGCGACGACGGCCGGATGCGGCTGGTGGCTTCGCCGGAGGGCCGCGACGGCTCGGTTACCATCCAGCAGGATCTCGACCTGCTAGCCGGCTCGCTCCCGGCGGGTGACGGGATCACTCACAGGCTGGGCACCGGCCGCAAGGCCTGGGTCCAGGTTGCCCAGGGCGCAGTGGATTTGAACGGGACCGCGCTCAAGGCCGGCGACGGCGCCGCGGTTTGGGATGAGTCCGGGCTGCGCCTCAAGGCCACCGAGGCCGCCGAGTTGCTGGTCTTCGACATGAAGCTCTGATCCGTGGGGGTGAGCCACCAGGCTGGCCACGCCGACGGTTGGAATCGGGGCAGGCGCCCTTGCTTGCCCCTCTACGGATGCACCGCCTGCACCACCATCCCGTCCTCGAGCTGCGTCTCCGCCGGCAGTGCGACCTCATCGCCTTCCGACAACCCGCCGCCGGCCACCTCCGCGTCCGTCAGGCTGGACGCCCCAATCGTCACCGGCACCCAGTGGACCGCATTGTCCCGCAGGACGTAGACGCCCACGTCGGCGCCCTGCCGCCGGAGAGCCTCCTTCGGAATGGCGAGCACATTCTCGGCGACCCGGGTCCGGATCTCGGCGTTGATGTTGGCGCCGGGTGGGATTTCGCTGTGCGGATTGTCGATAATCGCGGTGACCTCGCCCACCTGGCGCGTGCCCAGCTCCGCGATCCGGGTCGGGACACGATCGATGGTTCCGTCCCATGTCTTTCCGGGCAGGGCATCCCAGGTGATGGTGACCGGCATGCCGGCGGCGACGCTGCCAAGCTCCGGCTCGTCGACATAGATCACCGCGCGGACCCGGTCCAGGACACCGATCTCGGCGACCAGGTCTCCGGGATGCACGTAGTCGCCCGGCCGGACTTCGAGGCGGTACAGAACGCCGCCGATCGGCGCCGTGATCCGGGCTTGGGAGATTCGCGCCTGGGCGGCCTGGATGCTGGCTTCGGCGCCGGCGATCCGCCGCTCGGCGTCTCGCACATCGGTGTCGGAGACGAGCGCGTCGCGTTTCCGCTCGAGCGCGGCGATCCGCATTTCCAGGCTTTGGATCTTGCTGGCGGCCTGCTCCACCTGCTGGCGCGTGGCGGCATTCTTCTCCATCAGGCGTTCGAGCGTGGCGTGATCCTCCCGGGTCGTTTTGAGCTCTGCGCGGGCGCTCTCAATGTCGCTCTCGATGGCGACCCGGTCGGCTTCCCGGCCGCCGGCCTGTAGTACGTCCAGGTCGGCCTTGGCTTCCGCGTAGCTCGCCCGGGCGGCTTGGAGGTCAGCCTGAGCCGTGCCGGCGTCAAGCTGCACGAGCGGTTTTCCCTTTGGGACCTGCTGGCCCTTTTCAACCAGAACCTGGGCGACGGCTCCCTCGCGGAAC
Source organism: Bryobacterales bacterium (assembly GCA_963809945.1). Taxonomy (GTDB): domain Bacteria; phylum Acidobacteriota; class Terriglobia; order Bryobacterales; family Bryobacteraceae; genus CAWELS01. The sequence goes on along the minus strand of CAWELS010000025.1, from coordinate 6,993 downwards.
GCTCGCACGGCCTCCCATTCGACGGGCTGGACGGTCCCATTGGTCTTGATGGTGGCGGTGATCGTTTCCCGAGTCACCTTGGCGAAGGGGACCTCGGGAGCCGAGGAGCCGCAGGCGCAGAGCAAGGCAGTCAGGGCCAGGAGGGAGAGTTGGCAGGCGAGACCGCCTGCCCCACGTCCACGGGTGGCGTGCGATGGGTGCCGTTCCATGCTGTCTTCTTTCTTCCCCCTAAGGCCGGGCGCAGTAGTCGAACAGGAGCTGCCATTCGGCGCGCTGGATGTTGAGCGCGAGCGCTTCCTCAGCCGACCCCGGCCGCCGCCGGGCGCGCTCACAGAAGTCGATGAAGTCGAATGGGTTCCACTCCTCGCCAACCGCGAAACTCGCCTCTGGCGACTCGACGGCGAAGCGCTCGGCTTCGTTTCGCAAAGCATCGAAGACGGGGTGGCGTCCGGTCCGCTGGAACCAGTAGGAGGCGTTGCCGGCGTCGGGCTCCTGCCGGTGCATGATGCCGTGCCAGAAGCTCCCGTCTTCCGTGTTGATACCCTGTGAAACCTGATGTGATTCATTAAGGCAAGAAAAGTAGAGCCAGAGTCCCGCGTAAGCCGCTGCGGCCCGGCTGCTGTGAGGGAGCAGGGTCCCCGGCCTCGCGTCGCGCAGGATCCGCGCCGCCTCCGGGCTGGAACAAATCCCCATTGCCAGCGGCATCCGCCTGTGTCCGTGGCCATCGAGCGCGAGAATCTCCGCCACGGCCGGGCCATAGGCATTCGCGTCGAACTCCATGGAAATCCAGTGTAGCAGGCCGACCCACGCTCGACAGGCCCCATAAGTGCCGCCGCCTGTCGGGCTTACAAGGCCATTGAACAAACATTCCAGGTGTGTTATGTTCTGTAGTCGGTGCGTTGCCTGCTGCCAGACGGTCGCGCTTCGCATCGAGAGACCACCACATGCCTGTCTATCGCACCTATCGGCTTCGGGATTCGCGGCGCGACTCGTTTCGTTGGGCGCCGCACACGAGCGGGATCACCAACGTCAAACCCCGCGACTACGACGAGGACGAGAGCGTGGAGGCGCCGACCCCCTACGCCCTCTGGGGCCAGTTGCGCGAGAGCGAGAAGCGCCTCGACCTGGGTGATCTGATCGAAAGCACCGACGGAGAACTCTACATCTACAAGTATGTCGGATTCGAGCAGGCGCGCTGGGTGCTGCCCGAGGTGGCAACCGGGATGGAGGATATGCCGGTGGCGGCCGGACCATTCAGACGGGACGGTGCCGCCGCCGAGTCGAGCCCGGAAGCGGTTTGAGGCGATTTCTCGCGTGTACGGCGTAAGCTATTCAAAAAGAGTGATTTGATCCTGCGATGGCGGAACTCTCTTGCGTCTGCGCAGGGGGCTCCCGATGACGCCCAGAACCTTGAGGTCCGAGAGCGCCGCCCGGGGAACGTAGACGCGCTGGTTGTTGGCCGAGGGGTCTGGCGGGACAATGTTGAAGCCGTAGGGATCGGTAGCCAGCAGTTGGTTGGCGAGCAATCCGTCCATGTAGTCGCCGTCGCGGAAGAGCATCCGGATCCAGAGTCCCTCGGTTTTGGGGCGGGTGGTGAAGATCCGCCGTTCGCGCGAGGCCGTCGGCCCATCCAGATCCTGAACAAAACAAACGGCCTTCACTTCCCGGTAAGGAGCCACCACGACGCTCCCGTCGAAGGTTAACAGCTCCACGCCGTCCGGCAGGAGCCAAGTCTGGGGGTTGACGAAGCCCTTGAGCGGCTCCCGATCGAACCGCTCGATGATGACCTTTTTATTGGTTGAGCCGGCCAATCTCAGATTCCCGCGACGAAGACTTTAAAACAATTTTGCAAATATTGTATCATTGGCACAATGCCGGAGCAGGCGTCCATGTCCGTGGGAATTCGGGCCTTTCTGGATTTCTGCTGCATTGAGAAGGGCTTGAGCCCGAATTCCGCCGAAGCCTATCGGCTGGACTTGCGTCGATTCGAAGCCTATATCGGCGCGCACGAGGGGGGCGACCGGGTTCCCGGATCGGACCTGGTTCGCGGCTATCTCGACTCGCTTTACGAGTCCGGCCTGGGCGAGCGCACCATCGCCCGTCACCTAACGACGCTTCGAAACTTTTATCGTTTCCTTTTGCGGGAAGGCCGCATCGAGAACGATCCAACGTCGCTGCTGCCCCTGCCGCGCCAGTGGAAGAGTTTGCCCAAGTACCTGACGCGGGACGAGGTGGAGCGCCTGCTCGAATCTCCCGATGTGGCCAAGCCAACCGGTGTCCGCGACCGGGCCATGCTCGCCCTCCTCTACGCGACCGGACTGCGGGTGAGTGAGCTGTGCCGCCTGCTGCGCTCCGACCTGGAGAGCGACCTGGGCGTGTTGCGCGTCCTCGGGAAAGGAAACAAGCAGCGGATGGTTCCGGTGGGCCGGCACGCCCTGGCCGCCGTCGAGCGCTACCTCGCCGACGCCCGGCCCGGGCTTTTGCGCGGGCGCGAGAGTCCGTTTCTGTTTGTCACGGCTCGCGGCAAGCCGCTGACCAGGCAGGGATTCTGGAAAGCCCTCGCCATCCACGGCCGGACGGCCGGCATCGTGCGGAAGCTGACGCCGCACGTTGTCCGCCACAGCTTCGCCACGCACCTGCTCGAAGGTGGCGCCGACCTGCGGAGCGTCCAGACGATGCTTGGGCACGCCGACATCTCGACGACCCAGATCTATACTCACGTCATGCGATCGAGGCTACGGAAGACCATCGATGACCATCATCCCCGAGCCACCTTGTAGACTCATCCGTTCAGCGCGAACGGCCGGTGGAGTCTGCCCACAAGGGCTGGGACCCTCGAACCGGGTCCGGCCAGGCCGAAGAGTGTGTCGCCGGCGGGGCGCCGGTCGACAGCGTGCCCGCGACGGGTCCCTCGCGGCCGTCGATTCGCATACCCGGCGAATCGGCCGCGTACCGGGCTCCGCCTTGCGCGAGAACATCGCAGGAGATCGATGAGCGACTTTCTATTCAAGCTGGAAAGCCATCTGACACCACCACAGCGTGATGTCGTGGCCATGGTGGAGGCGGCCGCTGGCGCATCTGATGAACCGATCTTCCTCGTGGGTGGCGCCATGCGGGACATGCTGGGCGGCTTCCTGATCACTGATCTCGATTTTTCTGTTCAAGGAGATACGGCGCCGCTTCTCCACCACCTGATGAAGAAGCATCACGCCAGCGTGGCCGATAAGGATCCACAGCGCAACACGACCGAGCTGGTCTTCCCCAATGGGGTCACGGCCGAGGTCGGCATGTCGCGGACCGAGCGGTACCCCCGGCTCGGCGGTCCCCCGGTGGTCAAGCCCGCGCCCATCCACGACGACCTGCTACGCCGCGACTTCACGATGAATTCGATCGCGCTGTCGCTGTATCCGGCGTCCCGGGGACTGTTGCTCGACCCGACCAACGGCCAGGCGGACATCGAGCGCCGGGAGTTGCGCGCCAACAACAACCAGTGCTTCTATGACGACCCGTCGCGGCTGCTGCGCCTCCAGCGCTTTCGTATCCGGTTCGGTTTCGAAGTGGACCCGCGCACGGCGCGGCAATACGAGAATGCGCGGGAAGCCGAGGTCGAGAAGCGCATCTCCTCCCGTACTCTGTTTCGCGAGTTCCGGGCACTGGCCGGTGAGACGAAGCTGGTAGACACGGTTACGGCCTTCGAAAAGGAGGGGCTGCTGACGGTCTTTTCGCCCGCGTTTCATGGTCCGAAGCTGAATGGTGCGGGGCTCGGCAAGCTCGAGAAGGCGCGGCAGATGATCCCGTTCGGGGCCAACCTGACCATGGAGACACTCGGGCTGTTCATGCTGACGCTCACCGAGAAGCTGACGCCGGCGGAAAAGGCCGTGCTGACCAAGAACCTCGGCATCCGTAAGAAGGAAGCCGAGTTGTGGCAGAATCTGGCGTCGCGGTCGAAGAAGCTGGAGTCGGACCTGCAGTCGAAGAAGCTCCGCGGGGCCTCGGACATCTACCTTCGCCTGAAGGGCGAGCCCGGCGAGACGATCCTTTTCCTCTATCTTCATTCGCGGGAGCGGATCGTCCATGACCGGATTCGCAACTTCCTGCAGAAGTACCTGTTCGTTGCCCTCGAGGTCACCGACCGGGAGGTGACCACTCTTACCGGAATGGAGCCGTCCGCGCCGGGGTTTGAATCCCTCAAGAAAGACATGATCACGGCGCGGCTGGATGGCCGGAAGTGGGAGCCGCCGCCTCCTCCCCCGCCACCGGAGACCGCCAGGCCCCCGACGGGTGAGGTGCCTGCGGAGAGCCCCGCACTGCGGAAGCGCGCCATACGGAAGACAGCCGTTGCCGCAGCCGCGCCCGCCAAGGAGGCGAAGAAACATAGCGCGGAGAAGCCTCCGGTCCCGGCCCCGCCGGCGGTTCCGGAAGAGCCCAAGAAGGCCGTGGCGCCGAAGTCCGGGAAGGCGCCGGCCAAACAGACCAAGGCGGCAGCGAAGCGGAAACAGGCGGTTGCTCCGGCGACAAAGGCCGTTAAGTCCGCCAAGGCCGCTGCCAAGCCCGCGGCGAAGGCCAAGAAGACGGCGATGAAGCCGGAAACGCCGTCGGCAAAGCCCAAGAAGACCGCAGCCAAGGCAAAGCAAGCCCCGGCGAAGCCGAAGAAAACCGCCGCGGCGAAGAAGGCTGGAGCGGGCGAGTCCCGGGCTAGCGGCTCCCGAGGCTAAGGAACACGATTCCCGCCACGATCAGCGCCAGCCCCATGAATTTGGACCGCGTCAGTGGCTCGCCGAAAAAGAGGCGCGACCACAGCAGGGTGAAGATGTAGCCCAGCGACACCATCGGGTAGAGGATACTGAGCTCGCCGTTTCGAATTCCGGCGATGAAGAGAAACGACGAAGCCACGAACAGCAGCACGCCCGCCGCGATCCTCCAGTTGAGGAACAGGGTCATCAGGTTTCGATGGAGCAGGCTGGCGCCCGCTTTCAGGAACACCGAAGCGAACGACCCGATGAACGCGGCGGAGAAGACCAGCAGGACGGACGACAGCGGCGTGGTCATGCGTCCTTGTCCCTTCCGAGCGTCGCGACTCCGATTACGATCAGGGCGACGCCCACCGCCTTGAACGGGTTCATCACCTCGTGGAAGATGATCACTGAGAGGATGGTCACCCAGACGTAGGTGAGCGCGATCACCGGGTACAGCACCGAGAGCTCCCCGTCCCGCAGGGCCAGCGTCAGCAGTGCGGTAAACAGGCCGTAGAGGCAATAGCCCGCGAACAGCGGCGGCCTCGTAATCACGTGCAGGACGAGCAGCGGGTTGTGCAGAACCCGGGTGAAGTTGAAGTCGGTCAGCGTATTAGCGCCGAACTTGAACAGCACCTGGGCGAGTGCGGAGAAGACGGTGCAGCCCGCCACTAAGGCGATCGCCTGCCGCTTCGTGAATCGAAACGACGGGCGCGCAGTTTCTGTTGGGGAAGACTGAGGGATCAAACTCCTTATGATAGCGAAAACTCCGAACGGCGTCCGCTCCGCTGGCGTCGGATAGCGTCAGAAATGTGCGTTGACTTTCAGCCACTACCCAGCGCCGCGCCGCCGGGTGGGGCAGGCGGAACCGGCTGCCCTGTACTCTGAAGCTGCCCCCCGGGAGTCGGGATGGCCGGGACCGTGTTTCCGCCCGAAGCGCCGTACGCTAGACTAGCCCGCCCCGGTGTCCCCATGGCGTCACTTGACAGCTCCGAAGGGAACGGACCGCGCAACCGACGCTGTCATGGCGGGTGTTACCAGCTCATGCGCGGCCGTACCCGCCGCCGCCCGGTGTTTCGATCCGAAGGACATCGCCCACCGCCAGATCCACGCGCGTCTTGCCCGGCAGACGCCGCCGCGTGCGCCCGCGGATCAGGGTGTTGGCGCCGGGCTGTCCCGGACCGCCGCCGGCCGCCCCGAATGGCGCATGCAGGCGGCGATCGCTCAGAATCGTCGCGGTGGCCGGTGCCAGGAATTCGATCTCCCGAATGATCCCGTCCCCGCCGCGGTGCCATCCCGCCCCACCCGAGCTACGCCGCACTCGGTACCCGCGCAGGCGCATCGGATACTGGTGTTCCAGGGCCTCGATGGGGGTGTTCCAGCTATTCGTCATGTGCGTGTGGACGGCGCTCGGACCGTCGCCGAGCGCGCTCGCTCCGGCGCCGCCGGCGATCGTCTCGTAGTAGGCGAAGGGCCGCCGCCGTTCCGGGTCCCAGCCGCCGAGGCTGAGATTGTTCATGGTGCCGGAACTCGCCGCCGGGATCAGCTCCGGCGCGGCCTGGGCCAGCGCGCCCAGCAGCACGTCGGTGATCCGTTGCGAGGTCTCGACGTTGCCAGCCGCCATCGCCGCGGGCAGTTGCGCGTTGACCACCGTTGCCTCGGGCGCGATCACGATGATCGGCCGCGTGAGGCCCGCCGTGAACGGGACCTCCTCGCTGAGCAGGCAGCGGAAGACGTACGTAGTGGCCGAGAGCGTAATGGCGAGGTTCGCGTTCACAGGACCGTCCACCTGCCGCGCGGATCCGGTGAAATCGACCGTCGCCGTCTCGCCCCCGATGGCGACCCGCACGGCGATTGGCACCGGGCCGCCGCCGGCACCGTCGTCGTCCAGCACGTCGCGGAAGGAATAGTCGCCGTCGGGCAGGCGGCTCAGCATCGCCCGCATCATCCGCTCGCTGTAGTCAGAAAGAGCCTCCATATAGCGGCGCGCATGCCGGGCGCCGTGGCGGTGGACCAGCTCTTGCAGGCGATCGCCGCCGCGCCGGATGGCCATGAGCTGAGCGAGCAGGTCGCCTTCGCGCTCCTCCGGCGTGCGGACGTTGGCGAGGATCGTCGCGAGCAGATCCCGCTGCATCTCGCCCCGGCGTACCAGCCGCACGGGCGGAATGCGGATGCCTTCCTGATAGATCTCGCGGGCGAGCGGCATCGACCCCGGACTCATGCCGCCGACATCGGCGTGGTGGGCCCGGTTGGCGACGTA
>CAWELS010000024.1:0-74229 GCA_963809945.1 Bryobacterales bacterium | reverse complement strand
AGGAGATTGCCGAAGCCCGTCTCCGCGGGCAGGAGTACCTTCTTGATCGTCGGCTCTTCCGTCGCCGTTCGACGGGCGAAGTAATCGAGCGGGATCGCAAGAGTGGCTTCGCGTTTACTAGTCTCGCGTTTCCAACATGGTGGCACTACGACGTGCTGAGGGGACTTGAGTATCTGTACCGCGCTGGCGTTGCCTACGATGAACGGATGGCGGAGGCGATCGAGTTGGTTGCATCGAAGCGTGGCGGCGATGGGCGGTGGCCACTCGAAACCAGGTATTCCGGTGTGATGCCGATCGAGATGGGCGAAAGCGAAGGACAGCCGAGCCGATGGAATACGCTGCGCGCTCTACGGGTATTGAATTGGTTTGGGAGATAGGAATCAAAGTCCGTCACCTCTGGAGCAATGGTGGGGGGCGATGGGCCAATGGGGTCGGGAAGCTGTGAAAGAATGCCTGGGGACAGATTTCCGGTCTCCGGAGTCGAGGTCTTTGACCCTATCCGCCCCCTTATCCGCCCCAACTTCCGGTTCAATCCGCCCGACTGCCGGACGGCAGCGAGAGACTTCCCGGAAGCCGGGCCTGGGGATCATCCTTACGTCTCCAAGGACGGAGAGGGTGTACACTGCTGGGTAGGAAATCTATCTGGGTTCTGGGTTCCAAGAACTGAAGTTCGCGACTTACGGGGCATACCTGTCCCCGAGCAGGAGTCTGAGGAGGGGATTCTATGAATGAGACTATCGAAGGCAAGTTGGACTTGGACGCGATCGACCAAGGGCGAAGCAGACACGTTGCTGCACTGAACGCCGGCGACGCCGGCGCCTGGGCCGCCGAATTCGCCGAAGACGCCGTGCAGATGCCTCCACATTTTCCAGCCAACGTGGGATTGAAAGCGATTCAAGGATGGAGCGGTGGCTTCCTGAGCATGTTCCGGTGCCACTTCTCGCTTGACGTAGATGAGATTCGCGTGGCCGGCGACTGGGCCATCGAACGCGGTCGCTACACCATCAAACTCACGCCGAGCGGTGGCGGCCCCGCAATGGATGACGTCGGCAAGTACATTACTATCTACGAACGCCAGGCCAAATCCTCCTGGAAGATCACGCGCGACATCTGGAACAGTGACCTGCCGATGCCGAAGTAAGAACGGAGAACAAGTGTCGGCTGAATTCTTCACAGCAGATTGGCTCCGCAAGGTCCACGCTTAGACGCTGGAGTAGGTTTGGGTCCAGCGCTTTGGCGTCAGCCGGGACGTGATCCATTCGGATGGATAGTCGCCGACTCGTGCTTCTGCCGGCCGACACCTCAACTGTTGGCGGATCACGAGCCGCCGGAAAGCTATCTTAACCTGTCAACCAGCGGGATGGAGATCGGGAGATCGGGGGCCGACAGGTCGTTTTCCGAATTCGGGCGCGGTTCAGCGATCGTTCAAGATCGAGGTTCTGCCTCCAATCTCACACGCGGCTGGGGCAAGGCAGGTAGGTCGGATTCGGAGGTCCCGTTGCGGGGACACCGCTGCGGCGTCGGTCTGGGGAGGTGCGTAACGCTAGCCCGCAATGTCCCCGGTGGGGCGGGGGCGGGGGGCGGCGGTGATATGTTCGCAGGTGCTCCTCCCACCGCGACTCGTCGTGCCTGATCCTGTGCACCGTGTTACCCAGCGTGGCAACTGGAGCCAGACGTTCTTCTGCCACGGCGAAGAGTGCCGGTGAAGGCAGCAGTCGGCACCGTCCCCTTCGTGAGAGGCTTCTGCCCGGTTCCCTGCCTCTTGGGTGGGCCGCGCCGGGCCATGGGGGCTCCGTGGAGACATGGAGAGTCATTGTCTGAGGGCAATAAGAGGCGTTCACACGAGTGTGAACGCGGCTCGCACGAGTGCGCACGCCACGTCGGTGTTAGCGGCTTTCATCGAATTGGATGGGCTGCACCGGGGCATGGGGGGGCCGTTCCGGCTCAATCAGGCGAGGCGTATTCGGGGTTCCGTTGCGGGGACACCGCTGCCGCGCGGTTCAGGGAAGATTCGGCGGCGGGAGCCCGCAATGTCCCCGGTGGGCGGGGGGCGGACCCGACCGGTCGAAGGGGGAATTTTCAACCGGAGTTGACCGGCTGGTGGGTCGTGCTCGGGGGGCCGTTGTGGGGGACACTGCTGCGGGAGGTTCAGGGTGGATGCATGAAGGTAGGCCGCAATGTCCCCGGTGGGGTGGGGCGGGGCGGACCCGACCGGTCGAAGGGGGAATTTTCAACCGGAGTTGACCGGCTGGTGGGTCGTGCTCGGGGGGTCCGTTGTGGGGGACACTGCTGCGGGAGGTTCAGGGTGGATGCATGAAGGTAGGCCGCAATGTCCCCGGTGGGCGGGCGGCGGACCCGACCGGCCGAAGGGGGAATTTTCAACCGGAGTTGACCGGCTGGTGGGTCGTGCTCGGGGGGGCGTTGTGGGGGACACTGCTGCGGGAGGTTCAGGGTGGATCCGTGAAGGTAGCCCGCAATGTCCCCGGTGGGGTGGGGCGGGCGGACCCGACCGGCCGAAGGGGGAATTTTCAACCGGAGTTGACCGGCTGGTGGGTCGTACGCGGGGGGTCCGTTGTGGGGGACACTGCGGTTCAGGGTGGATGCGTGAAGTTCATGAACATATTGGGCGCGCTGGACAGTCCCCGGATTTTTTCACGCCTTCCAATGTCCTCGGTGGGACGGGCTGAAGCCCTTCGCAAGCTGAAGCTTGCCCCACTTGGCTGAGCTGGAGGCGGTTCGGTTGGCGCTTACTGGCCGGTCATCTGGCAGAAGCTCTGGCGGTCGGTGAGGAGGCGCTCGGCGTCTTTTCGGCCCAGGGGGCGGCCGAAGAGATGGCCCTGGAGACGGTCGCAGCCGGCGCGTTCGAGCAGGCGGTGTTGGCTCACGTCCTCGACGCCCTCGCCTACCACCACCAGTCCGAGTTGGTGGGCCAGCGTTACGATCGCTTCGAGCGTCGGCAGCACGAACTCCTGCGACTGCCCTTCATAAAGGAATGATCGGTCGATCTTCAGCGTGTCCACAGCCAGCCGGGTGAGGTAGCTGAGCGAGGAATAGCCGGTGCCGAAGTCGTCGATGGCGACGCGCAGGCCCAGTTCGCGGAGACACCGGATGGTTCGCGCGGACTGCTCCGCGTCGCGCATCAGGGCGCTTTCGGTCACCTCGAGCTCGAACTGCGCCGGCTGACGCCGGCCGCCGACAGGGCGTTGGTGACGACTTCGACGAAATCGTTGCGCTCCAGTTGCAGGGTAGAGATGTTCACCGCCAGCGGCCAGGCGCCGAGGCCCCGCCGAATCCAATCGGCCGCGCACCGGCAGGCCTCCTCGAGAACCCACGTGCCGATGGGGACGATCAGGCCGGTCTCCTCGGCGATGGGGATGAAGCGCTTCGCCGACAGCGGGCCGTGGACTGGATGGTTCCACGCCAGCAGGACTTCGAAGCCGTGGAGGGAGCCGTCCATCAGGATCTGCGGCTGGAACCGCAGCTCGAATTGCTCTCGCTCGAGCGCCGCCCGCAAGTCGATGTCGATCACGTTGGAATGCGGCGTCTGCTCCCGGCCCGAATAAAGGGCCACGTCATTCCGGCCGCGATGTTTCACCGAGTCCAGCGCCGTGTCCGCACAGTGAAGTAGCGCGCCGATCCCGCTGCCGTTGTCGGGCGAGACGGCCACCCCGACGCTCACCGATACGGCCACCGTCTCCCCGCCGGTCCGCAGCGGCTGCCGGGCGGCCTCGAGCAGTTGCCGGCCCGCTTCCAGCGCTTCTCCTCCTCCGGCCACCGACGGCAACACGACGGCGAAGCGGTCGCCGCCCAGGTGCCCCACCAGGGCCGGTCCGGCCACCGCCTCCTGGAACCGCCGCCCCATCTCGCGCAGGAGATCGTCGGCGGCACCGGGTCCGAAGCGGCGCGAGAACCGGTGAAACAGATCGACATCGAGCACGATGAGCGCGAACCGGCCGCCGCTCTTCCGTACCTTCCGCGCCGCCACGTCGACGCCTTCCTCGACCGCCGTGACGTTGGCCAGTCCGGTCAGCCGGTCGATCCGCGAGGCGGCCACCACCTCATGCGCCAGGTGTGCTCCGAGCAGCACCGCCACCGCCTGAAGAAAGCCGATGGCGCTGTCGCCCCAAACAGAAGGGGCGCGCGACGTGCCGCAGGCCAGCACCCCGATCGTCGTCTCCCCGGCGCTCACCGGGGCGCAGAGGATCATCCCCGCCGCTGTCGGGCCGTCGCCGGGCGGGCGATAGATCCGCGCGGTCCCGCCGGCGAATGTCTCGCGGTAGTAGTCTTCCCGGCCGCGCCACAGCAGGTCGACGGACTCCGTTCCCGGCTCCGGATAATGCGTCCGTACCTGCAACTCGCTACCTTCCTCCACGGCCAGCAGCGCCGCGTCCATATCGAGTACGCGGCAGGTCGTGGCCAGCGCGTCCCGCAGTAGCTCGCCGATGGTCGCGAACTCGGTCGCGTGCAGCCGGCGCAACTGGTTCCAAATCTCTGACAGCTCGCCCAACCGGCTCTCGGCCCGGCGCCACGCGGAACGTTCGACGTTGGGAACCGTCCGATCGCTCGCCAGGCCCATCAGCCCCGCGGGCCGGCCGTGTTCGAACAACAGGTGGACGCTCACCTCCACCGGCAGCAATCCGCCGTCGCCGGTCTGGAAGATGAGCTCGAGACTCTGCGGACTGCTGCCTCCGAGTTGATTGAGGAGCAGTTGCCGCATCCGGTCGCGATGCTCGGCGGCGACGAGATCGGTTACGTTCATCTCGAGCAGCCGGTCCCGGGAGTAGCGGGTGAGACGCTCGGCGGAACGGTTGACCGACAGGAGCCGTCCGGTGAGGTCCAAGGTGAAGACGATGTCGGCGGCGTTCTCGAACAGGTCCAGGGAGACGGATCGCGTCCAGGGCTGCAGGTTGAGGTGACCGGCGATTCCGAGCGCCGTCGTTTTCTCTTCCAGGTAGGAGCGGGCCAGGTCCGCCAACTGATCGAGGGCGGCGATCTCGTCGCCGGACCAGTTTCGGGGACGCCGGTCAAAGGCGATCAGCCAGCCGAGCGGACTCGCCGTGGTTCCTGCCCCCTCCGGCGGACGGAAGGCCCGGGGCCAGAAAGGAATCGCCACGCAACTACGCAGAGACCGGGGACCGGTCGCCAGCGGGTTGGAGCGAAAGCGGAAATCGCGAGTAAGGTCAGGAATCCTCAGCGGTTGGGAAAGGGCAAGCGTGTGTCGGGCAAGCGCCAGATCGAGGCGCGCCCACCTGTCGCCGGTGCTGCATTGGAATGCGTCCGATGGCTCGGAGGCGTTGGTCAGCAACAGCGCATCCGACAGCTCGAGCCATCGAACGGCGGTCCTGCAAATCTGAACGAGAGTCGAACCGGGAGCACGACCCGGGTCCTCACCGCCAGGCGTTAGTCCGCTCGCGGGAGGGTCGACAGGAAGCTGGGGCTCCATCCTACGACGCGCCGGGCCCAAAACCCGGCTTACACGAAGGCGCCGTCGAGTCGCCCGGCACCGATCAAATTATATTGTAGCACGGTGTAAACATCGACAGATCAAGCTCTTGCGAGGAGGGTGGCGGGTTTTGCCTTACGCCCTCGGTGCGATGGCGGCGGCGAGCGCCTCCCCCGGCGGGCCGGGTTTGCCGGTCCGGGCAAGTGGCGCAAGCTTTGGTGGTCACGACACCGCCACGGCTATAATTGACATTTCCAATGGGCATTGACTGGTTTCCGCTGTGGTTGAGCCTGCGTGTCGCCGCCCTGTCTACAACCGTCGCCGTGGTGGTTGGCCTGCTGGTCGCCTACGTGCTGGCCAACTGGGAGTTTCGCGGCAAGGAGGCGCTCGACGCGGCGGTGACGCTACCGCTGGTGCTGCCGCCGACGGTGCTCGGCTACTACCTATTAGTAGTGCTGGGACGTAACAGTCCGCTCGGCGAGGCGTATGAAGCGGTGTTCGGCGAGCCGCTGGTCTTCACCTGGAAGGCGGCCGTGGTGGCGGCGCTGTTCCATTCGGCGCCGTTGTTGATCAAGTCGGCGCGGGCGGGCCTGGAGAGCGTGGACCGCACCTACGAGCGCGCCGCCCGCAACCTCGGGAGCGTCGGAGTGGCGCGTCTTCTGGCGGGTGACGCTGCCGCTGGCGCAACGATCGATATTGGCCGCCGCGGCGCTGGCCTTCGCGCGGTCGCTCGGGGACTTCGGCATCACCATCATGATCGCCGGCAACATCCCGGGCCGGACGCAGACGGTGGCGGTGGCCATCTACGATGCCGTCGAGGCGGGCAACGGGCGAGTTGGCCCGCGTGCTTGGTGCTGATCATTTCCGCCACGGCGCTGGTGCTGCTCTGGGTGGCGAACCGCCTCGGTCCCAGGCAGGCGCACGGATGATCCGGCTGGCGATCGACAAGCGCTTCCGGGGCGGCCGGGAGTCGAGTGCATTCGAGCTTCATATTGAACTGGAGGCCGCGGGCGGGGTGACGGTGCTGTTCGGCCCGAGCGGCTCCGGCAAGACGCTGACGCTCGACGCCATCGCCGGATTCGTCCGGCCCGACGCGGGGCGCATCGTGCTCGACGACCGGATGCTGTTCGACAGCGCCGCCGGCATCCACCGTCCACCGCGCGAGCGCCACTGCGGCTACGTCCTGCAGAACTACGCGCTGTTTCCGCACATGACGCTGCGGCAGAATCTCGAGTTCGGCGCCGCGCGGCTCGCCGGCCGTCGATCGCGTCCGCCGCATCGGGGAACAGCTCGACCGCTTCCGCCTGACCGATGTTGCCGGGCGCCGGCCGCACGAGGTCTCCGGCGGGCAGAAGCAGCGCTGCTCCATCGCCCGGGCGCTGATCGGCGCGCCGCGCATCCTGCTGCTCGACGAGCCGGCCCGCGGGCTCGACGCACCGCTCCGCGCGGACCTCTACGCCGTGCTCCGGCAGGTGCGCGAGGAATTCGGCACGCCGATCCTGCTGGTGACGCACGACCTCGACGAATGCTTCGAGCTCGGCGACCGGATGCTGATTCTGGTGGACGGCAAGGTGGCGCAGGAAGGCGCTCCGCGCGACGTGCTCGAGGCGCCGGCGAGTGTCGATGTCGCGCGGCTGCTCGGCCGCTACTGTCTGGTCGCGGCCCGGCTGGCCGGGGTGTCGGTCGACGGGAACGCGCATCGCGCTCGGCGGCGGCGAGTTCACCGGTCCGCACTTCGCTGGAGCCCATGCCGGGGACGACGGTGATGCTGGCCGTGCTGCCGGACCGTCTCCGGGCGCATCCGGCCGACGGTGAAGCGGTCCGCGACGGCGTGGCGCCCGTGCTGGAACGGGTGGTTGACGGACCCCGCGGCGCGCGGCTGAGTTTGCAGGCGGCCTGGTGGTGGAACAGCCGTACGAGGAGTACGCCGGGGAGCGGGATAATGGGACGAAAACTGGCGGGTCGAGTTCCCGCCCGGCAGCGTCCGCACTCTTCAGTCCGGGGCAGACAACATGAAGAGCTTCGACGAACACGTCGCGATGGCCGAGAAGGCCCACGGGCACATGTGCGCCGGCCAGATCCTGGGGCTGCGGCTCGCCCGCTATGGTGTGGAGCTGCTGGGGCTCGACGATCCCGCGGGCAAGGACCGCAAGCGCCTGGTCACCTTCGTCGAGATCGACCGTTGCATGACCGACGCCATCTCCGTCGTCACCGGCTGCCGCCTCGGCAAGCGCGCGCTCAAGTTCCGCGACTTCGGCAAGGTGGCGGCGACGTTCTGCGATCTCGAGACGGGCCGCGCCGTACGCGTCGTGGCCAAGGAATCGTCCAAGGCGCGGGCGCGCGAGATGTATCCCGGAGATCGCCGACAAGAACCGGCAGCAGATGCACGCCTATCGTGAGCTGCCGGTGGAGGAGCTGTTCGAGGCAAGCTGGGTGCGGGTGCGCGTCGGGCCCGAGGATCTGCCCGGCTACAAGGGACCGCGGATCGCGTGCGAGGCCTGCGGCGAGGGCGTCAACTTCGGCCGCGAGGTGGAGCGGGATGGGCGCACACTGTGCCGGTCCTGCGCCGGGGAGCGCTACTACGAGCCTGCCGGCTGACGTGCGCCGCTACTACATCACCGATCGCCACGCGGCCGGCGGGATGGAGCAAGTTGCTCGAGATCGTCGAGCGGCAGCTTGCCGGCGGCGTCGAGATGATCCAGATTCGCGAGAAGGACCTGACGGTGCGTGAGCTGGCCCGGCTGGTCGAGCGAGTGCTGGCGCTGCCGAATCCGCACGGAACGCGGGTGCTGGTGAACGGACGGGCCGATGTCGCGGCGGCCTGCGGGGCGGACGGGGTCCACTTGCCGGGCGATTCGATCGCGCCGGAGCGGCTGCGGGTGGTGCTGCGGCCGGCTTCGATCATCGGCGTGTCGTGCCATACGCTCGACGAGGTGCTCGCGGCCGAGCGCGAGGGCGCGGACTTCGTCGTCTACAGCCCAGTGTTCCCGCCGCTGTCGAAGGCGGCCTACGGTCCGCCGAAGGGGCTAGCGGACCTGCGCCGGGTTTGTGGCGCGGTGCGAATTCCGGTATGGGCGTTGGGGGGGATATCGGTCGAGAACGCCGCTGACTGCATCGCGGCGGGGGCTGCGGGTGTGGCGGGGATTTCGCTATTTCAGGGGGCTCAGGCGGAAGAGGGGGGGCCAGCCGGAGCTTCCCGTCACCCATGAATGGCTGGTCCCACACGATGACCAGGAGACCCCCGCTCCCTTCGGTCACGGCTCGTTGTGAGCGTTCGGCCCAATGCGAGCCGTGTTGGCACTCTTGCCAACACAGACGTCGCCGACCCAGGCCGGAACGCCTCACGCTTTCGGATGCGCCTTGTCGTAGACGGCCATCAGGTCCGCTAGCGAGACCTGCGTGTACTTCTGGGTCGTCGATAGGCGGGCGTGGCCGAGCAGTTCCTGGATCGACCGCAGGTCGGCGCCCTCTCCCAGCAGGTGTGTCGCGAAGGCGTGCCGGAGGGTGTGCGGGTGCATCGACGGGTCGCCGAGCAGGATGGTCGCGTAGAGCTTGACGATGGCCCGGACGGAGCGGTCCGAGAGCCGCCGTCCGGCGCGGTTCAGGAAGACCGCCGTTTCGCCGGGGGGAGCCCGCCGCCGGCCGAGGTACTCCGCGAGCGCCTGTGCCGCCTTGCCGGGAACCGGCACCTGCCGCTCCTTGCGGCCCTTGCCACGAACCGTGATCCAGCCCTCGCCGAGATCGAGATCGGTCACGTCCAGGCCGACCAGTTCGCTCACGCGCACGCCGCAGCCGTAGAGCATCTCGAGGATGGCGCGGTCGCGCTCCGGCTGGGCGCGGTCCAGACGAGCGGCGCCCGATCTGATCGAGCAGGTTGTTGGTCTGCTCCGCGCTCGGCACGCGAGGCAGCGTCTGCGGCGCCTTTGGCGTTCCGATGAGCCTGGCGCGGTTCACCTCGAGGATGCCGTTCCGGACCAGGTACTGAAAAAACGACCGGACCGCCGCCAGCTTCCGCCGGATGGTGACCGCCGCGAGCCGCCGCCGGTACAGCTCGCCCATCCACTCGCGGAGCGCCAGCGTGTCGATCTCGCCGGGCGCGGGCGGCGCGCCGTCCGGTGGCGTGAAGTAGCCGAGGAACTGGTCCAAATCCCGGCCGTAGTTGCGGATCGTATGCGGCGAGGCGTTCTCGCGGCGCAGCTCGTCGATGTAATCGTTGATCCGCCGGGCCAGCTCAGACATGGACTTGCTGATGGGCCTCGAGGGCTTCGAGGGCGCGGCGGCAGACCTCGGCGCGGCGCGCCTTCTTGTTGCGGCCGAAACGACGGAGCGTCTCCTCGTCGAGCTTCGGCAGCAGGTCGAAGGTGATGTTGGCCGGCTGGTAGTGAGCCGGGTCGGCGGCCGAGACGTAGTGGCAGAGCGACCCGAGCGCCGTTTCGCGCGGCATTGGCCGAAGGCGGCTGGCCGCGGACAGAGGCCACCGCACCGCGCCCGGCCAGCAGTCCGGTGGCGATCGACTCGACGTAGCCCTCGACGCCCGAGATCTGGCCGGCGAAGAAGATCCGGGGATCCGAGCGCAGCGCGAGCGTGGCGTCGACGAGCGCCGGAGCGTTGATGTACGTATTACGGTGGATCTGCCCGTAGCGGAGGAACTCGGCGTTTTCGAGTCCGGGGATCAGCCGGAAGACGTCCTTCTGCTCGCCGTAGCGCAGGTAGTTCTGGAAGCCGACCAGGTTATAGCTGTCGGCCCGCAGGTTCTCCTGGCGTAGTTGGACCACGGCCCACGGACGGCGTCCGGTGCGCGGATCGGCCAGTCCGACGGGCTTCATCGGGCCGAAGCGCAGCGTGTCGCGGCCGCGCCGGGCCAGCTCCTCGATGGGCAGGCAGGCTTCGAAGTAGGGCACGTCGCCGGCGATGTGCGGGCGTGTGCGCGCGAGCCTCGAGCAGCGCGTCGAGGAAGCGCTCGTACTCCTCGCGGGTGAACGGACAATTGATGTAGTCGCCGGTGCCGTCGATGGACTTGTCGTAGCGGGACGCGCGGAAGGCGACGTCCATATCGATCGTCTCGGCGTCCACGATCGGGCTGATGCTGTCGTAGAAGAACAGGCGGTCCGAGCCGGTGAGCCGGGCGATGTCGGCGGCGAGGGCGTCGGAGGTCAGGGGTCCGGTGGCGATGACGACCGGCCCCTCGCCGGGTACGGCAGTGACCTCCTCGCGGCGCAGCTCGATGAGCGGCGATGCCTCGATCGCGGCGGCGACCTCGGCGGCGAAGACCTCGCGATCCACCGTCAGTGCTTGCCCGCCCGGAACGCGCGCCTTGCGGGCGGCTTCGAGCAGGAGCGAGTCCAGCCGGCGGAGCTCCTGCTTGAGCAGCCAGGGCGCCGTGTCCTCCGATTCGCTCTTGAGCGAGTTGCTGCAGACGAGCTCGGCGAGGTCGCCGGTCTTGTGGGCCGGTGTCTGGCGGACGGGCCGCATCTCATGGACGACGGCCGGGATGCCGGCACGCGCGACCTGCCAGGCGGCTTCGCACCCGGCCAGTCCGCCGCCGATGATGTGGATGGGACGCGACAAGCTACTCCCATTGTAGGGAGTCGGCCGCTAGTGGCTGGTGGCTATGGGGTAGCTTGGGGCGCGGCGGCCGGTTTGGGCGGCGCGTCGGCTATGGTGACGCTGATGGGGATCTGATGGCCGGTTGGCAGGATGGAGAGCGTACCCTGGGTCTTCTTGCCCGCCAGCCCTTCGTTGGCCTCGCAGGCGATCGTGATGTGGCCCTGCTCGTTGGCGGCGACGTCGGTCGTGTCGGTGGTGACCGTCAAGCCATCCAGAGGATTGATCGCGATCGAGTAGTGAATCGTGCCGTCCATGTTGTTGTCGACGACGATCTCGTCGGAGTCCGGAGCACTGCAGTCGAGCCGGACGTCGGTCTTGCTGACCTGGATCTGGCTCTTGATGTCATCGACGCTCGGCATGTGCTGGAGATGATAGTAGGGAGACGAGGTGTCGGACTCCTCGCCGGGCTTCATCTTGCCGAAGGGTGTCGCCTGGCCGTCGGGCGAGGGTGGATTGACGTACCACCACCACTGGCCGCCGTCGAGTTTCCAAAAAGTCGTCAGCGGAATGGTGACGGGCATTTTGCCGGCGCCGGGAACGAAGAAATCCGTGTCCACGGCCGTGACCACTTTGGCGCGCTCGAAGCCGGGCTCGTAGTCGATCTTGATGATCTCGTAGCCCTTGTAGCGGCTCTTGTCGGCGAGGAAGAAGGCGTCCTTACTGTCTTCGTGCACCACGGTGTCGGCCACGCGGAACTTGCCGTCCACGGCCGCCTGGTAGAAGAACCGAACCCGCTCGCGGAGTGCCGCGTCGATGTTCGGCGGGGCCTTGTCGAACAATGTCGCCGAACCCTGCGCGAGCCCGGCGCACGGCATCCATGCCAGCAATATCGCGACGTATCCGATCCTCTGCAGCGTCAACAAATCAAGTCTCCTATGACTACGACGCAGACCGGGCCACAAAAGTCTTGTTTCGATTCACGGGGGAGCAGGGTTGGCTGGGCGGCAGGGATTCGAACCCCGATAGGCAGATCCAGAGTCTGCAGTCTTACCATTAGACGACCGCCCAGTAGCGGTCTTTTTACATGATACTACGACGTGGCCGGGGCTCGGAGAACGCCCGTGGCGCGCCTCAGGCCTCGGCTTCCGCCTGTTTGGGGAACTGGGGCTCGGCAAGGAACTGCTTCCACGCCTCTTCCTCGCCGGGACGGTCGAAATCATCCTTCCAGTAGGAGAGGAATTTCGCGGTCCGGGCTTCGGCGCGGCCTTCCACCAGCCGGAGGACCGCCGCCAGACGGGACTTCTTGCCCGTGCCGCGCATCCGCCGGAGCATGGCCCGGGTCTCGATACAGTCGTTAATGGTGCCGAGCAGGTTCTGGAGCTTCTTGAGGCGGTCCAGGCGGCCGTTCAGATCGGGACCGTAGACCGGATCGAACAGCTCCAGAGTGTAGCGGAAGCGCTTCGCCCGGAGGCGGAATGCGTGCAGGGCTCGCGGCTTGATCTTGCCGTCGTTCACCGCGCGGCCGGCGGCGAAGAACTCGCCGACCATCACCGGCAGGAACTCCGCGGCGTTATCGGCTACGCCGGCGCCCGCTTTCCACTCGATCCGTCCGCTCTTCATTCGGCTTCCGCCTCGAGCGCCGCCCGCCACTCATCGGCGAATTGGCGCTCACGCCAACGCTGGACGCGCCGGGTCAGCATCTTCTCGGCCCGCTTGCGGCCCTTGTCGATGCGCCGCCATAGGGTGTGATTCCGATTCAGTCCGGCGTCTTTGAGGAACTCGAGCGCGATGTCGCGGTTACGGATATCGCCCGCGATCTCCATCAGCTTTTTGAGCCGCCGCAGGATGCGACAGACTTCGGCCTCCGGCAGCAGCGAATGGAAGACCGTCAGGCTCTGCATAAAACGCCGCACCGCGACCCGCATGTCGTGGATGGTGTCGGCGTCCAGTCGCTTGTCGCTGTCCCCGATTTCGGCCGCCAGCACACCGAGCCGGGCGCGCACGACGGCCTGGGCGTACTCTCGAATCTCAGGCTCCTCCATGACTGGGCTTGGATGCGTCAGAGAACATTGTAACCAATGCTACCGGATGTGTGTCTCCTATTTCCCCGAGGCGATGGAATTCCTCGTCCGAACCGCGGCCCGGGATGTCCGCCGGAGCCGCAAGCCGAGAAAAAACGCAAGTTGCTGACAGCATTGACACTGGCGCTCCACGTCCATCGATGGGATCATGGGTCGTGCGCCGGATGCGTCTTGCGGGCCAGAGGCTATAATGGGAGCGCCCGCACTATCTATGCCGTATTTCATGCCAAACCGGAACCGCGGGAAGCTCGTAGTGGTGGAGGGCATCGACGGATCGGGTAAGTCGACGCAGCTCTCGCTGCTGAGCCAGTGGATGAACTCCATGGGCGTGGCGGTGGCGTTCAGCGAATGGAACTCCTCGCCGCTCGTCAAGGAGACCACCAAGCGCGGGAAGAAGAAGCAAGCCTTCACGCCGACAACATTCAGCCTCATCCATGCCACCGATTTCGCCGACCGGCTGGAGCGCTACATCGTGCCGATGCTCAAGGCCGGCGCGGTGGTTTGCGCGGACCGCTACGCCTACTCGGCCTTCGCCCGCGACGTGGCCCGCGGGGTCAATCCGAGCTGGGTCCGAAACCTCTACCGCTTCGCGGTGCGGCCGGATGTGGCCTTCTATTTCCGGGTGCCTCTTCAGGTCGCGCTGGGACGCATTCTCGGCGGGCGCAACGCGCTCAAGTACTACGAAGCCGGGATGGATCTCAACCTCAGTCCGAACGTCGAGGAGAGCTTCCGGCTCTTTCAGGGCAAGATCCTCGACGAGTACGAGGCCATGATCGCCGAGATGGGCTTCCATATCATCGACGCCTGCGGCTCTATCGAGGAGCAGCAAAGCCAGATGCGCGAAATCATCCTGCAGGAGATCGGCCCGAGCCTGAACTCCGGAGTGTTGCGGGCGGAGGGAGTGACGGTCAGTGCAAGCTGAACCTCTTCAGTTCTACGGCGAGGCGCTCCCCGGAGTGGAGTGCGACGAGCTCGTCGGCAAGCTCATCGTCATTGAGGGCCCCGATGCGGTGGGCCGATCCACGCAGATCATCCGGCTGCGCTCGTGGCTCGAGCACGAAGGCCATGCGGTGCTGGTAACGGGCATGTCGCGTTCCGCTCTAGCCGGCAAGGGCATCCAGCAGGCCAAGGAAGGCAACACCTTCGGTCCGATGACGATGACCCTGTTCTATGCGACCGACTTCGCCGACCGCCTGGAACACGAGATCGTACCGGCTTTGCGCGCCGGCTTCGTCGTTCTGACCGACCGCTACATCTTCTCGCTGATGGCGCGTGCCATCGCCCGCGGCGCGGACCGCCAATGGATCGAGCAAGTGGCCAGCTTCGCGCTCGTGCCGCACGTCGTCTTCTACCTGCGGGCCGACGTGCAGGACCTGGTGAGCCGCGTCGTCGTGGGGCGGGGGACGTTCGATTACTGGGAAAGCGGCATGGACATGCGCTTCGGCAGCGACATGCACGACAGCTTCGTGAAGTACCAGTCGCGCATTCTCCGCGCGCTCGACCAGATGGCGGAGGTCTACAGCTTCCGGCAGATCGATGCGTCGCGGTCGCCGGATGTGATCTTCCCCGAGCTGCGCAAGGATATCTCCGCGCTGTTCCGCCGCCGCCGCGATCAGATCCGGCCGCACGTTACCCCGTAAGGTACTCGCCAGGGCTTTCATCCCAAAGTGGGCTGTTCGCTCCGCTCCCTAATGGATGTGTCAGGCAATGCCTTGGGGACGAGTCCACGACGCCTTCGAAGTTCATGAAAATATTGGGCGCGCTGGGACAGTCCCCGGTTTTTTCACACCTTCCAGCCCCGGATTTCCTGACACCCCCTATGTTCGCGGGTCGTGGTGGGCGTTCGGCCGAATGCGAGCCGTGACCGGAGGGAGCGATGGTTCGTCTTCAAGCGATGCTCGATCGCCGTCGGCTCAGGGTTCCAGGTAGAGCCGCGAGCGGTTGGAGGTCTGGCCGGCAGCTTCGATATAGAGCTCGGCGGGCCCGGCGTTGACGATCGCCGGGACAGTGAATTCGATCAGGTAGAAGCCCACATAACCCGGTGCGAGCGTGGCGCGGGTGGCGGCAATCGGTTCGCGGTCCAGGTAGATGCGGACCGGGGTGACAACGGCGGGCGGGTTCTCGAGCGGGGCCGGCGTCCCGGCGGGCCAGGGCGGATCGACGCGTCCCAGACCGGTGGCAAGGACCTGGACGCGGGAACCGGGCCGGGCCGGACTCATGGCGTCGAGCAGGACGCCGGAGTCGGCGTCGATGAGCAACGGCGTTCCGTCATGGTCGATGAGGATGGCCGGGGCGGCCTCGACCAGCGGCAGGCCGAGGCGGTATCGTTCCGAGCCCGTGGTCGACAGTTCCAGCGAAAGGGCGTCGCCGGAGACATCGAACGGGACCTGTATCTGCGACTGGTCCTCGAGGGCGGCGAGGATCGGGGCGTTCGACGAGCCGGCGCGCGCCGATGCCACCTGGCTGCCGAGGATGCTCAGCAGGACCCCCGGCGAAGCCGCATGCGCGCGCAGATCGGCGGCGTTGGCCACCGCCGGGGCCAGGAACCGGTGGGGCGCCATGGCCGCGAAGACGCCTCTCCCGTCGATCGCCACATAGAGTTGGTTGCCCGTCTCGTCGAGCCGCACGTCGTAGACCGGACCGTCGCCGGACGGCGTGTCGATCCTGGTCCAGCCCGAAGGCGGGGCCGCGGCGAGCAGATCGGCGATGGTGAAGTAGAGGCCGCGAGGGGTGGCCACGTAGACCGCGCCGGTAGCCGGGTCAGCGGTGATTCCGAGGGCGCTTGCCGGGAGGTCCGCGGTGAGGTCGTCCCAGAAGAGGCCGCCGTTGATGGTGCGGAGGACATGAACGCCGTTGCCATCGTCGCCGGTGGCCGCGCCCAATGCCGCCAACGCGACACGGGGGTTGCCGGGCACGACGTAGAACCGCACCACCGGGCCCGCTTCGTCAAACTCCGTCCGCCGCCAGTTGCGCCCGCCGTCCGGGGACGTCCAAAGCCGGCCCGCCCCATCGCCGGCGTACCGGTAGTCGCCCACCTGGGCAGCCGCCTCGAGCGGTTGGCCGAGCGCCGCCGAGAGCTCCGCGCGGAGCCGTTCCTGGCGCTCGAAATCGGTCGAGGCCGCCGGCAGCCACGCGGTCCGCTCACCCGGCGCCCAACCGAACACGCCCGCGCCGTCGAGGTAGACCAACGTTCCCTGGCCCTGTCCCGGCACGGAGAGAATCCGCCGCACCGGCAGGTTGGGCAGCGACTTGTTGAGGCCGTGCCACGACTGTCCGCCATCCACCGACCGCCAGACACCATAGGCGCCCGCCACCACGATCTCGTCCTCGTCGGCCGGCGAGACGGCCAGGTCCACCAGCCCGTCGCCGATGATCGATTCGCCGCGGTATGCGGTGAGATTGGCCCACGAGAGGCCGCCGTCGTCGGACCGGTAGACGGCCCGCCCCAGGGCGTAGAGCCTCCCCGACTGGGAGCGCAGCAACGCGCCGGGCTCGGGCAGGGTCTCGGCCGCGGGTTCCGGCCGAATGGCCGGCTCCGGCGCGGTCTCCACTGCCGTCCACTGCTCGCGGTCCTGTGTTTCGAATAGCCTGCCATTCGCCGTGCGGGCGTAGAGGCGGGTGCCGAGGGGGTCGAACCAGACCGCTTCGACGGGACCGGTCGCCGTCGAGGCCAGGGCTGCGTCGAAGGTCTCACCGCCGATCTGCCGCCAGTCCGGGTGGGCCAGACGCACGGGTATCGCGGATTGCGCGGCGGCAATCCCGGCAGCCAGCAGAATCAGCAGAATCCGTCTCATAGAGCGACCGGCGTCGGCCGGCACCGCCATGTCGGTCCGGATCCGCCGGCAATCGCTGAAAATCGCCCTACACCCGGCCGCCAAGGGCGCCGATTGTAGAAGAGTGACTCACCTATCGAGTCCATTGTATCCTGTGCTTTTCTCACATGATCGGCAGTACCGCCGCAAAAGTGTTGATTTTCGGTTACTTGCCTCCGGGATTCATATAAGGTCCTTGTATTGCAATGCAATTTTGATGGTAGACTAAGGATCTGGCGGGCCCGAATCTTCGGACCCGAAGAACCGGTATTTGACAGGGGTTGATAGCGTGTCTCGAACGCCCAGTAGGTGGCTGTTGGGGTGGCTTGTCGCTGCCCTCGCGACAGGTGTGTCGATCGCGCAGGACTTCCCCGAAACGCAGTTCCAGCCGCTTACTCCCGCTCCCCAGATGCAGATGCCGGAGACCGTTCCGGCGGGTGCGGCGCGGGTGGTCCAGATGATCGGCGATGTCACCATCATGAAAGGCTCCGAGCCTTGGGTGCTGAGCGTCGGCGAGCTGGTCGAGCCGCAGCAGGTCATTCAGACGGGTCCTTCGAGTTACGCCGTCATGGTGCTCGAGGACGGGAGCCACTTCGAGATCTTCGCCGATTCGCGGGTCACGTTCCGCGCCAATCGCGGCGACTGGAGCGATCTGCTCGACCTCTGGCTGGGCCGCGTCAAGGTCTACATCCAGAAGTTGGGCGACCAGCCGAATCACAACCGTGTTTTCACTCCCACCGCCGTCATCTCGGTCCGCGGCACCGTTTTTGACGTCATGATCGAGGACGAGTACGACACCACATTGGTTTCGGTGGATGAGGGCGTCGTGGATGTCCGGCATCGGTTGATCGGCGAGAGTAAATCCAAGCCGGTCGAGGCGGGGCAGTCCCTGCGCGTCTATAAGAACGTTCCGCTGGCGCAGAGCATGGTCGACAAGAACGACCTCGCCAGGCGGGTTCTCGACGGCCTCGGCGATGCGCTCTACACCGTCCTCGTCAGGCAGCGGACAAGTGTCCCGAGCGGCGGCGGTACATCCACCGGTGGCGGTGGAGGCCCGCAGCTTCCCGGCGATACCGGCGGCGGAACCCCGCCAACGCCCGACGATGGCGGCAGCGGCGGGACGACCACGCCGACACCTCCGCCCAGCGGACCTCCGATTCCTCCTCCTCCGCCGCCCGGCAGCTAGAGTTCTCTCGCGCGCCGGCGGCGACGCTCTACCGCCACTCCGATCGCACGTCCACCGCAGCGGGAGTGTGCGACACTGAGCCCATGAGATTGGTCTGGTTTGCGGCTGCACTCCTGATTGCCTCCGTGCCCGTGTTCGGCCAGAGCGAGGGCGTGGCCCCTACTTGGGACGCCAGAACGATGCTCCAGGAGCTGGTCGAGCATACCAAGCAGTTCGATCCGCTGCTCGAACAGGTCACCACGGCGGGCTGGGGCGACTCGGCCGACGTTTACGCCCAGCAGCTCGAAGCGACGAAGGCCCAGATCGGTTACCTGCAGCGCGCGGCACAGGAGCTCGCCGCCAAACCCGACACCATGACCAAGACCCTCGAAGCCTACCTCCGTATGGAGACCGTTGATTCGATGGTGAGGTCGGTGATCGACGGTGTCCGGCGGCACCAGAACCCGGCGGTCGCCGACCTGCTGCAGGAAGCGCTAAACGATCTGATGCCCTACCAGCAGAGCCTGCAGGGCTACCTGGTGCAGTTGGTCGGCGTGAAGGAGACCGAGCTCAAAATCGCCGACGAAGAGGCGCAGCGGTGCCGGTCGCAACTGATTCAATCGCGGTAAGGGCGGCGCCCGTGCCGGCTTGGAGGAACCCATCGGGCACGATTACCAGGAGAGGCCGGCTCTCTTGAACCACTCCAACTGGCGGAAGATCGAGTGGACCGTGGGCGTTTTCGTCCTGTTGTTCTGCGTCGGCGTAGCGCTGACGCAGCCGGTGAACTCCCGCCCTCACGACTATTGGTTCCACTCCCAGACCCGGATCCTCGAGCGCTCCGTGGGAAATGACAATTACACGCCGGTTGGCGCTCCAGCCTTCTTGTATGCCGCGAATCACCTCATGGCCCGGGCCATAGGATGGGATCTGGCCGGGGAGTTCTATCTGGCCAGCTTCCTGCACCACATCTTACTGTTCCTCTCGGGGTTACTCCTGTATCTTTCTCATCGGTATCTCGGGCTGCGCAAATCCGGACTGGCGGTGTCGGTGCTGCTGGTGGTCTTTCTCGAATCGACCCTCCTGCCCCAGGTTCCGTTGTCGGAGAACGTAGTTGTGTTTCTCATGACGGCGGTCCTGTTCGCCGGCATACACCTTCTGGTGAACCGCCACGGCGGATGTCCGCGACAAGCGCACGATGGGAAACACAAGCCCCTGACGGCGTTGATGTTTACGGCGCGTGCTTTTCGAAGAAATCCAGGACCGGGTGGAGGGCGATTGACGGGTCTGGCTGTTCTGCTGGGCCTGCTGCTCGGGGCAGTCGTCATCACCCGCGTCGTCCCGGTGCTGGTGCTGCCGGCACTCGTACTGCTGTGGTGGTGCGTATTGCCGCGGGATCAAGCGGTGCGCTTCGCGGCGGCGGCGACAGCTACGGTCCTGTTTGTAGTCCTGGGCGCGATGTCGATGAACGTCTATCGGTATGGGCGCTTCGAACTCAGCAATTCTGTCGGCCGTCATCTCTGGAACGCAATTACTCCGCGGGCCGACGCCATGCTGGCGGATTCAGAGCAGTATCGGCTGCTCAAAGCGGCGGTGCCGGATATCCAGGGCAAGTCCTGGTGGGAGGTGCCGTCCCCGAGCGAGATCGCCGGGCTGGAGAACTACTCGCCCGAGGGGCTGCTTAAGAAACTCGCGGTCGATGCGATCTCGGCACACCCTCTGGCGTTCCTCGACGAGGGCGTTGGGGACACCTGGAGCACGCTGCGATCCTGTCCCGACCGGCTGGGGCTGCAATGGGCCCCGTATTACAATCCGCTCAATCGGACCACGATGCTTCCCGCCATCGCCGGTCCCTGGCCGGTGCTCGACTTTCTTCTCCGGGCTGTCCACGGGGGCGTCCACCGCATCTACGCTCCGGTAGTTGTAGGCACGCTGCTTCTCGGTTTCGCGGTCTTCCTGGCCGACACGCTGGCTCCAGTGCGGTCCGGGCCATCCCTGGTGAGACGCGTCTGGCTGTTCTCGACCGGCCTGTTTCTGTCGTGCTTCTATGTCTCCTGTCAGATCGAGATGGCCGGGAACAACCGGTTTGTCGTTCCCTACCTGCCGCTGCTGGCGCTTTCGACATCGACGGCGATTGCCTTGCTGGGAGTGCGGTTCGGGAAACGGAGAACGGCACCGCCACCGCTCCCGGACGAAACGGGCCAGTAGGTACTTCCGGCTGGAGAGCGCGGGCCCGGTGCATGTGGTAGTCTGATCGGGCTGTCCCGGCTGGGACCCGGCGCGGCGATCTTTCTGCGATGGGCGATAAGAAACGGTGGAGACCGGAATTAGTTGTCGGGACGCTCGTGCTCCTGTTCTGCCTCGGTACGGCGCTGACGCAGCCCGTCAACCCGCGGCCGCACGACATGTGGTTCGACTCCTACACTCGGATCCTCGAGCGGATCCCCGGGGGTAACAACTACACCCCGGTCGGCGGCCCGGCCTATCTGTACGCGTTGCTCCATCAGGTCGCCGTGCTCTTTGGCGGGGACCTCGAGTCGGAGTTCTACCTCGCGAGCGTCGCGCACCATGTGTTGCTGTTCCTGGCCGGGCTGTGTCTCTACCTGTCTCACCGATGCCTGGGGCTGTCCGGATTCGGAGTGTTGACCTCCGCCCTGCTGGTCGTCTTTCTCGAGTCGTCCCTCCTCCCGCAGACCGCCATGTCAGAGAACCTGACCTTGTTCCTGCTGGCGGCAACGCTGCTGATCGGCGTGTACCTGCTCGCGAATCCCGGCCTGAGCGGACCGAGGTTCGTGGGGCTCACGCTGCTGCTGGCGCTGCTGCTCGGGGCGTTTGTGATCACCCGGGTGATCCCCGTGCTCATCCTGCCCGCGACCGTTCTGTTGCTGTGGGGGGTGCTGCGGCGTGTTCGCGTGGTGCGGTTCGCGGCGGTGTCGGCCTCGGTGGTGCTCGTTCTGGTGGTGGCCGCGATGGCAATGAACGTCTATCGGTACGGACGCTTCGAGTTGAGTGACTCCGCCGGCCGCCATCTATGGAATGCGGTGACCTGGAACGCCGACGAGATGCTGGCGGATTCCCGCGAATACCGGCTGTTGCAGCAGGCCGTGCCCGATATCCAGGGCCGATTCTGGTGGGAGATGGTGGACCCGGCCGGGATCGCCGCACTGGAGAGCTACTCGAGGGATAGCCTGCTCACAAAACTCGCGGTCGACGCGGTCGCGGCGCACCCGGTCACCCATCTCGAGCACAGCGTCCAGAGGAGCTGGCGCACGATGACAGAGGCCCCTTTGCGGGACAGCCTGGATCAGGCGGATTACTACAATCCTCTCCATCGGACGGCGCTGCTGCCTCCCCTGGTCCGCTCCTGGCCAGCGCTTGACCGGGCACTGGCGGCCTTCCATCGGCTGGTGAGCCTGGTCTACAAGCCGCTGGTGGTGGGCACGCTGCTTTTCGGATTGCTGGCCTTCGCGGGCATCACCGCGCTGGGCGGGCGGACGCAGCGGGAGGCGCGCATTTGCAGAGTCTGGATGTTCTCGACGGGCCTCTTCCTGGCCTGCCTCGGCGCCAGTTGTCTGATCGAGAGCGGGCACCCCCGGTACAACGTTCCTTACCTGCCGCTGCTGGCGCTCTCGGGGTCCACGGCCGCGGCCTTGCTGTGGTCGCTGGCCGGGAAATTGTACTTGGCGCTCGGTCCGGCCGGCGAACTGAGAGTCCGGTAGGCGCCTCCGCGTTCGGCCGATACGAAGCCGCGCCTACAGGGATCGGACTCCTGTTCCACGCGGACGACTTGTAGTTCGCGTCCGCGCCGTTATTGAGTCACCAACCGATCCGGTACGGCCTTCCGTTGGAGTACCATTGGGCGGTGAAACGCAACCAAAATCCCGCTGCTGGTCCTGCGAACGTCGAAATCCTTTCCCGCCGCCTGATCCTCGACGATTTCTTCAAGGTGGAGGAGGCGAAGTTGCGTCATGAGCGCTTTGATGGCGAGTGGAGTCCCGTTGTGCGGCGCCTTAGCCTGGACCGCGGCGACGCCGTGGCCGCCGTGCTGGTAAGGCCGCATCTCTCCACCGCCATTCTTGTCCGGCAATTTCGGTACCCGGTGTGGGGCTCTGGTGACGGCTGGCTCACCGAATTGGTCGCCGGTATTTGCGACCGTGACGAATCGCGGGAGGAGGCGCTCCGCCGGGAAACTCTGGAAGAGACCGGCTACCATTTGGGGCGGGTTGAGCCGGTGATGAGGTTCTACGTCTCGCCGGGCGGATCCACCGAGCGTATCTCTCTTTATTGCGGCGAAATCGACGAGTCAACGCCGAAGCAGGGAGGTGGCGGCGAGGCCTCCGAGGGCGAGGATATCGAACTCATCGAGAAGCCGTTCGCGGATCTCTGGGAGATGCTCGATCGCGGTGAGATCGTCGATGCGAAGACGATCATCGGCTTACAGTGGCTGCGCGCCCGGCAGACGGCCGGCGTGTAAGTCATGCCGGAAGTCGGACTGGCATCATTCGAGTGATTGGTGGCGGTGATCGAGATCGGCAGACTCCGCTCCCTCCGGTCACGGCTCCGAGCGGAGCGGTCGCCTCATCGGGAGCCGTGACCGAAGGGAGCGGAGAGCCCCAAATTTTCGGGTGCGCACGCCACCGCCGGGCACAGTCACCGCAAGTAGAACGCCGCCAGGTGCTGGCCGCGCGGCAGCGACAGCACGAAGCCGCCGTCGGCTTCGGTGATCTCGAGTGACTCTTCGAAGCCGTCGATCTCGACCCGGGCCGGGCGGCGGTCGAGCCGTACAAACGCCCGCGACGAGCTCCGATAGGCGATCTCCACGCCATCGCGCAGTGCGACGGCCGAATCGAGCTCCCCGTTGAAGTCCCGCAGCGTGAGCGCCGGCGCCGTCACCGCCGGAGCAATTGTATGTTCGCCCGCTGGTACCCAGACCGTGCCCTCGCTCGTCACCGGCCACACCCGGCCGTCCACCGCCGCCGGTCCGGACCACGGCACCCCGGCGCCGTAGCGTGAGGCGACCACCAGTCCATCGCCGGTCCGTTCGATCCGCTCCACCGCCGCTGCCGCCGACGGCAGGAAGTCCAGGTCCGGCCGCAGCAAGGAATGCTCCGCATAGAGCGCCACCCGCGGGAAGGCGAGCGATGCCAGCCGCACCTGCCGCAGCATCTCGGTGCCGGTCTGCTGCTTGGTCGGATAGACGTCCTGATACCGTTCGACGACGTTGATGTCGATGGCCAGCTTCTCGGTACGTGGCGCGAGCGGCTGATATTGCGCCGCGATCTCGGGATAGCGCTCCGGACCGCGATCCCACACCGTCGCCGGATCCTCCACCAGGAAGGTGAAGTCATAGCGATCGAGCAGCGGGAGCGTCCGTGCGCTGTCGGCGCCGATCTTGTCGCGCATGGCGCCGTCCAGGCGGTCATCGACGTGGGTCAGCACCAGGTCCAGATTCGGCTTCCGCCGCCGCGCCTCGTTGATCTCGCCGATCCACTTCTCCTGGAGCGACCGCGCCAGCTCCGCCCGGTAGTCGAGGAACAGCCGCAGGCTCGCCGGGTCGCCGAAGCGCGCGCCGGTGAAGATCTCGAGCGGATCAAAGCCGTGCAAAGCCTCAAAGCCGGCCCGCACGTCGGCGTTCATCGGCGTGAAGCGCGCCGGATTCGCGGTCGCCTTCGAGCGATTCGAAGTACAGCTCGGCCAGGTTGACGCCGTCCCAGTCGAAGCGGTCGATCAGCCGCTGGACGCCCGCGGCGACCGCCTCGGCAGCAGTCCGGGTCCGTCGAGGTTCATGAGCTTGCGCCAGTCGAGGTGCGCGTCCTGCAGCATGGCGGTCTTCTCGCGCCACTCCGGGTGGTCTTGCCAGAACTGCTCGCTCACGTGCGGCAGCTCGAGCCAGGCGTAGACCTGGATCGAATTGCGATGACACTCCTCGATCAGCTGCGCGAGCCATGCGTCGCGCTCGGCGTCCGGCTCGAAGTAGTGCCAGGCGGCCACGTGCAGCGCCGCGAGTCCGGAAGCCCGCCAGCGCCGCGCGAACCACGCGATATCGGCCCGCGAACGATACGACGAGTCGAAGAACGCCCACAGCCGTCGGGATCGAAACGGCGGACCCGCGCCCAGATCCCGCAGCGCCTGCAGCAGGTAAGGGAAGCGTTCATGTCCCGTGCGGCCCGGCCCCACGGCCAGCCACAGCACGCCGCCCGCGCCGCGACGCAAGCCCGCCACCAGCGGTGCGCCGCTCCAGCGCTCGCGGACAAATACCTCGGCTTCGGCGGGCGTCGCCCACACCGGTACGTCCACCGCCTGCTGCCAGATGATCGGCAGCCGCTCCAGCCGCGCGTCGACGACGCTCCGGACCCGCACTCGCTTCTCGCCAGGAACGAAGCCGAAGGCGCGGGCCAGCTCGGAATCGCCGGTCAGCACCAGGAACCGGCCCTGTTCCACGCGCTCGGTCCACAGGGGTGCGGCGGCGGCGGTTCCGCCGTCGCGCACAACGATCCGGGCGCTTTCGGCGTCGCCCGGCAGAAAGCCGCCCGCGGTCAGGATCTCCTGCCACGGTCCGGCGTCATCGCCCTCGATATTGAAATGAAAAACCGGACGCGCCGCCACCGGCTCGTCCACCCGGGCCGCCGCCAGCGGCAGCACCAGCATCAGGCCCAGCACCCAGGCGCTACTTCGTAATCGCATACCAGAACCCCGCGCGAACATCGGTATAGCTCGACCCATGCACGGTCGGCTCCAGCAGATACACGCCGTACAGCAGGTCCACCGAAAACGTCAGCGACTTCGGCATTCCCTTCCATCGGAACCGCATGCCCGGTCCCACCTCACCGAAGTTCGCCCAGTTCTGTTGGCGCGCGTCGGCGGTCAAGTTCCCGTTGCAGTAGAACTGCGTTTCGAGGCCGCCGGCCCGCTCGACCACCGGCGCCGTGTAGCCCACGCGGTTCTGGGTCGAGAACAGCAGGGTATCGTCGAAGCGGCTCATGAAGACCGCATCCTCGTGGGTCTCAAAGAAGGCTCCCGGACCCTCGCCGCCCAGCAGGTCGCCGTCGGCGAGCGCGAACGAGACACCGCCACGATAGTCGGGCGCCATCCGCCCGGGGCGGTCATTGCGGTTCAGATAGCTGACATCGGAACCGGCCTCCACCCAGCCCATGACACCGTTCCAGCTCGGCGTCCGCAGCCCGACGCCGACGATGAAGGCACTCTCGGATAGGTACATGGGCGACACCGATCCGGTGGTGCGTCGTGAGTCCCCGGCGAAGCGCACGGAAATGTACGGGCGCACCGGCAGCTTCCGCAACCGGACTTCTGTCTTGAACTGTGCGTAGCCGAATGCCGTTTGCCAGCGCGAGGAGTAGAACGGCATCACCCATAGCGTGTGCCGAAAGCGTGCCAGCCCGGGGCGGAGGTTGCGATAGGACTGTTCCGCCGGCTCGGCGACCTGCAAGTCGGGGCTGCGGCGCGCCAGGTCGAACCACTGGACCGCCTCCCCATCCTCATGCAGCATGTTGTAGGTCCGGCCGAGGCCGAGCATCACTTCGAAGTCGGTCGGATCCGAGCGGTGGGCCATCCTCAGATACTTGAGAGCGTCGTTCATGTAGCCGGCGTCGAAGCTCTTCCGGGCAAGCTCCTTGGCGTCGGGCTCCGCCGGTCCGGGAACGGCATCGGCCGGCCGCACCCGCCGCTGCGACAGGTCGAGCTCGTGGCGGACGCGATCCTTCAGCTCCTCATTGCCCGACTGCAGCACGCGCTTGAGCAGCGGCATCGCCGCGTTGTAGTCTTCCCGCTCGAGCCGCAGGAACCCGAGCTGCGCCACCGACTCGAGATCGTCCGGCGCCGCCTCCACGATCCGCTCGAACTCCCGCTCGGCCTCGGCCTTTTTGTCCATCGCGAGCAGCAGGAAAGCCAGCTCCCGACGCAGCTCGATGTTCTCGGCGTCCAGCTTCAGCGCCGCCTCGAACTCATAGACGTACGGGTAGCGATCCGGCAGCAGCGCCCGGGCCCGCTCGCCGGTCCGCGGATCGGCGCCTCGTGAAGCCGCCAGTAGCGCCGCGGCCGCCTGTTCGTCCTTGCCCTGTTCTTTCCAGACGCGGCCGAGGTCGAGCAGCAGGTCCCGCCGCTCGGGACGCAGCCGCCAGGCCACCTCGTACTGCTCGGCGGCGAGCTTCCAGTCGTCGCGCTGGTCGGCCAGACGGGCCAACTCGACGTGGGCGCTGAACTGTGACGGATCCTTGTCGACGGCCTGCTTCCAACGTGCGATGCCCTCGGCGAGCGGCCGGTCGACGTTCTCGAAAGCCTGCCCGGCCTTCGCCCGGATCTCCTTGTCCTGGCTGTCCCGCAGCCGCGCGAACACGCGCCGCGCCTCGATCTGCCGTTCGGTCTCGTAGCAAAGGAAGGCGTACTCGAGCGCCATGTGCTCGTCGTCCGGCGCCCGCTCGAGGGCCGCGGCGAACTGGTCGCGGGCCGCCTCGCTCTCGCCGATCTTGAGGAGCGTGTAGGCGAGGTCCTTCCGCACGGCCACGTTGCCGGGCTCGACGGTGAGCGCCTCGCGGAAGCCGGCCACCGCCGCATCGTAGTCTCGGGCCGCGAGCGCCGCATAGGCCCGCTCGCGCACCGGATACGCCGGGTCCGCCGTCTGCGCCTGCCCCAGCCCGGCGGCGAGCGTCGCCAATAATATGATGCGTATCACGACAACTCCTTATGAGAGCCCGCCCCAAACCGCGGGTGAGCTTCGCAGAAGTAGTGCGACAAACCGATACAGAATCGCAGACAGAGTTGTCGGATTTAGCTCGCCCGGCGTGACGGTTCCGTCAGCGCCGGGTGTCCGGAACCAGCATCTCGCCGGTCTTCAGGTAGTGCGTTATGGCCTGATGCAGGCGGGTGCCAAGCTGGTAATTCCATTCCTCGTCGTGAAGATCCACCAAGTCATTGCCCGGGGCGTTGAGGCCGGTGAAGAGGCGGGTCCAGGTAAGCGTTGTGCGGCCGCTGTCCTCGGCGAGTCGGATGTCGAGCCGGGTCGCCAGATCGGGGCCGGCGGTGATGAACTCGATCTGTCGGGGCCGCTCGTAGCGGCTGACGGTCCAGACCTGGCGGCCGGAGTCAGGGAAGCCGGTGATGAAGATGCAGTCCTTCTCGGCGACGCCGCTCGCCGAATAGATGAGCTCGCAATGCCAGCCGTCGAGCCACTTGTACTCCACCACCGGACATAGGAGCGGGAAGACGTCGGCCGCTGGCGCGTCGACAGTGTGGACGAAAGTGCGGGTCACTCGTTTTGCCGGAAAATTGTTCATCGTGGGTTCCTTCTGGGCCGCGACCGTGGCGGCGGCGCCCAGGCCGAGCATCAGCGCTCGTCGTGTCATTTCGGTCGAGTGTGAACTGTGAACCTGTAGACGGGTCAAGCGAAATTCGCCGGTGGCGGACGCACGCCGTGGAGGTTCACAGCTTCCCCGGGTCCAAGTAGGATGTATGACATGAGATGGAACGCACTCGGGAAGGTCCGGCGTGCGCTGCAGGCGGTCGATATTCTCATCACCCGGCGCCGGAACCGGCAGCCGTACTTCGTGCCGCCTCCGCCCGACGCGGAGCGGGACGCCTGGCAGGCCTATCTCCAGCGGCTCCATGGCGATCCGGGTGATTCGGAGTATCGCGAGGCGCACCGCGAACGCCTGGCGCGGACCATGACGCTGGTCCCGGCGCCGCGCTCGACGAGCCGGGCGCTCGAGCTGGGCTGCTACATGCACATCACGCCCGCCCTGCACTTCCGGCTGGGATACCGGGAGGTTCGGGGCGCCTATCTGGGGCCGAGCGGGCACACCCAGACCAAGACCGTGGTCGCCGACGGTCAGGAGTTCCGCTGCCCGGTGGACCTGTTCGATGCCGAGCGGGACCTGTTCCCCTACCCCGACAACTGGTTCGATTGTGTGCTGGCCTGCGAGATCATCGAGCACCTGCGGCGCGACCCGATGCACCTGCTGCTCGAAGCTCGGCGCGTACTGGCCGCCGGAGGGACGCTGATCGTCACCACGCCGAACTGCGCCAGCCTGAGCAGCGTGGTACGGGTGCTCCACGGGGACGCGAACCCGCAGATCTTCGCCTGCTATCCGGATCCGCGGAAGTCCACCGGCGACAATCCGCACGTGCGGGAGTACGCGCCGGCTGAGCTGGCGCGGCTGTTGGGCGCCGCCGGCTTTCGCGTCGAGAAGCTGTTCACGGACCGCATCGGCGGCTACGAGGAAGGCACTTGGGCCCACGACCTGCTCGAGCGCAACGGCTTCGACACCCGGCTGCGCGGGGAACAGATCTACTGCCGGGCGATTGCCGACGCTGCGCTGCCGGTGGAACGGTATCCGTCGTTTCTCTACGACGTGTAAGGGACACAATCCCCCTCTCGCCGGCCGGGCCGGCGCGATTATTATCGTGCGGTCAAACGGCGCTTCGGAGGAAGCCTCGAAGGGCGACCGACGGCCGTCAGGTGCCGATTTCTCTGCGAAACCATTGGCCGATGACGCCGATATGAAGTATTGAACCGGTCCCGTCAACTGACGACGGCGCGCGGCGGAGCCGTGGGTTCCCCTCTATGATCAGCGGCATTGACTCTTTCCAGACCCTCTACCAGCACCTCGCCGCGGCCGGCGAGACCGGGAACGTCGACAGCTACATGGCCGTGCTGGCGGCCAGCGCCGAGATCCACCCGCCATTCTCCTCATCCGTCCGGGGCCGGCCGGCCCTGCGCGCCTGGCTGAACCGCTTCTTCGGGACCTACCGGATGAAGGAGATGAAGCTCACTCTGACCCGCTTTGAAACCAGCGCTCAATTGGCGACACTGACGTACCGGGCGACAGGACGACACGCTCCCGTCGGGGAGGGGGAGGCGGTTCCGTTCGACCAGAAGTACGTGGACACGTGGCGGAAGCAGGCAGATGGCTCCTGGAAGATCGTTATTCATTCCTGGAACAGCAACATCCCGGGTCCGACGATCTGGGAGTCGCTGCGGCAGGAATAGAGCGGCGCCAGATGCAATATGCTTCACTTTGTCCGAACGCCGAGTCGCCGGACGTAAGGCGGTCGTCCACGATCGCGGCGGACCTCCTGGTCCGGCTCTCCGATGCTCGGAAAAGGCCGGCGGGGACGTCGGCCTGCGGGTCCTGGAGACCCGCCCCACCCGGATGACTGAACAGTATTGCGCAAGAGGCGCTTGTGGTGGGCGTCTTCAAAACGACCGACATGCTGCGCTGCGTTGAAAGTCGCGTCATCCCATCGCCGGTTGGGCACGCTCCGCTCCCTCCGGTCACGGCTCGCAGATGTGCGTTCGGCCCAATGCGAGCCGTGACCGCCGTGACCAGAGGGAGCTGAGCCGGGCGCCTCGATCCGGTGTTACGCTCGCGCAAGCCCGTCGCGACGTTCATCCTTTTGGGTGGCCCGCCAGGGCCAGGGGGACTCCCTACCGGTCGCGGGTCCGTGCAAACCCACTGCCAGCACAGTACCGCGCGCGTCAGCAAGCGGCTCTCATACATCACATGATTTCCGACGCGCTACGCTAGATGGACTCCGCCGGCGGCGTGCTATACTCCGAAACCGATGAGAGCTCTGGTGACCGGGGGAACCGGTTTTGTCGGGGGCGCCATCGCCCGCGAGCTGCACCGGTTGGGTCATGATGTCGCCGTTCTGGCACGTCCCAGGAGCAAGACGGAGCCGCTCGAGGAGGCGGGCATCACCGTGGCGCGCGGCGATATTCTCGACCGCGATTCGATCCGCCGCGCGCTCGACGGCCGGGACACGCTGTTCCACGCCGCCGCCATCTACTCCCTCTGGGGCATCGACCGCGACACGTTGATCCGCACGGAGGTCGAGGGCACGCGCAATGCCTTCGAAGCGGCGCTCGCGGCGGGCGTGGACCGGGTCGTTTACACGAGCACCAGCGCCTGCGTGGGCGAGGCTCGGGGAGAGGTCGGCAACGAAGAGACGCAGCACCGCGGCTACTACCTGTCGACCTACGAGGAAGGGAAGCATCAGGCTGAACTGGTCGCGCGCAGCTATGTGGAACGCGTGCCGACAGTCCTGCTGCGGCCGGCCGCCGTGCTCGGGCCGGGAGACATGAAGCCCACCGGGACGTCGATCGTGAACTTCCTCAACGGCCGCTTTCCGGCGCTGTTCCGGGGCGTGATGACGTACGTGGATATCGGCGACGTGGTCCGCGGGCATCTGCTCGCTGTTGAGAAGGAGCGCTGGGGCGCCACCTATTGCCTGGCCGCCCGGGTCATGACCACGGCCGAATTCTACGGTCTCATCGGCTCGATGGCCGGCGCGCGGAAGCCGTTGATGGTGCCGGTGTGGGTGACACGGCTGTTCGCCGCCTACGAGGAGTGGAAGGCGCGCCGCACCGGCAGCACACCACTCATTTCAAAAGGATCGCTCGAGACGATGAGCCACGGGATGCGGGTGGACGGCTCGAAGGCGGTCCGGGAGCTGGGGATCACCTACACGCCGATCGAGGAGAGCCTCCGCCGGGCGATCGAGTGGTATTGGGAACAAGGAATGCTCGATCGCAAGCCGGATTGCGTCGGCGCATAGTTCGAGCGCCGCAGTCCCAACCACCGGCATGACTGCTGATCTGATCAGTCCTGGCGGATCGCTCCACGAAAGTTTGCACATACGTGGAACGAAGCGCCAGTCCCGTCATGACGGCGGTCACGCCGTCAGTTGTGCCCTCTACCCTGAGGCCTTGACGCCCGCTCGCAGGACGATCAACCGAACTTCTTCGCCGCTGCGTCGATGACCCCGCCCGCCTTGGCGAGGTCGGCCGGCGTCATCACCGGCTGCACTTCAATGGCGGCGCCCAAGGCCAGGAAAAACGGTTCCGCCAGCGATGGAAGCTGCGAGGCATCGTCCATGTTGACGATGAAAAAGCCTGTCCGCTTGCCATCCTCGGTTCCGAAGTAGGCCGCCTCCGGTTTCAGTCCCTCCATGACGGTCTGCATCAACTTGCCGGCTTCGCCGCGACGCGCCACTTCATTGAAAGCGGCCGTGTCCATCTTTACTTTCATCAGGAAACGCATGGAACCCCTCCATTGCTCTAGATGGGGGTATCGTATCATGCGTTACCTGGAAAGGATGATCTGCTCGGCCGTGTAAGGCGGACGTCTACGTCCGCGGCCGACCTCCAGGCCGGCCTTCCGGCAGCGAACCACAAAGGGTTGAAGAGAAGCGCGGCCGGGAGGTCGCGCTGGGCGTGGACCCCGCCTGACACACCGGCAGGCGGAACCACCTGCTCCACTAGCCCAACCGGCGGACTTCGATCTCACGGTCGTCCTCGCCCGTGCGGCGCAGCTCGATCTCGACGCGCGCCGCCGGCCACAGCGCGGGGAACCGCTCGCCCCACTCGATCAGTGTCACGGCGTCACGGTCGATGATCTCATCGAGTCCCAGCGCCGCCACCTGGCCGGCTTCGTCGAGCCGGTAGAGGTCGACGTGATAGACGCGCGGCGGATCGCCGTACTCGTGGATCAACGTGAACGTCGGGCTGGTCACCTCGTCCGTCGCCGCCGCCCCCGCGCCCTCGACGATCCCCTTGGCGAGCGTCGTCTTGCCGGCGCCGAGATTGCCGATCAGCAGCACGAGCGCTCCCGGCGTCAACTCGCCGGCGAGCCGGCGCCCCAGCTCGATGGTCTCCTGCTCAGAACTCGTCCGATAGACGTTTGGCATCTTCGAGTGCATCCGGCAGGTAAGTGAGCAGGTCGGTGGCGAGGAGCGATTTCTCGCCAATTTCGTCCGCGCCCAATTCGCCGGCGCGTCCGTGCAGCCAGACGGCGGCCAGCACGGCCTGCTCCAGCCGGTCGGGGAACTGCGCGACCAGTCCCGCAATGAGTCCGGTCAGGATGTCCCCGGTCCCGCCCGTACCGAGTGCCGGAGTCCCGGTGGGGTTCACCCACACCCATCCGTCGGGATGCGCGACCAGCGTCCGTTGTCCCTTCAGGACGAGCGTCACGCTTCGCTCGCGGGCGAAGCGGCGGGCCACGCCGACGCGGTCGGCCTGGATCTCCGCGGTCGAGAGGCCGGTGAGCCGGGCCATCTCGCCGGGATGCGGAGTCAGGATCATCGTCGTCCCGGCCCTGGAACTCGTCCGCGCCGAGAGCGTTCAACCCATCGGCGTCAATCACGAGCGGCTGCTCGCACTCACGAACCACCCGCCATACGAAACCCATGGTTTCAGTGTGCGAGCCGAGCCCGGGGCCGAGTGCGATCACCGTCTTCCGCTCGATGGCGTCGCGGATCAGGCCGTAGTCGAACGCCCGCTGCGAGATCGAACCGGCGTCGGTCTCCGGCAGCGGCTCCGTCATCAATTCGGCCGCGTGAGCCGCGATCACGGGTACTGCCGAGGCCGCCGACGCCACCGTGACCAGTCCCGCGCCCGCCCGAAGAGCCGCCATCCCGGCCATGGCCGCGGCTCCGGTCTTGCCGCGCGAGCCCCCGATGATGAGGGCGTGCCCGTATGTTCCCTTGTGACCGCCACGGTCCCGCGGCGCCAGCAGAGCGGCGAACTCTTCCGGGCCACTCAACGACAGGAAGATCCCGTCGTCGTCCTCATACAGAGCCGGCGGCGAGCCGATGGCGCGGACGTGCAACTCGCCCACGGCGTCACAGGCCGGCGGCAGCACCTGCCCGACCTTCGGTGCCGTGAAGGTCACCGTGCGGTCCGCCTGGACGTGTTCGCCCAACAACTCGCCGGTATCGCTGGCCAAGCCTGATGGGATGTCTACCGCCACGATCTCCGCGTTCGGGAAACCAGTGTTGATCTCCCGGATGAGCTCGGCTGCCCGGCCCCGCGCCGGACCCGACAGTCCCGTTCCGAGCAGCGCATCGAGCACGATGGTGGCGCCCTGCATCTCCGGGGTGATCCCGGCCGCCACCTCGCAACCGCAGGCTCGGAGCATCCGGTAGTTGGCGGCCGCATCGCCGGTGAGCGCATCCTCCTCGCCGGCGAAGACGACGTCGAGGCGCGCCGGGTGAAACCGCGTGTGGAGTTGCCGCGCCACCACGAAACCGTCGCCGCCGTTGTTGCCCTTGCCGCAGAGAACCACGACGCGATGCCGTCCCAGCGGGGAGAACTTCTCGGCCAGCACCTCCACCACCCGGTGTCCGGCGTTCTCCATCAGGACGAGTCCCGGGATCCCGAGCTCGGTGGTGCGCGCGTCGACCTGGCGCATCTGTGAAGCCGTGAGTACCTTCATGTCCGGGCCGCTCCCATGCGCTTGGCGAGCCGCATCATGTGTTCGACATCGCCCATCACGATGATGTGGTCGCCTCCCTCTACCAGGGCGTCGGCCGGCGGGTTGAACTCCATGCTGCCGTCGCTCCTCCGAATTGCCAATACGATCACGTCGAGGTCCTTTCGCAACTGCATTTCCTTGAGCGACAGGCCGGCCAGCTTGCTGGCGCTGCTCACCTGGATCTGCTCCATCCCGATGTTCTGTCCGATGTCGGCCGCGGAGCTCGAGAAGTCGAGGAACTCGAACAGGTACGGCCGCAGCAGCGCCTGGGCCAGCCGATAGCCGGTTATATTGTATGGCCGGAAGATCGCGTCGGCGCCGGCCCGCAGGAGCTTGCCGACGGCCTCTTCCTCGTTGACCCGCGACGCCACGGTGAGTTTCGGATTCAGGGCCTTCGCCGAGAGGATGACGAACAGGTTGTCGGCATCGGTGGCCAGCGCGCCGACAAGTCCCCGTGGCCCGCTCGATACCGACCTCGCGCAGCGTTTCGTCGCTCTTGGCGTCCGCCACCACGGCCAGCATGCCGTGCTTGATCGCGTTCTCCACGCGGTCCGGCGTGGCGTCGACCACCACGAACGCGGCGCCGGTCCGCTGCAGCTCCTCGGCGGCGCTGCGTCCCACGCGGCCGAAGCCGCAGACGATGTGATGACCGTTCAACTTCTCAATCATGCGTCTTATCCGCCGTTTCCCAAAGAACTCGCTCAACTCCAACTCGATGATGGTCTGCGTCATCGTACCGATGGCGAAGAAGACCACGCCGACCCCGAACACGACGAGAAACGAGTTGAAAATGCGTCCCGCGCGGCTCAGCGGCTCGACTTCGGCGTAGCCTACCGTCGTGATCGTGATCAGCGACATGTAGAAGGCATCGAACACCGAGTAGCCGTTGATCACGACAAAACCGATGGTTCCGATGGCCAGCGTGAGCAGGATCGCCGAGCCGATCACGATCACCCTGCGCTTCACGACGTCGGGGAACATTCCCTTAATCTCTCCTCGCTGCCGGGACGGTCATGACCTTAGAGTCTCCTCGCCACGAGAATGGTCATGTCGTCCTGCAGCTCCGGCGATCCGGTCCACTCCATCACGGCCTCCATCACTGCTTGGATGATCTGGTCCACCGTACGGTGGTCGTTCCGCTGGACCACCTCGATCACGCGGTCCTCGCCGAACATTTCACCGTACTCGTTTTCCGGTTCCGTGATGCCGTCCGTGTAGGCCAGCAGCACGTCACCGCGTTCAAGCTGGAGCTGGCTCTCGCCGTACTGCGCGAACGGGAAGGCGCCCACCACCATACCGTTGACGTCGAGTGGCGTCGCCTTTCCGCGGCGGAACAGCACCGGCGGCAGATGTCCGGCGTTGGTGTACGTCAACAGGCCGGTCTTGTCGTCGTAGATCGAGAAGTAGAACGTGGCGTACTTCTCCGGCGAGGTGTCGGCATAGATCTGTTCGTTGAGTTGACTGACCAGGTGCGAGGTCGACAGCGTCGCGCGACCGTTCTCCTCGGCCAGGCAGTTGCGGACCTGTGTCCGCAGCGCCGATTGGAGCGTGGCCATCAAGAGCGCCGCCGAGATTCCCTTACCGGCGACGTCGCCTACCGCGATCACGGCCGAGGTGCCGCGCAGCGCCTGGTAGTCGTAGTAATCGCCGGAGACCATCCGCGCGGGGTTGCACAAGGCCCGCAGCTCGAGGTTCGCGAGCGCCGGAACACTCTTCGGATAGAGCTGGCCCTGCACCTCGCGGGCGATCTCGAGCTCGGCCTGCATGCGCTCCTTTTCCTTGGCCACGGCCAGAAGCCGCTCGAGGTTCTCGGCCATGCGATTGAACGAGCCGCTGACCACTGCCAACTGGTCGTTGCCGCGGACCTCGATGCGGTGGGAGAAGTCGCCCTCCCGGACGCGCTCGGTGCCGTCGTAGAGCTCGTTGAAGGCGCCGGTGATGGTGCGTGTGAGGGAGACGCCGATGAACAGGCTCACCAGCTCGACGATCAGGAACACGACCGCCGTCACGTAGAGGACGACGAGCAGGGTCCCGCTGTTGGTCTGCTGGCTGAACAGGACGTCGAGCACGGCCGAGGCGCGCGAGTGGATGCTGAGCAGCCCGCCGGTCCGGGTATCGGGCGATTCCCAGATCGCCACTGGGATGCTGGTGCCTTGCTTGAACTCAAAATCGAACCGGTTTTTGGCCGGCGGCAGCGGGGAGCCGGATTCGTCGCCTTCTCCGGGCATCGGATCGTGCGGGCGCATCACATGGGTTTCAATGCCCGGTGCGGAGGCGCTGTCGGCGAACTCGAGAATGGTCACGTCGCCCAGCCCGGGCGCCAGCGAGACCAGGAGTTGGCGGGTTAGCGGGGCCAGCATCGTCACCTTGGTGCGGCCGTTGATGGCCCGCGCCCAGGCGTAGAGCAGCCCCTCCTTCACCACGATTCCGGACGTCTGCCCCCACTGCTCGTCCGGCGGGCGGAACGCCGGATCGGGCGGAAACCGCACCTGGCCGCGGTCCTCAACCACCAGGTCGAGGTGCGGGAACGATTCACCAAGCAGCAGGTGGACCCGCTCCCAGGCCCGTTCCGTTTGCGATGGTGGCACCCGCGCCAGCGCTTGCGCCGAGGCGTCGAGCGCCGCCAGCCGCCGGTCCAACTCGCTGTTGACCAGGTAGACCGCCACCTGGCCCGCGAGCGCCCAACTGCACCACGCGGCCAGGATCACCATCAGCAGAATGGGGACCAGCGCGATGAACATGTAGGCGACGAGCAGGCGATTCCGCAAACGCCAGATCGCCTTGCGCACGCCGATGCGCAGCCAGCGAAGCGCGGCGACGGTCCCGGTCACAAAGACGGCCAGTAAGAGTAAGAGCCGGGCCGCGCTCCCCGCCGCGAGGAATAGGGAGACGAAATAGGCTACCAATACAACCAGGAACGTCTTGTCCGCCCAGCCCAGGCGGCGCCAGATCTTGTTCCATCCGGACGAGGGGTCCATTTCTCTCCAGTGATTCCTTCGGGAACGCTCTGTGTTATTCGAAGCCGTGACAGAGTCCGGCGCGCTCGACCTTCTCGAAACCTACCCGGACGCCGCGGCGTTGTCCCCAAAGGATTCTTTCACAACTTCGGACACCGCGGGTCCGTCGCTTTCCCCCGCCGCCGGCCCCGGTCAACCGGGGACGTCAATAGCGGGACTTAGGCATTGACGGCAGCTCTTCCACCGGCCCGCCCGGCGCGCCTTTCACGTCGAGATAGTGCTTCGTAAGTCCGCCCTTCAGGATGTCAAAGGCCGTTTGCGGATCGTCCGCCCATTCAAAGAGCTCGAGATCCTGGGCGCTGATCGTGCCGTGCTTGATTAACGCATCGAAGTTGATGATATCGTTCCAGTAGTCCCGCCCGTAGACCACGGTGACGATCTTCTTGGCGAGCTTCTGTGTCTGGGCCAGCGTCAACATCTCGAACATCTCGTCCAGCGTGCCGAACCCTCCCGGAAACACCACCAGCGCCTTCGCCGGGTAAGCGAACCAGAACTTACGCATGAAGAAATAACGAAACTCCATGCTGAGTTCTTTCGTGATATACGGGTTCGGATTCTGCTCGAACGGGAGGCCGATGTTGAGGCCCACTGTGCGCACGCCGGCGTCGCTCGCGCCGCGGTTGGCCGCCTCCATGATGCCGGGCCCGCCGCCGGTGCAGATGACGAAGCGCCGGTTCGAGTTTGCCAGTCCCTCGGACCACTCCGCCATCAGGCGGGCCAGCTCGCGGGCGTCATGGTAATACTGACTGAGCGGACCTTCCTCCCGGATGCGCGCCGATCC
The DNA here is from genome assembly GCA_963809945.1 of Bryobacterales bacterium. Taxonomy (GTDB): domain Bacteria; phylum Acidobacteriota; class Terriglobia; order Bryobacterales; family Bryobacteraceae; genus CAWELS01. The sequence continues at coordinate 37,120 of CAWELS010000024.1, read as the reverse complement.
GAAAAACACGACCGTGTCATAGATGCGCTCGCGCCGGAACTGCGCCTGCGGATAGAGGAACTCCGAGAGGATCCGGAGCGCGCGGCCGTCCCGGCTTTCAAGAAAGTCGAGATTCTCATAGGCCAGTGGCGTGCGTCCGTTCTTGCTGGCTTCACTCATCTACTTGATCTCCCGATTTCGGACCGTCCAACCGGTCCAGTCTTCGCTCCAGTTGTCTCACTCTTTTTAGTAACTCCGGTAGTTTGGGGAAGGCGATCACGGCGTGCCGCCAGTCCCGATTGTCGAAGCTCGGCGACCCGGAGACGATTCTTCCTTTTTCGATGTCCTTGCCGACCCCGCTCTGCGCCGTTACCACCGCTCCTTCTTCGATCGTCAGGTGCCCGGCGATGCCGACCTGTCCAGCCAGCAGGACATTCTTCTCGAGCACCGAGCTGCCCGCGAGGCCGGCCTGGGCGCAGATGATGTTATCCTCGCCCACGACGCAGGCATGGCCCACCTGCACGAGGTTATCGATCTTCGCTCCACGTTTGACGCGCGTCTCGCCGATCGTGGCCCGGTCAATCGCCGACAGCGCCTGGATCTCCACGTCGTCCTCGATCACGGTGACGCCCGATTGCGGGATCTTGTAGTGCGTGCCGTCAGCCCGCTTGGCGAAACCGAAGCCGTCGCCGCCGATCACGACGCCGTTCTGGACGATCACGCGGTCGCCGATCCGGCAGTACTCGCGCACCACGACGTGCGAATGGGCGAGGAAATCGTCGCCGATCCTGACGCCTTCATAGATGACAACATGCGGCCGGAGTACGGCGTTGCGGCCGATCTCGACGCCCTCACCGATCACGCAGTAGGCGCCAATCGAGGCCCCCGGACCGATCACGGCCGAACCCGGGATCACCGCCGTCGGGTGGATGCCGGCCTCCTGCCGGGGCGCCTGGTAGAAGAGCTCGACCGCCCGGGCGAAGTCGAGGTACGGATTCTCCGAGACCAGGAACTGCATCCCGAGGCCGGGCAGCGGTTCTTTCACCAGGATGGCCCCGGCGCGCGAGTCCTTCACCTTCGGCGCGTATCGCGGATTCGAGAGGAAGGTCAGCTCGGAAGGCCCGGCGTGTTCGAGCCCGGCCACGCCCGCCACCTCGATCTCGCCGTCTCCGACGACCTTGCAGCCCAGTTGCTGGGCAATCCACTGAAGTTTCATCGTCCCGCCAATGCTTCAGGTTACACTGAGTATATGAGGCGCGTCACCCGGCTGGCTACCATTCTGCTCATCGGAGCCGCCAGCGTCGTGGGAGCCCAGCAGACGCCTTCGGAGATCGACCGGGCGGTCGAGGAATTCAAGATCCAGACACAGGATCTGGGGCTGCGGGCCGACAGCCCGAGCCACGGACGCCGCGCCCAAAAAGGCGGTTTCGACCGCTGGCATGGCCGCCTGTTCTGGAACTTCCGGAACGACCGTTTCGACGCCGTGCCCCACGAGGTGACCCAAACCAGCGGCGACCAGGGGATCTTGCGCCGGAATCAAATCGGATTCAATGTTTCCGGACCGCTTATCCTCCCCAAGCTCTACCACGGCGGCAACCGGACATTCCTTTCGGTCTCGTATGAAGGCATGCGCGAAACCGTGGGGCGCTCCTCGCTCCATACAATCCCGACGACCCCCGAGCGTACCGGCGATTTCAGCGCCACTGTGGACAGCGCGGGTAAGATGCTGCCGATCTATGATCCGGCCACCACGCATCCGAACCCGAATTACGATCCGTCGCAGCCGGTATCGATAACCAACCTCGAGTATCTCCGCGATCCGTTCCCGGGCAACCGGATCCCGGAGGAGCGTCTCGATCCGGTCGCGCTCAGCGCCTTGAGTTACTATCCTGCGCCCAATGTGAATATCGGCCCTTACTTCACGAATAACTATAGCGTCTATGCGCCCGAGCAGAACTCCGCCGACGGGATGCGCACCAAGCTCGACCATTCAATCGGTAACCGGCATCGGTTCTCGGCCGGGTTCAACTTCTCGAATGGATTCTCCGGACCCGCGAGCTTCTTCCCCAACATTGCCGATCCCGGCCGGCCCGACCGCGACTTCCGCAGCCGCGGCGCCCAGTTCCAACACACGTTTACCATCTCGCCCAACATCATCAATACGCTCGACGTGCGGGCCACAACCAGCACCTCGGAGAACAAGGTGGGCGTCTCCGACACCGGTGAGACGTTCCCCGTTTACCACTTCGAGCCCTATCTCTCCATGGGCCGGGGCTTCCCGGTCTCGCGTACCGCCCGCACGGAACTGCAGATTGAGGACGGGTTCAGCACTCGGATCGGAACACACAGCCTGAGCATCTCGGCGGAACTGAATCGTGAGCAGGCGAATTCATTCTGGCCGCAGTATCCTTCGGGCCGGTTCGACTTCTCCGAAGGGCTGACGAGCCTGCCGGGCATCGTCAACACGGGCCATTCTTTCGGGAGTTTCATGCTCGGCCTCGCGGAATACGCGGAGGGCAGCATTGTCAATGAGCCTTCTTACTTCCGTCGCACGCGGGCGCGCATCGGGTTCGAGGACGAGTGGGAGCTGCGGCAGAACCTGACGTTGTCGTTCGGAGCCAACATCGAGATGGCTGCCCCGAGAGTAGAGAAATATGACCGGCAGTCCACCGTCGACCTCGAGCTGGCCAACCCGGAGAACGGCCTTCCCGGCGCCCTCGTCTTCGCCAACCGCGATGGGGCGGGCCGCGGCTTTCAGAACTTCCAGGTTCGCGCCGAGCCGCGCGTCTCCCTCGCCTGGAATCCGTTCGACGGCAACCAGACGGTGCTGCGACTCAGCTACCGGCGCAACTACACTCCGATACCGCTCCGTTCCGGGCAATGGGGAACACAGGGTTTCACCGGAACGCCGACGTATCTTTCCGGCAATCCGCAACAGGTTCCGGCGCTGGTGCTCAGCGACGGCCTGCCGCCACCGGCCCACGCGATTCCGGACCTTCGGCCCGAAGCGGCCAACGATACGATCGCCGATCTGGCCGACGCGACCGGGCTGGTGCCCACCTACGACTTCGCCCGGTTTTCCCTCGAGCGCCAGTTGCCGGGCTCCCTGGTCATGACCGTGGGGTTGAATTACACCCGTGGCCGCCACATGCTGGCCGACAACGACGGCGTGAATCCGAACGCCGTCCCGCTCGACGACCTTCGGTTCCGCGACCGCCTCAACGACGAGGACTTCAACCGCTCGCTTCGGCCCTATCCCCAATACCGGCGCTTCGACGTCTCCCAGATCTATCCGGCGGGCTCCTATGAGCGCAGTGAGGGGTTCGTGCGGCTCGAGACCCGCACCTCCCAGGGCTTGTCGTTGCGGATGGTCTACGAGTATTCCAAGCAGATGGATGATTACGAGTCGCGGGGTGGGCTCCAGGATTACTATCACCCGGACAAGGAGTGGTCGCTCAACCCCTGGAACAATCCGCACACGGTCTCGCTGAGCTACATGTACGAGCTTCCCTTCGGGCCGAACAAACAGTTCCTGAACGCGAGCGACTGGCGGGGCTACGTGCTGGGCGGCTGGGCGATCAGCGGCATCACGACCTACTCGAGCGGCAACCCGATCCAGCTTCGCGCCCAGTTTAATAACTCGGGTAACGTACTCGATCCACTATATGTGAATGCGGTGCCGGACGTCGATCCGATGGTCGCCAATCCGGGGCCGGACGGGTGGTTCAATGCGGCGGCATTCATCAATCCGCCCGACTTTACCATCGGAAACGTGGCGCGTGCCCATCCGGTGTTGCGCAACCCGAGCCGGCAGAATCACGATCTCTCGGTGACCAAGCGCCTCAATATCACTTCCGAGCGGTCACTCGAGTTCATGGGGACGGCGTTTAACTTTTTGAACCATGCGAACTGGAACCGTCCGGACGCGATCATCGGCACGGCCGGGAGTCCCAATACGAATGCCGGCAAGATTACCGGTTCCCGTGGCGGGCGGGTGATCCAGCTAGGATTGAGGTTGACCTTCTGATTGTGCGCTTATTGCTCACACTTCTGCTGTGTGCCGTGCTGTTGCCGGCGGAACCGCCCCACGCGCAGCAGATGCGTGTCCGCATCCCGGTATGGACGGCCGAGGCGGGCGCTTCCCTGACGCCGGAAGACGTGAGCGCGACCGTGGACGGCCAGCAGGCGCCGGTGCTTCGGCTCCAGGGGCCCGACGACGACATGATGGTCCTGATCGTCCTCGACCTGGTGTCCGACCTGTCGCGGATCGACCTGGCCCGCGACGCGATGGTGGCCGCGCTCGCCGAGATGCCGCCGAACGCGCACATTGGCCTGTTGCGCGCCCAGGACGGCCTCCGCGTCTTGCAGGATCCGACCACCGACCACGAGGCTCTGATTCAGGCGATCCGCACCATGACCGTGAGAGGAACGCCCGGCCTGCTCGAGACCATCGGGACCGCCTCCGAGCTGGCCGACTCGATTCTGGCCAAAGCGCCCGTCCGCATGGCCATCTACTACATCACCGATTCCGACATCCGCGAATACCGCGAGGATTTCACCAATCCGGTGATCAACCAGAGCGACCAACGCGACCTCAGCCGGCGCTTTCCCGAGGGTCTCGTCCGGGAACGCATCTCGAAGATCGAGCAGCAGCTCAGCTCGAGCCAGGTTCCGATCTTTGTCGTGCACCTGCAGCACTCGGTGGACCGGTTCAACGAGGCCTACCAGTCCGGGCTCATGCAACTGGCGACAACGACGGGCGGCAGCGCGGTTTTTTGCCGCTCCAACGCCGAGATCGCCACGGCCATTGACGAGACGTTCCGGCGAATCGTGAACCACTACAGTCTCGATCTCGCGGTTCCGGACACCGACGGCGACAGCGTCGAGATCTCCCTTAAGAGCACGAGCGGGAGTCTCAGCTATCGCGGCCGGGTAACTATTCGAAGGTGATGGAATGACGTCTCGAGACGAGATTAGGAGCGTGCCATGACGACTGGCCGCACATCTCTAGCTTGGCTTCTCCTGCTCGGCACCGGTATCGGTGTGTTCACCGGGCTGTGGCTGATCCCTCATCTGAACCGGCTCAACGATCAGACCCACCAGCTCAATCAGCTCGAACAGGAACGCTCGCGGCTCGCCGCCCGGGTGGTCGAGCTCACCGAGGAGTTACGGACGAAGCCGCCCGAGGCGGAGACGGACTCTGAGTCCAGCGATGAAGATGTTTCGGTTGCCAAGGCCCAGACGCGCGCCGAGCAAACCAAGCGCGTCGAGGAGATCCGCCTGCTCGGCGAGACGCAGAAGCGGTTGACCGACGCGACTTTGACCGTCCATGATCTCGAAGCCAAGATCGCCGACCTGACGGCGTCCATGCAGCGGCTCGAGGCAGACAACAAGCGCGTCGCGCAGAACGAGACGGAGCTGAGCGCCCAGCTCGAACGGGCCAACCGGGTGATCAGCGCGATGCAGGAGCAGATCTCGGGGAACGAGGACCGGGTGGTCAGCAGTGAGGTGCGTAACCGAAAGCTCGACGAGCAGCGCCGGGCGGCGGAACAGGCGCTGACCGAGACGCGCGAGGTCGTCCAGAATCTCGAGGATCTGTACCGCCGGCGGGAGGACCTGTTGACCAGGATCGTCGGGCGCTATCGGGAGGCGGCCGACCAGTATCGAAACATCTCACTCCGGCTGAGCCACACCGGACAGACGGACCCCCAAAGCCTCGACCTCTCACAGATCGAAAATGTCCTCACCCTCGCCGACGAGGACCTGCGCCAATTCGAAAAGCTGACCGTCCGTGCCGCCCAGTTGCGCGACGAGCTGGAAGGGCAGCGGTAGGGGAACGTCCGCCGACGTGGCGAGCGCACCCTCGAAAGCTGGGCAGATTCTGCTCCCGGCCCCGTTCCCACCTCACCGCCCCACTCAGCTCTCCGCCAGATACTGGCTCACCCGGGAATGCAGCCGGAACCCCAGCTTCTCGTAGCACGCAATCGCGGCCCCGTTGCGCTCCTCCACGTGCAGGCCAATGTGCCGGCAGCCCGCCTTGCGCAGTTCCGCCACCAGGAAGCTGGTGGTCGCCTGGCAGAGTCCCTTGCCGCGATGCTCGGCGCCGGTGACGATGTTGCCGATCGCCGCCACTCCCTCCTCCGGCGCGAAGGTGTGCGTACCTGCGATCGACGCCAGCCGGCCGTTCACCCAGGCGCCGGCATAGACACCGGACCGCAGGTGGACCGCATCGAAAAAGTTGCCCGGATAGTCCTGATAAAGCCGCCGCACGGGTTCGAGCGGCTGGTTCGCCGCCAGCCGCCGCAGCAGCGTTCGCGGCGGCTGCGGCTGGGCGTGGAACCGGTCGAGCCCCATGACCCGCAAAGCCACCCGGCCGGAGAGCGTGCGGAACCCGCCAACCAGCTCTTCCTGCTTGCCGTCGAGCTTGGTGTAGAAGCGGGCGGGCAGCTCCGGAGCGAAGATCTCCAGCAGCCCCCGTTGCGCCTCGGCGTCACCGGTGATCAGAACAGCCGGCGTCTCGATCCCCGTGAACAGCAACATCAGCGCACGGATCTGATCCTCGGCCGCGGCGGCGAACCAACGGGTGTTGTCGAACAGCGCCGGCGCCAGATCGCCCCACTGGTACAGGTGCCCGACGGGGTCCGCGGCAAACAGTGAACGCAATAAAACCTTGTCTCGGGTCTCAATAAACTCCATTCAGTTCACCAGCATACCGGGGCCGCAGACACGCTGCTATCCTGGATAGCAGCCGGTGATCATCGAGACCAAGTCCACGCGTTTCGATTCGCTCGATCTCGACTGCGGCGAGACACTCGCCCCGGTCGATGTCGCCTACCAGAGCTATGGCGCGCTGAACGAGGACAGGTCAAACGCGATCATGATCCTGCACGCCTTTACCGGCGACGCCCACGTGGCCGGCATCAGTCCGGAGACCGGCAAGCCGGGCTGGTGGGACAACATGATCGGTCCCGGCAAGGCGTTCGACACCGACCAGTACTTCGTCATCTGCTCGAACGTGCTGGGCGGCTGCGGCGGAACCACCGGACCCAGCTCGGTCAACCCGAACACCGGCAAGCCGTACGGGATGCACTTCCCGGTCATCACCATCTCCGACATGGTGCGGCTTCAGAAGCAGTTGGTGGACCGCCTGGGCATCCAGCAAGCTGCTCGCGGTGGCCGGCGGCTCGATGGGCGCGATGCAGTCGCTGGAGTGGGCCGTGACGTACCCCGACATGGTGGCCGCTGCGATCCCGATCGCCGGCACGTGGCGGCACTCGCGCGCAGCAGATCGCCTTCAACGAAGTCGGCCGGCAGTCGATCATGGCCGACCCGGACTGGAACGACGGCGACTACTACGGCGGCAAACCCCCGGCGCGCGGCCTCGCCGTCGCCCGGATGGTCGGGCCACATCACCTACATGAGCGACGAGTCGATGCGCGAGAAGTTCGGCCGCCGCCTGCGCGAGAAGGAGCGGTTCGGCTTCGACTTCGAGATCGACTTCGAGGTCGAGAGCTACCTCCGCTATCGCGGCAACCAGTTTGTCGACCGCTTCGACGCCAACTCGTACCTCTACATCACCAAGGCGATGGACTACTTCGATATCTCGAACGGCCAGCGGCTCGCTGGCGCGCCGCCCTGGAGCACACCACGGCGCGTTTCCTGCTGATCAGCTTCACCTCGGACTGGCTCTATCCGAGCTACCAGTCGCTCGAGGTCGTCAACGCGCTACGCAGCCGCAACCGCGACGTGGCTTACGTCGAGCTGTCCTCCAACTACGGTCATGACGCGTTCCTGGTCGATGTCGGCGAGCAGACCGACGTGGTACGCGGCTTCCTGGCCAGTACCTACAAGGCCCTCAACCGCGCTGGATCCGGGAGCCCCACCTGGGCGACAAAGCGATGACCGCGAGCGCGGAAGTCAACGGCCCCTTTGTCCGCGAGCTGCTCGGACGCAGCGACTACGCGATCATCAGCCAGCTCATCGCGCCGAGGGCAGCCGCGTGCTCGACCTCGGCTGCGGCGACGGCGCTGCTGCTCGGCTGGCTCGCCGAGAACAAGAACGTGGACGCCCGCGGCATCGAGATCGACGGCGCAAGGTGCAGCGGCCATTGCCCGCGGCGTCTCCGTCTACCAGGGCGACATCGACCAGGGCCTGACCGATTATCCCGACGGCGCCTTCGACTATGTGATTCTCAGCCAGACGCTGCAGGAGACGCGCCACCCGCTGCAGGTTCTGCGCGAGATGCTGCGGGTGAGCCAGCACGCGATCGTGGCGTTCCCCAACTTCGGCCATTGGCAGCGTCCGGCTGGCGCACCTGTTCACTGGCCGGGCCCCGAAGACGAAGCTCTTCCCCCACGACTGGTACGACTCGCCGAACATCCACTTCCTCACCGTCAACGATTTTCAGGACCTCGTCTCCCGGCAGGGCTGGAAAGTGGAGACGCGGATCTGCCTGGCGGGCCGCCACACGATCGATTTCTTCCACAATGTCTTCGCCGAGGTCGCGGTCTTTCAGGTGACGGCGTGAAGAGCCTTGCCAGCTACTAGTGGACTCTCGCAGCAGCTTCGTTACCAGTAACGGGGGTGGATGGCCCGACCTGACCGCTCCCTGACGGTCGTGGTTCAGTGCGAAGAGTGTTCGTCCACCAGGCAAAGAACCGCGACCGTGAAGCAGCGGACGGATTGAGACCACGTCAAACGCCCCTGGTAACGATTTCCCCGCAATGGGCCACTAGAAACGCCGCACCCGGCGCGTCGCGAAGTGTTCGACGATGCGCCCGAGCAGATACCCGGCACAAACACAGATGAGGACGATTCCGCCGTGCCAGAGCATCAGATGCCCGGCTTGATGATTGGGGCAAACGAACAGGAGCACCGTCAGCGCAAACAGGCTGGATGTCGCCCCCAGGCCGACGCCCAGCGCCGGGTAGGAAAGCGGCGCGCCCCTGGAGGCAAGCCACAGCAATAGCAGTCCGGTCGGAAAGGCCACCAGCGTTCCCTCGATGGTGCATCCCCAACCGGAGGAGAAGATCTCGCCGGCGCTCTCCCAGGGGAACATCACGCCGGCCGCGAGAAGAAATCCCGCGGCAAAAGCGCCGACAATCCAGGAGACCGGTGCCCGCTGTCGCCGTCCCGGCGCCATCTGCCAGCTCAGCGAGAGCGAAAGCAGGCCCACGACCACGACCACCAGCCCGCCGAGAACCACCAGTTGGCCGGCGTTCATTCGTTCCATCTGGTCGGGACCGAGAAACACCATCAGCGCGGCCACCATCAGGACAAAGAGCCCGGCGAAGCTGGCCGCCAGGACGCGGGTGGAAGGCAGCGGCCGGACCGGCCGGAGCGACTTCGAGATCCCCTGTTCGATCTGCTCGTCCAGGGCGGCCGGTGCGTCCGTGGGGGCTCCGCCCTCAAGCATCCACTCGTACAGCGCCGCGCACCGGTCGCACTCCCGCAAGTGTTGCGACACGGCTTCCGGGAGCTCGGCGTCGGGACGGCTGAAGTAGGCGTCCATCAGCCGGTCGGCGTCCTGGCAGCGGATCTCAGCGTCGGTGCGAGTACTCATGGTCGTCGCCTAACATGCGCCGTAGCTTCTCGTAGGCCCGGTGGGCTTTCTGCTTGACGGCGCCCACCGTGCTCGACGTGGCTCGCGCAACCTCCTCGAGCGTCATCCCCGTCACCTTCAGCATGAGGATGACCTCTTTCTGGCTCTGCGGCAGTTGGTCCACATACCGGCCGAGTTCATCCTTCAGGCCGGTCCCCGGTTCCTCCACCGGCTGCGGCCGCTCCGGCAACTGCTCCACCACCATCTCGCGGGACTCGACGCGCCGCCGGCGGCGATAGCCATCGAGTCCGGTGTGCCGGGCGATGGCGAATATCCACGGCAGCACCGGCTCGGTGGACCGGTAGGTATGCCGGGACCGGTGGATCCGCACCCAGCAGTCCTGGACGAGATCCTCCGTGTCCGCTCGGGAATGGTTGGGGCTGGAGAGGAACCCGAACAGCAATGGCGTGAGCTGGCGGACGAGCTCGTTCGCAGCGGCTTGATCGGCCTGCTGGTAGCGAACCATGAGATCGCAAAGAGCGGGTTCATCCAACTCGCGGCCGCGGGTTCGCTGACGCTTCGCCCCTGGGCCATCGGCCGGCATAGCCTCTATTCTAGCCGCAACACCGATCGAGGTCGCCCGGCCGGCCCTAGCCGCGGTCGGACCGCTATCAACCAGGAATTCGATGGCGACGGCGCGGAAGTTACGCTTGGAGGGCGCGATCGGCAATCAGCGCCCGGCGCGGCACCGGGCGACCGTGGAATCCACTGACTTCACTCACGCCGACGCTGCGTTGTGCGCCGAGTCAGTGAAGAGCGGTCAGCCCTCGGCCGGGCCCGCGCGCGGACGCGAGTAGAACACGCGAGTAGAACAGAGGAGAGCCCCGGACGACATTCCCGGCCAGGGCGGGTCGACTGATCCGCCTCTCCGGCCGCCGCCACGCCGCGGCTCACGGTGATTCTGCTCGGGTTGATGGCCGGGCTGGCCGGGCTGATGGCGGCCTTCGGCATCTACGGTGTCCTGTCGTACTCAATCAGCCAGCGCCGCCGCGAGATCGGCGTGAGGATCGCTTTGGGCGCCCGTTCGGCCCGACGTCTTCGCGCTGATCCTGCACCGGAGCCTGACACTCCCCGTTGTCCTGAAGCAAGTCGCCAGACATGCCGCGCCGGCGGCCGAGCCAGCGGCTGGTCCACTCGAGCCCCGGACCAGCTGACACCATCACTCCCCACGCCCGCCTACCACGCGGGGGCCCGCCAGTATCAAACGACCACTCTAGGAATCGTCCTCTCCGGCCTCCACCAGATCGTAAACCGTCCGCTTGGGGAGCTTCCATCGCCGGGCCACCGCCTTGATGGCTTCCATGCGCGCCGTCCCGCCCGCGATCAGCTCCCGGACCTCCGCCTGCAGCGTTCCCGCCTCCACCTCCGCCGCCGGCGCGGCTTCCGGCTTCCCGATCACGATCGTGAATTCGCCCTTCACCGCCGGCCGAGAGGCCAACTCCTCACGCACCGTAGCCGCCGTCCCGCGCAGGAACTCCTCGTGCAGCTTGGTCACCTCGCGGGCGGCCACCAGCGGACGGCCCGCCATCGCGGCGTCGACATCGTCGAGAGTGGCCAGGATCCGGTGAGGCGCCTCATAGAGAACGAGAGTCGTCTCGAGATCGGCCGCCTGTTCGAGCGTCCGGCGCCGCGCCGACGCCCGCGACGGAAGGAAGCCGAGGAACAGAAACGAGTCCGATGGCAGCCCGGAAGCGGTCAGGGCGGCCAGGGCGGCAGACGGCCCGGGCAGGGGAACAACCGGGAGTGCCTCCTCGATCGCCCGGCTGACGACGCGGAACCCCGGATCGGAGACCAGCGGCGTGCCGGCGTCGGAGACCAGTGCGACATTCGCGCCGGAACGCAGCCGGTCGATCAGATCCTCGGCGCGGGCCGTCTCATTATGCTCGTGATAGCTCACAAGAGGCTTGTGAATGTTCAGATATTCGAGTAACTTACGGGTATGGCGCGTGTCCTCGCAGGCGATCAGGTCGACTTCCCCGAGCAGCCGCGCCGCGCGCAGGGTGATGTCCTCGAGATTCCCGATCGGCGTGGCCACCACGTAGAGAGTCCCCGTATTCACGAACCCAGTATCCCCTATCTAAATGATTCGGGAGCATCGACCGATATCTAATAGGAACGGCTTCTAAGGGCAATGCCTGTAAACGCGGCGCTCTTTCATCACGGCCGTTTGGGACGAAATGGACCCCACGGGAGACAGTATCGGGGCCGGCGCCGGTGTCAACCAGACCTACGTCTGGGAGCCGCCGGAGAAGCGGGTGTCGATCGAGATCGACTTCGACGTCATCGACCGGCTCGGCCAGGAAATCGAGCGGGGTACGAGCGCCGGGGCGCGGCGCGGCGTCGAGATCGGCGGCCTGCTGCTCGGCTGGGTCGAGCCCGGCGACCGTTTGTCGGTGAAAATAGACGATTTCGAGCCGGTGCCGTGCAGCTACTCGAGCGGCCCCTCCTATGTGCTGTCGGGAGAGGATCTCGGACGCTTCGAGCAGCGGCTCGACCAGTGGCGCGCGCGTAAAGGCCGTCAGCTCCGGGCGGTCGGATTCTTCCGGGCGCACACCCGGGACGGGCTGGCCGTTGACGCGGGCGACCGGCGGCTGCTCGATCGCTACTTTCCGGAAGCGACCGGCATTATGCTATTGGTCAAGCCGGTTGCGACGGCGGCTCCGCGGGCGGCACTATTCTTTCGAGAGGATGGCGCGGTGCGGAGCAGTACTTCGTACCGCGAATTCCCATTCCGGCGCGAGGAACTCGGTGGAGGCAGGGCAAGTCCCGCTCCGAAGGCTGGAGGCAGAACAAACGTGACTACGAATCATCTCACAAGCGACGCAAACCGGGCCGACCGTGGCGATCCCGGCTGGGACAGAGATTTCTCACCGGGCGCGGGGCAGACGCCGCCGCCGGCGACCGACGATGCCCGCCGCTCCTCGGTTCCGGTGCGCACGTTGCGCTTGCGAGGCGGGTGGGTCTGGGTGCCGCTCTCGTTCATCTTTCTGCTGCTCGGCACCGTCCTCGGCTTCCAGGTGGCGCTCAGTGTCGAGTCGAGGGTCACCCCGCAGGGCATGGGCGATCCCTACGAGCTCGGCCTGACGGCAACCCCCTCGGCCGACAGCGTCCATCTCCGGTGGGACCGTAACTCGCTGCCCATCCGGAACGCGGAGCGGGGCGTCCTGGTGATTCGCGAAAACGACGCCGAGAAGACCATCGACCTCGACGCCGGCCACCTTCGCAACGGCAGTGTCATCTATCGCAAGGCCTCGAACGATCTCCGGTTCCGGCTGGAGGTCTTCATGAAGCAGCGCGTCAGTATCTCCGAAACGGTGGACTACCGCGCCGTGGCCGCTACCGCCTCCGCCGGGAACCACTAGCACGGTCCGCAAGGCCAATCCGAAGGACGCCGGGAGACCTGAGTTCTGACCGCCTCCGGAGAAAGTCGTCGCAGCCTTAGACAATTGCGCCCATCGACCGCGCCGCGACCGGTAGAGAGCGGAATGCGCCCTTCGACCAACCCGTTGCGCTCCCCGACCGTCGCGGCCCAGTCGAGTTGAGCAAAACCTATGCCTCCGCCACGGCTACCCGCCGCGGGCCATGGGGACTCCGTTGCAGGTCGCGATCGATCAGGCCAGTCGGAAGGCACCTGAAAACACAGGGCACGGCGGAACTGCCTGCCCCGCCTACAGGCGCCGTAGCGCGTTCTCGATCGCTTCCACGAAGAAATACTCGCCCCACATCACCGATTCGTTCACACCGAGGTCCTTGTGAATGTGGTACACGCCGCCCTTGAGAATCCCCTCCCACGACGGATCCTCATCGGCCAGGTGCTTCTCACACAGCGACTGCAGGATGCGAATGCCGGTGGACCAGTAGAAGTGGCCCTTCACCGGATCGGCCAGGTGGCGGCAGATGCGCAGAAAGCCCGAGGCGGCAATGGCGGCGGCGGAGGTGTCAAGCTGGCGGTGGTCCGGCGGCGCCTTGAAATCCCATAGCGGAACGCCATCAATGGGCGTGTGGGTGATGTAGAAATCGGCGCAGGCCTCGGCGGTATCGAGGAACCGGGGATCGCGGCTCCACTCGTAGGCGGAGTTGAAGCCGTACAGCGCCCAGGCCAGGCCGCGCGCCCAGCAGGAGTCGCCGCGGTAGCCCTGGTGGGTCGTCTGCTTGAGGAAGGCGCCGGTCTCGAGATCGAAAATGCCCTCGTGGGCGGTGGAGCCGTCCCCCCTCACCAGCACCCGCCGCGTGGTGTAGCAGTGCTGCATCGCGATCTCGCGGAGGCGCTTGTCACCGGTCTGGTGGGCGGCGTAGAAGACGAGGCCGACGTTCATCATGATGTCGATGAACAGCGAGTTCTCCGCGATGAACGAGCTCAGGTAGCGGCCCTTCTCCTGGTACCGCAGCGCCAGTGTCTTGCCCGCCTGGACCAGGATCTCGTTGTGCCTCGGATCTCTGGTCCGACGGAACCAACGATAGTAGCTGGACAGAAAGATGAAACCCAGATCGTGAACGTCACGGTCCATCTTTCGGGGTTCGAGCGGCTCGGTATACCGGATCGCACTTTCCTTCCAGAACTGCTTGTCGGGATGGTCGTCCGGCAGATACCGATTGAAGATCCACATCATCCCGGGCAGAAACCCGTCGCACCAATGTGTCCAGGCCTGTCCTTCGTGCTTCCACTTTCCGCCACTGGTATAGAGCGGATAGTAGCCCGGCTGGATCTCCATTAACGTGCGGATTTGTCGCTGGCCAAACGTTATCGCATTCTCGAAAAGCCGGCGATCGGCGGTTACTAGCTCGAATTGGATCACTGCTGCTCCTCGTCCATGGAGCTACGCCGGCTCGGTCACACGGCGGGCTCCCTGCAACTCACCACGTTTAACATAAAAGATACCCACACCGGTGTATCGTCCGGACGCGAGCGTATCGCTCGGGCCGCCCTGGCGACGGGTCAGGACGGGGCGGCCGCTACCCGGCTGGTCGTCCGTCGTGACTCCGGCAGCCAGTCGGCGGACTCACCCACCCACCGTAACGAGAGACGCGCCGCGCCGACCACCGCGTCCGCCAGCTTCGGGTCCGCTTCCCGGACCCGCTCGACCTGGTCCAGGAACTCCGCCCGTCCGCCCGCGCTCTGCGGCGCCTTCCAGGAGCGCCGCCCTCCCTTCAGGTAGGCTCGCAGCGTGCGTGCAACCGCCTGCTCGATGATTGGCTTGGCCCGGCCCGGCGTCAATCCGGCCTGCCGCAGACATTGCATCGACCCGTCGATGGCCGGCAGCAGCACCCAGGAGCTGAGACTGGCAGCAGCCGCGCCCAGCAACTGCGTATCCGGCGCGATCTCGGTGACCGTCCCGCCGGCGTGTTCGATGAAGCGGCGGCCGGCCCGCAGCGCCGTGGTATCCCCCCCCAGGAAGTAGCGAAGTCCGCCGGCGCGTTCCACCGGAGCCAGGGACCCGGTGGCCGCGCCCCGCTCGGCGAGTCTCCCGAGAACCGAACGGTCACAGCCCCGGCCACACACCAGGACCACTCGCCGTTGCCAATTCAGCGGCGCGCTCGACAGCCCGTTGACGACGTCGCCCACTGTCTCGCGGCTGGCGCAAATCAGAATTACTCGTGATGGATCCAGCTCCTCGTTGGTATGTACCGGAAAGCCGGCCCGAAGCCGGTTGGAAAGTCGGCTTGCCTGCCGGAAGGTCCGCGCTTTGACGGGACCCACCAGTTCGGCCAGCCGGGGTAGGAGCGCCAGATCGCAGCGATTGATCGGCGTACTAACCACCAGCGCTGCTCGGCGTGACGTCATCGTAAATCTCCCTTTGCTTCAACTGCTTGATGCGGTCACGAAGCTGTGCCGCCTGCTCGAATTCGAACTTCTGGGCCGCGTTTCGCATCTTTTCCTCGAGCTCCGCCACGTACTTCCGGAATTGCTCCGGAGTAAGATCCTCGATCTCATCCTCGCCTTCCTCTTCGAGCGGTACCGTGACATAGTCCGCCTCGGCCACCGCGACCAGGCTCATGTCGATGGGCTTGATAATGCTCTGCGGCGTGATGTTGTTCTCTTCGTTGTAGGCTGCCTGGATACTACGCCGGCGAGTGGTCTCGTCGATCGCGTTGCGCATGCTGGCGGTCATGACATCCGCGTACAACACGGCTTTCCCCTCGAGATGGCGCGCGGCGCGGCCCATCGTCTGGATCAGCGCGCCCGTCGAACGCAGGAAGCCTTCCTTGTCGGCGTCCAGAATCGCGACCAGGGAAACCTCGGGCAGGTCCAGCCCCTCACGGAGCAGGTTCACCCCGATCAGCACGTCGAACTCGCCACGGCGCAGATCGCGGAGAATCTTGATTCGGTCGAGGGTGCTGACCTCGGAGTGCAGGTAGCGGCATTTGACTCCGGCTTCGGCGTAATACTCCGCCAGGTCTTCGGACATGCGCTTGGTGAGTGTCGTCACCAGCACACGCTGGTTCCGCTCGGCCCGCAGGCGGATCTCGTTCAGCAGGTCGTCCACCTGCCCCTTGATCGGCCGCACCTCCACTGCGGGGTCGAGCAGGCCGGTCGGCCGGATCACCTGCTCGATCACGACGCCGGCGCTCTTGGTCAGCTCGTACGGCCCCGGGGTCGCCGAAACGTAGATCACCTGGTTGACACGGTTCTCGAACTCCTCGAAGGTGAGCGGCCGGTTGTCCAGCGCGCTGGGCAGCCGGAAGCCGTGGGCGACGAGGTTCTCCTTGCGGGACCGGTCGCCGTGGTACATCCCGTTGAGCTGCGGGACGGTCTGGTGGCTCTCGTCGATGAAGATCATCGAGTCGTGCGGCAGGTAGTCGAGCAAGGTCGGCGGCGCCTCGCCCGGCAGGCGGCCCGAGAAGTGCCGCGAGTAGTTCTCGATGCCGTGGCAGTAGCCGATCGACTTGATCATCTCCAGGTCGAACATAGTGCGCTGGTGCAGCCGCTGCGCCTCCACCAGCTTGCCCTGGCTCTGGAGCTGCCGTTCCCAGTACTGGAGCTCGTTGCGGATGCTCCCCATCGCCTGCTCGCGCGTCTCCTCGCTCATCACGTAGTGGGTCTTGGGATAGATGGGCAACCGCAGGTAGGTCTGCTTCACCTGTCCGGTGAGCGGGTCGATCTGGCTGAGCCCATCGATCTCATCGCCCCACAGTTCGATGCGGTAGGCGTTGTCGTCGTACGTCGGCAGCAGCTCGATGACGTCGCCGCGCACGCGAAACGTCCCGCGTCGCAGCTCACCCTCGCTGCGCTCGTAGAGGATCTCAACGAGCCGTTGCAGGATCCGATCGCGAGTCACCTGCTGGCCCTTCTCGAGCATCAGCAGCATGCCGTAGTAGGCGTCCGGCGATCCGAGACCGTAGATGCAACTGACGCTCGCGACGATCACGCAGTCGCGGCGCTCGAACAGCGACCGGGTAGCGGCCAGCCGCAGCTTATCCAGCTCGTCGTTGATAGTCGCTTCTTTTTCGATATATACGTCGCTCGAGGGTATGTAGGCTTCCGGCTGATAGTAATCGTAGTAGCTGACAAAGTAGTCCACCGCGTTCGATGGAAAGAAAGACCTGAACTCGTGATAGAGCTGCGCGGCGAGCGTCTTGTTATGCGCCAGCACGAGCGACGGCCGCTGGACCTTCTCAATCACCTTGGCCATCGTGAAGGTCTTACCGGAGCCGGTGACGCCGAGCAACACCTGGTGCTCCTCGCCGTCGAGCACACCTCGCACCAATTGATCGATGGCTTGTTGCTGATCCCCCCGGGGGCTGTAATCGACCGCAAGCTGGAAACCCACAGGACTATTGTAGGGGCGGGGCGACGCGGCCGGTGGCGTCGAATCGGTGATACGTTCCGAACACTCCGCCGGACGGCGGGCTCCTGGATAGTGAGACGAGGAATGGATGATGCGGAACAAGAAGTCCTGCTGACCCTCCGGGCAGCCGCCGGCGACCGGCACGCGTTCGACGATCTGCTCCAGCGGATCCAGGGGCCGCTTCACGGCTATATCGAGAGCCTGGTGGGACGATCCGGCATCGCCGAAGACATCCTGCAGGACGTCTTCGTGCGCATCTACCGCAAGCTACCCTGGTTGCGGGACCCGGAGCTGTTTCGTCCCTGGGCCTACCGCATCGCCACGCGGGAGTGCTGGAAGCGCATGAAGAAGGAACGCCAGTCGGCCGTCGCCATTGAGGGACTGGAGCCGGAGGCAGCCGAGGCGACCCCGGAGGACCGGGCGATGGTGGCCGAGTTGGCCGATCGTCTGCCGGCCTTGATCGCGCAGTTGACACCCGCCTGCCGGCCGGTGATCGCGCTGCACTATCTGAGGGAAATGACCATCGAGGAGGTGGCCGTCGTCCTCGGCATCTCCACCGGTACGGCGAAGTCTCGTCTCGCCTACGGACTGGCAGGGCTCAGACGCCAATTGAAAGGAGACCGGGCATGACGGACAACGACAAACTGGACCAGGCGCGCCTGAAGGCGCTCAATCGCATCGACGGCGCGGCGCGCAACTTCTGGGTACTACTAATAGGCGCTTTCGCTGTGGAACTACTGCTGATATGGGGTTTCATCCAATTGGCTGATTTCTCCGATCGCACCCACGTGCTGATCTTCTGGTCGATGCTGTGCCTCTTCACGATGCTCATCCTGAGCCTGACGGTGCTGGCGACCTACATGAGCCGGCAGATGCGACTGCTCGTCACGGCGATCGGCGTCGCCCGCCGGCGCGAGTGAGGCTTGGCCGGCGACCGATCGACACGCCTTAACAGCCTACACTGGGACTAACCCCCTGGATGAAACATCTCTTCGTAGTCGATCCGCTGGAGAGCCTCAACCCCGCGACGGACAGCTCGATTGCGCTGATGCGGGAGGCCGCCGGCCGGGGCGGCGGAGTCGACGCCTGCACCGCCGCAAATTTGGCGATCGCCGGCGGGCGCCTGGTGGCTACCGCCGTCACGCTCGACCTCGGCCTGGGAGACGATTGGTACCGCGCCGGTCCGCCGCGGAAGGTTTCGGCGACGGACTTTGACGTTGTCTGGATGCGGAAGGACCCGCCGTTCGATACCGCCTACCGGCACGCCACGCTGCTGTTGTCGCACGCTTCCAAATCGACGCTGGTGGTCAACGAGCCGCGGGCGCTGCGCGACGTCAACGAAAAACTGTTCGCATTGCGATTTGCCGAGCTGTGTCCGGCGAGCCTGGTGTCCGGATCCATGGAAGAGCTGCTCGCGTTCCGCCGGAGCCAGGGCGGCGACATCGTCATCAAGCCGCTCGACGGCGCGGCGGGCCGGGGGGTGTTCCGGATCCAGGCCGACGACGAGAACGCGCGGGCGCTGATCGAGATCTCGACGCGCGACGGTGAACGTCCGGTGCTCGCCCAGCAGTACCTCGCGGCGGTCAGGCAAGGCGACAAGCGGATCATCCTCGTCGACGGGGAGCCCATGGGCGCCGTGCTGCGGGTGCCGTCGCGAGGCGAGTTCCGGGCGAATCTGCACCATGGCGCGGCCGCCGTGAAGACTACGCTGACAGCCCGGGAGCGCGAGATCTGTGCCACCATCGGACCCGCGCTACGCGAACGCGGAGTCGTCTTCGCCGGCATCGACGTGATCGGCGACTATCTCACCGAGGTCAACGTGACCAGCCCGACCGGCCTGCTCGAGATCCGGGCCCTCGACGGGGTACGGATCGAAGTCGAGATTCTCGACGCCGTCGAGAAACGCCGCCGGGTGCTGTTCCCGGGCTGACGACCGATGCGACCGGTGCAAACGGAATTCGAGTCGGGCGACCGGGCGCTGCTGAAGGGCGTCGAGGAAGAAGTCTACACCGGCAGTCCGGCGGGACGGGTGGTGGGGTTCGCCCATCGGGTCACCGCCGAGCTCGAGGGCTTCTCGATGGAGCCCGACTCGCGAAACGTGGAGTTCGTCACCCGGCCGGGGCGCTGCGTCGGCGCGGTGGTCGACGAGGTCATGGCCAAGCGTCGCGAGTTGCGCGGGTTTCTGAGGACCTTTGGCGACTTCACGTTGATCCCCGGCGCTACCATTCCTCTCGATACCGGCGACGACTTCTGGATGTCGGACGAGTCCGATCCTTACTTCCGGTTCATCCGCCGGGAGTACGGGACCCGGGTGGTGACGGCGAGCACGCAGATCAACATCGGCCTCGAAGACGGCGCGGAACTGCTGCGCGTCTACCGGGTGCTGCGGTGCGAGGCGGCCGCCTACCTCGCGCTGACCGCGGCGTCGCCCTTCTACCGGGGCCGGACAACGGGCTTTCACTCCACCCGCTGGAACATCTTTCCGCGAACTCCGGACGTTGTCCCCCTGTTTGCAGACCCGGCCGCCTACGCGGTCTGGATGGACCGGCAGCTTGCTTCCGGCGCGATGTTCAACCCGCGCCACCTGTGGTTGTCCGTGCGGCCGAACGGTCCTCGTCCGCCCCGCCGCCTGTCGCGCGTGGAGGTGCGGATCTGTGATCGCATCGACGACCCACGGGTGCTCGGAGCCCTGCTCGCATGGATCGAGATGCGTGTCCGCGTCATCCTCGACGACCCGGCTCTCGATCCGCTGCGCACGAGCGGCGTGGACCCTCGATCCCTGCTCTCTGTTGTGGATGCCAACGAGCGGGAAGCGTCCCACCGGAGCCTGGATGGCATCGCGATGGATTGGCGCAGCGGCAGGTCGGCGCCGATGTCCGCGTGGATTGGGCGCCTGCTCGCCGAGATGCCGAACCAGGAGCCGCTGCGGCCGATCGCGGAGCAGTTACGGCGCGGCAACCCGGCTCAGCGATGGTTGCGCCGCTCCGAGCGTGGAGAGTCCATCGAGCAGATCATCATGTCGGAGATTGCCCGGGAGTCCGAGCGGGACCAGAGCTACGAGCCGTCGACTTAATCAGCTCGACCGGGCCGCGACCAAGGGGAGTAGTGAAGGGCGCCTTGATCTCGGTGTTACGCTCTCTCGAGTTGGAGTGACTTTCATCACCATGGGTAACCCGATCGAAGGGGCAGTCATCGTTGGAGCGGGATCAGCGGCGTACTCGGCTAGTGTAGGGCGTCGGAGATTCTGCGTTGTATGTGAGCCGCTTGCTGGCGCGCGCGGTTCAGTGCTGAGGGTCAGTTAGCAAGGAACCGCGACGGTGAGGGAGCGCAGCATACTGGTCGAAATGAGAGACGCAGACCACTAGAAGCCCAGCGGAGCGTTCATGAAGGCGGCCAACTTTGACCAGAGCGGCTCGTTGACATACCGCCAGCGCGCCATGTTACTCCGCATTCCGTAGGTCAAAGACTCCTGTAACATCCGCCAGCCGCCGGGTTGGCGGAGGTAGTAGAGCATCAGGCTCAGCACGATGCTGCGCGATGCGGCCGGACTCTGCTGGTCACAGTCACACTCGGCGCTGCCCGATCGGAACTGCTCGCGCAGGGAGTTGGCCAGGGCGACATGGAGGCCCTTGGCATGCGCGGTGGCCGCGCCATAGCCGAACCCGGCTGTGTCCAGACAGCTCGGGCAGGCCGCCAGGACCAGCGTCGGATCACCTCGATACAGGCGGGCCCAGGCCGGGATCGGGGATTCCCAACCGGCACACCAGACGAGGACGTCGGTCTCCACCGATTCGCCGTTGTCCAGCACCACCGCCTGCGGACCGGTTCCGGTAACGTGTCCCTCGAGCTTCCTCCTGCCAGGCGTGGCGAGAATGGCGCCGAGGTTGATACACCAGGCCGCCGGCCGATCGTTTTTCTTCTTGGTGAGCCGGTAGAGCAGCGGGTTGCCCTTGATCAGACAGACGATGTCCTGGCGCTCGGGAATCTCGCGAACAGGAGTGCCCGGGTGGACGACGAGCGTCGCCGTCCGGCAGCCGCGCCCATGGGCCAGTTCGAACATGTCGAGCGCGGACGCCCCGCTGCCCACCACGGTGACGCGTTTCCCAGCCAGCCGCTCGGCCGGGAACGTGTGGGGCAGCAGGACCTCACCTTCGAAGGGCCCGACCAGATCCGGTCCGGGACGGCGGCGGTCGCCGAGAAAGCCCGGACAGACGAGCACGCCGTCGAACTCCTCGCCGGGATCGTCATTGATCCGCCAGCGGCCCGTCTCGGTCTTGAACACCGATTCGACGGCCGTGCCGAGAGAAATGTAGGGAGCAAGTCCCTCGGCCTCTACCATACGGCTCAGGTTGGCCAGTATCTCCGCCTTGGTCGGACGGTAAGAGTGCCAGACATTGGTGTGGTGAAATGTATAGCCCCAGTAAGGAGTGTTGATGTGGGCGTATTCGTGGACACGGCTCCATACGCCGCCGTAGTCGGGCCGGCGCTCGAACACCCGCACCCGATTCCCGACGGACTTGAGGTAGGCGGCCGAGGCCAACCCGCGGAGCCCCGCACCGACGATGGCAATCGAGTGGACGGGTCCGGGGCGTGGCACCCCAGCGCGACCCGGTGTGCCGACGCTATTCGTTGCTCGCGCGGACTTCAATGATGCCTCGCATTCTGCCGGACGTTGCATCCACGGTCCGGATCCCCCGCCGGAGGTCCGGCACCCGCACCCAGGTGGCGGGATACTTCCGGGCGGCGGTGTCCAGGACCAGCACCCGGTCCGCGTGCCGATTGTAGGCCGCCAGCGGAGAGATGTGCCCCGTTCCGGCTTGCCCGAGCGCCTGGCGGTGATAGTTGACCAGCAGAAAATCGCCCGGCCGTCCGAGATTGCCGGCGATGAGCCGCCGCAGCCGCTTCACCTCGAGAGCCTCACCCGGCCACACTCTGACGTCTGCCCCATGCGCTGCGAGCAGCCGTCCCAGCTCGGCCAGGGCGATGCCGTCTGTCATCACCTGCTCGCGCGAGCGCACTCGGTTGGCGGCCGCGGTGAAGAATCCGTCCTGGGTCACCCTCCGGCCGAGCGCGTTGAGTACGACGACGCTGCTGGCCACGCCACAGAAGTTCCGGCGGCTCTCCGCCTCGAACGTCCGCGCCAATACGGCGTGGCTGGCGGTGGATTCCGCGTGCTGGAGGAGTCGCTGTCCTTCCGGCGACGTCGCCGCGATCAAGCTTTCCGGCAGGGGTAGCGTGCGGCGTAGCGGCAGACATTCCGCCAGGGCGGACACCAATTGCAGGGGGATCGTGCCGACAGCGTTCAAAAGAGCCTTGCTCATGTGACCCAGTGGAAAGGGGGACGTGTTGTCATTGTACCGAGCACGACGGGGGGTGGCCGTTCGGCGGTTTCGGGAGTTCCATGGATTGGGGAGGAGCCGCCGGCACGACTGCCGGCGTTGCAGGCCGACGGCTTGCTCCACGTCGCGGAGCGGCAACACGGAATCGGGAAGCTATCTACGAGCTCCAGCCGGCCCTGGTAGACCATGTCCTTGAGCTTGAACCGGCGCTCGATCTTCAACAGGCCGTATTCGGCCTTGAACACGAGCTGTTTATCGGCCAGCGTAATTGGGTTCGTTTTCGCATACCGGATAGAGATGTCGAGCGAAGCGCCGCGGGCGGTCACATAGACACTGTCCGGCGTGAACGTACGGCCGGAAGCCGTCCGCAGGAAGGCGTTCCGATAGAGGTTGGCCTCGAGCGACTCGGTGCCACGGGCGGCAATCGCCGGCGGAACTCCTGAGATCTCCAACACGTAGAATTCACTCTGCTGTTCGAGCAGCCGGCGGGCCTCCGGCAGCTTCAGGTCGTCTTTGCCGAACTTCGTGAGCGCCGCCGCCTGCCGAACGGGCAACGCGCTCGACCACCGGACATTGATGTCGGCCACGATCTTGTTCTTGGACTTTGGCGCGCCGATTCCGCCCACCGGGCTGCCGTCCTTGATGGCGGGCGTGTTCCCGCCCCTGCCTTCGATGCCGAGGTCCTTCCAGGTCACTGGTCCGGCTTCCTCGGCTTCGCGGAAGTCCATCATCTCGGAGTCCGTCTTGCCCCATGGGGAATCGACCAGCAGATGCACGACCTCCTCCTGGCTCCATTCCGCGAACGGCTTCTGTTCCCAAAAGTCGGCGCCCGCAAACAAAGCCGTCCCGAGACACGCACAAAGAAGAATCCGCGTGATCCTCATGTTCCTTACCTTTTATTGTCCGACGTCCGGGCCGTGGTTGCGATGCCGGTCGTTTCACGCCCCTTTGAAAGTTCCCCTGACCGTTGCAGTTTGGGCGGCAGAGTCCGCTCCCTCTGGTCACGGCTCGCAGGAGAGTATTCGGCCCGATGCGAGCCGTGACCAGAGGGAGCGGCGTTCGGTGTTGCGCTCTCTCGAGTCTG
Organism: Bryobacterales bacterium; assembly: GCA_963809945.1. Classification (GTDB taxonomy): domain Bacteria; phylum Acidobacteriota; class Terriglobia; order Bryobacterales; family Bryobacteraceae; genus CAWELS01. The sequence goes on along the minus strand of CAWELS010000024.1, from coordinate 13,330 downwards.
GTGCGACTTTCCTCGATATGGGTGGCCCGCGCCCTCGCTGGAAGGCGGACGTCCGCCCTACAGCTCCAGCCGGCCCTGATAGACCATATCCTTGCGTTTGAACTTCTTCTCGATCGCCAGCCGTCCGGCAGCGGCGTAGAACTCGATCTGGCGGCCGTCTGTCTTGACCTCCCGTAGTCGCGGAAACCGGAACGTCACCGAGAGGTAGTAGCCATACGCAGGCACACGCGCCGAGCGGGCGCGCAGCGGCGCCCCATCCGAGAGAAGACGCGCCGATTGCTCGAGCGCCTGCTGGAACCGCTCGCCGCGGCCGGCGACGACAGTGGCCGGAATACCGAAGACCTCGACCACATAGTCGCTCTGCAGTTGCGCCAGGGCTTCCATCTCCGGCGCCGGGATCGACGCGGCATCACCGTGGCGATCGAGCAGCAGCGCCTGGCGAATCGGCAGGGCACTCGACCAGCGTACGGTGAGGTAGATCTCCGTGGAGACGGTCCGGCCGCGGCCGTCACCGGCGCCGGAGCCGGGAAAGCGCCCCGAGGAGTCGCCGCGCTGTCCGCCTCCCGGCCATCCAAGGCCACCGCCCGACCCTCCGAGCGGAGGCAGGCGGACATCGCTGTAGTCGAATCCCGGGTCGTCGTCGGGGTGGCCTAACTCGAAGCGCACGCTCAGGGGACGGGTCCAGGGGGAGTCGGTGAGCATCTGGTTCACCTCCTCGGGGCTCCAGTCCGGGAACGGTTTGCGCTCCCAGAACGCGGTCCGCGCGAACACGGGCACGGCCACTGCAGCCAGAAAAACACGCCTGCCGAGCAAATGCATAGGTTCTGGTAATGTTTGACGCAGATCCCGGCGCATCGAGTACACTCCACCCCATCCGCGCCGAACCGTGATAGAAGATGGAAAGTCATGCGTCAGTTATCTGTCGTTTTCGTCGCCCTCCTGCTCGCCGCCTGCTCCCGTGACACGGGGCCCCAGCCGCGCGGCGAACATCCCCGGCCGGACTTTGAGCGCGCCCAGTGGCTCAACCTGAACGGGCGCTGGGACTTTCGTTTCGACCCCATCAATCGCGGCCTCGACGAGTCCTGGCAGCGGTCCGACCTCCCGTGGGAGCGCGACATCACGGTCCCGTTCTGCTGGCAGAGCAAGCTCTCCGGCATCGAGGACACCTCCGGCGAACAGATCGGCTGGTACCGGCGCAAGATCAAAGTGCCCTCGGACTGGCAAGGCCACGTGTGGCTGCACTTTGAGGCCGTGGATTGGGAGGCGCGGGTCTGGGTGAACGGCGTCCCGGTCGGTCAGCATGAGGGCGGCTACACGCCGTTCGCCTTCGACATTACGGAACAGGCCGGCCCCGGCGATACCGCCACCGTCGTGGTCCGCGCCTTCGACGCGACCGAACGCGAACTTCCCACCGGCAAGCAGGTGGTCCAGTGGTACACGTTCACCAGCGGCATCTGGCAGACGGTCTGGCTGGAGGCTCGTCCGGAAACCTACCTGACGAGCCTGCGGATGACGCCGAAGCATGATGGCGAGAACTGGTCGCTGGCCGTCGAGGCCCAGGTGGCTGGCGCCGGCGACAATGCAACTGTCCACATCGCGTCGACCGACACGACGGTCGGATCCGCCGACGGCCAAATCGCCCTCGCCGACGGCTCACCCATCTGGACCGGAGAGCTACCGGTGACCTCGCCGCACCTCTGGACGCCGGACGACCCGCACCTCTATGACCTGACCGTCACCGTCACCGGAGACGGCGGCGCCACCGACACTGTCAACACCTACTTCGGCCTCCGCACCATCGGACACGGCCGGTACGGCGATCTTTCCTACGAGTCCGTGCTGCTCAACGGCGAGCCGGTCTACCTGCGCGGCGCGCTCGACCAGTCCTTCAATCCGGAGGGCATCTACACGGCCCCCTCGGACGAGTTCCTTCGGGGCGACATGGAGCGGGCGAAGTCGATGGGCCTGAACTTCCTCCGCATCCACATCAAAGCCGACGAGCCGCGCCGCCTCTACTGGGCCGACCACCTGGGCGTCCTGCTCATGCAGGACATGCCCAACACCTGGGAGTACAGCGACAGGTCCCGGACCGCGTGGGAGCGCACCATGCGCGAGGTGATCGCCCGCGACCGCAACCATCCAGCGATCATCGCCTGGTGCCTGTTCAACGAGAGCTGGGGCCTCGGCGGCGATGACTACAAGCAGCGGCCCGACATCCAGGAGTGGGTGAAGTCGATGTGGGAGGAGGTCAAGACGTCCGACCCGTCGCGCCTGGTCGAGGACAACTCGCCCAACCGGCGGACCACGTCGTCACCGACCTCAACTCCTGGCACTTCTACATCGACGACGCCGAGCGCGCCCGCGAGCACATCGACGAGGTGGTCGCACAGACCTATCCCGGCTCGACGTTCAACTACGCGCCCGGCAATCGGCAGGGCACGGCTCCCTTGATCAACTCCGAATACGGCGCCGTCAGCGCCGGTGGCGGCGATCGCGACATCTCCTGGGGCTTCCGCGACCTGACCACCGAGCTGCGCCGCCACGACAAGATCCAGGGCTACGTCTACACCGAGCTGACCGACATCGAGTTGGAGCACAACGGCTTCGTCAACTATGACCGCTCGCCCAAGGAATTCGGCTACGACGCCTGGGTCGACAATATGACCGTCGCCGATCTCCAGCACGAGGATTTCGTCGGCTTCGACGGCCCGCCTGTCATCGTCGCCAAGCCCGGCGAGACGCTCTCCATCCCCGCCTTCGTTAGCCATTGGTCCGATACCCAAGGCGAGATCTGGCTTAACCGCCGGCTGACCGGTGTGGATGATCTGGGCCGCCCGGTCCGGGTCGAACTCGACCGCAAGCCGGTCACCTGGGAGCGCTATCGCGTCACCGCGCAGCCCCCGCTCGTGGTGACTGTGCCGGACCGTCCGTTCGTCGGCGCCATGGCGATGGAGCTGACCGACGACGGCGGCAAGCGTCTGGCGGCGAACTTCGTGAACATCGTGGTGCCCCGTCCCGAGGCGGCGGCGGATACGGAGGTCGAAACAATCACCCCGCGCACCGTCGCGCTTCGGCTTCCCCCGCACGTGCTCCACCTGGCCCGCTGGAAAGGCGCCGGAGCCCCACCCACGCGCTTGCAGCCGCCGGGCAAGTACATGTTTTTGGGCTCGGGCGCGGTGGAGTACCGGTTCCGCGTTCCGCCGGAGGTGCTGGCCGCCTCCCCGTCGCGGGTCGGGCTGCTCCTGGAACTGGGCACCAAGGCGCGCGACGAGCGGCTCGACTGGCCGCGCATCATCAATCCGCTCGACTACCCGCAGACCGACGGCAAGAAGCTTCCGGGCTCGCTCGAGATCTACCTGAACGGGCACGCCTTGGAGCCCGTCTCGCTGGCCGACGATCCCGCCGACGCTCGCGGCGTCCTCTCCCACGAGGCCCAGGTGCAGCACGGCAGCTACGGCTATCTGGTGCGCGCGGATGTCCCGCTGACAGACCTGCCCGGCTTCGGCGAGCACCTGCGGGAGAACCCCGAGATCCGCGTGGTGCTGGAAGTACCGCCAGGAGAGCATGCCTCCGGTCTGAGTATCTATGGCGCCTCGATGGGGCAGTACCCGATCGACCCGACGATCATCGTGGAGACAGAAAGGCCGATTGTTTTCGAGTAGTTAGTGGACCGTCGCGGGGAAATCGTTAGCAGGGGCGCTTGACGTGGTCTCACCCGGCTGCTCGCTCACCGTCGCGGTTCCTTGCTGGTGGACCAACACTCTCCGCACTGAACAGCGACCGTTAAGGGAGCGGTCAGCTCATCGGGTGGGGTTTGGGGGGGAATAGGGGGCCGGGAGCGTCCCTCGGAGGAGAGAAAGGGACCTCCCGGCATCGTGCCTGCGGCGTTTAGGCAGGTCACGAGATTTCGAAAGCTGGTGCGGCCTTCGGCTTATTGCCTTGCTTAATAGTCTGGTGCAGCCACAGCCTTCAGGGCCGATCGAACAGCCCGAGAGAGTGTGTGGGGCGTCAACTCAGCACCACTATTGCTGTGGCGTAAGCATCGTGAGCATGAGTGCAAAGAACGTGAGGCTTTAACCGCCAGCGCCTGCGGACCTCAGCTTTCTACTTGTGAAGACGCTCTGTATACAGCCAGAGTTTCAAAAGCGTATCAATTTCTCCGGAATAATCCCAGAAGCATGCCCATGTGAGATACTACTCCCCTTTCCTACGAGGACATTGAAAAAACCCAGTCACCATCGATTCCCAGTTTTTTTGCACCCTTCATCATGCCGCCTAAACCTCTATAAAATAATGGAATAGTCCGCAAGAGGTGCCCTTTCGCACGGCTGCTGAACATCTTCTCGCCGCGGACGCCCGGCCTACCATGGAAGCGTCATGAAGAAGAACGAGCTCGCTTCACATCTGGCCCGCAAGCAAAACATCACCCAGGCCCAGGCAGCGGACCAGTTGGATAGCCTCGTCCACAGTATCCTTCGACGTTTCCGCAAGGGCGAACCCGCATCCCTGCCCGGTGTCGGCCTCCTTCGCCCGCCGGAGGTGCCATCTGTGGGACAAGGCAGCCCGAAGAGCCCGGCGAAGGGAAAGACCGCAATCCCCAGGAGAAAGGGCTGATATGGATGCGCCGACTGACCCGGTCGTCGAGAATGTCTCGGTGATCCTGAGGAAATGCCTGGAAAAGGGGATGCCCGTGGAAATTGAGGGGCTTGGAGTCTTCCTACGGGAACCCAACGGTCAAGTGCGGTTCATCGCCGAGACGAGGCCCAAAGTCTTCCTCGCCTATGTCGACGAGGACTACCGCCGCGTCGAGCGCCTCTACTACGACCTGGAGGCGATGGGCTTCGACCCTTGGCTCGACAAGAAGAAGCTCCTGCCCGGGCAGAACTGGCCCCGTTCCATCGAGCGCGCCATCGAGGTCTCGGACTTCTTCATTGCCTGCTTTTCGAAGCACGGAGTCAGCAAGCGCGGGCATTTCCACTCCGAGCTCCGCTACGCTCTCGACTGCGCGCGGCGGTTGCCGATGGGTGAGATCTTCTTCATCCCGGTGCGGCTCGACGACTGCCCGGTTCCGGTCCGTATCTCCAAGGAAATCCAGTACGTAGACCTATTCTCCGATTGGGGTTCCGGAGTCTCCAGGATCACCACTGTCATGCGCCAGGGCAAGTCCTCCGAGCGCGCCGCCTAGACCGATCAGCAGACACCGCTCCCTCCGGTCACGGCTCGCTGGGTGTCGGAGTGGCGGCCACGGGCGGCGGTTCCTTCGCGGGCGGGACTTCCAGGGCCGCCGACTCGATCTTCTCGATCCTCTCGCGCGCCTCTTTGGCTTCTTTCCCCTTTGGCGAGAGATCCAGGTACTTCCGGAACGCGTCCGCGGCGTCATGTCGCGCCGTGGCGGCGTCGGTGGGCGTCTTCTCCTCTTCCGCTTGCCGGTCTTTGGCGAGCCCCAGCTTCCACCAGGCTTCGGCGAGGCGCGGGTTCCACTTGGTGGCTTCCTCGTAGCGGCCGGCAGCGGCGCGATAGCTCTTCTTCTTCCAGTAGAAGTCGCCGACCTTGACTTCCTTCTCCGCCTGAATGGGATTGAAGGCGTAGTCCGTGTGCTGGACGAGATCCTCGTCTTCCTCGGGAAGCTCCCGGTACTGGGGATCCTGCGCGATGAGAATGCAGGGGACCAGGACCAGCAGCAGAGCCGCGATCCAATGTCGCTTCACAATTTCAGTATATCGGGGGCGGCGGCGGGCCCGTGACACAATGGAAATGGAACCGCCCGGATGACTCCGAAGGAAAAAGCTGCGCAGCTACCCACCGCCCCGGGCGTCTACCTCTACAAGGGCGCTGGCGGTGAAGTGCTCTACGTCGGCAAGGCGAAAAACCTCAGAAGCCGCGTCCGCAGCTACTTCTCAGAGGAGCGCCTCGCCGACACCAAGACCGGCACCCTGGTCGCGGAGGCGCAGGACCTCGAGTACATCCTGGTCGACAACGAGAAAGAGGCCCTGGCGCTCGAGAACAACCTGATCAAGCGCTGGAAGCCCCGCTTCAACGTTCTGCTGCGCGACGACAAGACCTATCCCTACGTCAAGCTCACCAAGGAAAAGTACCCGCGCGTCTATGTTACCCGGCGCCTCCGCAAGGACGGCGCCACTTACTACGGTCCGTACTTTCCCGGCAATCTGGCCCATCGCCTGCGCCATTTCATCAACCGGCACTTCAAGGTCCCATCCTGCAAGGTGGACCTCACGCGCAACCACCCGCAGCCCTGCCTGCAGTATCACATCCACCGCTGCCTTGGACCCTGCGTTGAGGGGCTGACCACGGTGGAGGAACATGCCGCCGCCGTCCGGAACGTCCGGCTCTTCCTCGAGGGCCGCCACCGCGACCTGGTCGGCGACCTGCGCACCGGCATGAACGAAGCCGCCGCCGAAATGCGCTATGAGGAAGCCGCCTCGTTGCGGGACCTGATCACCACCGTCGAAGAGGTCGAAGAGAAGCAGAAGATGGCCGCCGCCCAGGGCGACAACACCGACATCTTCGCCTACTACGCCGAGCCGCCGCTGGTCGCCGTCAACCTGTTCCACCTGCGCAACGGCCGCATCGTCGACCGCCGCGAGTACTTCTGGGAAGACCTCGCTCGAATTCGACGCCGGCGAGCTGTTCTCCTCCCTGCTCAAGCAGATCTACCTCGACCAGCATTACGTCCCGGACCACATCCACGTCCCGGTCGACTTCGAGGACCGCGAGCCGCTCGAGGAGACTGCTCGGCGAGAAGCGCGGCCGCCATGTCGAGATCCACACGCCGCAGCGCGGCCAGAAGAAGGCCCTGCTCGACGCTGGTCGAAAACAACGCCCAGCACAGCTTCAACCAGCGCTTCCGCGTGCTGAAGCCGACCTCGGAGGCGATCCAGGAGGCGCTGCAGGACGCCCTGAATCTAACCGAAGCGCCCCGCCGCATCGAGTGCTTCGACATCTCCCACATCCAGGGCGCCGACCAGGTGGCCAGCATGGTGGTGTGGGAGGACGGCCGGATGAAGAAGTCCGACTACCGCAAATTCATCATCCGGACCGTGGACGGCAACGACGACTTCGCCTCGATGCGCGAAGTGGTCACCCGCCGCTACAGGCGCCTGCAGCGACGAAGACAAGCCGCTGCCCGGCCTGGTGCTGATCGACGGCGGCCTCGGCCAGCTCCACGCCGCCGCCGAGGCGCTCGAGGCGCTCGGCATCATCAACCAGCCGCTCGCCTCCATCGCCAAGCGCGAGGAGATCATCTACGTCTACGGCCAGGAGGACGAGCCGGTGGTGCTGGACCGCTTCTCGCCCGTTCTGCACCTGGTCCAGACCGTCCGCGACGAAGCCCACCGCTTCGCCATCACCTTCCACAAGAAGCGCCGGTCGGCGTCGCGGATCAATTCGGAGCTCGAGCAGATCCCGGGCATTGGTCCGAAGACGGTGGCGATGCTGCTCCGAAGGATCGGCAGCCTGAAACGGGTGCGGGAGGCGAGCGAAGAGGAGCTGGCCGCGGCGGTCGGACCGGCCGCCGCTAAGCGCATCCGGTCATTCTTCGACGCCGGGCAGGTGACTGTCCCGCAGGACAGCAGCGGCTGAGGCGTCGTTGGCCGAGTCCGGTTCGCGAAACAGCCTGCCTCGGGTTCGGGTCTCCTTCTCGAAGGAAGACATCGGCCGGAATGAAACAGGGGTTCAACACCGTAAGGGCAGCGGCTCTCGACTTCATGAAGGACGACTGCATGACGCGGTCGGCGGCGCTGGCCTACTACACCGTTTTCTCGCTGCCGCCGCTGCTCGTGATTGTCCTTGCGATCGCCGGGTACTTCTTCGGCGAGGAGGCCGCGCATGGGAGGCTATCGGCGCAGATCAGCGATCTGATCGGACGCGGCGCCGCCGGACAGATCGAGGTCATGGTCCGGAACGCCGCCCAAAGCGCCTCTGGCGGCGGGTTCGCCGTGGGCGCGAGCATCGTGGCCCTGGTCTTCGCCGGTACGACGGCGCTGACTCAACTGCAGCGCGCGCTCAACCGAGCCTGGGAGGTAGCCCCCGATCCAGACCAACCGGGGATCAAGAACTTCGCCATCAAGCGCCTCCTGTCGTTCGGCATGATCGTCGGCATCGCTTTCCTGCTGCTGGTTTCCCTGGTGCTAAGCACGGCCCTGGCGGCCACCCGCGACCGGATCAGCGGAATTCTGCCCTCGGGGATGTCGATGCACGCGCTGATGGGGGCGCACATCGCCGCGTCGTTCGCGATCACCATGCTGCTGTTCGCGCTGATGTTCAAAGTTCTGCCGGACGCCGTAGTCGCCTGGCGCGATGTCTGGGCCGGAGGCGCGGCCACGGCCGTGCTGTTCTACGCAGGCAAGTTCTTTGTGGGTTTCTACATTGGCCGGAGTGACCCGGGCAGCACCTATGGCGCCGCCGGCTCGCTGGCAGTAATCTTACTGTGGACTTACTACTCCGCGATGATCGTGCTTCTCGGCGCCGAGCTGACGCAGGCCTTCGCCCGCGCCCAAGGCCGGGAAATCGTTCCGGAGAAGGGCGCCGTTCGATTGATTGAAGACTACGGCCGCCGCACTCCCCACGAATAAGTCCCCGCGGGCCGGCACACCCGAGGGGATGCGCTTCGAGCGTAGTGCGTCGAAATTCTATGGTGTCTGCAATCCGCTTGCAGACGTGCGCGGTTCAGTGCTGGTAGTCGGTTAGCACGGAACCGCGACTGGCGGGCTTCAGCCCCGACTCCCCGCGACTTTCATCCCGTTGGGCGTCCCGCACCGGCCGGCCCATGGAGACTCCGATCAGCGTCCCCGAACCACGCCAGCCCCGTAGAGTCAACCCCTGCCCTGTTACCACCCCACGCCGTGGAGCGAGCCCAGCCAGACTTGCCACGCCGGCAGTCATGCCGGCGGCTGGGAGCCCACTCGAGCCGCGACCGCTCTCTCCTCAAACGTCGAGTTACATGTAAACCGAACCACAGGAGCCGTTGGGCTCCTCGATCACGCACCATTCTTCCAACGCCCGTCCCAACCGACAAAGCCAGAACCACCGGCCACCAGCCACGCTCGCTTCCTTTTGTCGTTCAAATGTGGCCTTTCGCTTTCTATCAGTCACAGAAAACATATGATTTTATTTCTCTTGTTTTCTAATGTTTACACGCATCTTGCTGAGAGACGTTTCGGGTCTGCGTCTACTATATGAGCAGAATGTCATTTCTAGACAAGACCGTTTTCACAGCCGGGAGATTCGGCGCCGACGATGATCCGGCGACCATGACCCTGGACCCCGAAGACGAGGAGTTCATGGAAGCGTTCTACGAACTGCTCGACATTCAAGGCGACCAGCAGAAAGGCGAACCCATTGTCGTTCTGCCCAACGGTCCGGTGATCTATCACTAGGCCTCTCCATCTTTCGATCTTCATCTTTGTTCTCCCGCCCGATTTCCGCGACCGAATTCCCTCGCGAAACACGAGGCGCAAGTAACAACACTGTCAGTGGCTTGCGTTTTCATCGTTCGATTGTGGGGGGCATCCCGGCGGCCGTTCGCGGCGCGGCCTCGCTCGAGAGCGACAGCACTACGCGCCGGCCCCCCGCTGACTCCCACCCTCCCGTCACTTCCCCATCCCTTCGTATTCCGGCTAAATCCGCGGCGTAGCTGTCCGATGAGAATTTCGTACAGCAAGCATCCCAAAGGAGTGTAGATGGCACTGGATATCTTGATCGTCGACGACTCTGCCGCAATTCGGAAGATATTGCAGCGAGTCCTGATGCAGGCGGAAGTCCCGCTGGGCAAGGTCTTCGAAGCGGGCGACGGGAGGGAGGCGCTGGCCTCGCTCGAGAAGGACCAGGTCGGGTTGGTACTGAGCGACATCAACATGCCCAATATGGATGGCCTGGAGTTCCTGCGCCAAGTCAAGGCAAATGCGTCGTTGAAAGATGTGCCTGTCGTCATGGTGACCACCGAGGGCAGCAAGGCCAAGGTGATGGAAGCGGTCGAGTTGGGTGCTGTCGGGTATGTGCGGAAACCGTTTACCGCAGAGCAAATAAAGGACAAACTCGCGGGACTGTACTGAGATGCACCTCATCCAGCCTCGGCAGGAGGCTCCAGAGTCCGAGAAACCAAAGGGGAAGTCTATGTATCCGAATGAGATTGTGGAGGAAATCCAGCAAGCGACCGAAGAGGTCTTTACGATGATGCTCGGGCTGGAGGCGGTGCCGGGCGAGGCGATCGCCGAGCAATCGGCGCCGGGTCCAACGGAGGGGGTTGTCTCCCTGATCGGCCTGGCCGGGCCGTGGGTCGGCACCGGCAGCATCTCCTGCAGCGCCTCCACGGCGTGCCAGCTCTCCTCCAAATTCCTGATGATGGAGTTCACCTCCGTCAACGAAGACGTCCTTGACGCGATTGCCGAGCTCACCAATATGATCATCGGCAGCTTCAAGACACGTGCCGAGGAGCGACTCGGCCCCATGGGGCTCAGCATCCCGACTGTGATCTTCGGGCGCAACTTCACCACGAGGACAGTGAGCCGTAATGACTGGACAATGGTCCCATTCACCGTCGGCGACGAGAGGTTCGACGTTCACATCTGTCTCACGCCGAACGACAAGCAGCCGCACATGCGGCCCCGCGCTACCGACGTCGGCTCACCGGTGGGGTCCTGATCCGTTCTCCAGCTCCGGGGCCAGGCAGTCCAAGTACAACTGCACCCCCTAACTCGTTGTGGGGCGGGCGGTTTCGCCTGCCGTAACCCCGGTGTCCTGATCCAATAGCATCTCCGCCCGTCGCCCAGTCAACCCGAAAAAACGTGTCCTGACCGTCCGCCCGGTCAGATTCGCGACCGAGGGAAGGGAAGCAGACGGGAAAAATCGGCGTCCGCCAAAGCGCGCCGCGCGACGATCTCGGTGGCGGACTAACGCCCGCTCGCGGACCTCGGCCCCGATTTCCCGGCGCTTTCGAAAAAACGTGCACTGACCGTCCGCCCGGCGATCTTGCGCCCTTCTCCCGAGGCGCCCGCCGTGATACTGTAAACCCTCGGAGATCGATTTATGCGCCTGAAACTCGCCTTGCCGATTGTTGCCGCTCTGGTAATTGCTACGCTCGTCCCGGCCGCCCTCGCCCAGCCGGCGCCGGCCCGGCTTGAACCCCTCCCTTTGGGAGACGTGAAACTCCTTCCAGGCACCTTCGAAGACCGCTTCGAAGTGAACCGCAAGTACGTGCTCAGCCTCACCAACCAGGGGCTGCTCCAGAACTACTACGGGGAAGCCGGCATGTGGAACCCGCGCCTGCTGAACACCATGCTCGGTGGACACGACCGCGGCTACTACTTCGAGGACGTCTACTGGGGCTGGGAATCGCCCACCTGCCAGTTGCGCGGCCACTTCCTCGGCCACTGGATGTCGGCCGCCGCCTACATCGCCGCCTCCACCGGAGACCCGGTCGCCAAGGCGAGGCTGGACCAGGTGGTCGACGCCCTGGCCCGCGTCCAGGAACGCAACGGCGAGGGCTGGGCAGCCTCGATCCCCCAGAAGTACTTTTTCTGGATGGCCGACGGCATCAGCGTCTGGGCGCCGCACTACACCGTCCACAAGGAGTTCATGGGCCTGGTCGACGCCTACCGCTACACCGGCAACCAGCAGGCGCTCGACGTGGCCAACAAGTTCTCCCGCTGGTTCTACAACTGGACCGCCCAGTTCAGCCGCGAGCGAGCTCGACGACATCCTCGACGCGAGACTGGCGGCATGCTCGAGGCCTGGGCCGACCTCTACGAGAATCACCGGCGACCAAATGCACCGCGAGCTCATGAGCCGCTACACCCGAAACCGCCTCTACGACCCCGCTGCTCGCCGGCCGCGACGTGCTCACCAACAAGCACGCCAACACCACCATCCCCGAGGCCCAAGGCGCCGCCCGCAGCTACGAGGTCACCGGCGAGCAGCGCTGGCGGGATATCGCCGAGGCCTACTGGAAGGAGGCTGTCACCGACCGCGGCTACTACGCGACCGGTGGACAGACCGCTGGCGAGATCTGGACGCCGCCCCACCAGCTCGCCGCCCGCCTCGGCGACAAGAACCAGGAGCATTGCACCGTTTACAACATGATCCGGCTTGCCGACTATCTGTTTCCGCTGGACCGGCGACATCACCTACGCCGACTACATCGAGCGCAACATCCACAACGGCATCCTCGCCCAGCAGAACCCGCAGACCGGCATGGTCAGCTACTTCCTGCCGCTCGAGCCCGGCGCGAAGAAGTTCTGGGGCACCCCGACCCACGACTTCTGGTGCTGCCACGGCTCGCTCGTCCAGGCCAACTCGCGGCACAACCGCTACATCTACTACACCGAGGACGACGGCCTCCTGGTCGCCCAGTACATCCCCAGCGAAGCCAAGATCGAGCGCAACGGCGTGCCCGTCACCATCAGCCAGAGCTTCAACCGCGAGGCCGATGACCACATCATCCTCGACCCCGAGCCGCCCGTCCAGCGTCCGAATCACTGGCTCGTCGATATGCAGGTCAAAGCCGACAAGCCGACCGAGTTCACCCTCCGCCTGCGCCTGCCCTGGTGGCTGAGCGGTCCGGCGACGGTGACCGTCAACGGCGAGAAGATCGCGATCGACTCCAAGCCCTCGACCTTCATCGCCCTCACCCGCACCTGGAACGACGACCGCATCGAGCTCACCCTGCCGAAGACGCTCGTCCCCGACCCGCTGCCCGACGCCCCCGGAATGGTCGCCTTCCTCGACGGTCCGGACGTGCTCGCCGGCCTCACCGATGAGCAGCAGACGCTCTACGGCGATCCCAAAGACCCGGCCACCGTCCTCCGTCCCGACGCCGAGCGCCAGTGGGCCGTCTGGCTCCCCGGCTACCGGACCGTCAACCAGGACGTCGGCATCCGCTTCGTCCCGCTCAACACGGTGGTCGACGAAGCCTACACCGTCTACTTCCCGGTCCGCCCGAAGTGAGCCGCACTGAGATAAGCTAGTTTGGCGTCTCGTCCGGGCATCCTGGGATTTGACTGATCCGAGGTGGCGTGGGCACTCATGCCTGCCGCGTTCACACTCGTGTGAACGCCTGCCGTCGCTCCGGGTTCACGACCCCCGCCGGCCGCGACGATCGCTCGTCGAAGCGGAGCCCGCATTGAGCGACCTCCGCCGGGACGCGATAGAAGTCTCGTTATGCTGACCGCCACGAAGGGGCCCACGGAAATCTACGTGCTCGACCCGGCCGAGGTGCGCGAGCCGCCGACCACCTGGCGCGGCGTCCTGCAGCAACTGGGTCCGTCGATGATCCTGACGGCCAATGTCGTCGGCTCCGGCGAGCTGGTCATGACCA
>CAWELS010000023.1:0-52074 GCA_963809945.1 Bryobacterales bacterium | reverse complement strand
ACACTCCGTTGCCGTACCGGCGAACTGGCCGTTGACGTGGCACTGCGCGCAGGCAGCCGAGGTGTGCGCGCCGGTGAGGGCGAACTGAGTGGCGGTGTTGTGGTCGAACGTCGCGCCAGTCCACTGAGCGGTGGTATGGCATTGCGCACAGTCGGTCGGGAAGCCCGCCGAGGCGTGGTCGGGGTCAGCGGTGCTGTTGTAGTCGTTGATGTGGCAGCCGGCACACTCCGTTGCCGTACCGGCGAACTGGCCGTTGACGTGACACTGCGCGCAGGCAGCCGAGGTGTGCGCGCCGGTGAGGGCGAACTGAGTGGCGGTGTTGTGGTCGAACGTCGCGCCGGTCCACTGACCGGTCGTGTGGCACTGCGCGCAGTCGGTCGGGAATCCGGCGGCAGCATGGTTGGGATCAGTGGCGCCGTTGTAGTCGTCGATGTGACAAGAAGCGCACTCGAAGCTGAGTCCCTGGAATTGCCCGCCGGCGTGACAGCTCTGGCACTCCTCGGCGGCGTGGGCGCCGGTGAGCGGGAAACGTGTTTGTGAGTGGTCGAACTCCGCGCCTGCCCACGCCACCGTGGTGTGGCACTGCTGGCAATTGGTCGAGAATCCGGCCGCGGCGTGATCCGGATCGGTGGTGCTGTTGTAGTTGTTGATGTGGCAGCCGGCGCAGTCGTTCGGGGTCCCGGCGAATTGTCCGTTCACGTGGCACTGCGAGCACGTAGCTGACGTGTGGGCGCCGGTGAGCGCGAACTGGGTGGCCGTATTGTGATCAAAGGCCGCGCCGCTCCACTGAGCGGTCGTATGGCATTGCTCGCAGGCGGTCGGGAACCCGCTGGCAGCATGGTTGGGATCGGTGACGCCGTTGTAGTCGTCTATATGGCACCCCGCGCAGTCCGACGGCGTACCGGCGAACCGGTCGTTCACATGGCACTGCTGGCATGAGACGGAGAGATGCGCGCCCTCGAGCGTAAATTCCGTCGACGCGTTGTGATCGAAGTCGGCGCTCGTCCAACTCGATGTCTCATGACACTCAGCGCAGTCCTGCGAGAAGCCCGCGGCTTCGTGGTTCGGAGCGCTCGTCTTCTGAAACGCTTCCAGGTGGCATCCGGCGCAGGTGTTCGGAGTGCCGGTGAAGCTCCCGCCGGCGTGACACTGGCTGCACTCGGCCTCCGCGTGGGCGCCGGTGAGGGCGAACTCCGTCAGCGTATGATCGAACGACGCCCCGCTCCAGCTACCGGTGTCGTGACAGGACTCACACTCCGTCGGGAACTTGCCGCCCGCGTGATCCGGATCCCGCGTGCTCTCGTAATCGGCCGCGTGACACCCGTAGCAGTTGGTGGACGTCCCCGCGAACCGGCCCCCCACGTGGCACTGGCTGCACTCGGCGCTCGAGTGCGCTCCGGTGAGAGCGAATCCCGAAGTGGCCTCGTGGTCGAACGCCGCGCCCTGCCAGGAGACCTGCGAATGGCAGTTCTCGCACGCCTGCGGGAAGCCCGCCTTCACGTGATCCGGTGACGAGGTGGCGGCGAAATCGGCGGCGTGGCAACTGAAGCAGGCCGCCGTTACGGACCGGGAGAAGCTGCTGCCGTGACAGGCTGCGCAGTCCAGCCCCGCATGAGCGCCCTCGATGGCGAATCCCGTGATCCGCGTGTGATCGAACCTTGCGTTCTGCCATTGGTCGAAGGAGTGGCACTCTTCGCAGTTGGTCGGCAGCCCGGCCGCACTGTGGTTCGGCGATGTTGCGGCGTCGTAGTCACGGAGGTGACAGGAGGCGCAATCGGTACTCAGGCCCGCGAACACGCCCGTGGCCGCGCCGGTATGACAGTCCGCGCACTGCGCCGCCGCGTGCGCGCCCAGCAACGGGAAGCGATTCTGATGCTCGCGAACCTGGGCGACGCCGGTCTGCCATCCCCGCACCGTGTGGCAGTCCTGGCAGTTAGCTCCGAATTGCTGACGGTGGACATCCGCGTGGCAGTCCGCGCACTGCTGCGATGTGTTCTTGAATTCAAGGCTGTGGTGGCACTCGGTGCAGGAGACGCCGACGTGCCGACCGCGCAAAGGGAACGCCGTCTCCGTATCGTGATCGAATTCGAGAGCGGCGCGCAGAGGACTCCAGCCGGTCGTGGTGTGGCAGCTCTGGCAAGCCACGTCCAGCGCTCCATGGGGGCTGTACGTCCCACCCTGGCGGGGAACTTGAGCGGCAGCCAACAAGGCCGTCAGTAATACAACTGCAACGAGTCGCACGTGAATATGTCGTTAATTAGGTAGTTCCGTTCACTGCCTCGGGCTCCAGCCTGGGTGGCAGCAGAACGTTTGCGGGTATCCGACTAGAGAGCCATACCGTGCAATCGGAAGTCCATCCGATTCACTGGGGCAATTCTCCGCACGACTGCCGAGGGAACATACCTGTCGGCGGCGGAGATGAAGACGACCTGTCCGACGATGCGCTTTGTGCCCCAGCGGCGCGGTAGTTTCTGCAGTACCACGTAGCGGTACTACGAAATATCTACCTTTGACTAGGGAAAAAGTTCATGGTTGGCGGCCGACCGGACTCCCGGCCTCGTGGCACTGCTCGCATTCCCGCGGCGTACCTCGATAGGTGATGACCGCGACGCCGTTCACCTGCCGGCGCTCGGCATGACAGGACCGGCAAGGGACGTCGGCGTGCGCACCCTTCAGCGAGAAGCTCGAGTACCGGTCGTGGTCGAAACGCGTGGGCTGCCAGTCCACGTTTGTGTGACAGCTCTGACAGTTCCGTGCACGATTCGCTGTCTCGAACTGGCCGCCGTGCGGGTCTTCGTGACATCCGGCACATTGGGTGTCCGCCTTGTCGAACCGGACTCCGCGAACGCCCGTCGCGGAATCAGGACGGTGATGGCAGCCGCCGCAGGCGACCTCTCGATGCGCTCCCTCGAGCGCGAACTCTGTTCGACCGTGGTCGAACGGCGCCAGGCGAGTCCAGGAGCGATCCGTGTGGCAGTCGGCGCAGACGTATTCCGATGAGGTGGCCGGCGGGAGAAACTGATCGCCGTGGGGGCTCGAATGGCATGTGTAGCACGCGAGGGCCGGGAAGTGGAAGAGGTCCAGTTTGCCCGGAAGCCCGGCCGCGGCCGGGTGCGACGCATCTCCGGCAGCGTGCGGAGCGTGCTCCTCGATGGCCCGGCTGGAATGGCAGTCCACGCACGACACGGCTCGATGAGCGCCGGCCAGCGGAAACGCGGTTTTCTCATGGGCGGCGGCCGTGAACGTCGCGGGCTGGAAACGGTCGACCGTGTGGCAGTCGTCGCAGCGGTCCTGGTGCGGAGATCCGGCGAACTGGCCGGCGTGGGCGTCGGTGTGACAGGCGCGGCACTGATCATGCGCCAGCCGGTAGTGCGCGTTGGGTCCGGCCGGCCGGTGGCAATCAACGCACTTGACCGTCCGGTGCTTCCCCTCGAGAGGATAGCCGGAGAGCATATGCTCCGCCACGCCGTAGGTCGAGGGCACGAAGTGATCCTCGACGTGGCAGGCGGCACAGTCGCTACCCCCGGGGCGCCCGTTGAACTGCCCGCCGTGCGGATCGTCCCGATGGCAGTCGGCGCAGGTGGTGTGAGCGATGGGCCGGCTGAAGTCGACGCCGTCGTGGCACTTCCGGCAATCCGTTGCGGCGTGCTTGCCCTTCAGTGGGAAGTCCGTCTTCGAGTGGTCGAATGATGCCGGCGCCAGTCGGGCGTTCCAGTTGTTCGTTTGATGGCACTGATCGCAGGCGCCCGGGAACGCCGACTTGTGAGGATCGGTATGACAGTCGGCGCAGGCCGTGCCGAGACCCTTGTACTGTGCGGCGCCTTCCGGACCGGCCTTGTGGCACTTTCCGCACTCCACTGATGCATGCTTGCCCGTCAGTGGGAAGTCGGTACGGGCATGGTCGAAGCCGGCGGCCTTCTTCCAGGTCTCAAACGAGTGACAGGACGCGCAGTCTTGTCCGAGCTGGCCGCGGTGCTGATCCTCGTGGCAACCCGCGCACGTCCGGGGCAGGCCGAGCAGGGTCCGCGCCGGGTCCTGCACTTTGAGTTCGGCCAGGACGGCGGGAGAAACGTTGTGCCCGTTGTGGCACTTGTTGCAGGCGAGTCCGGCGTGGCGGCCCTCGAGCGGATATCCCGTCTCGCCATGATCAAACGCGTCGCGGCCCTGCGCGTAGTAGACGAGCTGATGATCCCGGCCGAAGTGCTCGGCATGGCAAAGCGCGCAGTCCTGCCCGCGGCCCTTAAGGCTGGCGTAGCGGGCATGGTATCCGCGATTCTCGCGCAGCCGGTCCCGAATCTCCGTATGGCAGTTCACGCACTTGAGCTGCGGTTCGGCCACGCCGAATTCATGGCACTCCGTGCACTTCGTGGGTCCTTCCAGCGCACTATGCGCCGCGCTGAGCGGACCCGGCGAAAGCTGCGCCGAGACCACAACGGGAAACATGGTGAGCAGGAGGAACGGGAGAAAACGGGGCAGGAGGGAAGGGATGTCCGCCCAGGGGTGTGAGTTGTACGAAGCCATGATCCAGAGGAGGTGGACTTCTTCGAGCAATCCACATGCCATATCCGGGCGTCTGGGCGCTCGACACCCGTTCCTCGACGCCAGGATCGGCGAGGTAGTGGCAGCGACGCAGAGAATCTATACGCCGAGGAAAATAGCCGGAAGGGAATCACCGAGGAGGAGGGTTGGTTGCGGGGGTAGGATTTGAACCTACGACCTTTGGGTTATGAGCCCAACGAGCTACCAGACTGCTCCACCCCGCATCATCATCGTAACAGCGCCGATCGACTTCCGTCAAATGCTTTGCGCGGAGCAGAATTGTCCAATACAAGATGAGCATGAACGAGGCGAGGAGGTGGGGGCGGTTTCCAATACAAGATGAGCATGAAAAGGGGGAGGATGGGGTAGGCGTGGCCCGGCCGGGTGCATGTACGCATGTGGAATGCCGAGAGCCTCAGCCGGGAGCAGATCCGGGAGTTTCTGGCCTCCAGCGAACCGATCGAGTTTGCCGGATGCGGGCGGAAGGAGAGGTACGCCTGGGTGGAGCGCGTGCTGGCCTGGCAACGCTACGGGGAGTTGAGCAAGCGGGAGCGCGGCGTCGTCCGAGCATACGTGGGAAAGGTGACGGGGATGAGTGCGTCTCAAGTGACGCGACTGATCCGGGCATTCTTGGATCACGGGGCGGTGACGGCGGCGCCCTACCAGCGGCATCGTTTCCGCACGTGTTACACGGTCGAAGATATTGCGCTGCTGGCGGAAGTGGACCGAGCGCACGAGCGGTTGAGCGGACCGGCCACGCGGCGGATCTTGCGGCGCGAGTACGAGCAGTTCGGCGACCAGCGCTATCAGCGTCTGGCGAACATCAGCGTGTCGCATCTGTACAACCTGCGCGCCAGCGCGCGCTACCGCAACCAGGCGGCCGTGTTCGAACCGACGCGGCCGTCGGGGATCGCCATCGGCGACCGGCGCCGGCCGGACCCACGTTGCCGGCCTGGATACCTGCGCGTGGACACGGTGCATCAGGGCGATCGGGACGGCGCCAAGGGCGTGTATCACATCAACGCGGTCGACGCCGTGACGCAATGGCAGGTGGTGGGATGCGCGAGCAGGATCAGCGAAGCCTACCTGATGCCGGTGCTGGAGGCCGTGCTGCGGCAGTTTCCCTTCACCGTGCTGGGGTTTCACGCCGACAACGGCTCCGAGTACATCAACCACAGGGTGGCGAAGTTGCTGGAGAAAATGCGGGCGGAGTTCACCAAGAGCCGCGCTTGCCGCAGTCAGGACAACGCGCTGGTGGAGGGCAAGAACGGGGCGGTGATCCGCAAGCTGATTGGCTACGGCTACATCGCGGGCAAGCACGCCGAAGCCATCGGAGCGTTCTATACGCAGCATCTGAACCCGTATCTGAATTACCACCGGCCCTGCGGCTTCGCGACGGTGAGTCTGGACGAGCGGGGCAAACGGCAGCGCCAGTACAAGATCGAAGACTACCGGACGCCGTTCGAGAAACTGCAATCCTTGCCGGAAGTCGAGAAGAGCTTGAAGCCGGGAGTCAGTTTGTCAGGGATGGAGCGGGCGGCGCTGGCGATGAGCGACACCGAATGCGCGCGCCGGATGAGCGCCGCCAAGGCCAAACTCCTGCGGCAGTGCAAAACGCAGTCTCCGGTCCCGCCCCGGTTCCGATAGTGGGGCCGGGCGCCGGTGGAAATGCCGGGGCCGTGGAAAGCATGGAAAACCGAAGCCAGGTTTCCCACGCTTCCCACCGCCCCTTGCCAATCCCGCAACCCCGGCGGGATTCGCACATTCCCACCGGCCCGACGACGGCTCCTAACCCAAACCAAAACCCAAAGAAAGGACCTCGGCCGCTTCGCGGCCTCGCCCTTCCCCTACCGCTGCAACCCCCACCCCGCAGAGCTCATTTCATGCTCATCTTTCAATTGGAAAATGCTGAGCCCCTTCCGAGTCTCCCGCAGGGTCGTGTTGAACCCGGAATCCATGCCGTTCGGGTCATGATTCGACGGATTTGCTGCGCCTGCCTTGTGCGGGAGAGATCGCTTTGCTAAAGTCATGACTGCAAACGGGTGGACTTGTGTGCGCAGACCGCGCCGGCGGCCCGTCAAGCGAGTTTCAGGACTCAATATGCGCAAAGTTCCGTTCTCAGAATCGCTCAAAATCATCGGCCGCGGGTCCGCTCAACTGGATCCGAGAGACGGCCCATCGTGGTCTCCTTCGAGGTCACTGACTCGTGCACCTGCTACTGCCGGCACTGCGACCACGGCGGGCCGAAAGACGATTCCAAGCAATCTGCGGCCGGCCGATTATCGGCGCTACATGGACGTCGCTCCAGCCCTGCGTCGTCCAGATCTCCGGCGGCGAGCCGCTGTTGCGCGACGACCTGGCCGAGATCGTCCGCAACGTCAAGACCAAGGGCGGCCTGCCCTACCTGATCCTGGTCTCGATCGTGGTAGCCTCATGACCGAGGAGCAGCTACCTGGAGCTCTCACGACGCCGGCGTCGACCAGTTTTCCGTCAGCCTGGACTTTCCCGACGCCGCCACGACGACTTCCGCGGACTTCCCGGGCTCTACGACCGGCTGGAGGACCTGGTGCCGCGCATCGCCAGGCACGGGCCACGACAACATCGTGCTGAACTCCTGCATCACGTCGCGAGAACGTCTGCGAGATCGACGCCATGGCCGACAAGGCGCGCGAATGGGGCGTCAACATCTGCTACAGCGCCTATTCGGCGCGCCGGACCGGTTGCCAGGATCTGTTCCTGAACACCGCCGAGCAGCTGCGGATGCTGAATGAGGGCTTCGACCAGGTCGAAGCGCGGCGCGACGGGACGAACTGGATCGTGAATTCGACTTCGACTCTGAATGCCACGCGGGAGTACTTCGAGCACGGCGGGCGCCCGGCTGCACGGCCGGGAAGCGGTTCCTGGTTGTCACCTGCCGACGGCGAGCTGCAGCCCTGCTCGATGCAGCTTCAACCGCTACGGACTCCAGGAGCGCAAGCGGATGATCCAGGAGTTCACGGAAACGAACACGTGCGACGAATGCTACGTGTCGATCCGGTCCTACCTCGACAAGAGCTTCCCGCAGATCTCAAAGAGAACGTCGGCGAGTACTTCTCGTTCAGCAAGGACCAAGATGGCTTCCAGGCGATGAAGGGGCAGGCGGTTCCGTCTGCCAGCACATCCTAAGGATCACAGGGCAGGCGGACCGCCCGCCCCACTCCCGCTCAGCACAGACTACTGGTCGAGGCCGATCAGGCATCATGTGCGTTCCTTCGCTTGCGCTTTTCGTGGTCCGAGGTACGCGCGGGTGCGGGCTGTCAGCTCGTCGAAGTCCACTTCGTGGGCGTCGAACTCGGGACCGTCGACGCAGGCGAACATCACCTCGCCGCCGACCGGTGACACGGCAGCCGCCGCACATGCCCGTACCGTCCACCATGATGGGATTGAGGCTGGCGACGGTCGGCACATCCCACTCCTTGGTCAGCTCGCTGGCGAACTTCATCATCGGGATCGGTCCGATGACGTGCGCGGCGCCGACGGATCCGGATGCTGCTTCGCGCCAGGCGCGCATCATCTGGACGACATTGCCGTGGAAGCCGTAGGAGCCGTCGTCGGTGGCCCAGTGGACCTCCGTCGCCCGCCTCCCGCAGCTCCGCGTCGAGGATCATGTGGTCCTTGGTGCGCGCGCCGCACATGGCGATGACCTCGATTGCCGGCTTGCTTGAACGCCTTCGCCATCGGCAGCAGCTCGGCGATACCGACGCCGCCGCCGATGCACATGACCGTGCCGACCTTGTCGATGTGACCCGCCTTGCCGAGCGGACCGAGCACGTCGGCGAGGCGGTCACCCTCCTTCATCGCGGCGAGTTGCTTGGTGGTCGCGCCGATGGCCTGGACGATTAGCGTGATGGTGCCGCGCTCCGGGTCGTCGCCGACCAGCGTGAGCGGAATGCGCTCGCTATTGGACGTGCGGGCGCAGAATGACGAACTGCCCGGGCTTCCAGTGCGCCTGGATCTCCGGCGCGTGGATCTCGAGCAGGACGATCTCCGCGGAGATCTCCTCGCCGCGTCAGAATCTCGAATCTGCTTGCCCTCCACCGCGCTCGACGCCGGTCAACCGCCAGTCGCCGGTGAAGTTCTCGGGGAACTTCTCCTGCATCGCCTTGTCGATGGCCTGCGCCGCCTGCCGGCCGTCCTGCATAGCCAGGATCACCGTCGAGCCGCCGCGGACCACGTCGCCTCCGGCATAAACCGCGTCCATGCGGTTTTGGCGTTGGTGTCGATGACGATCTTGTCGCCCTTGGTGACAAGTTGCGGTGTCTCGCGCTGCAAGCGTCGGATTCGGGCCCTGGCCGATTGCCGCGACCACGGTCTCCGCCGGGATCCGGATAGTTCGACCCCTCCATCGGAACGGGCCGCCGCCGGCCGGACTCGTCGGGCTCGCCCAGCTCCATCTGGATGCACTCGATCTCGGTGACGAAGCCCTTCTCGTCGCCATGGAGCGCCACCGGCGCCGCCAGGAACTTGAAGTCGATGCTCTTCCTCCTCGGCGTGCTCGATCTCGGCGGCGCGCGCCTTCAGCTCGGCTGGGCCGCGGCGGTAGAGGATGGTCGTTTTGCTGCCCATGCGGCTTGGCCCAGCGGGCGGCGTCCATGGCCGAGTTGCCGCCGCCGATCACCACTGTGTTCGCGCCGACGTGGACGGGCGTCTGCACCGGTCCTCATAGGCGTGCATCAGGTTGATGCGGGTGAGGAACTCGTTGGCCGTGTAGACGCCGATCAGGTTCTCGCCCGGAACGCCCATCATCCATGGCAGCCCGGCGCCGGTGCCGAGGAAGACGGCCGCGAAGCCCTGGGCGAACAGCTCATCGAGCGTGGCCGTCTTGCCGACGATGAAATCCGTCCGAAACTCGACGCCGAACTTCTCGAGCCGCGCCAACTTCCTCCGTGATGATCTCCCGCGGCAGGCGGAAGGGCGGAATGCCGTAGGCGAGCACGCCGCCGAGCTCGTGCAGCGCCTCGAAGACGGTGACCTTGTAGCCCAGGCGCGCCAGGTCGTTGGCGCAGATCAGCGACGACGGACCGCTGCCCACCATGCCGACCTTGAGGCCATTGGCTTTGATCGCCGGAATCGGGTCGGCTTCGGCCAGCTCGCGGTGATGGTCAGCAACGAAGCGCTCGAGTGAGCCGATGGCGACCGGGTCGAGCTTGGTACCCAGCAGACAGGCCTTTTCGCAGAACAGCTCGTACTGGCAGACGCGGCCGCAGACGCCCGGGAATGGGTTTGTTTGCTGCAGAACGTCATAGGCGCCGGTGTAGTCCTGGTAGGCCATCCGGTCGATGAAGCCCCGGATGTCGGTGTGGATGGGACAGGCGGTCTGGCACTTCGGATCCTTGCAGTTGAGACAGCGGAGCGCCTCGGCCTGCGCCTGCGTCAAGTCAAAACCAAGCGAGACCTCGGCGGGACTCGAGCACCGGTGCTCGGGGCCAAGCAACGGCAACTCCTGCCGCGGAGCCTTCGGAGTGCGCTTGATCTTCTGCGGTTGAGGGCTCTCTGACCCGGGATGCTGTTGTCCTGTCGGCATTTCGATGCTCCTATCAATCGAGGGGGTATTCGGTGCCAGTGACCTGGCAAGCTCTCTGACAACCGTCCGGCGCTCAGGGCGACGCACGCTCACCTTTAATTATAGATGACCTTTTTAATTATATATGACCTTTGGGTCCAGATACCGTATATTCGATCGACATTCCAGGGCAGCACGATTTGTGCCATTTCCGCCCAGCGGGCGATAATAAGATAGAAACCTGCTCCCGGTCGGGCTGGAGCGGCGTCCTATATATCAGTGAGGAACGGAGCCGTCCAAATGAAAGTACGAATGGCCGCACTTGTGTTTGCAGTAGCTGTCTGTGCGCTGCCACGGACGGCGGCGGCGGCGGAAATGGCCCGCCCGACGATTGGCCCCATCGGGATCATGCCGTCTTCCGAGCTCAAGCCCGGAATGACGGGCACCGCCTGGACGGTCTTTTCCGGCACGGAGCCGGAACCGATACCGGTGGAGATCATGGGCCTGATGAAGAATGCCTGGGGGCCCGGGCAGGACATCATCCTGGCGAAGCTGGGCGGCAAGGCGGAGCGGACCAACGTCGCCGGCGGCATGAGCGGAAGTCCGGTCTATATCGACGGCAAGCTGATCGGCGCCATTTCCCTGCGTATCAGCGTCTTCTCTCCGGATGCGATCTGTGGCATCACCCCGATCGAATCGATGCTCGAGGTGAAGGAGATCGCCGATGGCGTCCCGGAGGATTCCCTGACGCCGGACGCGCGGTGGCCCGGCAGCGCTCGCTCGACGTCACCGAGGGCATGCTGCCCGAGGCGGTGACGGCGGGCGGCTACTCGAACCTGCCGCGGCGGATCCCGGCGATGGTGCCCATCGAGACGCCGCTGAGCTTCTCGGGTTTTTATCCCTCCACGCTCGAGACACTCGCGCCGACCTTCGAGCAGATGGGACTCTCGGTGGTGCAGGGCGGCGCCTCCGGCGACCTGGCTTCCACGAAGCCCGCCGAGGACTGGCAGACGTCGCTGCGGCCGGGCGATGTGGTGGCCGGTGTGCTCGTTTCGGGTGATCTGAACGTCACGGGGCTGGGCACGGTGACCTACAACGACGGCAAGCGGATCCTCGCCTTTGGCCACTCCGTTCTTCAACCTGGGCCCGGTCGACATGCCCATGAGCCGGGGCGAGGTGCTGATGGTCCTCTCCTCGAAGTACCAGCCGAACAAGTATCGCCAACGCCACCGAGATCGTCGGCGCGCTGCGGCAGGACCGCCACAGCGGCATCATGGGTGTGCTCGGCGAACAGGCTCCGACGATTCCGGTGAGTCTGCGCGTCCGATCCCACGGCGCCGACGGCAAGGTGCAAAACGAGAAGGACTTCCACTTCAACGTCTTCATCCAGCAGCAGTGGACGCCCTACCTGATGATGGTGACCCTGCTCAATTCGATCTCGAGCCTGAACGATTTCGCCGAGGAATCCACCTACCGCATGAGCGGTGTGATCGAGCTGGACGGGCATGATCAGCTCTCCCTATCCACCATGCTGACGGCCAATCAGACGCCTGTGCCGGCGCCGCAGCAACTGGCCGTGTGGTGGGGCGACAAGTTCGACCGGCTTTACGGCAATGCCGTGAACTCGCCGCGGTTGCGCCGCGTGGACGCCACCGTGGATGTCCTGCCGGAGCGCCGCGTGGCCACGGTCGAGACGGCATGGGCGGAGAAGACCGAAGTGTCGCCGGGCGACGAAGTTGCCGTCAAGGTCTTTCTGCAGCCCTACCACGGCGAGCGGATCGCCAAGGACATCACCGTGACCATCCCGGCCGGGTTCCCCAAGGGCACGCACCGGATTCTGTTCAGCGACGCTGCCACGCTCAATCGGCTGCAGACCGCGGCCGGCCGCGTGAACCGCTTCATGGACCTGCCGCAGACCGTTTCGCTCATCAACCAGGAGCGGAACAACAACCAGCTCTACGTCTCGCTGGTCGAGGCGCGCCCGACGCTCTATTTTGAGGACAAGTCTCTGCCCAGCCTGCCGGCGTCGGTAGCGAACGTGATGCAGAGCGGCGGCGCGGGCAACCGGCGATTCCTGCTCTCGCCCCAGAGCGCTCTCGAACAGGCGGCGATTCCGTTCGACCTGGTGGTCGAGGGCGCCTACTCGCTTCCCATCGTGGTCAAATAGCCTCACCCAGCACATCGACAACAACTCGTCATGAATCGAACAATCCGGAACACGATCGCCCTGGCCCTGGTGGGTCTCGGAGCACTCGCGGTAGAGACGCAGACGTGGCAGGAGTCCAGCGAGGACGATTTCGCCGCCGGGACGCTCGACAAGCTGTCGCTGCGCAGCGACGGGAGGCTGACGCTGGCGCCCGCGGTCCGGGAACTGCTGGACTCCTCGATGTCGGTCCTGTGGGCGGTCGCCGAGGATTCGCAGGGCAACGTCTACTGCGGCGGCGGCGGGCCCGGTGCCGAGGCCGCCCTGGTGTTCCGCCTCAATCCGGCCGGCGAATCCCAGGTTGTCGCCAAGCTCGACGGTCTTGCCGTTCAGGCGATCGCCATCGATTCGAAGGACACGGTGTACGCGGCCACGTCTCCGGACGGCGCCGTCTACAAGATCACGGCGGGCGCTGAGCCGGAGATCTTCTTCAAGCCGGAAACGAAGTACATCTGGGCGCTCCAGTTCGGCCGCGACGGCGCGCTCTACGTGGGCACCGGCGATACCGGCCAAATCTTCAAAGTGACGCCGGACGGGCAGGGTTCGGTGTTCTTCGACACCGAAGAGACACACGTGCGGTCGCTCGCCCTCGACGGGGACGGCAACCTGATCGCCGGCACCGAGCCGGGCGGGCTGATCCTGCGCATCTCGGACGCTGGCGACGGGTTCGTGCTCCATCAATCGTCGAAGCGGGAGATCACGGCCGTCACGGTAGATCCGAAAGGCCGGATCTGGGCGGCGGGTGTCGGCTCGAAGGCTGGGCCGTCGGCGGTGCCGATTTCCACTCAGGTCTCGGTATCCCGGGCCCCGGCCGCCGCGGCTCCCTCCTCGCCCCAGTCCCCGCAGCAGAGCGTGAATGTGGCGCCGCAAGGCGCCCAGTCGGCGACGCCGGTGCCGCAGCCGCGAGCGCGAGTCACTGGCGGGTCGGAACTGGTCCGGATCGACGCCGACGGCTATCCGCGCGTCCTGTGGAGCGACGACCAAGAGGTCATCTACAGTATCGCCATCGACGCCGAGGGCCGGCCGGTGATCGGGACCGGCAACGATGGACGCCTCTACCGGCTGGATTCCGAGCGGCTGACGACGCTCGTCGAGCACGTCTCGTCCGCGCAGGTGACGTCGCTCGTGGCCGGCCGCAACGGACGATTCTACGCGACCACGGGCAATATCGGGAAGCTCTACGCCATCGGTCCCGAGCTGGCAATGGAAGGCACGTTTGAAAGCGATGTGCTCGATGCGGAGCACTTCTCCTACTGGGGGCGGATCCGGTATACCGGTGAGGCGGGCGGCGGCGAGATCGCGCTGGCTACCCGCAGTGGGAACCTGGATCGCCCGCAGCAGAACTGGAGTGGTTGGGCGGACGTTGCGCTCTCGAGCTCCGGCGGGCCGGTCAAATCGCCGGCGGCGCGATTCCTGCAGTACCGCCTGACGCTGAAGGCGGGCGGAAACGCCGGGCCCGAAGTGCGCGAGATCGACGTGGCTTATCAGCTCAAGAACGTCGCCCCGACCCTGACCAGGGTGGTCGCCACCCCGCCCAACTACCGATTCCCGCCGCAGACGCTGACCATCACGCCGAGCCGGAACATCACCCTGACGTCGCTGACCGAGACCAAGCGGCCGGCGTCACCGAAGGTGACCACCACCAGCACGGTGCTGTCCATGCAGTATGACAAGGGCTACATCGGCGCCCGGTGGCTTGCCACCGACGACAACGGCGACACGCTGCGCTACAAGCTCGAGATCCGCGGCGTCAACGAGACCGAATGGAAGCTGCTCGCCGACGACCTGGGGGAGAACTACTACAGTTGGGACTCGACGGCATTCACCGACGGGGAGTATCAGGTCCGGGTGACGGCCACCGACGCGCCATCGAACACGCCGCGGGAGGCGCTCGCGGTCTCCATGGTGGGGGATCCGTTCCTGATCGACAACACGCCGCCGCGGATTGAGGACCTGAAGGCGGAACACAGCGGCGTGGCGGTTACTCTGCGCTGGCGGGCGATCGACGGCAGCACCGTGATCGGGAAAGCCGAGTATTCGCTCGACGGCGGCGATTGGACGCTGGTGGAGCCGACCACCCGTCTCTCCGATGCCCGCCAGTTGGACTACGAACTGACCCTGCCCGACGCCGGCGAAGGCGAGCACACGATCGCCGTGCGCATAACGGACAGTTTTGAGAACCAGTCGGTCGCCAAGGCGGTCGTCCGGTAGGGGGGCAGGCGGTTCCGCCTGCCAGGGGATCTCTTATCCCCCACTCAGTTCAAAACGTCACCGAACAGGGCGAGCCAAACCGCAATCAGGCCGGTTCCGGCGTCGGAGCCGAGATGAGGGCCGCGACGCTTTCGTGTAGGCGGCTGGTCAGTTCGCCGCTATCCTGCTTGCCGAGTCCGGCGGTGGGGATGAGTTCCCCAATCCTCACGGAGATCGGGCGCGGGCGGATGTGGATGGAGCCCCGGGGCAGAGCGTCGCCGGTTCCGGTCAAGCCCACCGGCAGCACTGGAACGCCGGCCCGAATTGCCAGGTGCGCGGCGCCGCCCTTGAATGCCTGCAACCCCGAGCGGGACCGGCTCCCCTCGGCGAACACCACCACCGGCGTGCCCTGCTCGAGCAGCCGGCGGGCCTCCGCCATCACCTTGACCGCCGCGCGCTTGTCCTCGCGGTCCACCCGGATATGGCCGCCGAGCTTCAGGTGCCACCCGATGAAGGGCGCCCCGTACAGAGACTCCTTGGCCAGGAAGCGGAACGAAACCGGCAGACGCGCCATCAGGGCGGGGATGTCCAGCATGCTCTCGTGATTGACCACCACGACGAAGGCGCCGCCGCGCGGCACGTTCTTTTTGCCCGTTACGCGAGCCGGAACGCCGCTCGTCACAAACAGGCACCGCGAAAGGAAGGCGGCAACCCGGTGGCCGAGATCGCCGCGGCGATCGAGCATATTCGCGACGACGGTACCGAAACCCATCGCCGTCAGCCATAGGAGCGCCAACGGATCGGTAACCAGCGCAATCCGGAGCCAGTGGAGCATCGTCACTCGATTCTAGCTTGGTTCCGGATCCGGCATGAACTTCCAGTCTCCGGCTCGGGTAGTCTACAGCCCGGGGTCGACCTCGACAACAACGCCGGCCTCGAGGACATCATGAACGAGGGCGCGTGTCGGATAGTCCTCCGACGCACCCCTAACGCTTCATCCAGCCGGCCATCACCACGGCGACTGCCGCCATCGCCGCGGTCTCCGTTCGCAGGATCTGGGGGCCGAGCGAAACACGGGACCATCCGGACTCGGTAGCCAACTCCCGCTCACGGTCGAGCCAGCCGCCTTCCGGACCAATCAGCAACGCCACGGAATCGTCTGGCGTCTCGTTCGCCGCCGCCACCCTTGCAAGCAACGGTTCGGCTTCCGACTCCTCGTCCAGGAACAAGCGGAGCGGCGCGTCCGCCTCGGCGGCTTCACGGAAACCCACCGGGTCGGCGACCTCGGGCAGCCGTGCGCGCCGCGACTGCTGGCTGGCCTCGATGGCGATCTTCCGCCAGCGGACGACGCGCTTCTGCGCCCCGCGGTCGAGCCCCTTCTCGCTGCGCCCCGCGACAACCGGGACGATCCGCTCGACTCCCAACTCGGTGGCCTTCTCGATCGCCAACTCGAACCGCTCGAACTTGACCAGCGCCAGGTACAGGGCGACCCGCGCCGGCGGCTCGACCAAGGGCAGTTCCTCGACCACCTCAAAAACGATCCGCTGCTTGGTCGCCAAGCCAACCCGCGCCAGGTACACCCGATCGTTGTCGGAGATCTCGTAGGTCTGGCCGACCTCCACGCGCAGCACGTTGCGCAGATGGTGTGCCTGATCGCCAGTGACTTCGGCCTGCCCGCGCGAGACCCCCTCTACAAAGAACCGTCGCCGCGCCATATAAGATAATGTATCGCCCTATGATCGCCTACCTCAGAGGCAGCGTCCTCGAAAAGCAGCCCAACCGGGTCATTGTCGATGCCGGCGGGGTCGGCTACGACGTTGTGGTTCCGATCTCTACCTTCTCGGCCCTGCCCGACGCGGGCGGCGAAGTCCGGCTGCACATCCACACGCAGCACACCGAGCAGTCGTTCGCGCTCTACGGCTTCCTGACCCGCGACGAGAAGACGGTCTTCGAGAGACTCATCACGGTGAGCGGCATCGGTCCTCGGCTGGCCATCTCCATCCTTTCCGGACTGCAGGCGCAGGACCTGGTGGCCGCGATCCGAGGCGGCGCCATCGAGCACCTGACGCGCATCCCGGGTATCGGCAAGCGTACGGCCGAGCGCCTGGTGGTGGAGCTCAAGGACAAGCTGAACGACATCGCCGCCGGCGCCGCCCCGCCGGAGGAGAAGCCGGCCGAGTCTCTTTCCGACGTGGAGCAGGACGTCCTGTCGGCGCTGATCAACCTCGGCTGCAACCGGCCGACGGCCGAGAAGGCGATCCGCAAAGCACGGTCAGCAGGCGCCCCGGGGGAGTTCGAGCCGCTGTTCCGCAGGGCGATGGAGAACATACGGTAGGAAGATCTTCACCGCGGAGGCGCAGAGGACGCAGAGATCTTAGGGAATTCAATTGGGTGCTTGCCCGAGCAGACGTCCAGCTTCAACGGTTTGCCACTTTCGCAGAACCCGAACCTTCGAACACGAAGGTATTGAGCTATTTCTTCCTCAGCGTCCTCTGAGCCTCTACGGTGAATCCAGTCTCCCCACCTGCGCTACGCTAGAGTTTCATGCGTGACCAGGGCGTCATTTCGGCCTCGCTTCAGGACGATGAGCTCCAGTTCGAGGCCAGTCTTCGCCCACAGCGGCTCGACGATTTCACCGGGCAGGCCAAGCTCAAAGAGGTCCTCTCGATCTCGATCGAAGCCGCCAAACAGCGGGGCGAGGCGATGGACCACGTGCTGCTCTATGGTCCGCCCGGGCTCGGCAAGACGACGCTCGCCACGATCATCGCCCAGGAACTCGACGTCGGCTTCGACCAGACCTCCGGCCCCATCATTCAGAAGAAGCTCGACCTCACCGGCATTCTCTCGAACATCCGCGCTCCGCCAGGTGTTCTTCATCGACGAGGTCCACCGGCTGCTCGCCGACGTCGAGGAGATGCTCTACTCGGCGCTCGAGGACTTCCGGGTCGATATCCTCGTCGGCACCGGGCCCGGCGCCCGCACGCACTCGCTGCCCGTCCCGCGCTTCACCGCCATCGGAGCCACCACGCGCCAGGGACTGCTCAGCGCGCCCCTGCGCGGCCGCTTCGGACTGGTGCTGCGGCTCAACCACTACGACCCGCTCGAGCTGACCACCATCGTCCACCGCTCGGCCCGCATCCTGCAGGTCACCATCGACGGCGAGGGCGCGGGTGAGATCGCCCGCCGCAGCCGGGGCACGCCGCGCATCGCCAACCGCCTGCTGCGACGGGTCCGCGACTACGCCCAGGTCCGCGGCGACGGCCACATTACCCGCCCCGTCGCACAGACCGCGCTCGACCTGCTCGAAGTCGATCGCTACGGCCTCGACGAGATCGACCAGAAGATCATGCTGACGCTGCTCGCAAAATACGGCGGCGGGCCGGTGGGCGTCAATACCATCGCGGCCTCGATCGACGAGGAGGCCGCGACCATCGAAGAGGTCTACGAGCCCTACCTGATGCAGCTCGGCTTCATCGACCGTACACCGCGCGGCCGCGTCGGGACACCGGCGGCGTTCGACTACTTCGGCATCGAGCCGCGCGGCCGGCGCAGTCCGCAGCAGAGCCTCTTCGAGTGACCGACGTCTATCTCTCCCTGGGATCGAACCTCGGCGACCGGCGCCACTACCTCGACGACGCCCTGGCGCGACTGGCCGATGATCGCCTCCGCGTGGTGCGCGTTTCCCGGGCCTATGAGACCGCTCCCGTCGGCTACACGGACCAGCCCTGGTTCCTGAACCTCGCCGCCGCCGTCTCGACCGACCTGTCGCCGCGGGAACTGCTCGACCGTGTTCTGTCGGTCGAGCGGAGCCTCGGGCGGCAGCGCGATATCCCGGGCGGCCCGCGCACGGCGGACATCGACATTCTGTTCTACGGGGACCGCGTGATCGACGAGCCAGGCCTCGAGGTCCCGCACCCGCGGCTACACGAGCGCCGTTTCGTGCTCGAGCCGCTGGCCGAGATCGCCCCGGAGCTGCGCCATCCGGTGATGGGGAAGATGGTTAGAGAAATGCTCGCAGGCACTCTCGATCAGCAGGTTCGCTGACGCTCTACCGCGCTCCGGCGTCGTTCGCCTCGCCCAGCTTCTTCTCAAAGAAGCCGACGATCGTCTGGTACATCTGCGCCCTCGCCTTGCCGGTGACGTGGTGCGTCTTCTGCGGGTAGAGCACCATCTGGAACTGCTTGCCGGCTTGCTCCAGGGCATCGGCCATGCGCATCGAGTGCTGGAACAGCACGTTGTCGTCCTCGAGGTTGTGCAGGATCAGCAGGTCGCTTTCGAGGCTCGCCGCGTCATGAACCGGCGAGCTCTCCCGGTAGCCTTCCTCGTTCTCGGACGGCAGGCCGAGATAGCGCTCCGTGTAGATGGTGTCGTAGTCGCGCCAGTCAGTGACCGGCGCTCCGGCGACGCCCGCGCGGAAGGTCTCCGGCGCGTGCAGCAGCGAGTAGATTGTCATGTAGCCGCCATAGCTCCAGCCGTGGATGCCGACCCGCTTGGGGTCGACGAAGCCGAGCGACAGGAGGTGGCTCACGCCCCTCACCTGGTCCCGCAGCTCCTGCTCTCCGAACCGACGATAGAGGCGCGCCTCCCAGGCGTGTCCGCGACCCGACGAGCCGCGGTTGTCCAGCTCCCAGACGACGAAGCCCGCCTGCGCCAACGCTTGCGCCAGGTCGGCGCCGTCCCAGGAGTTCAAGATGCTCTGCGCGTGCGGACCGCCGTAGACCAACACCACGGCCGGATACTTCCGCCCAGCCTCGAAACCGGCGGGACGGATCAGCCGCCCATAGAGGGTGGCGCCGTCGTCGGCCTTGACTTCGACCACCTCCTCGGGCAACAGCTCATACCGGGACGGCACATCGCGATCGGCGGCGACCAGCAGATCGACGGCCGTCCCGTTAGCGTCGCGGAGAACGCGCTGGGTGGGCGTGGTCATACTGGACCAGGAGTCGATGAAGTGCCTGGCGTCGGGGGCGAGCGATACCGAGTGGACACCGGCCTCCGGCGTCAGCAGGCGTGGCGCACCGCCGTCGAGGCTGACCGCGTAGAGGCGCCGCTCGAGCGGAGTGGCGGCCGTCGACAGATAGTAAACGAGACCCGCCGCCTCGTCGACGCCACCCACTTCGGTGACTTCCCAATCGCCCTTGGTGAGCTGCCGCTCGAGCGTCCCGTCGAGCGAGTAGAGATAGAGCTGCCGGAAGCCCGTCCGCTCACTCGACCACAGCAGGCGCGGCGAGTTCTTGAACAGATAGAGATCGTCGGCCACGTTGACCCAGGCTTTGTCGGTCTCCTCGAGCACCGTCCGCGGGCGGCCGTCGAGCGGAAGGTAGCGCAGGGCCAGATGGTTCTGGATGCGGTTCAGCTTCTGGATCAGCAGCGCCTGAGAGTCCGGGGTCCAGGCGACCCGCGCCAGCAACTCGTCGTCGCCGTTCACGCTGTCCAGCCATTCGGTCCGGCCGCCGTCGGCGCGGATGACGCCGAGGCGCACATCCGGGTTCGGCGTCCCGGCTCGCGGAAAGCGCTGTGGCTCGGAGACCGGCACGACGCCGGTAAGATCGGCGTGCGGGTACCAGGCCTCGCGGCTCACGTCGAACTGGAGATAGGCGATGCGGGTGGAGTCCGGCGACCACCAGTAGGCGGTGCCGAGGTCCAGCTCCTCCGGGTAGACCCAGTCGAGCCGGCCGTTGCCGATGTCATAGCTGCCGCTCTTGGTGAGGCGGCGTACCTTGCCGGATTCGACGTCGGCCACGTAGAGATTGGCGCTACGGCGGAAGGAAACCTTGGTGCCGTCGGGTGAGAGCTTGGGATCGGCCTCGTCCTCGGACGTCTGGGTGAGCTGTCGCCATTCTCTGCCGTCGATGGTGAAGATGAAGAGGTCGCCCTTGATTTTTACGAGAAGCCGCTCGCCGTCGGGGAACCATTGGATGGTGGACTCCCGGACGCGCCGGTTCTGCCAGCCGAACCGCTCCGGCTGGGGCGGCTCCTGTGCAACCGCGTCCATGGCGGTGGGGTTGAGCAGGCCGTAACGCTCGCCCGTGGTGACGTTGTAGATCCAGACGGTCGGGGTCTCCCGCCAGACGAAGCGGTCGCCCGCCGGCGACCACACGACGCTGCCCATCTCCGGCGTGCGCGGGGATACCGCCGCCACCGCGGGCGTGACCGGTTCCTTCGCCAGCGCCACCGAGCCGGCGAGGAGGGCGAACAACAGCAGGACACGGAACCTCATCGCTTTGGCTGTGATTGTAGCGGATTCCCCGAGGGGCCGGTTCGCGGCGCCGGGGCGCTGGCCGGAGTCGCCGGGACGTCGGCATCCGTCCCAGCGCAGCCCCAAGCTCGCGGTGCTGGCTCCGCTCCTTACGGCTAAGGCTTCCATTAGGAGCGTTCGGCGCACCGTATTCGGGCCGACATTCATCCATATGAGCAGACTGTATGGGCGGCCCGTAGCGGGTCATCGGGGCTCCGTGGCGAATCATTGGCCGCAGAGCGGAACCTGAAGCTCCGCGCCCGCTGAAGCGTCGTCCGAATCGCACTGGGATTTTGGCCCGGGAGGGCCCTGGGGATCCCTACAGTGTTTGTACTAGTACGCCGTTTCGGGGAGCCCCACTCGAGCGACTTGTCTCAGGAGAATACTGTGGTGTAGATTAAGGCTATCGCCCGAGGGACGGCGCAGTCGGCCGCCGAGGAGAGGAGCAACCAGTCGTGACGCACCAGATCATACAGTACTCCTATCTACAGGTTCTCGACTTTCTGACGACACTGACCTTCCTGGTCTACGGGGTCCGTGAGGGGAACCCGGTGGTGCGTTGGTTCATCGAGCAATCCTCGTCACCCATCGTCGGGCTGCTGCTGGTGAAGGTGGCTGCGGTGGTGCTCGGCGTCGTGGTCTGGCGCTTGGGCCGCCAACGGCTGCTCGCACGGATCAACATCGTCTTCGCCCTCGTCGTCGCCTGGAATCTGATGGCGCTGATCGCGAGCGCTCTGCAGGCGGCGTAGGGACCGGGTTCCTTTTCCATTTTTCCAATCCGTCGGATGCTGGGAGTGGTGCGTTCAGAAGGGGTTGGACGTAGTCTGGTGGGCGATGCACGGCGTTCACAGGAGTTTGAACGCGGCTCGCACGAGTGTTGCTTTGCCTGGCGTCAGGCGAGACTGGGGCTGAAAACTGGCAGACTCCGCTCCCTTCGGTCACGGCTCACAGTCGGCCGAGTGCTTGTGACCGGCTTTTGAATCACCATCAATTTAGGCGATGGCGAATCAGCCGGACAAACGGATAGACGGCCCCTGTCGATCCAGGGATCCAGCTGCCTGTTCGTTCGGTTAGGCCTATCGTGGAAAGATCCTGGGGAGTGTGTCGATATGGCGCCTGGGTGTTCGACGTATATATAGAGCGAGGCGCTGAAGGGGAAAGAAAGGAAGCTATAAGCAATGCGATTCATGGTTCTAGTGAAAGCTACCGCTGAAAGCGAAGCCGGCGTGATGCCGAGCCAGGAGTTGCTCACCGCGATGGGCAACTACAACGAAGAACTGGTGAAAGCCGGCATCATGAAGGCCGGTGAGGGACTGCATCCGAGCTCGAAGGGGGTCCGCGTGCGCTTCTCCGGCGACAAGCGGACCGTCATTGACGGACCCTTCGCCGAAACCAAGGAACTCGTGGCCGGATTCTGGATTTGGGAGGTCAAGTCGAAGGAAGAGGCCATTGAGTGGCTGAAGCGCTGCCCGAATCCGATGCCGGGCGAGAGTGAGATCGAACTGCGCCAGATCTTTGAGGCGTCAGACTTCGGGGACGAGTTCACTGCCGAGTTGCAGGAACAGGAAGCGCGGCTGCGGGAGCGGATCGAGTCGGAGAAGAGTTAACGGGGGGATGACGATGAAGCCAAAGAACACGATTTGCCTCTGGTTCGACAAAGAGGCGCATGAGGCGGCGCGGTTCTACGCCGACACTTTTCCGGACAGTGGCGTCACCGCTGTTCACAGGGCCCCGGCCGACTTTCCGGGCGGCAAGGAGCGGCGGTCGGCGTCTTCTCCCGGACGAATGGCGGCCTCGCTGATGATTTGCAGCTTGCGTTCCACCGCCGCGACTGTCTTCGGATCCTCGCGGAAGGCGTCGAAATCCATGCCAGCGGTGAACGACTCGATCATGCGGATAGCGTCCGCGATGTCGCGAAAGGAGCCGTCTTCGTCCTTAAAAAGCAAGGATGGCCTCGCGCTCGACCCGTTGTCGGACACGTTCCTTCATGCCTTTTTCCGAGGTGAGCTCAACCCGGACTCCAAGGATGTCGGCGATCCTGTTCTCCAGGCCGACAAGATCCAGCAGCGAGAACTGCCTGGCGGGGTCGAACTCGGCCATGAGATCGACATCCGACTCGGAGGTCGCATCGCCCCGGGCGACGGAACCGAAGAGCGACAGTCGCACGATCCCGGCGGCCTTCAATTCCGGTTCATATTCGCGAAGCTTCGAGACTACCGTGGACTTGTCCATCGTGCCCTACCTGTGTCCATTCTCTCCCAAGTTGGCGGACCTCGGAAAGGGTGCAGACTGACTGCCGAATTAGTAGGTCTCGCCAACGCGAGAAGACTCAGATCCGGCGTTCACGACGCTGCCCTGACGCACCTTCCACCAGCCCCCCGCCACCCCCATGCTACGCTCGAAGTATGAGCCTTTCTGACTCGTTTTTCGCGCAGAAATTTGGGATCTCGGAGCGCGACCTCGAAGGCTACCTGGGGGAAGCACTGTCCGCCGGAGGGGATTACGCGGATCTGTACTTCGAATACCTGGAGACCAGCTCCATCAGCATCGATGAGTCGATCGTCAAGAGCGCCAGTATGGGCGTCAGCATGGGCGTCGGCGTGCGCGTTATTGCCGGGGAACGAACCGGCTACGCCTATAGCGACGATCTTTCGCCCGACAAGATCCGGAACGCGGCCCGGGTGGCGGCGCTGATCGCTAGCGGTCCGTCGAAGGAGCCTAAGACCGGGTTCCTGCATCCGGAGCTCAGCAATCTGTATCCCGTGCTCACCGCGCCCACCGATACCAGCCTCGCCGAGCGCGTGAAGCTGGTCAAACGTGCCGACGAAGCCGCGCGCGCCTACGATCCGCGGATCTTTCTGGTCCAGGCCTCCTACGCCGACAACCTCAAGCATGTGCTCGTGGCCACCAGCGACGGCGTCATCTCCACCGACCGGCAGCCGATGGCGCGCATGAACGTGGCGGCGCTCGCGCGCGACGGCGACGGCGAGCCGCAGCAGGGCTACTCGGGCGGCGGCGGGCGGGTTTCGCTCGACTTCTTCCTGCACGAGAAGACGCCCGAGCACTTCGCCCGCGAGGCGGCGCGGCAGGCGATCGTGCAGCTCGGCGCCGAGGAGCCGCCGGCCGGGGAGACGACCGTCGTGCTGGGTCCGGGCTGGCCGGGAATTCTGCTGCACGAGGCCGTCGGGCACGGGCTCGAGGCGGATTTCAACCGGAAGAAGGTTTCCGCCTTCAGCGACCGGCTCGGCGAGAAGGTGGCGAGCGAATTGGTGACGGTGGTCGACGATGGGTCCATCGTCGAACCGCCGCGGCTCGCTCAACGTCGACGACGAAGGGCAGCCGACCCAGCGTAACGTCCTCATCGAGAACGGTGTGCTCCGCGGCTACTTGCAGGACCGGCTATCGAGCCGCCTCATGCGGGCCACGCCCACCGGCAGCGGCCGGCGCGAGAGCTACCAGCACATGCCCATGCCACGCATGACCAACACCTTCATGCTGTCCGGGCAGAGTGACCCCGAGGAGATCGTCAAGTCGGTGGACAAGGGACTCTATTGCGC
The DNA here is from genome assembly GCA_963809945.1 of Bryobacterales bacterium. Classification (GTDB taxonomy): domain Bacteria; phylum Acidobacteriota; class Terriglobia; order Bryobacterales; family Bryobacteraceae; genus CAWELS01. The sequence continues at coordinate 27,805 of CAWELS010000023.1, read as the reverse complement.
CACGTTCGGCGGCGGCCAGGTGGATATCACGAGCGGCAACTTCGTCTTCTCGGCGACGCGAGAGCTACCTGATCGAGAACGGGAAGCTGACGCGGCCGGTGCGCGGCGCGACACTGATTGGCAACGGTCCGGAGGCGCTCAAACACGTGAGTATGGTCGGCAATGACCTGGCGTTCGATGAAGGCATCGGGACGTGCGGCAAAGAGGGGCAGAACGTACCTGTCGGCGTCGGCATTCCGACCGTCCGGCTCGATCGCATGACCGTCGGGGGAACACGATAATGACGCCGCTATCGGAAGAGCTGGCACAGGGAGTGGTGCGCAGGGCGCTCGACCGCGGAGCGACCGACGCGGAGTGCATCCTCGAGGAAGGCGACGAGTTCACCGTCAACCTGCGGATGCGGGAGGTCGAGAGCCTGAAGGAGGCCGGATCGCGCGGGGTGGGATTGCGCGTGCTGGTCGGGAAGCGGACCGGGTCGGCCTATACGTCGGACCTCTCGGGCGACGGCATCGACCAGATGGTGCGGTCGGCGATGGACCTGGCGGCGATCACGACCGACGATCCGCACGCCGGGCTGCCGGAATCGGACGAGCTCGGCTCGCTCGATACCGACCTGGGCCTGTACTGCGACGACGTCCGCGGGCTCAAGAGCGAGACGAAGATCGGCATTGCACGTGAGGCCGAGGACGCGGCGCTGAGCTACGATCCGCGGATCTCGAACTCCGAGGGCGCTTCGTTCGATTCCTACGTCAGCCGGTACGTCTTCGCCAACTCGCGCGGGTTTCATGGCTCTTACCGGTCTTCGCGCTGCTCGACGAGCGTGGTGCCCGTGGCTCGAGATGGCAACTCGATGGAGCGCGACTACTGGAACACGATCTCCCGTAGCGCCGCCGGTCTCGAACCGCCGGCCGAGGTGGGACGCATCGCCGCCCAGCGCGCGTTGCGGCGGCTGAACGCGCGGAAGGTCGGGACGCAGAAGGTTCCGGTGGTGTTCGAACCGCGCGTGGCGAAGTCACTGCTCGGGCATCTGTTCGAGGCGGTCAACGGGAACTCCGTCTACCGGCAGGCTTCGTTCCTGGCCGGGAAGCTTGGCGAAAAGGTGGCTTCGGAGGAGCTGACGCTGATCGATGACGGCACGATTCCCGGCCTGTTCGGGTCTTCGCCGTTTGACGATGAAGGCGTCCCGACGCGGCGTACCGTGGTGATCGACAAGGGCGTGCTTTCGAGCTATCTGCTCAATACCTACACCGCCCGGAAGCTCGGCCTCAAGACGACCGGAAGCGCCAGCCGGGGACTTACCGGCAACAGCTCGGTGGGGCACGGGAACCTGTTCGCCGAGGCCGGCCCGACGCCGCCCGAGGAGATCATCAAGGGGATCTCGAAGGGACTGTACGTGACCGAGCTGATCGGCTTCGGCGTCAATGTGGTGACCGGCGACTACTCGCGCGGGGCGGCGGGGTTGTGGATCGAGAATGGCGAGTTCGCATACCCGGTCCACGAAGTGACGATCGCGGGGCACCTGCGGCGAATGTTCGAGGGGCTGGAGGCAATCGGGAGCGATCTCGAGTTTCGCGGCTCCGTCGCTTCGCCTACGCTGCTCGTCGGGGAGATGATGATCAGCGGGGAAGGGTGAGCCGCGGCCGGTGATCGGCTACCCGGCGAGCGGTCTGCGTCTTGGATTTCGACTACTGTGCTGCGCTCCCTGACGGCCTGCGGTTCCGTGCCAACCAACTGATTTCGGAGTCCCGGTAGGGGGACACTGCGGCGGGAGGTTCTGGGGGGGTTGCGTAACGGCAGCCCGCAATGTCCCCGGAGTAGTGAACACCCACGCCGCACGGATTTCCCTGAAACAATTACGGCAAATCGTGACACTATGACTTTGATGGAGATTTTTGTCACAAAGCAGAATGAGACAACCTTCGAGGTGACCGTATCGGGACGCAAGACGACCAACCACATGGTGATGGTTTCGCCGGAGTACCATCAGCAACTCACCGGGGGGCGCGTGACACCGGGAGAGTTGGTCGAGAGGTCGGTCGAGTTCCTCCTGCAGCGTGAGTCGAACACGAGCATCATGTCGATGTTCGATCTGCCGCTGATCCAGGGTTACTTCCCGGAGTATGAGCGGACGATGACGGAGCTGTTCTCAGAGTAAGCTCGGGTGAGACAGCCGCACCGGCCGCGCCGGTGGGGCGTTCATCGGGATTTGCGCGCAACTGACGGCGCGACCGTCGTCATGGCAAGTCTGGCGCCTCACTCCACGAGTTCTTACAACTTCGGATAGAGCAACCGTCCCTGGCGTTCGGTTCGGGTGCGCAGCAGTTCGCCGTCGATCGAGGTGACGTACAGCGTCTTCAGGTCCGCGTCACCGAACGTGCAGTTGGTCGGCTTGTAGCACGGTACCGGGTGTTGCTCGATCACTTCGCCCGTCGGGCGAGAAGACGTAGATCATCGGCCCCGGGCCGGATTCGGTGGAGCCGGCGGTGGCGATGATGTAGCCTTCCGTGTCAAGCACCATGCCGTCGATGCCCCGGTGCGGATTGAAGTCATGGAGCACCTTGTAGTCGTCGAGCGATCCGTCATCGTTCACCGGATAGGCGCGCAGCTCGCGCTTCTCTTCGGGCAGGCGCCCGGACTTTGCGCGACGTAGAAGATCTTGTGGTCGAGCGAGAACAGTAGCCCGTTCGGCCGGGTGGTGTCGAAGGTGACGCGGTCATGGTCCAGGTGCCGTCCGGCTGCGGGTCGACCCGGTAGACGGATTCGTGGCCGAGCTCCTTGAGGTCGCGGGTCTCGCTTTATTCGCCGGCCGACCCTTCATACCAGGGATCGGTGAACCAGATGCGGCCTTCGAGGTCGATCGCCAGGTCGTTGGGCAGATTCAGCCTCTTGCCCTGGAGCTGTCGACGATGGTGGTGACGCTGCCGTCCGGCTCGAAGCGGACGATGGCTCCGGCCGCCGCCGAGATGGCATAGAGTTTGCCGTCGGGTCCAGCATCAGTCCGATGGAGTAATCAGTATTTTCGCGAAAGGCGGTGCATCTGTTCGATGCCGGATCCCAGCGCGATGATCTCGCATTTCTGAATCGCGTGAAAACAGGCCGCTGCCATCCCATGCGGGACCTTCGGCGATCGCCACCGCACTTCCCCGACCAACAACTCAAAATCCCAACTCACTCTATTCTCCTGTGTGGCCTGGCTCGGCCAGTAGTTTTGAGTGCGGCTCTACAAGAGTAGGATACTCAAGTTATGAAAGATCCGCACTGTTTGCGCTTGGGAGGTTTGCATGGTGGCCTGCTCGCAGAGCGGCGGTCCGGACATCACGCCGGCGATCGAAAGCATCACGGCGGACAGGCTGATTGATCATATCAAGCGTCCTCTCCTCCGACGAGTTCGAGGGCCGCCTGCCGGGAACGCAAGGCGAGGAATTGACGGTCCGACTATCTCGACCGCGCAGTTCAAGGAGCTGGGCCTGGAGCCGGGCAACCCGGACGGCACCTGCATCCAGGAAGGTGCCTCTCGCCGGACATGACTCCAAGCCCATGTCGCCTCACGGCTGGTGGCCAGCCGGATCGCGATGAAGTACTCTCGACGACTATGTAGCCGGCTCGCGGCGCTTACGCCGGAAGTCGACGTCAATGACTCGAACTGGTTTTCGTGGGCTACGGCGTGGTGGCGCCGGAGTTCGGCTGGGACGACTACAAGGGAGTCGACGTCAAAGGCAAGACGATCGTCATGCTGATCAACGACCCGCCAGTTCCGGACCCGGCCGATCCGTCGAAGCTCGACGACAGCGATCTTCAAGCGGCAAAGCGATGACCTACTACGGACGCTGGACCTACAAGTACGAGATCGCCACCGAGAAGGGCGCGCGCGGCCGCGATCATCGTGCATGAGACCGAGCCGGCCGGGTATCCGTGGGACGTCGTGCGGAACAGTTGGAGCGGAGAGGATTTCGATCTCGCAGAGCCCAGACAATAACATGAACCAGGTGGCGGTCGAGTCCTGGATCACGCTCGACAAGGCAAAGAGATTTTTCGGGCGGCCGGCCAGGACTTCGACAAGTTGAAGCAAGCGGCGGTGAGCAAAGAGTTCGAGCCCGTGCCGCTCAATGCGCGCGCTACGTTTCGGATTGAGAACGAAGATCGGCGAGATTGATTCGCGCAACATTGTCGCGAAGCTCACCGGGAGCGATCCGAAGCTGAAAGACGAATACGTCATCTACACAGCGCACTGGGATCACCTGGGCAAGGACGAATCGCTCGAAGGCGATCAGATCTTCAATGGCGCTTACGACAACGCTTCCGGAACCGCGGCTGTTATCGAGATTGCCAGAGCGTTCACGAAACTCAACCGGCCGCCCAAGCGGTCGATTCTGTTCATTGCCGTCACGGCGGAAGAGCAAGGGCTGTTGGGCGCGAAGTATTACGCGGAGAACCCTCTGTATCCGCTTGCGAAGACCGTGGCTGATATTAATGTGGATGGGGTGAATCCATGGGGCCGCACCAAGGATATCGAGATCATCGGCTACGGCAACTCGACCATGGATGATGTGGCCGGGGCGGTAGCCAAGTCGCACAGCCGGCCGATCGTGCCGGACACGGCGCCGGAGAAGGGATACTTCTACCGGGCCGATCATTTCGAGTTCGCCAAGCAGGGCGTGCCGGCCTTCTACATGCACTCGGGAAAGATCTTCGCCGGGAAGCCGGAGGGCTGGGGCGAGGAGAAGCAAAGGAATTCACGGCCCGCGACTACCACAAGCCCTCGGACGAGATAAAGGATGACTGGGACTTGAGCGGCGCCGTCGAGGATACGCGCTTCCTGCTCGAGGTGGGTTTTGTGGTTGCCGAAGTCGAGCGCTGGCCGGAGTGGAAGCCGGGCACGGAATTCAAGGCGAAGCGGGAGGCGATGCTGCGGTAGGATGAACCGCCGTCAGTTCCTCGGCAACGACGAGCACAACGGCCGCCGGTTGGCGAACCGGAGTTGGGCCAGGTGGCGTCCCGACCCAACGTCCTGCTGCTAGTGGCTAGGGGGTGGCGCGGACAGACGATGCCGTATTCGGAGAGCCGGTCGCTTCGGCGCCAACCCTGCGGCGGCTGCTGATGAGGGCGTCTCGTTCCCGCCGCGCCTATACGCCGAACCCCGCGAGTTCGAGCCGGCCCGCGTTTCCGCGCTCACCGGGACAGTTCTCGCACATTCATCGGGTACTCGCGGATGGAGGGACGCCGATCCGGCGAGCAGCTCTGGCGGAGATCCTCGCGGGAGCCGGTTACGCCACCGGTTCGCCAGGACGGAATCGGATGGCGATACCGCGGGCGCCACTGCCGCGGGCCGTTATTTCATGCGGGACGTGCCGGAGCGGCCCGTTTTTCTTGCGGCGGGGTTGACCGGGCCGGCCGGAGGCGATCCGCCGCGCGGCATTCCCGGCCGTATGCGGGCGATCGCTTTCGCTTGCGGATCAACGTCCCCGCGGACCGGGCCGGCGGCGCGCAGCGGGAGTTGGGCGCGCTACTATGCGCTTTGTTCGGCGCTCGACCATGACGCCGGACGGTTGCTCGAGGCGCTGCGAAGCGGGGCGCGAGACGACACGATCGTCGTTTTTACATCCGACCGCGGCGGGATGCTCGGCTCACACGGCCTGGAAGGTGATGGGGAGCCTATGAGGAAGCGGTGCGAGTCCCGCTGTGGTGCGATATCCGGGCCGGACAGCGCGATCCAAGAATCACATGCCGGTCTCGACGAGACCTCGCAGCGACGCTGTTTGGGCTCGCCGGCTTGCCGCGCCGGGCGACCTGCAAGGCCGGGATCTCTCGGATGGCTGCTCCGCGGCCGTCGGAAGCCGCCGGATCGATCTATTGCCAGGGACGGCTCGGCACGCCGGACGAATGGCGCATGGTGGTGCGGGGACTCGACAAGGTCGTGGCCGACCGCGACCTGCATATCACTCACCTGTATAATCTCGGCCAGGACCCTTATGAGATGAAGAACCTCGCGGCGGAGAAAAGCCGAAGCCGCAAGCGGGACGAGATGGGCGCGATAGTGCAAGACTGGATGAAGCGGGCCCGCGACCGGATCCTCCGTCGGGATTGAAGCTTCGTGACTGAAATTGTTCTGAAACCGATTGGAGTGGTGCGCTCGGCGTACAGAACGGAAGAGCGTTCCGCGTCTGGGCGGTCAGGCGTCGGTGGAGGTTGTTCCCCGAGTATGCCGGCGGGCTGCATCGTTGGGAGAAACACTCCCATCTGTGGGTGATGGTCTGGCTCGACCAGGCGGAGCGCGATGTGCTGCAGGTGATCCCGCGGGGCATCGCCGGCGGCTCGGAGCCGACCGTCATGGCGTGTTCTCCGTCCGCTCGCCGGTGCGGCCGAATCCCATCGGCATGACCTGGCGAAGATTCTCGGCGTTGAAGGCCCGCGCATCGAGCTTCGACCGGCTCGACTTCATGGATGGACGCCGGTATCGACCTGAAACCGTACTTCCTCTCGCGCGATGCCGTCTTCGCGGCGAAGAACGAGCAGATCGGCAAACCGGCCAGCCGCGCGGCCCTGCGAGAGTCGCTGCGGATGCAGGCTCTCAACTTCAATGATGACGAAAGTCCGGAGGTCGATCTGGCGGTGGACATCTACACGGATTTCCGGGCGGACATCCTCAAAATGGTCGAACCGCGGATGCTGACGGTGTGGGTACCGCTGAACCGCCCCTGGATCATCGACGCCTTCATCGGCATGACCCGCGCGACGCCGGGTCGCGGAACGCTGCAATTTGGCCTCGAGGATGTGATCCGTATGGTCTGGGAGGGCGGCATGGTCGAGTACGAACTGCTGCCTGGCGAGGGGTTCCGGCGCGTGCGGGAAGAGGGATCAGGGCAGGTGCAGTAGGTGGCCGGTGCGCGGGCAGCTGGTGGCAGGCGGCTTGCGAAGGCCGCTCAGCATTTTCCAATTGAAAGATGAGCATGAAATGAGCTCTGCGGGGTGGGGGTTGCAGCGGTAGGGGAAGGGCGAGGCCGCGAAGCGGCCGAGGTCCTTTCTTTGGGTTTTGGTTTGGGTTAGGAGCCGTCGTCGGGCCGGTGGGAATGTGCGAATCCCGCCGGGGTTGCGGGATTGGCAAGGGGCGGTGGGAAGCGTGGGAAACCTGGCTTCGGTTTTCCATGCTTTCCACGGCCCCGGCATTTCCACCGGCGCCCGGCCCCACTATCGGAACCGGGGCGGGACCGGAGACTGCGTTTTGCACTGCCGCAGGAGTTTGGCCTTGGCGGCGCTCATCCGGCGCGCGCATTCGGTGTCGCTCATCGCCAGCGCCGCCCGCTCCATCCCTGACAAACTGACTCCCGGCTTCAAGCTCTTCTCGACTTCCGGCAAGGATTGCAGTTTCTCGAACGGCGTCCGGTAGTCTTCGATCTTGTACTGGCGCTGCCGTTTGCCCCGCTCGTCCAGACTCACCGTCGCGAAGCCGCAGGGCCGGTGGTAATTCAGATACGGGTTCAGATGCTGCGTATAGAACGCTCCGATGGCTTCGGCGTGCTTGCCCGCGATGTAGCCGTAGCCAATCAGCTTGCGGATCACCGCCCCGTTCTTGCCCTCCACCAGCGCGTTGTCCTGACTGCGGCAAGCGCGGCTCTTGGTGAACTCCGCCCGCATTTTCTCCAGCAACTTCGCCACCCTGTGGTTGATGTACTCGGAGCCGTTGTCGGCGTGAAACCCCAGCACGGTGAAGGGAAACTGCCGCAGCACGGCCTCCAGCACCGGCATCAGGTAGGCTTCGCTGATCCTGCTCGCGCATCCCACCACCTGCCATTGCGTCACGGCGTCGACCGCGTTGATGTGATACACGCCCTTGGCGCCGTCCCGATCGCCCTGATGCACCGTGTCCACGCGCAGGTATCCAGGCCGGCAACGTGGGTCCGGCCGGCGCCGGTCGCCGATGGCGATCCCCGACGGCCGCGTCGGTTCGAACACGGCCGCCTGGTTGCGGTAGCGCGCGCTGGCGCGCAGGTTGTACAGATGCGACACGCTGATGTTCGCCAGACGCTGATAGCGCTGGTCGCCGAACTGCTCGTACTCGCGCCGCAAGATCCGCCGCGTGGCCGGTCCGCTCAACCGCTCGTGCGCTCGGTCCACTTCCGCCAGCAGCGCAATATCTTCGACCGTGTAACACGTGCGGAAACGATGCCGCTGGTAGGGCGCCGCCGTCACCGCCCCGTGATCCAAGAATGCCCGGATCAGTCGCGTCACTTGAGACGCACTCATCCCCGTCACCTTTCCCACGTATGCTCGGACGACGCCGCGCTCCCGCTTGCTCAACTCCCCGTAGCGTTGCCAGGCCAGCACGCGCTCCACCCAGGCGTACCTCTCCTTCCGCCCGCATCCGGCAAACTCGATCGGTTCGCTGGAGGCCAGAAACTCCCGGATCTGCTCCCGGCTGAGGCTCTCGGCATTCCACATGCGTACATGCACCCGGCCGGGCCACGCCTACCCCATCCTCCCCCTTTTCATGCTCATCTTGTATTGGAAACCGCCCCCACCTCCTCGCCTCGTTCATGCTCATCTTGTATTGGACAATTCTCGCTCCTGCAGACAAGCAGGCGACACGACCACGCAAGGCTATACTGAGGGAGAGGTCCCAATGGCAGCTCAACGAAACGAAATCGAGGCTCTGGCGTTGGAACTCTCCGCTTCTGAACGAAGTGCTCTGGCACGCCGGCTGATCGAGAGTCTCGAATCCGGCGAGGCTGGCGACTTCGAGGACGAATCGATCGAAGAAGCGGAGCGACGCTACGTCGAGTATCGGCGGGGCGCCCTTGTCGCCCGTCCGGCTGAGGATGCCCTTCGGGACGCAAGAACACGGCTTCAATGACTGCCGCTTTGTTCCCTCCGCCGGCGGAGGAGGAGATGAATGAGGCAGCCAGATTCTATGAGGAACATCGCGAGGGTCTGGGGCAAGACTTCTTAACGGAAATAGAGAAGTCGATCACATCCATCACATTGCGGCCAAACGCGGGGACGAAGGTTGGTTCCCGCTTCCGCCGGCGCATCCTGCCGAGATTCCCGTTCGGGATCGTCTACTCAATTGAGCGCGACCGGGTCATTGTCGTGGCGGTGATGCACCTCCGCCGCCGGCCCGGGTACTGGAAAGCCCGGGCGCGATAACCGGCATCCGCTCAGAGGGACCCCCGCTCGTCATGCGCGAGCACGCGCTCAATCCGGCGGTCCGGGATCAGCCAGAGCGCGGCCACAAATATGTACAGGGCGCTCGAGATCCATGGGCTGACGAAGGCCAGCGGCATGGCGGCCAGGTAGGCTACCGGCGACAGCTTGCCCTTCCAGTCATTGCCTACGGCCCTGGCGAGGAGGAGTCGCGCCCCTGGTGGGCGATGATGGCCCTTTGCAGGACAAAGTAGGCGATGGCCGCCATCAATAAGACTAAGCCGTAGGCGGCCGTCGGAACCGGCGCATGTGCCTCCCCCATCCAGGCGGTCGCGAAGGGGAGCAGCGAAAGCCAGAACAACAAGTGGAGGTTCGCCCACAATACACCGGCGCTCACGCGGTTGGTCGTGTGGAACATGTGGTGATGGTTGTTCCAGTAGATCGCGATATAGACAAAGCTCAAGACGTAGCTCAGAAAGACCGGTAACAGGGGGCGCAGTGAGGCCAGGTCCTCCCCGTGGGGCGCCCTCAACTCCAGGACCATGATCGTGATGACGATGGCGAGCACGCCGTCACTGAAGGCTTCGAGCCGATTCTTGACCATGCGGTGATGTTAGCCGGGAGGAATGCGCCTGCGCAATGGACGGCTAACCGCCTTCGCCGATGTGGGCTACAAGGATCGTCCCAGCAACCGTAAGGCGGTCGTCCCCGACCGCGCCGGACGTCCTGGTCCGGCTCTCCGAACGGCGGAAGATGGCCGACGAGGCGCGTCGGCCGCGGGTCCAAGGAACCGCCCCACAAAATCCAACGAACAGCCTTGGTGTTACAGCACCGCCCCGAAAGCTTCGAGGATCCGCCGGTCGCCCGGGTTGGTCCGGATGCTCTCTTCCGGATGCCACTGGCAGCCGAGGACGAAGCGGCGGTTCGAGCGTTCGATGGCTTCGATGACCCCGTCCGGGGCGCGGGCGGAGATCTTCAGGTGCTGGCCGACGTGGGCTACGGCCTGGTGGTGGCGGGAATTGACCGGATGCTCCGTCGCGCCGAGGATTTCGGCGAGTCGCGTGCCGGGCTCGACGCGGATCGTATGCACGATCTCGTGACGATGGCCGGGGGGCGGTTTGACGCGGTGCAGCGTCGCCTCGGGGATATGTTGGTTGAGGTCGCCGCCGTGAACGACGTTCAGCAGTTGCATGCCGCGGCAGATCGCGAGCAGTGGAAGATCGGCTTCGAGCGCGGCCCGGGTGAGCGCCAGTTCCATGAGGTCACGTTCCCGGTCCGGCGGACCGTCGGTTTCCGGGTGCGGTTCCTGGCCGTAGAGCGACGGATCGATGTCGGCGCCCCCGCCGGTCACCAGCAGGCCCGCCAGTCCGTCGATGGTTCGCGGCGTCTCCGGCGTCAGCTCGCGGTAATCGATCCCCAGCTCGCGGAGCGCTTTGAGATAGGGGTCGGCTTTCTCGGGCACACGGAATGTGACGCCGACCGTCCTACTCATCGCTGATTCGCCTTGAGTACCTTCTTCCTTAGCCGGATTGACTTCGGAGTGACTTCGACGGCCTCGTCATCGCGGATGAACTCGATGGCCTGCTCGAGGTTCAGGATACGGGGCGGCACCAGGCGGATGGCATCGTCGGCGGTGGAGGCCCGCATGTTGGTGAGCTTCTTCTCGCGAACGATGTTGACGTCGAGGTCGGCGTCGCGCGAGTTCTCGCCGACGATCATGCCCTCGTAGACCTGCCGTGCCCGGGCGTGACGAACATCTCGCCGCGCTCCTGGAGATTGAAGATGGCGTAGGCGGTGGCCCTGCCGGGCCGGTCCGCCACCAGCGACCCGGTGGGCCGCGTCGGGATGTCCCCCTGCCAGTCGATGTAGCCCTTGAACAGGCGAGTTCATGATGGCCGTGCCCTTGGTGTCGGTGAGCAGCTCGCTGCGCAGCCCGATCAGCCCGCGGGAGGGCACGTCGAACTCGAGGCGCACGCGGCCCGAGCCGTGATTCACCATCTTCGTCATCGTGCCCTTGCGGATGCCCAGCTTCTCCATCACCTCGCCGACGAACTCCTCGGGGCAGTCGACCGTCAGGTGCTCGCAGCGGCTCATGCAGCGTGGCCGTCGACCTCGCGGGTAATGATCTCCGGCCTGCCGACGGTCAGCTCGTAGCCCTCGCGGCGCATCATCTCGACCAGGATGGCGAGCTGCAGCTCGCCGCGGCCGTTCACCCTGAAGGGTATCCGGCGCTGCCGTGTCCTCCACCCGGATCGAGACGTTGGTCAGCAGCTCCTTGTTCGAGCCGCTCGCGGATGTTGCGCGAGGTGACGTAGGTGCCCTCTCGGCCGGCGAAGGGCGAGGTGTTGACGCCGAAGCTCATGGCGATGGTCGGCTCGTCGATCTGGATGATGGGCAGCGGCTGCGGCTGGCTCGGCGTCCGCTGACCGTCTCACCGATCGTGATGCCCTCGACGCCGGCGATGGCCAGGACGTCGCCCGGGTCGGCCTGCGGTCTCCTCGACGCGATCGAGCCCCTCGAAGGAGTACAGCTTCGTGATGCGCGTCTTCTGGATCGTTCCGTCCAGCTTGCAGATCGATACCTCGTCGCCGAGGTTCAGCCGTCCGGAGATACACACGGCCGATGGCGATGCGGCCCAGGTAGTCGCTGTAGTCGAGGTTGGCCACCTGGAGCTGCAGGGTCGCCTCGGGATCGCCGGCCGGGGCCGGGATGTGCTCGAGGATCGCTTCGAACAGCGGACGCAGGTCGCTTGGCTCGTCGTCGGGCTCGAGCTTGGCGATGCCGGCCCTGGCGTTGGTGTAGAGGATCGGGAAGTCGAGCTGCTCCTCGGTGGCGTCGAGGTCGATGAACAGGTCGTAGACCTCGTTGATGACCTCCTGGATGCGGGCGTCGGCCCGGTCGATCTTGTTGATCACCAGGATCGGCGGCAGCCGCGCCTCGAGCGCCTTTCTGCAGCACGTAACGGGTCTGCGGGAGCGGGCCCTCGCTCGCGTCTACCAGCAGCATCACGCCGTCCACCAGCTCGCAGCGCGCGCTCGACCTCGCCGCCGAAGTCCGCGTGGCCCGGAGTGTCGACGATGTTGATCTTCACGTCGTGGTAGCGGACGCCGGTGAGCTTGGAGAGGATCGTGATGCCGCGCTCGCGCTCCAGGTCGTTCGAGTCCATTACCCGCTCGACGACGTCCTGGTTGCTCACGGAAGACGCCGCTCTGGTGGAGCATGGCGTCGACCAGCGTGGTCTTGCCGTGATCGACGTGGGCGATGATGGCGATGTTGCGTTGCCGCCGGGCGGGTGCGCTCTTATCCGCGGCCATAATGGCAGAATCCTGCCGTTCGGTTGACATAGGGGTATGTCTCTATGATCTCACGGGTCCGAGGCGGGTGGCGGTGGTCGGTGGCTGGTGGCCTCGAAACCTGATGCTGTTCGCTGGCAGTGTAAGGCGGGTCTGCAGACCCGCAGGCGACGTCCACGTCGGCCTCTTTTTCGGGACTGAAGAGCCGGACCGGGAGGTCCGGCGCGGTCGTCGACGACCGCCTTACGGTTCCGCGGAGCTGGTTCGAGGCCGGTGAAGGTCCGGGACTAGTGGAAGAACGTCACGTTCTCGTACCACGACAGGAACTGCTGATAAGTTGGTTCGGTTTCGAGGATCACCTTTGGAATCTCAACCGGATCGTCAGGCAGATGGTACGTGCAGATGGCGAGCCGGGGTTTGTTGGCGGAGATCGCCTGACGGGTGGCGGTAAGGGCGTGGCGCTCGGCGCCTTCGATATCCATCTTGATGAAGTCGACCTTGGAGAGACCCAGCGAGGCAATCGTTTCGTCGATGGTGACCGCCTCGACCGTCAGCCCCTCTTCAACGTCCGGCTCCGTCGCCGTCTGGAACAGGTGGCTCTCACCGACAAAAGTCAGCGAGCCGGCTTCCTTCCAGGCCGCGCCCTCGATGAGCACCACCCTGCCCTCGCGAATCTCGTCGGCAAAGGTCCGGCGGAAACACTCGGCGGTCACCGGATGCGGCTCGAATGCGACCACCTTGGCCGCGCCGCGATCGAGCGCAATGCGCGTGAAGCCGCCGAGGTGCGCACCCACGTCGAGCACGACGTCGCCTTCCTGGACTCCGACCCGGCCCTGGTTATAGACGCACTCCATCTGTTCCCGGGCGATCAGGCGCAGCGACTCACCGTCGGAGTGCCGTCCCCAGAACGGTCCGATGGGCGTGTCCCAGAGGACCGGGCAAGGTTCGTTGCCCTCGCCGATCGCCTCGATGTGGATCCGCCGGTCGTAGAACCGCGTCGGGTAGACAACGAACGAGACGACATCGGAGAAGCGTGCCCGCGGAAAGTGTCCACGCAGCTTCTCGGCCAGAAAGCCGGACCTGCTTTGCACGCGCTTCGGCGCCCCCTGCACGGCGACCGCGGTGCCGGCGGCGAGAGGCGCGAGCGTGAGGTAGGAGAAGATCGAAGGTTCCATTGGCCTGTTCCGAAAGCGGGCAGCAACTTCCCCGCTCGGAATCCTAGTGGCCTGGTGGGCGGTAGTTTCTCCCGTTTGTTTGTGGTGGCAGGCCGGGCCCCCTTGGACTCGAGAAACCGCGAGCCACCGGCGAGCGGTTGGGGACCCGCCGGTGGCTCAATCTTGAGGAACGGGAACGCGAGCGGAGGGATCACTTACCGGCGGAATCGCCGATAGTCGTCGCGCCAGTAGTCGTCGTGATGCCGGCGGCGCTGCTTCCGCAGCTTCTTGAGCATCTTCTGCCGGTGCTTGAGGTACTTCTTGTAGGCCTTGTAACGCTGCTTCGCATGGGGTCCGTGGAAGTAGCCCGGACCCGGGCGGTAGGCGTTGTAGCCGTAGTAGGGCTGCGTTCCGAAGTAGAAGCTGCCGCCAATGTTGGGGCTCACGTTCACGTAGCCCTGAACCGTATACCCCGGTCGCGGCGGATCGTGCCGGGCTGCCATCGGGCCGGACATCAGGAACAACAAGGGGATCGCGAGAAGTGCTGCTTTCATCTTGATTCCTCCCTTCTGGGCTTCCCTAAGTGCATGTACCGCGCCAAACATGGATCTCATTGATACAGCGAAGGATAGGCGCTCATCGCGCTTCGGCCGGGCGGCCGCGATCCACCGGGCGGCGGTGCAAATCCACCGCCGGGCTGCGATGATGGATCTCCATGGTCAGCGAACCGCCACGGCGGATGCCCGCCACAATCGAACGACGAAAAACGCAAGTCACTGACGACCTGGACATTAGCCAGTCGCGTTTTTCGAAGGAACTGCGCCTCCCGGCGCCGGCGCCTTTCGACTTCGAGCGGTCGGCGTACTCGCATGGCTGGGTCGTGCTGGCGCCGAACTCCTGGGACGCCGGGGCGAAAGCCCTGCATCGGACCGAACGGCTGCCCTCCGGCAAGGTCGTCACGCTCTCAATTCGCGGCGAGGGGACACTCCGGCAGCCGGAGATCGTCGTCGTCGTGACGAGCGCGGCGCGGCTGTCGGCGCCGGACCGCCGCCGGATCGCCGGCGTCGTCACGCGCATGTTCCGTCTCGACGAGGACCTCAGCGTGTTCTACCGCCTGTGCCGGAAGCGCGGCGGACCGTGGCGGAAGGTGACCAACGGGATGGGGCGGCTGCTGCGGTCGCCGAGCGTCTTTGAAGATGTGGTCAAGGTGATCTGCACCACCAACATCCAGTGGGGCGGCACCAAGAAGATGCTCTCGGGTCTGGTGCGGGCTCTCGGCGAGCCCGCCCCGGACGGGCAGCGGGCGTTTCCGACCCCCGAGGCGATCGCCGCCCTGCCGCGCGAGAAATTCGCCGCTACGGTTCGGATGGGCTACCGCGCGCCGTACGTCCACCAGCTTGCTGAAAGCGTGGCCGCGGGAGCCCTCGACATCGAGGCCCTCGCGGCCGACGATGCTCCGACGGCCGAAATCAAGAAGCGCCTGCTCGCCATCAAGGGCATCGGCCACTACGCCGCCGCGACCATGCTCATGCTGCTCGGCCGCTACGACGAGCTCGCCGTCGACACCGTCTGCCGCGCCTTCGTCGGCAAGAAGTACTTCAACGGAGAGACAGTTTCGGACGCCCAGGCGCGGGCGCTCTACGCCGACTGGGGCGAGTGGATGTATCTGGCCTACTGGTGGGACCTATGGGAAGGCTTTGACGAGGCGCTGTAAGGCGGACGTCGCCGTCCGCGGCCGACCTCCAGGTCGGGCCTCACGAACCCCCGAAATAGTCCTTGATCCGACCCGGTAGCGCCCGATGTGGCGGCGGATCTTGAGCAGCGCTTCCGGGGCGAGGTCTTCGGCGGCCACCGCACCAGCCGCCTGGCGGAAGGGGAGAAGAAAGTTGGCCGGTTTATGGGACCAGAGCGCTGATGGGATGCCCGACGGCGCCCTCGAGCTTCTGTGAATTGACGCCGAGCAGCGCCAGCATGGTGGGCGCGATGTCGCTCGAGGTGATGTTCGGCACCGGACCCGCTTCTCCCGTCCGGTGGACATCCGGTCCGAGCGCGAGTAGCCAGACCTCGTCGGATCCCCGCACCTTCGCGCCGTGATCAGTCCAGTCCTTCGGCGAATAGCCGCGGCCGTGGTCGGTCGTGACCAGGACGGTGGTATGGTCCCGATACTCGGGCATCTGCTGGAGCGTCGCCCAGAGGCGGCCGAGGCATTGGTCGAAGTAGTGGGTCATCTCGAGGTAGCGGTCGTAGCGCCCGTCGTGAGCCCAGTCGTCGGTTTCGCCGAGGGCGATGTAGAGGACGCGCGGCTTCACGGTTTGCAGGTACTCGAGCGCCATCTCAAAGGTGAAGTAGTCGTGGCGGACGCCGCTCCACGGGGCGAGCGCCTCGAACTGCTCCCGGCTCAGCGCGGCCAGGCGGTCGGATGGGTCCGGCATCTCGATCGCCTGGTAGCCGGCGTTGATAACGATATTGGCCGCATCATGCGCGCCGATCCCACGGAAGACCTCCCAGGAGCCGAACAGGGCAACCTGCTCGCGCGTCAGATCGAGCTCGCGGCGCAGGATCTCGAGCACGGTGGTCGAAGGATTCGGGCGGTTGTCGTTGCTGTCGACCACATCGTCGAGCGGGCGGCCGGTCAGGATCTCCGAGTAGCCGGGGTAGGAAAAGCCGTGGCGGTTCCGCAGGTAGACGCGGCTTCGCATCGCCGGATTCCCGTAGATGACGCCGTTTTCGAGGGCCTCGCCCCAGAGGAAGGGCATCAGGCGCCGACGGCGCTCTTCGAACGAGCCTTGACCGAACCGATCCGCCACGTCGAGGGCGTTGCTCATACCGAGATCGTCCCCGTTGGGCGATGTCTGGTCCCCGGGCCCCGTCGGGAGGCCGCTGGTGGGCAATGGTACACCCCGGCCGCTCTTGTCGAAGAGCGCTCCGTCGGCGCCGGTGAATACCTCGTGCCAGCGTAGACCGTCGATGGTCACCAGGACGAGGTTGCGGGTCTGCTGCGCCGGCAATCCGGCGGCACACAGCAGGACGAGAACAAGGAGGCCAATGGCTCTGATTCCCCTCATGTCGTGGCCCCTCCCCGGGCTCGGGTCAGATCTCGAGCGCGCGGCTGACGGCGGCCGCGAGGTCGTCTTCCTCCTCCGGCAGGACGGTGCGCAGGTCCAGCAGAAGGCGGTCCTCTTCGATCCTCGCCACGACCGGCGGATCGCCGGCTCGCAGTTGGCGCTCCACCTTGTTCAGACGCGGCGAGCGGAGCGCGATCAGCCAGGTGGCGATGGACTTGCTCGGGCGTCGCGCCCCCGCCGATCACCGATTCGCCGGGCGCCAGCTCGGCGCTCGCGGCGGGCAGCTTCGCGATCAGCTCCTCGGCGCGCCGGCGGATCTCCTCGGCCGGCATCCGGATCATCCGCAGCGCCGGGACCTCGTCCCAGCGCTCGAACAGCAGGCTGCGCAGCGTCGCTTCGAGCGCCTGGTAGATGAGCTTGTCCAGGCGAAAGGCCCGGAACATCGGGTTCTTCCGGATCCGGCCCACGAGATCCTCGTCGCCGGCGATGAGGCCGGCCTGCGGTCCGCCGAGGAGCTTGTCGCCGCTGAAGGAGACGAGATCGACGCCCGTGGCCAAGCTCTCCGAGACCAGCGGCTCGGTGATGCCGAA
Source organism: Bryobacterales bacterium (assembly GCA_963809945.1). Lineage (GTDB taxonomy): Bacteria > Acidobacteriota > Terriglobia > Bryobacterales > Bryobacteraceae > CAWELS01. The sequence continues at coordinate 10,565 of CAWELS010000023.1, read as the reverse complement.
CGGCCGCAGGTCCGCGATGCAGCCGCTGCCCAGGTCCTCGTAGAGCGGGAGGCGGTGCTCGTGGGCCAGCGCCGCCAGGTCCCGCAAGGCGGGCTTCGCCGTGAATCCGGTGATCCGGAAGTTCGAGTGGTGGACCGCCATCAGCAGCGCGGTGTTCTCGTTGATCGCGCGGGCGTAGTCGTCGATGGTGGTCCTGTTGGTGGTGCCGACCTCCCGCAGGATCGCGCCGGAGCGCGTCATGATGTCCGGGATGCGGAAGCCCTCGCCGATTTCGATCAGCTCCCCGCGCGAGACGATCACCTCGCTGCCGGCGGCGAGCTCATTCAGCACCAGGTAGACGGCGGCGGCGTTGTTGTTCACCGCGATGCCTGGCTTGCCGAGCAGACGCTCGATCAGCCCGCGCACATGCACGTCGCGCCGCCCGCGCCGCCCGCGCTGGAGATCGAATTCGAGGTTCGAGTAACCCGGTGATCGGCTCGACAGCGCCGAGCGGAGCGCGGCCGAGGTTCGTATGCAGGACGACGCCGGTAGCGTTGATCACGCCGCGGAGCGACGTCGCCTCCAGGCGCGCCAGGCTCGTCCGTACCACGCCCTCCACCGACACCATCTCCGGCGTCTTGCCCGATAGCAGGTCCCCGCGCACGCGCTCGATCGCCGCGCGGACCTCGTCGGCGAGCAGCCCGTGCGGATAGCGCTCGGCCAGATCGCCGAGGCGGTCCAGCACGTCGTGGACCGAGGGAAGCTGTCGCAGTGTCGTGTTGTCGCTCATGTGTTTGAGCTGTCAGCGGTCAGCAATCAGCCTTGGGCCAGACGAAAGCTGATCGCTCTTCTCTTAACCATGGACACCGTAAAGACCCTTCCAGGTCACTTCTTTTCCACTGTAAATTGCCGTCCGGCCCAGAATCGCGATCATCGTCGAGTGCGCCGAGCGCACGGCCACGTTCTCCACGTTGCCGGTCTCGATGCGGCCCAGGAAGGCCTCCAGCGCATCATTCGTGATGTCGCGTTCCGACTCCGTGATGGTGGTCTGGTTGGGACCGGTGCGGTGCTCCACCCGCTGCCGCGACACTCCGATGAAGCCCTCCGTGCCGGTGAACTCCTCGCCGATCCGGCGGGCGTAGCGCGGCGTGTACTGGTTGGCCTCGTAGTTGACCGTCATGTTGTCCGGCCACTCGAAAGCGACGGTCAGGTGATCCATGATGTCCATCGACGTGCGGATTTTGACGCCGCCCGAGCCGACCGCGCGCTCCGGCAGCCCGTCGAGGAACCAGTGCAGCACGTCGAAGTTGTGGCAATCCTGCTCGACGATGATGTCGCCGGAGAGCTCTTTGTAGCAGAACCAGTTGCGCAGGCGCTCGATGGCGGGATCGTCATAGGGCCGGCGCGTGAAGGGATCCACGTCGATCCAATAGCCGCGCGCGTTGACGAGCTGGCCGATCCCGCCGCTCGTGAGGATCCGGTGCGCCTCCAGGTACACCGGGCCGTAGCGCTGCTGGAAACCGACCGAGATGTTGATGGCCGGGTTCGCCGTGCGGCCGACCCGGATCGCTCGCAGGCAGCCTTCCACGTCCACGCCCATCGGCTTCTCGCAGTAGACGTGCTTGCCGGCGGCGACGGCGGCCTCGAGCATCCGCGGATGCTCGAACGGCGGCGTGCCGATGATGACGGCATCCACATCGGACGCCAGCAATTTCTCGAAATCCGTGTAGACGGCGGGATTGGAGATGTGGATCGTCTGTTTGGCGGTCTCGATGCGATCCTCGAACAGATCGCAGAGAGCGGTGACCCGCGCCCGGGGATCGGCCTCGACGATACTGGCGTCGTAGCTGCCCCGGTTGCCGGAACCGATCAGCCCCACGCTGATGGCGGAGTTTGCCTGGGAGCCGCGCACGGCCTGGGGTCCCACGATGCTGAACGCGGCCAGCGCCCCACCCGTCCTGATGATGTCGCGCCTCGAAATACCGGCGGATTCGCCCATCGTAGCTGCCTCCTTCGGGAATTATATGCGCAGCGATCGCGGTGGCGCGTTACGGATGTCGCCGGCGGCTCCCGCGATGGGTCGTGCGCCGACGGTTCGGCGCGAGGCGGGTCCTGTTTGTTTGCGGAACTACTCGTGGCCCATGGCCGCGAGGAACTCCCGGGTCAGCGGCCAGCGGCCGACCATGTCGCTGCCCGTGGTTGCGAAGGCGCCCTTGGTGAGGACACCACTGAGATCGCTGTCGCTCGGAACCTGATTCTCCCGCCGGATCAGGCTTCGCAGGAGCGATGTCACCCGCTGCAGCTCGGTGGCCAGCCGGATCGCCTCCTCGGGGGAAGCGCAGGTTACCTTCAGGCGGGCTTCGAACGCATCATCGTTCGGCCCGACGGAGAACACCACGGACTCCGCGCCGGTGACGGCGGAGGCCAGCGAGCGGGTACCGGTGGGTAGCCAGGAAGCACGGGCGAGCCTGGTGCCGGACGTCATCAGCCAGACGGGGTCGGCCGGGACCTCCGCCGGATTCACTTGCTGGACGCGGTCCTGCATGGTGAGGGCGGCGTACTCGTCCGAGCTCGACGCCATTGCCATCACGTCGTAGGTGACTGGAAAGAAAGAGATGATCCGGTCGGGCGTGCTTCCGGGCAGGCGGCAGAATGAGTTGTGGCAGCGCCCACGATGGCTCCGCGCGTACAGGCGGAGCTGCTCCCAGTCGAACCGGCCGCGGAGCAGGAGGAAGGTTTCGCGTTCATGGAATGCGATCAGTGCGCTATCGAGGTCGGTGCGGTAGTCGAAGCCGGTATCGCGGACGAAATTGCGATAGTCGGTTTCTTCGTCGGCGCCCGTTCCGGCCAGAACGTCCAACAGGCCGGAAGCGCGGATCGCGGCGACGTCCAGATGGAGCACCGTCGCGTCTTGCGTTGGCAGCCGCTTGAGCAGTTTGGCGGTGCTGTTCTCCCGCTCGTAGCGCCAGAGTGTCAGCAGCGCCACCACCGCAAGGCAACTGACCACACCCAGCAAGGCGAGGTATCTCGGATGAATTCTCAGCGTCAAGGCTATCTCAAGACTACATCGCCGCCACCGGCTCCGTCATCCGGTCCCGCTTCCAAAGCGCGATGTAGGGTTCGAGGTCCTTCATCATCTGAGCGAACTCGGTAATGCGCAGCGACTGCTTCCCGTCGCTCCACGCCTTCTCCGGATCCGGATGCACCTCGACGATAAGGCCGTCGGCGCCGATGCCGACACCGGCCCGGGCCAGGGGCGGGACGAGGCTGCGGCGGCCGGTGGCGTGGCTCGGGTCGAGAACCACCGGCAGATGGGTCTTCTCCTTGAGCACGGCGACGGCCACGATATCGCAGGTGTTGCGCGTCTCGGTCTCGAAGGTCCGGATGCCTCTCTCGCAGAGAATCACCTGGGGGTTGCCGTGGGCCACGATGTATTCGGCCGACATGAGCAGTTCCTTGATGGTCGAGCTCATGCCGCGCTTCAGCAGGATCGGGCGGCCGCAGGTGCCCAAAGCCTTGAGCAGGGCGAAGTTCTGCATGTTGCGCGCGCCGATCTGCAGGATGTCGGCGTATTCGGCGACGATCTCGACGTACCGGTCGCTCATCACTTCGGTGACGATCGAGAGACCGGTGGCCTCCTTGGCCTTGCGGAGCAGCTTCAAGCCAGCCTCCTCGAGGCCCTGGAAGTCATACGGCGAGGTGCGCGGCTTGTAGGCGCCTCCACGCAGCGCCTGCGCGCCGGCTTTGGCGACACCCTCGGCGGCTCGCATGATCTGCTCTTCGTTCTCCACCGAGCAGGGTCCGGCGATGACCGAGAATTTCGATCCCCCGAATTCGGCGCCGTTCACCTTGACGATCGTGTTCTCGGGCCGAAACTCGCGGCTGACAAATTTGTACGGCACCGAGATGGCCACCGCTTTTTCGACCTGGTGCATCGCTTCGAGTGCCTCCAGACACGGTGTCACGTCGCCCACGCCGACCGCTCCAATCACGACGCGCTCGGCGCCCTCGATCGTGTGGATCTTATAGCCGAACTCGCGAATCCTGTCGCAGACGGCCTCGACTTCCTCTTTGCTCGAGTGACGTTGCATGGAAATGATCATCACTACTCCTTCCGGAATCGAGCTCCCGCTCTCTCCCAAAGTCTACCGGCCGGCGGCGCACGCCGCCGAGCAACAAAAAACCCCACTCTCATCGAGTGGGGCTGCTTTGAATCCTTGTCCGATGCCGTCTTCTAAGCCAACTCCACTCGCGACTCAGGCGTAGCGCCAAAATCGAAAGCCGAAGCTGGAATAGTAGAAGCGCATCGAAGCTATCAGTTTAGGACACCACCAGTGGAAAAGCAAGAAACGAGTGCATGACAGATTGGTTCTGTCGATACCGTGCCGCGAGCGTGAGCAGAACGTTCGGCCTCAAAGCCGGACTCCGGCAATCATCACTCTACTCTGCGATTCCCTGCAGTGAATTCTTAGGAGACCGCCCGCAGCCACCACCCGATCCAGACGACGCCCGTGATGCCCGCATATGTGATGAGTCCGGTCTTGAGAACCGCCACCATCATCCGCGCCTGACCCGGCCGCCCCAGACGCTGCAGGCCGGCGAGCGATAGCAGCCCGATGCCCGTTACCAGCATGCCGGCGACGGCGATCGGCCCCACCGGGTTCATCTCCGCCGCCCGGTCCAGGTCGCCCTTGACGGCGAAGATCACGCTCCGTGTCATGCCGCAAGTCGGACACGGCCGGTGGGTCTGCTGCCAGAACGTGCAGGCGCCGCCCAGGGGGTGTCCGAGGAGCCGGACCTCCTGGCCGTCGGTATTGAAGAGGAGGGCGATCAGCAGGAGCTCCGCCAGCAGGAAGCCGCCGACCACCGCTGCCGCCAGGCCTCGCATTACACTCCTTCGCTGGTCTTGATCACGTAGCTCGCCACCGCCTTGTCATGCAGAGTCTGTCGCGTGGGATCGTCCCACAGCGGCCAGGCGAGATCGAGCAGCGCCCCGAACGGCAGGAAACACAATCCCGCTTGCGCGAGCAGCCGGACCAGCGCCGTGCCCATGGTCAGCAGCCCCCCGTTCGCGTTCACCACCCGCAGCTTCATGACTCCCTGACCGATCGAGGCGCCGCGCGTCGCAACCAGGTACACGCGGTTGAAGAGCCCGACCAGCAGAGTCGCCAGCGGGAACAGGACTATCCAGGCGCAACACATGCCGCCCGCGACGTCATCCCCAATTTTGCCGAGACCTCCGGCGAGGCCGGCCACAAACGTCCCCAGAATCAGATTAAGGAACACCATCCCGCCGACGATCAGTAAAGCGTCGATCAGATAACCGATGACGCGATCGGCCCACGTTGCGTAGCGCAAGGTCTCGCCCTCCCCTCTCTCCGGTGCGAAAAGTAGCGAAAGTATAGCACAGGCGTATCGCGGCTTTGACGAACAAAAGACACAAACAAGCGGGCGGCGGGACAATCGAGCGCGATGTCGCCGGACCTCGCGATAATGGAATTGAATATGGGCCGGCTTGTTGGAAGATGCTGCCGCCATCGCGAGTCGCCGGACGGGCCGTCGCATCGGTTCGTGGTAGCGTAAAGAGAGGCAGGGGACTCGGGGTGGTTTTTTGAGCCAGTTTTCCATCCGCGCTGTTCAGCTCACCAAGAGGTACCGGTCCGGGCAGGGGGATTTGATCGTCTTTTTGCGACTGGATCTCGAGGTGCCGGCTGGCGAACGGCTGGCGCTTGTCGGCCAGTCGGGCGCGGGCAAGTCCACGCTGCTACACCTGCTCGGCGGACTCGACCAGCCGAGCGAAGGCACCGTTTTTCACGGCGAGCACGACATTTTCCGGCTCTCCGAGCGCGGCCTGGCGGATCTTCGGAACCGCGACATCGGCTTCGTTTGGCAGAATCAGTCGCTGCTGCCGGAGTTCACGGCGCTCGAAAATGTCATGATGCCGCTGCTGATCCGCGGCCGCTCCCGGCACGACGCCGCCGCCGAAGCCATCGCCCGGCTCGACGAGGTCGGGCTGAAGCCGCGGGCGACCCATCGGGCCGGCGAGCTCTCCGGCGGAGAACAGCAGCGGGTGGTGCTGGCCAGGGCGCTGGTCGGCAAGCCGAAAGTCCTGTTGGCGGATGAACCTACGGGCAATCTGGACCACCATACCGGCGACAAGATCGTCGGCCTGCTGGCGGATCTGCACCGGTATCATTCGCTGACTTCTGTCTACGTCACGCATAATCTTGCGTTCGCACGGCGGTGTGATCGCATCTTAGAATTAAGGGAAGGGCGCCTGAGTCAACCGGCCGATGCTGGGTTAAGTGACTCCGGGAGCCGATAAGAGCCACAGGAACCATGTTTGAAAGATACACCGAGAAAGCCCGCCGGGTGATCTTCTTCGCCAGGTACGAAGCAAGCCAGTTCGGGAGTCCGTACATCGAGACCGAGCACCTGCTGCTCGGCCTGTTACGGGAAGACAAGGCGCTGGCCAACCGGTTCCTGCGCTCGCACGCGGCGCTCGAGTCGATCCGCAAGCAGATCGAGTCGCACACGACCATCCGGGAGAAGGTCTCGACGTCGGTCGACCTGCCCCTGAGTCACGAGTGCAAGCGCGTGCTCGCCTATGCCGCCGAGGAGGCCGAGCGTCTCAGCCACAAGCACATCGGCACCGAGCACTTGCTGCTCGGGCTGCTCCGCGAGGAGAAGTGCTTCGCCGCCGAGATTCTCCACGAGCGCGGGTTGCGCCTCAACCAGATTCGGGAAGAGATCGCGCGGGCCACGTCCGAGAAGATGTCCGCCAGCCGCCCGAAGGAGAGCTCGCTCCTCAGCGAGTTCAGCCGCGACCTGACGCAGTCGGCGATTGACGGCGTGCTCGATCCGCTGATCGGACGCGACTACGAGCTCGAGCGCGTGGTGCAGATTCTCTGCCGCCGCACCAAGAACAACCCGGTGCTGATCGGCGAGCCGGGCGTGGGGAAGACGGCCATCGTGGAAGGCCTGGCGCAGCGGATCGCCGAGGGCGACGTGCCGTCGTTTCTGGCCGACAAGCGCATCCTGGCGCTCGATCTATCGCTGATCGTCGCCGGCACCAAGTACCGCGGCCAGTTCGAAGAGCGGCTCAAGACGATCATGAAGGAGCTGATGGAGAACCAGAACGCCATCATCTTCATTGACGAGCTGCACACGCTGGTGGGCGCGGGCTCGGCCGAGGGGTCGCTCGACGCCGCCAACATTCTCAAGCCGGCGCTGTCGCGCGGCGAGATCCAGTGCATCGGCGCCACCACGCCCGGCGAGTTCCGCAAGTCGATTGAGAAGGACCGTTCACTCGAGCGCCGTTTCCAGGCCGTCAAGGTCGCGCCGCCAAACGAGAGCGACGCGATCAAGATCCTGTTCGGCATCAAGGAGCGCTACGAGAAGTTCCACGCCGTGGCTTACACGGACGAGGCCGTCCGGACCGCGGTCCACGCCTCGAACCGCTTCATTCCGGACCGGTTCCTGCCCGACAAGGCCATCGACTTGATCGATGAGGCCGGCGCGCGGGTCAAGCTCCGGCAGACGACGCTGCCGAGCGAGGTCGCCGACATCCAGAAGCGGATCAAGTTCATCGTGCACCGCATGGAGAACGCCATCGCGAACCACGAGTTCGAGAAGGCGCGTTTCTACTCCGACGAGGAGCGCAAGGAGCGCGAGAACCTGCGGCACCTGCGCGAGAAGTACAACCTGGACGACACCTCGACCGGCGTCGTCAATAAGGACGATATCGAGGACGTGGTGGCGCGTTGGACCGGCGTGCCGATGACGTCGATCCGCGAGGAGGAAATCTCCAAGCTCCTCCGCATCGAAGAGGAGCTGCACCATCGCGTCATCAGCCAGGAGAAGGCCATCAGCGCCATCGCCCGCGCCATCCGCCGTTCCCGCGCCGGACTGAAGTCGCCCAAACGGCCGGCCGGCTCGTTCCTGTTCCTCGGGCCCACCGGCGTCGGCAAGACCGAGGCCGCCCGCGCCCTGGCCGGGTTCCTGTTCGGCAGCGAGAAGTCGCTCATCCGCTTCGATATGTCGGAGTTCATGGAGAAGCACTCGGTGTCGAAGCTGATCGGCTCGCCGCCGGGCTACGTGGGCTACGAAGAGGGCGGGCAGCTCACCGAGCGCGTCAAGCGGTCGCCGTACTCGATCATCCTGCTGGACGAAATCGAGAAGGCGCACCCGGACGTCTACAACATCCTGCTGCAGGTGTTCGAGGACGGCCAGCTCACCGACGGGCTGGGCAACACGGTGGACTTCAAGAACACCATCATCATCATGACCTCGAACCTCGGCGCACGGCATCTCGAGAAGCGCTCGCCGATGGGCTTCTCCTCACCCGCTCAGGGTTTGGCCAAACTCGAGGAACTGGTGATGGCCGAGGTGAAGCGAGCCTTCAATCCCGAGTTCCTCAACCGTCTTGACGAGGTGATCCTGTTCAACCCGCTGGGCGACGACGATCTGATCAAGATCATCGACCTGCTGGTCGACCAGATCAACGAGAATCTCACCGAGAAGGAGCTCAAGATCAAGCTTGCCGTCGAGGCCGCCAAGTACATCCTCGAGAAGACCTGCGCGGACCGCAGCTACGGCGCCCGTCCGCTGCGGCGTGCGCTCCAGAAGTACATCGAGGATCCACTCTCCGATGCCCTGATTCAGGGGACGCTGCCGCGTCCGGCCGATCTCGAGGTCTACCTCGGCGACGACGGCATCTACTGCCGCTCGGTCAGCGAGGAACAGGAACAGCCGGTTGCCGCGGGCTCGAGCGAAGGCGAAGAGCCGCAACCGCGCCCGGGAATTGCATTGTATAGGTTCTAGCGGTCGAATGTTGACTATTTCGACAGGTTGGGCATCTTCGCTGTAACAGATGGGACATGTTCGGCATATAATGTTCCGAGAGTAAATGTCCGATCGCACCAGTGGCCGGGTCGCCGCACTCGAACACCAGGCGGTGGATTCCAAAGCCATTCGCCTGCTTGTGGGCGGACTGGCGCACGATTTTAACAATCTCCTCACGGCCATCGCTGGACACGCGGCGTGGATTGAATCGCAGTCCGTGCCGGGCAGCGAGGCACGGGAATCGGCCACGGCGATACTCAAGGCCGCCCAGCGCGCCGCCGCCATCGCCGAGAAGCTGCAAGGGCTGGCCCGGAAGGGGGGGCAGCGGCGGGAGCCGGTCAACCTGCACCTGACCATCGCTGAAGTGGTGTCCCTCTTGCGGCCCATAACGAACGGCCATATTCAGATCGAGGAGCGGCTCGACGCGCCGTGCGAGGAAGTCCAGGCCGATCCGGAGCAGATGCACGAGCTCTTCCTGAACCTCGCGCTGAACGCACGGGAGTCAATGCCCGATGGCGGGAAGCTCACCTTCGCCACCACGGTTGACGAGTGCGCCGGGGCTCCGCACCTGGTGGTTTCGGTCAGGGACACCGGCGTGGGAATCCCCGAGGCCGACCGCGACCGGATCTTCGAACCGTTCTTCTCCGCCGGCAAGCCCGATGGGACGGGCCTTGGCCTGACGATGGTCGCGGGGATTGTCAGGCAGCACCACGGGCGCATCCGGCTCGACAGCGAATTGGGGTGCGGCAGCACCTTCGCATCTACCTGCCGCTCGCCACCGGCGCGGCACCGGATGAGTTAGCGCCTCTCGGCTAGATCTCGCTGTTCTCCAGGCGACGGATCCGGATCCCTCCGTTCGATGTCGAAAGCCGGATCTGCGGGCCGCCGCCGTTGATGCTGCCCCGCAGCTCGGTTTTCTTCTTGTTCAGGCCCGAGACCAGCACCTCGAAGTCGGTTTGAATCGACGAGTTGGACGTGTTGGCGCTGACATCGGCATTGGTCGCGTCGGGCAGGCTCAGCGTGATGCTGGCGTTGCTCGTCGAGGCATGGACGTCCCCTTCCGGCGGCTCCTCGATGGTCAGGTTGATGCTGCCGTTCGAGGAATCGGCCTCGATGGGGCTGCCGCTCGCGACCGAGACGATCCGGGCGGTGATGCTGCCGTTCGACGTGTGCGCGTCGAACCGCCCGACGACGCGGTCCGCATTGATACTGCCATTCGACGTCCGGACCACGGCCTCGCCCTCGGTATCCTCGAGCACGATCGATCCGTTCGACGTATCGGCCTCCACCTCGCCGTGCAGGCGGGCAACGGTGATTTTGCCGTTTGAGGTCCGCAGGCGGGCATCGCTTTGGAAGCCGTCGACCTTGATGCTGGCGTTCGAAGTGGTGATGCGGTCCAGCCGCGCCTGCCCGGGAGCGTGGATCACGTAGCTGGCGCCCATGTTGCCGCGGCGTCCGGTGGGCCTCACGGTGCGCACCTGCGCCAGGTCGTCGGTCCCGACGAAGTCGACCTGCAGGGCGTCCAGCAGCTCCTCGCTCGAGGCATACTTGGTGCCGGTGATTTCCACCTCGTCGCGATCCCAGCCGATCACCTCGATTGACCCGTTGAAGCTCTCCACCGAAAGCCGTCCGCCGGGGCTGAGCGCATGGGAGTAGTGGAAGTCCTCCTTGAATCGGGCGGAACCGGCCCAGGCGTCTCCAATATCACACCCGGTAAGGACCAGCACCGCAATCAGTAGGGT
>CAWELS010000022.1:0-44679 GCA_963809945.1 Bryobacterales bacterium | reverse complement strand
ACCAGAGCGAAATGGAGAGGCGTCGTGGGACAGCAACTCAGCGGCGGCCGGGAAAGCGCCGGGGGGCGGGCGATTGGGCGGCGGCGGATCGATTGATTTGCCTCTCCGGCTCTGGTTCGTGCTCGCACAGGCGAGCCAATCGGTTCGGCACGGGACAATCTCCCCGTCCCCCCGGTCAGCGCGATAGGATGAGGCTTGTCTACTGGAACGATCGGAATCGCCGGGGCCGGCAAGCTCGGACAGGCGCTCGCACGGCTGCTTGTCGAGGCGGGGGAGCCCGTCGTGGCGGTCGCAAGCCGGAATCCGGACCATGCCCGGCAGGGCGCAACGTTCGCCGGGCCCACGGTTCGCGCGGTCCCCCTGGCCGAACTGGCCAGTGCCTGCGACAGAATCCTCATCACCGCAGCCGACGGCGCCATCGCGGAGGTCGCCCTCCGGCTGGCGGATGCCGGCTTCGCGGGAACCGCCGCACTCCATGTGTGCGGCGCGCTCGACACCGGACCGCTGACGCCGCTCAGTGAACGCGGCATCTCCTGCGGCGTGCTCCATCCGCTCCAGACCATCCCGTCACCGGAACGCGGCCTGGAAGCGCTGCGGGGGATCTGCTGGGGTGTGACCGCCGGCGGCGCCGCGTCGGCATGGGCCGATCGCATTGTCGGCCTGCTCGGCGGCCGGCGCCTCGACATTGCCGCCGGGGCTCGCGCCCTCTACCACGCCGCCGGCGTAACGGCCTGCAACTACCTGATTGCGCTCGAGGACGCGGCCACCGCGATGATGGAAGCAACCGGTGTCAACCGGTCCGATGCGCTCGCCGCGCTCGAGCCGATCGTCTCCGCCACCTGCCGCAACGTCTTCGAGCTGGGGCCGACGGCGGCCCTCACCGGTCCCGTCCTGCGGGGCGACATCGACACCGTCGCCCGGCATCTCGACGCGCTGGCCGCGCTGCCGGAAACGGTTCGTGATTTCCACCGCGCCGCCGCCCGCCACACGATCACCCTGGCGCGCCGGCGCGGACTCGACGACGACCGGGCCGAACAGTTGGACCGCCTCCTGCGAGAAAATAGTACCCGGAATGCCTGAACTTACGCGGCGCCTCCGTATCCCCGACATCAAGCACAAGAAGAAGGCCGGCGAGAAGATCGCCATGCTCACCGCCTACGACGCCACCATGGCGCGGCTGATCGAGCGGGCCGGCATCGAGATGCTGCTGGTCGGCGACTCGCTCGGGATGGTGATCATGGGCGAGGACACGCACCATTCCGGTCACGCTCGACGTCATGATTCACCACACGCGGGCGGTGGCGCGGGGCGCACGGCGGGCCGTGGTGGTGGCCGACATGCCGTTTCTCACTTACCAGGCCGACATCGCCGAGGCGGTGCGCAATGCCGGGCGGCTCGCTGCAGGAAGGCGGCGCCGCGGCGGTCAAGATCGAAGGCGGCCGGCCGGTGGTCGACGTGGCCCGGCGGCTGGTGGAGGTGGGCATTCCGGTGATGGGCCACCTGGGACTGATTCCGCAGTCGGTCCACCAGCTCGGCGGATATGGCCGGCAGGCGGAGCGCGGCAAGCGGATGCCGAGCAGCTTGCTGCAGGACGCCGTCGAGCTCGAACGTGCCGGGGTCTTCTCGATCGTGCTCGAATCGATTCCGCAGAGCTGGCGCGGCGGGTTACCGAGTCGGTGTCGGTGCCCACCATCGGCATCGGCGCCGGACCGCATTGCGACGGACAGGTGCTGGTGAGCTACGACGTCTTCGGCCTGTTCGACGAGTTCGTGCCGCCGTTCGTCAAGCAGTACGCCAAGCTCGGCGAGGAGATGGTGCGCGGCCGCCGAGCGATACGCCGACGATGTTCGCGACGGGCGATTCCCGCCAATGAACGTTCAAGTGTTCGACACGATTCGCGGCTTCCGCGAACGCGCTTCGACGGGCGCGGCGGCCGGACTCGGTCATCGGGCTCGTCCCCACCATGGGCGCGCTTCACGCCGGCCACGGCAGCCCTGATGGACCGGGCGCGCGGCGAGTGCGACGTCGTTGCGGTCACGATCTTCGTCAATCCCATCCAGTTCAACCAGGCGTCCGACTACCAGGGCTATCCGCGCACGCTCGACAACCGACGTCGCGTTCTGCGACGCCCGGGGCGTGGACCTGATCTTCGCGCCGGGCGAGGGCGAGATGTACCCGCACCCGCTCGACACGCGGGTCGAGGTCGCGCGGCTCACCGACCACCTCTGCGGCGCTCACCGTCCCGGGCCACTTCGCGCGGCGTCACCACGGTGGTGGCGAAGCTTTTCCAGATCGTCGCAGCCGGACCGCGCCTACTTCGGCGAGAAGGACGCTCAACAGCTCGCCGTGATCCGCCGCATGGTGCGCGATCTCGACTTTCCCGGTCGAGATCGTCGGCGTCCCGATCGTGCGCGAGGACGACGGCCTGGCGATGAGCTCGCGGAACAAGCGGCTCGACCCGGACGAGCGCCGGCGGGCGACGGTGCTCTACCGGGCGCTGTGCGCGGCCCGGGACGCGGCCGCCGGGGAACGCCGCGCCGGGGAACTGAAGCGGGCCGCAATGGCGGTGTTTACCACTGAGCCCTTGGTGCGTGTCGAGTATCTGGAAGTGGTCGACGCCGAGGAGATGCAGCCGGTCGAGGAGATCCGCGCGCCTGCCCGGATCGCTGTCGCCGCATGGGTTGGGGAAACGCGGCTCATTGATAATGTGCTGGTCGGTGGGTGAACCAAGTCAGGAGTCAATCACCGAACGCCTCGATGTTGTCTACGAGAGTCAGTCCTCGACGATAGGCCACGTGGTGTCCTGGATGGAGTCGCAGGACGATTCCTAGACCCGAAGGGGCTTCCGTTGAAAGTCGCATCATCCCATCGCCGGTTGGGCACGCCCTCCGCTCCCTTCGGTCACGGCTCGCAGTGGGCTGAACGCCGCTCTGCGAGCCGTGACCGAAGGGAGCGGAGTCTGCGGCCCACACAGCGACGGGAAGGCATGACTTTCAGCGGAGGCAATCGTCGTTCTAGTCCCGCCCCTCGAATCGGTCCCGGCCCTCCACCAGCGCTCGGATCTTGCCGTCAGCGACGCTTCGGGGGAGCATCCAGAGACCACAGTCGGGGTGGACGAAACCGATGCGCTCGTCGCCCAACAAAGTCACCGCATGGTCGATGCGGCGGGCGATCACGTCTGCGGGTTCAATCTGCATGTCCTTGACGTCGATCACGCTCAGGCCGAGCGACGTCTCCGGATTCATCCCCTTGAAGATCACCAGTTCGTCGTAGCCGCGGCGGGCGAACTCAAGAAAGAGGTGTTCGGTGTGCAGTTCGTTGAGGAACGGCATCAGGCTGCGCCACGTCCCACGCTGTACGGTCTGGCCGCCGTGGTTGCCGTAGCAGATGTGGACCGCGCGCGCCGCGGCGAGACCGTCGAGGACGTGGTTGATCGCCTCCGCCGCCCATTCGGCCTCCTCGGGATGGCCGCTGATATTGGGCTCATCGAGCTGGATGAGGTCGGCGCCGATCATCGCGAGCTGCCGGCGGAGGATCCCGGCGATCTCCATGGCGAGCTTCTCGGGCGCCCCGTAGTGCTGGTCCGTCAGTACCTTGGCCAGCATGTGCGGACCGGTGCAGGTGAACTTCACCGGGGCCGTGGTCAGTGACCGGACCAGCTCGAAGTCGCCGGGGAGGTTGAGCGTCCCCTCGCCGATAGGACCGGTGACGATGCCGGCCGGGCGGTCCCGGTAGATGAGCGGGGCGTAGGTGCGGAACTCGGCGATGTCGGCCAGCGAGAAACGCGTACGGATACCGTCGAGTCTCCCCACGAAGTAATCGATCATGCCGTTGGAGTCGGGATCGCCGGAATCGAAGCGGTTGATCTCACCGTCGGAGACGACGTCGATGCCGGCTAACTCCTGGGTCTTGAGCACGGCCATGGTGGCATCGCGCAGGGCGGCCCGGCTGGGGTCGCCGCGGAGCCAGTGGGGCGCGGGGTAACTGCCGATCAAAGTCGTCTGGATGGGCATCGTTAATCATTGTATATTGGGGCTGGAGGAACACCGGTGGTCCGGGGTGGGTTCGCCGCGTATCGGCGTGAGGCGATTCATGATACCGCGACACACGCTCGTTGTCCTCATCGCCTGGCTGATGGCGAGCGGTGCGGTCTGGGCCCAGGACGGCATCCCGCTGGCGGGCCGAGTGGTGAACGAGAACGGCGAGCCGCTTGAAGGCGCCAGAATCATCCTCCGCCCGGCCGGGAACCCCGAAGCGGAGATCCAGGCCTACACCAACCCCGCCGGCGAGTATCGGACCACGGTGCCGGAGCCGGGCGAGTACCGGGCCGACGTCGAGTGTAAGGGCTACTTCGCCCTCCACGACGCCCCGGTGACACTGGCCGCGGAGCCGAGCCAGACCGACTTCACGCTGAACCGCATCCGCGAGGTCTTCGAGTCGGTGGACGTGAGCGCCACCCCGCCGCCGATCAACATGGAGACGACCCAGACCCAGGAGACGGTCACGGGCCGCGAGATCAACAACATCCCCTACTCCACCAGCAACGACCTTCGGACGGCCCTCCGCACCGCCCCCGGCGTCCTGCCCGACAACCGCGGCCGGCTGCACATCAACGGCGGCAAGGAGGAGCAGGCCTTCTATACGCTGAACGGATTCAATATCACCGACCCGCTCTCCGGGCGCTTCGAGACGCGGCTGAGCGTCGAATCGGTCCAGACGGTCGACGTGGTGAGCGGGCTGGTGTCGGCCGAGTACGGAAAGGGTTCGGCCGGCGTGCTGGCCATCAACACGAAGACCGGCGACGATAAGTTCCGGGCCACGGCCACCAACTTCGTGCCCGGTCTCGAGACCCAGGGCGGATTTCACATCGGCAACTGGACGCCCCGCGTCAACTTCTCCGGACCGATCAAACGGGGCCGCGCGTGGTTCTCGAATACCCTCGACACGGTCTATACGAACACGATCATCAAGGAGCTGCCCAAGGGCGACAACAACTCGAGCAGTTGGCTCGTCAGCAACCACCTGACGACGCAGGTGAACCTGACGCCGGCCAACATCCTGCATGCCGGTTTCCTCACGAATTTTCGCCTGGCGCCGCGCTACGGGCTCGGCGTGCTCGACCCGCGGGAGACCACGGTAGACGAGCGCGGGCGCCAGTGGTTCTTTCACGCCAAGGACCAGATCTACCTGCCGCGGCAGATCCTGTTGGAAGTGGGCTACGCGGCCAACCGCACCTTTGCCCGGGAGATCCCACAGGGACAGGATCTCTACCACATCACGCCCGACGGCCGGACCGGCAACTACTTTGTCGACGCCACCCGCGAGGCGTCGCGGGACCAGGTGCTCGGCAACGTCTTCCTGCCAACGTTCAACCTGCTGGGCGAGCACCGCGTCAAGGTCGGTGTCGATCTCGACCGGCTTTCCTACTGGCAGGATGCTCACCGCACCGGCATCGTCAACTATGGCGCCGATTTCATCCGCAGCCGGACCACGGTATTCAAGGGCAGCGGGCTGGCGCAACTGGTGAACTATGAGTCGGGCGTCTACCTGCAGGACTCATGGAAACCGCGGCCGCGCCTGTTATTCGAGGTCGGCGTCCGGGGCGACTGGGACCAGATCCTGCACTACTGGAACGCCTCCCCGCGCCTCGGCGTCGCCTGGCAGCCTCCGGGGCTGAGCCGCACGAAGATCTCGGGCGGCTACGGGATCATCTACGACGCCACCAACCTCCGCGTCTTCACGCGGCCCATGGACCAGTACTCGCTGACGACGTATTTCGGCGACAACGGCCAGCCGATCCGCGGTCCGGCGCTGACGGTCTTCACCATCCTCAATCCCCATCCGGCGCGGCCCCGGTACCACAACTGGACCGTGAGCGTGGAGCAGGAGTTCGCCCATGGGGTCCACGGCCGCGTCGAGTACCTGCGCAAGCGGGGCTACCTCGGCTTCACCTACCTCAACAACCTGGCCGACACCCTGATTCCGCAGGCGTGGCCCGGCGGGAACCAAGCGACGGAATTCGATGCCCTCTACGAGTTGACCAATGACCGGCGCGACAAGTATGACCACGTACGGCTCACGGTCCATCAAACCATCAAGCGCCAGTACGAGTGGATGTTCAGCTACACGCTCTCGCGAGCCTACTCGAACGCCGTGGTGGACGCGAACATCGACGATCCCCTGCTGGTCTACGACAACACCGGTCCGATGCCCTGGGACACGCCACACCGGCTCATGAGCTGGGGCTACTTCCCGACGCCGTGGAAGAACTGGTCGGTGGCCTACCTGTCGGAGTGGCACAGCGGCTTCCCGTTCTCGATCGTCGACGAGAACAGCCGCGTGATCGGCGGCGTCAACACGCGCCGCTACCCGGACTACTTCTCGCTGAACCTGCACGTGGAGCGGCGGTTCGAATTCAAGAGTCAACTGTGGGCGTTGCGCGCCGGGTGCAACAACGTGACCAACCGGCTGAACCCGACGGTAGTCAACTCGAATACCGCTTCGCAGAATTTCATGCAGTTCTACGGGGGCGCGGACCGGTCGTTCAATTTCCGCATCCGGTGGCTGGGGAAGGTGGCGCAGTAGGCTGGGGGCTTTCCGCTCTCAGCGGTCAGCTTTCAGCTTTCGGAAGTGGACTTCACCGGTAGCCGACAGCGTAGCCGTCTCGACTGCAGACATCTCCGCGGCCGCGGGGCAGCCCTCAAAATGTTGAGGCCTCCACCATGCGCGATGACCAACACCACGCGCCCGCTGACAGCTCTGCGCGCCTATGAGATAGGCAAGTCTTTTTATTCCTGCCTGTTAGGGGGTGGGCGGCGGCAAGTCCCGAATTCGGACCCCGAAATGCATCCATTTCTTTCAGCCAGGTATTGGTCACGAGGCAGGCTCCCGATCCGCAGTCCTCGGGCCGGGAGGTCCGGGAGCGGATCCGGGCTGCCGGGCGGCCGGACACCGGGCACCGCAGCTTGAAAGTGGGCCGGCATGAGCCGATCAAGGCACATCATCGTGACATTGGCCGTCCTGGCCCTCCTGGCGCCGCTGCCCGGCCAGAATCTGAGAGCAGAGATGCCGCTCAGCGACACGGCATTGCTCGCTCGTGTTCTGATCGCCCTCTCGGAGTACTCCACCTGGCCGGACGGATACCTGTCCCCCGGCCACGAGATCCTGCTGGTCGGCATCTTCGGCGACAGCAAGTGGAAACACTTGGGGGAGGATCTGTTTCGCGAACGCGCCGGCCGGGAGATCGTCGTCAGACGGTTCAGCCGGGTCACCGATGTTCCGCAGTGCCAGATCGTATTTATCGCCGAGTCCGATGCCGCGCTGATTCGGCCCCTCCTCGACCAGCTCCACAATGTCCCCGTCCTCACCGTCAGCACCGCGAAAGGATTCGCGCAGCTCGGTGGCATGGTGGAACTGACGCCGACGGGGCGCGATATCGATCTGACGTTGAACCTCGCCGCGATCGCTGGCGGCGGGCTGAGGATCAGCTCACGGGTCATCGAGATCGCGAGTCTCTATGAGGCACCGCAATGAACCCGTTCCAGAAAACGTTCGGGGTTGCGCGGGGTCGTTCAGCCTCCGTGAGCACAAAGCTTACACTCATGGTCCTTGGCCTGGCCGTCTTGTCCTACGCCGTGATTGTCGTGGATCTGAGCCACATACACCATCGAGAGCAGCAGGATGCGAGGATTCAGGAGCTCTCGTCCGTGGCCGAAGTGATCGCCGCGAGCACGACGGCTCCCCTCGTGTTTGGGGACCGCGATGCCGCGGCGGAAGCACTCAACTCTCTGAACAACGTGCCGATGGTCACCTTGGCCGGGATCTACGACCGCGATGACCGTATCTTCGCATCCTACTCGGCTGGCGCATCCCCGGACCTGGATCCTCCTCCGATACACAGTCCCGAGGATACGCATTTGGACCATGGCTTGATCCATGTGGATGTTCCCGTTCTTCAAATGGGCCGTCGCGTCGGGTATGTGCACATGGTGGCTCAGGATCATTCTCTATGGGAGGGGATCTTTCAACGGGGTGGGCTGGGGTGGATGCTCGGCCTCTACGCGGTTGCCATCTCCGCCGCGCTGTCGTTCACGCTCAAGCACAAGATCTCCGATCCGATCATGGAGCTTGCGCGAGCGGCACAACTGGTCGCCAAGAGCAAAAACCACTCCATCCGGGTGGCCCCGAGGTCCAATGACGAACTCGGAGTGCTCGGGCATGCTTTCAATGAAATGCTGGACCGGATCCAGTCGCAGCAGTCCGATCTCGAGCGGCACCAGGAGGAACTGGAGGGGGAAGTCGACCAGCGCACGCGGGAGTTGGTCCAGGCGAACCGGGAACTACGGACCGCCAAGGAAGCGGCCGAGGCTGCAGCCCGGTTGAAGGACGAGTTCCTGGCCAATATCAGCCACGAGTTCCGGACGCCGATGAACGGGATTCTGGGCATGACGTCACTGACGCTCGAGACCGAGCTGACGCCCGACCAGAGAGAGTACCTGCTGACTGCCCGGGAATCGGCCGACTCGCTGTTAATCCTGCTGAACGACCTCCTGGCTTTGTCCAGTATCGAAGCGGGCCGTCTGGCCCTCATCTCCTGCCCGTTCAACTTGCGGGAGACGGTGGAGGATCTCGTGGGGCGTCTTGAACCGGTCGCCGCGCGGAAAGGGCTCCCGCTTCGGCTCGCGTTCTCCGAATCGTTGCCCGAAGAGGTCGAGGGCGACCCGGTCCGCCTCAGCGAAGTCCTGGCAAATCTCATCCGCAATGCGATCAAGTTCACCGATAACGGCGAAATCGCCGTCGGCGCCGAGCTGGACTCCAAGGACGACGAAGAGATACTGGTCCGGTTCGTCATCCGCGATACCGGGCAAGGGATCGAGAGCGACAAGCTGGGAAGCATCTTCAATTCTTTCCAGCAGGCTGATGGAACCACCACCCGCCGCTACGGGGGGGCGGGGCTGGGACTGAGCGTTTCCGCCCGTCTGGTTAAATTGATGGGTGGGAAGATCTGGGTCGACAGCAAGCCGAGACAGGGAACGACATTCTCCTTCACCATTCCGCTGCACGAGGTGAAGGATGCCCCGGCGGGCGAATCCGTCGACCACGCTGACTCCCAGCCTGGACTCAACATTCTGCTCGCCGAGGACAACCCGGTGAACCTGAAAGTGGTGAAGGTCATGCTCGAGAAGATGAACCACGTCGTGTCGGCAGTCGGGACCGGCGCCGAGGCGGTGGAAGCGGCGGCCACGCAACAGTTCGATCTGATCCTGATGGACCTGCACATGCCCGAGCTGAACGGATTGGAGGCGACCAAACTGATTCGAGCTAGAGAGAACGGTTCGGGAGATCACACGCCGATCGTCGCCCTGACGGCGGCGGCACTTGCCAGTGACCGGGACTGCTGCTTAAGAGAAGGCATGGACGGCTTCCTGGTCAAGCCCGTCGAGCGGGTGCAACTGGCCGAGGCGGTGGAGCGATACGTGGGGTACCCGCGAGAGGGCGCCCGCCAGTGGGGACCGGAAAGACCGCTGGCCGCGCCGGAAAGGAACGGGCTGTCGGTGGTGGCCGCTGGCAGCAGCTAGGCTGGAAGGTCGACCGCTCCCGATCAGCGACCTTGGAAAATGAGCATCGCAGTCGCTCATGTCGGCACCGGGAGCGGAGACATGCCACTCGAAAATGACGAGTCCGCGGTTCCGGTGTTCCCGATGAGCAAGAAACGCCCCCATGTGATTCTCCTGGCGGAGGACGACCAGAACGAGCAAGAGATTGTCCTGCACGCGCTGCGGGAGGCCGGGGTCCGCCGCGAGGTTCGATCCGTCACCAACGGCCAGGAGTTGCTTAACTACCTCCGCCGGAAGAGCGGGTTCTCGAACGAGGAGTCCTCTCCGTCCCCCGGCCTCATCCTGCTGGACCTCAATATGCCTACACTGGACGGCCGCGAGGCCCTTCGACAGATCAGGGCCGACCCCGAACTTCGCGGACTTCCGGTGATAGTTCTAACCAATTCGGCAACAGAGGAAGACGTGCGTCTGTCGGAGAGTCTCGGAGTCGATTCGCTCATCATTAAGCCAAGCACCTTCGGCGGACTCGTCGACGCCTTAAAATCTGGCTTAAATCCCCACCTATAAAGCTCACTTCCGGTAGTACCGATAGTTCTAGTAACAGTGAAAAGCCTTAGTCGTGCTCGTCACCGGGCACTAAAGTCGTTGGGAAGATCCCTCGGTGAGGGCCTTTTCGCAACGAGGCCAGGCTTGGTCTCGGGCGGCTGTTCAGGAAAGGTACACCCGTAGTGAGCCTCGTAATCAGCCACGCCTCCGCGGCGACCCGCTCGACCCGCGTACTCCATGTCGAAGACGACGCCGACGATGCGCTTTTGGTCCGGGAAGTGCTGACCGCCGCCGCCGAGCAGGAGTTCTCGGTGATGCAGGCCGGCAGTCTGATTTCGGCGCTCGAGCTGCTCAAGAGTTCTGCGATCGATGTCATCCTGCTGGACCTCACACTGCCCGATTCCTCGGGGCTCGACACCTTCCGGCGGATGGCCGCGGCAGCGCCGGACATCCCCATCGTCGTGTTGAGCGGATGGGATGATCGCCGGACCGCGATGATGGCGGTCCAACACGGCGCCCAGGACTACCTGTCCAAGGCGGATATCGAGCAGCGGATTCTGCAGCGGGTCCTTACCCACGCGATCAAGCGGCAGGCGCTGGTGCGCGAAGTCCGGGCGAGCGAGCGCAGGACCAGGCGTATCATCACGCACGACCCGGACGCGATCGTGATCGTCGACGGAAAGGGTGTCATACGGTATGGGAATCCGGCCGCCGAAGCTCTGTTCGAAGTCTCGAGAGGCGGCCTCGCCGAAAGAGCTTTCCCTTATCCCGTCCCCGCCGTTGAGGCATGCATCGAGATCGGTCGCGCGAACGGGCAGAGGGTCCAGGCGCAGGTCCATCCGGCGCAAGATCGAGTGGCAGGGTGAGGACGCCCACCTGCTGACCCTGCGCGACATTACCGCGCTGAGCGAGGCCCAGGAGGCGCTGCGGCAAGCCAACAATGACCTGGAAGAGCAGGTGCGGGAACGCACCTCGGCGTTGCGCGAAACAAATGAAGCGCTCCGCCGCGAGATCGCCGTGCGGCAGCAGGCCGAAGACGCTTTACGCACCTCTGAAGAGCGCTACCGGACACTCGTGGAAACGAACGCTGCCGTAGTCTGGAGGGCGAACGCGGGCGGGGAGCTCATCGCCGGCCAGCTTTCCTGGAAAGATTTCACGGGACAACCCGGCGAGCCCGACTTCTCGACCTGGCTCCAGATGGTCCATCCGGACGACCGGGAACGGCTGCTGTCGGCGTGGAGCGTCGCCCAGAGCGAGGGCCGGTTCGAAATGGCAGGGGCAGGAGTCTGGCACGAGAAGAGCCAGGCGTATCGGCATTGCGTGATCCGGGCGGCCGCCGTGAGGAACCCCGACGGATCGCGCCGCGAATGGATCGGGACGATTGCCGACATCGATGATCAGGTGCGTGCGCGGGAGGAACTCGCGCGGACGCGAGCGCTGCTCGAATCCGCCTTTTCCTGCTCGGCCGCCGGCATTCTGGTTACGGACGCGCCCGAGGGACGACTTCGCTGGATGAATGCCGCGGCGGAGCGGATTCTTGGCTGCCAGAACAGCGAATTCGTGGGCCTCCTCCTCGAGGAAGTCAACTCCAAGTTGAACATCTACGCCGCCGACGGCATGCCCCTGTCACCGGACCAGCGGCCACTAGCCCTGGCGCTCCGGGAGGGCGTGGTCAGCGAGAACACGGAGCTGATCGTTCAGGGCAGCGGCGACCGGGCGCAGTGGGTCCTCGCCAGCGCGGCGCCGGTGCGCGATGAGTCCGGCTCGATGGTGGCCGCGACGCTGGTCCTCAGTGACATCACCCAGCGCCGATACGCGGAAATGCTGCTCCAGGAGAGCGAGCACCGCTACCGCACGCTCTTCGAGACAGGAGCGGACGCCTTCCTGGTCCTGGACGGCGAGGGATCGATCCTGGACTGCAACGGCCGGGCAGAGAAGCTGTTCGGATGCTCGCGGGAGAAGTTGGTGGGCCGGCATCCGGCCATATTCTCGCCGCCCCTGCAGGCCGGCGGCGCCGATTCGCGGGCCACCTTGGACGGGCACATCCAGGATGCCCTTGCCGGCGGACCGAAGCTCTTCGACTGGCGCCACATCCGGGCCGACGGAACACCGTTTGAAACCGAAATCAACTTCAGCCCGCTACGGCTGTCCTCGGGCACTTATGTGACCGGTTCCATCCGGGACGTCACCGCCAGGAAGAGCGCCCAGGAGCAACTCCAGAAAAGCCGCCGGCGGCTGGCCACGTTAATGGCGAGCCTGCCCGGTATGGCGTACCGCTGGCGCAACGATAATCCCTGGTTCATCGAGTTCGTCAGCGACGGCTGTGTCGACTTGCTGGGCTACCGGGCCGACGAACTCATCGGCAACCGTCTGACCAGCTATGAAGAGATGATTCATCCGGCGGACCGGGCCCGCGTCCGTGAGGCTGTCACGCACGCGATCGAACAGACGTGGTCGTTCGAGATCGAATACCGGATCCGGGCGGCGGACGGAACGGAGAAGTGGGTCTGGGAGAGAGGCGCCGCGGTTGAGCATCCAGAGGACGGACCGGCGGTGATCGAGGGATTCGTGTCCGATGTCACGGCCCGCAGAAGCGCCGAAGAGGCCCGTCGCGCGAGTGAGGAGCGGTTCAAGGTTCTGTTTGAGGATGCGCCGGTCGGCTATGTCCTGGCCACCACGGACGGTGTGATCCGGGACGTCAACAATCACCTTCTGGCGCTCTCCGGATGTTCCCGGAACAAGCTCGTCGGCAAGCGGCTGGACACGTGCGGGCTGCGAGAGGCGACCACAGGCGCCGCGGTGTCGCAACTGGTGGAGGTGGTCGCGCGTGTGGGAGGCACGGCGTCGGCGGAATTCGAGCTCCCGCAGTCGAACAACGGTTCGCGGGACGTGGAACTGACCGTGCAGAAGGCCGAGATTCACGGCGCACCGTATATCCTCGGTTGCGCCCGCGATGTCACCAAACGCAAGGAGGCCGAGCGGCAACTGGCCATTCTCAACAAGGAGCTCGGGCTGCGTCTCGAGGACATCTCAAAGCTCAAAGCGCTGACGGAGACCGAGAACGTCCAGCTCAAGGAAGTCATCCGTGTGCAGCAGCCCTCACCGGGAATCGTCGGGGAGAGCCCGGCGATGCGGAAACTGGCAGTGGACCTCGAGCAGGTGGCGCGTTCAAACACCACCGTGCTGGTTCTCGGAGAGACAGGCACGGGGAAGGAACTCGCGGCCCGCGCCATCCATCAGTTGAGCAACCGCAAGGACCGGCCACTCGTGACCGTGAACTGCGCCGCGCTCTCGCCCACCCTGATCGAGAGCGAGCTGTTCGGACATGAGAAGGGGGCGTTTACCGGAGCCGCGACGCGCAAGCTTGGGCGTTTCGAGCTGGCCAACCACGGCACGATATTCCTCGATGAGATCGGAGACCTGCCGAGGGATCTCCAGGCGAAGCTGCTCCGCGTGCTCCAGGAAGGCGAGCTCGAACGTGTGGGCGGGACACAGACGATCCGGGTCGATGTTCGCATCATCGCGGCGACGAATCGAGATCTCGAGGAAGCCACCAACGCGGGAACGTTTCGCAAGGACCTCTACTATCGCCTCAACGTCTTCCCACTCGTCGTTCCTCCGCTGCGGGACCGGCCCGGCGACATTCCGCTGCTGGCCGCACACTTCCTGGTCCGGTTCAGCCAGCAGCTGGGCAAGCGGATCTCCGACTTCTCCGGCCGGGCGATGGAACTGCTGAAGCAACACGACTGGCCCGGCAATATCCGCGAGTTGGAACATGTCGTGGAACGGGCGGCCATCAGCGCCCCCGGTCCACTGATCGATGCCGAGCACGTCACCATTCAGCGAGCTGCCCCTGGTGTCGACGACCCGGAGAAGCTGGACGACGTCGAGCGCCATCACCTGCTGCGGATACTCGAAAAGTCAGACTGGGTGATCGATGGGCCGAACGGCGCCGCGGCCCGCGTGGGCCTCCATCCGAGCACGTTCCGCTACCGCATGCAAAAGCTGAACATCGACCGCCGCCAGCGGGCCGCGAACGCTTAGTATGGCGCCTGCCGGGTTCGCCAGACTGCGACGCCATCTGGCGGATCAGCAGGCCCGCCCGGAAGGAGTCCTCCTCGGGCCGCCGGCGGCACCAGCGCACCTCTGCTTCCATCGTCACGCTCTTCATCACCAGCGAAACCATTGCCCCGGGTTCGATGTACGTGGGAGAGCTGATTCCCACACCCGAAGCGGAGACGTCCGTCACAGTGACGATGCAACTCCCGGCTTGCGCGGGGCCGATAGGCGTCATCACTGCTGCTCCCGAGGTTCGGCAGCGAAGCTCGCTCCGGCGCGAGACCGGGTCCCCTTGAGGAGAATAGGCACTCAGCTCACTGAAGCTGGCATTGAGTGTATCCGTCGTTCGTTTTGTCGGCACTGATCTGTTCTCCCTTCTCTTGGATTGATGGCGCCGTGGTGGCAGACCCGGGCGCGAAACACTGATCGAGCAGGCGCCCTTTGATCGGGACGATTGCCAGGGCCGCCCGCCTGCCCTGACCAGACAGATCCGGAATCTCGAAGCCTACGGCGAGGACCTCGCATTGCGGGCCGGCCAGGGTGTCAACCGCGGTTCGCACACAGAACGCCGACTCGGCGTCACCCCCGGCAAGCTTCGCCGTGAGGTTCAGGAGGTCTTGCAGCCGCGCGCCTCCCTCCTGGTCAGCGAGCAGTTGGGCCTGGCGGTTGGCGAAACTGATCCGGCCGTCGCCGTCCACCAACGCCAGTGCCATGTCGGTTCCCCGGGAACGATTTGCCGCCTTCAGGCGGGCCGCTTGTCTTGCCACTTCCTCCGGGTCTGGAGCGCGCCCATCCTTCGCGGACGCCTCGGCAACGCGCAGCCGGAGTTTCGTGATGTGATGCTCCGCGCAGAAAGCCTCCAGCACGAACACGGCAACCACATAGAGCAGGGTCACAATGAGACTGGGCAACGAATCGGAAAACAGCTTGCTCCCGATCCAGTCCACGCCGGCGTCCTTCACCAGCCGCAAGCCGTTGTAGACCGAAGTGAGACCGACGAATCCCACCAGAAACCGGTGTTGCGGCCACTTCACACGCGGCAGCAAGATGGCACACCAGAGGATGGTCGCCAGGCTCGCGAGGACCGCGAGGCCCGTCAGCGGGCTGATACGAAACAATTGAAGGATGGCCACAGTGGCTGCGGCGGCTTCCGGAGAGGCGATTGTTTGTTGTCATGGGGCCGACCTAAAGGCTGAGCGCACAACATTGAACTCAAGCCTTTACTCCACGTTCGAAAGTGCAAGCGCATTGCCATTCCCATTGCCCTGTCATTTGTGGCGCGGGATCCTTGAATTATCAAGAAGATAGGGAAAGTTCCCGCCCTGGGTCCCCGAAACCCGCGCGCGATTGTCCCACAGCTATTTGTGGCCTCCACGAAGCGCTGCGGAATCGGAGACCGCTGGCTGTCGCCGGCGGATTTCTCCACTCAATCGGATTCCGCTGAGAACCCAGGGCGAAAATTCGGCGGTTAGACGATTACAGCGGGACTAAAATTCAGCTATTGCTATTACACTTCCACTTCATTAAAATCGGGGCACCGGATAATCTTTCAAATAATCTCAATGCCATGAGGGCACTGCCGCGGAGGGGGCGGGTTGCCGGTCTTGTGGGAATCCGTCCGGCTATCGACCGTAAGAAGCTCGTCTTGATGGCCGTCATCATGGGGGCCATCGCGGCGGGCAGTGCCACAACCGCGCTCGTCATCGTCTACGACGCGTCGGTGGAGCGCCAGCGCGAACGGCTGGTCGAGATGGCCGACAGCCGGGCACGACTACTGGAAAGCGTCGCAAAGGCGAACATGGCCGCGGGCGGGGACGTCGCCGCCGCCGCATTATCCCAGATCAGGGAAGTCCACGAAAGATTCGGACGGACCGGCGAGTTCGCCGTGGCGAGGCGAGAAGGCGACCGGATCGTCTTTCTGCTGGGCCCCCCTTTTCCAGGAAGCCCGGCTTCGATCCCAAGCACCTCCGCGTTGGCGGAACCAATGCGCCGCGCGCTCGCCGGAGAGTCCGGTACGGTTGCCGGTCCCGATTACCGGGGAGAGACCGTGCTCGCCGCTTTCGAACCGGTTGGCGTGCTCGGACTGGGCATTGTGGCCAAGATCGATCTGGCCGAGATCAGCGCTCCGTACATTCGGGCGGCCCTTGCCTCGCTCGGCATTGCACTGGCGCTCATCATTGCCGGCTGCCTGCTGTTCTCCCGCATCGGCAGTCCTCTCCTGCGGCAACTCCAGAACAGCAAGGCCGCACTGTCCAAAGCAGAAGCAATCGCCCATCTGGGGAGCTGGTCGTACCGCTTCGGCGACGGGCACCTCGAATGGTCCGACGAGACCTACCGTATCTTCGGGCTGGAGCCGGGCTCCGCGCAGATCACCTTCGACAAATTGCGGTCCCTCATTCATCCGGACGACTGGGCTCAGTTCGATCCCGTACCGAGGACGATGACCAACGCACATCCCGGCGATGGGATGAGCAGCGTCGAGTATCGTCTGATACGGCCGGACGGGAGCCTGCGGTTCATTGCCGCTGAGGCGGAGGTCGAGTTCGACCACGATGGGCGGCCGCTGCGCGCCATCGGCGCTGTCCAGGACGTGACCGCCCGCAAGCGGGCGGAGACCACCCTGCGCCAGAGCGAGGAGCGATTCCGTAATATGTTCGAAAACGCTCCAATCGGTGCGGCGATCGTGGACCTCAATGGGCGTCCGCTTCAGGTAAACCGCTCCCTCGTCCGGTTCCTCGGCTACTCCTCGGACGAACTCTGTCGGATGACCTTCGCGGAGTTCACTCACCCGGAGGACGTGGAGGCTGACGTCGGGCTCTTTGAGGAACTCGTCGCCGGAAGACGCGAAACCTACCAAATGGAGAAACGCTATTTGCACGCCGGCGGCCGGATCGTGTGGGGAAAACTGAGCGTGTCGCTCGTGCGGAAACCGTCCGGCGAACCAGGGTTTCTCATCGGCATGGTGGAGGATATCGACGAACACAAGCGGACCACGCAGGTGCTGGCCGAGAGCGAGGAACGGTACCGCACCATCTTCAACGTCTCGCAAAGCGCATTCCTGATCTACGATCTCGACGGGAGATTGGTGGATTTCAACACAGCCGCCTGCCTGATGCACGGCTACGACCGGGAAGAGATGCTCGGCATGCACGGCGGCGACTTCATTCACCAGGACAGCCGCGACGAGTTCGCCGCCTTCATCGATGCGATCCGCCTGGACGAGCGGTCCTGGCAGAGTATGGGGAAGAAGCGCCGGAAGGATGGCACGACGTTTTATGTCCTGATGCGGGGAAGTCCATACCACGATCACGGCAGAAAACTGGCCCTGAGCACGCTGATGGATGTGACGGCTCTGAAGCAGGCCGAAGAAGAGCTGCGGAACCTGACGCAGGAGCTCGAGCTGCGTGTGCAGCAGCGAACCGCGGAACTCCAGGCCGCCAACCACGAACTGGAGGCGTTTTCCTACTCGGTCTCACACGACCTACGGGCGCCGCTGCGCCACGTCGAAGCGTACAGCCTCCTCGTGTTGAACGACTACGCCGACGTGCTTAACGAGAGGGGGCGGCACTTCCTGCGACGAATTCAGGCCGGGGCGCAGAAGATGACGGATCTGATCGAAGCGTTGCTCCGCCTCTCGCGCATTACCAGGACGGAGCTGCGGCGCGGCCCGGTGGACCTGAGCCGCGTCGCTCGGGACATAGCCAAGACACTACGGTACTCCGCGGCCGAGCGGCCGGCCGAGTTCATCATCCCGTCCGGGATTGTCGCGGACGGCGACGAGGGATTGTTGCACCTGCTTCTGCAGAACCTGATGGACAATGCCTGGAAGTTCACGCGAAAGTCCCTGAGTGCCGCGCGCATCCAGTTCGGCACTGAAACCAGCGGTGACGCCCCCGGCTACTTCGTTCGCGACAACGGCACCGGTTTCGCCATGGACAAGACGGACAGGCTGTTCGTTCCGTTCCAGCGGCTGCACAACGCGGCTGAGTTCGAAGGAACCGGCATCGGTCTGGCGACGGTGAAACGGATCGTGGACAAGCACGGAGGCCGTGTCTGGGCGGAGAGTGAAGCCGGCAAAGGCGCCACGTTTCACTTCACCCTGGGCGAGAAGAGGCCCGCGCCGGAAAGAAGCTGAACGCGCATGTCGACGGGCCGCTATCCGCCGGCAGGGGCGTCCTCATCGGTAGCGGACGGTGCGGCCGTCTACCGACAGGCCCACGCCCAGCATCTCGGCCAGGCCGCCGACCTCGAATAGGAGGTCGCCTTTGGCGGGGAGCGTGCCAACGACCAGGTAGCCGATTGAATCCTCGAGGGGCCCGCGCGTCGGCGGCAGCGATTGCAGGATCGGCGCGGGGACACGGAAGCTGCTCGTCCCTTCCGGTACGATGCAGAGGAACGCCGCCACCGACTTTCGCGGCACGTCCATGCTGACACCGGCAACTCCCACGAGTTGCGAGGGATCGCCGACCGTCCACTCGAGGTCCAGGTCGCGGCCGCGATTCACGACACTCGTCGAGGTCCGATTCGTCCACACGATTGGCTGGGGAAAGCGCACCTGGATCTCGAACGGCGAGACGTCGGCGCCTCCCAGCGCGGCGATGGAGACGTCGCCGGGTTCGAGGAACAAAGGGCCGGCGCCGCCCAGCCGGTCCGGGGTCGCACCGCCGAGCAAACCGTACTCGTAGTCCGGGTCGACCGGCTGGCGTCTCACCGTCTTCCGCGGACCGTCGCCCATCCACACCTGCAGGTCTCCACCATCGCGATCCACGGTGCCAGCCAACAGGCCGCGGCGCACACCGTCCTCGAGGTCTCCCAGGTTCCCCGCGGCGGTGTAGAGGGTACACGCGCCGGGCGGCGGCGGGTTGAAGAGCCGGTCCGTGCCCTTGCCGGCCACACCGTCGCGGAACCCCGCCACCAGCGCGTCGCCGACGGTCTCGACGCTCTGGCCGGGATCGGTCTGGTGGTCCATCGAGAGCCGGAACGGAATCGCGAAGCCGACCAGGCCGCCGACGTCCAGCGCATCGCGCACACGATCAACGTCGTAGCAGTACGAGCCGAGCGGCGCGATCGAGATGCTCGCCGTGTTGCCCGGAATCGATCCGCCCGAGCGAAGTTGCACCGGCACGTCGCAGCCGGTGAGCGCGTCGGCGGGGATTCGGAAGGCGACGGTGTCGATGCCGCAGCATTCGACCTCGCGCACCACCCGGACGGAGGGGACGAGCGTCCCGCCGAGAAACACCTCGAGCGGCGCCGGGAAGCCGTCCCGCGCGCCGAGGCCCGTGACCCGCAGC
Source organism: Bryobacterales bacterium (assembly GCA_963809945.1). Lineage (GTDB taxonomy): Bacteria > Acidobacteriota > Terriglobia > Bryobacterales > Bryobacteraceae > CAWELS01. The sequence goes on along the minus strand of CAWELS010000022.1, from coordinate 25,226 downwards.
GTCACGTCGTCGCCCCGATTGAGGACTCCGCCGACCGCCGGACCGCTGCCGTCACCGGACTCCGTGAAGATGCCCACGCTCGCCGGGACGACGCGGGTATGGAAGGGCGCCGACACCTGACCCTGGTATCGAACCTCGACCGTCGCCGGTCCGGCGGCGGCTTCCGGAGGCACGACCCCGCGGATCTCGCCGGCGCCCGCCTCGAGCAGTCCGGCCGGCCATTCGTGGCGACCCACGACGATGCGGACCGAGACGCCGCCGAGTTCTTCGACCGGTTTGGCGGAGACCGCCGCGGTCCGGGGCCCGATCTGCCGGCCGCGCACGACGAACTGCGATCCGGGAGCGAGCCCGCCGCCGGGCAGACCGGACGGCAGCAGACTGGCCGCGTTCATGACGCCGGCCGGGTCGATAGTCGGGACGGCCGCGAGCAGGACGGGCCAGCAGAGCAGCAGCGCGAGGGCGCGCATCGGCTATTGGAACTCCAGCTTGACCGGCTTGGCCGCGATGCCTTCAACGTTCAGGACGACATCCACCAGGCCCTTGCCCTGCAGGATCTTGAAGAGTGTCACGTTGACCTGGTCGAGCCCGGAATAGAGCGAATGCGGGCCGGCGTAGGCAACGGCCCCGTGCGTGATCCCGCCGATGTTGACGTTGACGTCGGAGAGCTGGGCGCGATTCCGGATGCCGGTGCCGTAGAGGACCAGGACCAACTGGTCCGGTGGGTCCGGTACCGGGATGGGCCGCGGCACCACTTGTCCGTTGCTCACCAGGTAGACGTCCTCGGGGGTCTGCACGCCGTCGTGGACGCGGACCAGTTGCGCGGCGGCCAGACCGTCGCCGTTGAGTTGGAAGACCGCGGGTGCGATGCGGTTGACGGCGACGTCCGCGCTCTTGGAACTGGCGCCGTTGATCGTGACAATCGCGCGGCCGGGTTTGGTGTCAGGCGGGATGAGGAAGTTGACCTGTTTCGGGGTGACCGCGAACAGGCCCGCGGTGCGCTCGACGCCGTCGGCGTCGCGGACCGTCACCGTGGTCCCGGCGAGGGTGTCGGCGAGATTGATGCTCGAACCGCTCTCGGTCCCCGTGGCCAGGTTCTCGCCGAAGGCGGATACGATCGAACCGGGGGCCACGCCCAGGTCGCCCGAGAAGCTCGCGGCCGATACAGAGACAAACGGCGCCGGCCCCGCGGAGATGTTACGGAGGACGCTGAAGCCGCCAGCCGAACCGGCCCCGGAGTGCAGCACGGCGAGATCGAGCTTGCCGTCCTTGTCGACGTCGGCCGGCACCAGCTTGAAGGGGTCGGCGCCGCCGGAGAAGTAAACCTCGGGTTGCAGTGTGCCGTCGCCGTTGCCGACCAGGAAGCCCGGCTGGGTCTCGCCGCAGCAGTGGGTCAGGACGACGTCGCGCATGCCGTCGCCATTGAAATCGGCGATCACGGGAGAGCCGGGCCCGAAATCGGTGTCGAGCTGTGGCCCCGGAGAAATTGTGCCGTTAGCCTGACCGTAGAAGAGATCCAGTAGATTGGCAAAGCTCGGACCGCCGGTGGTGACCACGAGATCGGCGCGGCCATCCCCGTCGAGGTCGCCGGCCGCCACACCGCCGGGGTTCAGCCCCGCCTGATAGGAGCCGGGGTTCTGGAAGGTGCCGTCGCCGTGGCCGAGGAAAATCAGGAGCTGGCCGGGCTGGCTCTCATTGGCGAATTGACCCGCGTCGGCTACCGCCAGGTCCATGTGGCCGTCGCCGTTGAAGTCGCCGGGGGCAAGGTCGGCGGGAGTCATGCCGCCGCTGAGGTCGCCGGCCGCCTCGATACTCCCGTTTGCCTTCTGCATGAGAATCAGAACGCCGGAGGGAGCGCCGTTGCCGTTGGCGTAGAGGACGGCGAGATCGGCGCGCTGGTCCCCATTGAAGTCGGCGGGGACGATCCGCGTAGGCGGCGAGCCCATGGCGAAGTGGACGGGATTCTGAAAGGTCCCGTTGCCGTTGCCCAAATGGATGCTGACACCGCTGCCGCCGTTCGCATCGCCGAGCGCGACGTCCGTGAAGCTGTCGCCATTGAAGTCGCCCGGCCGCCACCGCGCCGCTGCCCGCGAGGGTTCGGGTTTGCGAGAAGCCTCCGTTCGCGCCGGCCTGGTACACGACCCCTCTCGAGGTGACGGCGTCCAGACGCCCGTCGCCGTTGAAGTCGCCCATAGCCAGGCCGCCCGCTCCCGAATCGATGAGAGTCAGCTCCGCGCCGATGAAGGTTCCGTCGCCGTTGCCGAGCAGGATGCCCATGTATCCGGTGTCGACCACGGGCATCAGCACCTGGTCGAAGCCCTCGCCGGCGACGATGTCGAAAGCGCCGTCATGGTTGACGTCCGCGACGACGATGGTCTTGGGCTGATGACCAAGCACCCAATGCCGGGCGGCGCCGAACGTGCCGTTGCCGTTGCCCCGCAGGACGCTGACGGCCATGAAGCCGCTGACGGCGAGGTCGAGATGCCCGTCGCGGTCGAAGTCGCCCGAGGTGACGTACTGGGGCAGCGGGCTGACGCCGTACCGCCCGGCGAGGTTGAACGTTCCGCTGCCGTTGCCGGTGAGCACCGCCACTTCCCCGCTCGACAGGGCGACGGCGACATCGGGGCGGCCGTCTCCGTTGAAGTCAGCCGAGTGGATCCGGCCATCGGCCTCGTCGAGAATGCTCACCGGGGCCGCGAACGTGCCGTCGCCCTTGCCCGCGAGAATAGCCACGTATTGTTGGAGGCCGACGACCAGGTCCAGGCGGCCGTCCTTGTTGAAATCACCGGCCGCGGCGGAGACCGGAAGCGATGACGTGCCGGTGCTGGTCTTGACGGGCTGCTGGAGGGTGCCATCGCCGTTGGAAAGCAGCACGCTGATGAAGCCCTGATCGTCCGGCGGGAAGGTGTAGCCGAGCACCGCGACGTCCGGGTTGCCGTCGCCGTTGAAGTCGCCAGGAAGCTGGGTGCTACGCTCGCCAACCGTGTAGTCGATGCGCGGTCCGGACACGTCATAGTTCGCGTTTAGCCGGAGCCACTGGATTGCTTCGCCGGTGAGGGCGGTCCAGCCGCCCGCGGCCAGGCCGTTGCCGGCATCCGGAAACATGATGGCGTAGGCGGAGCCTTCCCCCGGGCGACGGCCGGCGACCGGTAGCATCGGACCTGGATTCGCCGCCGGCGGCAGACACGCGGCAAACTGGTCCTGGGCGTTGGGAACTCCGGGAAACCGCCGGTACGGTGAGACGTACTGATGCGGATACTGCGTGTAGCTTCCGTCGGGCTCGCGCACCAGCGGCGCGTAGAGACGCTGATTGCCGTACATCTGGAATTCCCGCGCGCTGAGGAAGTCGATGGCGGGGCAGTATCCCTGCGCCCAGGTCAGACTCGGAAGCAGGAGCCAGATGCCCAGCAAAGCCCTGCTATTCAGGACCTCGAGACACAAGGAGAGAAGCTTTCCAAGGACTTTCATCACCCTCCGGCCAAACAGGCCGCCTCCCACAACTAACCGAAATCAGTATACTCCGGGACCGGCCGGATCAAAGCCGGCGAGGCTGGGTCACGGCACGCGGGACTCGACGTTGTTCGGCTCGCCGTCCAGCTCGCGGCCCATCGCCTCCACCGCGTCGCGTAGCGTGCGGTTGAAGCGGGCGCGGTCCTTGAGCGTATAGCCTTCGGTGGCAATGGGCGATCCGAAGACCAGATCCACGGGACCGCTCTTCACGTGGAGGCTCCCGATGCGGAGCACCTCCCGGGTGCCGCGGATGGCGAACGGGATCACCGGCACACCCGTCTTGATCGCCATATAGGCCGCGCCTTCCTTGAATTCACCCATCTCGTCCCGCGCCCGCCGGCCTTCGGGGAACACGAGGATGGAGAGATTGCGGCGCAACATGGTGCGTCCGGCCTCGGTCATCGCCTTGAGCGATCCTTTGATATCGTCCTGGTCGATCGAGAAATGGCCGGTGCGGCGCAGGTGCGTGCCGAGGAACGGCAGTTCCACGTAGCGATGATTGACCAGGAACAGGAACCGCACCGGAACACTCGCCAGCACCACCGGCGTGTCCATCAGGCTCAGATGGTTGCCCGCGAAGATGTAGCGCCCGCCCGCGACGTGCTGGAGACCGTGGACCCGCAGCCGGATGCCGGCGAGAGCGAGGAGCATCCGCGCCCACGCTCGGGCGATGCCGTCCGTCATCCGGCCCTCCCGATCAAAGAAGGAAACGGGGACCGACACCGTGGCCATCAGGATGGTGCACAGGATAATGAGGGGATCCTTGACCAATAGAGACCACAGGTAGCTCTTTGTCATACGACAGTTCCCGATTATAACCGCCCGTGGCTGTGTGTTGAGCCGGCCTTCCGTCAGGGCGGGGGGGAGATCCCGGCTACGAGACGCCGGCGGGGTCCGGCTCCGGACCGCCGGGACCGGTGACGTGATAGACCACGAGGTTGTCGTCCTCGTAGTAAACGCTGGTCCCCTGGTGAGACGAGTTGTAGGCGGCCATCAGCCGGCCGGCCTGGAACTCGAGCGACTGGCGGGCCTGCGGCGTGTTGTAGGCGATCACGCCCGGGTCGAGTTGAGTCCCGAGTAGCGGATTGCCGGTCCCGGCGCCGGGACCGCCGCCGAGGGGGATCTTCTCGACGAAGACAAAGACGTCGCGCGGCGCGTAGCCGAACTCGAACGCCGGATTACTCACCTGCTCGAGAGTGAACTGCCGCGTGAACTCGACCAGCTCGACGTGCCAGCCCCGGCCGTAGAGGAATGGCGTTTCGTGGGCCGGCGAGACAACCAGCCAGTCATTACGGGGATAGGTCGCGGCAATGCGCTCGACCGAGCGGGCGGCCGCCTCGTACTGGTAAGGACCGTCGGGCGCCCGCAGCACGATCGCCTGCGCCAGTATGGCCAGCGCGAACAGGACCGCGGTGGCGCCGCTCGGAAGCAGCCGCAGCAGCCAGTCGGCCACGGGACTCGCCAGCGCCACCAGCGCCACCACGCCGGCGATAAGCAGGCTCTCGCGGTTCGGCACCGGCGAGATCAGCAGCGCCAGGCTGATGCCAAAGTAGAGGTCCCAGAACGGCCGGCGGGCGGTGGCCACGGCGAGGAACCAGAACAGCAGCGCGGACACGGCCGCGGTCAGCTCCGGCGAGCCGTTCCCGGCATAGACGACCAGCGCGACCACTCCCATCGCGGCCAGCGCCGGGCGGCGGCGCTTCGTCAGCCGATACACGACAAACGCCGCGGCCAGCGTCAGCAGAGCGGCGAGAATGACGTTCGCGTGGCGTACCACGGTGATCGCCGGCAGTCCCGTGGCGAACGCCAGCGGCGCGAGGAAGGCGATCGATCCGTCCATGGGCCAGGGCTGCCCGTAGGTCAGCGCCGCCAGCGACATCGCGCGGGAGTAAGAGCCGATCTCCTGGAAACGCTGATTGGCGATCGGGTAGGCGAGTCCGGCCAGCAGGATCACCACCAGCAGCAGGCCGATCGGCAGGCGTTGCCAGGTAAGCCAGCGCGGGCGGCTCCACGTCCGCGGTGCGATCCAGCGCCAGTGTTCGATGGCCTGGAAGAGCCGGTGCAGCAGGCTCGCCCATCGCTGCCGGCCCATGACGTCGGACCGTCTGCGCGAGAGCACCACCAACGCCGCGACGTAGAGCGCATAGGCCGCCAACATGCTTCCCGGCAGGCACAGCCGGGCCGCGCCCAGAACGAGCGCGGTCACCTCGATGAACAGCACCGCGCGGATGAAACCGGACGCCAGGCGCCGCAGCCGGTCATCACCGGTCGCGAGCGCGTAGGGGATCCACAGATAGAGAACGGCGAAGACGATCAGTACGCGAAGGAAATCGATAGTGCTTCCTAGCATCTGCTGCGCACGTTACGCGGCCGCCGCGTAGTAATGGTAGTCCAGGTCCGCGAGATGATGCCGGACCCGGCGTGTCGAAAGCGCCGCCAGGCACAGGGAGCCGGCCACGAACCCGACCACGGCCCACTCGTAGGATACAACGCGGCTGAGCGCGTACCCCACCGTGACGTTGACCACGAAGGCCGCGATCATCGGCGGCAGCGTTTCGGCCGGCCGCGACAATCGAAATAGAAGATTGGCGTTGAACAGGCCGATGACGACAAACGTGTAGCCGGCGATGGCCACGAGCGAGGTTTGGCGCACCAGCGGGTCCTCGATGAAGCCGCCCCAGGTGGCGATCGCGCAGGCCAGAACCCCGGCGGTCAGAGCCCAGCCGGCGAACCAGCACAGCGCCGCCTGGTAGTGCTCCCTCATCCGGCGGGCGAGCTGCGGCGCATCGGCCGCCAGCAATTGCCCCTGCGCCTCCTGCAACCGTTGGAAGAAACGGGAGACGGCGGGATAGACCCAACCGACCTGGAGAATAAAAGCGATCAGGGCGACGTCGAGGGCCGTCTCATAGGAGCCGCGGAACTGCAGCTCGAGCGGAGCGCCGAAGGTGGATGCGGTCCAGGCGAGCAGCCGGTCAGAGAACAGGAACCCGTAGTAGAGCGTGCCGTAGACGAGGAAGGGCCAGCCGAGCAGCAGGTCGTAGGCGAGCAACTGACGCCGCGGGATGCTGCGGTCGGCGGCCGAGCGTCGCCGCAGGTGTTGGGCGCCGATCGCGAAGGACAATCCACTGGCGAGCAGGATACCGGCGATCTGCGCGAGCGGCAGGTCCACCCTGCCGAACAGATGCAGGCCGATCACCAACGCGATGCCGGCCACCACGGCCGCCATGATGCCCCAGGTCTTGTCGAACGTGTAGAGCAGACCGGCGGACAGCCAGAACAGACCGAGGCTCAAGTGGAACCCGACGGCAGCGTAGGCGAGGTTCCCGGGCAGGAGCCGGAAGTACAGGCTCGCCGCCACCAGCAGGACTCCGGAGCCCAGGAGCGCCACCACACCCCAGCCGATCCATCGCAGCGAGCACCGCTCGGCCATCCGATGCTGTTTGACGCCGCTGTAGAAGAGGCTCCGATGAGCCAGAATCTGCATGACACCGCCGGTAGTGACGAAGCTGAGCACGGTTCCGAGGCCAATGGCCGCGGCGAGGTTCGCATCCACGTCGCCGCCCCACAGCGAGAACCGGAACACGGCCATCGCCGCCACGCAGACCAGCAACGGGAAGGCAAAAGAGACGCCGCGCAGATACTGCTGCAGCATTCCGGGGCTAGCGGGCGCCGCCGGTTCATCTTCCCCGGCCTCGCTCAGCCGCGGAAAGTGCACCTCGGCCATGTCCCGCACGCCGGCATAGGAGAACTGGTTGCGGGCCACGGCATCGGTGACGCCCTCCATCTCCAGCCGCACGACCAGGTCGTTGACGTCGAGCGGCGGCGCAGGGCGTTCGTCCTCAGCGGGCGGCCTGAGACAGGGTGGCAGTGGTTTCGGCATGCTGGAGTTCTCGATACTGCTCGCGGAAACGATCGACGCAGTGGTTCAGCGTGTAGTGTTTGCGGGCCCGCTCGAGCGCCGCTTCGGCCAGAAACGCCCGGAAATCGCCCGCACCCTCGCCGCTCAAGGTTTCGAGCAGCGCGGCGGCGAGTTCGCCGGGATTATTGGGATGAACGAGCAGGCCGGTATTGGCCACGATCTCCTTGACATTGCCCACTTCGGTCGCCACCACCGGGCAACCGCTCATCATCGCCTCGAGCACGACGTAGGGCATCGCTTCCGACAGGCTGGACAGACAATAGACGTCGGCCTCGCAGTAGGCCTTCTCCGGTTCCCGGGTCACCGAAAAGGTGACGTTGTGCTCCAGGCGATGGCGGACGACGAGGCGCAGGCAGCGTTCGTAGTAGTCCTCGTCGGCGACCTCGCCGAGGATGCGGAACAGCACGTCCGGCACGCGGTCCCGGACGATGGCGGCGGCTTCGAGCAGCGGCTCGATGCCCTTGAGCGGGTAGATGCGCGCCAGGGTCAGCACAGTGGGCCGCTTCCGGGGCGAGGCCGGGCGCGGCTTGAAAACCGTGTCGTCGACACCGTTGGGGACGATCCGGATCTTGTCCGGATCGGCGCCGAGCTCGATCTGCCACTCCCGGTTGAAAATGCCGAGCGAGGTGATGCTGTCGGCGTAACGGTAGTTCAACCGCACCAGCGCCTGATGGAAATCGGCCAGGAAGCGCCGGGCGTTGCGCAGGTAGCGGCCGCGGCTCAGGCTGGCGTACATCTCGCGCATGTGGAGCCCATGCTCGGTGAGCATATAGGGCGTGCCGCGGGTGATCTTGGCCAGCACACCGGGCAGACCCGCGAGACCCGACATGGTGGCGTGCACGACGTCCGTCTCGGGAATCTCGGCGGCGGCCACGGCAAGGTAGCGCTGCAGCCAGCGCATGCAGTCGGTCGCCTCGCTGAGCCGGCTCTCCGGATAGGCGCGGCGATACGCTTCGAGGAACGTCCCCCAGGCTTCCGCCGAATTCATCGACGTGGAATAGTCGCGGGTGCGGGCGTACCGGTGCAGGCCGGCCAGCCCGTCGGCCAGCGCCGTGGTCGATCCGTCGCCTCCGATGAACCCGTCGAGGATGTTTCGCAGATGCGGGAGGAACTCCCGGCGGATCGCGTCACCCGTGGTCCGCTGCCGGCGCCGCAAGCTCCCCGCAACGTCATCTTCGGGCAAGCCCGCATGCGGCGTGCCCCAAAGCGGGAAGGCATGGAGGCCGGTCACATTCCCGGGCAGGCGGAACTGCAGCGGCAACCCCGGCCCCGGAACGATCGAGAAGACACGGAAGTCCAGCTCCGGCAGTTGGGAGATGAGCTGGTCACACCAGACGCTCACCCCGCCGCCAAAGTGCGGGTACGTTCCCTCGGTCGTTATCAGAATAGACGATCGATCCACGACTCTCCCGTTTCCACATGCGGAAAGACGACCGCGCAATCCAGTCCGGCCAGGATGATCCCCGGCTCCGGGTTCGGGATACGGATTCGCACGACATAGCCCTGGCTCCGCGACTCCGGAACCAATAGTACACTCTGCACCGCCGAGCTCATGACCTGCGGCGGCTCGGTCGGTACGCGAACCTCGACCGGCGTGCCGACGGCGATCTGGCGGGCGATCTTCGGGGCCACGGAGACCTCGGCCCGCAGCGTCGACAGGTCGGACAGATGAATCAGCGGCATTCCGGCGAGCGTCCGGTCGCCGGCGGAGATATTCACGTTCAGGACGGTGCCCGGCCGCGGCGCGACCACGCGAAGATCGGCCAACCGCTTGGTGGCCAGCTCATGAACGATGCGCGCATCGTCATACTCCTGGCGCGCGCTGATCGCCTCGGAGCCCTCGCCCTGCTCCATCCGCATTCTGGTGATGCGCAGTCGCGATTCGGCCTCCTCGGCTTCCTGCTTCAGGCGCGAATAATGCTCGAGCGCGGTCTGCAGGTTGCGCAGCTCGCCCTGCTCCTCGCGCAGTGACTGTTCGAGCTCCGTCGAGGTCACCAAGTGGCGTTCCAGTAGGCCGCGCATCTGCGCCACACGCTCCTTGGCCTCCTTGTAGGCCGCCTGCGGACCGTCGATATCGTAGGCCTCCACCCGGCCCTTGGCCGCGGTCCAGGCCGCCTGCGCCGTCTCGAATTCTTCGCGGCGGATCTTCGCGCCGAGGTCATCCCCGCCCGTGGAGCGGATCGCCTCCAGCTTCGCGGCCGCCCGGTCCAGCCGCGCCTTGGACCGTTCCTCGTCCAGCGTAATTTCCGGGCTCTCGAGCGCCGCCAGCACCTGGCCGGCTTCCACCGTGGCCCCGGGAGCAACGGATACCTCGGCCACCCGCGCCGCGAAGTCGACCGCCAGCGTCGTCGTCTCCGACGCCACCAGCGTCCCCGGCAGCACCGTGTGCGGCCCATGGCTCAGGGCGCCGCCGGTGGAACCGGAGCTGGCGCGAACCCGCGCCACCGAGCCGATCACCGTCGTCATGAGGACCAGGAACACCGCCACCGCCGTGACCAGTTTCACCGAGCTGACGGCCAGCCCTTCAATCTGCGATTCCTGTGCGTTCACCTTGATCGTCATGACTACTCTCCCAACCTTCCACCCGCGGCCGGCGGCTGCGTCTCGCCTTCGCTGCCGGAGACCGTCATCAGGTGGAACTCCCGGGCCCGGCAATCCTCGAGCGCCTGACTATAGGCGCTTTCCTGCCGCAGCACGTCGAGCTCGGCCGCCAGCACCGCCGCCGGCGACGCCAGCCCGTGCCGGGCACGTACCTCCACCGAATCGAGCATCTGCTTCAGCAGGTCGCGGCGGGTCCCGGCGATCTTCAACTTCCGCCGGCTCGCCTCGGCCAGGTACCAGGCCGTTTCTACTTCGTCGCGGATCACGTCCTCCGCGGATTCAATCTCGAGCGTGAGCACCCGCCGGCGAGCGGCATTAATCGCCGCCGACGCCTCTTTCTCGCCGGTATCCCGGAGGTTGATGGAGAGACCGAAATCGCCCCGCCCAGTGTGGCCGCCGAGCGTGAAACCCTCCGCGCTCGTCCCGCCCGCGGTGGCCAGATCCTGCCCGATATACGAATAACCCGCGCCGGCGCTCTCCACCTGGACCCGGCGGTCGACCGAAGGTCCGGCGGGCAGCTCTTCCAGCTTGTTCCGCAGCACAGTCAGCTCACGCCGCCGGGCGATGGCCATCTCGACCATGGCGTCGGCACTGAGCGAAACCTCCTGCGTCCCGCCGGCCGAATCGACGTCGGCCGCGCGCAGGTCCTGCACCCGGCCCTTGTAGCCGGTGAGACGCGCCAGTTCGATGGCGGCGGTATTGCGCTGGGCTTCGGCTTCGATGACCTCGGCCTCGATGTCGGCCAGACCCGCTTCGAACCGGGCGTAGTCGTCCATGGTGACCCGCGAAACGTTCAGCATCTGCGAGATGCGCTCCCGGTCCTCGCGGCGATGTTCCCACAGGGTACGGGCCCGCTCCTCGTCCTGCTGCCGGTCCAGAAGAGCGAAGTACGCCTGGGCCGTTTCGACTTGCGTGTCCAGGCGCCGCCGCTCCTGCCCGATCTCGGCGGCCAGGACGTCGAACCGGGCGCCCTGCATGGCCAGTGAATCCGGCCGGCGGAACCGGTGAATCAGAAAGCTGGAGCCGATGTTGCTCGCTAGCAAGGCCGGATTCGAAAATGCGAGCCACCCCAGGTTCGGGCGAAGCTCGATCTTGAACTTGCGCTGGCTCTCCAGGTAGTCCAGTTGCCCGTAGGCGAGACCGACGCGCGCATCCTCGGTGCGGCTCCGCTCGAGCGCCGCCGTGAGCGCCTGCTCGAGCGTCATCGGTTCCTCCGCAGCCCGGGCCGGGGCCATCGGGCGAACGAGGCTGGAAACCGCCGCGTCACTGGCTAACGCGGCGACCGCCAACAGGAGAGATAGAACCAATGCCGTTGTTTGTTTCATCGAACTTGTCTCCACCGTACCGGCCGGGTCTGTACACCGAGCAGAGCGCGGAGTTCTAAACCCCCGCGGCCGGGTACTAGACTCTCGGCACCGAGGTAGTACCAACCCGGCCGGAGCAACGTGGAACATGTAGCTGACTTGACCATCGCCAATCGCGTGCCCTGAAGAGATCAGTTGACGGAGACGGTCTTCGCCGAGCCCGGCGATACGACCACGTGAGAGTGGTGCTCGCTGCCGTAGCTCTCGCAACCGTCGGCGCAGATGCCGGTAATCGGCACTTTCGCCTCGTTGTTCGAGACCGTGATCTCGATCCGGGATCCCGGATAGAGGACGGCTTCGGCATTGGAGTCGAGGTAGGCTTTCCGGTCCTTGAGCAACTCTCCGAGGTCGGACTGCTTGGTGCTGATCACCGGGATCTGCATGAGCTGGGAGTACTTCACCATCACGGAGTCGAGCACGTCGGTGAACAGCGTCTTCCGGCCCGAGTAACGGAAGTGGTTGCTCTGGTGGAACATCAACGGGTACATCTCGTACTGCAGCATGTAGCCGATGATGTTGTCGCTTTCGCGGTCGATGATCTGCTGATAGGTCGAGGCTGAGGTGAAGAACGGCGAGCCGTCGGGTAGCTTGAAGTAGCCGTTCGGACCGTAGAAGAAATTGTACTCATCCGTGATGGAGCCAGCCGTATTGGTCTTGGAGGTCGTGACGTTGTAATAGATGTTCGTCGCGTGCCGTGGAATGTAGACGATGCTCGGCTCGTAGGGGCTCACAATCGCGGTATTCGGTTGGGTCGGCTGCCCCTCCGGCCGTGAGAGGTCGGAGACCAGGTAGCGGAGACCTTGATCCCTGGCGGCGGCTAGGAAGTCGGGGTTGGCCAGTCCCGAGATGGCCGGCGTCACCATCGAGGAACGATCCATGACGAGTCCGACCTGGTCGCCGATCTGGAAGTTCTGAGCGATCTCGAAGGTCGACTCCAGATACGTGGCGGGACGGCATGGCTGGCCGATAGTGGCGTCGAAACAGTCCAGGCTCTCGTGATCGTAGGTGTGGTTGATCCAGTAGAAGTCGCCAGCATGCTTGGTGGCGGCCGCGGTCAGCACGTCGTTCTTGGTGGCGCCGCCATCTTCGGTGGTGCCAAAGCCGTTGAAGGCGAGCGTGATCTGGAAGTCGCTGAACTGCGAGCTGCGGCGTTTCCTCTGCTGCCAGGAGTAGAGCTCCTCGAGGTCGGCGTTGGTCATCCGCCATGTCTCGCAGTACGGCGCGGCGTCGAAGGTGGGGTCGGTGGCGAAGCCGACCGGGCGGCACTCCGGGACATCCTTGTCGAACAGGTCGTTCGGCAGGAAGAAGTCGTCGGTCTGCGGCGTCAGATACGCTTTCCGCTCGCCGAGGAAGAGACCCCGGGTCACCCAATTGATGAGGCCGTAGTGCAGGAGCTGGGAGTGGTACAGGTAGTAGTTGTTGTCGAATGTCAGCGCCAGGTACTCTCGCTTGCCGTTATTCGCGGTGTGCACGACCGCCAGAACGTCGTTGCCGAGGGTGAGAATCGGCGTGGTCGTCTCGCCTTCCATGGCGACCGGCTGCGCGCGATACACGTAGGCTTCCTTGATCTCGACGGCCTGGTTGCGGCGGAGGTCGCTGAAGACCGAGCCGGCCGCGTCGGTGAACTTGGCCATCGCGGGGCTCGCGCTCGTATAGTATTGGGCCCCGGTGAAGGTGAGGCCATAGCGCAGTTCCGGCCACGTGAAGTAGCTGACCGCGCGCACGCCATACTTTTCCATGTAGGCGTCCATCCCGGCCCACTGTTCAACAGTGAGCGCGCTGTGGCAGTTGGGATCGCAGACGCCAAGGTTCCCCGTGGCGAGAATGATGCCCTGGTACAGGCCAACGTCACCGGCCTCGAGAGGAGGCATGGGACGCTGGGTCAACTTGACTAAATCGTACGGTGTCCCCAGCCGATCGAGCAGGTAGGTCATGGCCTCGACGCCCGGCTCCGAGCCATCGGTCGAGAGGATGAGCAGTTTCATCCGCACTGGCGCGTTGCCTGCATCCTGGGCCAGGCAAAATCCACCGAACGCCGCGGTGAACAGCAGACAAAAAACGGTTAGACTGACTATCGACTTCATCGTTGGATAATCTCCCACCCCCAGCCTACGAGAGGCACCTGTATACGACAAGACTAATTACCTAGGTGCGGGACAGGAATAGTACTAGTCTCGTGGGACTACTGCGACAAGGGGCTTCGGAGACTCTTGGCAAGGCGTTTTGACGCAGCGCGCAGGTTCGCTCTTAGGACCAATAGTACCCATAGGACTAATTGGTAGCAACAGATAGGCTCATTGGTATATCGACCGCCCGGAAATCACCCGTAGAATCGGATTATGAAGCCGCGTTGGTCGGTCCTGGCAGCCGCTTGCTGCCTTATCTCTTCCGCGTTCGCGCAGCCTGGCGTGATCTGGATTCCAGCTCAGGCGACGAGTTGGCAATGGCAGTTGTCCGGCGGCTGGACCTGTCGGTCGACGCCGCCGTCTACGACATCGACCTGTTCGACAATGACGCCGCCACCGTCGATGAACTCCACGCCCAGGGCCGCCGGGCGATCTGCTACTTCAGCGCCGGCACGTTCGAGACGGGACGCCCCGACGCCAATGAGTTCCCGGAGGCGGTCAAGGGCAAGCCGCTCGAGGACTACCCCGACGAGAAATGGCTCGACATCCGCCAGTTGGACGTTCTCCGTCCGATCATGGAGGCGCGGCTCGACCTCTGCAAGGCCAAGGGCTTCGACGCCGCCGAGCCCGACAACGTGGACGGCTATAGTAATGACTCCGGCTTTCCGGCATGACCGCCGCCGACCAACTCGCCTACAACCGCTTCCTGGCCGCCGCCGCCCACGAGCGGGGCCTCTCGGTGGGGCTCAAGAACGACGTCGAGCAGGTCGCAGGATCTGGTGGCCGATTTCGACTGGGCGCTCAACGAGCAGTGCTTCGAATACAGCGAGTGCGACGAGTTGGTTCCCTTCCTCGAAGCCGGCAAGGCGGTCTTTCACGTGGAGTACGAGCTTGCCCCGGCGGACTTCTGCTCCACGGCGAACGCGCTGGGGATGAACTCGATGGTCAAGGACTACGACCTGGATGCCGCGCGGACGTCCTGCCGCCAGTTGGCGCCGGCGGGCGCCCTGGCGGCGGTGACCAGCGGCGCCAGCTACCTGGAAGGTGCGCTCGCGCCCGGCGAAGTGATCAGCATCTTCGGCTGGCGGCTGGGACCGGCGGAGGGCGTCGCCGAGCGATTTTGTCGACCGCCACCTACCGGCCGAGCTGGCCGGTACCCGGGTCCTATTCAACGGGACCCCGGGCCCGGTACTGTTCACCCGGTCGGATCAGGTCAACGCCATCGTTCCGTACGCCATTGCGGCGGGCGGCCGGGTGGAGATCGAGGTGGAAATGCTCGGTGTGGTGTCGGACCGCCTCTCCATTCCGGTGGCTTCGGCGGCCCCGGCGTTGTTCACGCTGGACGCCGGCGGCCAGGCAGCCGCGCTCAATCAGGACTACTCGCTGCTCACCACCGGGAACCCCGCGCCCCGTGGTACGTACATCATGCTCTATGCAACCGGCGAAGGGCAGACCAATCCGGAGGGCGTGGACGGCCTCCAGGCTTCGCTCGTGGACGTCAATGCCCTGCCCCGTCCGCTGCTGACGGTGACCGCGACCGTCGGAGGCCGGCCGGCCAATGTCTGGTTCGCCGGCGGCGCTCCGGGGTACGCGGGCCTGCTGCAGGCCAACGTCCTGGTCCCCGCCGACGCCCCGATCGGCGGCGCGGTCGCCGTGGCGCTACAGGTCGGAGAGGCCGTCACGCAGCCCGGTGTTACCATCGCTATCAGTGAGTGAGCCGCGATCGGGGGAAGGGGCCAGTCGAGAGAAATTGAACGCTCCAGATCCAATCAACAGGTGTGTTGCCCAGTCAACTTCCGGCCGAGTGGGGCAGGCGGTTCCGCCTGCTCCGTATTCCCCAGGCGCCTCCCAGGAACCTGATCCATTGCAGCACTCGCAGGGACTGGGATCGCCGGAACGGGCCGGCGCTCGCGATGAAGACCGTTGGCCAGCGGCAGCAGACGGTGGCGGCCAGACGTCCGGTGGTGGCAAAAGCGCCAACACGGCGCGCACGAGCGCGCCCGCCACATCGGCGACGGCTGGGACGTGGCGTGCGCACTCGTGCGAGCCGCGTTCACACTCGTGTGAACGCTCGACGTCGGACCGGCTCCCATTTCCGGTCGGCTCCAGCGAACGACTCTCAACAGAGCGCAACGGACACTCCGAGCGCCCCGTTGCGCTCCCTGCCCTCGCGGCCCGGTCGGCCGGAGCCTCTCTCTCACCCGCCGCGCGCTCCTATTTGCCCCGGCACTGCTGGTCGGAGCTTCCCGGCCGGCGCCCACGGTCGCCTTCCACTACCAGGCGCACTTCGGCGAGGAGGCGCTCGACTGGTACCGGCGGTTCGACGTGCTCGTCACCGGCGCCATCCTCGACGCGGCGACCAGCCGCCGGCTCCGCGAGCATGGCACACGCCTGGTCGCCTACGAGTGGTCGAGCGGCTTCTATCCCGGCGATCCGGTCTCCGCGCCGCCCGAATGGGAATCGGAGGCGCAAGCAGCATGACGGCTGGCTGCTCAACCGGGAGCCCGTCTCCGGCGGAGCCGCGATGAACGGTCGCGGGGCGTTTTGGTACGACTTCGGGGACCCCGGCTTGTGCTCCCGGCGCGCCGCTTTCCTCGCCGGGCGGCTCGAGGAGAGCGGTTACGACGGCCTCTTCTTCGACACGCTGGGCTTCGAGCAGCTCCCGCCCTCTATGCGGGAGGAGTACACCCGCCGCCACCCGGGCCGGAAGTTCAACACCGACCAGGGCGCCTTCCTCGCCGAGTTCCGCCAGCAGGCGGGCCCCGACTGCATCCTCTTTACTAATCAGGGCTACCGCCAGCCGGACGATTTTCTCGATCACGCCGACTTTGACCTCTCGGAAAGTTACTTCACTTACTCGAGCAGCGGCCATACGCGCTTCCGCCCGTGGTATGACTCGCACAGTCCCTGGGAGTCCGTCCGGGTACCGATGGAGGAGTTGATCGTACCGGCCGCGCGGCGGTTCCCCAACGTCCGGTTCATCCACCTCAACTACGCCGCCGGCTCGGAGGAAGAAGTGCGCCGGGCGATCCGCTACAGCAACTGCTGCGCCCGGCTATGGAGCCAGGGCGCCTACCTGGTGGGGCCGTCGCCGGCCGGCGAGGTCGATGACATCTACTTCACCGATCCCGGAGCGCCGCGCGACCAAGACTACCAGGAGGACGTCGCCCGCGGCCTCGCCTGGCGGCGCTACGAGCGTGGGGTGGTCGCAGTGAATTCGAGCCGCCGGCCGCAGCAGATCCCCGACACCGGACTGGAAATCGAAGCCGGCCCCATCGGCCTGATCTTCGAGCGGGACTGATCCACTCAGACCCGGCGCCGGAACGAGAGCACGACTCGGCGGCCCGACCACAGACAGATCAGCAGAAAGAAAGCCAGGCTCGACCCCACCACCACGCGGCGGCGGGCAGGGGACACCAGCGCCGGGCGCAACGTGCCGGGTTCGTTGAAGATCAAGTCGATCGAGAGCTGGACCGCGACCGGATGCTCCTTCTGGCCGCGGTTGTCCACGAGGACCTGGTATTCGCCGAACTCCGTAGCCGGATACCGAATGACACCGTGGGCCACGGACCGCGCCTCGCGCAGAAACCGATAGTGGCCGCCATCGCTCGAGGGGCCGACCAGCCCGACCGTGATTTCATCCCGGCCTCCGGTGACGCTGAAGTGGGCCTCGATCACCGCCGGTTTCTGCCGGAGCGCGACGCTGAGAGCCTCGACCTGACCGGCCGGCACCGAGACGACCTCGTCAATGAGGGAGAGCCGCGCGGGTGAGGCGGTGACGGCAAACAGCAGCAGGGCCAACAGGGTCATTTGCTGTAGACGATCTTACCGCCGAGCACGGTTAGCGTGACGCGGGCATCGAGGATCTCCCGGGGCGGAACGCGCATGATGTCCGCCGAGAGCAGCACAAAGTCGGCCAGCTTGCCGGCCGTGATCGAGCCCTCGCGGTGCTCCTCGAACGCCGCCCAGGCGCCGTCGAGCGTCCAGCTCTCGAGCGCCTCCTGGCGAGTCATCCGCTGGTCGGGCATCCAGCCGCCTTCGGGGTGGCCGTCGTGGTCCTGCCGGGTGATGGCGGCGTAGAAGCCCCAGAGCGGGTTGGGACTCTCGACCGGGAAGTCTGAGCCGTTGGGGATCCGGCACGCCGAGGTCGAGGAAGCGGCGCCAGGCGTAGGCGCCGCTTGCATGCGCGTCGGGCCCGATGCGGCTCGGCCGCCCAGCGCATGTCGCTGGTGGCGTGGGTGGCCTGCATGGAGGCACGACGCCGAGTAGCGGCGAAGAGCGGGATGTCCTGCAGGCTCGACCATCTGGGCGTGCTCGATGCGGTAGCGGCGGTCGTTCGGCTGCCTTGAGCACGGCGCCGTAGGCCTCGAGGACGATGTGGTTGGCGCGGTCGCCGATGGCGTGCGTGTTCACCTGGAAGCCGGCGTGCAGCGTCCCGGGCCGACGCGGTCGATGTCCTCCGGCGCCGTGAGCATCAGTCAGGCCGCGGTTGCCGGGTCGTCGGTGTAGGGAGCCTGCAGGCGGCGCCGCGCGAGCCGAGGGCGCCGTCGCTGATGAGCTTGATCGAGCGGACCGTCAGCAGGTCGCCGAGCTCGGGTCCGCGGGCCAGGTACTCCTTCCAGAGTTCGCCCTCCCCGCCGATCATGGCGTAGACACGGAGCGGGAGCCGATCGGCGGCGATCAGATCGCGGTAAGCATCGAGCACTTCACGCGGGATGCCCGCATCGTGGACCTCGGTCAGGCCGAACCGGGAGCACTCCGCCGCAGCACGGGCCAGGCGCTCGCGGACCTGGTCCGGGGTGGCCGGCGGGATCTTTGCCCGTACCAGGTTCTGGGCCCGGTCAATCAGGATGCCGGTGGGACGTCCGTCGGCGTCGTGATGGATCTTGCCGCCCGGCGGGTCGGGCGTGGCCGCGGTGACGCCCGCGATCTCGAGCGCCTTCCGATTCACCCAGGCGGCGTGGCCGTCGACGCGGGTCAGAAAGACCGGATGGTCCGGCGAGACGGCCGAGAGCTGGTCGGCATCGGGGAACTGGCGTCCGGGCCAGCGGGTCTGGTCCCAGGCGCGGCCGCGAATCCACCCGCCCGGGGGCGTTCCGGACACCGCCGCGGCGACCTTCTGCACGACCTCGTCCGCCGAAACGGCCTCGCGCAGGTCCAGGATCTCGAGGCTCTCGCCGAGCCCTTCCATGTGGCCGTGGGAGTCGATGAAGCCGGGGATGAGCGTCGCCCCGCCAGCGTCGATCACGCGGGTATTGGGCCCGATGTGCGCCTGGACGTCATTGCCGACCGCGAGGAAGCGGCCGTCGCGTACTGCCAGCGCGGAGGCTCTGGGCTGGGCCGGGTCGACGGTGTAGATATTGGCGTTGACCACCGCCAGATCCGCGGTCTGGGCGCCGAGAACGGCGGCCCAGAGGTAGAGGAGACGCAACATTTCCGAAGGCTAGCAGCCGCGGGTTCGCCGTGTCCAGCGGGGTTCTCAGTCTACCGCCGTGCCGCGGTGGCGGAGCGTCCCGGCACAATCCGTGTTTCCGTGCGTCCTACAATAGAAATCAGGACCGAAGAGATGAGTACCCGAAGCGAAACGCTTGCCGCCTATGATCTGCCGGCCTGGAAGTCCGTGGTCAACACTATCTGCGCAATTCTGCTGGCCGCGCTGATGTTGACGGCCGGGATCTGGAAGCTCACGGCTCCGGTGGAATGGGCGACCCGGATGAACCAGGCGCTGCTGCCGGCCGCGCTCAGCCTGCCGGCCGCGCTCATCTTCGGGATCTCGGAGACCTTCAGCGGGATCCTCGTGCTCATCCCGCGCTTCCGCCGCTGGGGCGCGATCCTCGCCGGACTGCTGCTGGTCGCCTTCATGGCCTATTTCGCGATCTTCTACAGCCGCCTCGTGGGCGACGATTGCAGTTGCTTCCCCTGGATCCAGCGCACTGTGGGACCGGGCTTCTTCATCAGCGACGCGGCCATGCTGGTCGGCTCCGTGCTCGCCGGCATCTGGGCCAAGCCCGCGCGAGGCCTCAAAGCGGCCGGTCTGATCCTGGCGGCATTGGCGGTTTTCGCCGGGGCGTCGCTGGCGGTGGCGCTCACGGCTCCGGCGGGCAAGATGGCACCGGCCACCGTCATGGTGGACGGCCAGCCCTACGACATCCGCCACGGCCGGGTGCTGCTGTTCTTCATCGACCCTGAGTGCACCCACTGCCTGTTTGCCGCCCAGGACATGGTCACCTACGACTGGCAGGACGTCCGCATCGTGCTCGTGCCGATAGAGCGCATCCAGTTCGCCGGTCAATTCCTCGAAACCGCGGGGATGAAGGCGCCGATCACGACCGACGTCGCCAAGCTGCGCGAGATCTACTCGTTCGGCGATCCACCGTTCGCCGTGGCGCTCGAGAACGGCCGGACGGTCCGCGAGCTCACCGTGTTCGAGGACAGCGAGCCCAAGGCAGCTCTTACCGAAATCGGATTCGTGAAGTAGCTCCGGCGAGCAAGCCGCCAGACTTGCCGTGACCGCGTGCCGTCAGATGTGCGTATCTACCGTGAGCCGCCCCAACCGCCGGCAGGACTGCCGACGTGGCAATCCTGGCGGATCGCTCCACATAGGCAACGCGTCAAACGTCCGCGCGGCGGAACAGCAGCGCGGCGTTGAGACCGCCGAAGGCAAAGGAGTTCGACAAGGCGTACTCGGCCGTCCCGTCGCGGGCCTCATTGGGAACCACATCGAAGAGACACGCGGGATCAGGTTCCGTGAAGTTGACCGTCGGGGGGAAGAAGCCGCCCCGTAGCGCGATCACCGTGGCCACCCCTTCGAGCGCGCCCGCCGCGCCCAGCGTGTGCCCGTGCATCGACTTGGTCGAGCTGATCGGGATGCGATCGGTATGGGAACCGAAGATCCGCCGGATGGCGGCCGCCTCGGTCGGATCGTTGGCGGCCGTGGCCGTGCCGTGGGCGTTGATGTAGCCGATCCGCTCCGGTTCGAGGCCGGCGTCGTCCAGGGCCTTCCGCATGGCCATCGCCGGACCATCCACCGACGGCTGCGTGACATGGTGGGCGTCCGACGACATCCCGAAGCCGACGATCTCGGCGAGCACGGTCGCACCCCGCGCCCGCGCCGCCTCCAGCGGTTCGAGCACCATCATGGCGCCCGCCTCGCCGAGGATCAGGCCGCGGCGGTCCTTGGTAAACGGACGGCAGGTTTCCGGCGAGACCACTCGCATCGCCTCCCAGGCCTTGAGAATCCCCATGCTGAAGGTGGCTTCACTGCCACCGGTGATGGCCAGGTCGGCAGATCCCTGGCGGACCGCCCAAAACCCCTGCCCGATGGCGTGGTTCGACGACGAACAGGCGGTCGAGATCGTGTAGACCGGCCCGTGAACGCCGAACTCGAGCGATATGCGGCTGGCGCCGCCGTTGGCCATCGTCTTGGGGATGATCAACGGGCTGATCCGCGGGCGCCCCTTCAGATAAAGATCGACGAAACCCTCGTCCTGGGTTCCCTGGCCTCCGATGCAGGAGCCGGTAACGATCATCGCCTGATCGAACACCGCCGCGCCACGCTCCAGGCCTGCCTGCGCGACGGCTTCCCGGGCCGCGATGGCCGCGAACTGGGCGAAGCGGTCGATCATGGACGCCTCCTTCGGCTCGAAGTGATCCTCCGGACGGTAGTCCGGCACCTCGGCGCCGTTGGGGAAACGCAGGCGGGTTCGGTCCACCAGCTCGATCGGACGAATGCCGCAGCGGCCGGCGCGGAGGGACTCCTCCGTCTGCCGGACATTGGCACCGATAGCGGAGATGGCGCCGATCCCAGTGATGGCGACGCGACGGGGCATCATGAGATCCAGTCTTCTAGTCCGCGCTATCGGGGGACGGCTTCTCGGCGATCAACCTCGCCACACCCTCCACCATCTCGCGCACGGTCCGGATACTTTGGGCCGCCTCGTCGGGGATGCTGACGTCGAACTCCGTCTCGAGGCCAAATAAAATATTGATGCCATCGAGCGAGTCGATCCCCAGCTCCTCGAACGTGCTGTCGATGGAGATCTTGTCCGGCTCCAGGTGCTGCGTTTCGGCGATGCAGCCGATCACTCTCTTTCCAAGGTCGTCGGGCATAACAAACTGCCTATTGTTACAGATCGGAAGCCGTTGGCCAATAGGCTATCGTCACTCTGTTGCCGGCGACCGACGCGAAAGAGGGCCGGGCGACAAGTCAGTCGCCCGGCCGAACGGGCGCCCGCCGGCTTCCCGGAGGGCGAGAAGCCGGGCGAGCATGGAGGAAAGAGAACTCAGGCGAGCAGTCCGCCGTGCCCCAGACAGGCCAGTTCCCAGCCGCTCACGCGATATCGGGCCAGCATCGGAGGCAGCACCAGGTCCACTACATTCACCTTCGCGGACCGGAAGCAGCCGGGCGCCGAGACCACGGGGATGTCGTCTCTGTAGCCGAGCAGCAGCAGGTTGCCCGGCTCCACCGGAGCGAGATATTTCTCCAGGTGACAGCCGGCGCGCTGCATCGCCCGTCCGACGGCGTCCTCCGGCCCGGCGGGCGCGGTGGTCGAGGCAATGAGGACCACGGTGGGTTTGACGTCCAGCATGTGTTCGAGCGAGCGCGCCAGCGACGGCTCGTCCTCGACGGTCGCCAGTACGTAGTCGGTCTGCATCCCGTAGCGTTCCAGACGCTGCCGCATGATGTTCTCGAACAGTTGCCGCGCGCGGTCGCCCGTCATCGGGTCCGAGTAGAGCACGCCGACGGTCGCGTTCCGAATCGGCCGCGATTGCAGAATCGGTCCGCGTTCCCGAAGAATCGACGTCACCGCATCCAGTTGCGTGGCCGCCACCGCGAACGGAGCGCTCTTGATCGTGGCCACGCGCTGCCCGGCACGGGTGAAGCTGAAATTCGGCACCGTGGCGATCACCATGCTGGCGGTACAGTTGATCTGCCGCAGCAGCTCGTCGTCCACCAGCGCGCAACTGTCCTCGGTAGCGATAAGATTAGCCCGGCCACCCGCCGCCAGACGAATCTCCATACATCCACAGCCCATTTCATTGGCCACCGTCATGACGGCTTCGTCTTCTCCGATCTCGCCGTCTTCGAGCTCTGTGACCCAAACCTCTTGCATACCTTCCGTCTCGAGCAGGCGAACATCATCTTCGCTGATCAGGTGGCCTTTCGCGAGGAGCTTGCGTCCCCCGGGGCGAAAAACCGTGCAACATAGAATCCTGCCTGCCGATTCCTTAACGCCAACGGTTTGTGCCTTCATACGAATCCCTCAGTACTAGATGGGAATAGTACTTGTAGACCCATCGTTATTTATACTACATTTGAGTGCGCAAATCCAGAAATTCCTCTCGCCGAAATCCGGCTAATTGCATCGGATTCAAGGCGGATCGCACGTGAAGTAGCGAAGTATCCGAAGGATTGCTTGCCTCGCCGTACTTGGCGGTACTTCGCGGCGTGCAGTTTGACACTTACGCTTTGGCGGCAGCGTTTGTTTACAAGCGAATCACGGGGAGTTGGATCAAAGCCGCTTCTTCAGGCGGTAGAGAAGCGGTAGGACGAGGATGCGCCAGTTCGGAAAGGCGCCGGATCATCGCCACCTCGTCGCAGCACTGGAACTTGGGACAGCGCATGCAGTCTTTCCACGCCTTAAGCGGAAGTTCAGCACGATCTACTTCCTGATATCCGATTTTTTTAAAAAAACCAGGCACATAAGTGAACGCAAATATACTCTCAAGCGCGCACTCCCGCGCCTCTGATTCGAGCGCAGCCGCTAATCGCCGTCCGATCCCGCTCCCTTTGGCGCTATCGGCGACGGCGACGGAGCGGATCTCGCCCGAGGTGGGCGTGTAGAAATGCAGTGCGCCGCAGGCGACGATCTTCTCATCTATTTCGATGACGGTGAAGTCGCGGATATTCTCGGCCATCTCGAACTCGGTCCGCGACAGCATGATGCCGTTCGCGGCGTAGCCGTTGATGAGCGCGAGCATCGCCGGAATATCCCGCATCGCTGCTTTTCGTTCCTTTTCCATAGGTCAAGCCACCAGTCGGCTGCCGAGCGCTTCCCCGGCCAGCAGCCTCGTGACAACATTCTCCATCGCGCCCGGGGCGATCACGACCTCGGCGATCCCTGCCGCAGCGCCTGGTGCGCCGCATCGATCTTTGCCTGCATGCCGCCGGTGGCGACGCCGTCGCGGATGAGCGCCTCGCCGGCGGCGATATCGAGCTGCGGCAGAATCGCCCCTTCGGAGCCCCGCACGCCGTCGACGTCGGTGAGAAAAACAAGCCGGTCGGCGCGGAATCCGGCCGCGCACGCCACCGCCATCTGGTCGGCGTTGACGTTGTAAATTTTGCCCTGCCGGTCGCCGGCGACACAGGCCACGACGGGCAGAAAGCCGCCGCCGACGAGCGTGTCGAGCAGCGCCGGGTTGGCGCCGACGGGCCGGCCCACCGCGCCGAGTTCGGGGTCGAGCTGTTCGGCCTCCACCAGGCAGGCGTCGATGCCGCTGAGCCCGACCGCCGGCAGGCCCGCCGCCACCAGCGACGCCACCAGTTGCCGGTTCACGGTGCCGGTGAAAATCTTGAGCACGGCATCGATTACCTCCGGCGTGGTCACGCGCAGCCCGCGGACGAACCGGCTCTCGACGCCCCGCTCGGCCAGGAAGCGGGTCATCTGCTTGCCGCCGCCGTGTACCAGGACCATCTCGAGGCCGGGCCGCCGCGCCGCCGCCAGCTCACCGGCGAGCCGCGCGCGCGATTCCTCCGTCTCGAGCAGCGTGCCGCCGAACTTGATGAGGACTCTCACAGCAGCCCCTCTGTTTCGTCGTAGCCGAGCATGAGGTTCATGTTCTGCACCGCCTGGCCGGCGGCGCCCTTGACCAGATTGTCGATCGCGGAGACCACGACGCCGCGCCCGGTCGCCCGCATCGAAGCGAGACGCCGATATCGCAGAAGTTGGTCCGCTGCACGGCGCGCAGGTCCGGCATGACGCCGGCATCGTACAGCCGGATGAACGGCTCGCCGCGGTAGGCCGCCTCGTAGATCGCGCAGCAAGCTCCTCGGCGGAGGACGCCGTCGAGCGGAAGTAGACGGTCTCGAGGATGCCCCGGTCGATCGGCAACAGATGCGCGGTGAAGCTCAACTCGCGTTCTCTCAAGCCCCGAGTTCTGCAGCACCTCGGGGACGTGGCGGTGGCCCAGAATCGAGTAGGCCGAGAAGTTCTCGGTCACCTCGCAGAAGGACGTCTTCAGGCTCGGCTTGCGGCCCGCGCCGCTGACGCCGGACTTCGCATCGCAGACGATGCCGGCCGACCGGTCGATCTTGCCCGATTCGACCAGCGGGCGGATCGCCAGGTTGGCGGCGGTCGGATAGCAGCCCGGGTTGGCCACCAGCGCGGCGTCGCGGACCTTGTCGCGGTAGAACTCCGGCAGCCCGTAGACGGCCTCGGCGAGCAGCGCCGGGCGCGGCGTGTTCGGCCTTGTACCAGCGGGCATAGTTCTCCGGCGTGCCGAGCCGGAAGGCGCCGCTGATGTCGATCACCTTGGCGCCGGCTTCGAGCAGCGGCGGCGCCAGCTCCATCGAGACCTCGGGCGGCGTCGCCAGGAACACGACCGCGATGCCGCTCCTGGCGACCTCCCCCGCCTCGCACGGGACCCGCTTGGGACCAGTGACACCCCGGGGCGCGGACGCTCCGTCGCATCGGACCGGTGTTCGAGCAG
>CAWELS010000021.1:0-14757 GCA_963809945.1 Bryobacterales bacterium | reverse complement strand
AGAGCACCAGCAGGTTGCCGGATTTGTCGAAGGCCAGGTTCACCGGATCGAGTGGATGATCGCTTTCGATTTCAAGTCCGGCGGCCGGCGACCAGCTATAGATGCGGTTTCCATTGTGATCGACGAAGTAGAGCTTGCCGGAGCTGTCGACAGCCGCGCCGGAGATCGAATGGAACCCGCCCTCGAGCTTCCGGACCTCGGCGCCCGGGGCGAGCACCGCCGAGGCGTCGGCCGGCGGTGGAGCGGGCGGATCGGCGGGGATGTCGAGTACGGCGAACTCCCGCTCGCGCACCTCCAGATGATGCGTCATGTCCTGGATCGAATTCTCGAACGGGAACTTACTAAGACGCAGGAACGTATGGCAGCCGTCCGCGTCGCAGAATCCGATCGCCGCTCTCGGCATTGACATGGACGTTGCGGAAGCGGATGTTCCCGGAGTTATAGATGCGCACCGCCGCCGGGAAGGGCGCGCGGGACCGGGTGACGCGGTAGCCGTGATAGTTGGCGATGGTGATGTTCTTCGACCGGCTGATCTCGAGTGACACGGCCTCGATACTCTCGCCGACCTCGCCCTCTGTCTGCGGCGAGTTGATGTCCCAGTTTTCGACGCCGTCGAGCCGGATCTCGGTGCGGACGTGGTGCTCGTTCGAGAGCTGATAGACGTGGCCGGGGGTCGTGGTGTTCGAGACGTAGAAGCCCGCCTGGGCGTAGGTGTTCGGAGTCCAGATGTTGGCGAAGGTTCCACCGCCACCGTCGGTGACCCAGAGGCTGGGATACTGGCCGTCCCACCGCTTGCGCAGTTCCGGATCGGCGGTATGGGTGTTGTTGTAGACGCTGCCGGGACCGCTGCCGTGGCCGCCCAGGAACCGCACGTCGTCGATCAGCGAGTCGGCGCCGGCGCGCCAGATGACGCCCGCGGCCCGGGGATTGACGCCGCCGGTGAAGACGCCGAAGCCGCTTAGTATGTTCGAGCCACCGGCAGGAGCGGCGATCATCGGTCGGGGCGAGCCGACGCCCGCAAAGCCAGGCGTATCGTCGGGCAGGTCGAGCTGCGTCATCAGCGGATGCAGTCCGATTATGACGGTGTCGG
Organism: Bryobacterales bacterium; assembly: GCA_963809945.1. GTDB lineage: Bacteria > Acidobacteriota > Terriglobia > Bryobacterales > Bryobacteraceae > CAWELS01. Next base: position 13,667 of record CAWELS010000021.1, on the reverse strand, counting down.
GCTTCAGGGTCAGCGTGTCGGTGATGATGTAGTGGCCGGCGGGCAGGTAGAGCACGCGATGCCCGTCGATCGCCTTCTGCAGCGCGGCGGTATCGTCGGTCTCGCCGTCACCTTTGACGCCGAGCGAGCGGACGTTCACCCACTCGGCTGCCGGCGGCAGCGGCCGGATAGCCGGCGGCAGGGGCGCGGGCATCGCATCGAGCGGCGTCGCGTCGTAGATCATGCCGATGGTGCCCATCGTCCCTAAGCCCGGAACGATCAGCCCATAATTGAAGTTCTCGATCCGGTACTGCGCTCCCTTGCCGGGCACCGTCTTCCCGCTCTCGCGGAACCGCGCAAAGACCGGCGTGTTCTGCGCGACGGCGTTCTCCACGCCGACCTCGACGAGCGGACTGTCCTCATTGCTGATAATGAGCGCGGGTCCGGAGACGTTCTCGAAGCGGCAGTCCTTGACCCAGAGCTGATCGTAGTATTCCGGATCGATCTCGACGGCAGTGGGAACGTTTCGGAACGTATTTCGGATCAACGTGAGTCTGGGCCTCATGCTCGCGGATGGCAGCTTTGCGCTGTCCGTCGAAAACCGAATCGATCAGCGTGAATTGCCAGGCCGGCGAGGACTTGCCGGTGAGGATCCCGTAGTCGCCGCCATAGAAGCGCAGGTCCTCGGCCTCATTACCCATCTCGGTGAGCGCCGCGAGGCCGGAGCCGACGTGGAAATCCATGTGGCTGAGAACGCCGTGCTGGGCGTAGTGCGCGCGGATGGCGACCGCGGCGGGGTTCCCGTCACCGATCTCGAAATCGATGTTACTCATCGCCGAGTAAAAGGTCCCGGGAGTGGCATCGCCGATGTTATCGGTCGGCGGCACGGTTCCCGGCGGGGGGAACGGAACCCGGAAGACACGTCCGCCGGGCGCACGGCCGGGACGCGGCCGGGAGCCGGAGAACATCACCATGAGTCCGATGCCCTCCTGGTAGCCCGGTGTATTGTCGCCGAGCACGAAGACGGGGCGCGTCTCGCCGTAGCCGTAAACGCGCACGCCCGGCCAGACATAGATGGTGCGGGAAAGCCGGTACCGCCCCGAGGGGATAAACACGATGCCTTCCAAGTAGCCGCTGGCCGCCTGATCGATGGCGGCCTGGATGGCGGCGCTATCATCGGCGACGCCATCGCCGTGCACGTCGAACGCGGGGGCTTCGAGGTAAACCGCCCGCGGCTCATCGATCCTGGTGGACAGGGCGGATGCCGCAACAAGCACGGACGCGGCGCCGTGCAGCACGATGGCAAGGAAGAGGTACTTACGGATTGCGATTCTCATGACTGTGAATCCGGAGGCGATCTCACGGAGGCCGGCACTGGTGACCGCTTCTACTTATACACCAGCGAACCGCCGGCTTCGAGCGACGCCCTCGGGCTGATGCGGCCGACAAAGGGTAGAATACGGAGATTCAATGCGGTCCGGAAGCGGGGCTGATGGGATTGCAGCCGGCCACGCGACACGGTCCACATGTCCTTCGGGCAAGGGAGGCAACGATGCTGGGAGTCTATCCATATATCGCGTTCAGAGGGAACTGCCGGGAAGCCATCGAGTTCTACCAGGGCGCTCTCGATGCCGAGGTGCTCTTTATTCAGACGGTAGGTGAGTCGCCGATGTCCAACATGGGGCCGGCAGAGAACATCATGCATTGCACGGTCCAGGTGGGAGACTCGAAGATCATGATGTGTGACGATCCGAGCCCCGACGCCGCCGAGGGAGGTGGCAACATCAGCCTGACGGTCGGACTGAACGACCCGAAGCGGGCGCAACAGATCTTCGAAAGCCTTTCCCAAGACGGCTCCGTCATCATGCCGATCCAGAAGACTTACTGGGCGGAAGCATTCGGGATGGTGGTCGACAAATTTGGTGTCCGGTGGATGGTCAACTGTGACGCCGGGAGTTGACCGGGCCATCTCGCACGCAGCGAAGAACGGCCAAAGGATCGGCGGAATACCAGGAATCGGAGCGCATCGCTCCCATCCCTAGCCCTCGTAGTGGCTGGCCTCGCTACGTTTCCGGGAGGAGGCCAAATTCAACGGCATGGCCGCAGCGGAGGGTCGCCCACGGTTCCAGGTAGACACGCACGTGCGCGGCGTCGATGCCATCGGGGCGGCCGGATCCTTGAGTGAGCACGCCGCCGACGGCCGCCCGCCGCTGCTCATGGCCCAAATGGAGTTCCAGCGCCGAGCGGTAGCGGGGCTCATCGTAGGTCGAAAACCGGACTGCGGTACCGGGCAGTACCGGCGCCGCCAGCCGCTCGAGCAGGTCCTGCACGGATCGTAACTCGAGTCCGCCTCCCGTCATCCAGGTGAGGTCGAGCACGTCGCTCACTCGCATGCGGGCCTTCGCCGCCCGAAATGCCTGTTCGGGTAGTTTGACAGCGACATTCCCGGGCGTACACGTATCGTATTCATGACAGATCGTGACTGGCTCGGTGTTTCCGGATCGAAGGCGCCCGAAGGTGTCCCTACACGGCGGGCTGTCGGTGACCGGCGGCACTCGCAGTGCGGCTTTCGGGGATCGTGTGGCTCAACGGGGAGTGTGTCACCCACCCTCGCCGGCGGCATCTATGGAAGAGAATCAGGCCCGGATAGAATGCTCAGGCGTACACTGGGTTGGTCCAGGCGGTCTGACTGGCAACCGCTGTTGAGACGTGCAACCGTCTGCCCTGCCCCCGCGTGAGCGTCAGACTCTGATCGTACCCGGGGCCGCAGTGAACCGCCGTGGCGGATGCCGGCCGCTATTGGAGGAAGAGCGCAAGTCGCTGGCGGCGTCGAGCTTTGCAGCTCGTGTATTGAACTCGTGTATTGAAATGGAAGAGCCCTCAGGGCCAGTGGAGGTAGACGATGGCTTCAAGAAGGATCCGAAAGATCCTTTGTCCGGTCGATTTCAGTGCGACTTCGGAAGGCGCCCTGCACTATGCCGCCGCGCTCGCTTCGTGTTGGAACGCGGATATTGTCGCGATGCACGCATACCTGTTTCAACCGCCGCCATACTTCACCGAGGGACAGGTCGAACAGTTCCGGCGACAGTGGGTTGACGCTCGCGGGAGCTCCGAAGAGGCGCTGCGCGATTTCGTGATGACAACGCTGGGGGAGTTTCCCCGGCACCTGGAAACACACGTAGTGGAAGCCTATGCCGGGGACGCGATCACGACCGCGGCGGCGGCGCTCTCGGCCGATCTCATCGTCATGGGCACGCATGGATATGGCGGCTGGCGCCGGTTCCTTCTGGGGTCGGTGGCGGAACACGTACTGCACTCCAGTGAGATCCCGGTGTTGATGGTCCGGCCCGATACCGCGGCGCAAAAAGGCGAGGTCAGGATCCAGAATATCCTGTGTCCGGTCAACGACACGCCCGCGGCACGACAGTCGGTGGACTGGGCCGCTGCGGTCGCCGGCTGCTGGGGCGCGGGACTGACGCTGCTGCACGTGAAGGAATCATCTTCTGGCGACGCGGTCTCTGACTGGTGCTCCTGGGCGGACGTGGATCGTTCCCATTGCCAGCTCCGGGAAATGATACGGGAAGGCAAGGTGGCCGAGGAAGTCCTCAAGCTGGTTTCCGAGTCGAACTGCGACCTACTGGTGGTCGGAGCCTGGCACCGGCCGCTGCTCGATCGCACGGTGATCGGCGGCACGACAGCCCCGCTCGTCCGCCATGCCGGCAGTCCGGTGCTCGTCGTACCGGTGAAGGAAAACGGCACCGGGACAGCGGAATGAAGGCCGGATGAGGCGAGGCTAACGCGACAAGAGCCGTCTCTGGTACCGCTCCGGCGGCCCGTTCGCCGGCAGCGCGGTCCGGCGGCTGGGACTCTGCCCGAGTCGAGAACAGTCCACGCTCATCATCGAGCCGGCGCAGTTGCTGGAACCGAGGGCATCGGCCAGGCTCGCGACATTGGCGGCGTGACGGGCTGTAAGCCGGGGCCACGGCTGGTCCAGCCGTAGGCCGGGACCGGGCGCGCGCTGGCTGGTAGAACCATCCTTTCCGGGTTTGCCGCCGTCTGCCGCTGCGGCCGGAAGTCCCTACGGGCTGGGTCTCGGCAGCTTCCGTTGACTCCTCCTGTTGACCCTTACCAGCCGTATTGGTACAACGCACAGCCAAAACCTCGCGCTCTTTGCCGATAAGGGATGTAGATGCCTTGCGAGGAATGTCCAACCCATGCCGCTCGCGTGGCGGCAATCGCCAGTGAGCTGGGAAGCGCCATGGCCATGGATCCCGCCGACCGGCGCGATCTCCATGAAGCGGCCCTCTGGCACGAGTCTCCCTTTCTGGGCAAACCCTCGTCCTTCGAGCGTCTTGCGGCGGATCTGGGTCTGGTCGTCCCGGCGCAATCCAGGGCGCCACACTCGGAAAGCACCCGCGTAAAAGATGTGCTGGCCGCTTTCTACGATTCACGACGCCTGAACCGGGAGACTGAGCCGCTGGTGACAATTCTGCGCTCCGCCGATCGGTTGGACGAGCAGCTCGAACGGGAGCTGTTCGAACAGGATTCGGCCGGAACGGAGCCGCTCGGCCGCGATCTCCTCGACTCGGCTTTGGCGGCCCTGCGAACGGCGACGCGCGACGAATTGCGTGCTGCCGCCCTGAGGCTGCCGATGTTTCCGGAGGCCTATCTCGAAGCCATGCGGACACTGACGGCGAGCGGCACCGAGCCCCACCAGATCGAGAAGGTAGCCGCCCGTGATCCCGTCCTGGCCGGCGCTCTCCTGCGCACGGCCAACAGCGCCATGTACGGCCGGCGCGGCGAGGTACGGTCTCTGCTGCAGGCGATCGCCCGCATTGGTCCGGACTTTGCCCGGCAGGTGCTCCTCGCGACGATGCTGCGCGGCGTCTTCGCCGGTCCTTCATTGCGCGTGCAGTGGAACCACGCGATTGAGGCGGCTGAACTCGCCGCCGACCTGGCGAGCGACGCGGGTGTCGCCTCATTGGCCGAGGCGAGCCTGGCGGCGCTGGTCCACGACATCGGCCTGGTGGCGCTCGAGTTCCTGAGCGCGGGCGCCATCGCGCGGCGCGACCGCCTGGTTGATGGCGGGGTCCCCTTGAGAGGCGCGGAATGGATCGTGTTCGGCTTCGATCATGCCGAAGCCGGCGCGGTCGTGCTGGACGAGTGGCGGTTCCCGGCGGGACTGATCGAGGCGGTTCGGTGCCACCATACGCCGGACGCGACAACCGCGCCGCTGGCACCGCTCCTGTACCTGGTCGAGTTTCTCACCTGCTCGGAAGAAGACTATCCGTCCGCCGCCCGCCTGCACTCCGCCTGCCGGCGCCTGCACATCGACCTGAACGATCTCATCCGCCGCCGCTCGCGGAACCGGCTCGGCGCGGCCCTGTAAAAAGGGTGTCGTCAGCCTCTGTTTACTTTGCTTCGAGCTCGGAAGAAACGGTAAGTTCGTCGCCTTCCTGAAGGCTTATCTTGCGATTCCAGGGTTGGTACCCCTTCATGCGGACCACGATGGAATACTCCCCCGGTTTCAATGTGCGTCCTCGGGGCGTGGTCCCGATGAATGCGCCGTCAATCTCGATTTCCGCCCCCTCGGGATCCGAAGTGAACGTGACGGTTGCCTCCAGATGGGTCTCCGCTTGGCCGCGGGTGGCCACACCCTGTGCGGTCCCCTTGATCCTTCTTGATCGTATTTCATCGTCTGTCCAGTCACTTCCTCCAGTGACCGTAGGACGCCTCGATAGTTGTTCCTGTGCAGTTGATACTCAACGGCGCCGACCAAATTCGCACCGTCATGGAATGATACCGTCAGGTAGTGTCTCTCCGGCCCTTCGTAGCCACCCAAAAGGTCCTGAACTTCCGAGACACCACACTAGTCCCTGTGAAGAGAGCAGCTATCGAGGCGATCCGCACAGAGCGCGGGCCCCCTGTCCTGGTCTTTTCCAGTCGTTGAAGAGGCTGGGGTGGCAAAGTGGATGCGGAGTATACTGCTTGATGCCGGGACACCTTAGGGGACTGGGATAAGACGCCCGGCAGCCGGCAACCCGACCCAAACGGGAGTCTCTGTCGCGGTGGGGTTTCGACTCGCCCGCCCCAGCTGACGTCGGAAACATCGCGTTAGCCTGGATACGACTCGGGCATCGCCCGCCAGTGCGTTTGCCATAGAATGTGGGATAAGGAGGGGCTTGCCATGCCCGGACTAACAGTCCAGAACTGGTTTGGAGATATTGTCTCCCACCCGAAGGCGGTCGTCGAAGCGAGTTCGGCGGCAGGGATTGCACGTATCCTGAAGGACACCGCCAAGTACCCGTCGCCGGTCCGTGCGGTCGGATCGAATCACTCCACCGCCGCCTGTTCGGCAGCGGATGGCGGAACCATGATCAAGATGCGCGGGATGGATCGAATCCTCGAGGTCACCGACGACACGGTCACGGTGCAGGCGGGCGCGATTCTGATCGACGTGGCCGAAGAGCTGAAGAAACGCGGCCTTCAGTTCTATGTCAATACCGAGATCGGGAACCTGTCGATCGGCTCCGCCGCCTGCGCCGGAACCAAAGACGGGTCGATGCCGGGGGAGTATGGGCAGGTGAGCTCGTATTGCACCCGGATAAAGATGGTGCTGCCTTCTGGCAAGATGCTGGAGGTAAGTGAGGAAAGCGATCCCGAGCTGATGCAGATGCTGCGCTCGAGCTACGGGACTTATGGCATCGTGACCGAGGCCACGTTTCGTATTCGCAAGGCCCAGCCGATGGAGGTCTATCACGAGACATTCTCGGTAAAGGACTTCTGCGCGCGGCTGCCGGAGCTCTGGGCTCGCGGCTACTCCATGATGTACTACATGTTTCTGTTCGACGAACTGGTGAGCGTCGAATTTCGCAAGTATAATCCCCGCGCCAAAGGCAAGCCGAACGAGCACGTGTGGCCGCTGCGTAACTATCTCTGGTCACAGGCGGGACCGCGGACCTGCGCCCAGGCGGAGCAGAACCTCGACAACAAGTTCATACGGTACAGTTTTATCGACGCCTTCGGCGCCTTATGGCGGTTCAAGCTGGAGAACCTCATCCGGAGTAAGAACACGATGGCGGCCGATCAGATTATCCGCTACCCGGACGTCTCCGATGACAGCCGCTACACTTTCAGCCTGTGGGCGTTCCCCGAGGGAGAATACCGGAAGATCCTCCCGCAATATACTAAGTGGGTCAAGAAGTATTACAAGGACACCGGCTACCGCACCAACATGCTGCACGTGGGCTACCGCATCGCGGAAGATCGGCAGTCGCTGCTGTCTTACTCCTACGACGGGAACGTCATGACGATTGACCCGGTGTCGACCGCCAACCCGGGATGGAAGCAATTCCTTACGGATTTCAACGAGTGGTGCAGCGATCGGGGCGGAGTGCCGCTGCCAAACCAGACATACGGCTTCACGCGGGCGCAGGCCCGGAAGGCGCTCGGGGCGCGGCTGGACGCAATCGCGAGTAAGCGAACCGAGTTCGATCCGGACAGCCGGCTGCTGAACGGATTCTTCAGCGATCTGTTCGGCGTGGAGGAATCGTAGCGGCGGCGCGGATGCCCAGGGGCCGGACACGATGTACAATCCATGGGACCAGAAGCGATCGTCGCTTCCCGCCGTCCCCGTCTGAACGGAGGCTTGGCCGGGCGGTGAGGCGAGGAGGAGATGGGAGTGGAAGTGCAAGCTCGGAGTTCGGCCCCCGGGGGGCCGGGGATCGAACCGCGGTGGGCGCGGGGACTGAAAATGGCGGTCGGAACGGCGTATTCGTCTTCCAGCCGCCTCTGGTACACGGTCGATATCGGCTGCATCACCGAGGTTTACTACCCCACGATCGATACTCCCCAGATCCGTGACCTGCAGTTCCTGTTTACGGATGGCGAGAGCTTCTTTCACGACGAGCGCCGCAACTTCACCAGCCGCATTGACTGTGTCTCGGGGGCGGCGCTCGGTTTTGAGGTGACGAGCCGCGAGAAGGAAGGCCGTTACCAGCTTCACAAGACGATCCTCGGCGACCCTCACCAGAACTGCCTGCTGGTGCACGCCCGCGTGGACGCGCCCCCGGAGCTGCTCTCCAGGCTGAAGATGTATGTCCTTTGCGCGCCGCACCTCGAGATTGGGGGGTGGCACAACAACGGGCAGATCATCGGGCGGGCGGGCAGCCGGTTATTGGCCGCGAACCGCGGCGATACGTGGCTGGTGATTGGGGCCACGGTTCCGTTTCTCGAAACGTCCTGCGGGTATGTCGGCGTGAACGACGGCTGGACCGACCTGGCCGCCAACTACCGCCTGGATTGGCAATTCGCGTCCGCGATGGACGGTAATATCGCTCTTACCGGCGGAATCGATCTGTCGCTCGGGCCGGAGTTCGTAATCGGTTTGGCATTCGGCAGCACCGAGCACGACGCGGCGAACACGCTACAGCAGTCATTGAGCATCCCATTTGACGAGACGCGCGAAACGTTTATCGACCAATGGCAGCGAACGTCCAGGCGTTTTGTTCTCGCATCGAATTCGTCCCGGCCCACGCTGTTCGAGCGCAGCGTGAATCTCCTCCTGGCCCATGAGGATAAGGCCTATCCCGGGGCCATCATCGCATCGTTGAGCATCCCGTGGGGCGATGAGAAGAGCGACGACGAGCTGGGCGGATACCACCTGGTCTGGACGCGCGACTTAGTGAAGTGTGTCACCGGGCTGATGGCGGTCGGTGATTTCGCGACGCCGTTGCGGTCGTTGATTTACCTGGCCGTTTCGCAGCGGGAGGACGGTGGTTTCTACCAGAACTTCTGGATCGACGGCCGGCCTTACTGGGAAGGCGTCCAGTTGGACGAGGCCGCGTTCCCGGTGCTGCTGGCCTGGCACTTATGGAAGAACAACGCGCTCGGCAACTTCCCCGCGAACGAATTGATCCACCGCGCCTGCGGTTTCCTCATCCGTGAAGGACCGGTGACCGCCCAGGACCGGTGGGAGGAAGCGAGCGGCTACTCACCGTCGACGCTCGCGATCCATATCGCCGCACTGATCTGCGCCGCCGACTTCTTTGCCGGCAGTGGCGACCATCGGCTCGCCGGGTTCGTCCGCGACTACGCCGACTTCCTCGAATCGCACATTGAACGCTGGACGGTGACCACCGAGGGAAGCCTGGTGCCCGGCATCGCCCGCCACTACATTCGCGTCAATCCTGTAAGTTCGATTGACTGTACGGATGAGGACCCGAATCACGGAGTGCTGGTCCTTGCGAATCAGGCGCCGGGCAGCCAGTTTGAATTCCCCGCCGGGAAAATCATCGATCCCGGCTTTCTCGAATTGGTCCGTTACGGCATCCGCGACGCGAACGATCCCATCATTCAGGATTCCCTCCGGGTCGTCGACGCGGTGCTCAAGGTCGACACGCCGTATGGCCCGTGCTGGCGGCGCTACAACCATGACGGCTATGGGCAACGCGACGATGGCGGATCCTTCTGCGGCTGGGGCCGTGGACGCGCGTGGCCGCTGCTGACCGGCGAGCGCGGGCACTACGAAATCGCCGCCGGGCGCGATGCCGGGCCGTATCTGCGCGCCCTCGAGAATTTCGCCCAGGGCGTCGGCCTGATTCCGGAGCAAATTTGGGATGCTCCGGACCTGCCCGCGCGTCATCTGCGTTTCGGCGGACCGACCGATTCGGCCGTCCCCCTGCTGTGGGCGCATTCGGAATATCTCAAACTCCACCGCTCCGCCGCCGACGGCAAGCTATTCGACCTGGTGGAGCCGGCCCATGAGAGATACGCTACCCGTCGTAGCGAGCGCCAGGCGATCGAAGTCTGGAAGCACAACCGGCAGGCCGGAACCGCGCCCCCGGGCGGCCTGCTCCGCATCCAGGCGGAATCCCCATTCCTGCTGCGCTGGACCGACGATGAATGGCAGCACTCCACCGACTCGAAATCCGAAGCAACGGGGATTGGCATCCACTTTGTGGACATTCGATTGGGTCGGGAACAGACCGCGCCGGCCCGGTTCACGTTCTTGTGGCTGGACGACAACCGCTGGGACGGTAAGGATCATGTGGTGCGGATGGACGCGCGGGAAGACGGCGCCAGCCGGCCGTCGGCGCCGTGAGTGCAAGAATGGCCGGCCTTGGAATGGCTGAAGCTCTGGACCAGAGCGGAGTGTTGGGGATCGTGATCATACCCGCAATTCCCGGCGCCTTGTCCCTTGGTTGTGCCTTTTCTCGATCGCTGGCCTGAGCGGCGCCCGCGGAGACCTGAAGCTTGGTAACCAAGTGGCGCTGCGTTGGATCAAAAGGGAGACAGCCAGGAGTATTAGCCATGTCAAAGCTGCTCAAATGGGCAGGGTCACTCGCTATTGTTCTGTTCGTGGCAATGCAATTTGCCCGTCCCGCAAGAGTCAACCGGCAGATCGTGGAATCCCAGACTGTCGAAGCAGTCACCCAGATGCCAAACGATGTTGCCAGCATCCTCGAGAGGTCCTGCGGCGACTGCCATTCCGAGAAAACCAGCTGGCGTTGGTACAGCAACATCGCACCGGTTTCCTGGCTGCAGATGGCCGATGTCGGCATGGCTCGAGACGCGATGAACTTCTCGCGATGGTCCGACTTTACACCGGCTCAGCAGAAGGACCGGCTCAAGAACATCTATGAAAACGTGCGATCAGGGGACATGCCACTCTGGTACTTCAAGCCGCTGCACCCGAGTTCCTGGCTGTCCAGCAGCGATGTGGACAGAATCTGCGAATGGACGGAGGTCGAGCGCCAGCGGCTTGCCCAAGCTCAGGAGCAGCAATGAGACCCAGGGAGCGGACCCGAGTTGATTCCCGCTAGAGGCTAGGGTCGTGCAGCAGAAGACTGGCGACGTGGGAGCGCCGCCTGCTGGCGCGCGCGGCTCAGCGCTGGAAGTAGTTCGCACAGAACCGCGACCGTCAGGGCGCGCAACATACCGGTCGAAATCCTGGACGCGGACCACTAGTCTGGAGGTCCCGGCGGCGACGACGACGTTGTTGAAACGGACGGCGCAGGCATCCGAGAATCAGGCATATGACGCTAGAGTGGGAAGGCGCGGTACACCGTGGTTCCGTCGATGAGCTTCAACAGCTGTTGGCAAGTGGAGCCGACATTGACGCCCGCGACCGTCATGGTCAAACGGCGCTGATGATCGCCGCGACAAAAGGGGATGGCGACGTGGCCGCCTGGCTGGTCGAGCACCGGGCCGAGCTGGATCACACTGCGAAATACGGCCTGAGCGCCTTGATGCTTGCTGTTATCAACGGTCACGCTGATATCGCTCGGAGACTGATCGAAGCCGGCGCGAACCTGAGCCTTCGCGGGAGTGGGGCGTCAGGCTTCGCGTCCAAAACAGCCCTGGACCTCGCGACTGACCGGGAGGATACCGACACTGCCGACCTGCTGCGCGACGCGACTGCGCGGCGGCGGCAATGAGCGACAGAGACGCGCCTGGATCGTCAAGTGACCGGCAGGAGGAATATCTGGCGGCACCGCCGTCGCGGGCTCGCTGACCCACCGCGAAGGTGTCCGTTCAGGCTATCCCTTTTTCGGCTCCCTCCGCCGGAGCGCCCCTGCCGGAGTTGATGGACTTCCACCATCGCGAATTCGCCCGCCGGCGGAACTTCCCGCGAAGCCTCTGGTACTGGAAGATGGCGCCGCTCGGAATGCCGATAGTGGCTGTCTTCGTCGTCAAACACAATCGACGACCATCCCGCGGATGACTGCCTGCTTCGCTCTGGCCGCTCCAGCGGCGCGAAGACAAGCGCGCGAGATCGAGCGACGGCTGGATGAGCTTGACGCGCTCAGACCGTCGGTTTCGCAGGCGTCCCGCCAGTTGGCTCACGCGAGAAACAGCTTCCGGCTTGACGGCATGCGTCTTCCACCGGCGCGGGACTCCGTCGTGTCGAAGCGCGGACGACGACCTCCGGCTCCAGGATGACGCTGGTCGGCTGCGGTGGACTCTTGGCCTGAATCAGTTTCAGAACGAGGCTGGCAGCCCGCTGGCCGATTAGGGTGCTTTGCTGGTCCACGCTGGAAAGCGGCACGGCCAGCGCATCATCGTAGTGGAGGTTCCCGCACCCAATCACCGCTATGTCTTCTGGTACCCGCAGCCCGGCTGCGAAGATGGCGCTGAGCGCACCCAGAGCGGTCGGGTCGTTGAAGCAGAACACGCCGTCAGGACGAGGATCCAGTTTCAACAACTGGCGCATGGCTTCCCGCCCTCTCTCAACGCTGTCCACATCACCACCGAATCGCTCCGGGGTGTTCAGGGGGCTCAGACCGCGCCGCACCAACGCGCGCTGGTATCCTTCGAGCCGCCCCAAGCTGGTGCTAACCTGGGGTCCCCTGATATGCGCGATGCGCCGGCAGCCTACTTCAATCAGGTGCTCAGTAGCCATCTCGCCCACCGTCACATCGTCTATCCCCACGAAATTCGCCCTTAGGTCGGCAAATCTCCGATCGATCAGGACGTAGGGAGTCTTTCGCTTCTCGGCATGATGGAACCAGGCGCCGGTTTCCTGGGTCGAGGCGACCACAATCGCGTCCAGATCGCGCGCCAGTAATTGAAGGATTTCCTCCGCCTCGAGCGAGGGATCTTCCTCGGAGGACGCAATCACAAGGCTGTAGCCGTGCTGTCTCAGCGCGGTCAGAAGGCTCTTGGCCACCTCGGCAAAGAACGGGTGTACGAGATCGGGGACGACCAGCCCTACCGCAAACGTCCGGCCCGTGACCAGCGCCCGCGCGGCGAGATTGGGACGATAGTTCAACTCCTTCGCCCGTTTTATCACTCGCTTGCGCGTCGCCTCACTGATGTCGGCATGGTTCCGCAGGGCCTTCGAAACCGTGATCACGGAAACGTTGAGGTCCCGGGCGATGTCTTTCATTCGTACGCCCATAGTTCTTGCAGGCTCCTAACACATTGTATGGTAGGCGCTTTGTATGGTAGGCGCTGCATCCACGGCGCAGACTGGGGTGACGGCGGAATCGTGTGTTGAACCCCGAGCAGTTCTCCAGTCACCTGATCCAGAAGCGCCACGGAGCCCGCCGGAGTGTCCACGCGAGACACGTCCGCCGTTCACGATTGCCGGCTCCTTTTGGTGCCGAAGCGCGCACGACAGCCTTCGGCTCGATACTTTCAGTCATTCGGGCCAGGACGGCTCGGAGGCCCGGAGCGCCGGAGATCGGACGGCCATCCATGATGTCAGGGCAAGAAAAGTCTTGACGGGCGTCCCTGCCTGAGAATATAATTTGCCCCAATAAAGTTATCGATACAGGTAGCGATACAGGTATCGAAACAGTTCTGTCTGACTAGTTGAGAGCGTATCGTGCGTTGCATTATACGCAAACACAGGGGATTCCCAGGAGTCGGCGAACCTGCTCTATGAGTGGGGTTGCGCTCCGGGCGTTCCTTTAATTTTGGGGTCGCAGATTTGCTGGCAACAGCAGGGGGAATAGGGATACTCTCTGCCGCGAGGGCGTATCGGCCGTCACGGCTTGCCGTCCCATCACAACAAAGCGCAACACGGGCTGCGGTCGCAGTCCGAACGAGAAGAATCCCAGAGAGTTAAGTGCCGTAGTGTCACGGTGTCAGCGTGTTCGAGGTCTCGGTCCGCTCATCTGGGGCGTGAATTGACTAGAAGAAAGCAAGGAGGCTCAAATTGTCTCATCTCCGATTTTGCCTGG
>CAWELS010000020.1:0-54381 GCA_963809945.1 Bryobacterales bacterium | reverse complement strand
GAACAACGGCACCACCGATCCCAACCACGCGAAGGCCGGCTTCCCGACGAACTGCCAACAATGCCACACGACGGCGACGTGGGAAGGCGCGGAGTTCGACCATTCACAGACACGTTTCCCGCTCACCGGCGCCCACGCCGCCGAGGAGTGCCAGAGTTGTCATGTCGGCGGGCAATTCCAGGGACTCAGCTTCGAATGTGCCTCCTGCCACATCAACGACTACAACGGCACCACCGACCCCAATCACGCGAAGGCCGGCTTCCCGACCGACTGCGCCCAGTGCCACACGACCGCTCAGTGGACCGGCGCGACCTTCGATCACAACACCGCCACTCAGTTCGCCCTCACCGGAGCCCACACCGCAGCCGCCTGCTCGCAGTGCCATGTCAACGGCCAGTTCGCCGGCACTCCAACGCAGTGCGCCGGCTGCCACATCAACGACTACAACGGCGTCACCGACCCCAACCATGCCGCCGCCGGCTTCCCGACCACCTGCGAGCAGTGCCACACGACCGCTCAGTGGACCGGCGCGACCTTCGACCACGCACAGACGCGCTTCCCGCTGACCGGCGCCCATAGCTCGCAGACCTGCCAGAGCTGTCACGCCGGCGGCCAGTATCAGGGCCTGAGCACGCAGTGCTCGTCCTGCCACCTGAATGACTACAACTCCACCAGCGATCCCAACCACAGCGCGGCCGGCTTCCCGACCGACTGCGCGACGTGTCACACCACCACCACCTGGGACGGAGCGTCATTCAACCACAACACCGCGACCCGGTTCGCGCTAACCGGAACGCACAGTTCGGTCGCCTGCAGCCAGTGCCATGTGAACAACCAGTTCGCCGGCACTCCAATGCAATGCGCGGGCTGCCACATCAACGACTACAACGGCGCCACCAATCCCAACCATGCCACTGCCGGCTTCCCCACCGACTGCGCACAGTGCCACACCACCGTTCAATGGGCCGGTGCGACCTTCAACCATGCGACCACCGGATTCCCGCTGACCGGCGCGCACACGTCGACCACCTGTTCGCAGTGCCACGTCAACGGCCAGTTCTCCGGCACCTCAGCACAATGCGCGAGCTGCCACCTCAGCGACTACAACGGGACCAGCAACCCCAACCACGCCGCAGCCGGCTTCCCCACCGACTGCTCCCTCTGTCACTCGACCGCGAACTGGCAAGGCGCGACCTTCGACCACGCGACCACCGGATTCCCCCTGACCGGAGCGCACACCTCTCAGGAATGCAGTAGCTGCCACGTCGGCGGAACTTACAGCGGCCTGAGCACCGCGTGCTCCTCGTGTCACATCAACGACTACAACGCGACCACGAATCCGAGCCACACGGCCACCGGCTTTCCGACCGATTGCGCCCTCTGCCACAGCACGTCTCAGTGGCCGGGCGCCGTCTTCAACCATTCGACGACCGCCTTCCCGTTGACCGGCGCGCATACCTCCGTCACCTGCGCCTCCTGCCACGTCGGCAACGTTTACCAGGGCACGCCCACGGACTGCTACTCGTGCCACCAGCAGGAGTATCAGTCGGTCACCACTCCCAACCACCAGGCGGCCGGATTCCCCACCAATTGCGAAACCTGCCATACGACGTCCAGGTGGACCGGAGCCACGTTCAACCACCGGTTCCCGATCTACTCCGGCTCTCATCGCAATGCATGGAGTACCTGCAATGACTGCCACACGAACAGTTCGAACTACCAGGTGTTCTCCTGCGTGACCTGCCATGAGCACTCGAAGACCAGGATGGACAACGAGCATAGGGGCAGACGGAACTACGTCTACGACAGTGCCGCCTGCCTGTCGTGCCATCCAAACGGACGGGGCGACTGAGATGTTTGTGCGTGGTGTCGCATTAATCGCGGCCTTGTTGTTGTGGACCGCGGGAGCGCTGGCGCAACCGGCCGGCGCACATTCCGAGTTTCGGGTGAAGTACGTGTCGACCGACTCTGTCTACCTCGACGGCGGAAGCGAGGACGGCCTGGCGGAGGGAATGGAACTGGAACTCGAACGGCGTGAGGCCGGCGCCCCGCAGCTTGCGGCCGAGACGGTGGGAAAGGTTCGGATTGTCGCCCTGGCCGCGCACTCGGCGGCCTGTACCGTGATCGATGGCGCCGGCGCCATCCAACAGGGCGACGTGGCCACGCTCAGCACCGGCGATGCGGAAGTGGCGCGGTTCCTGACCACATCCGGAAATAGCCGTTCCTACGCGCAGGTGGTGACCTTCACCGATATGGACTTCCAGGATCCGCTCGAAGAGGAGCAACGGGCCTACGTCCCCCGTCCGCCGCTGCCGGAGATCAATCGCATTCGCGGACAGGTACGAGTGGAGCACAGCTCCCTGTTGCAGCAGGGCGGCTCGACGTCGCATTCGACGGGGCTGGTGGTTCGCGCGGACATGACGCGGATCGGCGGCACGTTCTGGAACCTGCGCGGTTATTGGCGCGGCCGCCTGCAATCCCGTACGTCGGGCGTCCAGCAGGAGACGCTCCAGGACCTGCTGAATCGAACCTACACGATGGCCCTCACCTACGAGAATCCGTTCTCGAAGAACGTGCTCGGCGTGGGGCGGCTGCTTCTTCCCTGGGCCACCAGCCTCTCCACGCTCGACGGAGCCTACTACGGCCGGCGTCTCAACCGCACCGTCACAACGGGCGTATTCGCGGGAACGGCGCCCGACCCCACGGCCTGGAACTTCGACCCCAATCGCCAAATCGGCGGCGCCTTCGCCAATTTCGGGGCCGGGAGCTTCGAGGGTGTCCGCTACAGCGGCACGTACGGCGCCGCCCTCACGCGCCGCAACTGGCTCGCGGAGCGCCAGTTTCTCTTCATGGAAAACAGCCTGTCCCTGGAGCACCAACTCAGCGTGTATCAGAGCATGGAAATCGACTACCGCAGCAAGGGCCGCTTCGGCAGCGAGACGGGCGGTCCGGTGCTGAGCCGCAGCTTTCTCACCCTGCGCCTGCAGCCGAACCGCACGGTCAGCTTCGATCTCAACCACAATTACTTCCGGCCGGTGCCGACCTTCGACGACCGCCTGATCGGCATCGGCCTGGTGGATCAACTGCTGTTTCAGGGCCTCAGCGGAGGCGTTCGCGTGCGCCTCCCCGGCAACTCGGCCATCTATACGAACCTCGGCCGCAGCCACCGGCAATCGGACGCGGAATCATCGTGGAACTACCAGCTCGGCTTTACGCTGGGACGGATCCCCTGGGCGGGCGTTCGCGCCGATGTGCGAGCGTCGCGATTCAGCAGCTCCTTTGGGTCCGGCCGCTATTACACCGGCAGCCTCACCAAACTGCTCGGCGATCAACTGCGGATCGAGTTGCAGGGCGGGCGCCAGGACATCGTTTCCACCGTCACCCGGCAGAGCCGCGCCTACTGGGTAAACAGCAATCTCGAATGGACGTTCGGATCGCACTACGTGCTGGGCGGAGGATACTCCTGGTACGACGGCAACGTGAATCGATACAGCCAACTTTTCTTCAGCCTGGGATACCGGTTTCGATGAGGAACACGAAGCGACACGAGAACAGGGGATGGGCGGCAGTCCGAATCGCCGGCGTCTGTTTGGCCGCGCTGCTGTTGTGCCGCGGTCCGGCAGCCGGATCGGAGCTGGGGGATCTGCTCGAACGGACCGGCAACCAAGTCGAGTTCTTCTGGCGGGAGTTTCCGGCTGTTGCCTGCACGGAGACCATCGAACAATGGAAGTACGACGAGAAAGAGCGGGTCGTCAACGAGCGGAAGTCGGTAAATGACTACATCACGTTCCTCCAGCTTGCGGGCAACGACCTCAAGGTGGAGGAATCCCGGGTGCCAAAGAGCGTCGTGGAACCTCGTAAAAAGAAGCGCCCGCAGCACCGATCCTTGCTCGTGACGGACGGGTTCTCGATCCTGATCCTGATCTTCCACCCCCGATTCCAGAACCGCTTCGAGTTCACCATGGGGCCGGAAACCGAGATGGACGGCCGAACGTATCAATGTATAGATTTCAAGCAACTGGAGGGGAGCGCGCCGTTGTCGATTCTCCGCTTGAAGAATCGCGACCTGCCGATCGAGTGGCGAGGCCGTGCCTGGATCGACCCGGCAAGCGGCCGCGTGGTTCGGATCCGCACGGACTTGGGCGCGTCCCTCGCGGACGTCGGGCTCGAACAACTAACCAGCGACGTGAGTTACTCCGAAGTCACCTTTGTGGAAGCGGCCCAGACCATGTGGCTGCCGGAAGCAGCCCAGGTCGAGGCCCGCACGGCTCACCAACACTGGCGCAATCTTCATCAATTCACTGACTACCGGAAGTTCTCGGTGAACACGGACTACAGGATCGGAGAGGGGCAATAGGAATGGCGACACAGGCACAGCGGATGCAGGCCCCGCCCACCGAGAGCGGGCACCGTTGGCGCTGGCGAACGGCCGCTGTCGTGGGTGGCGCGCTGGTGGCGGCGATCGGCGCCTACGGTCTTTCCTACTACCTCACTCCAATGGAAGCGCGCCCGCATCATCCACTGCACTGGATGCTGCGCCCGAACGGTATCATCGGGCTCAAGCTTGGCATCCTGGCGGCGGCGCTGTTCCTCGTGGTCTACCTGTATCCTCTACGGAAGCGTTGGAGGTGGCTCCAGCGGTTCGGCAAGACCAGGCAATGGCTCGATTTCCATATCCTCTTCGGGTTGCTCGCGCCGGCCGTGATTACGCTCCACAGTAGCTTCAAATTTCGCGGTATCGCCGGGATGGCTTACTGGATCATGTGGGCGGTGGTGGCCAGCGGCATCGTGGGCCGATACCTGTTCCGGCAGATCCCGAGAAGCCTGAGCGCGGCCGAGCTTTCGCTCGACGAGATGGAACGGTCGCAGCGCGAGATGGAGACGAAGCTGCGGCAGCAAAGTATCCTGAGTCCCGAAGATATTGAGACGGTCTTCCGGATTCCCGACAGCGATCTGGTTGACGAGATGCCTCTGGGAGCGGCGCTATTGTCCATGATGAAGGTGGACCTGATGCGTCCCTTCGAGATCGCACGGCTCAGGCGGAGCGTCCTTAGCTGGCCGCGGGCCATCGTCGCGGCCGGGGGGCTGCTCCCGTTTGGTCCGCCGGAGTTGGAGGAAGTGATCGATGTGGTCCGGCGGCGGTGCTGGCTGGCGACAAAGATAGTGTTCCTCGGCAAGACGCAGAGTATCTTTCACCTGTGGCACGTGGTGCACCGTCCGTTCAGCTACTCGTTCATCGCGTTGGTCGTTCTCCACGTAGGGTTCGCGCTGTTACTGGGCTACTTCTGAGGGTGACTTTTTCGAAATGGATACATTAGTAGCGTTCGCAATTGCCCTGGCGGTGACGCTGTACTTTGTGCGCCGCTACCTCAGAGTCATGGCGCCCGCGGGACAGGCGGCGAATGGTAAGACCTCCGCGCCGGCGGCTGCAGGCGGCGGCCAGTGTCCCCGATGTGGCAAGGAGGTGGCGGAAAACGTCGCGTTCTGCGGCGCCTGCGGCGCCCCTCTCGAGCTATGGAAGGTGCATCGCGCTTCCGTCTCGGCAGCGGGATCGGAAGACACGGAATCCTCGGGGAAGCCGCGGCCCCGGATCAACGCTTCGCTGTGCATCGGATGCGGGACGTGCATCGATGAGTGCCCCGAAACCGGCGCCCTCGCCCTGGTCAACGGCAAGGCGATCCTGGCCGAGCCGGAGAAGTGTCTCGGACACGCGAAATGCGTGGACGCCTGTCCCACGTCCGCCATCGGCCTCGGGCACGGCAATATCGTGCAGACGCTGAGCGTCCCGCTGGTCAACGAAAGCTTCGAAACCAACGTTCCCGGAATCTTCATCGTCGGGGAACTCGGCGGCATGGGCCTCATCAAGACGGCGATCAACGAAGGCCGGCTGGTCATCGATCGAATCCAGAAGCGCCTCACCTCCAGCGGATGGACACCAGCCGCCAGCGGGGTGCTCGAGCCGCCGGATCTCGGGCTGCGCCCCACCACGCCGGCCGACGTCATCATCGTCGGGTCGGGACCCGCTGGACTGAGCGCCTCACTGACCGCAACGCAGCGCGGCATCCGGTACCTGGTCTTCGACCAGGCGGAGGTGGCCTCGACCATCCGCAACTATCCCCGGCACAAGTTCCTGATGGCGGAGCCGGTGGAAATGCCGCTCTACGGTAGCCTCTACATCGCCGACGGCACCAAGGAGAGCCTCGTCAGTGTCTGGGAAAACATCGTCGCGAATACCGGGGTCCGCGTGCGGACCAACGAGCGGGTGGACGGAGTCCGAAACGAAAGCGGCGTCTTTGCCGTGGACACCGTGAAGGGACGCTACTTCAGCCGCTATGTCGTGCTCGCCATGGGCAAGCGAGGCACGCCGCGCCGCCTGGACGTTCCGGGCGAGGACCTCGGCAAAGTGGCCTACCGGCTGATCGAGGCGGAGAGTTACTCCGGCAAGGACATTCTGGTGGTCGGCGGGGGCGACTCCGCCGTGGAGGCCGCTCTCGCGCTCAGCCGGTCCAGGCGGAATCGAGTCACTCTGTCTTACCGGAAATCGGACTTCAGCAGGGCCCGTCAGCGAAACCAGGACGCCCTGGTGAGTGCCGAGAAGGAAGGGCTGTTGCGGATCAGCCGGAGTTCGACCATCTCGGAGATCGGCGCGGGGAATGTCCGGCTCTCCGCCCAGGCCGAGGACATCGACATTCCCAACGACTACGTGTTCGTGCTGATCGGCGGAGAACCGCCGGAGGGGTTCCTGCGCAAGACCGGGATCGAGATCGTGCAGAAGGCGATTTCCGCCTAGGAGAGAGATGAACATGAAAACCAGGAAACCGCTACTCGCGGCGGCGGGCGTGCTGGCCGCATTCGGAATCGGATATTGGGCGACGAACAACCATGCCGCTCCCGACAAGCGCGCCCCGGTGGCATCGCATCCGCCCATTCAGGTAATGGACCAGGTCGCCGACGACCCGGCCGCGCTCGAGGAAGCGCTGCAGAAGAACCCGACGCACACGCCGGTCCTGCTTCGCATGGGCCAACTGGCGCTCGAACGTGGCGATGCCGATGCCGCGGTCGGGCGCTTCGAGGAAGCGGTGTCGGTCGACCCGGACAATCTCGACGCAAGGTTGGAGCTAGGGCGGGCGCTATACGAGGCCGGCCGCGTCGAGGAGGCGGTGCGCGCTACCGAGGCCATCCTGGCAAAGGACCCGAACCACGTGGATGCGCTCTACAATCTCGGCGCGATGCACGCCAACAACGGCGAACGCGATATGGCCGCCGACTATTGGCGCCGTGCTCAGGCGGCGGCTCCCGACTCGGAAAGCGGCCGCCGTGCCGGCCAGAGCCTCGCCGTCCTTACAAGCGGCTCGACGGTCGCACCGGACACAACCGGAACACCGGCCGCTTCAGGGGTAGACAGTGAGACTGAGCGGTTGGTCCTGGACATGTCTCGGCGGTCCCTTCGGTAACCTGTTTCCAAGTACGAACACGCTCCGTTGAGAGGTGCGCCTTTCGGTCGCAATGGGCCACAGGAGTGGGGGCAGGCGCCTCGACCCTGGTGCAACTTTCATCGCTATGGGCGGCCCTGTCCTCGATCAGCTCTTGCCGAGCAGGTCCACCGGCAGCTCGTCCACGAGCTCGACGAGTTGGGGTACTTTGTATTCGGCAAGGTGCCGCCGGCAGTGTTCAACGATGCCTTCGCGGGAAATGCCGGCCTCCGGAGGGGCGGCGATTACGGCCCGGACGGTCTCCGCGCCGAGGCTATCCTCACTGGACAGCACCCGGCACTTCACAATCCCCGGCATGGTCCGGATGACATCCTCGACCTCCGCCGGGTCCACCTTCACCCCACCGCGGTTGATCAGGCGCTTCTTCCGTCCCACGACCACCAGCCGGCCGTCCGCGTCCAGGAAACCAAAGTCGCCCATTCGAAAGAAACCGTCGCACATGGCTTCGGCGGTCAGCCTTGGCTCATTGAGGTAACCCCGCATCATGGAAGGACTCCGCACGAGGATCTCGCCCACTTCGCCCGCCGGCAGCGGCCGCCCGTCGCTGGCGACAACGCGCACTTCGACCTCCGGGACCAGGTCCATGGCCCGGGGATCGGAACGGATCTCGCCCGCCGGCGGCTGAGTGGCGACGTGACCAGTCTCCGTGGCGCCGTAGGAGTTGCGCAGGTGGATACCGAGCCGCTCACGGCACTGATCGCCGAGCCCGGCGGGGATAGCGGCGCCGCCCGTCATCGCGATGCGCACGGCGGACAGCATGTCCGCGCGTAGTTCTCTGGCGGCCAACAGCTTCCACATGACGGGCGACATGATCACCACCTGGATCCGCTCGGCCTGGATCGACCGGGCTACCTGGACCGGTACGAACTTCGACTGCATGACCATCTGTCCGCCGTTCATCAGGCTCAGCATGAGGCAGTGGCCGATGCCGTAGGCGAAGTAGAGCGGCAGCGCCACCAGAAAGCGATCCCCGGCTCGAATGTCGGTCCCGGCGGCAACGTTGCGGGCACTGGCGAGGAGGCTCCGATGGGTCTGCGGCACCAGCTTGGGCCTCCCCGTGGTGCCGGATGTCGGCTCGTAGACTGCCGGGCGGTCGGCCAGCTCCCCGGCGGCCGGAACAGCGGGGGCGGCCACGGTATCGTCGCGGCGCAACTCGGCCCGTGTCGCGGGATCGTCGATCGTAAGGGTTCGAACGGAGGTGGCTGGCGAGCCCGCGTCCCGCCAGACCTGGGACAGCTCGCCCGCGGTGACGACACCGCTCAATGGCAACGTCCTGGCGAACCACCCGAGCTCCGATGCCCTCCAGTTGGTGTTCAGTGGCAGGAAGACGGCGCCGCTCCCTGTCACCGCCAGGAAGCAGGCGACAAACTCCCAGCAGTTGGGCAAAGACACGGCCACGACATCGCCCGGAGCGAGGTTCCACCGGTCGCGGAGAAGCCGTGCGAAGGCCGTCTGGCGGGCCTCCAGTTGGGAGTAGCGGATGCGCTCGCCGCCGTCCACGATGGCGATGGCGTCCGGCTGCCGGGCCACGACGTCACGGAAGTGTTGCCCGATCGAGGCCAATGGTCAATTGCTCCCCCGCGGCTCGCGCCGCTCGTCGACGTAGGCCGTCAGCGTCGGCAGATCCGTCAGAAATTCCAGGGTCAGTCGATCGGGCTCGAGCTCGATGCCGAATTCCTTTTCGATCGCCGAGACGAACTCGAGCGCCGCGAGGGAATCCACACCCGATACCTCGTTCAGCTTTTCCGTCCCGGCGATCTCCTCCGGCGACATGTTCAGCGCCAGCGATTCAATAAAGACGCGGCGGATACGATTGGTTGTCTTGTTATCTACTGGAAGGTTCATCGGTAGTTGCCTTCGGTTGCGGCCAGACGTACCAGCGCGCCGGATGGGCCAGGATATATTCCTCCATGATCCGGACGAGCCGGGGCAGGTAGACTTCTCCGAACCGCGCTCGCGGCAGCTCCCAGTCCATTTCCACCGCCGGCTGAAGGGTCACCTCGACTTGGTGTATGTCACCGTCGAAGAAAACGGGCACAACGGCGCAGCGGGTGATGTGAATCAGGTCCATCAGTCCCAGCGGAAAGTTGCGCCAACCGCCGAGAAAGGGCACGTCCATGTATCTGACCGAAAACGAGCCGTCCAGATAGACCGAAACCAGCCCGCCCTGCCGCAGCCGGCGGGCAATCGCCAGCCCGGATGCACTATCTCGATTGGAGATCTCGTCGCCAATGATCCGGTGCAGGAATTTGGTGTGGCTTTTGAAAAGGTACCGCGACAACGCGTCCCCCGTGGTTAAGGGGTGCCCCGCTGCGGCCCGTACGGATAGCGCGGGGTAGCCGGCATCCTTCAGGCAGCGCTTGGCGGGCCGGTCGGCAAAACAATGGACCCCAAGAAGAATCACGCCCTTCCCGCGGGCGATCGCCTCGTCGAGGTGGTGCTTGCCGCGCCAGCTGCCCCGAGGCGCTGCCGCCTCGTCCTTTTCCAGGATCAGGTTGTCCATCCAGTGGCGGGCCGCGTTCGTGTAGTACTGGCGAGCGATGCTCTCCACCAGCTCCGGGGCCGCCTCCGGACCAAGGGCCCGCCGGAGATTGTTCCGCATCTCCGATTTCCGGTGCATCGCCGCGAACCGGTAGGGGATCGTCACGAGCCGGCCGAGCCACTCGAATACCGCCATCGGCAGAATCCGCACCGCCAGGCGCGCCGGTATCAGGAACGTGGCTTGCCGAAGACGCTCCCCGCGGATCCAGACACGACGGCGTCGGCGCGTCGGGGTGGCCGACTCCGTGGCGGTTAGACTGGACGCACGAATTTTGCTCGGTGTGGCCGGGGGGCTCATATCGGGAAATCGTCCCGCAGAATTCGATGATACACGGTCGCGCGCGCGTCCCACGTATGGCGTTCGAGGATGTAGCACCGTGCGGCGTCGCGGTCCCAGTCGGCCTTGGCCGCCTCGGCGATCTTCCCGGCCATCGCCCCCAGGTCACCGTTGGGCACTACGAATCCCAGCCCGGACTCGTGGATCAAGTGATCGTTCGGAAAGCCCGACTCGCTCACCACCGGCAACCCGACGCGCAGGTAGTAGTAGATCTTCGTGCTTTCGTTGCCGAGTATGACCCTCCCGGGGGACAGCACGACGCCAACATCGGCGTGACGCAGGTAGTCCCAGGACCGCTCGTGGGAGACCGTTCCGAGGTCGCTGACGACGCCGGTGTCCAGCCCCTCCCGGTAACCGCCACCGAGCAGATAAAGCTGGCACCCGGCGTCCTGCAGCAGGCGGCCCAGACGATTGAACTTGTCGACGAGCAGGCGATTGGTCTCCCGCTGCGCCTTACCCCGATAGAAATTGCCGGCAAAAAGACAGCGCGGGCGCCGGCCGCCCCGAGGGAAGGGGTCGCCGCGCAACTTCGGAATGTCGCGGTCGGCCGCCCCGGGCACGAGCAGGACGTTCTCGAGAGGGCCGAAGCACTCCCGCCACAGGCCGGCGGCCGGTGGCGCGTTCACGGCTACCCAGCGGCTCCGTTCCGCGATCCGCCGCTGCGTCTCGAACATCCGTTCCCGGATGGCGCCGTAAAACGGGATGTCTTCTCTATCCTTGGGCCCCACCACGGCCGCCAGCCTCGAGACGATGAACGGGTGGCCGTCGCCTCCGTAGGCGGCCAGTGTGTCGAAGCCGTGCTGATAGCAGGTCTTCACGACGTCGTAGTCGGCCCATCGGACCTTCCGGAGCGGAACGCGCCGTAGGCGATCGCCCATCCGGATCCGCCGCCGCCCCAGCCAGAGCGGCCACTCGTTGCTCGCCATGTCGACCTCGTGACCGAGATCGGCAAGCGCCGCCGACATCCGGAACCAGCGGATCAGCGACATCTCGGCCAGCCGCTTCAGGCGATAGCGCGGAGTGTAGACAGTGACAATTCGGGCCATGCGTCTTCGTCCTCAGTCCCGCGCGCCCGTGTCCGCGCGGATCAGCGACCCGTCGACGATCGCGAGGATGCGTGCCATAATACCGGTTGCGTTTCAGCTTGTATTCTACGGGTTGTTCGAGTGCCGGAGACCGACTTTGAATGATGCCGGGCAACCAGCGCGTCCCGAGGTCGCCTTTCTTATCTACCGTCTCGGCCGCGGGGGAGCGGAACGCGCCGTCTTCAACTACGTCACCAGCCTTCGGCGGCACCGGCCTCTGCTGATCTCGCTCCGGCAGAACCCGGAACTCGCAGATCCGCTTCCCGCGTCGGTGCCGCAGGTCTGCATTGCCTCCTCAGCGGAGCGGGGCGTCTCCTGGTGGCGGGAGTGCCTCCGAATACGCCGCGTGCTGCGCGAACGCCGGATCACGACCGTCTGCTCCTTTCTGGGTCGTTCCAACCTCCTTGCCTCCCTGGCCAAGCTGCACTCGCCGAACCTCCGTGTCGTGGTCAATGTTCACGAGCATGTCAGCCGTTTCGCGCGCTTCCTGTACCCGCAACCCGCCAAACGACTGATCGCGATGGAGGCCACGCGGCGCCTCTACGGGCGCGCCGACCGCATCATCTGCGTCGCCGATTTTCAGAAAGACGACCTGGTCGAGAACTTCTCTTTCCCAGCGGACAGGATCCAGATCATCCGCAACCCACTCGACCTGGAGGGCATCCGCCGCGAGAGTGAAGCGCCGTCGAATGGCCCTTTCGCCGACAGCGACGCGCCGCTGCTGGTGGCCATGGGCGGCCTGAGAAGCGTCAAGGGATACGATCTTCTGATCCGCGCATTTGCGGGACTCGGGCACGACGCCCGGTTGCTGATCTTTGGTGAGGGAGTCTGCCGGCCGCAACTCGAGGCCCTCGTCGAGGAACTCGGTCTGCGTGACCGGGTCGCGCTGCCGGGTTTCTATCCGTCGCCCTTTCCCTACCTCCGTCGAGCTCGAATGCTGGTGGTCTCCTCTCACAGCGAGGCCTTCCCGAACGCGATCGGCGAAGCCCTGGCCGTCGGCTGTCCCGTGGTTGCCACGGACTGTTCTCCCGGCATCCGCGAGTACCTCGATGGAGGACGCTGCGGCCTGATCGTAAACCCTGGTGATCCCGATGCGATCCGCTCGGGCATCGAGCGCCTGCTGGACGATCCCGCCCTCGCCCAACGGCTGGCCGCCGCGGGACGGGAACGGGTGTCCGAGTTCGATCTGCCCCGAATCGTGGACCAGTACGAGGACATGCTCGAGGACGTACGGGCCACCGCAGGGGAGCGGCGCTAGCGTCGTGGCGTACCGGACCTATCGAGAGTGGCCGGCGGATCGCGCGGCCGAGTTTCTCGCGACGGGCCTGCCGGAGCGCGACTATTTCCCCCACCGCTGCTGGTACCTGCCGAAGTGCGGTCCCGAGGGGATGTACCTGGCGGACCGCCAGTGCCGCGTCTCGGACCCTAACGCCCTCTGGCAGGTCGTGCTGTTCGCCACCGGCGAGGTTCTGGACCGCTTCCCCGCCGAGCTCTTCGGTGACGACGACCCGATGTGGCCCCGCCAGCAGTTCGGCCAGCCTGGCCACATCGCCTACGCACTGCTGGTCAGGAAGGGCGATTCCCTCTACGCCACCAGGTACCAGTCCGACGTCGCGCAAAGGATCTCGTGGCGGCCAGACGCCAGGTCGGGGATGGAGAGTGGCTTCCACGCTTGGCCGGAGTTGCTGCTGAACAGCGTTCTGGCATTTGCCCTCGAGCGCGGAATCAAGCGCCTTTACTCTCCTCGGGCCGACCTCGTGATGCGGTACACCGACCCGCGGCGCGACGGCAAACGACAACTCTTCGAGAGTGTCTACGACCGCGTTGTCGACAAACGCTGCGATGCCCGGCGCGAGGGCGAGTGGTGGGTGATCGACATGGCCCGCAACCGCGAGCGTGTCGTTCTCCCGGAGCGCGTCCGCCTTCCGCATACCGATGGAAAGCGGATCTGCGTCTGCCACGACCTGGAGCGCGGCTGGGGCTGCCGGGATTCGGACCCGCCGCTTGCCCGCGAGGCCGAGGAACACGCCGCGCGGAACCTGGACTCGATGCTCGCCGCCGAGGCGAGCGCCGGCATCCGCGCCACCTACCACGTCGTCGGCAAGTTCTTCGACGAAGTCCGCGAGCCGATTGCGCAAGGGGGGCACTGCCTCGCGTTCCACTCCTACGATCACACGGTCCGCCCCTACTGGCGGCTCGCCATCCTGCGACATCGCGACCAGCTTCAAGCGCTGCGCCAGGTGGACGGCCGGCTGAAGGGATTCCGCCCACCGCAGTCGAGGCAAACCCCGGAGTGGAGCGACCGGCGCCTCTGCCGGCGCAATTTCGAATGGCTGGCCAGTTCCGCGCACGCCCTGCGCCTCTGCCGGCCGGCCGTGGACAACCGGTTAGCCAAAATCCCCATCGCGTTTGATGATTACCCTCTCTATCGCGGCCGGCTTGACTACGACGAATGGGAGCGGCGGGCCCTCCAGATCGTGGAGCGGGAACCGTTTGTGGCCTTTGCAACCCACGACAGCTACGCGCCGTGGTGGCTGCCGCACTACCGCCGGTTTCTCGACCGCATCCTCGAGTGCGGCTCCACGGCAACGCTCGACGAGGTCGCCGATTCTGCATTTCTGGCGAGCGCCCGCTAGCGGGATCGCGACATGCCCGGCCGCGCGACGACAAAGATTTGACCGCCCGCACGCGGAAGACCAGCACACCGCTATTTGGTGTATTGGGCCTACACTGGTGGCATGGCTCGGACGGGCACCAGCGAGGATACCCGGCTCAGCGGCGAGCCTTCCGCCTGGTTCCGGAGGGCGGAACTGGCGGAGTTGGCCGAGCTGTCGGCCGGGTACGCCGTGGCAACCCTCCTGCCGCCGCGATTGGATGCCCGGGTGCTCGGCTCCGGCTGGCGTATGCTCCAGCCGTGGCGCCAGGCGAGAATCCGCCGGCTGGCCGAGCGAATCTCGACGGTCCTGGGCCCTCATGCACCGGATCTGGACTTCACAACGTTGTCTGAAGCCTACTGTCAGATGTCGCTCGAAGATCGCTGGGGACGATGTCGCGGTTTGCGGAATGGCGACTGGCAGCCGGACGTCTGCTTCGACGGCCTCGACGAGATCGAACGCGGCCTCGAGTTTGGCCGTGGCGTGGTCCTGTGGGGGATGTCGTTCTGCGGCACGCTGATTCCCAAGATCGCTCTGCGGCGCTCCGGATTCCGCGTGGCCCATCTAAGTGGCACCGACCACGGCGCCATCCCGCCCGTCACGAAACTGGGACGGCATTGCCTCGCCCCCCTACACCAGCGGGCCGAGAACTGTTTTGTCGACGAACGCGTGGCGATACAGTCCGGCCGCGAATCCTTCGGCTACCTGCTCGCGCTCCGCCGGGTCCTGGCTCGTAATCTCTGCGTCTGGATCTCCGGCGAACGGCGGCGGGCGCTACGCATGATCCGCACTCAGCTTCTGGGACGTCAGGTCGGTCTTCCTCCCGGGGCGCCGGGGCTGGCGTGGCAGACCGAAGCCGTCCTTCTCAGTGTCCGGACGATTCGCGAGGGCCGGATGCGTTATCGGCTGATTGTCGATCCGCCGATCGCTCCTAGCCGCGCCGCCGGGCGGGAGCAGTACATCGAGGAGGCCGTGGCCATCTTCACGCGCCGCATCGAGAAGGCCGTCCTGCGGAACCCGGCCAACTGGGGATGGGAAGACGGCTTGGCCAAGATCCTGGCGGCCGCCCCGCAGGTGGCGTCGCCGCGGGCGAACGCGGTACAATCCGTGATTCCCACGAGCAAGCTACCCTGAGGAGGCGAACCATCCAGGCGGCCATTCTCACTTACCATTCGCTTGACTCCACCAGGTCGGTCATCTCCATCGCGCCCGAGACGTTTCGGCGGCAGATGGAATGGCTGTCGGCGGAGGGCATCCCGGTGTTACCCCTGGAACAGGCCTGGCAAACGCCGGGCAGCGTCGCGCTCACGTTCGACGACGGCGCCACGAACTTCCTCGAACACGCCGTCCCAGTATTGGACCGACTGCAGCTGCCGGCCACTATGTTCGTCGTCAGCGGCCGCTGCGGCCAACGGAACGGGTGGGACAGCACGACTCGAGGGATCCCGGTCTTGGCGCTGATGAGCTGGAACGAGCTGCGCGGCCTGCCGCCGTCGATCCAGATCGGTTCGCACACGGTGAGCCACCCCAACCTGGCCTCTCTGCCGGCTCCCGACGCCGAGCGCGAGCTGCGCGACAGCCGCGTCGAGATCGAAGACCGGCTCGGCCGTCCGGTCACCACGCTCGCCTATCCCTACGGCGCAGTCAACGAGGCCGTTACTGCGATGGCGGCCCGTCACTACCGCGTCGCGTGCAGCACGAAGCTGCGATTCGTGCCGACGGATGCGTTGCCGGAACGGCTCCCGCGGCTCGATATGTACTACTTGCGGGACGAGTTCTGGTTTCGGCGTTTTCACCGCCCGAGCGGCCGGCTCTATCTCCGCCTACGTGCCCTGGCGCGGGAGGCCCGCCCGTGATCCGCATTGTCCATGTCATTGCCGGACTCGAGATGGGCGGCGTCCAGACAGTCTTGTGCCGGCTAATCGAGGGAATGGACCACTCGGCTTTCTCGAGTCACGTCATTAGCCTGACCAGAGGCGGCGAGGTCCTCGAGATGCTCCGTCGGGCCGGTGCCGAGGTGACCGAGCTCGGCATGCGTGCCGGAATTCCCGACCCTCGCGGACTCTGGCGCCTGCGCCGCACCATCGCGCGCGCCCGCCCGCATCTCGTCCAGACCTGGATGTATCACTCCGACCTCATGGCCACCGTGGCGCTCTGGCCGGCGGGCCGACCCGGCCTGCTGTGGGGCATCCACAACGAACGCCTGCAGCTGCGCCGGAGCCCGTGGCACGCCTGGATCTCCGCGCTCGGCTGCGTGGCCATGTCCCGCTGGGGACCCGACTGCATCGTCTGCGCCTCCGACGCCGGCCGCCGGTGGCACGCCCGCCTGGGCTATGACAAGCGGCGGCTGACGGTGATCTACAACGGCTTCGACACCCGCCTGTTCCGTCCGGACCCCGCCGCGGCCGGGGCGACCCGCGAGGAGCTCGGCCTCCCTCCGCACGCATTGCTCGTGGGCCACGTCGGCCGCTACGCGCCGCAGAAGGACTACCCGACCCTCATGCGAGCCGCCGCCCGCGTACTCGCCACCCGCCCGGACGTCCATTTCCTGCTCTGCGGGAACCGGATTGACGCCGGCAATCGACTCCTGGCCCCGCTCGTCCGCGCCACGGGGCATCAGGACCGCATCCACCTGCTCGGTGTGCGCCGCGATATCGCCCGCGTCACGGCCGCCCTCGACGTACTGGTACTGAGCTCAGCAACGGAGGCATTTCCGAGCTGCGTCGGCGAGGCCATGGCCTCCGGCGTGCCCGTCGTCTCCACCGCCGTGGGCGATGTCCCCAATATGGTGGGCGACACCGGAGTCCTGGTGCCGCCGGGCGATCCGGTAGCCCTGGCGGACGGCTTGTCTGGAATGCTGGCGCGTCCCCCCGAGGAACGCCGACGCCTCGGCGCGCTCGCCCGCCGGCGCATCGAGGTGAACTATGGCCTGGACCAGATGGTGCGCGCCTACGAGCGTTGCTACCGGGGAAGCGCCCGCGCCTGGTCGGACGCCGCTCAAACCCAGTACCCGATCATCGAAGCCCCTCGTCGGCGGAGGCGCTGACCGCGCTACAATTTAAATTAAGATAGCGGAGGTTGTTTGGGCTACACACCCGAAACGCCCTTCGATTCAATCGAGGGCGCCCATGATTATATCGAGTTGCTGCTCGAAACCGTCGAGGAAGTCCGTCGTGACGTCGACGCCAACATTGAAGCGGCCAAGAGCCCCAAGGATGCCCGGCGCGAAGAGGCGCTTCGCATGGTCGCTCACAAGCTGGAACGCCTGTCCTTCCACACTGCCCGCAGCCGCCGGCTCCTGAACGATCTCCGGACCCTGCGCCGCCTCCTGCTCGAGGAGCGAGGCGCCGCCGATGAGCACCTGAGCCGCATGGCCGGCGCCGACTGATCTCGCGACCCGCGCGAACCACCCGGCGGCGCGTGTTCAGTATGATACTGGTGACCGCTTATGGCACCCTGGCAAGATCCACCCCCAGAGATCCGCGTCTCCTCGGAAGAGGTCCATGTCTGGCGACTCTGCCTGCAGGTGGAAGACTCCCGTCAGGAGGCGTTTCGCAACCTCCTGGCGGACGATGAGCGCACTCGCGCCGCACGCTTCCACTTCGATCGCGACCGGAATCGTTTCATCGCCGCCCGGGGACAGATGCGCGAGATCCTCGGCCGCTACCTCGACAAACCGCCGGAGAGCTTGCGCTTCCGCTATGGACTCCAGGGCAAGCCGTTCCTCGAGCACCATCGCCGGGGATTCCAGTTCAACCTCGCCCATTCTGGTGATCTGGGTCTTCTCGCCGTCACCGCGGACCGCCAGGTCGGCGTTGACCTCGAGGAGATCCGTCCCGTGATCACCGAGGAAGAGATCGCCCAGCGGTTCTTCTCCGCCGAGGAAATCGTCTCGCTCCGTGTGCTGCCGGCCTCCGAACAGCGCCTGGCCTTCTTCCTGTGCTGGACCCGCAAGGAGGCCTTCTTGAAGGCCCTCGGCGAGGGGATCGCCTACGGCCTCGATCAGTTCACCGTCACCCTCACGCCGGGCGAGCCGGCCGATCTCGTCGAAGTGCTCCCGGACCCTTCCGCCGCGTCACGCTGGTCACTCGCCAATCTCGAGCCCTCCGAAGGCTACGTCGGCGCGGTCGCCTTCGAGGGAGGTCCCGGGCGTATGCGCCATTGGCAGTATCCGGTCAAATAGAGCTCCGGGATTCCGTGCCGGGCTGCAGCCGACGTGGAGCGAGTCGCCAGCCAGTGCCGAGACCCCGCCTCTACTGCACGTATCCGAGCGACTTCAGCATCTTCATCTGGGACTCGCTGAGCGGACGCGGCACCCGGTAGGTCGGCTGGTAGCAGGCGTGGAGCTTCTGATACCTTGTGCGCTCTTTCTTGAGTTCCGCGCGGGCCGCCTGGAATGCTTCCCGGGCGGTCTTCTGGATCGGGACCCGCTCGCCGGGATCGTCCTTCAGATCGTAGAATTCCCAGGCGTCGGACTGCACCCGATGGAGAAGCTTGTAGCGGCCCTGGATGAGGCTCTCGAGATCCTGGTAGTAGAGGACGCCGGAGACGACTACCGGCAGGTCCGGCGTCTCCGGATCTTCCCCGCCGTCCAGGTATCCGCCGAGGCTCGGCGTGGCGTCGCACCTACCGGGATGCTTGAGCCCGCACTGCTCGAGAATGGTCGGCATGACGCGGTAGTTCCCGACCGGCGTCCGGCGCTCGAGCCCCTGGCTGCCGCCGGGCGGCTTGATGGCGAGTGGAACGTGGATCACTTCGTTGTAGAGCGAATGTCCGTGTTCGAACCGCTCGTGTTCCCGGAACTCCTCGCCGTGGTCGCTGGTGAAGACGATCAGCGTGTCGTCATAGAGGCCCAACTCGCGTAGCGTCGTCATGAGCTCGCCGATGTTGTCGTCCACGTGCCGAACCTCGCCCTGGTAAAGCGCCCGCAGCCAGGCCACCTCGTGCGCGTCCGGAGTCAGCGAGCCGTCGCGCAGCTTGTCGGAGTCGCGAAACTCCGTCCCGATGCGGGTCGGTGGCTCTTGCTTCGGCAGATAGGCCGCCGGCGGCGCATAGGGGATGTGGGGATCGAAATAGTGGACCCAGAGGAAGAAGTCCTCGTCCCGGTGCTTCTTCAGCCAGTCCACGGCCAGCCTGGTCAGGGTGACCGTCTCCCCCGACGGGTACTTGTCGGGGAACAGGTGGCGCAGGATCCCCCGTCCCGGCATCTCGTGCAGCGGTACGCCGCGCGGGAACGCCGCGAACTGGTCGAAGCCGCGGCTAAAGCCATAGCCGCTGGCCAGAAAGAAATTTTCCACGATCCCCGCCGTTCGATAACCGGCCTGCTGCATGATCTCGGCAAGCATCGGGAACTCCGGCGCCATATCGAGCTCGCCGCGGGATCGTCCGTGGGTGAAGACGGGGAGCCCGGTGTGAATCGAGGCGAGCGATGGAAGCGTCCAGGACGCGGCTGAGTAGGCGTTCTCGAATACGACCGACTCACCGGCCAAACGGTCGATGTTCGGCGTGGGTGGTGCCGTCGGCGAGGCGTAGGAGAGCGTGTCCGCACGCAGCGTATCGACGGTCAGGAGAAGCACGTGCCGGACTTCGTGACCTGCGGTGACGGCCTCCGCGCGGGGCACCACGGCAAACGGCGTCAGCCGCGCGAAACAGACGGCGCCGCCGGCCAGCAGGAGGAGAGTCGTCACCCCGAGCGCCGCGGCATACGCTCGTACCGAAAGCTTGGCGGAGAGCCCCGCCGCCACCAGCGCCGCGCCAAGAATCACGATCGCGCTCCCATGTCCCCCGGCAAACACGAAGGATGCCGTCGCGCCCAGCAGGATTATGAGGGCCGCTTGTGCCGTCCGTCGTATCCACTGGAGCGCCGCCGGGTGGCGCCCGGCAAACTTGACGCCCCGGTAAAGTCCAAAAGCGGCGGCAATACCGGACAATATCGAGGCCGCAATGGCGACATGGTAGCCCGGAACCTCCGGCTGGCCCGTGAGCAGCCGCATCTTGACGGCGAAGAGATACGCGGTTCCCACAAAACCCGACCACGCGGCCAGGGCGGCATTGGAGCGGGCTCCGGCGCGCCAGGCGATCGCCCAGCCGAGGGCAAAAATCGCGAGCAGGAGCAGCACCGTAACACCGAATCCCGGCGCCATCTGCCCCGCTTCACGCAGCAGCACCGGTTCCGATGTGACCGCCACCACCGCGTGCAAAAGGACTGCCGTGAGCGCGGTCCCGAGCCCGGCGCCGAGGGTGCCGGCCATGGCCGCGCGTCCCGCGAGCTCTTGTCGTTCAGCTTCCATCTTGGTGGGTAATCCATCACAGTAGCATCCCGGCGCGTCGTTTGGCCCGGTTGGCCGCCGGAGGCCTCTTGGTCAGGGCCGAAGAGACAGTAAGAGCAGCCGACGGCAGCCGATAAGAACACTGCACCATCAAGCCATGATTTCCCTCAAACGATCTGTTTCCGAGTACGGCCGGCTGGAGTCTATGCAGAGGTCCTCACTCGACTGCTATCAAACGGCCGTGGAAGCCTGCGGGCGAAGCGCGGTGGAGATCGACACCGAGACGACGAAGCGGTTTCGGGAGGAGGTCGCCGAACTGGCGCGACAGGTAAAGAACGCGTCAACGGCCGACGACCTGCGCGAGAACCGGGTCCGCTTTCTCGGCACGCTGGAGGACTACGCCGGCAAGGCCGGCCGCTACCTGAAAGCGCTCGAGCAGAAGGTGGTCGCCACCAGCCGGGCGCTGGCCGATCTGGTGGAGAGCGTCCGGCAGAGCCGCTCCGACGAACGGCGCCTGCAACTCGGCCTCGGCCAGCTCCATTCGATCGCCCAGGATCCCGAGATCAGCCGGCTATGTCCGGAGCTGGTCACGGCCGTGGAGACGGTCGAGGAAAGCGTCGACCATCTGCGGAAACAGAATCAGAAGGTGGTCGGCCAGCTACAGGAAGAGGTCCTGTCGCTCAGGACCGCGCTCGAAAGCGCCCGTGAGGCCGCGACCAACGACGCCGTCTCCGGTGTGCTCAATCGATGCGCGATGTTGGAACGGATTCACCAGGAGTTGGCCGGACGGCGGCGGTTCAGCCTCGTTTTCATCTGGGTCAGCAACCTGGAGTATCTCTACCGGCGCTACGGCGGCCCCTTCCGCGATGACGTGCTGGCCGCCTTCGCCACCCGTCTGCGGGACAATGCGGGCCGCGACGCGACTCCCGGCCGCTGGGGTGAGGATCGCTTCGTCGTGCTCGTGCCCCGACCAAAGCCCGAGGCAGTCTGGCTCGCCGATAGCTTTTCCAAGGAACTGGTTGGACCCTACGTCATCAAAAACAAGGACTGGAGCCGCGAGATTACGCTCCAGACCCGCAGCGGTGTCACCGAGGCGGCATCTGGAGCGTCCGCGGACTCCGTCCTCAAAGCAGCCGACAAGCTGCTGATCGCCCTCGAGAGCATCAACGCTCCCAGCCTCTGAGAAGGGCCATCCGGGCACCGTGAAGAAGCCCGGGGGCCGTCCCCTCACGCCTCGCCTTTTCAAGGCTTTCCAAAGCGTTGTGGACCGTCCCCGTGGCGGCACCCCCCGCTCGTTACCCGATCAGTCACGGTCGTGGTCGTGGCCGCGGTGCTCATGATGCCCGCCGCCACCACCGATCACCACGCCTCCGCCGAAGCCGAAAGGCGAATAGGGACGGTAGTAGGGGTAGTAACCCCAGCCGCCCCAACCGCCCCACGCCCAATACGGGTAGCCGGACCCGTAGAAGTAGGGCGACCAGGCGTACGTTTGGCCGTCGAGCAGGTCGTCACGGCGCTCGTTCCATTTGGCGAAGGAGTCCTTGTCGCCCAACTTCGCCACCTGGACATCATCGCCCCGAACGACCATCTGTCGACCTTTCTTCAGCACTTCGTTGCCGTGCGTCGTGAGGACTTCCGCCTCACCCTTGCGGACGGCCACGGTCGACTGCCCCACCGAGAGCACTTCGACCCGGTATTCTCCTCTCTTCGCCGGGCGCACCGTGACCTGCGGCGTGATGATGTTCGCGTCAGCCTCGCCGCCCCGTAGCTCGGTGTACATCACGGTGCCGGAGACCACCTCGACACGATAGCTCCGGTTACCCAAATCCTCGATTCTCAGCTTCGACTCCGGGGCCAGCCGTACAAAGTTGGCCCGGCCCAGTTCCACCTCGGCCCTGGAATTCCGCCCGGTCGAGATCGAATCGCCGGCCACCATCGGCATGCCTCCGAGAGCCTGCACCTGGTCGCCGTTGTCAGCGCGCAGGATGGCTACGTCGCCGTCCGCCAGACCCACCCGGGCCACGCCCAGTTGCGGTCCCGAGGAATCCCGATCGCGGCCTACGTCATAGCGTCCTTGCGCCCAGCCCGGCACGGCCAGTGCCACCGCCATTGCAGCACCCAGTAGTAGCTTATTTCGTTTCATCGTGTACCTCCTGAGGTACTTGCCGCCATCGGAAGCGCAATTGCGTGACCAGAGTTGGAACCCTGAAGAACCAAGAGCTTACGGGCGGATGGACACTCTCAAAGTGGCCGAAAACCACCGCCCCGGTTGGAAACGACCGCCAGCCGTGGAGCGAATCGCCAGACTGGCCACGCCGGCAGCCGTGCCGGCACTCACAGGCGGTCCCGCGTGCCCCGCATGGGCGTACACGCGCCGCCCGGCAGCATCCACCTGCCCCTCCGGCATGCTACATGACCGGCGAGGCATTACACTAAGCTTCAGACCATGAAGATCACCGAGATCCGGACCTACATCGCGGGCAACCCGTGGAAGAACTGGCTCTTTGCCAGGGTCATGACCGACGAGGGGCTCTACGGCATCGGCGAGGGAACCGCCAACTACTTCGCGCAGCACGGTCGAGACCGTCGATCCACGAGCTCTAGCCCTCTCGTCCTCGGCATGGACCCCTTCGACATCGAGACTCATCTCACAGCGCCTCATTCGCGACGTCTACACCGACGGCGGCCAGACGCACATGTGCGCCGTCTCGGCCATCGAGATCGCCTGCTGGGACATCATTGGCAAGGCTACCGGCCAGCCGGTCTACAACCTCATGGGAGGCTGCTGCCAATCCTAAGCTCCGCGCCTACGCCAACGGCTGGTACCGCGGCCCGCGGACGCCGGAGAGCTTCCACGAAAAGGCTAGGGAAGTGGTCCGCCGCGGCTACACCGCGCTCTGAAGTTCGACCCGTTCGGCAACAATTGGCGGATGGTCTCGCCGCGCGAGTTCGATCTCTCGATCGACATCATCCGCGCCGTCCGCGACGCCGTCGGCCCGCACACCGACATCCTCATCGAAGGCCACTGCCGCTTCAACGTCCCCACCGCGCTCCAGTTCGCCAACGCGATGGCCGAGTTCCGCCCGGCCTGGTTTGAGGAGCCGGTCCATCACCTCGATTTCAAGGCGATGGCCGAAGTCGCCCACCGCAGCCCCGTGCCCATCGCCACCGGCGAGAGCCTCTCGTCCAAGCAGCAGGTGGCCGAACTGATGAGCTACGGCTGCGTCGGCATCTTCCAGCCTGAACCGCTCAACCTCGGCGGCCTGTTCGCCACCCGCAAAATCTGCGACATGGTGGACGCGCACTACGGTGTCATCGCGCCCCACTCGGCCCAGGGACCGGTCTGCTCGGCCGCCTGCATGCAACTCAACGCATCGATCCCCAACTTCTTCATCCACGAGATCTTCGACGAGTTCAACGAGCCCTGGGAGAAGGACATCGTCATCGGCGGCGTCGAGGTCGTCGACGGCTACATTCCCGTCTGGGACCGCCCTGGTCTCGGCATCGACCTCAACATCGAGGAGATCGAGAAACACCCCTACCAGCAGGAGAACTACATCCCGCTGTTCCAGTCCGGCTGGGAACGGCGTGAGTCGAATCGGCGTCGCGAGTCGAATGGTAAGCCGAGAAGATAGTCGAGTACCTCGTTGAGCCGCGCCCAAAAGAGGCGGAACACGGCGCCCGGTGGGACCCTCCATCTGCCTTGCCGGCGAGCATCGAAAGCCTTCCGCCGTCTGCGCCCGTCTCGACGCCGGCTTGATCGGCATTTCGCAATGTGGTACCTAGGGGCAGGACACAGTGCATAAAAGCAGGGTGGTGGTTTGGGCGACTTGCCTGGCGACTCTGGCGGGCGGAGTGCTCAACCTCTGGTCGGTACAGGGTGGGCCTATCCCGGAGCGAGCTCGCGAGCTCGCGAAGATCGTTCCGCAGGACATCATTCATCTCTCCCGTTTCCTGACGCTCGTGACAGGCCTCGCGCTCGTTGTCCTTTCGATCAACATCTACAAGCGCAAGAAGCGCGCCTTCCAGCTCACGGTAGCCCTGTTCGGCCTGTCGATTCTTCTTCATCTCGGGAAGGGTATCGACTACGAGGAGACCACCATCTCGCTCGCCTTGCTCGGGCTACTGTGGTATGCGAGACACGAGTTCGTGGTCGAGAGCAGTACGCCGAACGTCTGGGCGGAGGTGCTCCGATTCGGTGCAGCCTTGATGGCCACGCTCGTCTATGGCATCGCCGGATTCTGGTTCCTGGACCGGCGGGAGTTCGGCCTGAATTTTCACTTGGACGATGCGATTCGCCGCACGCTGAGCCAGCTCTTCTTTCTGGGCAACGACGATCTGGTCCCCCATACCCGGCACGCCGCCTGGTTCCTCGACTCCCTCGACGTGATCACCGTCGCGGCACTGGCCTACGGCCTCTTCGCGCTGTTCCGGCCCGTCTACTATCGCTACCGGACACTCTCCATCGAGCGGCACCGCGCCGAGGCAGTCGTCCGGAAGCATGGCCGCTGCGCGTTGGATTACTTCAAGTCTTCGAAGGACAAGACCTTCTTCTTCTCACCTACCAGCCGTTCCTTCATCGCCTACAAAGTCGGCGCCGGATACGCGATCGCGCTGGGGGACCCGGTCGGTCCCGAGGATGAGATGGAAGAGATCATCCGCCGGTTCAGCGAGTTCTGCGACCGTAATGACTGGCGCGTGGCCTTCCACCAAACACTGCCCGACCTGGTGCCGCTGTACAAGAGGCTCGGCTTCCGGCGTCTCAAGATCGGCGATGACGCTGTCGTCGATCTGACCGAGTTCAAGCTCGAAGGCAAGAAGCACAAGAACCTGCGCACCAAGGTGACCCAGATGGAGAACCGTGCCGGGGTGAGGTTCGAGCGCTTCGACCCCCCGCTCAGCGACGACGTGCTGGATCAGATCGAGGTTGTATCCGACGGCTGGCTCACCATTCCCGGACGTCGCGAACGGACCTTCGCCGTGGGAACCTTCGACCGCGACTACGTCCGCCACACTCCGATCGGCGCGGCCCTGGACGCCGATTCGAAGATCATCGCCTTCGTGAACGAGATCCCGTCCTACGCCAAGGGAGAAGCAACGTTCGACATGATGCGGTACCTGCCGGACGCGCCTCCCGGCGCCATGGACTACGTGTTCACCAAGCTGATGCTGGCCAAGAAGGCGGAAGGCTACACCCGCTTCAACATGGCCATGGCGCCGATGGCGGGCTTCCAGGAAAAGGAAGACGCTAGCATCGAGGAGCGGGCCGTGCACACCTTCATGCAGCGGTTCAACTTCCTGTTCAGCTATCAGGGTTTGCGCCACTACAAGGCGAAGTTCGCGACCATCTGGGAGCCCCGCTACCTGATCTACCGGAACATCCTGAACCTCCCGCGAGTCGCCATGGCCCTGACGGAAGTTTCAGAGGTGAAAGACGACTGACGCGGTCCGCGGCAACCCCCCATCTGCAGATTTGAGCCGTGACCGAAGGGAGCAGTGTCCCCAGTGCCTAGACGACCCGTCACCGCCCCTTCCCAGTCACGGCTCAATCTCGGCAGCACGCAGACTCTGAGCCACGACCGGAAGGGAGTGGGAACGCAACGCCCACTCGTGATCCCAGACCCAGAGTCCTCGAGATGCCTCGTCCGCCGATATGCTATAAACTGGAGATCATACAAGAAGTTAACTGTAGTTTATAGGACACTGGAAAGTACCGTTCGGTTGAAGTCCAAGGACGCGGACGCTTCGAGTCACTCGCACTGGGTCTTCGGCCGACACCCGTGAGAGACGTTTCAGAGGTCCAGACAGAGGGGGCTGGGACGATGTTCGGGACCACTATCGAAATCAAAGGCGAGACCCTGACCGGTAGCGCGTCGGCGCGACCGAACTGCGCGGGAGGGCGCTCATGAGGCGGCGTATCCGGCACGTGCTGCCGGCGATCGCGGCCGGGCTTGTAATGGTCGCCGCCAACGCACAGGAACCGCCGCCGGGCCAGGCCCTTCCCGACAAGTCGCAGTACAACCTGTTTCATCCCACCCCGCGGCAGTACCTGCGGGACATGGCCCCGGACCGGCCGGACCAGACCGAATCGCCCTACACCGTGGACGCCGGCCACCTCCAGGTGGAGCTCGATTTCGGCTACGCCGAGTTCGCGCGCGGCATCGACGGCGGCCGCGAGGACACGACGACCTGGGGCATCGTTCCCGTCAATGTGAGGCTCGGACTCCTCAACAACGTGGAAGTTCTGATGCTCGCCGATCCGTACGTTCATTCGCGAACGGAGCATCTCGCGGGTGGCATTGTCGAACAGGCCTCGGGTTTCGGCGACTTGCAGACGCGGCTCAAGATCAACTTCTGGGGAAACGAAGGAGGCCGGACGGCATTCGGCGTGATGCCGTTCATCAAGTGGCCGCTCTCGCGGTCGGGACTCCGCAACGGCAAGACCGAGGGCGGCATCATCGTCCCGTTTGCGCTCGATCTGGGCCGCGGCTGGAGCCTCGGCGTAATGACGGAGTTCGACCTCGTGTCCGACGACGACGGCGACACCAGAGCGCAGTTCGTGAACTCCGTCACCGTCGGACACAGCCTGACCCGGAAGCTGGGCGCCTACGCGGAGTTCTACGCCCTGGCCCGCCGCTCGCGCGGCTTCCGCTGGCAGGGGCAGGTGGATGGGGGCTTGACCTACGCTCGTGGGGCCGAACCTGCAACTCGATGCCGGCTGCAACTTCGGCGTCACCCAATCCGCCCCGGACTTCCGCCCGTTCATCGGAATCTCATTCCGCCTCTGACGGGGGGGGCAGCGATTGCCCCGCGGTGGATCGATTGATCCACCTCTCCGACCGTCGTCCCCGCTTCACCGGGGACATTGCGGGCTACCCTCCCCGCAACCCACCCTTTACCTGCCGCAGCGGTGTCCCCCACGACGGGACCTCCGAATGCGACTGGCTCGCCCATATGTCATACAAGATGACCCCATTGGGGGGCGGGCCGATTGGCCCGCCTCTCCGACCGTCGTCCCCGCTCCACCGGGGACATTGCGGGCTCCCTTCACGCAACCCACCCTCTACCTGCCGCAGCGGTGTCCCCCGCGATGGGACCTTCGAATGGGACCTGCCCGGCCCGCCCGTATGTCGTTGATATGGAATGGGGTCTCAGTCGAGCCTGCTCGGGGTCCCGACTTCTGGCTAAGGGGCAGCCTTTTCGGGCTGCCCCTCGTGCCTCAAATCGGAAACGGACTACTCTTACTCCGCCGCGCCCTCCTCCGGAGGGTGGTGCCGGCCACCAAATATAGTATGGAGGCTCATCGGAAGCCGCAGCCCGAACAGGTTCCCCGGTGTGAAGCCGAAGGCCTTCGAACGGCTCGCCGCCAGGATGTGGTCGCGATCGGCGTGGGCCAGCACGAGCGTCGGCTCCATCAGATCGTCGAGTCCCGCGACGGCCTGCCGCTGCTCGTCGGTCAGCAGATCCGCCAGCGGTCCGACAGTCGGCCCGATGTGGTGGTAGAACATCGCCGAGAAGTTGTTGTGACCGTCAAGCGGCAGCAGCTTGGTGAACTCTGCTGACGTCACCAGTCCGGCGCCGCTTTGGCGGGTGGCGATCGCCTGGTCGACGAGCGCCCGCGAGGCGGCCATCACGAGATAGCCGTCGAAGAAGGTGTAGTGGATCTCCGCCAGCGACCGGCCCGGCATCGCGATCAGATAGTAGGTCCGGCCGCCGACAAACTGTTCACTCAGTTCCGGCGCCGGCTTGCCGCGGGCGGTCACCTCCTGGTTGACGGCTTCCACCAAGCGGGCAATCGAGTGCTGGAGCGTCGCCTCGTCGTAGACCTCGGCGATCAGCTTCCAGGACGGTACCGGGAAGACCGGCCCATCCACCGCGAAGGCGAACTCCGCCCCCAGGGCCCGCGCCAGGTCGTTGCGGACGTTCAAGCCGAGCTTCGACTCGGCCTCGGCAACTTCGCTGGCGAAGTCGGGGACGTTGGTCAGCAGGTCGTCGAGCACCTGCGTCGGCTCCTTGATCGCGGCGGCGGTCACGATGGTCGCCGATGGACTCACGAAGTCGAGCGCTCCGATGGGCGCCGGAGGCGCCAGCCACGACGCGATGCCGGTCCGTTCGCCAGAGAAGCTGACCAGGGCGCGCGTGTCCGGTACCCCGTCCACTTGCTTCTGGCCGATCACGAGGTAGCGGACGTTGCCGAGAATCTCGGCGTCCTTCTCACCGGCCTTGAGCTGGGCCAGGTCCACGCCCACCAGCAGGCCGGCGCCCTCGGCGTAGGCCTCGGTGATCTGGCTATGGAACGCGGTCGACGCGAACCCGCCGCCCGCACCTTCGATGGCGAGCGCCACCTGGCGTAGCGGCTCGGCGTTGGGTGAAACGGCCACCATGCTGTCGGTGATGTACATCAGCAGTTGCTTGTCGCCGCCGCCGCCGGCGATATCGGCGGCGCTATGGAACACGGTGAGCGACCCGCCGCGCGCCTGCAGTTCGGCTTGCGCAAACTCGGCGAGACCGCTTTGCCGCAGCTCGGCCAGGAATACCGGCGCGCCGGCCTTGCCATCAGCGTCCATGGCCGCCGCGATCACGACCTCGTCGCCGACGTAAGCGGAGAACCGCCGAAGCTCGTCGACCACGTCGCCGAACTTCCGGTCGCCGTGCTTGGCCGAATGCGCCTCCCACAGCTCCCGTAGCGCCGGGCTTTGGGCAAGCTGGTTCTCAAAGACCCGCCAGGCGTCCGCCATCGTCTCGCCCAGGTTGGGCAGGGCGACGTAGACCGCCGTCGACGCCGGCAGGTAGCCGGGCAGCCGGCTCGAGTACCGCGCCTCGGGCATCCGCACCTGGCGGTCCATCTCCTTGCCGAGCGCTGATAGCTCCTGGAGCAGCGCGATATGCTTTTCGGCGTTCTGGCTCCAGGCGAACTCCTGTGCCACCGGCACGCGCGTCATGTAGGGACTGCTCGAATACTGGTCGCCCGGGCCGAGCACTTCCTCACGCGACCCCTGCGCCACATGGACCTCGCCCTGCGCCACCGACACGCGCGATCCCTTCATCCCGGCATTGACGTTGAACACCGTCCCGGTCACCGCCACCCGGCAGTCGCGCGTCGACACGTAGAGGTGTCCCGACGTGCGGTGCGCCGCCTCGACGATCACGCTGCCCCGGTTCAGCCGGATGGTGACGTCGCGCCGGCTCTCCGCGATCGACAAACCGGACCGCTCCCGCACCTCGACCACCGAGCCGTCCCGCAGCCGCAGCATCGCGCGGGTGTTGCGCGCCGACCGGATTATCTCGCCGGCCGATACCTCTTCACCAACGGCGATGGGCTCAGTCGCGTCGTCGCCGATGCGATACAGCGCGCCGTCCACCGAGGCGATGGTCGCCGCGGGTCCCGACGGCGGCGGTCCAAAGACGTTCCATGCCTGCCAGGAACCGAGCGCCGCGGCGACGGTGATGGCGGCCGCGACGGCCCACTTCGGTACCTGGAACCGCGGCACCCGCCGGATCGGCACGGGGCTCGGCTTGCCCTGATCGATAAACGCGCGCCGGCAGCCGACGCACTCGTGCAGATGGTCCCGCACCAGCAGATTGCGCGCCTCCGGCAGTGTTGCCTCGCGATAGGCGGCAAACAGCGCCCGGAAACCCTCGCAGCCCTGAATCGCCTC
The DNA here is from genome assembly GCA_963809945.1 of Bryobacterales bacterium. Lineage (GTDB taxonomy): Bacteria > Acidobacteriota > Terriglobia > Bryobacterales > Bryobacteraceae > CAWELS01. The sequence goes on along the minus strand of CAWELS010000020.1, from coordinate 24,343 downwards.
CGGTGCCTGTCCCGCCATTTCCTTGAAGATACGGGCCCGCACCCGCTCTCCCGCCCCTTTTACCGCTTCCGGATCGATCGGCTCATTACGCACCGCATCGATCGCATCGTCCAGATTGGGCTCCTTGTCCGCTCTCATGACTCGCCTCCCAAGTATGCTCTGTACTCTCGCTCCAGCCGTTCCCGTGTCCGGTGTAGGGTCACCGCGACCGTCGACGGAGTCGTGCCGAGGATGCTGGCGATCTCGGTGTTCTTCTTGCCCTCGAAGAAGCGCAGGACGAACACCTCCCCGGCCATGCCGCTCAGTCCGGCCACCGCTCCCCGGAGCCACCGCCGGATCTCGCCGCTCGCCAGCATCCGGTCCGGCGATAACGTCGGATCGGATACGGCGACCGGTTCGACGTCCTCGAACGGCACGCCCGGTCCCTTCTGCCGCGAGCGCAGCAGGTCCAGGGACGCGTTGACGGCCGCCCGATAGAGGTAGCTCTCGATCTCGGCGACGTCGCGGACCGAATCGGCCCGCCGCACCACCCGCAGGAAGACCGTCTGCAGCACGTCTTCGGCGTCCGCGGCGTTCCCGGTCACCCGGTAGGCGGCGCGGAAAACCAAGCCGTAGTACTGCTCGAAGATCTCCTCCATGCGGTCCGGCGCGAGGCCGTTCGGTTTCAGCTCCAAGGCAGCTTGCACGCTGGTGCTCCTGTTGTCATCGTTCATCTCGAAGACGTCCTTCGCTGGCGGACATTAACAATCCGTGAAGGAATACGCAGCGGGAGCACTGAAGTTCGCCCCGGGTCAGCCCGCGGCGTGTACGGCTTGGGAGAGAGGTGCCTCCGAGCCACGAATCAGGTGGTAGACAAAGCTGTCGAACAGGAGCCCCACCTGGTGTTCGAGCTCTTCCTCGGCATAGAGGTCGACCGAGGTTTGGGCCAGGCCTTGATTGCGGATGAAGTCGATCATGGCTGCCTTGAGCAAGTGCAGCGCGTGGACGGACTCGTGGATGGGGACCCGCTCGCGGCGGCGCAGGCGCCCGTAGTTCTCGAATCGCTCCGCGACTTCCTCCTCCCGGCTGTCGGCCAGCCAGTGTCCGAGATGGCGGACGATCTCGCTGCACTGAGCGTCAAGCTCGGCCCGGGGAAGCTGCGAAAGGTGTGTTGTTTTGGGGTCGCGACGGACTTCGGCGAGTACTTTGGCCGCGATCTGACCGGAGTGAGACTCGATCATCTCGATAAACTTGGGAGATAGCATGGCCTACCCTCCTATTCTCTGTGTAGACCCGCCCCCCGGTGGAAGTCAACGAAAATCGGCTGGACATGACGGGGAATCCCGATGAAAACCTTGCTCTATTTCGTCGGCAAGCCCCGCGACGCGCACGCCAACGCGATCGCGGCGGAATTCATCAAGCGCTCGACGCGATACGCGCGATGCGAGATGCGCGAGATCCACCCGGGCCGCTTCGACCCCTGGGCCCGGCACCCGGCCGCCGAAGTGGTCGCGCTCGATCCTGCGGGAGAGCAGATGGACACGGCCGCCTTCGTCCAACTGGTTGAGCGGGCCGAAAACGAGGGCCGGGACCTGATCTTCCTCGTAGGCGGCGCCGACGGGTTGCCCGAGGGCTGGGCGGGGCGTGCCCACCGCCGCATCTCTCTTTCGCGCATGACGTTCCCGCACGAGCTGGCCCGGGCGATGCTGGCCGAACAGATCTACCGCGCCTTCACCACCCTGCGGGGCCACCCGTATCCCCGATGACCCCCGGATGGGGGCCCCAATGGACCCCGGCATCAGCTGCAGCTTAAAGCCCCCGCCCGAATCGTCCGATTTACGGAAAGACGATGCCATTGCCCGCAGTGTCCGCCGAGCCACCCGCTGCCGTCCCGGAACCGTTGCCGGCCGCCCGCATATCCCGCTCCCCCCGCTGGCTGCGTCCGGCCGCCGTGGTGTTGCTGGTGGCGATCGTCCTGGGCGTGTCCGGCCAACTGCTTTGGCGCTACCCGGACGTTCCGCATCTCTACTTCCTGCCGGATGCCGCCGTCTACATGGCTTCGGCCCACGCGCTCGCTGACGGGCAGGGCTACCGGAACGCCCACCTGCCCGGAGCTCCGTATCAGACCAAGTACCCGCCGCTCTACTCGGCCCTTCTCTCGCTCACCTGGCTCGCGTTCGGCAATCTGGCGCCCGCGCTGACGGCCGCCGCGGTGCTCACGTGGTTCACGCTGGTCGCCTTTCTCGCCGGATCGTTCGTCAGTACAGCTCCGTCTCGGTCTGAGCCGGACGGAAGCGCTTCTGATCACGGCGTTCCTGGGCCTGCACCCCGACGTCGTCTTTCACGGCACGGCGCCCATGTCGGACCTGCTGGGCGCGGCAGTCGTCTTGTGGTGCCTGGTTCTGGTGGGCCGCTGCGGAGAGGACCGGGAGATCGGCCAGGACGGCGGTCGGCGCCTCACGCCGACTTGGCGGGCCGCTCTCGGCGGTGCGCTGGCCGCGGCCGGCTACCTCGTGAAAACCGTCGCGATGCCCCTGGCGGGCGCGGTCCCGCTGTGGTTGCTGTGGCGGCGCCGCCTGCGTCCGGCCGTGGTCTTCGCGGCTGTGTTTCTACCAGTAATGGTGGCGTGGACCGTCTGGGTGCGGACACACACGATTCAGACGACGGACCTCACCCTCACCTACTACACGAGTTACATCAACTATCACCTCCGAATGATCGCCGGGGGACACCAGCCGATTTTCATCTGGCACAACGCCTGGTACCTCGCCGCCGCGGTCGGTGATCTGGTGTATCGAGGCATGAGCGAGAACCCGCTGGGCGCGATGGGCGCCCGGATTCTGGCCGTCCTCGCCATCGCCGGAATCGTTCGCCTCGCCCGGCGCCGCGGTCTTGACGCCTACCATCTCTATGCTTTGGCGACCGGGGCGATCTTCCTGATCTGGCACTTTCCGACAACCGTGCGCTTTCTGTTCCCGGTGGCTCCGCTCATACTCGCGGGCATCTACGGCGAACTGCGAAACCTGGCCCGAGTGCTCGTCAAGACGTTTAGGAAACCGGCGCTCGGAGAACGCATACTGGCAGGCACGATCGGCGCGGCCATCGTGGCGGCGGCGCCAATCGCCCTGAAACACCACCTCGACACCGACCTCTTCGGGTTTCCGGCGATTTTCGATCAGGTCCGGACAGTCAAGACCGACCGGGAGAAAGTGAACGCGTGGATCGCCGATCATGTGCCCGACAACGCCGCCATCTATGCCTACGACGATGCCATCCTCCACCTCGACACCGGACGCCAGGCGATAAAAGTGTCGCTCCCCACGCGCGCCGTCTACCTGAACCGTCCCGATGAATTCCTGGAGCCCTTCCGGGAGTTCGATCAATTCCTCCGCCGCCACAAACTCCACTACGCGCTGGTCTGCGAGAGCGATTTCATCGGCGACATGCCGGAGAACCTTCGTCCCACCGCCCGCGACCTGATCCGCCAGACCCCCGGCCTTACCCAGGTCTACGCCAGCGATCTCTGCACCTTGCACCGCTATACGAAATAGGGCCCACTTCCCATTCGCCCCGACAGACCGGTGCGCGATCAGGCGCGACGTTCGGCAACCCTCGTGCGTCTAACCGATTGCGGGGCGACCGGACTGGGAACCGCCACGGCGGACATCCGCCACAATCGAACGACAAAGAACGTAGGTCGCTGATAGCACAGAGACTTACGGCCCATGTCTCTCGAGGGCAACAATTGCTCGTATAAGCAAGGGTTCGAGGGGGCCCGCGGTAACGATTTCCAACGACATCAGAGGTGGTGCAATGACACGAGGGAAAGCTAGCGATTTCCATCCCCAGGTCTTGAAGCTGTTCGACCAATATGTCCATGGCGGCATCAACCGGCGGGACTTCCTGGAGCGGGCCGCGCCGATCGCCGCGGGCGCGGGGACGACAGCGGCGGCGCTGCTGGCCAGCCTGAGTCCCAACTACGCGTGGGCGCAGCAGGTACCGGAGAACGACGGCCGGATCCAGGCCGAGCGCATCGAGTATTCCTCACCCCAGGGCTACGGCTCGATCAAGGCGTACTTTGTCCGGCCGGCGGGCGCGTCGGGCAAGCTGCCCGGTGTCGTGGTGATCCACGAGAACCGCGGACTCAACCCGTACATTGAAGACGTGGCGCGGCGCGTGGGCGCGGCCGGATACCTGGCGTTGGCGCCGGACGGACTCAGTCCGGTGGGTGGCTACCCGGGTACCGACGACGAGGGCCGGCGCCTGCAATCGCAGCTCGACGGGGCCAAGCTCCGGGAGGATTTCGTCGCGGCGGTCCATTACCTGCAGCATCGCGACGATTGCACCGGCAAGGTGGGATGCGTCGGCTTCTGCTACGGCGGGGGCATCGCGAACATGCTGGCCGTCCGCGTGCCGGACCTCGCCGCGGCGGTGCCGTTCTATGGATCCCAGCCCACGGCCGAGGACGTTCCGAAGATCAACGCGCCGCTGATGCTGCACTACGCTGGCCTGGACCAGCGGATCGACGCCGGCTGGCCCGCCTACGAGGAAGCGCTCAAAGCCAACGGCAAGTCGTATGTGATGTACATGTACGACGGCGTCAACCACGGCTTCCACAACGACACGACTCCGCGGTACGACGAGCCGGCCGCCAAGCTCGCCTGGCAGCGGACACTCGACTTCTTCTCAGAACATCTGCGGTGATGCGCCCCTAGCCTTGGTAAACCCATTGAAGGCGAGCTTCGGCCGGGCCCCCGCGGGGACCCGGGTGGAACAGGGAGAGACTCCGCGGCCAGGGCGGATCGGCCGATAGGCTCCCGAACATCGTGACCCGTCCCGCCGGGGACATTGCGGGTTACTTTCGCGTAATCGACCCTGAACTTCCCGCAGCAGTGTCCCCCGCAACGGGACTTCCGAATGCGATCTTCCCGCCGCGCCCGTATCTCGTTGATATTCAATGGGCACCCACGCGAGCAGAGCGGATCCTATAGCCGGGCGTCTCCCCCATCCCCAACAAACACTGCCTCCCGTAGAACATGTCGGTGTATGATAGCCCCGTCATGCTGACACGAAGAAGCTGGATCAAGACTGCGCTCCTGGGTGGCTCGCTCCTCGCGAAGGCCCACGCCGCGCTGTCCAAAATGAAGATCACCCGGGTCCGCTTCTATGAGTTTCCCGACACCCGGCCCATCTTCAATCAGAGCTTCCACATGGTGACGGTGGAGACCGACGCGGGCATCACGGGCATCGGTGAAGGCGGTTCCCGCGACACCGTGGAGCAATGCGCCGGATTGATCATCGGGGAATCCCCGAATCGGATCGAGAACCTCTGGCAACTCATGTACCGGCACTATTTCTACCCGCCCGGCCGGGAGAAGATCCACGCCCAGGGCGCTCTCGACATGGCGCTCTGGGACATCAAGGGGAAGGCGCTCGACGTCCCCATCCACGAGCTCCTCGGCGGGCTTTCGCGAGACTACATCGAGTGCTATTCCACCGGCTACCCCTCGCAAGGCTCGCTCCGGGAGACAGCCCATGCCTGCATCCAGGCGGGCTTTCGCGGATTTCGCACCAGCGTTGCCGACCCCGGAGAGGGAAAGCCGTTCATCGCGAACCAGATGGTGCGCGAGACCCATGAGCGATGCAAGGAGATCCGCGAGGGGGTCGGCGTCAATGGCGACTGGATGATCGACTACCACACGCGCCTTGACTTGCCCGACGCCGTCCGCCTAAGCACCCTGATCGAGCCCCTGGAGCCTCTCTTCTGCGAGGACCTGGTGCGATCCGAAAACAAGGGTCTCTACCGCGAAGTCCGGGAAAAGGTGAACGTGCCGATCGCCGTCGGCGAGCACTTCGGCGACCGGTGGGAGATCAACGAGCTGATCGAGCAGCACCTGATCGACTACGCTCGCGTTACCATCCCGAACTGTGGCGGCATTACGGAATTCATGAAGCTCGCCGCTCTTTGTGAGACCCACTACGTCGGCATGGTCCCGCACTTCACTGGAGCGGTAGCCATTGCCGCCCTGGCCCATACGCTGGGTGTCTTCCCGGGTCCGGCGCTCATGGAGATGCGCGGCGATGGAAGCTGGGACATCCCTCACCTGCCGACGAAGTTCGATTTCCACGATGGCAGGCTGTGGCCGAACCAGCGTCCGGGACTCGGGGTGGAGTTCGATGCCGCCAAATTGGAGCTCACCTCGGAAATCACCGAAAACAGTGCTCCGATTCCGCTCAATCGTCGGCCGGACGGTTCCATCACCAACTGGTGACACATCCGGCGGCCCTCCCTCACGACCGGGCTGAGGGCTCTCCACTAACCACGCACAACGCACCCCCCGCGCGAGTAAAGTCAGTGGTTTCCATGGTCGCCCGGCGCCGCGCCGGGCGCTGTGCGCTGACAATTGACTACTGAATCCGGATTGCGGAAGCCGGGAGCCACGGACCGGCCGCACCAGCCGCCGTGATACCGTATATCGAGGACCCCAGTAGCACATCAACATGGCTTGGTTTACCCGCAAAAAGCCGAGTGTGGCCGAACAGCAGGGCGAGAAGACCGTCAAAACCGAGGGTCTGTGGCAGAAGTGCCCCGGTTGCGGCCAGATCCTGTGGCGCAAGACGCTTGAGGAGAACCTGGAAGTCTGTCCCAAGTGTGAGTCATCACTTCAAGGTCAGCTCCCGGGCGCGGCTCGAGCTCCTGCTCGACGCCGGGTGGGAGGAGCACGATCAGCGACCTCCGCTCCTCCGACCCGCTCGAATTCACCGACGCCAAGCCCTACAAGCAGCGACTGGCCGCCATGCAGGACCAGAACGCAGCTGCCCGATGCGATCATCTCTGCGACTCGGGCACGCTCGAAGGCCGCCCGGTTCAGCCTCTGCATCCTGGAGCTGCGCTTCATCGGCGGCAGCATGGGCTGCGTGGTCGGCGAGACAATCGCCCGCGCCATCGACCGGTCGCTCGCAAAGCACATCCCGCTGGTGATCGTCTCCGCGTCCGGCGGGGCGCGCATGCAGGAAGGCGCCGTCAGCCTGATGCAGATGGCCAAGATCTCCGCCGGCCTCATGAAGCTCGACGAGGCCCGCATCCCCTACATCAGCGTGCTCACCGACCCGACCACCGGCGGCGTAACGGCCAGCTTCGCCATGCTCGGCGACATCAACATCGCCGAACCGGGCGCCCTGATCGGCTTCGCCGGCCCGCGCGTCATCGAACAGACCATTCGCCAGAAGCTGCCCGACGGATTCCAGCGCAGCGAGTTCCTGCTCGACCACGGTTTCCTCGACGCCATCGTTTCGCGGCGCGAGCTGAAAAAGTACATCGACCAGGCGCTCGATTTCTTCTGCGGCGCGAAACAGTAGCGATCAGCAAGCAGCGATCAGCTGGCGGCGACGTAGGACGCACAACGCAGCCTCGGCGCGGGGGCATTCAGAGGCTCTCGGATCGCCCGGTCCCGCACCGGGCGCTGTGCGCTGACCGCTTATCTGACCGCCCTGTCATACTGGATTCAGCGACATCTTTCTGGGTTTCGGAGGGGAAATGGGCAACTATCGTACAATCGACGAGCTTCTGAACGTCGGCCTTGGATTCTGGGCTTCGAAAACACTCCTGAGCGCCGCCGAGATCGGCCTGTTTACGGAACTGGCCGGCGGACCGCGCGACCTCGCCTCACTCGAGCGCGACCTGACTCTACATCCGCGGTCATCCAAGGACTTCCTCGACGCGCTCGTCGCGCTCGGGTTCCTCGAGCGCAGCGACGGCCGCTATGCCAACACGCCGACCACCGACACGTTCATGGACCGCAACAAACCATCCTATGTCGGCGGCATGCTCGAGATGGCGAATGCGCGGCTCTATCCGTTCTGGGGCCATCTGACCGAAGCCCTGCGGTCCGGCGAGCCACAGAATGAGGCCAAACACGGTGAGTCGGACCCCTTTGGTGTCCTGTACTCGGATCCCGAACGGCTCCGTGGTTTCCTGACCGCGATGACCGGGATTAGCCGGAAGTCGAATATCGCCATCGCCACGAAGTTTCCCTGGCAGAAGTACCAATCCGCGGTGGACATCGGCGCCGCCCAGGGGGACTTGATCGTACAGGTAGCCCTCGCGCACGATCACGTCCACGGCACCGGCTTCGACCTGCCTCCCGTTGGTCCGATCTTCAAGGACTACGTGGCCATCAACGGACTCAGTTCGCGCGTCGACTTTGCTCCCGGCGACTTCTTTGCCCACGACCTGCCGCAAGCCGACGTCCTCATGATGGGCCACATCCTGCACGACTGGGACCTCGAGCAGAAGAAGGCGCTCATCAGCCGCGCCCACAAAGCGCTGCCCCGAGGAGGAGCCTTCCTCGCCTACGACAGCATTATTGACGACGATCGTTCCCGGAACGCCTTCGGCCTGCTGATGAGTCTCAACATGCTCATCGAGACACCCGGCGGCTTCGACTACACCGGCGCCGACTGCTGTCAGTGGCTCAAAGAGGCCGGCTTCCGCGAGACCCGCGTCGAGCATCTCCACGGCCCCGAATCGATGGTCGTGGGCATCAAGTAGCCGTCCGCTCGGACTCGCCTCCAGAGGCTTTGCCTTTCCCTTGTCCGGCGTGCCATGCTCATACCGAGCACCGATGCCCGACGAGAAGATCCGTATCCTCATCACCGGCGGCACGTTCGACAAAGAGTACGACGAGCGCAACGGCACGCTCTATTTCCGCAACTCACACCTGCCCGAGATGCTCGAGCTCGGCCGTTGCCGGCTGGCCGTCGAGTACCGGACGCTCATGATGATCGACTCGCTCGAGATGAGCGACGACGACCGGGCGATCATCGCCGATCATTGCCGCCGCGCCTCGGCCTCGCGCCTCGTCATCACGCACGGCACCGACACGATGGTCGAGACGGCCCGCTATCTGGCGGCGGTGGTCGAGGGCAAGACGATCGTCCTGACCGGTGCGATGATTCCCTACAAGTTCGGCTCCTCGGACGGCTTGTTCAACCTGGGCAGTGCGCTGGCCTTTGTGCAAGCCTTGCCGCCCGGCGTCTATGTCGCGATGAACGGCCGCTACTTCCTGCATGACCGCGTGCGCAAGAACAGAGAAAAAGGCGTCTTCGAACCGTTGCCCGATTGAGGTAAAAACTAAGCGGCATGGGGCGCTTCCGTCAATCCCAAGGCGTCAGAAACCGGTCTGAAGCCATGTCTCAACTCTGCACGTGATCAAGCCAGATAGTATTCCCCGCTGGACGTCCCGCGCTGCCTTCCTCTGCCACCGGCTACCATTGAAAATAGTCTTGACAAAAATGTAATTGTTGTCATAAAGTACTTCAAATAGGAGGTGGCGATGACAATCTCGGACTTGTTCTTCATCGCGGCCGTTCTGGTCGTCCTGGTCTTAACCGTAGGCATTGTGGGCTCCGCCCTCCGGCGGCGATGGAAGACCACGGGCCGCTTGGGCCGGCTTCTCGGCGGATTCGTTGCGCTCTATGCCGTGGCTCTGGTCTGCGTTGCCCTTGCCATCCCACGCAAGTTCTATTCTCCGGGGGAACGCCGGTGCTTCGACGAGTGGTGCGTTGCGGCAATCGACGCACAAGTGGCCGACGGCTCGGCGGATGATCCATGCGGGGGGGATCGGAACAGTCGCAGTTGGCTGGTGACGATTGAGGTTTCGAGCGAGGCCAAGCGGGTCCGCCAGCGCGCACCGGACGCGCGAGCGGAGTTGGAAGATCAGCAGGGGAAGCGTTACCAGCCCTGCGCCGCCGCCCTGGCTCGCGGAACAGGACCGGCCCGAGTGCTTTCCGATCGACTCGGGCCCGGTGAGTCTTTCGAGGTTGTCTTGCCGTTTCAGCTACCTGGTGAAGCCACGCCAGCAGGTTTGGTGGTGCACCACGGCGACATACCGGGCGTCGTCATCATCGGAGCGGATCAGAGTCTGCTGCACCGCCCGGCGCTCCAACGGTTGGCCATAAGATAGTCTCGACCCGCGCAGGAGTCGCGCCGGGGCCCAACTACTCCGCGCTCTGAGTCCTCCTCGGCCGAGCTATCCGAGCCGCGGCGGCAAGTCTTCCATGTCCTGCATCCAGATCCGCTGCTGGTCGGCGTCGCGGTGCAACAGGTACGGAATCTGCACATCGGCGACATTCTCGCCGCGGATGTCAATCTTGTTCAGGTCGTACTGACCGAGGCCAGCCTGGTAGCTGTAGACGAGGTGGCCCACCCAGCCGGGGTCGACGCCCATCGCCTCGACACCCACGCGGTCGGCGGCAATGAAGTCGGTCGAGGCCATGGCGATCTTGTGCGACACCGGCGTGCCGGAGTGCGGACCGTTGCCTTCCATTCCTTCAAAGCCGTCAATCACCGCCACGCCGAAATTGGGGAGCAGCTTTTGGGCGGTGAGCATCATATTGCCCTGCATCACCCGGACGCCGACATGGTACTTGCGCTTGTCGTTCCAGAAGGGTGTTTCTCCAGGGGCCGACATGAGCGGTGCGCCGAGCACCATGTTCTTCACCGAGAGGGTCACCAGTGCGGCGTTGTGCGTCTTCAGGATCGCCGAGCAGATGATGTAGGCGTCGGGGTCGAACAGCCGCCCCGCCAATCGGACCGGAAGGAGCCGCATGTGGTAGTCAAAGACATTGACCAGCTCGTACTTCGCCTCCTGGTTGAGATCGACAAGGCTGATGTCGCGGTCGCGGAACTCATCGGGGACCTGCTGGTACCGGAGCGTTTCGTAGATCACCGGCGTCGTGCGGGCGCTCGACTCGGCGATCACGATCGGTCCCTTGAACCGGGGTGCGAGGTAGTCGATGATGCCCATCAACGCTTCCGGATTGGAGGATCCGAGCGGCCGGTTGCTGACGCAGTTCGGCTTCAGAACGACGTACTTCTTCGTCTTGAGGACGGGCAGGATCTGATCGTCGATCGCCGCCAGCGCATCGTGCATGTTCTGCCGCCGGCTCTCGCCCTTCACCAGCGACACCGTTGACCGGTTCGTCCGGTACGCAAACGGCTGGGGCTGTTTGACCCAGGGCTCGGGATCGAACTGCATCGGTGGACCCGACGGCGCCCCGGCCGGCGGCTGCGCTTCATTCTGTCCGGCCCGCGCGGCTCCAGCGGCTCCGGCCAGGGTTCCGGCTGCGTAATTGAAGAAACGACGGCGGGATATTGACATTGAGACCTCGCAATCCGAATTGACTGTCTTAGTCAGGATTATAACAGGCGACTTGCCCGAGGGTTCCCATAAGTTGCCCGCTCGTGGGCCCCGGAGATGTGGCGCGGGCACTCGTGCCGGCCGCGTTCACACTCGTCTGAACGCCCGGACGTCGCCCGAATCTGCCGCTTCGGACCATCTCCGGACTCATCCGCAACTGAAACCAACCTCCTCCCCATATCCGGCTGGCGCCCAGCGAACTCTTGAACGAACCCACTCTCCCCATGCGGTCCGAGGCGCGGTGTTGGCAGAAGTGCCAACACGGCTCGCAGCCGGCCGAACGCTCAGTGCGTGCCGTGACCGAAGGGAGCGGAGTCTGCCCAGCTCTCGAGGGTGCGCACGGAACATCCCCCGCAAGCACAAGCTCAAGCTGTCCGAGACTGCTTCTCCTCGCGGAGGGCCTCGCGAGGCGGTTCGGGAACAAGGTCCGCCAGGCTGATCAACGTATCGCCCACGCGCGGCCTGAGCTTGCGGTCCGCGGTCGCGATGTACAGATGCTTTTTGTCGTCCTTGCCCGGGCGAACCACAAACAAGGGCAGGGCCGATTCACCGTATCGCTCCCGCCACGCTTTCCAGTCGAACTGCTCGGTCATCTTCGACCGTTTGAGCTTCGCTCCGGAACGGAACCGCTGCGAGATCTCCTCATAGGTGACCCCCTCGCCGAACAGGAACCGGCCGCTCAGGTGCATCGGCGACACCAGCCTGCGGCTCGCTTCCTTCCCCTGGCCGTAAGGCCGAAGCTGGTAGACCTCCTTGCGTCCGAAGATCCCGGCGAAGTGCAGTGTGGCGAGCGAATTCGCTTCGTCGTTCGATGTCATCGCCACCAGGCGGCCGATGCCGTACAAGTTCACGCGCTCGAGCACGTGTTCGGAGAGGATGCCGCCGTAGTGGACGGTTAGTCCCTTAAGACTGGCCTGGGCCACTTCGTTCCAGTTGCTATCGGCCAGCACGACCTGAAAACCGTCCTGCTTCAGGAAGTCCGCCATCTCGCGAGCCCAGGAATGCGCGCCCACGAACAGCACGCCCTGGGGCTCTCCCTCGGCCAGGCCCATCCGCCGCGCGAGCGGGAAGGCCGTCAAGCCGTAGAGCGTCACCGTCCCGATGATCACCAGGAAAACGACTGGCACCAGCTTCTCGGCCCCGGCCACGCCGGCGTTGCTCAGCCGCTCGGCGAAGATCGACGTAACGGCCGCGGCCACGATGCCGCGCGGCGCCATCCAGGCGATGAAGTCGCGTTCGGCCCCGGTGAGCTTGCTGCCCGCCGCCGAGACCCAGACGGCTGCCGGCCGGACGATGAGGATCAGGGCGCCGAGGAAGGCCCACGCCCGCCAGTCGATGTAGCTCAGGTCGGTCGTTGTCAGCCGCGCCCCCAGCAGGATGAACAGGGTCGAGATGACGAGCACCCGCAGGTTTTCCTTGAATTCGACGATGTGCCGCATGACGACGAAATGCTGGTTCGCCAGTACAACCCCCATCACCGTCGTCGCCAGCAGGCCGGACTCCGACTGGAAGTGGTTCGATACGGTGAAGACGGCCACGACGAGCGACAGCGAGAACGGGTTCTGCAGGTAGTCCGGCAGCAGGTAGTAGCGGAAGAGAACGATGAGCAGCGCCGCCCCCAGGATGCCCACCAGCGCCCCTACTCCCAACGAAGCCAGGAACTGCCGTCCGCCGTGTCCGGCGTGCCCCTCCAGGCCGCCGGCCATAATCGCCTCATAGACGACGACCGCCAGCAGCGCACCGATGGGATCGTTGAGGATCCCTTCCCAACGAATGATGGTGCTGACCTGCCCCTTCGGCCGGACGTGCTCGAGCAGCGGGATCACGACCGTCGGGCCGCTGACCACCAGGATGGCGCCGATCAACAGCGACAGCGCCAGATCCAGGCGCAGGATCAGGTACGCGCCCAGAGCGGCGAGCACCCAGGTGACGAGAGCCCCGAGCGTGAGGAGGCGAGTCACGACCCCGCCGATCTTCCGAAGCTCCCGGATATTGAGGCTGAGTCCCCCCTCGAACAGGATGACGCCCACCGAGAGCGAGACCAGCGGCATTAGCACGGGGCCGAACAACTCATCCGGATTGAGCCAGCCGGTCAGCGGTCCGGCGGTGATGCCGCAGACAAGCAGCAGGAGGATCGACGGCAGGTGCAGCTTCCAAGCCACCCACCGCGCCGCCAACCCTGTTACCAGGATGGCCGCCAGCCCGATGAGGTACCGTTCTTCCATTCCCTACAGTGTCGCACCGGAAGGCTGAGATTGGGCTCACCGCAGAGATCGAATCAGAAGGCCGGTCTCCGAAGCGGGATGCGATACGCTCCCATTGAAAAACGCACTCTTCCTGGGGCCGTTTGGCGAGGATTGTTGCCTCCGGCGTTGGGGGCTGCGGCTGGCCGAGGGGGGCGGCAAGAATGCCCAGAAGCGAGCGGTGGTGGCGGTGGCGCGTAAGCTGGCGGTGTTACTCTGCACCGGCTGCGGGTGAGTGGTGAGGTCTATGACCGGTGGCGCGGAAGCGAGCTGCGGCCGCCGCGGCCGCCTAGCTGAGGGCCAACCGGCAGCGGTAGACAGTTTCGGGACGAGACGGACCACCGGGGCATCCCACCCCGACCGCCGCGTCCGGGCAACTGTGGGGGGCGCAAAGAAACGGAAGGCGACGCACCCGGATTCAGTCTGGCTTTTCAGTGACAACGAAAGAATCGCAGGCGCTGACTATTTTCGTGTCACACACGAAAATAGTCAGCCCTGAATCTCTGCGCTTTCGCGGTGAAAAATCCCCTACGCCGACCGCTTCGTGACACTCGCCTTCATGTACGCGCGGAACATGCGGGCGATGTTTTCGATCGTGATGTTCTTCGGGCACACGGCTTCGCACTCGGTGACGTTGGTGCAGGCGCCAAAGTCCTCGGCCTTCATCTGAGCGACCATCCCGAGGGCGCGCTCGTCGCGCTCCGGGTGGCCCTGCGGCAGCAGGTTCAGGTGCGAGAGCTTGGCGCCGGTGAACAGCATCGCCGACGCGTTCGGGCACGCGGCCACGCAGGCGCCACAGCCGATGCAGGCGGCGGCGTCCATGGCCAGCTCGGCGTTCTCCTTGCGGATCGGGATGGCGTTGCCGTCCGGCGCCGAGCCGGTCGAGACGCTGACGAAGCCGCCGGCGGAGATGATCCGGTCGAAGGCGCCGCGGTCGACCAGCAGATCCTTGACCACCGGGAAGGCCTTCGCCCGCCACGGCTCCAGGTACAGCTCGTCGCCGTCCTTGAAGTGGCGCATGTGGAGCTGGCACACCGTCGTGCCGCGCTCCGGACCGTGGGCCATGCCGTTGATCATGAAGCCGCAGGCGCCGCAGATGCCCTCGCGGCAATCGTGATCGAAGGTGACCGGGTCGTCGCCCTCCTCGATCAGGCGCTCGTTCAACACGTCGAGCATCTCGAGAAACGACATGTGCTCGTTGACGTCCGGAACCTCGTACCGCACCATCTTGCCGGCCGAGTCCTGGTTCTTCTGTCGCCAGATGTGTAGGATGATCCGCATTACTTGTAACTCCGCACCGAAGGCTTCACGTACTCGAACTCGAGCGGTTCCTTATGCAGTTTGGGCGCCGACGACGGCGCCCGTGTGCTCCCACGCCGCTACGTGAGAGTAGTTCTCGTCGTCGCGCACGGCCTCGCCGTCCTCGGTCTGGTGCTCCTCGCGGAAGTGCCCGCCGCAGGACTCGTCCCGCTCCAGCGCGTCCAGGCACATCAGCTCGCCCAGCTCGAGGAAGTCCGCAATACGCCCCGCCTTCTCGAGCGACTGGTTGAGCATCCCGTTCTCGCCGGGCACCCGCAGCTCCTTCCAGAAGCGCTCCCGCAGCTCCGGGATCGCCCCGAGCGCCTTCTTGAGGCCGGCCTCGTTCCGGGCCATGCCGCAGCCATCCCACATGATCTTGCCGAGTTCGCGGTGGAAGTGGTCCGGCGAATACTTGCCCTTGATGTCGAGCAGCCGCTTGGTGATGCCGTTCACGCTATCGATCGCCTCGGTAACCTCGGGCGATGCCGAGCTGACGTCATCCCTCTCCGGATGCGCGCTGCCCAGGTAGTCGCCGATCGTGTACGGCAGGACGAAGTAGCCGTCGGCGAGCCCTTGCATCAGGGCGCTGGCGCCGAGCCGGTTGGCGCCGTGGTCGGAGAAGTTCGCCTCGCCGCCGATGAACAGGCCGGGAATCGAGCTCTGCAGCTTGTAGTCCACCCAAAGGCCGCCCATCGTATAGTGGACCGCCGGGTAGATGCGCATCGGAACGGTGTAGGGATCTTCACCGGTGATCCGCTCGTACATCTCGAACAGGTTGCCGTAGCGCTCCTCGATGGTCTTCTTCCCCAGCCGGCCGATCGCGTCGGCGAAGTCGAGGTAGACACCAAGTCCCGTCTCGCCGACGCCGCGGCCCTCGTCGCACATGCGCTTGGCCGCGCGGGAGGAGACGTCGCGCGGCGCGAGGTTGCCGAAGCTCGGGTAGATGCGCTCCAGGTAGTAGTCGCGCTCGTTCTCCGGGATCTGTCCCGGCGGACGCTTGTCGCCGACCTTCTTCGACACCCAGATCCGACCGTCGTTGCGCAGCGACTCGCTCATCAGCGTCAGCTTCGACTGGTACTCGCCCGACACCGGAATGCACGTCGGATGGATCTGCGTGTAGCAGGGATTGGCGAAATAGGCGCCGCGCTTGTAGGCACGCCAGATGGCCGTTCCGTTGCACCCCTTGGCGTTGGTCGACAGATAAAAGACGTTGCCATAGCCCCCGGTGGCGAGGAGGACGGCGTGCGCCAGGTGGGCCTCCACCTTGCCCGTGATCATGTTGCGGGCGATGATGCCGCGCGCGCGGCCGTTGATCACGATCAGGTCGAGCATCTCGTGGCGCGAGTGCATCTTGACCTGCCCGCGTCCGATCTGGCGCTGCAGGGCCTGGTAGGCGCCGAGCAGCAACTGCTGCCCGGTCTGGCCGCGCGCGTAGAAGGTACGCGAGACCTGCGCCCCGCCGAACGACCGGTTGGCCAGCGTCCCGCCGTACTCCCGCGCGAACGGCACGCCCTGCGCCACGCACTGGTCGATGATGTTCAGGCTGACCTCGGCCAGGCGATAGACGTTCGCCTCGCGGGACCGGAAGTCGCCGCCCTTGACCGTGTCGTAGAACAGCCGGAAGATGCTGTCGCCGTCGTTCTGGTAGTTCTTGGCGGAGTTAATGCCGCCCTGCGCGGCGATGGAGTGCGCGCGCCGCGGACTGTCCTGGTAGCAGAAGCACTTGACGTTGTAGCCGAGCTCGGCCAGGGTGGCCGCCGCCGCGCCGCCCGCCAGGCCGGAGCCCACGACGATGATCTCGAACTTCCGCTTATTCGCCGGATTGACCAGCTTCATGTCGAACCGGCACTTCTCCCAAGCTTTCTCGATGGGGCCGGACGGTATTCTTGCATCTAGGCTCATATCAATCTCCCGACTAGCGGATGATCCCCGTCATCACGGAGACCGGAATCGAGACGTCTCCCACGACAATGGCCACGGTGATCCAAAACGCGATGTGCTTGATCCAGGGCATGTAGCGCGGATGGTTGATCCCGAGCGACTGGAACATGCTCCAGACGCCGTGCGAGAGGTGATAGCCCAGCACGATCATCGACACGATGTAGACCAGCGCGATGGGCACGTGGCTGAAGGCGTTGACGACGTTCGTGTACACCAGCATGTGCCCGTGTTCGTCGTAGGCCAGCCCGCCCGGCATCGCCTGACCGCTGGTGAGCTGCAGGACGTGATAGATGATGAAGCCCGCCAGAATCGGCCCGCTCACCACCATCGTCCGCGAGGCGAACGAGGCATTCACCCAGCTCGTCTTTACGTAACGGGTCGGACGGGCGCGCCGGTTCATCAACCAGAGCTGCGTCGCCGACACCAGGTGCAGCACCACCATCAACAGCAGGAACGCGCGGACCGCCCACAGCGCGGGCCCCAGACTATGGAGAAACGCGCCATAGCTATTGAGCCGTTCCGGACTGATGTAAATTTGCAGATTCCCCAGCAGGTGCCCGATCACGTACAAGAAGAGGATGGAACCGGTGACGGCCATCACCACCTTCTTGCCGATCGAGGCTTCGTAGAACCTCAACGTGCGGGATAAAGTATTGGCAGCAGCGCTCATGGGCCTCCCTAGGCTCTTCGGAAGGTGCGAGAAAATCCGGGACTGTCCCGCCGCGCCTCAACCTTGTTCGAGACTTCCCAAGGCGTCGTGGACTGTCCCTGGGCATTTTGTCACACCTTCATGGCCTCTCTAGAACCTTAAGATGCTATCAGATGATAGCTTGGGAGAAAACCACCTGCATACCTTCTGGCGGCATTCCCCCTGCTTACACTTGAACTCCGAGTTCCTCGGCCGCCCCGGCGACGCCGATTCCGGACGTCCGCGGCGGCCTGCTTCGATCTCTTCCGCCGGCCGTCTCAAGCTTCGCGGCCGGGGCTCCAGAACGGCTCCGGCGTCACGATGAATTCGACCGGCACCTCGGTGACAAAGCCCCGCAACCACTCGGCGCATAGCTTCATGCCGGCCTGCTCGGAGGCGACGTGGCCGATCACGATGAGCGCCTTCTTCTTCCCCGAGGAGATGATGTCCTGCGCGTACTCGACCGTCTCCCACTCGCGCGTCTCGCCCATCATCACCACATCGACGTCCGGCTCTGCCAGCATCTTGTCGGGCCGCGGACCGGTCGAATAGCCCCAGCTCGCCGCCACGCGGCTCACCTGGAGATCCGGATCGCCCACCACCCGCAGTGTCGCCGCGTGGAGCCGGCTCTTGACGTGCTCGGCCAGAGCGCGCAACGACATCGGCTCCAGCTTGAAGCGCCGGGGATTGTCCGCGGCGGCGTATTTTTGCCAGCCGAGTTCCCGCGCCATACCCTCGGCGATGCCGTCGGTCGGGCGGCGCCGGTGCCAATGGTCGTGGAAGTGGAAGACAATCATGTCGTGCTCGCGGGTGTAGTCGAGCTTGTGATGGTACGTCGGATCGTCACCGAACTCCGAGACGTCGTCCTGGTGGAGAAGAACGTCGACTCGTGCGTGATCACCATGTTCTTCCCCTCGGCGACCGCGGCCTTCAGCACGTCGAGCGTGGCCATCATGACGGTCGCGATCCCCTTGACCGGCGTTGAGGCCTCCCCAGCAATGATATTGTCGACCGTCTGGCCGGTGCGCCACTCGACGCCCACGTGCGCCTTGATCCGATCGATCACGTCTCCCGCCGTGAGTTGCCCAGCGGCCTGTTGCGCGGCGGCGAACGGCACGGCGGCCAGACCGGCTCCGCCCAGCACGAAGCCGCGCCGCGATACATCTTCAGTCCCCATGGTCGAAATTGTATCAACCATCCGTGGCGCTGCCATCTCCCTCCGGCCGCTCGACATAGCGGTAGATTTCGAACACCGGCCGGCCGCGCCGGTCCCGGACCGTCGCCACGGACTCGCGCCGGAAGCCGCTCTCGCGCGCCACCTGGTCGACCATGCGCTTGGCCTTCGGAAAGGTGTCCCGGCCATCGGCGTAGCTCACAAACACTGCTCCGGGCTGCTCTAGCCGCTTGACGACGTGCGCCCGCTCCACCGGGTCGAGCGTGTCGCGATAGAACGGCTCGATCGCATTGCCCATCGGGATCCTGCCCTGGAGGAACATGCGGAGCGTATCGCCCATCCCCCAGTCGGCCGCGTAGACGATGCCCGGCTGCGCTTCCCGCAGGCGGTCGGCCAGCGGGTAGGTGGCGTCGCTCCACATCGGCCCGGGACCGAAGCGGATGAGTCCGGCGAAGTAGGTGTTCCAGAGCAGGACGTTCGAGACGACGACGGCCAGGACCACGATGCGCGCGGTCCAGGCGCCCGCTCTGGGGAAACGGTCGGCGAGCGCGGCCAGCCCGACGGCCACAAAGCCGATCACATGCGGCCAGACGAGGATCGTATGGTGCGCGCTCGCGCCGGCCTCCGCCGTGATGATCATCTGGAACCA
Source organism: Bryobacterales bacterium (assembly GCA_963809945.1). Taxonomy (GTDB): domain Bacteria; phylum Acidobacteriota; class Terriglobia; order Bryobacterales; family Bryobacteraceae; genus CAWELS01. Next base: position 5,169 of record CAWELS010000020.1, on the reverse strand, counting down.
GGCGATCGCGAAAGCGATAGCAAAGAACGCCAGCAGCCGCGCTTTTGAGGCAGCGTCAGAATGTAAGGCGCTCGTCCCCGACCGCGCCGGACCTCCCGGTCCGGCTCCCCGACTCTCTGGAGAGGCCGACGAGGACGTCGGCCCGCGGGTCCGGAGACCCGCCCTACCAGGCAACCAAACAGCATCAGGCTTCACCCACCACGCGAGCACCCCACCCACCAACGCCAGCACCAGCGCCAGCGGCAGCAGGCTGTAACGCGGGTGATGCAGCGCCGCCGCTACCCCCAACGACGCCGCCCGCACGCCCCACGCGTTCGCCGGCGGCGGGATCGGGGAAGCGTAGTCGATCAGGAATCCCGCCATCACGCTGCCATCGAGCGTGCCGCGCATCACGACTGTCTCGAGCGGCAAGTCGGCCAGCGTGTAGTGCTTGTCCTGGAACGTCCGGAATCCGGTCGCCAGGTTGTAGGCGACAAACGGCAGCGAGCCCAGCAGGCAGGCGCCCGCGGCCACCGCCAGACGACGCCACGTGAAGACCCGCCACATCTGGCGATGGTAGACAATCACGCCGGCGACGGTCGTCGCGGACAGCATCCACAACGCCAGCGCCTTGTCCCACACGAGCAGACCGAACAACAGGAACGCACCCGCCAGCGCCGCCTCCGAGTCTTCCTGGTAGAACCGCAACACCAGCACCATCCCGCCGAGAAACAGCAGGTGCTGGAAGGCCACCGGTCCCCAGTCGAAGGTGGTCGTCAGCAGGAACGTGACATCGGTCGCGAGCAGCGCCGCACCGAACAACGCCGCCCTCTGTCCCGCCGCCCGCCGCAGGAAGAGGAAGAATAGCCAGACCGCCACCGCCCCGATCACCAGCACCGGCACCCGCAGCGACCAGGCCGACGGCGCCCAAACAGCGAAGATCGGCGCGTACACCCACGCCTTGAGCGCTCCGATGTAGGACATGATCATCGTCGCCACCGGCTTGCCGAACAGGCGCATGTGCGCCTCGGTGACCGTGCCGGCGGCGTAGATGCCGTTGCTGAAGAGGGCCTCGTCGTTTTCGACGCCGGGGTAGGGAACGAGCAGCAGCCCGGCGAGCAGGAAGTAGCCGATCAGGAAGACGAGCAGTACGGTGGAGCCGGAAATGCTCCGCGAGCCGGAGTTGGCGCCTGTGGCCTCCACTGCTACGGCATTGACTCCTCGTGCCCGGCGCTCTTCGAGAGGTGCCGGTAGTACCCGAGGTCCTCGTGAAGAAGCAGCTTGGTGGCGTACAGGATCTGGCCGGTGTGCTGGGCGAAGTGCTCGACGGCGTGGTAGACGGCTTCGAGCACGGTGACGTCGTAGCCCTGCACGTTAGTCGTTTCGAGCAGACGCTCCGGTGACAGTCCTTCAATTGTCGCCCGCGCTTCTCCGACGACCGTTTCCAGGCGCCGTCGCAGTTCGTCGGCCGGCACGTTGCCGCGGGCCTCGAACTCGGCGTCGCGCTTACGGACGTCGGCGAGTCCGGCCACGCCGTAGCCGATCCATTGGCGCAGGTTCCCGCAGAGGTGCAGGACCAGATTGCCGACCGCGTTCTCGTTATCCGATCCGCGCGACCAGATCTGATCCTCGGAAAGCCGCCCCAGGCAGTCGCCGATTCGCTCGGTAAACTGAGCCAGCTTTTCGCCCGAGAATCGCACGAACTTCCAGGCCAGTTCCTGTTCCATGATCTTCCTCAGTCTACTCCCGGGCGCCGGATGTGGAGCGAGCCGTCAAGTTGGTCACGCCGGTTGTCATGCCGGAGGTGGGTCTGTTCCCGCGCATCGAGAGCTGACGGTCTGACCGCCGCCATGTCAAGCCGGCGGCTCGCTCCACACAATATTGAACTCCTACAGCTCCTGTTCGGTCCAGGTCTCGAGGATCTGCTTCACCCGGGCCGTGAACTGATCGGCCAGGGCGCCGTCGATGAGGCGATGGTCGAAGGTCAGTGTCACGTAGCAGGTCGACCGGATGGCGATCGCGTCATCGGCGGTCACCACGGGTTCCTTCACCACAGCGCCGATGCCCAGGATCGCGACGTTCGGCTGGCTGATCACCGGCGTGGCGAAGAGGCTCCCGAAGCTGCCGAAATTGGTGATCGAGAAGGTTCCGCCCTGGACCTCGTCCGGCTTGAGCTGCCGCGAACGGGCGCGCCCGGCCAGGTCGACGACCGCGCGCTGGAGGCCGACGATCGACAGCGAATCCGCGTTGCGGATCACCGGCACGATGAGTCCGTTGTCGAGCGCCACGGCGATGCCGATGTTGATCTCGTTGTGGAAGATGATGTCGGTGCCATCGATCGAGGCGTTGACGATCGGGTACTCGCGCAGCGCCTGCGCCGTCGCCCGGAGGACGAACGGCAGATAGGTCAGCGAGAAGCCGTAGCGCTCCTTGAAATCCGCCTTCAGCTTGCCACGGATCTTGACGATGGTCGTCATGTCCGCCTTGTGTACTGTCGTTACGTGGGCCGATGTGTGCTTCGAGTAGACCATGTGCTCGGCGATCTTCCGCCGCATGGTCGTCATCGGCTCGACCCGCATCCTGGCTGTGCCGGGGGACGGGACGGGCTGGATCTGCTCGGTGTCCGCCGGAGTCGGGGCCGACGGCACCTGGGCGGCCGGGGCCGGAGCCGGAGCGGGTGCTCTCTCTGTCCGGGTTTCCAGGTACGCCTCGACGTCCTGCTTGGTGATCCGTCCGCCGGCGCCGGTACCCGGGATGCGGCTCAGGTCGAGGTCGTGCTCGCGGGCCATCCGCCGCACGAGCGGCGAGATCGGACCCTTGACTTCGCCCTTGGATTCAGGCTCCTCGGCCTTCTCCGGTGCGGCGGCCTGCGGCTTCTCCGGAGCCTTCTCTGCCTCTTCAGCAGGCTCTTCTTCCTTGGGCTCTTCCTTGGCGGGCTCTTCGGCTTGCTCCTCCGGCGGCTCTTCCGCTTCCTCGGCCGCGCCTCCGTCCCCGCCATCGTCGATGCGGGCGACCACGGTGTTGATCTCCACCGTCGCCCCCTCCTCGGCCAGCATCTCTTTCAGGACGCCCGCCGCCGGAGACGGAATCTCGGTGTCCACCTTGTCGGTCGAAATCTCGAAGAGCGGCTCGTCCCGCTCCACTTTGTCACCCTTCTTCTTGAGCCACTTGGTCAGTGTGCCCTCGGTGATGCTCTCACCCATCTGCGGCATTACGACGTCAGTCATCGAAATCTCTCCGTTGTTCAGTCTGCGACCGCCGGCCGCCGGAATCCCTCCGCGACCAGTTGCGCGGGATTCATCCGCGGCAGCTCGTTCTCTATCTCGACATCGAAGACACGGGCGAGGGCTCCCGCCAGTGCTTCGACGACCTCCGCACGAGACGCCCGGCTTCCCTCCCGGCGCATCGAGGTAACCGGCTTAGTAAGCCCGCACGGAACAATATACTGGAAGTAACTCAAATCCGTCTCCACGTTGAGCGCGAATCCGTGAGACGTCACCCAGCGGCTGATGTGTATCCCGATCGCCGCGACCTTGCGGCCGCCGATCCAGACGCCGGTCATCCCCTGCTCGCGGCCGGCCTCGAGGCCGAAGCCCGCCAGCGCATTGATAATCACCTGTTCGATGCCGCGCACATAGGCCACCACGTCGCGCTTCCATTCCCGTAGATCCAGGATCGGATAACCGACGATCTGGCCGGGACCATGATAGGTTGCATCGCCGCCGCGGTCCGTCTGGTGGAACTGGACACCGGCGCGCTCCAACACTTCTTCGCTCGCGAGCAGGTTCTCTTGATGGCCGTTGCGGCCCATCGTGATTACGTGCGGATGCTCGACGATCAGGAACTGGTCCGGAATGCGACCCTCCTTGCGCAGAGACACCAACTCCTGCTGCAGCGCGTAGGCATCCTTCCATGCCATGCGGCCGAGGTCGCGAAATTGGCACTTACGCATTGATCGCGAGTCCGTAGACGGCGTTGAACGCCTCCCCCAGAGCCTCGTAGAGCGTCGGATGGGCGTGAATCGTGCTCATCATGACCTCCGCGGTCGACTCGGATTCCATCGCCGCCACCGCCTCCGCCACCAGCTCGTAGGCGTGCGGTCCGATGATGTGGACGCCGAGGATCTCCCCGTACTTGTCGTCGACGACGACCTTGGCGAACCCTTCGTGGTGGCCGGCGATCGACGCCTTCGATTGGCCAGGAACGGGAACTTGCCCACCTTCACGTTGTAGCCCTGCGCCTTGGCCTGCGCCTCGGAGAGGCCCACGCTGCCGATGCCCGGCTCGGAGAAGGTCACGCCCGGGATGCGGTTCTTGTCGACCGGCCTCGCCAGCTTGCCGGCGATGGCCGCTACCGCCACCATGCCCTCCCGGGTGGCCACGTGCGCCAACTGCGGCGTACCGGCCACGACGTCGCCGATGGCATAGACGCCCGGCTCGGCGGTCCGCTGCTGGGCATTCACCTTGATGAAGCCGCGGTCGAGCTCGACCTTGGTGTTCTCGAGTCCGATCTGGCCGGTGTTGGGCGCACGGCCGACGGCGACCAGCAGGCAGTCGCCTTCGAGATGTTCTTTCTTCTCGTTGGCGAGAATGACGTCCATCTCGACGCCCCTCTTGGTCTTTTGGATGTTCTCGGCCTTGGCGCCGGGCTCGCAGCGGATGCCCGTCTTCTTGAAGTAGCGCTGCAATTCCTTCGAGACTTCCTCGTCTTCGACCGGCACCAGGCGCGGCAGCATCTCGACGATCGTGACCTCGCTGCCAAACCGGTTGAAGATGGACGCGAACTCGACGCCTACCGCGCCGGCGCCGATGATGAGCAGCTTCTTCGGGACCTTGTCGAGGTTCAGGATCTCGATGTTGGTCAGGATGTGCTTCGGGTCGGGCTCGAGCCCAGGCAGCATCCGCGCCGTCGAGCCGGTGCCGATGATGATGTTCTTCGTTTCGACCGTCTGGGTCTTGCCGTTGCCGGTGACCTCGATCCTGCCGCCGCCGAGGAGCTTGCCGAATCCCTGGATGACGTCGACCTTGTTCTTCTTCATCAGGAAGCCGACACCCTTGGCGTGCTTGTCGACGATCTCTTGTTTGCGCTTGAGCACGGCCGGCAGGTCGAGGCGGGGGTTATCGCAGTGGATCCCCTGTTCGGCGCCGTGCTGGACGTAGTCCCAGAGCTCAGCCGTGTGGAGCAGCGCGC
>CAWELS010000019.1:0-34599 GCA_963809945.1 Bryobacterales bacterium | reverse complement strand
GTATCGCTCGCATTTCGATACTTCTCGATCAGGTCCTCGAGCGTTTCCTCGACCAGCGCCTGGATGTGGCTGATGGCGTTGGCCAGTTTCCGCACTGCCGCCAGCACCTCAGCGTCGATCTGAGTCGAGAGCTTGTGGCGGATTCCCGACATGGCCGGTCGTCTTCTATGGGCAGCGTGTCAAGACAGATCTTGAAATGTCAAGGAAGTCGTCGCATGCGTTGCCGATTGCATGTGGCAGTCCGAGCCACAGCGCCACCAATCAGTTCAGGGGTTGAGTTCTTCGACCCAATCCACATCAGGTCCAATGGACCTCCGTAGCGAGGTACTCCGCCAAAACACACCTCACTAACATCCCGTCGTATTGTGTAACGCAATATCGATAGACTCCATCCTGCACGATCACCCAACCCTCTGAGAGATCCTTGCCGGTGACCGCACGCGTCAGCATGCGGCTTCCTACTTCGGGCCATGAACTATTGTTGCAGACGGTCTCGAATTGTTCCCTCTGGCTCATGGTCATGCTCACCAAAGGTGCCGACCAGACAGAAGCAGGCGTCGTAGTATTGGTTCACCATACTCAATGAAGGCGTGCGCCCGTGCGTTCTTGACGATGATCCGGTTCACTCTGTCTATCTCGGGCTTCCAGATGAAGCGTGAAGAACCGTCCAGAGTTCTACACTCAGTTCTTGAACTCTCGATTCGTTCCTTGAGGTTCACACTCCGTGTTAGGGTCTGAGAGACCTTTGGGTTCTTGTGCTTCTCTGGGTCGGTCGATCCCGCTAGCACACACGCCAGAAACGTGACTAGATACTCTTCATCCAACGCGAATCCTTGGTTGCAGGTCTTGCACACGTGCACGACCGGAAGATTCTCTGGATAGGGTTCACGGAGAAGGCTCCTTGAGGGAGCATGGTCACTATTGCATGAACGCTCAACCATCGATCCGCCACAGTGAATGCACCACGACTTTTGCCGTTGGTCTACGAACTCTTCAATCTGGTCCATCGGTATCCTTAATAGCACAGACTGCTGGCACAGTATACATCGCTAAGTTGATCTACGACGATTTCTCATATGTCGGCTTCCACATGAGCCAGACCAGGGGAGAAGCGAGCGCGAGCAGCACCGCGATATGCGGAACCCGTCCAGGTAACTCAGGACAGTCGCGGAGCGCGCACTTGCCGACGGAGGATTCGCAGGGCACCCTGCGAGGCGGCGATCGGAGGGCACGCCGCGTTGGTGCAACAGGTGCGGCCAGGGCGGAGCGCGGCTCCGGCCAGCGCGGGTGAGTTAGCGGCCATCTGGGCGGTGAGCCGCACCTGATGGAACTGCTCGCGGCGCGCCACGACCGTGGTCAGAATAGAAATCCCCACGGCCGAGCCGAGTTGCGGGCTGAACGCGATCAGGCTCGTCGCATAGCCCATCTCCTCGGGCTGGATCGGATGGACGGTGATGGTCGCCAGCGGCACGAACAGGAACGACAGACCCGCGCCCATGATGATCTCCGGGACGACGAAGTTCCACGGACCGGCGTTGAGGTTCAGCAGCGAGAACTGCCACGCGCCGAAGGCCGACATCAGCAGCCCGCAGAAGATCATGGCGCGCATGTCCAGCGCCTGCCGATCAGGAATCCGGCGATGGCATGGCGACCATGGTGGCCATGCCGCGCGGCGTGTTCCACAATCCGGCGGTGACCGCCGGGAAACCGAGCAGCGTTTGCATGAAGAGCGGAAGCAGCACGATGCTGCCGTAGAGGCCGAAAAACAGGATCATCGAGAACGACGTGCCGACGGCGAAGGTGCGGTGGCGGAGGAGCCGGAGCCGCACCATCGGCTCGGGCGCCCGGAGTTCCCACACGATGAACGCCACCAGTCCCGCCACCGCCAGGACCGCCATCAGGACGATGAAGTTGGAGGAGAACCAATCCTCCTGCTGGCCCTTGTCGACCATCATCTGGAGCGAGGCGACACCGGTCACGAGCATCGCAATACCCCAAACGTCGATCCGGCGCCGGGTGCGGACCAGATAGGTCGGGTCAAAGACGAAGGCATTTACCAGGATGAGCCCCAGGATGCTGACCGGCAGGTTCAGGAAGAAGACCCAGCGCCAGGAGTAGTTGGTGGTGAGCCAGCCGCCGAGCACGGGCGCAATGACCGGGGCCACGACGATGGCGAGGCCGAACAACGCCATCGCCTGGCCGCGATCCTCGGGCGGGAAGGTTTCGAGAAGGATGGCGCGGGTGGTGGGCTGGAGCGATCCGCCGGCCGCGCCCTGGAAGACGCGGAATACGATCAGCCAGGTCAATGTCGGGGCCAGCCCGCAACAGATGCTCGCGACGGTAAAGCCGATGACGGCGAAGATCAGCAGGCGCTTGCGTCCGAAGTAGCTCGCCAGCCAGCCCGAGAGCGGCAGGATGATGGCGTTGGCGATCAGGTACGAGGTGAGGACCCAGGTGGCTTCATCGACCGATGCCGAGAGGTTCCCGGCGATGTGGGGCAGGCTGACGTTGACGGCCGAGGTGTCGACCAGCTCCATGACCGAACTCACCATCACCGCGGACGCTATCAGCCAACGTCCGAGCTTCGGGTTTTGTTCGAAGATGGCCGGCGGCATCCATCTCCATGGTAGCCGCACGGGGCGGGGTGACCGCTGCGAACTGGAGCCGCGGGGCGGGTTCCCGGGGGCGACGCCATGGCCGTGCCTACTCCGCTGGCCGGGGAGCCGGACCAAGGGGTCTGGCGCGGTCGGGGGACTTACGGGTGCCGCCCGAGAACGGGAGGTGGTTTGGGACGGTTGTGCCTTTGAGGACCGGCGCTAGTGTTGGCAGGAGATGCCGGCTCGCAGCCGGCCGAATGCTCACTTGCGAGCCGTGACCGAAGGGAGCGGAGTCTGCCCGGTTTTCGAGGGCGCGCGCGCCACAGCCCTTGGGGAGGAGAAGCGAGAGGGACGCCTGAACAGCTTGTCCCTCTCGGCGATATTTGAAACCGGCGTCTCGGGGATCTGGGATCCCGGACCGTTACTTCCCGCTTTCGCCTTCCTTCCAGAAGGTGCGGACGTAGGCGATGACATCGGCGATCTGCTGGTCTGTGAGCTTCTTTGTCTTGTCGTGTGGCGCGAGCGGACGGCCCAGACGCACAGGGTCCATCCTGCCGGTCCCGCCTTTGATGATCTTCGTGAGCTCGGGGTTGGTCCGCATCTGCACCTCCTTCGAGGCGAGTCGCGGGATCTCTATTTTGTAGAAGGCGTCGGCAACATTGCTGCCCTGTCCACCTTCTCCGTGGCACGTCTTGCATGTTTGGTCGTAGACGGCCTTGCCGGTCTCGTTGTTATCGGCCGCAAAGGCAGACATGGCAACGACCAAAGCGACGGCAAGGACACTGCACAACTTCAGCATTTCGATGCCCCTCCTTGTGAAGTCTTATCGTGTCGATCGACATGACCGAGGCGATAGGCTTAGTCGCCCTATCCTCCCCCATCCGGACCCCATTGTCAAGCGTAGGGGTCGAGATTGCCAACCCCATTCGAGATCCAATTATCCGTTGTGCAATCAATATCTTACGGGGGAACATGCCGCTACGAGTTTGCATGAGAGGACTAATCTTGATAATATCGATGGACAATAGGGGTTATCGTGCGGTACTACGACGAACTCGAAGATTTGCCCGCCGAGGAACTGCTCGCGTGGGGCATCCGGACATACGGCGAGAGGTTCGCCATCTCGACCAGCTTCCAGCGATCGGGGCTGGTGATCATCGACATGGCGGCCCGGATCTCGAACCGCGTGCGCGTGATTACGCTGGACACGTGCCGGCTGCCGGAGGAGACCTACGAGATGATGGACATGGTCCGGTCCCATTACGGGCTGACCATCGAGACGGTGATGCCGGATCCGCTGGAGGTGCAGGCGATGGTTCGGCACCACGGGGTCAACCTGTTCCGGCAGGAGCCGGTGATGCGGATGCTGTGCTGCAACGTGCGCAAGGTCCGGCCGCTCGAGCGGAAGCTGCGGCAACTGCGCGCCTATGCCGTGGGGCTGCGGCGATTGACGTCGGATTCGCGCAACGAAACCCGTAAAGTCGAGGAAAAGGACGGTACTATTAGACTGAGTCCGATCGCAGACTGGACGCGGCAGGACATCCAGGCCTACACCGAGCGCCGCGGGGTACCAGTCCATCCACTCTACGGAAAAGGATTCACCAGCATCGGCTGCGCTCCCTGCACCCGTCCGACCATGGACGGGGAGGAGGAACGGGCCGGCCGGTGGTGGTGGGAGCTGGCTTCGCCGAAGGAGTGCGGCCTCCACTTCACTGCCAATGGACAAGTCGGGCGGAAGCTCGACGTTCTTATAGAAGAGGTTTCCCAAACAGCCAATGGATACGGATTTGACGGATCGGGGATATAGCCCGAACGGCTTTCACAGGGGATTCACACTTTGGTTCACCGGTCTGTCCGGCGCCGGCAAGAGTACGCTGGCCCGGCTGATCGAAAAGCGTCTGCGGGAGCACGATGCGCGGGTCGAGGTTCTCGATGGCGACGTGGTCCGCACCAACCTCTCCAAGGGGCTTGGCTTCAGCAAGGAGGACCGCGACACCAACATCCGGCGTATCGGCTTCGTCTGCGATCTGTTGTCGCGCAACGGGGTCATCGCCATTGCGGCGGCGATCTCGCCCTATCGCGAGATCCGGCGCGAGATTCGCACGAAGGTCACCAACTTCGTCGAGGTTTTCGTGGAGTGCCCGATCGACGTACTCGCCGATCGTGACGTGAAGGGTCTCTACAAGAAGGCCCTGGCCGGGGAGATCCAACACTTCACCGGCATCTCCGACCCCTACGAGGAGCCGCAGCAGCCGGAGGTGGTGGTACACTCCGACAGCCAGACTCCCGAGGAGAGCGCCGAGCGTATCTGGACGCGGCTCGAGGAGCTGGGGCTGATCTCGCTTGGTTGATCTGCACACGCACACCACCGCTTCCGATGGCAGCTTCGCGCCCGGGCGCCTGGTGGCGGCGGCCCGGGAAGCCGGCCTGGAGGCGCTCGCGATCACCGACCACGACACCTTCGCCGGCTACGACGAGGCGCGGCCGGTGGCCGAGGTGTCCGCGGTCGACCTGATCTGCGGCATCGAGTTGGGCACCCGCATGCCCGACCGGACCGGGAGTCGCGGGACCTCCGTGCACCTGCTTGGCTACTTTCCGGGCGCCCCGCCCACCGGGGAGTTCCGCGGCTGGCTCGGCGAGGTGCAGGAGGCGCGCCGTGACCGGAACCGCCGGCTCGCGGCCCGGCTTCAGGAGCTCGGCCTCGACGTGACGATCGAAGAAGTCAACAAGCTGGGCGGCATCCTCACGGGGCGTCCGCACTTTGCCCGGGTGCTGCTCGATAAGGGCTACGTGAGCAGCCTCCAGGAGGCCTTCAGCCGTTACCTGAACGAATCGGGTCCGGCCTATGTCCGGCGGGCGGAGCCGGGCATTCCGGAAGGCATCCGCCGCATCCGGTCCGGCAACGGGATCGCGGTGCTGGCGCATCCGGTCCGGCTGCGCTTGCCCGCGGACGAGGAAGAGGTCTTCCTCGACTGGATCCACGACCAGGGATTGCAGGGCATCGAGGCCTACCACTCCGATCAGGACGCCGCCGCGCAGTCCCGGTATCGTGGTCTCGCGGACCGGCACGGGCTGCTGGTGACCGGCGGCTCAGACTTCCACGGCGACTACAAGCCGGCGATTTCGCTGGGCGTTGGTCCCGGCCACCTGAATACGCCATTCGAGGTGGTGGAACGCCTGCGGGAACTGGGCTAGGCATTGACAGTGAGAGAGATCGCGGAGTGGAAGTTTTGCGACGACTCTTCGGGGACCCTGTTTCGCATCATTGAGTCGGAGAGAATCTATAGAGGCGGGTAGCGCGCATTCGGAGGTCCCGTTGCGGGGGACAACGCTGCGGGAGGTTCAGGGTGGCTAGTGGCCCGTCGCGGAGAAATCGTTCCCGGGGGCGGTTCTTTGCTGGTGGACGAATACTCTCCGCACTGAACTGCGACCTTGATGGAGCGGCCAGGTGAGGGTTGCTTGGGAGGGCCGCTTTAGCGGGCTCGGAGCTTCCGCTCCGCTCTGCGTCCGATGACTTTCAACGGAGCGATATGAAAACCCGCGAATCGCCTAAGGCGCCAAGGCCGGCCGGACGGCTGAACAGACATCGCCTGGCGCCGAGAGCATTCCCGCGATCGTAGGAGCGCGGCAGGGGCGAGAGAGTCTCCCCGCCGCACGGGTTCCGGCCGGACCCCAAGGCGGCACCCGGAGGTCCGCTGGCCGAAGGCCCGGCCGGGCCAAGCCTCAATTGGTCTCCTCCACTGCTCCGGTCACCTGCCCCGACCCGGCCAGCAAGCCCGTCGCGTTTTCCACCCGGACCGTGGCCGTGATGCTCGAGCGCTCACCCGACGGGGTCCAGGTGGTGGTCCACAGGCCGTCGGGACCGGGGATCAGCGGCAGCGCCGGCTCCCCGGACGTGGAGAACTCGAGCAGACCGGCGCCGTCGGAGACGAGCCGTCCGCAGTCGTCGCTCACCAGTACCTCCACCGGTACGGGCCAGCCCGGCCGAACCCGGAAGTGGTCTCCCAGTTTCGTGAGCATCGGCATCAGACCGGTCGGCTCGCAGGCCGCCGGCGAGACGAGCAGCATCACGTCGACCACATGCATGGTCGAGTCGGCGAACTCCACCGTGACGTGGGCGTGGTACCCGCCGGCGGCCAGGCCGGCGGCGGAGGCCTGCGTGGTAAGCGCGATGGCGCCGCCCGCCGGCACGATGCCCGACGGCGGACCCACCGCTAGCCACGAAGCCGCTTCTTCCGGCTCCACCGCCAGCACGTAGGCCAGCGGCGCGGCGCCGCCGTTGCTCAGCATGATTTGCTGTGCGGCGGGCACATCGGCGCCGTCGGACCGGAAGACGAGCCCGGCCGGGGAGACCTCCGGACGCACCGATCCCGGCGTGAGGTTCAGGCGAATCTCGGTCCGCTGGGCGGCGCCGCCCGCCTGGGGCGTCACCGTTAGCCAACTCGAGTGGACGCCGGGTTCCAGGCCGTCGCCATCCACGCTGACGTCGAGCCTCGACGCCGGCGCGGCGCTCCCGGTGGGCGGCTCCACCCGCACCCACGGCGCACCGGGGCTCGCCGTCCAGGCCAGCGGTTCCGGGTTGCGATTGAGAATGCGCAGCTCCTGCCGGGCCGGCGGCGGGGCCCCCACCGCGGTGTTGAAGGTGAGCCCGCTGTGGGAGAGCACGTAATCCACCGACTGCACCGTGAGGCGAACCGGCACCTCGGCCGTGAGTGACCCCGCCTGCACCCGGACCGAACCCTCCTGGAGTCCGTCCGCCAGCGTCGCCGGATCGATCTGCACCGTGACCACCGCGGCCTCTTCGCTGCTGGACCGCGTTGTCACGGCGAGCCACGGCGAGTCGTCCGCCGCGGCGGTAATCGGTCCCGGATCGCCCTCGGTGCGCACCGAAAACAGTCGAGACTGCACTCCGGCCGAGGAACGCGCCGACAGGATCAGCTCATCGGGATCCACAATCAGCGCCGGCTGCGGGGCGGGTGTCACCGTGAAGGTCACCGCGACGGCTGTCTCCGCCACCGGGACCTCGATGCCGAGCGCTGTAGGCGCCGGGTTCGAGGTCGCCGGGCACGGCCGCGACGTTCATCACGGCCGGCGTGCTCGATCGGTCGAATGATACCTCCAGCCAGTCGGCTCCAACGGAGATGTCGAAGTCCTGATTGGCCGGCGTGCTCGAGATCGTGACCTGTTGCGGCATCGTCGCGCCGGCGCCTTCGGCCCCCTCGAAGTGCAGCGAACGGGGTGTCACCCGGAACGCCAGCGGCTCGATCCACTTCGATCTCCAACTGGCGCGTCGGCGACTGCGCCAGCCGCGTCTCGGACCTGGAACAGGACCGGGAAGGTTCCCGCTGTCGGCCGGCGTCCCGGCCAGCACCCCAGCCGCACTGAGCACGAGCCCTGCCGGCAGCGTTCCCGACCAGGCGATCGGCGCCGCGCCGCCTGCCGCTTCCATCTGGAACGTGCTGGACTCGCCCCGGCTCAGCGACGGGATCGACGCCGTAACGATCTCGAGCTCCGGATAGACGGTAAGTTCCAGGTCGCGTGAACCTTCGGCCCCGTTTGCGTCGGCCACTGTCACCGTCAATTCGGTCACCGCGGCCTGGGTCGGCGTGCCGCTGAGCAACCCCGTCTGACCGTTGAGGACCAGCCCCGCCGGCAGCCGGGGCGCCAGCCAAGTGAGAGTCGCCGGTGCCGCCCGTGGCTTGCAGCTGAACCGAATACGGGGCGCCGGCAGTCGCGGGCGGAAGTGCTGCCGTGGTCACCCGCGGCGCCGGATTGACCGGCCAGGAGAACGTCCGGCTCGCCGTGCGGCCGTCCACGTCGGTGACCCGCAGCGTGACGGAGGTGATTCCCTCGGCCGTGGGCTCGCCGGCCAGCACGCCCGTCGAGGCGTCGAGCGAGATTCCCGCCGGCAGTGATCCGGCCGTAACCGACCAGGTGTAGGGCGCCTTGCCACCGGCGGCGGCGAGACTGGTTTGGACGTTCTGGCCCACTGCCACTGTTGCCAGTGACGTGGTCGTGATCGCGATCGGATCGACGACTTCGATGGCGAGTGAGGCCTGAGCGGTGGCGCCGGCAACGTCGGTTACCTCGACGGTGAACGTCGCGGTGCCCTTGGCCGACGGAGTACCCGCGATCGAGCCATCCGGGGCGAGCGACAGCCCGGCCGGCAGGCTCCCCGCCGCGACGGCCCAGGTGTAGGCTCCGGTGCCGGCGCTTGCGGCCAGCGTCTGCGCATACGCCGTCCCGATGGTGCCGCGCGGCAAGGTCGCCGTGGCCACCGCCGGCGGCGGGTTCACCGTCAGAGCAAGCTGTTTGGTGGCTTCGACCTGATTGTCGTCGGTCACCTTGAACTCGATGGTCGAGACTCCGGACGCAGTCGGCGTGCCGGAGAGCACACCCTGCGGGGCCAGCGTGAGGCCGGCCGGAACTCCGGTCGCGCTCCAGACGAGCGTGCCGGTGCCACCCGTCGCAGTCATGGCGAGGCTCGGCAGCGGGCGATTGACAGTGGTCTCGGTAAGCGCTGTCTGTCGTGATCGCCGGCGCCGGGTTCACGGTCCAGGTCAAGCGTCTGCACGTCCTCGAGCGAGTGGGCGTCGGTGACCTTTACGGTGAAGCTGGCCGTTTCGGCCGTTGCCGGCGTGCCGGTAATCGCGCCGGTCGAAGGGTTCAACGTCAACCCGGCCGGCAGCGCGCCGGTCTCCATCGACCACGTATACGGTGTCGTGCCATTGGTGGCGGCCACGGCGGTCGAGACGTTCTGTCCCACCGTGATCGCATTCAGAGAGGTCGTCGTGATGTCGGGGTGGTCCACCACTTCGATCGACAGCGCCTTGCTCCCGGTAATACCGAGCGAGTCGGCGACCTGCACCGTGAAGTTGGCCGTCCCGGTAGCTGTCGGCGTCCCGGTGATGGCGCCGGTCGACGGGTTGAGCGTCAACCCGGCCGGCAGCGCACCCGAGGAGACAGACCAGGTGTAGGCGCCGGTGCCGCCGGTGGCGGCCAGCGTCTCGGAATAGGCAACCGTGGTCACGCCGAGCCCCAGCGATGCAGTCGTCACCGACGGCGCGGGGTTGACGACGATCGTCGAGCGCCTGATCGGCCGTCACGGAGTTCGCATCGGTGATCCGCGCCGTGAAGTTCGCGGTCCCGGAAGCGGTCGACGTGCCGGTGATGGCGCCGGTCGACGGATTGAGACTCAGCCCCGCCGGCAGCGCGCCCGATGCGATCGACCAAGTGAGCGATCCGGTCCCGCCGGTGCGCGCTCAGCGTCTGCGAGTAGGCCGCAGTGACCGTCGTCTCCGGAAGCGACGATGTCGTGATCGACGGCGCCGCGTTCACGGTCCAGCTCAGCGCCTGCGTGTCCTCGAGCGAATGGGCGTCGGTGACCTTGACGGTGAAGCTGGCGGTTTCCGCACCGGTCGGCGTGCCGGTGATCGCGCCCGTCGATGGATTGAGCGTCAACCCGGCCGGCAGCGCGCCGGTCGAGACCGACCAGGTGTAGGGCGTCGTGCCATTTGTGGCGGCCACCGCGGTCGAGACGCTCTGTCCCACCGTGACGGCGGCCAGCGACGTGGTGGTGATGTCGGGATGGTCGACCACCTCGATCGACAGGGCCTTGCTCGCGCTGATGCCGAGCGAATCGGCCACCCGCACCGTGAAGTTGGCAGTGCCCGTTGCCGTTGGCGTGCCGGTGATCGCGCCGGTCGACGGATTGAGCGTCAACCCGGCCGGCAGCGCATCCGGCCGAGATCGACCAGCATGTGCGCACCGGTCCCGCCGGTCGAGGCCAGCGTCTGCGAATAGGCGACGGTCGTCACCCCGAGCGCCAGCGAGGCGGTCGTCACCGACGGCGCCGGATTGACGACGATCGCGAGCGCCTGATCGGCGGTGACCGAGTTCGCGTCGGTGAGCCGCGACGTGAAGTTCGCCGCCCCGGCCGCGGTGGACGTGCCGGTGATGGCGCCGGTCGATGGATTCGAGGCTCAGGCCGGCCGGCAGCGCGCCCGAGGCGATCGACCAGGTCGAGCGCTCCGGTTCCGCCGGCTGCACTCACGCGTCTGCGAGTAGGCCGCGCCGACCGTCGTCTCCGCCAGCGACGACGTCGAGATCGACGGCGCCGCGTTCACGGTCCACGCTCAGTGTCTGCGTCGTCCTCGAGCGAGTGTGCGCATCGGTGACCTTGAGGGTGAAGTTGGCTGTCCCGGCGGCGGTCGGCGTGCCGGTCGATCGCGCCGGTCGATGGATTCAGCGTCAACCCCGCCGGTAGCGCCCCGGTCGAGACCGACCAGATGTAGCGGCGTCGTGCCCTCCGTGGCGGCGACCGACGGTCGAAACGCTCTGCCCCACTGTGACCGCGGCGAGCGACGTGGTGGTGATGCTCCGGCCGGTCGACCACCTCGATCGACAGCGCCTTGCTCGCGCTGATGCCGAGCGAATCGGCCACCCGCACCGTGAAGTTGGCAGTCTGGCCCGTTGCCGTCGGCGTGCCGGTGATCGCGCCGGTCGACGGATTGAGCGTCAACCCGGCCGGCAGCGCTCCGGCCGGGATCGACCAGGCGTGTGCGCCGGTCCCGCCGGTCGAGGCCAGCGTCTGCGAATACGCTACGGTCGTCACCCCGAGCGCCAGCGAAGCGGTCGTCACCGACGGCGCCGGATTGACGACGATCGCGAGCGCCTGATCGGCGGTGACCGAGTTCGTGTCGGTGACCCGCGCAGTGAAGCTCGCCGTCCCGGCAGCGGTGGACGTGCCGGTGATGGCGCCGGTCGATGGATTCAGGCTCAGGCCGGCGGGCAGCGCGCCCGAGGCGATCGACCAGGTCAGCGCACCGGTCCCGCCGGTGCACTCACACGTCTGCGAATAGGCCGCGCCGACGGTGGTCGCCGCCAGCGACGACGTCGAGATCGACGGGGCCGCGTTCACGGTCCACGTCAGCGCCTGGCCATCGTGAGGGTATTCGCGTCGGTGACGGTGGCGGTGAAGTTGGCCGTCCCGGCGGTGGTCGGCGTACCGGTCAATTGCGCCGGTCGACGGATTCAGCGTGATCCCCGCCGGCAGCGTGCCCGCCGAGATCGACCAGGTCAACGGAGCCGTCCCGCCCGAGGAGGCCAGCGACGTCGAGACGCTCTGCCCCACCGTAACGGCGGCGAGCGAGGAGGTCGTCACACTCGGGCCGCCGACCACCTCGATCGACAGCGCCTTGCTCCCGGTGATCGCCGAGCGAGTCGGACACCTGCACGGTGAAGTTCGCGGTCTGGACCGTCGTGGGCGTGCCGCTGATCACGCCGGTCGACGGGGCCAAGGCTCAGCCCGGCCGGCAGAGCGCCGGACGTGATGCTCCAGGTGTGGGCGCCGGTCCCGCCGGTCGAGGCCAGCGTCTGTGAATAGGCGATCGTGATCGCACCCTCGGCGAGCGAAGCGGTGGTCACCGACGGCGCTGGATTGACGATGATCGAGAGCGCCTGATCGGCGGCGACGCTATTGGAATCGGTCGCTCGCATGGTGAAGTTCGCCGTCCCCGTGGCCGTCGATGTGCCGGTGATGGCGCCCGTCGAGGGATTCAGGCTCAGGCCGGCGGGCAGCGCGCCCGAGGCAATCGACCAGGTAAGCGATCCGGTCCCCCCGGTCACGCTCACGTTCTGCGAATAGGCCGTGCCGATGGTCGTCTCCGCCAGAGAGGTCGTCGTGATCGACGGCGCCGCGTTCACCGTCCAGGTGAGCGCCTGCGTGTCGTCGCGCCCGTTGCTGTCGCTGACCTGGGCCGTGAACGTCGCCGTTCCCGCCGTGGTCGGCGTGCCCGTCAAAGCGCCGGTCGACGGGTCCAACGTGATGCCCGCCGGCAGGGCGCCGGACGCGATCGACCAGGTGTATGGGTTCACCCCGCCCGATGATGCCAGTGACGTCGAGACAGCTTGCCCGACGGTGACCGCGGCGAGCGAGGATGTCGTGATCGCCGGCCCGTCCTGAACCAGGATGGACAGGGCCTGCGTGTCGCTGACACCGACACTGTCGGTGGCCTGCGCGGTGAAGTTCGCCGTGCCGCCGGCGCTCGGCGTTCCGGTGATCGCACCCGTCGACGGGTTCAGGCTCAAGCCCGCCGGCAGCGCGCCCGCCGAAACGGACCAGGTGTAGGAGCCCGTGCCGCCCGTGGCGGCGAGCGTCTGTGAATAGCCCGACCCCACGTTCCCGCCGGGGAGCGACGTGGTGCTGATCGAAGGGGCCACATTCACCGTGATACCGAGTGCTCTCGACCCCGTCGCCCCGCCGCAGCAGGCCACCTGCGCGGTGAAGTTCGCGGTTCCCGATGCGCCCGGCGTTCCGGTGATCGCGCCGGTCGACGAATTCAGGCTCAGTCCCGCCGGCAGCGCGCCCGAAGTGATCGACCACGTCTTCGGCGTCGTTCCGCCGCTCGAGGCGAGCGTCTGCGAATAGCTCGCACCCACGGTAGTCAGCGGCCAGCGACGACGTCGTCACCGCCAGCGAATCATAGACGACGATCGTCTGCGTCGAGCTGTCGTTCGAGACCGGGATCGAATCCACCACGTGGATGGTGAAGTTGTAGGTGCCGGTGGTGGTGGGCGTGCCGGTGATCGCGCCCGTTGACGAGTTCAGGCTCAGTCCTGGCGGCAGCGATCCGCTCCCGATGGAATACGTGAGGGCCCCCGTGCCTCCGACGGTGGTCAGCGACGAGCTGTAGGCCAAGCCCACGACGCCCATCGATTGGACCGAGCCCGACAAGCCGAGCGATGGTCGCCAGGTGATGACCATGTCCGCCGTCGTGTGACCGTCGTTCGCCCGAATTGTGGTCGTGTAGACGGCGGCGTTCGTCGGCGTCCCGGAGAACGCCGTGCAGAGGTGCCCGGTGCCAGGGCACGGCCCGGCATTGTGGAAGTTGACACCCGGTGGTCTTGAGCCCGACACGATCTGGACGGCGTTGGACGAGAGACCGGAGTAGAGAACGTTGGTCTGGATGTAGATCACTCCGATGCTCTGGCCGACCGTGAAGTCGATCGTCTTGGTCGGCCCTTCGTCCCAGGCAAGAGTCACGGCATACGCGCTGGTCGAGGCGCAGAGAAGAATCAGGATGCAGATGGTTGTGGCGAGGGCCTTACTGGTCACGGTTGTCTTATCGGAGAACCGCGCGGTTCTCCCCAAGAAAAGTGAAGAGGCTACTCAAGGTGGGTCCAGGAGGTCCGGTCCGCCGCCCTCGGGTGCTGTATACTTCCGAACGTGGCCAACCCGGCGGCGCGCGGCCTCAGCCGTCAGCGATCGAACCAGACCGAGCACAGGACGGCCCTGTCGGCCACCGGCGCCGCCGTGCCATGCCTCCTCGCAGCGCTGCTCTGCCTGATCGCGGCGTTGGCCGGCTGCGGGCACACCGGCGGGTCACCGCGCATGCTCGACCGGACCCACGACTCGGCCGTCTTCGGCGAGCCGCGGAACTACCGTATCTTCCTGCCCGCCGGCTACGACTCCTCCGGCGCCCGCTACCCGGTGATCTACTACTTCCACGGGCACAGCGACCGCTACACGCTCCAGCATCAGGATGACGGGAAAGACACGGTCCCGAAGATCCTCGACTTCGTCGGCTCGCACGATGTGATCGTGGTGGCCGTCGACGGCTACGTCGCCGAGCACTACGACGGCTTCTACGGCGGCGCGCCCTGGGACATCGCCCGAGACGGCGGCCAATACGACTTTGGCGCGTACTTCCTCGAGCTCATCCGCCATATCGACCAGACCTGGCGCACGCTCCCCGACCGCCGCCACCGCGCGACCTCGGGACTCAGCATGGGCGGCTTCATGAGCCTCTACCTGAGCGCCCGCTACCCGGACCTCATCGGCAGCGCTTCGGCCTTCAACCCGGGCCCCGAGTTCTACGTCGGCGAGCCCGGCCGCCGCCTGTTGTGGCGCCCCAAGGATCACGTCTCAAACCACAACCAGACGATGGTCCGGCTCATCCGCGCGGCCGGCGACTACATCAGCCAGTACCACGAGCTCACCCGCGCCGCCTACGCCCGCGCCGACGAGGTCGACTTCGAGTACCGGCAGGACGACTACTACCGTCACTGGGCCACGTCGATTGGCGAGACCTTCGACTTCCACATGCGGGCCTTCGCCCGCGCCTCGCTCGACGACGTGCCCGAGGTGTTCGACCACGCCGATGCCTACCCGCGCTTCGACGTCTGGGGCTATCACGTCGAGGCCGGGGGCGCCGAGCGCGGCTATACCTATTTAAAGGGGGCCCGCCAGGGCGGAATGCGGATCACGACGCGCCGCTGGGCGCCCGACGGTCCGCCAGTCACTGGACGCCGTCTCACTATCACCACCGCGCCACTCTATCGCGCGGGCGCCGCCTACCGGCTGCTCGACTACAACCTCGCGACCGGCCGGACGAGCGAGACCGGGACGACGGCCAATGGCGACGGACGGATCACCTTCACCGTCGACGGGGCCGGCCACCAGGTGAGCTTCGCCGGTCCGGGTACGGGGCGCCTGCCGCCGGTGCTGCTGCCGGTGACGCCCAAGGACACCCTGCGCGTCTGGCCCGCGCGCGACGTGCCGTTGCCGGTGCGGATCTACAATCCCGCGCGCCGAACCGATGACGGACGTTCGGGTCGACCGTGTCGAGCGACTATCCGACCGTTGCGCTGCTCACCCCGGAAGTGACGATTGCCGAGATCGCCCCTGGCGCCGCGGTCGACCTCTCCGGACGCCTGACGGCGCGCTTCACGGCTGGTGCGGATGGCTTCGCTCCGGCGCGAATCGACCTGCGAATCGGCTACGACGGCGGGCGCTCGACCACCGATCGGATCGACCTGCTGGTGATCCCCGAGCAACTCCCCGCGCCGGACGGGGTGGAGGTGCTCGACGGCCGGTCGATGACATTCCACGTCTTCCGGCAGGCCGGCAACCAGGGCGGCGGGGCGTCGATCGAACGGCATGTCACCGAAGGATCCGGCAACGGCAACGGCATCCTCGAACCCGGCGAGGAGGCCACCATCTGGGTCCGCATGGTCCAGGGCATGGACCCGTTCGATAAGAACAACTGGTATCGCGCCAAGGTCTACAGCGACTCGCCCTGGATCGAGGAGGTTCAAGACATCCAGGAGCAGAAGCAACGCGAGTGGACCAGCGCCCAGAGCCGGACCAGCGTCATTCGCCTCTCACCCGATGCCCCGCCGGGCGAGGCGATCACGCTATTGCTCGACAACGAATCCTGGAGTTTCCAGTACACGCCGGACTTTCGTTATGGCGGCGAACGGCTCTACCAGGCGTTCCAGCTCCATCGCCACCATCTGCACCGGTTCGAGGTTCGGGTCCGGTAGGGGGTCCCCGTGGCCCGCCTGGGCCACCCGCGGGGATGAAAGCGGCGCAGCGTGGTTTCGAGGGCGGCGCTGCTTGGAGGATGCGGCGTTCGTTCCGCTCCTTTCCAGTCGCGGCTCAGTTTCGGCGGCTCGCGCGACCTGGGGCGTGCGCGAGCAGAGGGGCCTGCCCAACATCCTGGTGACAGCGCGCGATTCACGCGACAGAAACCCGGCCCGGTCCCCCCGCGAGACAGCTTGCATTCCCCGGGGAAGTGTGATTTGCTGGCAGGCGGTGAACATGCCAAAAGACTTACCGATCATGGACTTCGAGCGATTCTGGCGCCGCCTCCAGCAGCTCGGGCTCAACGGCTACGAAGCACGCACATATCTGGTCCTGGTGGGCCACCCGCAATTCAAGGCGCTCGAGCTGGCTAACCGCGCAGGCGTCCCCCGCCAGAAGATCTATGAGGTGCTCGACAGCCTGGTCGAGAAGGGATTTGCCCACGTCATCCAGGAGAAAACGAAACTGTTCTCGGCCGTCGAACCGGGACTGGCGATTCCCAACTATCTGGCCCGCCGCCGCGAGGTGCTGGAGCGGGAGCTGACCGAACACTCCCGGCTGGCCGCCGGCGTGGTGGACGATCTGAATCTCGCCTACTCACGCGGGCAGGTCGGCCGCGGCACGCTCGACTTCCTACGCATCATCAGCGAGCCCGGACAGGCCGGCGCGCAGTTTCGCGAGATGCTGGCCGAGGTGCGCGAGGAGTACATTGAGTTCTCGCGCCCGCCCTACGCCACCGAACCGCTCGAAGCGGACCTCGTCGTGGAGGCCGCCCAGCGCGGCGTCGTCTCACGGGTACTGGTGGAGCCGGCGTTTCTGAGCGCTCTCGAGGAGCCGGGCCGGGACGCCTGCCAGTCAATTGGCGTCGAAGTGCGCCTGCTCGAGCGGCTGCCGATGAAGCTGGCGGTCTTCGACGGCTGCCGCGGCATGATCGCGCTGCTCGATCCGGTGGTCACCAAGCCCTCCTGGACCAGCATCGTCTTCGACCATCCGGGCATGGGACAGGCGATGAAGGGCCTTTTCGACGACTACTGGCGCCGGGCGCAATCGGTCCCCGGCCACCTGATAGCCGCTGCAGACGAGCCGGTGTCCCGGGGGTAACAGCACAGCGCTTGCGTAGGGCGAATGATTTCGCCTGCCCGCGATCCGCAGCTTCAAACGGGAATTGCCATCCCGCCGAAGACACCAGCATTCGCCGGAGCCGCTGCGCCCTTAGCGGTGAAGTCAGCGGTTCGACAACTTCCGAGTTCAACAACCGGTCAAAAGTGTCGAAATTTGTCGAATTGCGTCGAACCGCCTTCGCGTAAGACGGCTGGCGCCTCTCGAACTCCAACCTCGCACGACACCCGCGCGTGCTACCGACGAGTAGCTGTAAATTGCTGATTGTATAGGTGAATGTTTTTTTGATGGATCTGTGAACCGCCACCGCGGATGTCGGCAGTTCCGGTGCGGCACGGTGGCCGGAACAGGCAAGCCAATCGGCTCGCCGCCCGCTACACCTAGAGCACTTCGTTCATCGAGCCCTGGCGGTAGCCTTCGAGGTCGATCGTCACGTAGTGGAAGCCCAGCGGCTTGAAGATGGCTGTCAGCTTGGCGGCCATCTCGGGGTTCAACGCGCGGGGCAGTTCGTCGGCGCCGAATTCGAGCCGGACCAGCTCGCCGTGGTAGCGGACGCGGTAGATGCGGAACCCCAGCTCGCGGAGCGCTTCCTCGCCGGCTTCGATCTTCTTGATCTTCTCCGGCGTCACCGACGTTCCGTAGGGGATGCGGGAGCTCAGGCAGGCCGTGGCCGGGCGGTCCCAGAACGGCAGGCCCGCTTCCTTCGACAGCGCGCGGATCTCGCGCTTCGTCATGCCGGCGTCGACGAGGGGTGCTCTGACCTGGTGCTTCTTGGCCGCCTGCTGGCCGGGGCGGTAGTCGCCGAGGTCGTCCCGGTTGACGCCGTAGACGACATTCGTGAATCCCTTATCCGCGGCGATCTCCTCCATCCGGTCGAACATCTCGTCCTTGCAATGGAAGCAGCGGTTCGCGTCGTTTTTCGAATAGTCCGGGTTGTCGAACTCGTAGGTCGGGATGAACTCGTGGCGGAAGCCGAGCTTGGCCGCGTATTCGGCCGCGTCGCGCTTGTGCGATTCGGGAATGGAGGGAGAGTCCGCGGTGACGGCGAGGGCCTTCTCGCCGAGGACCTTGTTGGCCGCCCAGGCGAGGTAGGCCGAGTCAGTGCCGCCGGAGTAGGCCACGATGACATGGCCGAGGTCGCGAAGAATCGCGAACAGCTTTTCCTGCTTGGCGTGCAACTGCTCGAGGTCGAGCGCGGGAGCCGAGCCCAGCGCTACGAATGTACTCATATGTCTAGTATACCGGCAGGTGGCTAGCCCGGATATCTCACCACAGGGGTAGCGAGAAGCCGCCGAATCTGGCATAAACATAATCGTGACAAAACGTTCGCGCCAGAGAGGAGCAACTTCTCGCTATGACAGAGTGTACCCAAGCCAGCTTTGCCTTCGCCAGTGATACTCAGCGCACCGTCGTGGCGAAGTTCGACGGTGGAACGATCACCACCGAAGGCGGCGGTCTGCTGCTGCACCAAGTCGAGCAGAAGACGGGCATCCTGCGGCAGTTTGCCGCCTGCTTCCGGGATTTCCGGGATCCGACGCGGATCGATCACACGGTGGAGGAACTGGTCCGGCAGCGTGTCTACGCTCTGGCGCTGGGCTACGAAGATCTCAACGATCACGACCAACTGCGGGCCGACCCGCTGCTGGCGATGCTGTCGGGCAAGGCCGATGTGGAAGGGCGCCAACGGCGCCGGCAGCGAGACCGGGGCCAGGCGGGCGCCGGCAAGAGCACCCTGAATCGAATGGAGCTGACACCGGCCGACGCCAACGAGAAGTCGCGTTATAAGAAGATCGTCCTGGACACCGCGGCCGTCGATCGAACGCTGGTGGATCTCTATGTGCAGCGGCAACCGCGGCCGCCGAAGCGGATTGTCCTGGATCTGGATGCGACCGACGACCGGCTTCATGGGCAGCAGGAAGGGCGCTTCTTCCACGGCTACTACGGCAACTATTGTTACCTGCCGCTGTACATCTTCATTGGGGAGATGCTGGTCTGTTCGCGGCTGCGGGAGTCGAACCAGGACGCCTCGGCCGGCGTAGTGGAGGAAGTGGAAAGAATCGTGAAGCGGCTGCGGGGACAGTGGCCCACGGTCCAGATCATCCTGCGGGCCGACTCCGGCTTCTGCCGTGACGAACTGATGAGCTGGTGCGAGCGGAATGAGGTGGACTACGTGTTCGGCTTGGCTAAGAACAGCCGCTTGTTGAAGAGAATCCGCCGACCGCTGCAGAAAGTGCAGCGGCGGCAGGCCGAGACTGGTCAGGCCGTACGACGATTCCACCAGTTCCGGTATCGGACGCGGAACAGTTGGAGCAAGAAGCGCCGGGTGGTGGCCAAGGCGGAATATCTGGAGCAGGGGCGAAATCCTCGTTTTGTGGTGACGTCGCTGAGCGCCGAGCAGATGGGCGCCCGGAGCTTGTACGAAGACTTCTACTGCGCCCGAGGCGAGATGGAGAACCGGATCAAGGAGCAACAGCTCGACCTGTTTGCCGACCGGACCTCCACGGCGTTCATGCGATCCAATCAGATCCGGCTGTACTTTTCCTCGATCGCGTACTGCCTGCTGCAGGGGCTGCGGGAGTTGGGGTTAGTAGGAACGAAGATGGCGAAGGCGCAGTGTTCGACGATCCGGGTACGGCTGCTGAAGATTGCGGCGCGGGTGCGGGTGACGGTGCGGAAGGTGTGGATCTCGATGGCCTCGGCCCATCCGGCGAGGGAACTGTTCGCGGCGGTCTACTGCAATCTCCAGAGACGGATGCCACCGTGGTGTTGAAGCCGGAGTTCGGACCTCAAGTATCACGGGAAGCAGACAGGCCCCGGCAGCGGCCCTGGCGGGAGTATCGGCAAAATCGGTTTGAAACCGTCTTCCCAGCCCGCCCGGAAGCGTTCGAGGCCCCATCGCGGCCCACAAACACCCTGCTGTAACGACAATGCCGGCCAACGACCCGGAAAATCCGTTCGTCCGTCCAAATCAGTGCCAGGTGGCCGGTGTGGTGAGATATCCGGGCTAGTGGGCGGATGTTGAAAGTCGAGGCTTCCCGTCGCGACGTGGGCGTCTTCGCGCCGCTCCCTTCCGGTCGCGGCTCCCAATGGGCCGAACGCTTCGATTGGAGCCGTGACCGAAGGGAGCGGAGTCTGCCTCCCTCATCGCGACGGGACGGCACGACTTTCAACGGAGCGGTCCGCACAGCGGGGAAGATCCTGAGAACACAGGGCAGGCGAAACTGCCTGCCCCACATGGCCACCTGCCTTATTGCAGCGGCAGGTTGGTCTGGCCCTCGTCTTCCTGAGTTTTGTGGTCGTCGAGGTCGACGGTCTCCTTGATGATGCAGGCCGCGGCGACCTGGTCGCCATCTCCCAGGCGGACCATCATGACGCCGGAGGCCGAGCGGCCGACCTGGCGGACGTCACTGGCGTCGGTGCGGATGATCTTGCCTTCGGTCGTGATGATCATGACGCCGGTATCCTCGCCGACCGGCATGATGGTGACCACCTTGCCAACCCGGCGCACCGTCTTCATGTTGATGATGCCCTTGCCGCCGCGGCCGGTGCACGCGGTACAGGCGCAGCGCGGTGCGCTTGCCGAAGCCGAGCTCGGAGACGGTGAGGACCAGATCGTCCTCCTTCATGACCTCCATGCCGACGACGTAGTCGCCCTCCGCCAGCCGGATGCCGCGAACGCCGCGCGCCGGACGTCCCATGAAGCGCACCTCGGATTCGTGGAAGCGGATCGCCTTGCCCGTCGTGCGTGGCGAGGAAGATGTTCTCGTCGCCGTTCGAGATGCGCGGCGCCGATCAGCTCGTCGCCGTCATCGAGACCGATCGCGATGATGCCGCGCGACATCGGGTTGTTGAACTCGGTGAGCTTGCTCTTCTTGATCACGCCGTTGCGCGTCGCCATGACGATGTACTTGTCCTCGGGGAACTCGCGGACCGAGAGGAACGATTGCACGGTCTCGTCCGGCTGCAGCTCGACCAGGCTCTGGATGTGCTTGCCCTTGCTCGCCGGCGAGCCTCGGGGATCTCGTAGATCTTCAGCCAGTACACCCGGCCCTTGTTGGTGAACACCAACAGGTAGGTATGGGTGTTGGCGATCACCAGGTGCTCGACGATATCCTCGGTGCGCATCCCCATTCCGATGCGGCCCTTGCCGCCGCGGGACTGGCGCCGGTAGGTGTCGAGCGGCGTGCGCTTCAAATAGCCGCCGCGGCTGACGGTGACAGCTACGTCCTCCTGCTGGACGAGGTCCTCGAGCGAGAATCTCGCCGGGATCGTCGATGATCTGCGTGCGGCGATCGTCGCCGAACGTCTTCTGAACCTCGCGCAGCTCGATCGATGATCAGGGTGCGCAGCACGCTGTCCGAGCCCGAGAATCTCGAGGTATTCGGCGATCCTCTGCTGGATATCGGCCAGCTCGTCGAGGATCTTCTGCTGCTCCATGCCGGTGAGGCGCTGGAGTTGCAGCTCGATGATGGCCTGCGCCTGGCGCTCGGTGAAGTCGAACCGCCCGATCAGGCTGTCGCGCGCCTCCTTGGGCGTCGCGGCGGCGCGGATGAGCTTGATCACCTTGTCGAGATGGTCGAGCGCGATCTGGAAGCCGAGCAAGATGTGCTCGCGCTCGCGCGCCTTGCGCAGCAGGTAGTCGGTGCGCCGCCGCACCACATCCACGCGGTGGTCGATGAAGCGCAGCAGGATGTCGCGCAGGCCGAGCTCCCGGGGCTGCCCGTTGACCATCGACAGCATGATCACGCCGAAGTTCTCTGCATCTGCGTGTGCTTGTAGAGGTTGTTCAGCACGACCTCCGGCTGCTCGCCGCGCTTGAGCTCGATGACGATGCGCATGCCGTCGCGGTCGCTCTCGTCGCGGATGTCGGAGATTCCGTCGATCTTCTTGTCGTTCACCAGGTCGGCGATGTGCTCGATCAGCTTCGCCTTGTTCACCTGGTAGGGAATCTCGGTGACGATGATCGCCTGCGGTCCTTGCCGATCTGCTCGGTCGCCACCTTGGCGCGCATCATGAAGCGGCCGCGGCCGTTCTTGAAGGCTCGCAGGATGCCCTGCCGGCCGAAGATGAAGCCGCCGGTGGGGAAGTCCGGCCCCGGCACGTGCTCCATCACTTCATGCAGGTTCGCGCTTGGGTTTCTTGACCAGCAGGATGGCGGCGTTGACAATCTCGGTCAGGTTGTGCGGCGGGATGTTGGTGGCCATGCCGACGGCGATGCCGCTGGAGCCGTTCACCAGCAGGTTCGGGAACGCGCGTCGGCAGCACCTCCGGCTCCAACGTCGCTCTCGTCGTAGTTCGGCCGGAAATCCACCGTCTCCTTGTCGATGTCCTCCAGCAGCGCCCCGGCGATCCGCGCCAGGCGGCCTCGGTGTACCGCATGGCCGCCGGCGGATCGCCGTCGACCGAGCCGAAGTTGCCCTGCCCTCGACCAGCGGGTAGCGCATGACGAAGTCCTGCGCCAGGCGCACCAGCGTGTCGTAGATGGCCGAGTCGCCGTGCGGATGATACTTACCCATGGCCTCGCCGACGATCTTGGCGCACTTCGTGGACCGGTTCTTGTGCAGCCCCATCTCGTGCATCGTGTAAAGGATGCGCCGGTGCACCGGCTTGAGGCCGTCGCGGACATCCGGCAGCGCGCGGCCGATGATCACGCTCATCGAGTAGTCGAGATACGACCGGCGCATCTCGTCTTCGATGTTGATCGGCATCAGGTTCTTGCTGCCGTCCGTCAAGCGGGAACTGACGGCCGCCGCCTTCGATGGCGGCGTGTTGGGGACTTCCGGATCGTTCGAGTTAGCCAATGAGACTCCTTACCTTGGGGGAGGCGCTACGCCCTGGCGGACACTCAACATTTTACCAAAAGTGACTGAATCCATGGGGTTTGAGGAGAACACCGGCGGCGCCAGCCGCCAGCGCCGATGCTACACTGAAAAGGTACGCGTATGATCTCCGTAGTGATCCCGATCCACAACGAGGAGCCGGCCATTCTGCCTCTGTACGACCGGCTCACGTCGGTGCTCGGCGGCATCGAGCGCGAATACGAAATCATCTTCGTCGACGATGCCTCCACCGACCGCAGCTTTCAGCTGCTGGCCAACCTGGTCGAGACCGATCCCCGGCTCAAAGTGATCCGCCTGCGCCGCAACTTCGGGCAGACGGCGGCGCTCGCGGCGGGTTTCGACGAGGCCACCGGCGAGATCATCGTCTCCATGGACGGCGACCTGCAGCACGATCCCGAGGACATCCCGGCGCTGATCGACAAGATCGACGAGGGTTACGATATCGCCAGCGGCTGGCGGAAGATCGGGTGGACAACGCCGTGACCCGCCGGCTGCCGTCGCGCATCGCCAACTGGCTCATGTCGAAAGCCTCCGGCGTCAACCTGCACGATTTCGGCACCACCTTCAAGGCCTACCGCGCGGAGGTGCTCGAAGACGATCAACCTGTATGGCGACCTGCACCGCTTCATCCCGGCGCTGGCGAGCTTCTACGGGGCGCGCATCGCCGAGGTGCCGATCCGGAACGTCGCCGCCCCACCGGCGCGGTCGCACTACGGACTCGGCCGGACCTTCAGCGTCCTGTTCGACATCCTCACCATCAAGTTCCTGCTGAGTTACCTGACGCGGCCGATGCAGTTCTTCGGCCGGATGGTTTGGTGAGCACTGTCTCCGGCGGCCTGGTGATGGCCTTCCTCCTGGTCTACAAGCTTTTCGGCAACCACATCCTGCAGCAGCACGGGCCGCTCATGATCGCGGGCGTGGTGCTGCTGCTCGCCGGGATGGTGATGTTCACCACCGGCATCCTGGGCGAGGTGATGATGCGAACTTACTTCGAGAGCCAGGGGCGCCGTATCTACGCCGTGCGGGAAGTCCGCGCCGGCGAAGCCCATCCGCGCAGCGACCACGAGCCGAGCGAGCTGTAACAATCGGTCCGCGAAAAGCCTCCCATCGGTGTCAGGCGGCGGCACGGTCCGCATGCTAGACTCGATCCAACGAGCGGAGGAGGGATATGAGAAAGCTCTACCGGCTGACCAGGATCAGCGTTCTGCCGGCGGCGAAGGTGACCGCGGTCCTCTACCTGATTCTCGGCGTCTTCGTGGCCGCCATCGCGTTGGCGGCGGGGCTGTTCATCCCCAGCCAGGCACAGTGGTTCTCCTTCGTTCTGGCGATCTGCGCGCCCTTCGTCTGCGGGGTCTTCGGCTTCGTGTATGGGGCCCTCGGCAGTGCGCTCTACAATGCCGTCGCCGGCTGGCTCGGCGGCATCGAGTTTGAGCAGGAAGAGCGACCGGGACCCTGAGAGGCGCCCTCCTGGTGACACCGTCTTCCCTTCCGGTTATTCAGAGGGGCTCGCCCATCGACTTGCGTCGTGCCGCGCCGCGACCGTGAGGAAATTTCCAGGGCCCGTTTGGGCCACCCATGTCGATAGTCCCGGGTGACCGACGTCAGGCGGTGGCGGCCCGACGTCCGGTGTTGGCAGGGTTGCCAACACGGCTCGCACGAGTGTTGACTGGCCTGGCGCCAGGCAAGAACAGGGCTGAAATCCGGCAGACTCCGCTCCCTTTGGTCGCGGCTCGCAGCCGGCCGAACGCTCATCTGCGAGCCGTGACCGAAGGGAGCCGAGTTTGCCCAGCCTAAACGCCGGTCGGCTGCGCGGCGTTCTTCCTTTGCTCGTTCATCCGCTCGAGGAAGTGCGTGCTCAGCTTTCCGGCGACGAAGTCCGGATGGGCCAGGATGCGCTGGTGCAGGGAAATCGAGGTGTGGATGCCCTCGACGACGAACATCTCGAGCGCCCGCCGCATGCGCGCGATCGCTTCGGTACGGTCGCGGCCGTGCGCGATCAGCTTGGCGACCAGCGAGTCGTAGTAGGGCGGAATCACCCCGTCGTGGTAGGCGGCCGTGTCCACGCGGATGCCCATCCCGCCGGGAACGTTCATTCCCGTGATGCGGCCCGGCGACGGCGTAAAGGTCTCCGGATGCTCGGCGTTGATGCGGCACTCGATCGCATGGCCCCGCAACTGGATCGGCCCGGAGGTGACGTCCGTAATGCGCGCCCCGGCGGCGACGAGGATCTGGCCCTTGACCAGGTCGACGCCGGTCACCACCTCGGTTACCGGATGCTCCACCTGGATGCGGGCATTGACCTCGATGAAGTACAGCTCGCCGGTTTCGTCCATCAGGAACTCCACCGTCCCGGCGTTGGTATAGCCGATGTCGCCGAGCGCGCGGATCAGCTTGAGCGTGATGAACTCCCGCAGCACCGGCGTCATGACCGGCGAGGGAGCCTCCTCGATCAACTTCTGGTGCCGCCGCTGGATGGAGCACTCGCGCTCACCGAAGACCTCGACGGTGCCGTGGTCGTCGGCCAGCACTTGAAACTCGATGTGCCGCGGGGCGGCGATGAACTTCTCGAGATAGAGGTCCGCGCAGGAGAACGCGCCGCCGGCCTCCTGTTGCGCCTGCTGGAACTGGCCCTCCATCGCGGAGGGTTCCCGAACGATGCGCATACCGCGCCCGCCGCCGCCGGCCGCGGCCTTCAGCAGGACCGGGTAGCCGACTTCGGCGGCCACCTCCAGCGCCTCCTCGGGCGAGCCGAGCAGCCCCGGCGAGCCGGGCAGCACCGGAACGCCGGCCTTGGCCATCGCCTCCCGGGCGTGCTGCTTGAAGCCCATCAGCCGGGTGACTTCCGGGCGCGGGCCGATGAACTTGAGGCCGGACATCTCGCAGACCTCGGCGAAGTCGGCGTTCTCGCTGAGGAAGCCGTAGCCGGGGTGGATGGCGTCGGCATTGGTGATTTCGGCCGCGCTGATGACGGAGGCGATGTCGAGATAGCTGCGATTGCTCTTGGCCGGGCCGATGCAGACGGCCTCGTCGGCGAACCGCACGTGCAGGCTGTCGCGGTCGGCCTCCGAGTAGACGGCCACTGTTTGGATGCCCAGCTCCTTGCAGGCGCAAATCACCCGCAGGGCAATTTCGCCGCGATTGGCTATGAGGATCTTCCGAAACATGCTCGGAGCTCCTCAATCAAGCCGGATCGAAAACAACGATTCGCCGTACTCCACCGGCTTGCCATTTTCGACGAGCCGGCCGGCGATCGTGCCGGCCTGCTCGGCTTCAATCTCGTTCATCAGCTTCATCGATTCGATAATGCACAGCACCTGCCCGGGGGTCACGCGGTCGCCCACGCGGACGAACGGCGGGGCGTCGGGCCCGGGGGCTTCATAGAAGGTGCCCACGATGGGGGACTTAACGTATTCGAGGCCCTCATCGGCGGCCGGTTCGGCAGCGGCCGGCGGCGGGGGGGGCGCCCCCGTGAGCGGAGCCGTGCGGCGCGGCGTGGGCCGGGAGCATCACTTCGTGCACCGTTGCCGGCGAGTCGCGGCGGATCCGGACTTTGTCGTCCCCGCGCGTTACCTCGAGCTCGGCAACGCCGCTGTCGAGTACCACCTGTATCAGTTCCTTGATTTCTTCGAGGGTCATTAGCAATTCGCTTCTTCTGTGGCCGCGGTGGGTGCCTCTCGTGCGGCCCGGTTATATCAGCAGCAGGTCCTTCGGCGTCGGCGTCAGGACCTCGTAGCCGCCGTCGGTTACGACGACCGTATCTTCGATTCGGATTCCGCCGAATCCTTCCATGTATACACCAGGTTCGATCGTGATTACCATTCCCGGCGCCAGACGGATGCCGCCGCCGCGGCCGATGCGCGGCTCTTCATGGATCTCGAGGCCGAGGCCGTGGCCGGTCGAGTGAACGAAGAAGCCGGCGAGCCCGTGGCCCTTGAGGACGTCGCGGGCGACCTTGTCCACGGCCCCCGCGATTCTCCCGGGGCGGACGCTGTCGATGGCCGCCAGTTGCGCTTCGAGCACCGCGTCGTAGAGATGCCGGACCTTCCGCGACGGCTGGCCGAGGAAGGCCATGCGCGTCATGTCGCTCGCGTAGCCGGCGCGTTGGGAGCCCATGTCGACCAGGACCAGCTCATTCGGGGCGAGCTGGCGATCGGTCGGTTCGGCGTGCGGCAGGGCGGTCCGGGGGCCGAAGGCGACGATGGTCTCGAAGGAGGGCCGTTCGGCGCCGAGACGCCGCATCCGGTGGTCAAACTCAGCCGCCAGCTCGAACTCGCGGATGCCGGGCCGCGCCTTCCGGATGCCGGTCTGGAAAGCCTTCGCGGCCAGCTTGACGGAGGCCCGGATCGCCTCGATCTCCGCGGTCGATTTGACCAGCCGGAGGTGCTCGAGCAGGGCCGATACGTCCTCCAGCCGGACGCCGGGCGCGAGGCCCCGCTGGAGCGCTGCGTATTCGGCATAGGTGATGCGCAGCGCCTCAAAGCCCACGCGGTGCGACCGCCGCCGCTTGAGGGTGGCGAGGACGCCGCGCACCAGGGGTCCGCGGACGATGCGGACCTTGCAGCCGACCTGCCCGGGCGCCTGGATTTCGTAGCGGGGATCGGTGAACAGGACGGCGTCGGAGCCGGTGACGAGCAGGGCGGCGTTCGAGCCAGTGAATCCGGTCAGATAGCGTACGTTGGCGGGCGCCGAGACCAGGACCGCATCCACCCCGATGTCCTCGAAATGGATGACCAACTGCTTGCGGCGGGCACGAAACTGCTGTTCGCTCATGCGGTAACTGGACGCGGTCCGCGTCGAGCACCCCCTAGTGTAGCACCGGGGTGCGTGGGCGACCGGGCGGTGCGGCGCGGGGCGTTCACCGGAGCCCGCGGGGCGCCATTTTGTCACCTTGGCCGGGTGGCTCGACGCCAATCTAATTTCGTTCGCCCTGGCGTTGTTGGAGTGTATCGAGATCGTCGGGGAGGCGGCGTCCAAAGTCAGCCCCAATACCCGATCAGTCCATCAGGATATTCCGTGGGTGGATATCGTCGGGATGCGGAACCGGCTGATTCACGCCTACTTCGATATCGATTTCGATCGGGTCTCCGATACGATCACGACCGACCTTCCTCCGCTCATCTCGAGCATCGAGGCGATCCTGGCCGAGACCGAGCAGTAAGCCGCCGTGTCGTGAAGTCGCTCCATGCGTTTCGCGGCGAGAGTAAGTTTCAGACGTGACTCTATCGCGTGGCGGCCAATCATCTGTTGAAAGTCCGGCTGACGCTCGGCAAGATATACTTGGGACCCACGGCCTGATTCTGTGTATTGTTGTCACAGCGGCCGGAGGAAGTGTCTAACACGGCCGGAGGTGAAGATTTGAAGAAAACGGTTATGGTTCTGGCTTGCGCGGCGGTGCTGTGGATGGCGCCGGCCCGGGGCGCCGACGACGGGACCGCGCAGGAGATTCTTGCGCTTGAACGGCAGGCGATGGACGGCTGGCTCGAGGGTGATCCGGATCCGATGCTGGCGATCCTCGATCCGGAGATCACTTACATCCACGACGGCGTCGGGGCGCGCCTCGAAGGGCTCCCGGCCGTGAAAGAGCTCTTTACGGCCTATCGCGGCACAGCGCTGTTTTCGAGCTACCAGATCCTGACGCCCAAAGTCCGGGTGTTGGGGGACGTGGCGATTCTGAGCTATCAGCTCTCGCAGCGTAACGGCGCGGACACGACACTCTGGAACGGGACGCAGGTCTATCGGAAGACGGCGGACGGATGGCGGGCAATCCATACGCATTGGTCGCAGGCCAAGGAGCAGCAGTGATATTTCCGGGTGGTGTTTTCGAAGGAACCGCGCTAGCCTTCCTCGAACGAGGTCGGGACCTTGCGCGCGGTTCGCAGGACGCGGCTGGCGGTTATGATCGACTTCGCCGCCACCCGGTGCCAGTGGCGGAAGCCGTTCACCGGTTCGGCTTTGAGATCCTGTGAGATCACCGCCCGCGCCGGGCTGCTCTCGCCGCGGAAGAGGCGCTTGGCGGTCTCGTAATCGATGGTCACCACCAGGTGGGTGTCCTCTCCGGCCGGCTTTCTGCCGAACTGGACACCCTGCACTGTGCCCTGGTGAAGCCGCACGAAGACCGCCGCCTCGCGACCGGTGCCGTATAACGGGCGCAGCTTGGCCGGCAGGTCGTGGATCACGTACTTCACGTTCATCGTGAAGTCATTGAGCATCATCCGGAAGTAGGGGTCGGAGGTTTTCACGGCCTCCACCGCCCTCCGGACTTCTTCGACCCACTCGGGTGTCAGGAAGAGAGGTTTCTCAGCCGCGTGCTCTTCCCGTGCAGGGGCTGATGCTGTTGTTTGTTGCATGATTACTTGACGTGGCATTTGTTGCAGTTCCCCGCGGTTGCGAAAGCCTTCCCGTCCGGATGATGACATCCCCCACAGGAGGTCTGATTGGCCTCGGCCGGTTTGTGCATCCCGGCCTTGAAGTTCAGCGGCGCGCGGGACTGGGGAAAGAGCTTGTCATGACATGCCGTGCAGTCGCTTTCCATACGCTCGACATGCGCGGTGTGATTGAAGGTGACGTTGCCCATCTTGGCTTCGAACACCAGCTTGTCGGGCGCATCCGCGGCCTGGAGCGCGCCGATCATCACAACGCCCAGGACAAGCGCCGGAAGCAGAATCGATGTAAGAACAAACATCAGACGCTTCGTCATCCAACAGATCCTTTCTCGCGTGTCGAGGGTTCTCTTTCGACGGGGAACTTGCACACTACTCTCACAGAGTTCGGCTGGTCCGAAGGGTTTCTTCAGTACTGCAACTACGTCCGAGCTGACATCCGGTTCGCCAACCCGCCCGCCGCGATGTGGCGGGACCGCATAGACAACCTTCACGCCGGGGCTTCTAGGGTCCGCTTTTGAGAGCCCGGACCAGAGCCGGCGCCGCCGTGACGGTCCACTTCCTCATCCACCACCGCGAAGCCGGGATGGAACCGCTCCACCGCCGTCGCCGCTTCGTACCCGTTACGGGCGAAACACAGGGCCATATCGCTGTCGTGCTCGCCCCGCAGCTGGCCGAGCAGCTCTTCGTCGTCGGTCACCACCAGCACGCGCGTCGAGAGTCCCTTGGCGCGGCGGTAATAGGCGCAGTCGTCGCAGGATTCGGTGCCGCGGCAGAACGAATTGCTCTCGCCCCGCTCGCGAAGCAGGAAGCACCAGGCCGCGCCCGCCCGGTAAGCGATACACTGCCGGCACTCCTGGCGCACGTCTCCGCCCGGACTCAGATACTCCCAGCAGCGCATCGGCTGTGGCGGAGCCGGAGCGGCGTCCGATGCCGGCGCCACCCGTTCGAGCTCCCGCGGATCGATCCGGAAATGCCCGCCGGCGGTTCGCTCCGCCACCAGACGACCGCACTTGATCCATTTGAGGACCGTGTCGCGCTCGACGGAGCAGCGTTTTGCGGCCTGTCCCGTGGTCAGGCGACGATCTGTGCCAAGGGCTTGCATCGAAGTTCCATTATCGTGATATTCGGATCTCGTTGTCAAGTTCGAGTGGCGTCGTTTTCTGCGTTTGATGACGGAGGCCATCCGCATCTTATGCATTTTCCTCTTTACAACGGTGGTCCGGTTGCGAAATACTTTCATGGGGTCTGAATATGCCAAATTCTAGACGACGACTTGTTCACTGGCTCCTCGGCGGGGGACTGGCCGCCTCGGCCGCGTCGTTTCTGTATCCGGTGTTCCGATTCATGCAGCCCCCCGAGGTGGCCGAGGCGTCGGTCAACGAAGTGAGCGTCGGCAATGTCGGGGACTACGCGGTTGGTTCCGGCGGGATCGTCAAGTTCGGCACAAAACCGGTTCTTCTGATCCGATCCTCCGAGTCCGAGTGGCGCGCGTTTTCAGCGGTTTGCACTCATCTTAACTGCACCGTGCAGTACCAGCAGGACGAACGGCGCATCTGGTGCGCCTGCCATAACGGCATCTACGATCTCAACGGCCGGGTGGTTTCCGGACCTCCGCCCCGTCCCTTGGACGAACTCGAGGTCCTTATCCGTGGCGACGAAGTGGTCGTCGCTCGCCACTCCTAGCCACGAAAGGAAGGCCCATGCCGGCCATCGGCGACAACATCGACGGGCTGATCAGCTGGGTGGACGACCGGCTCGGTCTTGCTTCCCTCCGCGGGCTCCTCGCCCACAAGAGCGTTCCCCGTCACTCCGCCACCGCCTGGTACTACTTCGGCGGCATCACGCTGTTCTTCTTCGTGATTCAGGTGCTCACGGGGATCCTGCTGCTGCTCTACTACCGTCCGACGGCGGCGGAAGCCTATGAGAGCGTCCAGTTCATCATGACCGATGTCCAGTTCGGCTGGCTCGTACGTTCCATTCACAGTTGGAGCGCCAACCTCATGATCCTGGCCGCCTTCATTCACATGTTCAGCGTCGTCTTCCTGCACGCCTACCGGAAGCCGCGCGAGGTCACCTGGCTCAGTGGAATCGCCTTGCTTGGCCTCGCGCTCGGATTCGGATTCAGCGGCTACCTGCTGCCGTGGAACACCATCTCCTACTTCGCCACGAAGGTGGGCACGGACATGGCGGCCAGCATGCCCCTGATCGGACCCGCGCTGGCGCGCTTCCTGCGCGGAGGAAACGATGTCGGCGGCGCCACGCTGACCCGCTTCTTCGGCTTCCACGTGGCTGTCCTTCCCGGCCTGACGACGGTTCTGCTGGCCGTGCATCTGGCGCTGATTCAGAAGTGGAACATCAGTGTCCCGCCAAAAGTCGAGCTGGAGCACAGCCGGCGGGGAACGCCCATCCCGCGGATGCCCTTCGTCCCGAACTTCTTTCTGCGCGAGCTGATGGCCTGGTACGGCGCCCTGGGCGTGCTGGGCGTGCTTGCCGCGCATCTTCCCCTGGGAGCTCGGCGCGAAGGCCGACCCATTTGCTCCGGCCCCGGCCGGCATCCGGCCCGAGTGGTACTTCCTGGCTCCGTTCTACACGTTGAAGCTGATTCCCAGTCACGTCTGGGTCATCGAAGGCGAGCTTCTCGGTCTCATCGGATTCGCGGTCCTGGCGATCTGGTGGGTCTGCCTGCCGTTCTGGGCCACGGATCGCAACGGCCTCATCCGGATCCGCCTGGTGACCGGAGCCGGCATCCTGCTGCTGGCCTATCTGGCCACATTCTCGGCCCTGGGGTACTGGTTATGAACCGCGACGACGGATGTTCGCCTCAACCGAACGATGAAGGAAGCAAGGTGCCGATGGCTTTGAGACTTGCGACTCGCGTTCTTCAAGGGAGCGTGGCCCTGGCCGTTCTGGCGACGGGACTTTGGGCGCAGAACTCCTGCCTCGACTGCCACTCCGCGCTCGAAGGCGATTTGGCGACCCCCGCTGCCCGGTGGTCGAGCGACGTTCATTCCACGCTCGGCTTCACCTGTGCCAACTGCCACGGCGGGGATCCGGCCGAGACCGACCCCGAGGGGGCGATGAGCCGGGCCCGTGGCTTTCGCGGCCGGATCGCCCGGACGGCGATCCCCGAGCTCTGCGGCTCCTGCCACAGCGACGCCACCCTCATCCACAAGTTCGATCCGCAGGAGCGCATCGACCAACTCGCCCAATACAAGACCAGCGTCCACGGCCAGCGGC
Source organism: Bryobacterales bacterium (assembly GCA_963809945.1). Taxonomy (GTDB): domain Bacteria; phylum Acidobacteriota; class Terriglobia; order Bryobacterales; family Bryobacteraceae; genus CAWELS01. The sequence continues at coordinate 2,057 of CAWELS010000019.1, read as the reverse complement.
TGGCCGCGGGCGACAGCCGGGTCGCCACCTGCATCGATTGCCACAGCGTTCACGACATCCGCAAGGTCGACGACGCCAACTCGCCGGTCCATCCGCTCAACATCCCGGAGACGTGTGCCCGCTGCCACGCCGACGCCGAGCTGATGGCGAACTACGGGATCGGGAGCAGCCAGTTCTCCGACTACCGCGAGAGCGTTCACTGGCAGGCGCTGGCCGAGCGCGGCGACCTTTCGGCGCCGAACTGCGCCTCCTGTCATGGCAACCACGGCGCCACGCCGCCCGAGGTGGCTTCGGTAACGGCCGTTTGTGGCCACTGCCATGTCCTGCTCCAGAACCTGTTCGAGGAGAGCCCCCACCAGCCGGCTTTCGAGGCGATGGGGATGGCCGGATGCATCGTCTGCCACGGCAACCACCGGGTGCAGCATCCGACGCCAGACCTGCTCGTCGGCGACGACGCCGTCTGCTCCCAATGTCACGGAGCGGACGACGCGGGCGGCCAAGCCGCCAACAAGATGCATGCCCTGATCACGAACCTTAACGATGAGCTGGAGCAGGCCCAGACGGTCCTCGAAGAGGCCCGCCAGGCCGGCATGGAAGTGTCTGATGCACTCCTCCGTGTCCGCGACGGCCACGAGGATCTGGTCAGGGCGCGCGTCGCCGTTCACCGGTTTCAGACCGCTGCCGTGGCTGAGCCCGTCAATGAGGGCCTGGAGATTGCCCGCGAGGCGAATCTGGCCGGGCAGGCCGCCCTCCACGAGAAGGACGTTCGCAGGATCGGTCTCGGACTATCCCTCATCACGATCCTGGTGACCATGGTCGGCCTGTGGCTGACAATCCGTTTCATCGAACGCAAAAGAGCTGGATGATGCGAGGCGCCGCCGGGGCGATGAATCTGCAGGTGGCGCGAGGCGGAAGTCTCACGCGACGATCGAATGGTGTGGTGCCGGGAGAGGGGGTCGAACCCTCACGCCCAGTGAAGGGCGCCGGATTTTGAGTCCGGTGCGTCTGCCAATTCCGCCATCCCGGCACGCGGTCGGCGCTCTGTTCGGGCGCCTGACATCCCTCAGCATAGCATGCCGGATTCGGTTCCCCGCCGGGCGCCGCCGGACGCCTCTCTTCCCGCCAACCCAATAAAAAAACTGAATCACCCATATAGAAACGTTTAGTTTGTGCCGCCGCTTGACTCAGGGCATTATGGTGGTGTCCTGCCGTGTAGGCGATTCCCCACGAGGTGAATTACTAGTGACCCCGAAGTCATGGCTAGTTGTTTTGTGTTTCGCGTTGGTTCCGGCCGCATTTGCCCAGGATCCGACGACAATCGCGGAATTGGAGCAGGCCGTCGCCAAAGCCCAGATGGCGGGTGACAACGCCTGGATGTTAGTCTGCTCGGCCCTGGTGCTGATGATGACCGGACCCGGGCTGGCACTGTTTTACGGAGGTTTGGTTCGCCGGAAGAACGTACTCGGGACCATGATGCACAGCTTCATCCTGATGGCCGTGGCCACGGTGATGTGGGCGCTTGTGGGCTACAGTTTGGCGTTCGGCGGCGAGGGCCCGGTGATCGGGAATTTCGAACACCTGTTTTTGAACGGCGTGACCACGCAACCAGACGGCGGGATACCGCAATTGACCTTCATGGTCTTCCAACTCATGTTTGCCATCATCACACCGGCGCTGATATCGGGCGCCTTCGCCGAGCGGATGAAGTTCTCGGCGATGCTGCTGTTCACGGTGTTATGGTCGCTCGTCGTCTACTATCCGATGGCCCATATGGTCTGGGGCAGCGGGGGCCTGCTGAACGCTTTCACCGGCGGCGCGATCCCCTGTTTCGATTTTGCCGGCGGCACCGTGGTGCACATCAGCTCCGGTGTTTCGGCGCTCATCTGTGCCTTGTATCTCGGCCGGCGGAACGGCTATCCGAACGAGTCCATGAAGCCGCATAATCTGGTGATCAGCGTGATCGGGGCGTGCCTGCTGTGGGTGGGCTGGTTCGGCTTCAACGCCGGCAGCGCGCTGAACGCGGGCGGCGGCGCCACGAGCGCCTTTGTCGCCACTTC
>CAWELS010000018.1:0-15126 GCA_963809945.1 Bryobacterales bacterium | reverse complement strand
CAACGGGACCTCCGAATACGAGCTGCCGAGTCGCCCGTATCCCTAATACTGAATAAGCTCCCTGTTAAGGATGGTCACCCCAGCGACTCTCCACCGCGCCAATTCCAGCATAGCAGCCCCCGGGGCGGATATCTAACACATTGAAAACAAGAACAATATAGCTCCAGTAACTCCGAACAAAACGCTGGATTATCCCCTTGACTCCAAGTAACATCGAAGAGAACCGCGCGGAAGCTACTCAGCAGGGCCCGCATCGCCTCCGGACACCCGGAGGCCGGCCAGGAAGGGAGAAATCGCCATGGCCGAACCATCCCCGGGAATCGATGCGTCGACGCCCGAACAGATCGCCCCGAACGTGGGACCAGCCGGCATCGATATCGCGTACCAACGACTCGGCAACCCCGACGCGCCCGCCCTCCTGCTGATCATGGGACTCGCCGGCCAACTCATCAACTGGCCCGACGCATTCTGCCAGGGTCTCATCGAGCGTGGTCTACAAATCATCCGCTTCGACAATCGTGACTCCGGCCGCTCCTCACATATGACCGATGCCCCACCGCCGGACCTGCCCGCGACCCTCGCCGGCGACCTCTCATCGGTCTCCTACACGCTCTCCGACATGGCCGCCGACGCGATCGGACTCCTGGACTTCTTGCGGATCGAGAAGGCCCACCTCGTCGGCGCCTCCATGGGCGGCGCCATCGCCCAAACGATGGCCATCGAGCATCCCGGCCGTGTCCGCTCGCTCACCTCGATGATGTCGACCACCGGCGACACGTCACTCGGGAAGCCCGATCCGGACGTGCTCCGGGAGTTGTTCGGAGGCCCGCGTCCCGTCACCCGCGACGATGTCATTGAGCAGATGCTTCGGGCCCGCCGCGTGATCGGCTCGCCGGCGTATCCGACCGACGAGAACGAAGCCGCCGCGCGAGCTGCCCTCGCCTATGACCGCGCCTACGATCCGGTCGGTGTCGCCCGGCAAGGGATCGCCTCCCTCGCTTCCGGTGACCGCACGGAACGCCTGCGCCAGCTCTCCGTCCCGGCCCTTGTCATCCACGGCCTCGCCGACCGCATGTGCGGCCCGAGCGGCGGCCGGGCGACGGCGGCAGCGATCCCCGGCGCCGAACTCGTCCTGATCGACGGCATGGGACACGACCTGCCGCCAGGCCTACGTCCCCAACTCGCCACCCGCATCGCCGACTTCATCTGGCGCGCCGAGGGCCGCTGAACCAGATCGAGCTGCAATTGCCGGGGGGAACCGCCACGGCGGATGTCCGCCACCATGGTGAATCCGGGCTCGCTGCCAACGCTGCCCCGCACTCTTCCGCGATGGTGATACGCTGTCCAGGGTCGGGAGGCCGGCCGGGACCGGGAGGCAGCCGATTCCGAAGTTACGGCCCCTGGAAGGAGGCACATGCATCGACGGACATTCCTGCAAGCGATTGGAGGGGTGGCAGCAGCTACCACTCTCGCACCCAGGCTCTTCACCCTCCGCGCCCAGGAGCGCGGCCAAGTCGAAGATCACCGACGTTAAGGTCATGCGCCTCCAGATGAGCGGCGGCGGCCACGTCATGCCGCTCGTGCGCATCGAGACCGATGCCGGCGTTTACGGAATCGGCGAATGCCACCACGACGTCACCGGACTCGGCGCCAAGGACGTCGTCCTCAACGCCTTCCGCCAGATGCTCATCGGGCAGGACCCCTTCGACATCGAACGTCTCACCAGCCAGATGATGTTCCGCGTCTCCTACCTGGGCGGCAACGGCGGCATCGGCGTCCATGCCGTCACCGGCGTCGAGGTCGCCCTCTGGGACCTGACCGGTAAGCTGCTCGGTATGCCCGTCCGCAAGATCCTCTCCGGCGGCGCCTACACCGATAAGGTCCGCGCCTACTGGACCAGCCAGCCCCGCAACATGCTCGACCCCGCCTCCTGCAAAGAATGGGCCGACTACATCCAGCAGTCCGTGCAGAAGTGGACCGCGGCGAAGCCCTTCCGCCTGTCCCGCCGTCCTGGGGGCGAGGCCGTCAACCGTCACCTTTCCCACGCGGAGCTCAAGAATAACGTGCAAGGCTTCTCCAATATCCGCGAGGCCGTGGGCGACGATTTCGAGATCATCGTTCACTGCCACTGGGAATTCAACCTGCCGGGCGCGCTCGCCCTGGCTCGGGCCATGGAGCCGATTCGCCCCTGGTGGATCGAGGATCCCATGCCCATCGAGTACGTGAACTCCTGGGCCCAGCTCACCGCCGCCTCGCCGGTCCCCATTCTGTGCGGCGAGAACCTGTACACGCGCTACGATTTCCTGCCGTTCATCACCAACAAGGCCGTCCATAAGGTCGAGATCGACATCTCCATGGCCGGCGGCCTGCTCGAGGCGAAGAAGATCGCCGACCTGGCCAATCTCTACTACCTGCCGGTGGCCACCCACAACGTCATGGGCCCCGTCGCGACCATCGCCTCGGCCAACTGTGCGGCCACGATGCTCGATTTCGACGGCCACGAGACCTTCGACTTCAAGCGCGGCCGCCGCGCCGGCGAGGAAAATCTCATCACCTACGACCGGGAAATCATCCAGGACGGCCACATCCAGCTCTCCGACAAGCCGGGCCTGGGACTCGACGTAGTCAAGGAAGTCGCCGAGCAACACCTCCTCGAAGGCGAGACATGGTGGGGCTAACAGCGCACGTTCCAATGCCGCCCTTTGGGGGGCGGGCTACCTTCACGCAGTCCACCCCGAACCTCCCCGAGCGGTGTCCCCGCAACGGGACCTGCGAATAAGATCTGCTCGCCCGTATCTCGTCGACGCGGAATGGGGTCTCGGGATCGACCTGCCCTCACCGCTCCCTCTGGTCACGGCTCGCATTGGACCGAATACTCCGCAGCGAGCCGTGACCGAAGGGAGCGGACTCTGCCACCCACACAGCGACGGAAAGGCGCGACTTTCAACGTGGTCCCGATGGCGCCGGCAAGCTGTCCTCGCAGGTGTCCCGCGCAGCCTCCCACACCACCGGTACAATCACCGCTCACCCCCGTCTAAACTGGAGTAACCGGCCCGTTATACTGGTCGACAATGCGAACCCCCACGGGAGGAATGCACCCATGAAAAGACTCTTCTCCTTCGCCCTGACCGCGGCCCTCGGCTGCGCCCTCTGGTTGCCTGCAACCGCCGGCGCCCAGGGCCGCGCCCCCGCCCCGCTCGAGATGACCAAGCTCGCCGATGGCGTCTATTGCCTGATCGGCGGAAGCGGAGCCAACACGGGAGTCGTGATCGGCAAAACGGAGGTCATCGCGATTGACGCCAAGATGACCGAGGACTCGGCCCAACAGATGCTCGCCGAGATTGCCAAGGTGACGCCCCATCCGGTGAGCCGTATCATCCTCACCCACAGCGACGGCGACCACGTCAACGGCCTCGTGGGTTTCCCCAAAGGACTGCCCATCATCGCCCACGAGAACGCCCGCAAGGATATGGACGAGGCCGCCCAGGAGCCGGACCAGGGCGCCCTGCGCGCCTACCTGCCGACCGAGACGGTAACCGGCAACCGCGACCTGAACCTCGACGGACTACGCGTGCAACTGCTCTACTTCGGACCGGCGCACACCGACGGCGACCTCGTCGTCTTTCTGCCCGACCAGCGCGTCGCGTTCGTCGGCGACCTGCTGTTCCTGAGCCGCGAACCCCTGATCCACGCCCATAAGAACGGCTCCTCGATCGGCCTGGTCAAGACCCTCAACGGGCTGCTGGCACTCGACGCCGACACCTACGCCTCCGGCCACAACCCGCCGTGCACCAAGGACGACATCCGCAAGCTGCTGACCTCGATCGAGGAGCGGCAGGCCAAGGTAAAGGCGATGGTCGACCAGGGCAAAACGCTCGCCGAGGTGAAGACCGCTTTCGGCGTCCAGACGCAATCCCGGCCCGGCGCACCAAGCCGCCCCGGTCTGATCGAAATCATTTACCGGGATATGAGCAAATAGCGTCGCCAGCTTAGTACAAGATTGGCTCGGGAAACGTGGGGCGAGCTTCGGCTTGCGAAGGGCTTCAGCCAATTCCACTTGGTTTTGGCGAGATCTCGATTTTCGAGCCCCGTCGGAGCGAAAAGAGATTGGAGCTGAAGCTCCGCGCCGGCTAAAGCGCGCCTTCCATCAAAACAGCAGACTTAATTACTGGAATTCACGGCGCGCCAGTCATTGACGAACTCATCGACGAGGTCCGCCACGACGTCGTTCGCCTGGTGCAGATTCGGACGGGAATAGGCCGTCAGGAATCCGGCGTCCCAAGTCTTCGCTTCCCGCAACTCGACGCTCGAATCCCGCGCCGCGGCGGCATCCTGGAGCAGCGCCACGGTGATCTTTGCGGCATACACGGGCACATAGGAGTACCCGGCGGTCACCGGCGTCACGTGGACGCGCACATACAGCACGGCGTTTCCGGGCGCCTCGGTCCCCCGGTCGGTAAATACCTTGATCCCCGCCGCGCCAAGCTTGTCTTTGACGATGGTCGCGAGCGCCTGCTCGGTGACGCCTGCCTGCGTGGCCGCCTCGTCGGTGGAATCGATCCGAACCGTCACGCCGGTCAACCCGCGAAGCGATTGCCGATGGTACTCGCTCGCACTTTGTGCCGCTCCTGGAATGAGAAGAAAAAGAATAGCTACAACTGCCCAACTGCGTGCTGTCTTCATACCTGAGCCTCCAGTCGAAGTGTACCGTCCGGGTTCGTGTCTGGACAACGCAGCGGGGCAAAAGATCGGTGCCGCTGACCGGAAGGAGGCTGGCCCAAGAGCCCGCCGTCCGGTCATTTCTGGTTCAATTGAGACAAGGGGCTGTTTCTGAGTTTCCGCGTAGTAGCCTGCAACCGACGCGGAGCGAGCCGGCAGTCATGCCGGCTGCTGACCCTACCGCGGGCCTGATGGCTTCCCGGAAGCAACCCCGGCGGACCGTCTCCGACACCCGGTCCCGCGGAGGTATATCATGTCAACCATGTCCGAACATCCCAACCGGCGCCGATTCATCGGCGGAGCTATCGCCACCGCCGCCTCTTATCAGCGCATCTTCGGCGCAAACGACCGTATTCGCGTCGGCGCCATCGGCACCGGCGGCCGTTGGGGGGCCATCTATGACGGCCTCCAGAAAAGCGGCGGCAACGAGATCGTGGCCGTCTGCGACGTCTATGAACCCCGCCGCCTCGAGGCCAAGACCAACGCTGCCCCCGGCGCCACCGACCACCTGGACTACCGAGAGATTCTCGACCGCGACGACGTGGACGCTGTCGCGATCGCTACCCCCGACCACTGGCACGTCCGCATCGCCACCGACGCCGTGCGCGCCGCCAAGGACGTCTACTGTGAGAAGCCCATCACCCACACGCTCGATGAAGCCGCGCCCCTCATCGCCGCCGTGCGTGACTCCGGGCGCATCCTCCAGGTCGGCCTGCAGCAGCGTAGCTGGGAGCATTACGTCACCGTGAAGCGGGACGTCATCGATGCCGGCGTCCTCGGCCAAGTCACCTTCATCCGAACTTACTGGTATCAGAACCACAACGTCGCCGGCCGCCCCCAACCCACCTTCGACACCGCCCGGCTAGACTGGAAACGCTTCCTCGGCTCGGCCACCGACCGCCCCTTCGACGCCGACATGTTTGCCAACTGGCGCTGGTACTGGGACTTCGGCGGCGGCGCCATGACCGACCTGTTCGTCCACTGGGTGGACGTCGCGCATTGGTACATGGGCACCGACAGCCCCGCGCGCGCCACGGCCACCGGCGTCAAGGCGCTCCTCCAGCAGCGGCAGACTCCGGACACGATGAGCGCCGCCCTCTCCTACCCGGCCGCCGTCGTCGAATTCGACAGCGCCCTGCTCGGCTACATCGAAGGCGGCGGCTTGATGTTCCGCGGCACGAAGGGCGCCATGCGCCTGCACCGCGCCGGCTACGAAGTCTATAACGAGATCCCCAATTACACTGAGGCCTTCACCACCCCGCCCGCCATCATGAAGGGGAAGTCCACGCGCGACGGCACCATTGACCACGTCCAGAATTTCCTCGATTGCGTCCGTTCCCGCAACGAGCCGAACGCGCCGGTCGAGGTAGGCGTCTCCGCCGCCCGCGCCGGCCACGTAGCCAACCTGGCTATGCGTGGCAACGGCGTCTGGACGGCATAGGACAGGCGTATCGATCAGCGCAGTGGACCGCATCGCTCGGCAAGGCCGCTCCGCCTCCCCGAACACCGCCACCCGCCTCACCGGGGACTAGGCCGGCCCGGACCCCGTCCGCAAAAGATCGCCGTCGCTCTCAAAGCAGGCGGCGGGCGCAATGCCATGTCGCGCAGCCCACGCCGCTTGTGCCGCCGGCTGTCAGGCCCGCTCGAAACCTCCGCGTCTCAGTCGATGAAAGCCCCGTAAATCAGGGCCCGCAACTTCTGATGATCATCGACGTCGCCGGCCGGGGTCACCTGCGTGAAGTAACTCACGACGAGCTGCTCGTGCGGATCCACCCAATAAGTGGAGTGATAAGCGCCGCCCCATCCGAACTCGCCCACCGAGCCCGGCGAGCCGCGTTCTCCCAAATCCTCCACTACAGAGAACCCCAGGCCGAACGCCTGCCCCGGCCGGAATTCCAGATCGCCGGTGTGGCTGGTCGTCATTAGCTCCACCGACTTACGGCTCAGGATGCGAACGCCGTCCAACTCGCCGCCGTTCAGCAACATCTGGAGGAATCGCGCGTAATCGGTCGCGGTCGAAAGCAGCCCCGCCCCGCCGGAGAAGCTTTTCCTCGGCCCCTCGACATAGGCGCCCTGACCGACCATCGCTCCCGGGTCCGGCGCGCGCTCCAATCCGCCGTCGGTGGCCGAATAAACCACCGCCAGCCGGTCCTTCTTCCCCGGCGGCAGATAGAAATGCGTGTCCGCCATCCCCAGCGGACCGGTGATATGCGTTCGCAGGAACTCGTCGAGCGGCTGTCCGCTGGCCCGCTCCACCAGCGCTCCCAGGATGTCGACGCTGTAGCCGTAGATCCAGCGCTCGCCCGGCTGCGCGTCAAAGGGAAGCTTGGCGATACGGGCCACCGTGGCGCCGATCGGCTCGTCGCGATTCGCGAAGTACCATCCGGTGATACCCGCCTGCTTCCACAGATCGGCCGCCGGACCGTTTCCGTAGCTGACGCCCGACGTATGGGTCAACAGATCGCGGATGGTAATCGGACGGCGCGCCGGCACAACCCGGTACCCACCGCCCTCGATAGGCTCGGCGACGGTGGTGTGGGCGAACTCCGGCAGGTACTGGCTCACGGGATCCGAGATCACGAGCTTCCCTTCCTCCTGGAGCATCATCACGCCCACACTCACCAGCGCCTTGGTCTGCGACGCGATGCGGAAGATCGAGTCGGTCTTCATCGGATCATGCGCCTCGCGGTCCCGCTCTCCGAAGGCCTTTAAGTAAGCGACCCCGCCGCGGCGGGCCACCAGCAGCACGCTGCCCGGCAGCCGTTCCTGTTTCACGTACTCGTTGAGCACGGTATCGAGTCGCTCCAGCCGCTCCGAGGAGAGTCCGACGGACTCCGGCTGAGCGGCAGCGAGCGTCTGCGCCTGAACCATCGGCACAGCCGGCGCCAAAGCCAAAACCAGAGCCCCGCAAACCAGCAACGGAAGGCCGCGAAAACGGGTGTCCAAAATCATGCGCGCATCATATCAATATCCCAGCAACAAAGCCGGCGGGGGGAGCAGGTTGAAGAGCGCCCGTTGGACGGCTCGGGGTGGATGGGTGAAGCGGATCGCGCCCTCGAATTCGCGGGCGTAGAGCGCCAACTGCAGAAGCGACCCTCCGGGCGAAGGACCTGAAGGCTCTCGCATCGTCATGGCATCTTCAAGTTGTAGTTGCCGTACTCTTCAAACACGGAGAGCAAATTGGTCATGATCAGCAGCTTCCGGACACGCTCCCCGAAATTGACAATCACTAACTCGCAGCCGGCGGCCTTGGAGGATACGTAGAGTGCAACGATTGTGCCGAGCCCCATGCTATCCATGCTCGTCAGACCGCTCAAGTCTAAAACCACCTTCTTGGCTTGCGGAAACAGTGCCCTTATTTCCGCACGCAGCGGGTCGGTCTCTCCCGCCATCAACCTGCCGCTGCATGACACGACGGCGCATCCTTCGTGGATCTCGGTTTGAAAACTCAGCCCCTCGGACGACATAGAACCACTCTACTATTCCCGCACTGCGCCAGCGCGCCGGAATGGAGATCGCGGAGTTAGGGATCGATGAATTTGATAAGCCTGATTTCAGCTCAATTCTTGTCTGACTCCAGGCAAGGCAACGATCGTGCGAGCCATGTTGGCGCCTCTTGCCAACACGGGACGTCGAACAGCCGCGGCGGTTCGCAGGATCCTTCCGCTTTACTCAGTCGCCAGCCGGGCAGCGCCCTCAAGCACCGCATCAAAGACCGGATCGGGGCCTTCAATCGACAGCTCCTCGCGCAACAGCTCGTAGTCGCCCACCGTGTGGAAGACCATGTGCTTCACCAGGCCGTCGATCGTCAGCTCCACGGCCTCGCCCTCGAGCTGCTCCATTGAGATGGCGAGGTCCCGGCCGCGTATCGAGACGCCCTGGACTTCGCCGAGCTCCTGAGACGGCTCGCGATCTCCGGCCGAGGATAACCGATAGGCCGGCTTCGCGCCGAGCGCCTGCTCGAGCCATGCGAGCAGATACAGCGCCCTGACCGGCGTCTTCACGCCGTAGTGGACGACGGTCACTTCCTCGATTCCATCCAGCACGCTCCGGCGGGCGCTATTGGCGAACACCTGCGCGACGGTTTCGCGCCAGCGGGTCAGGCGCGTCCAGGAGAGGTCGGCCACCAGCCGGCCGGTGGCGTGCAGTCCCGTCAGGCGATCGATGATCCACCGCGGGGACTGGCAGCCGGAGGAATTGACGACGATCTTGTCCGCCAGGTCGATGATGGGCAGCATGCCCGGGGTCTCGATGAGATCGGTGTCGCGGAGCCACACGATGACGGGAAGGTCCGGAACCTCGAGCCCCCGCAGCACCGGCGGCAGGTCCGCGAGCGCGGCCTGGGTGGCCGCGATGCGGATTTGCTCGCAGCAGATCTGCTGCGGCTGCCCGAACGGACGCCAGCACTGGACCGACGCCACCCCGTCGAGCGACCGCGCCTCGCCGGGCGTGACCTGTAGTTGAATCACGCGGCTCGGATGGACTTGTCGCAGCGCCGCCAGCGTCTCGCCGAGCGTGGACTCGTCGTCGCCGGTGCTCACCACGATCAGGCTGAGCGAACAGGCGCGCACGACGCCGCGTGCGCATGGCCATGCTCCTGACGGCCGAGCTCGGCCCATTGGCGGTTGAGCTCCCGAATCAGGCGGGCCGGCTGAACGGTTCCCGTCATGGCGCCCTCCATCGATGTCCGCGGCGGGCCAACATCTCGTCGGCCTCTTGCGGACCCCAGGAGCCGGACTCGTAGTTCGGGAAGTCGAACGTCCGCCCGGCCCAATAGTCGAGCACGGGCTGGACGGCGCGCCAGCTTGCGTCCACCATGTCTTGCCGCGTGTAGAGCGTGGCGTCGCCGGCCATGGCGTCGATCAGCAGCGTCTCATAGGCGGCCGGCGAACGCACCCCGAAGCTCGACCCGTAGTTGAAGTCCATCGAGACCGGCCGCAGCCCGCATCCCGCTGCCGGGCCGCTTGGAGAGGAACCGTAACGAGATACCCTCCTCGGGCTGGATGCGCAGGATCAGCAGATTCGGCTGCCCCCAGGGCCCGGCGTCGGTTTCGCCGGCGAACAGGGCGTGCGGCGCGGCCCGGAATTGAATCGCGATGTCGGTGACCCGCCGGGCGAGCCGCTTGCCGCTGCGCAGGTAAAACGGCACGCCCGCCCAGCGCCAGTTATCGACAAAGAAGTTGACCGCGGCGTAGGTGTCGGTCTGCGAGCCGGCGTCCACGCCCGGCTCGTCGCCGAAGCCCACCACGTCCTCGCCGCCAATCCGCGCCCGGCCGTACTGCCCGGCCACCGCGTGCGCTCCCACGTCGCCCTCCCGGAAGATCCGGATCGACCGCAGGAGCTTGGCCCGCTCGTCGCGGACCGCCTCCGGCTCGAAGGTCGCCGGCGCCTCCATGCCGACCGTCGCCATCAACTGCAGCAGGTGGTTCTGGATCATGTCCCGCAGCGTCCCGGTCTGCTGGTAGAAGCTGCCGCGCCCCTCGACCCCGATCGACTCGGCGGCGGTGATCTGCACGTGGTCGATGTAGCGGCGGTTCCACAGCGGCTCGAAAATGCCGTTGCCGAACCGGAAAGCCAGGATGTTCTGGACGGTCTCCTTGCCGAGATAGTGATCGATGCGGTAGATCTCGCTTTCTCGGAAGACCTTCTGGACGTCGGCGCCCAACTCGCGGGCGCTGGCCGTGTCGTGGCCGAACGGCTTCTCGATCACGACGCGCCGCCAGCCGCCGCCGGAGGCCATGCCGTGCGCCCCCAGCCGTTCCACCAGCGGCGAGTAGAAGCCGGGCGCGGTGGACAGGTAGTAGAGGACGTTGTCGCCGGTCTGGCGGGACTCGTCGATCTCGGCCAGGCGGCGTTTGAGCCGGTCGTAGAGGCCGTCGTCGAGCAGGTCGCCCGGCTCGTAGAAGAGCCCGCGGGCGAAGTCCTCCCACAGCGCCTCGTCGAACGGGGTATCGCTCAGGAACTCCTTGACCGCGTCCCGCATCTTCTCGCGGAAGCCGTCGTCGTCCATCTCCGTGCGGGAATTGCCGAGAACGGCGAAGCCCGCCGGCAGGCGCCGTTCATAGGCGAGCCGAAACAGGGCTGGAATGAGTTTTCTCTTGGCCAGATCGCCATTCGCCCCGAAGATCAGGACCGCGCAGGGCGGCACCCGACGTTCGAAACGAAGGGGATCTTCAAATGGGTTCGCACTCCCCTCCATGGCTCCAACCTAACACGGAGCCCCCATGGCCCGCCGCCGGCCACCCAGAGGGGTGAACGCCCCGCCGGGCCCGAGAGAGCGGAACGCCCGGTTGAAGCCGTGACCGAAGGGAGCGGAGTCTGCCGCCCACCGAGCGACGGGAAGGTGCGGCTCTCAACGGAGGGCACAAGATACCGGGGTCGTTCGGGGGCTGATGCCTGTCAAACGGACCGGCGGACTGCGCGACCTGGACGTCACACGCGGGCGTGGACGTCCGCCCTACAAGATTACGGGGTCGGGTAGTTGATCGCGATCTTCTCGCCGGGCTCGACACCCGAGGTCACGGCGGCGGAGATGCTGGTCACGAGGCTGACGGTCACGGGCCGCTGCTCGAACGCTCCACCGTTCAGGACGGAAACGTAGTACTGGCCCGCCTCCTCCTGCAAAGCCGTGCGCGGAACCTCGATGACATCCTCGGCGTTCGCCACGGCGACATCCGCCCAGGCGGAAAGGTCCGGCAGCAGCTTCGGGTTGGCGCCATCGATGGTGATGCGGATCGGGATCCAGCGCACGTAGTCGCTCGAGGTGTCGCTGCGCGCCATGGCGCCGATGGAGGTCACCGTACCGGTCATCTCCACCTCCGGGTAAGCGTCGAGTCCGACGGTGGCCTTTTGTCCGAGTCGCATCTGGGTGCCCACCGCCTGGCTCACCTTGGCGTCGATCTCCATCTTGCTGGTGTCGATCACCTTGAGGAACGGCTGGCCGGGCCGGATCTGGTCGCCCGCCTTCACAATGGCCTGTTCACTCTCGCGAATGATCACCTCGCGGACCACCATGCCGTCGATCGGCGACGGGATATCACAGCGGTCGAGGTCGCGCTGATTGCGGTCCAGGTTCAGCTTCCTCTGCTGGCTCGTGATCTCCTGGTCGCGGATATCGGCTCGCTGGGAGATCTCGCTGAACTTGCGGTCGGCCACCCTCTGTTTGTAGACCGCATCGGACTCCTCGACGCCGAGCTCCAGCAGCTCACGATCCACCACCGTCCGGACCTCGGCCGCCGCCGCCTCGAGCTTCCACTTGTCGAGCTGCGACTGCGCCAGCCGGATCTCCTGCTCCAGGTTATGGGCGTCGACCTGCAACTCGGCCTTGCGTCTCTTTACGTCGGCCAATGAGCTGACGTAGTTCGACTGCAGGTCGTCAACCCGGTCCGCCAGCGACCGGGAGTCGACCCGGGCAATGATGTCGCCCTTGTGGACCATCGTGCCGGGCTCGGTCAGCTCGAGAATCACGATTCCCCGCATACCGCCCCGACGGGCAGGCGCCCGGATCTCGGCCGAGTTCCGGGCCAGCGTGGTCCCACTTACGCGCAAGGTTTGCGCGACGGTTCCCTTGTGCGCCGTCAGGGTCGGCTGGAGCGGTGTCGCCTGCGAGGTGTCCGCCTTCGGCAGGGCGCTCCCCGGCAGCAGAATCCAGATCAGGGCGCCCAGGGCAAGCGCCACCCCCCCGCCCAAAATCCAACGGCCGGAAATCTTTTTCGTGTTCTCGCGCGCACCACTCATATCAATAGAAAGAACGATACGGACAGCGGCATTGGTTACAGGTCCCCTCGCAAAGCATATCGCGGACCGGGTTGCGCCCCCCACCCGATCCCGCTACCATCGGAGTACCTGCCGATTCCTGTACTGGTTCACCGGAGACTTGTACATACAGAAGTGTGAGGGCTTGACTGAAGGTGTAGGACTGTCCCCGAATGCCAAAACAGCACAAGAAAAAGCTCGTGGCACTGGTTGATGATCTGATGTTCACCGTCAAGATCAACGACGCCGCCAAAAAGGCCGGCTTGTTGGCCGAATTCGTCAAAACCGAGGAAGATGTCGTCGCGAAGGCCAGAGAGCAGCCGACGGCCGTGATCATCGACCTGAACTGCCACTGCGCCGATCCGATCAAGGTGGTCGGGCACCTCAAGGAAGACTCCGCCTTCAAGGGGATCAGCGTGATCGGCTATCTCTCGCACGTTCAGGGCGATCTGAAGAAGCAGGCGCATGAAGCCGGGTGTGACATCGTCATGACCCGATCCGCCTTCTCGCAGAACCTGCCCGCCATCCTGAAACGCCACGCCGACCATTACTGACGACCAGGCGCCGCCGGGTATGCCCTTGGTGTACCTTGGGTCGTGGGGCAGCTCGATGGGCCGCGGGGGATTCCGTCCGCCCGCTTGGACGGGAGCTGTTTCGACAGTGGCTTGCCGCCGCGGGTCCGGGCGGCCAAGGCCACCTGGCTTTCGGGGAAGGAGAGCGGAACTGAAGTTCCGTGCCCGCTAAAGCGCGCCCCCCCGCTGGTTTCACCGACCTTATGGGGCGAGCTTCAGCTTGCTCTGGGCTTCAGCCCCTATCTTCGTCTCGATCCAGGCGAGGAATCCGGAAGAAGGAAAGGATGACCAACCCCCGGATATTGGTGGTCGACGACGACGAGAGCCTGCGCCGCGTGACGCAGGTGCAGCTCGAGGAAGAAGGCTACACGGTAGCCGTCGCCGCCGACGGCGTGCAAGCCCTCGCGATCCTCGACAGGTCTCCCCAGGACCTCGTCCTCACCGACGTGAAGATGCCCGGCATGGGCGGCGTCGACCTCCTCCGGCGCATCCGCGACCTTTACCCGGAAGTCACCGTCATCCTGGTCACCGCCTACGGCAGCGTCGAAAGCGCCGTCGAGGCGATGAAGCTCGGCGCCGTCCGACTACATCACCAAACCCGTGAATCCGGACGCCCTACGCCTGACCGTCCGCCGGGCCCTCGAGCATGTCCGCTTGCAGGAGGAGGTCCGGGTCGCTGCGCCGGACGCTCGATGAGAAGTACGGCTTTGAGAGCATCATCGGCCGGTCGGCGCCGCTGCTCTACATCCTCGACACGGCCGCCCGGGCGGCGCAGAGCGAGGCGACGGTCCTGATCCGCGGCGAGACGGGCACCGGCAAGGAGCTGCTCGCCAAGGGGATCCACTTCAACAGCCGCCGGCGGGAGAAGCCGTTCGTGACCATCAACTGCGGGGCGATCCCGCGGGAGCTGCTCGAAAGCGAGCTGTTCGGCCACCTGAAGGGCTCCTTCACCGGCGCGGTAGGACACAAGAAGGGCAAAGTCGAGACGGCCGACGGCGGGACCGATCCTCCTCGACGAGATCGGCGACGTGCCCATCGAGCTGCAGGTGAAGCTGCTGCGCCTGATCCAGGAGCGGGAGATCGAGAAGATCGGCGAGGGCAAGCCGATCAAGGTGGATGTCCGGATCATCGCCGCCACCCACCGGAACCTGCAAGCGATGATCGAGGACGGCGCGTTCCGCGAGGATCTCTTCTACCGGCTCAACGTCATCCCGCTCGAGATCCCGCCGCTGCGCGAGCGGGTGGAGGACGTCCCGGAGCTGGTCGCGCACTTCTTCGCCCGCGCCAAGCAGCGCCACGGACGCGAGGACCTGGCGCTGCCGGACGCCCTGATGCCCTACTTCCGCGCGCACCGCTGGCCGGGCAACGTCCGCGAGCTCGAGAACGTCGTCGAGCGCCTGGTGGTGCTGGCCCGGGGCCGGGAAGTGACGCTCGAGGACCTGCCCGAGGCGCTGCGCCGCGAGCGCCCGCCGATCGAGTCGCTGCACCTGGACCTGCCGCCGGAGGGAATCAGCCTGGAGACGCTCGAAAAGGAGCTGATCCTGCGGGCGCTCCAGAAGTTCGACTGGAACCAGACGCAAGCCGCGCGCTACCTGGACCTGAGCCGCAAGACGCTCATCTACCGAATGGAGAAGTACGGCCTGAGCCGGGACAAGGCGGGCAGCTAGCGTGAATCGGCAGACAGTTTGTGGGGCAGCCTCCCAGGCTGCAGCGGGCCGGCCCTCGGTCCGCCTCCCGCGAAGACAGTCCCGAAATCGCCTCTATCGTATTGAGCGTTAAGGGAGTTGTGCGAAATTGGGTTCGTTTCGTAGTTTTCGCACGCAATGGGTTCACGTGCTTCGGGAGGCAGGGCGGCGGTGGACGTCTTGCCGCGTTTTTGACGATCTGAGTCTGAGTAGCCATAGCCCGCGTTTCCAGCGTGAGTTTACCGCGGCGGACCTGGAGACGGACGGCTTGTGTGCTCGTAAGTCCTTACGGTTGAGTTTGTTAACGGTCTTGCTTTAGGTGTGACCGACGTTTCTGAAAGGGAGGCGATCGCGGGAGTCGATGCGGATCTCCCCCGCAAGAAATGGTGCCAGAG
>CAWELS010000017.1:0-33040 GCA_963809945.1 Bryobacterales bacterium | reverse complement strand
CCGGTTCGCTGAGTTCGACCTGCCAACCGGTGAGCTTTTCAAACGATTCGATGGCACCCCCCAGCGCGCCCGAGGCGATATCGAACCGGCTGAGCGGCAGGGCCTGTCCCGGCTCCGAGCGACCGCCCGTCGGCTGCTGCGCATAGGCGGGCACGACGGTCCTACTGCCGACCGCGGAATAGACCACCAGCGCTCCGGTAGCGAGCCAGCGGTACACCTCCGGCCACGTTCCCCGCGCACGGCGGCCGCGCGCGCGACCGCCTGCTCTCTGTGTAACTCCTATCGTCATCGCATCCTCCTCGTTGCGTGAAGGCAACGTGCGTTGCGGCCAGAACGACGAGGCAGGCCGCCCGCGCGCACCCCTCCTGCGTGCGTTGTCTTGGGGGGAGAGCTGAGAGCGCGCACACCCAGTGCGATGCTCAACTCTCCGGATCTACCGATCCGTCCAGCCTCTCCCGCGACTCCGCCAAGAGCATCAGCGGGAGAGCCTGGCTCGCATTTTGTGCTCGCCGCCTGAATTGCCACAGGCAGCCGAGTAGCAGATCCCGGGAAAACTCCAGTTCCCGTCAAGCTACTGTAATCCAGCAGCCAATGGATCTCGGCTCGACGTATCAAGTAAACCTTAGATGCAAATGGATGTCAAGAGCAATTCGCGGATGGGAGAGATCCGGGTGCCAAATGCGTCGGATGCGGGTTGCACAGCGGCGCAAAGAGGTGACAGGTGGCGCGCCAGGGATACCGGTTACTTCACTACGATGTTAACCAGTTTATCCGGGACCGCAATCACCTTTACGACCCGCTGACCGGCGGTCAGGTCCTGAATCCGCGGATCAGCCAGGGCTAAACGCTCGAGCTCCTCTCGACCCGTCCCCACCGGGACCGTCAGGCGGCTGCGGACTTTGCCTTTGATTTGCAGAACGATTTCGACCTCGTCCTCGGCGGCCAGTTCCGGATCGAACTTCGGCCATGGCTGGCGGAAGACCGGTCCCTCGTGGCCGAGCTCCTCCCACATCTCCTCGGCCAGGTACGGCGCAAAAGGACCGAGCAGCAGGACCAGCGTATCCAGGACCTCGCGCATCGTGTCGCCGGAGAGCTGCTCTTCGAGCGCGGTCAGCTCGTTCATGAGCTCCATGATGCCGGCGATCGAGGTGTTGAAATGCCAACGGCTGTCGAAATCCTCGGTGGCCTTGCGGATCGTCTGGTGGAGCTTGCGCAGCGCCTGGCGGTCGGCGTCAGCCGCCTCGCCGCCACCTGCCCGGGCACGGTCCGCGTTGCGGGTAACGAAGCGGAAGACGCGGCTCAGGAAGCGGTGGATGCCGTCGACGCCGGCGTCGAGCCAGTCGAGGTCGCGCTCCGGCGGCGCGGCGAACAGGCCGAACAGGCGCGCGGTGTCGGTGCCGTGCGATTCGGCGATCTCGTCGGCGCTGACCACGTTGCCCAAGCTCTTGGACATCTTGCCGCCGTCCTTGATCACCATGCCCTGCGTGAACAGGCGCGCGGCGGGCTCGTCGATTCGAGATCAGCCCCAGGTCGCGCATCATCTTCGTCCAGAAGCGCGAGTAGATCAGGTGCAGGATGGCGTGCTCGACGCCGCCGATGTACTGGTCGATCGGGAACCAGTAGGCGATCTTGCGGGAATCGAACGGCGCGGTGTCGTTGTGGGCGTCGCAGTAGCGGTAGAAGTACCAGGACGAGTCGATGAACGTGTCCATCGTGTCGGTCTCGCGGCGCGCCGGACCACCGCAGGTCGGGCACTTCACGTTGACGAACTCCGGCACGCGGGCCAGTGGCGAACCGCCGGCGCCCTCGATCTTGACGTCGAGCGGCAGGCGCACCGGCAGCTCGTCCTCCGGCACCGGCACGATTCCGCAGGCCGCGCAGTGGATCACGGGGATCGGCGTGCCCCAGTAGCGCTGGCGGGAGATGCCCCAGTCCTTGAGGCGGTAGGTGACGGCGGCCTGGCCGAAGCCCTCGCGCTCGGCGTGGTCGTACATCTGCTGCTGTGCTTCCTCGCTCGGCAGGCCGGAGAACTCGCCGGAGTTCTCGACGATGCCGTAGAGTGCCGCCGCTTCCGTCATCGCGTCGGCGTCGGGCAGTTCGCCGTCGACCGGCCGGATGACGGGCCGCACCGGGATGCCGTACTTGCGGCAGAACTCGAAGTCGCGCTGGTCGTGCGCCGGCACGGCCATGATGGCGCCGGTGCCGTAGCTCATCAGCACGAAGTTGGCGACCCAGATGGGCAGGCGCTCGCCGTTGTAGGGGTTGATGGCGAACGCGCCGGTGGCGAGGCCTTCCTTCTCCATGTCGGCCGGGTCCTGGCTGGTCGCGCTCGTTGATCATCGCGCGGACGGCGGCCATCGTCTCGCTCGTCCACCAGCTTCGCCACCAGCGGATGCTCCGGCGCCAGGATCACGCAGGTCGCGCCATAGATCGTGTCAACGCGCGTGGTGAAGATGCGGATCTTGTCGCCGGTGCTTTCGACGGTGAAGTCGGCCTCGGCGCCTTCGGACCGGCCGATCCAGTTGCGCTGCATCGTGATGACGCGCTCCGGCCAGCCGCCTTCGAGGCTCGTCCAGGTCGCCGAGCAGCTCCTCGGCGTAGTTGGTGATCTTGAGGAACCACTGCTGCATGGCGCGCTGCTCGACCTTGGTGTCTTCATGACGCCAGCAGCAGCCGTCGCCACCACCTGCTCGTTGGCCAGCACGGTGGCGCACTTCGGGCACCAGTTGAGCAGCGCTTCCTTGCGATAGGCGAGGCCGCGCTCGAGCATGCGGAGGAAGAACCACTGGTTCCAGCGGTAGTATTCGGGCTCGCAGGTGGAGACCTCGCGGGACCAGTCGTAGCTGAAGCCGTAGCCGGCGGTGCTGCCGCTTCATCTGCTCGATGTTGGCGTGGGTCCACTCGCGCGGGTGCCGGTTGTTCTTGATGGCGGCGTTTTCGGCGGGCAGACCGAAGGCGTCCCAGCCCATCGGGTGCAGCACGTTGAAGCCCTGCATCATCTTGTAGCGCGCCAGGGCGTCGCCGATGGTGTAGTTGCGGATGTGGCCCACGTGGAGCGTGCCGCTGGGGTAGGGCAGCATCTCGAGCAAGTAGTACTTGGGCTTCGAGTCATCTTGGACCACGCGGTAATAGTCCCCTTCATCCCACTTCTGCTGCCATTTCGGCTCGATGCTCTGTGGTCGTACGGCTTCTCCGGCATAGCTTTTTGTTGTGTTCTCCTCGGCGCGCGGATGGCGCGGTCCGATTTATTTCATTGTCCAACGCGGCGGCGCGATCCGCTAGATGCGCGGCGACTTAGTTCCTTCAGCTTGTCGATATTGCGGCGGTCGTCGCCCGGCTCGTCGATCGGCGTTTCGAGGATGAACGGCTTGCGCCGCAGCTTCGGATGGCGCAGGATGCGGCGGAAGCCGTCCTCGCCGATGTGGCCCCGGCCGATGTGCTCGTGACGGTCGACGCGCGAGCCGAGCGGCGCCTTCGAATCGTTGGCGTGGATGACGCGGACGCGCGCGAGGTCAAGTACCGCATCCGGCCTCGCGGAGCGTCGCCCGCAGGCCCGCCTGGGTCGCGATATCGTAGCCGGCGGCCAGGAGTGGGCCGTATCGAGGCAGTAGCCGATCTCGAAATCGACGTGATCGACGGCGAGTTCCCGGATCCGGGCCAGTTCGTCGAACCGGCTGCCGATGGCCGACCCCGAGCCGGCCGTGTTCTCGAGCAGCAGCATCAAGCCGCCGGCGAGACCGCGCGCCGCCTCGGCGATCGACCGCGCGATGCGTTCGATGCCCTGTTCAATGGTCTGCCCCTTCGCGCTGCCCGGGTGGGCGACCAGGTAATCCGCGCCGATCGCCAGCGCCCGCTCGATCTCGCCGCGATAAGCCGCCACCGATTTCCGCCGCAGCGCCTCGTCGGCGGCCGCGAGGTTGATCAGGTAGCTGTCATGGATGACGAGCGGCGCGAGGTCGAGCTGCTCGCGCGCCTCGCGCATCCGGGCCACCTCGCCGGCGTCCGGCATCCGGGCCCGCCACATGCGGGGACTGGCCGAGAAGATCTGGAACGTGTTCGCGCCGAGTTCCGCCGCCTTCCGTGCCGCGTTGTCGAGAGAACCGGCAATCGAGGTGTGAATGCCAATACGCAAGAGATAATCGGTTATCGTAACAGACGGCCGGCGAGCAGCTCGCCATGGCGAACCGCCGCGGTGGACGTCCGCCACAATCGAAAGACGAGAAATGCAAGTCGCTGACCGCACTGAAATTCGCGGCTTCGCTTTTCGCGAAGGAACATGAACGACGAACAGTTGCAGCGGATCCTGACCGCCCACGAGTGGCACCAGCACTGGGAGGTCGCCGACGGCGTCTGGACGCCCGGGCACAACTCCGTCCAGCGGCTGTTTGACGACTGCGCGGTGCCCGCCGACCTCGCGGGCAAGCGCGTGCTCGATATCGGCGCCTGGAACGGCTGCTGCAGCTTCGAGTGCGAGCGGCGCGGCGCGGCCGAGGTGGTGGCGCTGAGCCTGGAGAACCCCGCCGAGACGGGCTTTACGGCGCTCAAGGAATATCTCGGATCGCGCGTCGAGTACGTCGAGGACTCGGTCTATTCGCTGTCGGAGCAGACGCTGGGCACCTTCGACGTCGTTCTGTTCTTCGGTGTGCTCTATCACCTGCGGTATCCGCTGCTGGCGTTCGATCGGATCTACAACGTGGCGCGCGGCGATGTTTTCGTCGAGACCCACGTGATCGACCGGTCGTTCCCGCTGCGTCGCGGGCTCCCGCTGGCCGGACGGCTCCTGGCGCGGCTGCTGGCTTCGACGCCCGTCTGGCGGCAGTACGGGGCGTTCGAGCTGCACGCGGGGGATCAGAGTAACTGGTTTGGCCCGAACGTCGCGGCGGTGGTCGAGGGGATGGCGTCGGCGGGTTTCGCGTGCGAGTTTCTGCGGCTGCGCGATGACCGTGCGTCGTTCCGACGCGCGGAAGGCGCCGGAGCGGGCCGAGCGGCTGGACGGGGCGACCTACGAGGCGTACGGGGCGAACCGGCGGGTGCTCGGGCGGGGACGGTGAACTCGCTCCACGTCGTTCATTCCAGGCGGTCGATTGCGAAGTGGTCGTCCCTGTAGATCTCGGTGACCTTGCGCGGAGCGGCCAGGCGGCGGACGACGTCGGCCCAGAGGGGGGTCGACGGGCGCACCACGAACTTGAAGCTCCGGGCCGTGACCGACGCCCGAATCTGCTCCACCTGGACGGGGTCGTCCAGCTCGAAGTAGCGGCAGTAGAACAGGTCCGGGTCCGGCGCGTAGGCCATCGAGCAGTTGTGAATCCCGAGGACGCGGTCGCCGGGACCGGCGATCGAGGACAGCGCTTCGAGTGAGGGGTAGGTGAGCAACGCCGCGCGCAGATAGCCGCGCCGGTCGATCTGCCGGGTGAAGTAGCGTCCCTGCGGGGCGTTGATTTCGAGAATCAGAATGACGCAGAGCGAGAAGGCCACCACCCAGGCCGTGGCCAGGCGCAGGCTCCACCGCAGCAGGCGGCCGGCCGAGGCGTGCCAGGCGTACAACCGGCCGACGGTCAGCAGAACCAGGATCGCGATCGGCGCGATGACGAACCGCAGCAGCGGCACGTACGCCGACCAGAGCACCAGCGCCACACCCGCGAAGACGAGGGCGGCACGGGCTTCCGGACTCCGGTCGCGGCGGCGGAGCAGGAGCCACAGCGGGGCAAACATGAACAGCAGCATGCCGACCGGGTTACTCGTGTCGGACCGGAAGAACAAGTGGCCTTCAAAATGGACCCGATAGGGCCAGGTGAGGGCGGTGACGATGCGGTTCCAGAGGGTGCCGACTTGCGCGGCGTGGTCACCCGGCAAAGGCTGGCTGAGGTCGTAGTAGAAGAACGGATTGCCGGCGAGCACCCAGGCACGGACCTGCCAGAAGGTTCCGAAAGCCAGGAAAATGGCGGCGCAGCTCGCAAAGGCCCGCAGGCGGCGCGGCTGCTTCCAGGCGGCGGGGATATAGAGAGCCGCCAGGCCGAGGATGCCGAACGCCGCCGGATGCTTGAAGCCGAATGTGGTCGCGGCCAGGAAGGTCCCGAACTGGATCCACCGGAAGTTGCCGGTGCGGCGCCACTCGAAGTAGGCGATGAGCGCGGCCAGTTGGAAGAAGGCGACGATGACGTCGTGCTTGACGTTGACGCCGTCCCAGTGGATGTAGGGAACCGCGGTGGTGAGCACGGCGCCCAGCACGGCGGCGGCGGGGCCGAGTCCTAGCCGGCGCCCCGTGGCAAACAGCGCAAGCGCGAACAACGGGGTGAATAGCGGTGAGATGAGCTGCGCGGCCCGCTGCCCGGCCAGCACCCAGCCGAGGGTGAGCAGGACCTCGAAGTTCTGCGGATTGTAGCCGTAGCCGTCGGGTTTGAGAACGCTGAGTCCGCCGGTCTCGGCGTAGTGGCGGGCGAGCGGCAGGTGGAAACGGAGCGGATCGAAGGTGATCGACGGGGCGAGCGCCACGGCCAGCCCGCAGACGAGCAGGACGGTGGCGACAACAACAGCCAGGGCCACCGGCAGGCTGGCGAACTCGGCCGTGGTCCCCCACTTGGCGAACAGCTTCCGCGTCGCACGGGCCAGCTCCGGGACGCGCCGCCAACACAAGACAGTCGTCAGGGCCAGCAGGATGAGGAGCGGCCATGGCCGGTAGAGGTCCAGTTCGCCGAACAAGGCAAGGGGCCAGAGGAGAATGCCGAAGCCAAGTCCGAACGCGTAGATCAATCGGGCCGTGAGCGACCCGGTGGTGAGGCCGAGCCGGGCGAGCACTGTGCTCCCGGCTGCGTAGGCCGCCAGGAAGAGCCAGGCGACCACCAGCGTCGCCAGCGGCTCATAGGCGAGCGGCACGGCCACCGCCAGGCCGCCAATCAGGTACGGCTCGATCCGCCACAGGCGCGCGGACCGAAGGCGCTGATAGAGCGGCGCAACGATGAGCGGGACGCCGGCCACAAACGCCGCGAACACCCAGAACACCTGGGGATGGGCCGAACGCGCGTAGTCCAGGTGCCAGAGAAAGGGCGCGACCGAGAGGGCCGCGGCTCCGGCGAGCCAGGCCAGCCAGAAAACAAGGCTCTGGAGCGGCCCAAAGCGCGGGGAATAGGAGTCAGCGGTTCCGGACATCTCAGCCGCGGTGCCTATGACGGCGCCCGACCCTCCTGGCCGCCGGGGCCGAGGCGCCCACGGATTCGGGCGCGGGACGGGCGGCTGGCTCCATGCTGATCCGGCATTGCATCCTTTATATCCCACGGGCGGCGCCCGGCGAGCGTCACGCGCCGGGTGCAAGAATGGTAGGCGACACCACACAATACAGGAGGCACGATGGCGCTCACTGAATCCACAATGCTCGAACTGGGCCGTAAGGCTCCCGACTTCTCCCTGCCCGACACGGTCAGCGGAAAGACCATCTCCCCGGGCGATTTCAAGGACAAGAAGGCGTTGCTGGTGATGTTCATCTGCACGCATTGTCCGTATGTCATTCACGTACGCGAGGAGTTGGCGCGGATCGGCAAGGATTACGCGAGTAAGCCCCTCGGAATTGTCGCGATCTCGGCCAACGACGTTGAGACGCACCCCCAGGATGCTCCCGGGAATCTCCAGCGGATGGCCGCGGAGCTCGGATTCAACTTCCCCTTCTGCTACGACGAAAGCCAGGAGACGGCCAAGGCTTACACGGCTGCCTGCACGCCCGATTTCTTCCTGTTCGACGCGGACCAGAAGCTCGTCTACCGGGGCCAACTGGATGACAGCCGTCCCGAGAGCGGAATTCCGGTGACCGGAAAAGATCTCCGCGCGGCGATCGATGCGGTCCTGACTGGCGATCCGGTCAGTGGGGCACAGAGACCCAGTTCCGGCTGCAACATTAAGTGGAAAGCCGGAAATGAGCCGTCGTACGCCTCGTAGCCGGGCAGCACCAGTGTGGCCAAATGGCGCACACCGCCATGTCCGACTAGTGGTAGAACTGGGCTGTATCACCCGGTCGGGCACCCTGACGGCCGGGCGCGAGCCAATTGGGCACGAGGTCGCGGAGTTCTGAAGGCGAAGGTTGCAGCTGCGACGCGACCCCTTTCCCCTGTTGGCGAGTAAGCCATTCAGGAATCAATCGGATGTTGCGCGAAGCGCGCATCGGGCCGGGGCTCGGCAATCTATGAAATCCGGGAAACGGGCCCTGTTCCCGGCCACCCGAGAGGCGGGAAGCCGGCCTGCGCCGCCTGGAATATCCTCCGCCGCCTCCCGCGCTTGAGGCAGCCCGCCCTGCAACCCGAGTTCAAGACCCGAAATCGTTTACACGACTGGGGCGTCTGTGCTACAAACATCTAAGGGTTCGCCGGGAGCAGCGACACCCTTGAGGTTCCGCACCACGTCGTGGCCGTGTCGGCAAAATTGCAGTCCTTACTTCCAAATACAGTAGATTATCCCCTCTGAATGTCTGGGGATCGGGATCGAGTTCTCAGTGCTGGCGGCACGCGGGCAAGGCGAGAGCGCAGCTTATCTCGTCCTGCCGGTTTGGTACCTCAACTGCAGTAAAAATCGCACTTGCTCTCAAGAAGCAAATGGGGGCACCGGCGGGCAACCAACTCGCGGGCCCTAAACTAATTGCCCAGCAGTTCCGAAGCAAGAAGAAGGAACCCCGTTCAGAACAATAGAGGAAGCCGCGGATCGAGTGAGGACGACGAGCGCGCTCGCACCGATCTCGAATCCGTGCCGCATGCAAGTTGAGGAGCTTATGAACAGAACAAGAATCGTTGTTGCGCTGCTGGTGCTGGCGTTGGGAGTCTTCCCGCGTTGGCCCAGAGTAATTCGTCGCTGCAGGGAACCGTGACGGACCCCTCCGGCGCGGTGATTCCCGGAGCGACTGTCGAAATCACGAACGTCGACACGCGGCGGCGCAGTCCGCGGAGGCCAACGCCGAGGGTGCCTACACGTTCCCGCAGGTGGTCCCCGGCACCTATAACCTCCGAGCGTCCGCCGAAGGACTGGTGGCGGTTGGCATTCCCAACGTCCACTTGCTGGTGAATCAACCGGTGACGATCAACGTCCAGTTCACCGAAGTCGGTTCGGTCACCGAGATTGTCTCGGTGGAGGCGGAAACGTCGCAGGTCAACACGGTGGACGCGAGCATTGGCAACGCGGTCGGCACCCGGCCGATTCTGCAGTTGCCGTTCGAGGCGCGCAATGTCGTCAACCTGCTGTCGCTGCAGCCTGGCGTGTCTATTACGCGCGACACGGTGGAAGTCAACCTGAAGACACCCGCAGCGGCTCCGTCAATGGCGGCAAGAGCGACCAGGCGAACATCACGCTGGACGGCGTCGACGTCAACGACCAGCAGAACGGCTTCGCCTTCTCGAGTGTGCTGCGCATGACGCTCGATTCGGTGCAGGAGTTTCGCACCACGACGCTAAACGCCGGCGCCGACCAGGGACGCTCTTCGGGAGCCCAGGTCGCTCTGGTTACGAAGAGCGGCACTAACGAGTTCCACGGTTCGCTCTATGAGTACCTCCGCATACACGACGACTCGCCAACGACTTCTTCAATAACTCCGTGCCGTCGAGTCCGGAGAATACCCCAGACGGCGGATTCCAGCGGCAGAAGCTGATCCGCAATGTATACGGCGGCTCGATTGGCGGCCCGATCATCAAGAACCGGCTGTTCTTCTTCTTAACTACGAAGGCCGCAGGATCGCAGCGAAGAGGGCGTCGTTCGTACCGTTCCGTCGGCGACTGATGAGGCAAGGCATTTCCAGTACAGGAACAGACGACGGGAGCTCGGTCAGCTCGACGCCGGAAGATCTCAAGAACGTCTATCGATCCCCTCGGGCATCGGTCGTGAGCCCGGCGTGCTCGCTACTTCAATGAGTATCCGCTGCCGAATGACGACACCCAGGGCGACAATCTCAATGTGCGCGGCTACCGGTTCAAGTCACCAGTGAAGTCGGACTTGAATACTCACATCACGAGATGGGACTACTATCTCGATAGCGCCGCGAAGCACCAGGTTTTCTTCCGCGGGAACTATCAGGACGACACTCAGACTGCCGTCGCGCAATTCCCGGGAGATCGCCCCGACTACAACTCTGACCGGCAGCAAAGGCTTGGCTGTCGGATACAATGCGACCCTCTCGGCCACGATGTTCAGCTCGTTCCGCTACGGTTTCACCCGCCAGGCGGTGAACGCTCGGGCGCCAGCACGATCAGCCAGACCGCCTTCCGTCGCCTGGATGATCTGCATGCCGAGACCCGCAGCCTGATCCAGATCATCCCCGTGCATACATTCGCCGAAGATATGAGTTGGGTCAAGGGTTCACACCAGCTCAAGTTTGGCGGCGTATTTCGCGCGATCGGCAACCAGCGGAACAACTACGCCAACTCCTTCCACAGCGCGACGACCAACTCTTCCTGGATGACCGGCACCAACGCGATTGTTCCCGATGACGTGGCCAGCTACTTCGACCGCAACGCGAAGGATGCGATGGGGGACATCCTTGGCTTGGTCGCACAGGTCAACAGCCGGTACAACTATACTCTCGACGGTTCGGTGCAGCCGGAAGGCGCCCCGGTGGTCCGCGATTTCCGGCAGCGCAACTATGAGTTCTACTTCATGGACACCTGGCGGCTCCATCGCAGCCTGACGCTCACGGCCGGTCTGCGCTGGCACCTGCATCCGCCGGTGAACGAGGCGAACGGTCTCCAGACCGCCGCGACTCCCGTACTGGGCGATTGGTTCAACCAGCGCGGGCTGCTGGCCCAACAGGGCCTCTCGCAGACGGAGGCCGGCTCAGTCTCCTACGTGCTCAAAAACGACCCGCAAGGCCGGGACATTTACCCGTATCACAAGAAGAACTTCGAGCCTCGGGTGGCATTGGCTTACTCGCCGCAGGTCAGCGACGGCATCCTCGGGAAGCTGTTCGGCGGGCCGGGCAAGACCTCGATCCGCGCCGGGTTCGGTATGTTCTACGACAACTTCGGTCAGAGCCTGATGCGGACATATGACAGGTCGGCGCTCGGCCTTTCGACCGAGCTTGTCAATCCGTCCGGCTCGCTTTCCCCTTCGACGGCTCCGCGGTTCACCGACTACACGGTGATCCCGATCGGATCTGCTCGAGCCGGCGCCTCCGGGCGGCTTCCCACAGGAGGCTCCGGATGCGTTCGCCATCACCAACTCGATCGACGGGAACCTGCAGTCGCCCTACTCGATGCAGCTGAACTTCTCGATTGGCCGCGAACTTCCCAAGAACTTCTTCATCGAGGTTTCCTATGCGGGGCGCCTGTCGCGGAAGACCCTGGTCACCCGCGACCTGGCCATGCCCACCGACCTGGTCGACCCGAAGTCCGGTCAGGACTACTGGAGCGCGGCCAACAACCTGTTTGCCCAGCGGGACGCCGGTGTCGACCCGATGAGCGTGAGTCCGATTCCCTGGTTCGAGAACATGCTGCCGGACGCCGCCAACTACTTCATCGAAGGCACGGCGTCGCAGAACATGCTCTACTATGCCAACGAGGTCTTCGAGCCCTGGGGCATCGGCTTCGGACCGTACGACTACATCAGCATGCTGGCGGATATGGACCAAGGCTGGGTGCTGCCCGCCAACACTGCCGGCCGCTACTCGATGTTCAACGCGCAGTATTCGGCACTCGCCGCCTGGAGTTCGATCGGTTCCGGCAACTACCACTCCGCGCAAGTGACCGTCCGCAAGCGGTTCAGCCAGGGATTCCAGTTCGACCTGAACTACACGTTCTCGAAGTCGCTCGACCTTGGTTCGGCGTCAGAGCGGGCCTATGAGTACACCGACTTCCTGGTGAATTCGTGGAATCCGTCGCAGAACAAGGGGTACTCCGACTACGATATGCGCCACCAGGTCAACGCCAACTGGGTAGCCGAGCTGCCCTTCGGCCGCGGCAAGAAGTGGGGCACAAACTGGAACGGCGTCCTCGATGGCATGCTCGGCGGCTGGCAGGTTTCCGGCCTCTGGCGCATGACCAGCGGCCTGCCGCGCTCGATCGGTAACGGCGGTATCTGGCCCACCAACTGGAACGATCCTGGTTATGCCACACAGGTCGGTCCGAACCCGACGCAGGGCGTCTACAAGAACGCAGTGGCCCCGGACGGCACCACTGGCCCGAACGTCTTTGCGGATCCTGTCGCGGCGGTCGATGCTTGGACCTACACCAGCGCCGGCCAGACAGGCCAGCGCAACGGGGTTCGGGGCGATGGCTACTTCACGCTCGACTATGGCCTCGCCAAGACGTTCCACCTTCCATTTGAAGGTCACACGGTCCAGTTCCGGTGGGAGGTGTTCAACGCCACCAACACGCCGAGCTTCGACATCGGCTACGAGTACTTCTCCCTCGGGCAGGGCGCCAGCTTCGGCAAGTACTCTCACCTGCTGACCAATCCTCGCGTCATGCAGTTCGCGCTGCGCTACGACTTCTAGTCGGAACGCGCAGTTTCCATTCGACCTCGAAAAGGGCCGCTCGCAAGGGCGGCCCTTTCCCTTTGTCCGCGGGCCGGTTTCTGGGCAAATGTTACTCGGATCGAGACCGGAAGGCGCGCTTCAGCGGGCGCCGAGCTTCAGCTCCGCTCTTCTCGGTCCCGCCACGAGCATGAAAGTACTACCCGACCACCAGCCACCAGCGGCTATCTCATCCACACCTGACAGATATCGTGCAGCCGAATGAGTCCCACGCATCGGCCGCTCGGCTCCTCGACCACCGGCAGCAGGGAGATCTGCGACGGCCGATCCTCCATTGTCCGCATGGCGTCGGCGAGCAAGGCTTCCGGCTCTACGGTGACCGGGTGCGCGGTCATGATGTCGGCGGCGGTGAGTCCGCGCAGGTCGTCATGCGCCCGGAGGGCCCGGCGAAGATCGCCGTCCGTAACGATGCCGGTCAGCCGGCCCGACTCGTCGACCACGCAGGCGGCCCCGAGCGGCCGGCCAGTCATCGCGATCACCACTTCCCGCAGCGCGTCGCCGGGCTTCACCCAGGCCACCTCCTGCTCCCCGTGCATGGCCTCGCGCACCCGCACGCGGAGGTTGCGGCCGAGTTGTCCGCCCGGATGCCGCTCGGCGAAGTCGGTGGCCGAGAACCGCCGCGCCTGCATCAGGGCGATGGCGAGGGCGTGGCCGAGCGCCATAGCGACCACGGCGCTTGCCGTCGGGACGAGATTCTCCGGATCGGCCTCGCGTTCCACCGAGGCGTCGAGCACCACGTCCATCCGCGCCGCCAGCGGAGCGTCGGGCCGGCCGATGATGCCGATCAGCGGAGAGCGAAGCTCGCGCAGCAGCGGGATGAGGCGGACGAGCTCGGCCGAGGTACCCGCGTTCGAGATCATCAGCGTCGGGTCGCCGGGAGCGTAGAGGCCCAGGTCGCCGTGGACGGCTTCGGAGGGATGCAGGAACACGGCGGCGGTGCCCGTGCTCGACAGCGTCGCCGCGATCTTGCGGCCGACGTGGCCCGATTTGCCCACGCCGGTCACCACGACCTTGCCGTCATGGGCGAGGATCACCTCCACGGCGGCCAGCAGTGTCTCATCCAGGCGTCCGGCCGTGCGTGCCAGTGCCTGCGATTCGATCTCGAGCGCCCGGCGCGCGGCGGTCAAGGCGTCGTTTGTCATGGTGGAAGCGCTCACTTGTAACTCTACCCCCGGATCGCTCATTGTTCCATACGAGTGTCACCGCGGGAGGCCGTCGCTGGCAAGCGGGCCGCTAGGGAATCCGGTCTCACGCGAGCGCGCTCACTGGTGGCCCGTCGCGGGAAGGCGTTACCAGGGGCGTTTGACGTGGTCTCACCCGGCCGCTCCCACACGGTCGCGGTTCTTCAGCTGGGGGACGAACACTCTTCGCGCTGAGCCGAGACCGTGAGGGAGCGGCCAGGTTATCGGGTCAACCACCCGCTACCGGTAACGGCGCTGGCGCGACAGTCCACTGGTTCCCCGAGAGGGGGCCGAGCGGCACTGGCAGGCGGAACCGCCTACTTCACGTTTGCCAGTGGGCCGGCCTTCCGCGTCCTGCGATATCCTGAGAGTTCACCGGCGGCGTCGGAAGGCGAGGAACCGCCATAAACGGAAGAGGAGGCACGGTATGGCCGCTGAGAATCAAGATGCTCCCAAGGGAGAACGCAAGGTCTTTTGCGCGAAGTTCAAGAAGGAGTTGCCGGGGTTGGACGAGGTTCCTTTCGACGGTCACCCGCTCGGACAACGCATTTACGAGAACGTTTCCAAGGAAGCGTGGGCGATGTGGGTGGAGCACATGAAAATGATCATGAACGAGTACCGCCTCAATCTCGGCACCCAGCAGGCCCAGGAGTTCCTCCTCAAGCAGATGGAGGAGTTCTTCTTCGGAGAAGGCTCCGAGCTCCCGCCCGAGTTCACGCCCGAGTCGCACGCCTGAAGGCGGCCTCCGAACGGCGAGCTCGATGACGGGCGGGCCGCTTGCCCGAGGCGGATCTACTGGTCCGCCTCCCCGACCGCGGTCCGCACTTTCGAACAGAGGTCGGCCGGCCCGCCACAAATTCCATGTGACCGAATGGCCCCAGCCGCGTCACTACTCGTGTAAGGTGTTCTGCGCCCGGGCCTGAAATCTGCCCGGGCTGTGATCCATCGGAGGGCAGAACGCGACTCCACGGAGGGAAAATATGCTCAAGAATTTCGTTACCTATGGACTGGCGCTTGCGTTCACGCTGGCGATCCTGCCCGCGACCGGGTTGGCCGAGCGGGCCGGTGACGCCGACCGTCCCAGCAAGAATGGCAAAACCGAGGGCACCATCGACGGCGTCCATGTCGTCATTGAATACGGCCGGCCCAAAGTGAATGGCCGCAAAATCTGGGGCGGGCTCGTCCCCTACGGCGAGGTCTGGAGGACCGGCGCCAATGAAGCCACCACCATCACCTTTAGCGCCCCGGTCAAGATCGAAGGCAAGAACCTGGCCGCCGGCACCTACGGGCTGTTCACCGTTCCCGGCGAATCCGAGTGGACCTGGGTCTTCAACTCCGTCCCCAACCAGTGGGGCGCCTTCAAGTACGACCAGAGCAAAGATGTGCTGCGCGTGACCGCTAAGCCCATGAAGCACGCACCAGTCGAGGCGATGGACTTCGTCATCGAGGGCAACAAGGTCATCGTGCGATGGGCGGATCTCGCCGTGCCCTTCACCGTCTCCGCTCAATAAAAAGCAGCGAAACACCGCGGGGACTATCCCAGCGCGCCTCAGCCTTTTCGAAGCCGTTCCAAAGGCGTCGTGTGGACTGTCCCAACGCTACCCCTCAGCCCTGCGCGCCCAGCGCCGCCTTGACCCGGTCGCTCAGCACCTTCCCGTCCACCGTCTTCCCGGCGAGCTTCTCCTTGGCCGCGTTCATCACCTGGCCCATCTGTTTCATCGAGTCCGCGCCCGTCTCCTCGATCGCCGCCCGGACCGCGGCCTCCATCTCTTCGGCGCTCGCCGCGGCCGGCATATAGGAGCGCACCACGGCCAGTTCGGCTTCTTCCTTTTCCGCCAGCTCCTCACGGCCGCCCTTGCCGGTACATCTCGATCGATTCCTTGCGCTGCTTCACCAGGCTCGCCAGCATCGCCTGCTCGGCGGCCTCGTCGAGCGGACGGCCGCCGTCGACCTCCTGCTTCTTGAGCGCGGTCTTGATCAGCCGGATCGCGTCGAGGCGTATTTTTTCCTTTGCCTTCATTGCGGCGATCATGTCTTTCTGGATAACATCAAGAAGAGGCATCGTGTCTGATATTCTAATAGGACCTTTTTGATCTCATGCACATCCGCAAAACCCGTTTGCTCACGCCGGGGCCGACACCGCTTTACCCCCCGGCACTTGCACGCGATGATGGCCGCCGACATCCATCATCGGACGCAGGACTTCGTCGCCGTCTATCAGGCCGTAGTCCGGGACCTGAAGCACGTCATGGGGACGTCCTGCGACGTCATGCCGCTCATTGTCATCGGGCACCGGCGCCATGGAGGCCTCCGTCTCGAACTTCTTCCGTAAGGGAGACCGGTGATCGTGCTCTCGGCCGGCAAGTTCGGCGAGCGCTGGGGACAGATCACGAACGCCTACGGTCTCGACCCGGTCATTCTGACCGCCGAGTACGGGCAGTCCGTGCCGGCCTCGGGAGTGGTTGAAGAGGCTTGCCGAGCCGGGCGTGCGCGGCGTGTTCCTGCAGGCGTCGGAGACCTCGACCGGCGCCATGCACGACGTCGAAGCCATCGGCAAAGCCGTCGCGAAACCGACGCCATTACTGTGGTGGACGCCATCACCGGTCTCGGCACGATGCCGCTCGACTCGGCGGATGGAGGCTCGACATCGTCATCGGCGGATCGCAGAAGGCGTTCATGATGCCCCCCGGCATGGCCTTCCTCAGCGTGAGCCCGAAGGCGTGGAAGCACGAGGAGACCTCGGACCTGCCGCACTACTACTTCAGCATCAAGAAGGAAGCCGCCAACGCGGGCGAAGGGACAATCGAGCTACACGCCCTCCACCGCGCTGGTGCTCTCGCTCTGCAGCGGCGTCTTCGCTATATCAAGAGTATCGGCATGGACAAGCTGATCGAGAACGCGCAACTGCTCGCCAAGGCGACGCGCGCGGCGGTCACCGAACTCGGCCTCTCCCTGTTTGCCCCCGACGCCCCCGGCTCCGCCGTCACCGCCGTCCGCGCCCCCGAGGGGATGGACTCCGGCGTCATCGTCAAGGGGTTCCGCGACCAGTTTCGGCGCGGTCATCGCCAACGGCCAGGGCTCCATGAAGGGGCAGATCTTCCGCGTCGCGCACCTGGGCTACTTCGACTTCCCCGACCTGTTCGGCGTCATCGCCGAACTGGAGCTGATTCTCGCCGCGGCGGGACATTCGGTGGAGCTTCGGCCGCGGCGTGGCGGCGGTCCAGCGGGTCTAGGCGGAGGCGGCCGGTTGACGGCGTTGGGTGAGCGAAGTCCCTACGAGGTCATCCATGAAGATCCTGGTAGCCGATAAGCTGGCTCCGGCCGCACTTGAACTCCTGCGTCCCAACCGGACTGCGAACTCGATCATCTCCGATCCGAAGAACTTTCACGAGCATCTGGCCGACGGCCGAAGGCCTGCTCGTTCGCAGCGCCGCCAAGGCGCCGCAGGATGTGATCGAAAAGGCGCCGCACCTCAAGGCCATCGGCCGCGCCGGCATCGGCGTCGACAACATCGATCTCGAGGCCGCCACCGCGGCCGGCATCCTGGTGATGAACACGCCCGGCGGCAACGCCGTCGCGGTCGCCGAGCACACGCTCGCGCTGATGCTGTCGATGGCCCGTGGCATCCCGCAGGCCAGCGCCTCGACACGCGGTCCGGCAAGTGGGAGAAGAAGCAGTTTCTCGGCACGGAACTGCGCGGCAAGACGCTCGGCGTCATCGGCCTCGGCAGCATCGGCCGGGAAGTCGTGCAGCGGGCCCGCGCCTTCGAAATGCGGGTCGTGGCGCACCGATCCCTACGTCAGCAAGGCCTGGGCCGAGGACACCGGCATCGAGCTCGTCCCGTCTCGACAAGCTGCTCGCCGAGTGCGACTACATCACACTCCACGTCGCGCTCACACCGGAGACCAAGAACCTGCATCTCGACCGACCAGTTCGCCCGTATGAAGGACGGCGTCCGCATCGTCAACTGCGCCCGCGGCGGCATCATCGACGAAGCGGCGCTGTTCGAGGCCATCAGGCTCGGCAAGGTCGCCGGCGCCGGCCTCGACGTATTCGCCATCGGAGCCGCCGGAGGGCAATCCGCTGCTCGAGCGCGACGAGCCGTGTCGCCACGCCGCACATCGGCGGCTCCACCGGTGAGGCCCAGGAGATCGTCGGCATCCGCATCGCCGAGCAGCTGGTCGAGTTTCTCCGTTCAGCGGCGTCGCCATCAACGCCGTCAACATGCCGTCCGTCTCCCCGGAGCAGTACCGGCTGGTCGGCCCCTACATCGACCTCGCCGAGCGCCTGGGCGCCTTCGCCGCGCAGATTTCGCCAGCGGCAACCCGAAGACGGTCCGCCTGATCTACTACGGCGACATCGGAACGCGGAACACGCAACCTCATCCGCAACGGCGGACTGGCCGGTGTCCTCAATCATCTTCCTGTCGCAGAAGGTGAACGTCGTGAACGCCATGCAGATCGCCACGGAGCGCAATCTGGACGTCGGCGAGCGCCACGAGAAGCGGCAGGGCCACACGGACTCGATCCGTCTCGAGCTCGAGACCGACAGCGGCGTCTCCGCCGTCGAGGGCGCCGTCGTGCTTGGCAAGCCGCGCCTGATGCAGATCGACGACATCTACTGCGAAGTGACCCTCAGCGGCAACCTGATGCTGTCGAAGAACAAGGACGTCCCCGGCGTCATCGGCCAGATCGGCACGATCCTCGGCGCCAACGGCGTGAACATCGCGAACTTCTCGCTGGGCCGCGAAGAGGCGCCGTCGGTGCCCGGCGAGTCCCTGCGCGCGATGGCCGTGGTGGCGACCGATTCGGCTCCGGCGGAAAAGGTCCTGGACCAGATCCGCGAGATCCCGGCGGTTCTGCTGGCCAGAAACGTGGCCATCGACTAGCGGACAGCCTTCCGGAGGGCGGGCCACCCGCCCGATCCCTCCGCCCGGCCGGCGTCACGGACTGCGGGGCGATCGAGGATGTCATTCCGCCCCACCGTGGGGCCATGGAGTTCCTGGCGCCGCAGGCTCCGCCACGCCCGGATAACGGCTTCCGATGTCGCTTCGGTTATACTGTTCAGAGAGACGGCCCATTCTCGTTCTGTCTGTTGTACTCGTAGGAGACTCATTCCAATGTTTGACCTGTTTCGCAGCCGCGCCAAAATCGTGCGCTATATGCTCGGAGCCATTCTGCTCGTGGTGGCTCTGTCGATGGTGGTCACACTGATCCCCGGATTCGTCGGCGCGAGCTACTCCGATGACAGCAATGTCGTGGCCGAGATCGGCGACCAGGTGCTGACGTCCGCCGAGGTCCAGCAGCAGATCCAGACCCAATTGCAGAACAATCAGTTCCCCCGCGAGATGATCGGCAACTACGTGCCGGTGATCATCAACCAGATGATCACCAATCAGGCCATCGCCTATCAGGCGCGCCGCATGGGCTTCGTGGTCACCGACCAGGAAGTGGCGCAGGCCGTGCAGTCGATGATTCCGGCGTTGTTCCCGAATGGGCAGTACGTCGGCGACGAGATGTATGCGCAGTACCTGTCGCGGATGCGCCTTACCATCCCGCAGTTTGAAGCCAACGTCCGCACGCAGATCCTCGTGCTGCGTCTCATGAACATAGCGCTCGAGGGCGAGATCGTGACCGATCGGGAAATCGAACAGGAGTTCCGGCGCCGGAACGAGAAGATCAAAATCGAATATGTGGTCGTGTCGCCTCAGTCCTACCGTACCCAGGTCCAGGTGAGTCAGGCGGAAATTCAGGAGTACTACGACGCGAACCGCGCGACGTTCCGCATCGGCGAGAAGCGGGACGCGGCCGTGCTGGTCGTCGATCAGGGCAAGCTGGCCCAGTCGGTCCAGGTTCCGGAGGCGCAGCTTCGCGCGGCCTATGCCTCCCAGGCCGACCGGTTCCGGACCGGGGAGCGCGTCAAGGTCCGCCACATCCTGATCATGACCACCGACAAGACGCCCGCCGAGGTGGCGCAGGCCAAGGCCAAGGCCGAGGACATCCTGGCCCAGCTCAAGAAGGGCGCCGATTTCGCCACGTTGGCCCGCGAGTATTCCGACGACAAGGCGACCGCCCAGGACGGTGGCAATCTCGGCTGGATCGAGCGCGGCCAGACGGTCCCGGCGTTCGAGCAGGCTGCGTTCTCCCTCAAGCCTGGCACGCTGAGTGACATCATCACCACCGAATACGGCTTCCACATCATCGAGGTGCTCGAGAAACAACCGGCCCAGCTCCAGCCCTTCGACGCGGTCCGGGGCCAGCTCGAGGACGAGGTGAAACGCCAGATGGTCGTCGACAAGGTCCAACAGATCGCCGATCAGGCCCGGGATGAATTGGAGGCGGACCCCTCCCAGCCGCGGCAGGTGGCCGAGAAGCTCGGCCTCACGGTCTACACGCTCAGCAAGGTCGGCGCCGGCGAACCGGTCCCCGAAATGGCGGATAACCAGCAGGCGCTCGACAATCTGCTGGCGCTGCCGGAAAATGGCGTAACGCAGGAATTTGACCTGGGCGCTGACCGCCTCGCAGTCGGCGTCGTCACCAAGGTCTACCCGGCCCGGCAGGCCGAGCTCAGCGAAGTACAGGACGACATTCGCCAGCGGCTCGTGAGTCAGAAGGCCAACGAGTTGGCGCAGCAGAAGCGGCAGCAGATGGCCGAGGAGGTCGGCGCCGGCAAGAGCCTCAGTGAGATCGCCCGATCCCTGGGCCTCCAGGTGCATACCAGCAACGAGTTCAACCGCGGCGGCAACGTCGACGGACTGGGCTCGGCGGCCTATCTGGGCGAGGCGTTCGACGCCAAAGTCGGCACGCTGCTCGGCCCGATTACCGCGACCGGACAGAGCGTCGTCTGCAAGGTGCTCTCGAAGACCCCCGCCGACATGACCCAACTCGCCGAGCAGCGCGAGCAGATCCGGACCGACCTGCAGCAGTCCAAGGCCCGGTCCCGGCAAGAACTCTTCGCCGACGGCATCCTGACCAAGCTCATCGACGAGGGTAAGGTCAAGATCAACCAGCACACCGTCGACCGCATGGTCAACGCCTACACCAGCTAGTTCCGGCTACGTGGAGCGAGCCGCCGGACGTGCCGGCGCTCCACTCGAATCCCGAGCGCGTCCTCGAGAATTCCTGCCTCCGCAGTCGATCTTCAGATCGGCCGTCCCGCCTGTCTGCGTTTATCCGCGTTCCTGTCCGGCTACTCCTCCCTCTCCCCGCCCAGCCACAAGCCCATGAATCTGAAACCTTTCCCGGCTGTGGCGCATCATGTTGATTGTGATGCACTCATATTTTCTGTCTTTCATGCGCTAAATGTGATACACTGGTCCCAGTAGAGGAGGGCTGTCCATGGATTTCAACCGCATGACTGAAAAACTCCAGGAGGCCATCCGTGCCGCGCAATCCAAGGCGGTCCGGTACTCCCATCAGCAGATTGACGTCGAGCACCTGCTCGCTGCCCTGATCGAACAGGAAGGCGGCCTCGCGCCCGCGATCCTGCTCAAGGCCGAGATCAACGCCCAGGGGATTCATCAGAAACTGATCGAAGAGCTCGACCGGGCTCCCAAGGTCTCCTCGCCTACCGGCGCCGCCGACCAGATCTACGTGACCGCCCGCTTCCAGCGCCTGATCACCGCCGCCGAGGACGAGGCCAAGCACCTCAAGGACGAATTCGTCTCGGTGGAGCACGTGCTGCTCGCCGCAACCGCCGACGGTGGCGCGGCCGGCCGCATCCTGAAGCAGTTCGGTGTCACCCGCGAGCGGCTCATGACCGCCCTGCGCGATGTTCGGGGCAACCAGCGCGTCACGTCGCAGAACCCGGAAGCGACCTACCAGGCGCTCGAGCGCTACGGCCGCGACCTGACCCAACTGGCCTCGCAGGACAAGCTCGACCCGGTGATCGGCCGCGACGAGGAGATCCGCCGCGTCATCCAGGTTCTCTCGCGCCGCACCAAGAACAACCCGGTGCTGATCGGCGAGCCCGGCGTCGGCAAGACGGCCATCGCCGAGGGACTCGCCCAGCGCATCGTCCGCGGCGACGTCCCCGAGGGGCTCAAGAACCGCCGCGTCGTCTCGCTCGACATGGGCGCGCTGATCGCCGGCGCGAAGTTCCGCGGCGAGTTCGAGGAGCGCCTGAAGGCGGTGCTCAAGGAAGTCCAGTCGTCGGCCGGCGAGATCATCCTATTCATCGACGAGCTGCACACGGTGGTCGGCGCCGGCAAGGCCGAGGGCGCCATGGACGCCGGCAACCTGCTCAAGCCGATGCTCGCTCGCGGCGAGTTGCACTGCATCGGCGCCACCACGCTCGACGAATATCGCAAGCACGTCGAGAAG
This sequence comes from Bryobacterales bacterium, assembly GCA_963809945.1. Classification (GTDB taxonomy): domain Bacteria; phylum Acidobacteriota; class Terriglobia; order Bryobacterales; family Bryobacteraceae; genus CAWELS01. Next base: position 11,045 of record CAWELS010000017.1, on the reverse strand, counting down.
GACGCCGCGCTCGAGCGCCGCTTCCAGCCGGTGCTGGTCGACCAGCCGTCGGTCGAGGACACGATCTCGATCCTGCGCGGCCTGAAGGAGCGCTACGAGGTCCACCACGGCGTGCGGATCAAGGACTCCGCGCTGGTGGCCGCCGCCGTGCTCTCGAATCGCTACATCACGGACCGCTTCCTGCCCGACAAGGCGATCGACCTGGTCGACGAATCGGCCGCCAAGCTCCGCACCGAGATCGACTCGATGCCGGCCGAGCTGGACGAGATCCACCGCCGCACCATGCAGCTCGAGATCGAGCGGGAAGCGCTCAAGAAGCGAAAAGGACGAAGCCTCGCGCGAACGGCTGGCCAAGCTCGAGAAGGAGCTGGCCGATCTCAAGGGCGACGGCGACGCCCTGCAGGCCCGCTGGCAGACCGAGAAGAGCGGGGTCCAGCGCCTCCGCACGCTCCGCGAACAGCTCGAGGAGACCAAGATCCAGATCGAGCGGGCCGAGCGCCAGTACGACCTCAACAAGGCGGCCGAGCTCAAGTACGGCCGCATGACCGAGCTCGAGCGTCAGCTCGCCGAAGAAGAAAAGAAGATTGAAGCATGAAGGCCGGGCCGCGTCTCCTCAAAGAGGAAGTGGACGAGGAAGACATCGCGCAGGTGGTCAGCCGCTGGACCGGCGTTCCGGTCGCCAGGCTGCTCGAGGGTGAGATGCAGAAGCTGCTGCACCTGGAGAGCATCTCTTCACGAGCGCGTCATCGGCCAGGACGAGGCGGTCCAGGCGGTCGCCGAGGCGGTGATGCGGGCCCGCGCCGGTCTGAAGGACCCCAACCGCCCCATCGGCAGCTTCATCTTCCTCGGGCCCACGGGCGTCGGCAAGACCGAGCTCGCCCGGGCCCTGGCCGAGGCGCTGTTCGACGACGAGCAGCGCGATGATCCGCATCGACATGTCCGAGTACCAGGAGAAGCACACCGTGGCCCGTCTGATCGGCGCGCCTCCCGGCTACGTCGGCTACGAGGAGGGCGGCCAGCTCACCGAAGCCGTGCGGCGCCGGCCCTACTCCGTCATCCTGTTCGACGAGATCGAGAAGGCGCACCCCGACGTCTTCAACGCGCTGCTGCAGATCCTCGACGACGGCCGCCTGACCGACGGCCAGGGCCGCACGGTCGACTTCAAGAACACCATCGTCATCATGACGTCGAACATCGGCAGCACGCGGATTCTCGAGTACCGCGGCGCGTCTCGAGAGGGCCGAGTACGACATCGATGAAGCAGCGCCGTGCTCGAGGAGTTGCGCACGGCGTTCCGGCCGGAGTTCCTGAACCGCGCTCGACGAGATCATCGTCTTCCACGCGCTCAGCGATGAGCACCTGAAGCAGATCGTCGACATCCAGCTCGCGCGGCCTGCGCCCGCGGCTCGACGACCGGCACATCGACGATCGAGCTGACCGACGCGGCGCGCGAGCACCTGGTCCGCGTCGGCTACGACCCGACCTACGGCGCGCGGCCGCTCAAGCGCGCGATTCAGAAGGAGATCGAGACGCCGCTGGCGCGGCTGTTGCTCGAAGGCACGATCCGCGACCGTTCGACGGTGCGGGTCGGCTACGACGCCGTCGCCGACACATTGAAGTTCGAGACGGTGGCGCCGCTGGAAGTCGCGGCGCCGCCCGTGGAGACGACCGCGTGATGTTATACCGCGCACGGACGGTCGCCATAAGGCGGGATAATAGGAACCCTGACTCATGTCTCATCGAACCACGCGCTTGACCATGCTGTACCAGACCGAGCCCGCCTCGGGTACCAGTTGGCGGCCCGCCGCCGACGTCTACCGCACGCCGACGGCTGGCTGCTCAAGTTCGAGCTCGCCGGCCTGAAGCTCGAGGACGTCTAGCGTTTCCGCCCGCGATTCGGCCATCACCGTGAGCTGGTGTGCGCCGCGACCATATGGTGGAGAAAGACTGTCTGCAGTACTCGATGGAAATCTCCTATAGCCGATTCGAGCGCACGGTCCACTTGCCGTGCGACATCGGCGCCGCGGACCTGGATGTCCAGTACAAGAACGGAATTCTGTTGGTCCGGGTCACCCTGTAAAGAGAGCAGCATGAGCAACGAATTGATCCAGACGCTTCCTTTATTGCCGCTGAAGAATACGGCGCTGTTTCCGCACCTGCTGATGCCGCTGTCGGTCGGCCGGGCGAAATCGGTCGCCGCCGTGGAAGCGGCGCTCGCCACCGAGGAGAAGGAACTCGCCGTCATCGCGCAACGCGACGCCACCGTCGAGGTGCCCGCGCACGACGACCTTTACACCTACGGCACCAAGGCGGTGGTGCGTAAAGTCGCCCGGCCGTCGGAAAACACGATCGAGCTGCTGGTGCTGGGCGTCGAGCGAATCATGCTGCTCGCCACCGAGACGGTGAGGACGGCAAGTTCCTCCAGGCCAAGATACGGGTCTCGCCGGCTCCCTGTGAGCCGTCGCCGGAGACCGAGGCGCTGCAGCGGTCCGTCATGGACCTCGCTGGTAAGGTCATCTCGATGACCCAGCCGCAGATGCAGATGGACATGCACCAGCTCGTCCCCGGCGACGGAGGACCCGATGAAGCTCGCTTCCTGCTCGCCTCGATGATGGGGCTGGGTCTGGAGAAGGAACAGGCGCTGCTCGAGGCCAACAGCTGCACCGACGCGCCTGCGCCTGCTGCACACCTACCTGTCGCATGAGCTGCAGGTGCTCGAGCTGCGCAGCAAGATCGCCGACGAGGCGCGCACCGAGATGAGCAAGGAGCAGCGCGAGTACCTGCTGCGGCAGCAGATGCGCGCCATCCAGCAGGAGCTCGGCGAAAAGAATCCCGAGCAGGCGGAAATCGAGCTGCTCAAGGAGCGCCTCGAGGAGGCCGAGCTGCCGGACGAGATCCGCAAGGAGGCCGAGCGCGAGCTGAACCGCCTGGAGCGGCTGCCGTCCGCAGTCGCCGGACCACCACGTCCTGCGCACCTACCTCGAGCTCGTGCTCGAGCTGCCCTGGAAGGATCTGACCGAGGACAACCTCGACATCGCCCGCGCGCGGGCCGATCCTCGACGAGGACCACTACGACCTGAAGGAGGTCAAGGAGCGCATCCTCGAGCACCTGGGCGTCTTGAAGCTGAACCCGAACGCCAAGGCGCCGATCCTGTGCTTCGTCGGCCCTCCGGGCATCGGCAAGACCTCGCTCGGCCAGTCGATCGCCCGCGCGCTCGGGCCGCAAGTTCGAGCGCTTCAGCCTGGGCGGCATGCACGACGAAGCCGAGCTGCGCGGCCACCGGCGCACCTACATCGGCGCCATGCCGGGCCGCATCATCCAGGCCATCCGCCGCGCCGGCGCGAACAACCCGCTGCTGATGCTCGACGAGGTCGACAAGCTCGGCCGCGACTTCCGCGGCGATCCGGCCTCGGCCCTGCTGGAGATTCTCGACCCGGAGCAGAACGACACGTTCCGCGACAACTACCTCGACCTGCCGTTCGATCTCTCGAAGGTCTTCTTCATCACCACGGCGAACACGCTCGAGACCGTCCCGCAGCCGCTGCTCGACCGCATGGAGGTGCTGCGCCTGTCCGGCTACAGCGAGGAGGAGAAGGTCGAGATCGCCCACCGCTACCTCATCCCGCGGCAGCTCAAGGAAGCCGGCCTGACGCCCGAGCAGTGCGACATCACCGACGAGGCGCTCACTCGGGCATCATCCGCAACTACACGCGGGAGGCCGGCCTGCGGCAGCTCGAGCGCGCCATCGCGCGGCTGTGCCGCAAGGCCGCCGCTGCGGTTCGCCGAGGGCAACACGGAGCCGGTGGTCATCCGCTCCGCGACCTGGTCGAGATGCTGGGGCCGCAGCCGTTCACGCCGGAGGAGGCGCGCAAGCGAGCTGCCGCCGGGCGTGGCGACCGGCCTGGCCTGGACCCAGGTCGGCGGCGAGGTGCTCTACATCGAGGCGCGCTGCTCCCGGACGGCAAGGGGCTCACGCTCACCGGCCAGCTCGGCGACGTGATGAAGGAATCGGCGCAAGGCGGCCCAGAGCTGCGTCCGGGCCCACGCCGACGAGCTCGGCATCGACCCGGAGGAGTTCTCGAAGAACGGCGTCCACATCCACGTGCCCGCCGGCGCCACGCCGAAGGACGGTCCCTCGGCGGGCGTCACCATGCCGTCGCGCTGGCGTCGCTCTACACCGGGCAGCCCGCGCGCAGCGACACGGCCATGACCGGCGAGATCACCCTCACCGGCCTCGTGCTGCCGATCGGCGGCGTCAAGGAGAAGGTGCTGGCCGCGCGCCGCGCCGGCATCCGGCGCGTGGTTTTGCCCAAGCCGAACGAGAAGGACCTCCGGGATATGCCCGAGGAGATCCGGAATGCAATGGAGTTCCGGTTCGCCGAGCGCGTCGAGGATGTCCTCGAGCAAACCATCCCCGGCGTGGCCGAACGAATGAGCTCGGCCGCCGCAAAGTAACGGACAAGCGGGGCAGGCGGTTCTGCCTGCCCCGTCTTTTTGAGTCTGCTCTGTCCCTCCCCGGTCGATCACAACTTTCCATGGAGTCCCCATGGCCCGTGGCGGGCCACCCAGGGGGACGAAAGTCGCGGGGACGGGGCTGAAGCCCTGAGCTGGCTCGAAGCCCGCCTTCCAGATTCTGGTGCGGCTTGGAAGGCGCGCTTTAGCGGACGCGGAGCTTCAGCTCCGCTCTGCGTCCAATGACTTCCAAACTGCGGACAGCGTCGCCCGCCGCCGGTAGCTGATCACGGCGACGGTGTCCGCGGAGATGTGCACCATGTTTCCGGTCCTCATCTGGCGGCAGGCGAAGCCGACCAGCCCGATCTCGCGGATCGGATAGCCGGGATAGCCTCGGCGCCAACCGCTTCGATGAGGCACCGCCGAGCGTCGGTGAGCGCTTCACCGGACACGTAGAAGGTGGTGCCCCGGAAGACCCATACCTTATATAACAAGCGGTCTGACCGCCGCAAGGCCTCGACGCCGACAAGCGGCTACTCAGGTCTTTCGCCGAGCATCTTGTTCAGGGATCGTTCCTAGAACCCATTTGTTTGGTACTAGAACTGCAGTACGAGAGGTGATGTTGGCGATGCCGTCACTGAGTCAGTACCCGGACGAGGGAACGCAAACGTTTCAGGAAACGGAACTTAACTTCCTGGCGCTGCTGCTTCGGCGCGCCTCCGTACGGGTCGACCAGAAGATCGAGGAGGAGGAGAAGAGTAGTTTTTTCCTCGCTGCCGGTAAATATTTCCAGGCTTCGTGGGCCGAACTCGAGGCACTCGGATCCACTGGCTTGCTGATCGACGAGATTCCCGTGGTGTTGCATATAGCCCGTCACGCCGGTATTAGTTCGGGGGAGGTTGTCCGCCGCCGGCTCGCGGGGGAACCGTGGAGAGAGACCCTCTCTCGGTTCTATGTGACGCCCGAGAGTTACTACGTCCCTTTGGCGAGCGGGGTCCGGTTGTCGTCGACCCGACCCGACCGCTACCACCGCAAATCGGCCCGCGAAGCCTGGAAACGGCAGCAGTTTTCTGACGACGACATCGTCAACCTCATCAACGTCAAGTTTCTGGCCGAGTTCTACGGAATTATGCCGGACAGGATCGTCGCCCTGCGCGATGCCGGATGGTCGTTCGTTCGGATTCACTATGGCATCCGGACCGTGGAACGCAGGACCGAACCTACGCCGGGAGCATCCGGCCCGGCGCCGTTGTGCTGACGGCGCGCAAGTGCCGAACGGATTGAATCACAGGTGCTGACGACGGGATCCGCGGCGGCAGCACCCGCATATAGGATCGCGCGGGCGTGACGCGGGTAGCCACCCGCGCGAATTCGGGCCCGGTGTGTGGCTGGGGGGACACCGCACCGCACCGGGCTCGCGTCTCTTGGGGCGTGTCGTCGAGGCTTGGCGTTACAGTGCCATCGAGGAGGGGCTTTGCGGCACGCCCCGGGCCCCTCTCCGGACCGCGGCCCCCTGCCGGCCCAGCTCGCTCGGCGCCAGCCGTCTCCAATGGCTCTCCAGCCGCTTCCCGTACCCGCTCTTCTCCTTGACCTCGATGACTGCGCAGTCCGTGTGTGGTCTTCAAAGATTCGCGAGAGTCCATCCGGTTCGACTGGCTGCAGGGCAAGCCGTCCACGGCGAGGATCGGCTACGGAATCCACGTTCGACTGGTCCGCTCCGTTGAAAGTCGCGCACCTTTGCGAGGCGCCACGCCTCCCAACCGGGTCGTGACCGTGAGGCAGTGTAACGTGACCGCCTCGGTTCAGTCCGGAGAGTGTTCGTCCACCCGCAAAGAACCGCGACCGTGAGCGAGCGGCCGCGTGAGACCACGTCAAACAGCTCCGGTAACGATCTCCCCGCGACGGGCCGCCATGTTCTCCCCGCTTACATGAGCGGACCTTCGTCGTGAGAGACGACTTCGGAACGCCGCGGGGTATCATAGCAATGTGGAGCACGCGCGGGACATGCTCGCCGTACCACCGATCGACGTCTCGCGCCTAGGCGATGTGGAGGCGGCGCTCGGGCGGGCGATTCGGGGCAAGCCGGAAGTGATCCGGCTGTCGTTGGTCTGTCTGCTCGCCGAGGGTCACCTACTCATCGAGGACGTCCCCGGCGTCGGCAAGACGACGCTCGGACAGGCGCTCGCACGATCAGTCGACTGCGACTTCCACCGGCTCCAGTTCACCTCCGACATGCTGCCGAGCGACGTGCTCGGCGTGACCATCTATAGCGCCCACAGCCAGGAGTTCGAGTTCAAGCGCGGTCCGATTTTCACCAACTTCCTGCTGGCCGACGAGATCAACCGCGCCACGCCGAAGACCCAATCGGCGCTGCTCGAAGCGATGAACGAGTTGCAGGTGACCATTGACGGGCACTCCTATCCGATGGCGAGCCCGTTCATGGTGATCGCCACGCAGAATCCAGTGGAGCACTACGGGACCTATCCGCTGCCGGAGTCGCAGCTCGACCGCTTCCTGCTGCGGCTGCGGATCGGCTACCCGGATGGGCAGAGCGAGCGGGAGATCCTGCGCAACCCCGAGCGCCAGATGGCCGACTCCGTGACGCCGGTGATCGGGGGCGACGAGGTGATCCGGCTCCAGCGCCAGGTCCAGGCTGTGGCCGTCGAGGATTCGATCATGGACTACATCATGACCGTGGTCGAGAAGACGCGGAACCACGACTCGCTGTCGCTCGGCGTCAGTCCGCGCGGCGCGCAGGCGCTCTACCGGGCAGCGCAGGCGCTGGCGCTCGTCGAGGGCCGTGACTACGCGGTTCCGGACGACGTGAAGCGCCTGGTGATCCCGGTTTTCGCCCACCGCGTGGTCGTTAACACGAAGGTCGCCCTCAGCCAGCGCGGCGCCGGTGGCGACGCGATCCTGGCGGACATATTGACCCGAGTCGACGTCCCGGTATGAGCAGCGCGTCCCCGTAAGGCGGTCGTCCACGACCGCGCCGGACCTCTCGGTCCGGCTGTCCGAGCAATCGAAGAAGGCCGATCAGGGCGGAGCCTGCCGACCAACGGGCCGGTCCCCCAATCGTCGGGTCCGGTACTACCAGGAGCCCACCACCGGCAGCCACCCCAGTCCACCCGGACCGTAGGAGAACATGTTGTCGGCCGGACCGGCGGAGTTCGAATTCCGCAAGAACCAGGTACCGGTCGCCGGATCGTAAAGCCCGACCGTATCGACCCCGTCGCCGTCCCAGTCGCCGGCTACTGGAGTCCACCCCAATCCGCCGGGACCGTAGGAGAAGACATCGTCGGCGGCGCCACCCCAGAGAGTGTCACGTAAGAACCACATGCCCGAAGCCGGATCATAAAGTCCGGGTGTGTCCCGACCATCGGCGTCCCAGTCACCAACGATCGGAATCCAGCCAAGCCCTCCGGGGCCGAAGGAGAAGACGGTAGAGGCTTCACCCGGACCATGAAAGCCGTGTATGAACCAGGTTCCGGTGGGAGCGTGGTAGAGACCCGGAAAATTCCGCCCCGACGCGCCCCAATCGCCGGTCAGGGGTGTCCAGTCGCCGCCGCCGGGGCCATATTGGTATGCAAGATCCGCCACGCCGGCGTCTGCCGAGTAGCGAAGGAACCAGTTGCCCGAGGCCGGAGCATAGAGTCCGGGCGTCTGGGCATGGGGCGCTCGCGGATCGAAAAACCGAGGAATCGGCGCCGTCTCGCTGGCTGTGGCGTCGGAGCTGAGCGGCGCGAGCAGTCCGCTGATCGCCGGTTGTCCCTCGCCCACGAGCTTGACGCCGAACGTCAGCGACTCGAGCTGAGTGGGAGATGCCGCCACGATCTCATAGACGGCGGCGCCGAAGCCGTCGGCGATTGGGACAGCCGCGATGCCGGGCACCGGAGCAAGTTGGGTCGGCGGCACCGGGTCCGCCGGATCGCCTCCGGTTCCATCGGAGGTGAACCCGACCAGGACCGCGGATGCCGAATTGCAGGGTGAGCCACCGCAGGAGACGGCAAGGGGTTCCACGGAGACCAACACCTGAAGCCCGGGCGGGACATCGCTAAATCGAATCAGAAATCGGGTCCCGGTATCGGCCAGCCCCGCTTGATCGAGGGGAGCCGGAAGCAGGGAATTGTAGAAGCCTGTCTCGGTGCCGGCGTACTCGTGGCTCCAGTCCTTCTTGTATAGGTCGCTCTGGTCGGCAATCTCTCCCGGCGAGGAGGCGCTGGTGGCTACGTTGCGGCGCTGAAACGCTGTGTGAAACCTTTCTTGAAATGTTACTTCCCGATCGTAATCAGGATTTGCCGAGGCTTTGGTCAAGACGGCCATGGAATACTGCGCATAGGCCGCGGCCTGAACAGCGCTATTAACGACGAACGTGTGCTCTCCAGAAACCGAGACCGTAGCGAATAGAGTTGCGGGAATAAGCGGGTTTTCCGCTGCCGGGATGCGGTTGCCATCGACCCTGACGTTGACGATCCGGAGGATTCGCGTAGCAAGGAAACCAGGCGGATCGACTGGGATGTTCGAGAAGCGGATGCGATTCGGCACAACCAGCCGGCCTTGGAAGATGTTAGGAACGCCGCCCTCAGTGTATTCAACACCCGTCGCGGTACCGACTCCGGTGACATTACAGACAGCGCCTCCGGGACAGGCCACTTGGCTCTCCGGGGCCGGTTCATCAATGATCAACAGAGCTTCCAGGTGTCTCCGTTCAGCTTTCGGCTCGTTACGGGTGCGTTGAATTCCAGGTCGATATCGGTAAGCGGGACAGATGCCCCCAGCGGAGTGGGGGTTCCGTCCAGACAATAGAGAATGATGTCCCCGGTCTTCTCGGCGAAACCGTACTTACGATCGAGCGGAGAAACGCCGTAATTCACAGTACACTGGAGAACCGGCTCGTTTACCAGAATCGGCCCGTTGTCCGAAGAGCGGGTATTATTCGATTCATCGGTCTCGACGACATCATCGTCAGCGTCGGCGGTGACGAGAAACAGATACTCTCCCAGTGTTAGATCCCTCGGGATCTCCACCCACCACCCTGGCGTAGTCTTGCCGGGTCCCGATAGATAGGAGCACGTCTGCTGGCCTCCGGCTGAGATCGCAGGGAGTGGACACTCGCCGACCACCACGTCATCCGATGTGTCACCGGGCGTACCGGCTGGCGAGGGCGAATATCGCAGAACACTCGCCCCCGCGATCTGGTCGCCTTGGTTGTGAACTGGGGTGAAGACGTATATCCCCGAACCCACCGACGTTTCTGTCGAGGGATCGAACGCCTCAATGACCAGGTCCGGCCCCTGGGCGCGGACAGCGGCGGCGGTTAGGATCGCTGCCGCCACGAAGCAGAAAGTGTGTCGCAAGATCAGTTTCATCGTGAGAGACTCGTGTTCAGCACGCGCAGAGCAGTCAGAAGTATCCTCACCAGGCACCCACCACCGGCAGCCAACCCAGTCCACCCGGACCGTAGGAGAACATGGCGTCGGCCGGACCGGCGGAGTTCGAATTCCGCAAGAACCAGGTACCGGTCGCCGGATCGTAGAGCCCCACCGTGTCAACCCCGTCCGCATCCCAATCGCCGGCCAGCGGAATCCAGCCCAACCCGCCGGGACCGTAGGAGAACATGTTGTCGGCCACGCCGGAGGAGTTCGAGTCCCGCAGGAACCACATACCAGTTGCCGGATCGTACAAACCGGGCGTGTCGTCTCCGTCGCCGTCCCAGTCGCCACCCAACGGAATCCAACCCAGACCGCCGGGACCGTAGGAGAAGGTGAACTCCGCTGGCCCCGCGTCCAGGCTGGCGCGCAGGAACCACATGCCGGAGGCCGGATCGTACAATCCCGCGCCGTCCCAGCCGCTTCCGTACCAGTCGCCGACCACCGGCTTCCAGCCCAGCCCTCCCGGACCATAGGAGAAGGCATAGTCTGCCGGCCCCGCGCCATGAGTCGAACGCGGGAACCAGGTCCCGGTGGGGGCGTGGTAGAGGCCGGGCGTGATCGTCCCGTCGGCGTTCCAATCGCCGGCTAAAGGGGTCCAGTCCGTGCCGCCGGGGCCGTAAGGGTACGTTAGGTCCGCAATACCGCTGTCCGCCGTGTAGCGGAGGAACCAGGTGCCGGTGGCTGGAGCATAAAGCCCCGGCGTGCGGGCATGCGGTGCCTCGCGGTCAAAGAATCGAGGGATCGGCGCCGTCTCGCTGGCGGTGATGTCGGCGCTGACCGGTCCCAGAACGCCGGTGATGTCCGGTTCTCCGGCGCCAGTCAATTTCACACCGAACGTCAGAATGTCGTTCTGGAACGGCGACTCCTCCAGGATCTCGTAGACTGCCGTCCCGGAGCCGTCGGTAATGGGGACAGCCGCAATGCCGGGCGCGGGAGCAAGCTGGGTGGGCTCGATCGGATTCGCGGGATCGCCGCCGGTTCCGTTTGGGGAGAAGCCTACGAGTACAGCCGTACCGGATCGCAGAAGGGCGCAAGTTGGCAGCCCGTTGATGTAGGTTGGACGGAGACGAAAACCTGCTGGCCTGGGGGTACGTTCTTGAACCGGAGCAGCAGCCGGGTCCCCGTATCGGCGAGGCCGGCCTGGTCGAGGGGCGCTGGAC
>CAWELS010000016.1:0-67688 GCA_963809945.1 Bryobacterales bacterium | reverse complement strand
CGAACATTAGATTCCGTAGGTCCGCCGACAGCCCATGCTCGTCGACCAGGGCGTCGCCGGACAGCAAGCCGCGAGGGTGCCTTCGCAGCTTTCCCTGGGGGGGATCAGTGAGAACCACTACAGACCACTCGGCCGACCTGAAGAAGGCCATCCGCGTTCTCGAGCAGACGCCGCCGGTAGACCGGGAGTACATGGCCCCGCGCGAGGAGTTCCTGGCGCGCGCCATCCTGGTGAATCAGGCTCTCCGGCGGGCCGGGCACGTAGTGGGACTCGTGTTCTCCGATGAGCACTATCGCGGCGATGTCCCTTACCTGGGCGGCAACACGAATCTCTCGATCGAGCAGGTGGCCGGCAGTCGATCGGCCCGAAGGGCTTTCACGTTGTTGCTGGGCTCGAGGGCGGATACGTCGCCGAGCAACTGGCCGGCCGGGCCGGCGCGACGGTCCACAAGGTGGAGCTGCTGCAGCTCGCCGATGAGAAGTATCCAATCCAGGCCGAGCGTCTCGAGGACGTGATCGAGGCTGCCGCCGGCGGAAGCGTGGATCACATTGCGCTGTTGACGCCCCGCCAGGTGGTGCCGGCCGGCATCGTCAGCTACCTGGAACAGCGATTCGGCTCCCAGGGGGTGGTGGATGCACAAGACGCTCTACTACCGCGTGAAGTACGAGAAGAGCGATGTCGAGATGCGGCTCATCAGCGACGCCTGCGTGATTGCCGATGCGATGATGCGGGCCATGCTGGCCGTGCTGCGCCCCGGCCGGCTGGAGAGCGAGGTCGCCGCGTGGGGCGCCTGGGCGGGCCGGATGCTCGGCTCGGAGTCCGACGGCTTCAAGATCATGGTGGGCGCGAATGAGGCGAACCGCACGCTGATCGGGCCGGCGCTGAATCGCCCGATCCAGCAGGGTGACTGGGTCCACCTGGGGGTGGCGCCGCAGCGCGACGGGTTGACGGCGTGCGTCCGGCGCTCGGTCATCGCGGTGGAGGACCCGGCCGAGGTCTCAGAAGAGCAGCAGTACTGGTTCGATCTGGTGGAAGGGGCGTATCGGGTCGGCGAGGAATGGTATCGGAAAGTCGCGGCGGAAGGGCTGCCGGCGCGCCTTCAGGAAGAGGCGCTCGTCAACTACTTCGCCGAGCGGGCGGGCGAGGTGTCCCGGCGCATCGGCAGGGAGATCGACCTGGCCTCGTTGAAGCCCTACACGGGGACGCACAACTCCGGCTACACGGAATGCCAGGAGTTCTTCGGCGCCATCACCCTCGATAGCCAGGAGCCGCTGGGCCGCCAGATCGTTACTATGCTCGACGTCGCGCTGCGCGGGATCGGCGATCACTGGAACGACGTGGTCATACCCGGGTTCGACTACTGTGTCGTCGAGAACACGCTCGGCAAGTACGGACCTCGCGTCGAATGCCTCACGCGCGTTCCCATCCATTGCCAGAACCTTGTGGGCAGGTAAGCCCGCGGCGGGAGGACCAGGATAATGCACGTTGTTTCCATTCACGCTCATCCCGATGACACGGAGATTCTCGCCGGCGGCACTCTCAATCTGTTGGCAGCACGAGGGCACCGGATCACTATCGTGACGATGACGCCGGGTGACTGCGGCTCCGCCGAGCTCGATGCCGTCGAGATCGCGGCCGTGCGGCGTGAGGAGGCGCGCGCCGCGGCGTCGCTGATCGGGGCCGAGTATCTGTGTGCCGAGTTCCGCGACCTCGCGGTCTTCTCCGACGATGCCTCGCGGCGGCGGGTAGTCGAGATTCTTCGGCGAGTGAAGCCGGACCTGATCCTGACGGCTTCGCCGGTGGACTACATGGCCGATCACGAGACGACGAGCCTCCTGGTGCAAGACGCCTGTTTCAGCGCTCCGGTGCGCAACTACATCACGCACGAGGCCGAGCCGGCGGCTCCTCTGGCGGGGATTCCGCACCTCTATCTGATGGATCCGATCGGAGGCGTGGACCGGGACGGGAATCCGGTGGCGCCCGATTTCGTGGTGAACGTCGAGCCGGTACTGGAGCGGAAGAAAGAGATGTTAGCCAGGCACCAGAGCCAGCGTGCCTGGCTCCTCAAGCACCATGGCGTCGACGACTACCTGAACACGATGGAGCGCTGGACGCGCGAATGCGGCGAGCGCGCGGGGATTGGTTTCGGGGAGGGTTTCCGGATTTACAGGGGGCATCCGTATCCGCGGACGCCGCTGCTCGAGGAGTTGCTGGGACCGGGGGTTGTGATTCGGCGGACGCCCGGCGATGCGCGACACTAGAGGTAGGGGCCCCGGAATCGCCGGAGCGTGGCTTCCATCCCCGCGCAACACAGAGCGCAAGGCACCCGTTCCGCTCGCTCCGGCCACGGCTCGCATTCGGTCGAACGCTCCGGCTCATCTTCCTTTTGTGGAAGACGGGCGGGTGTATGCTGTTTGGGAGCCGGGGGACCGAAACGGGAATCCCGATTCACGAAAGGAGATCTCATGATTCATTTACGCCGGCCTTCACGTAGGGAGTTCGTTCGCGCGGCCGCGGGGGCTCCATTGCTGATGTCCGCTTGCGCGCCTAAAGAGAACGGGGGAACGCCACCTCCGACCGACAAGCTGAACATCGCATACATCGGCATTGGCGGCCTGTACGGGCCCCGTGCCATCGAGGAGTTGCGCGACTCTCACAACGTCGCGGCGCTGTGCGACATCGACTGGCGCACGAAAGACCAGTTCGGAGAGCTGGCGAACATGGTCACCCCGGCTGTCGACGTGATCGCCCAGTATCCGGACGCGCCTCACTATGACGACTGGCGCCAGATGCTCGAGGAGAAGGGCGACGGCATCGACGCGGTGGTGATTTGCTCGGCCGATCATGCGCATGCCGTGGCCGCGATCACGGCCATGAAGGCCGGCAAGCACGTCTTCTGCGAGAAGCCGCTGGCCCACTCGGTGGACGAGGTGCAGGCCATGATGGCCGCCGCCCACACCTACGGGGTCGCCACGCAGACCGGCGTGCAGGGACACGCCTCCGAGGATCTCATCTCGATGGTCGAGTGGATTCAGGACGGCGCCATCGGAGACGTGAAAGAGGTGCACTGTTTTGAAGGCGCCGGGCCCAAAGGGGCGGACCGGCGGCAGCGGCCTTCCGTCTATGACAACATCGCCCACGTCAATGACCAGGTGCCGGTGCCGCCCGAGGTGAAATGGGACCTGTTCCTGGGACCGGCCCCCGAGCGACCGTACAACCCGATGTATACGCCGCTGTGGTGGCGCAATTGGCTGGACTTCGGCACGGGCATCCTGGGCGACCATGGCCCGCACTACATCGACGTGCCGTTCTGGGCGCTCGATCTCGGGCTCCCGGAGACGATCCAGGCGGAAACCGATCCCGAATACGATCCGAAGACCAACACGCAGACCTGGCCGACCATGTGGATTGTCCACTTCACCTTCCCCGCGCGGGGCGACAAACCACCGGTGGCGCTGACCTGGCACGCGAACCACACCCCGCCGCTGCCCTCGTATGTCAAAGAGGATCAACTGCCGGCCGGCGGCGGCATGATCGTCGGCAGCAAGGGCGCGATCGTCTACGCCAACATCTATGCGGGTAAGCCCGGCGAGACCGTCGAGGGGATGGTGCAGTTACTCCCCGAGGAGCTGGACAAATCCTACACGCGGCCGGCGAAGACGATCCCGCGGCCCAAGAGCCACTGGCTCGAGTGGACCGAGTGCATCAAGTCCGGAAAGAAGCCGAGCACGAACTTCGACTACGGCGGACCGCTCACCAACATCTGCCTGCTGGGCGACATTGCAGTCCGGAACAAGGGAACGCTGCTGCGCTACGACGCGGCGAGCGGGAAGTTCACGAACAGCGACGCGGCGAATGAGGCCATGGGGCATTACTCGCGGCCCGGTTGGGAATTGCCGACGTAAGTGGCGAGCGCAGTTAGCCGGCAAGTGCCGGCCGAATGAAGGTTGGATCGGCAACGGGTGGTAAGTGGGGCAGGCGGTTCCGCCTGCCCCGTCTATTTTTTGGGGCCCCCAAGCATGTGATCGGTCATAAGCTCTGAGTGTGATCGCTCGTCTGGCGGACTGAAGTCCCTCGCCAGCTGAAAGCTCGCCCCACATTGCCCAGCCGCCCTACCGGTTCCCCTTTGGCCATTTCGGCGAGGATCGGCATATAGCAAAACTGTTACCCCACCGTCCGACGTGGGTTGTCCATGGCATGCCGTGTCGGAGGTCCCGTTGTAGGGGACACGGCTGCCCAAAGTTCAGGGTGGGTACAGGAAGCCAGCCCGCAGTGTCCCGCGACGTGCCGCATCAGTCCCGCCGGTACGGCGCGTACCAGTTGTGCTTCGGCCATTTCGGCGGGTAAGCCGCTAACGGTAAGTCGTCCTGGGTGCGGATGGTCCACGTCAGGAGTTCGGCGATCAGTTGGTCGCGGATGGTCCGCGTCGCCGGGTCGT
The DNA here is from genome assembly GCA_963809945.1 of Bryobacterales bacterium. GTDB lineage: Bacteria > Acidobacteriota > Terriglobia > Bryobacterales > Bryobacteraceae > CAWELS01. The sequence continues at coordinate 63,250 of CAWELS010000016.1, read as the reverse complement.
CGAAGAGGTTGGTCAGTTCGTAGTAGTCCTTCGCGATGTTGTATAACTGGCCGTTGCCCATCATGTCCCAGTTGAGTTTCCAGTCGCCGCGGCGGATGGTCTTCATGTTACCGGCCTGGGTAACCGGGTCCAGCTCGTCGAAGCTCGGGATGGCGCCGGGGATGCGGCCGGGGATGGTGCCCCAGTTGGAGGGGATCTCGTCGTCGGCGTCGTAGTACATGCCCCCGTAGCCGACCTCCATGTAGATGCTCTCGAATTCGCTTTCCGGGTAGTCCTCACCTTGCAGCATGGGCCAGAGACTGCGGCCTTGCACGCCCGGCGGGATCGACGCGCCGAGGGCTTCGCAGAGGGTCGGCATGAGGTCGGCGGTCGAGATGAAGGCCGGACTGCCGGACCGCGGGCGGATCCCCGGACCGCGCCAGATCATCGGAATCCGCGTCAGCACCTCGGGCGTTCCGATGCCCTTCCGCATGAGACCGTAGTCGCAGAAGTAGTCGCCGTGATCGGCCAAATAGACGACGATCGTGTTCTCGGTGAGCCCCTTCTCGTCAAGGTGGCCGAGGAGGCGGCCGATCTGGTCGTCGATGAGATGGAGCATACCCAGGTAATTCGACCGCGTGCGCCGCCAATAGTCGTTGTAGCCGGGATAGAAGCGGCTTTCCAGTCGCTCGAGCCACTCCCATTGGAAGCCCTTGGCCTTCAGCGCCTCCGGACCTACGTCGCGGGCCGGCACTTGGTCGGGCGGAAACAGGTCGAAGTAAGGCTTTGAGACCTGATACGGATTGTGCGGCTCCGGGAAGCTGACCCACAGGGCGAACGGCTGGCGGCCGGCGCCGTCAATACACTCGATGGCGTCGGAGACGATGCGGTGGGGGTATTGGATCTCGGCCGGGAACGGAGTGGCCACCTGTGAGACGCCGTGATTCAGGCGCTGCATCCAGGCGTCGAATTCATCAAGTTCCTTAGGCGCACCTTCGGGCTTCCATCCGAATGCATGCGAGTACTCGCGCCAGAAATCCACGCGAGAGTCATCGAGGTAGGTGTGGTTCTTACCGGCCAGTCCGGTACGGTAGCCGCGCGCCTTGGCCACGTGGAACAGATCCTGGTCGAATAACGCTTCGCGCGTGGCGCTGTTCTGCCGGACGCGGTGGGCATGGGGCCAGCGTCCGGTAAGCATGCTGATCCGCGCGGGGGCGCAGAGGGGAGCGGTGGTATAGGCCCGCTCAAACGAGACACCGGTTTCCGCGAACCGATCGAGATTGGGCATGGTGTCGAGCGGAAAGCCGGTCCCGCGCGTCAGCCCGGCACGGTGCTGGTCCGACATGACGACCAGAATGTTCGGGGCGTTCGCGGCCGGCTGGGGGGCTTGGCCGCCAGCCTGGGCCTTGCCGAGAAAGGAAGCCGCAACTCCGGTGGTGACCGCCTGCAGGAAGTGTCTACGTTGTGATTTCATGACTCGCTCCGATCTAGATCTTATACCCAGGGGCAGGCGACGGGGGAGACCCCAGACCGATCCGGGTGGGTGAGCTACGCGATCCGATCCGGAGAGAGAACTCTGCCTTTGCCCAATTCCGGTCACAAGTAGTTAAGTCATCTGGCATCAATCACATCAATCTATCTCCGGCCATTTCCCCCGAACCCGGCCCGCTACCATAGGGACGGGAAGGCTCCGAGCCATCCTGAAAATCGCGGCAAACCCACGGCATCAATTCATGTGTCACGTCTATTGACGGCTACACCTCGCGTGCTGATCGAGGGTTGGGCAGTGGGACTGCCGAAGCGCGGCGAAGCCAATGCGCGCGAAAACTACGAAACGAAGCCGATTTCGCGTAACTATATTGGGAATCAGAAGGCTGCGGAGGATTTCGAGGGCTGTTCGCCCGGCGCCCAACCCGGATCGGCGCGCCGCGGATACCCGACGCAGGCGGCATGACGGACCCGCCGCCGGGAGCTGCGCCAGCACGGTTCTCCGACAGCCGGTCGCGCTTGTAAGGCGGGTCTCCAGACCGGCAGGCCGACGTCCCGGCGGCCTTGTTCCGGGCATCGGAGAGCCGGGCCAGGAGGTCCGGCGCCGACGTGGACGTCCGCCTTATGCGCCACGCTTGACCGCCCCGTGGCGAACGCGATATCTTCTGGACTCCTGGCGAGGGGGTAGGATGAAGAAACCTGAAAGTCGAGAAAGGATAAGTTTGTGAGACTCTCAACAGTATCGGCGTTTGCCGTGGTCGCCTGGCTGGCAATCGGCGCCGTGTCCGCCCGGGCGTCGGACGTCTGCGACCGGGCGTGCCTCGAGAAGCACGTCGATTCGTTCCTGGCCGCGGTGACCGCCAATGCCCCCCGGCCGCTGCCGCTCGCGACCAATATTCGCTCGACCGAGAACGGCGTGGCGCTCCCGGTGGGCGAAGGCATCTGGCGGACGGCGAGCGCGCGGGGCAAGTACAGCTTGTATGTCATCGATCCGGAGGACGGGCAGGCGGGCTTCTTCGGAACCCTCATCGAGAACGGAACGCCAGTCCTGATGGCGCTGCGGCTGAAGGTGGAATATCAGGTCATCACCGAGATCGAGATGATCATCACCCGGCCCAACTATCGTCCGGGCGGCAGCGAGGCCGGCGCGGGCCAGCGGATGGAGGCGGCGGGCCATCCACGGGAGCAGTTCCTGGATACGGTCCCGGCCGCGGAGCGCATGCCGCGGGCGGATCTCAGACGCGTCGCCAACTCCTACTTCACGGGTCTCGCCAACAACACGGGCCACAACACGGCGCCCTTCTGGGATACCTGTGAACGTTGGGAGAACGGCAATATCACCACCGGGCGTCCGCCGCGTGCATCGACGGGCCAGGGGCAGGTGGAAGGCACGGACATCCTCGCGATGGGATGCCTGGAGCAACAGCAGAGCGGCTTCTTCTCATTTGTCACGGCCATCCGCAATCGCCGGTTTCCGGTCATCGACCGGGAGCGCGGGCTGGTGCTGGCGTTCGGCTTTTTCGACCACAACGGGGAGGCAAAAGAGGTTCATTTGACCAACGGGAAGACCATGCCGAATCCGGTGACCGCGCCGCTGACCTACCACATCGCCGAGCTGTTCGAGATCCGGGAAGGCAAGATCGACCAGATCGAGGCGGTGTGTAACACGGTTCCCTACAGCATGAAGAATGCCTATTGGGACGAGTAGCCTTCGGAAGCGGCGGACGTGGCGTGGCGGGGCTCGTCGGGTGGGTGGACCGCTGCCAAGCGTTCATAGGAGTATGAACGCGGCCCGTAGGAGTGCGCACGCCACGTTCCGCGCCCTTCTACTGTTGCCGCTAAATGATTCAGCCTGCTATTCTCAGTGTTGGGTTTAGCCCCCAGAAGCACTCCATTTGTTCGTCTTCTCATGCATCGCGATTGAGGGGCTCCCTAGCGGCTGTGGACTTCCCGTCCGGCCGGAGTAAAAGAGGTTCACGATGTCAGGTCATTCCAAGTGGGCGACGATCAAGCATAAGAAGGCTGCCCTCGACAAGAAGCGCGGCAAGGCGTTCACGCGGGCCATCAAGGAGATCACCATCGCGGCGCGCGGCGGCGGCGACCCGGACGCCAATCCCCGGCTTCGCACTGCCATCACGGCGGCCAAAGCGGTCAGCATGCCGCAGGACAATATCACCCGGGCCATCAAACGCGGCACGGGCGAGATCGACGGCGGGCAGATCGACGAAGTTACCTTCGAGGGCTACGGTCCGGGCGGCGCGGCGGTGCTTGTCAATACTGCCACTGACAACCGCAATCGCACGGTCGCCGAGATCCGGCACCTGTTCGCGAAGATGGGCGGCAATCTGGGTGAGAAGAACAGCGTCGCTTTCATGTTCGACCGCAAGAGTCAGGTGCTCGTCGAAGGCGACAAGGCCACCGAAGACGATCTGATGATGGCCGTGCTCGACGCCGGTCCCGACGACATCCGCAAGGATGGGGACAATTGGGAGATCCTGGCTGCTCCCGAGCAACACGACGCCATCGTCGAGGCGCTCGAGAAGGCCGGCATTGAGACCGTTAGCGCCGAGATCGCCATGGTGCCTCAGAACCTGGTCAAGCTCGAGGGCAAGAACGCCGAGCACATGCTCAAGCTCAGCGACGCGCTGGAGGATCACGACGACGTCCAGGACGTCTACTCCAATTTCGATATCGACGCCGAGGAACTCGATCGGTTGACGGCCTAGCCCGGAAACCTTGCTCCATGCGGATCTTGGGAGTCGACTGCGGGACGGAACGTACCGGTTATGGAATCGTCGAAAGCGATGGGCGGGAACATCGCCTGATCGCCGCCGGCGTGGTGAAGACAAAGCCGAGCGAGCCGCTGGCCTCGCGGTTGCGAGTGATCGCAGCGGGGCTGCGAGAAGTGATCCGGCAACATGCGCCGGAGATGGCCGCCGTCGAGGCGGTGTTTCACGCCACCAACGTCAAGACGGCCCTGAAGCTGGCCCATGCCCGGGGCGTGGCGCTGCTTTGCATCGCCGAAGCCGGGCTCGATTGCGCGGAGTACTCGCCGCTTGAAATCAAACGGTCCGTGGTCGGCTACGGCCGCGCCGAGAAGTCGCAGGTCAAGATGATGGTGGCGTCGCTGCTGGGATTGGCGGAACCCATCGCGTCGGAGGATGCGTCCGACGCTTTAGCAGTGGCTATCTGCCACGCCACCGAAACGGCGCTCGACCGCCGGCTGAATCAAGGAGGATCCCCGTGATACGGATCATCGCGCTGCTCATCCTGGCGGCACAGCTCTGGGGCGCCGACGGGCCCCGGATCTTCTATTCCCGCGAGCAGGCGGGCTCCACGCCGGCCTACGTCCAGGTTGTCGTCAACCGGAACGGCACGGCCGTCTACCGCGAATCGGCGGACGATCCGGACGAGGTGCCGCTCGAGTTCCGCTATCGGCCGGATGAGGTGGACGAGATTTTCCATCTCGCGGACCGGCTCGACCACTTCCGTAAGCCGCTCGAGTCCAACCTCAAGGTCGCCAACATGGGCCTGAAGACGCTGCGTTACGAGGGCGACGGCGAGAACAACGAGCAGCAGTTCAACTTCTCCAAAAGCGCCGACGCCCGCGTGCTGGCGGATTGGTTCGCGCGGACCGCGGAGACCGCCCGGCACGTGTTCAACCTCGAGCGGGCCATCCAGTTCGACAAGCTCGGGATCAACGATGCGCTGCTGCAGCTACAGATCACGATAGAGAAGAACCGGCTGGTGGCCGGGGACCAGTTCCTGCCACTGCTCGACAAAATCGCCGCTGACGAGACGGTACTCAACATGGCACGGACACGGGCGGCATCGCTCGCCCAGGAGATTCGGTCGTCGGGAGGGAAGAAATGAAGAACCAGCCGGGAATCCTGCTTGTGACTGCGGCGTGCCTTATCCTTCTGCCGCTCGCGGCCCAGGAGACGCCGCCACCGACAGCTCCGGATGCCACGCCACCAGCGGCGCAGACGCCCGTCGGATCGACCGAGGGCGGGCAGAAGAGGGTGACGGTCAACATCGACGTCCCCGAACAGACCCATGAGGACATCGCCTGGCAGAAGCTGATGTCCGAACCGTCTCCCAGCCCGATCGACCACGCCCGTTCGCTCGAGTACTTCCTCGATCAGTATCCGAACACGAAGCGGCGGCCGGAAATCGAGCGGGCGCTCGTCCAGCAGGCGATCGAGTTGAACGACCGGAAGCGCGTCCTTCGTTTCGGCATTCCGGTGGTCGAGCGCGAACCCGAGAACCTGCTCATCGTCGAGCATGTCACCCGGGCGCTGCTGGCGAATGACGACGGGGAAAGCGCGCGGCGGGCGCTCGGCTATGCCGACGACCTGGAGAGCGCACTGCACGTCATCGAGCTGCAGCAGCCCGAGGGCGCCGGCACCCAGGAAGTCAACTTCCGGGAGCGCATCGACCGCGGCATCGGCAAGGCGATGGTCTTCAAGGCGCGGGCGACGGGCAACCTCGGGCACTTCGAGGAAGCCCTCGCGCTGGCCCGGTCGAGCTTCGAGCGGTTCCCGTCGGCGGAGGCGGCGCGCGAGGCCGGCCGCTGGCTGGTCAAGCTGGGTCGCCGCGACGAGGCGATCGAGGCCTATGCCAACGCTTTCACCATCCAGGATCCGGACAACTACGACCGCTTCCGCGGCGGCGACCGCGAGCGTCTGGGCAAGCTCTACCGCGAGGCGCATGATTCCGAAGACGGCTTGGGCGACCTGATCCTCGCCGCCTATGACCGCATGGCCGCCGTCACCGACGCCCGCCACGCGATGCTCAAAAAGCTCGATCCGAACCTCGACGCCTCGGCGCCGAACGAGTTCACGCTCTCCAGGCTCGCCGGCGGCCAGCTCGACATGGCGTCGCTCCTCGGCAAGGTGGTGGTGCTCGACTTCTGGGCGACATGGTGCAAGCCGTGCCAACGACAGCACCCGCTCTACAAACAGGTGGAGTCGAAGTACGAGGGCCGGGACGATGTCGTCTTCCTGAACATCAACGCCGATCGCGACCGGAAGGTCGTCGAGCCGTTCCTCGAAGAACAGAAGTGGGACAAGACGGTCTATTTCGAGGATGGCCTCCAGCGTCTTCTCGAAGTGTCATCCATCCCGACCACCGTGATTCTGGACCGCCAGGGCGAGGTCGACTCAAAGATGATCGGCTTCGATCCGAACCGGTTTGTCAACATGCTGTCGGAGCGGATCGACCGGGCGCTGAACGAGCCGGTGCAGGACGCCGCGCCGCCGGCGCCGGGCGAGTAGGTCAGTTCTGCCCCAACACGATCGTGTTCCTGGCCTCGTAAGGCCGGACCGGCCGACCTCGAGGTCGGCCTCGCGAGAGCGTAGCACCGGGATCGAGGCGCCCTGCTCCGATCCCTTCGGAGCTGTCAAGAAATACCTTGGGGACATCCCACCACGCCCTGGAAGATCTTGAAAAGATTGAGGCGTGCTGGGACAGTCCCCGGATTCCCTGACGCCCTCCTTCGGTCACGGCTCCAATTAGGAACGTTCTGTTCAATGGGAGACGCGACCAGAGGGAGCGGAGCCTGCCGCCCACATCGCGATGGAAAGGACCGTCGCTCGAACGGCCCCCACCGGATGGGCAAAAAGCTACTTCACACGTTTCAGCGTGACCGGCCCCATACCGCCGCCGCCGTCCCCCATGTTGAAGGTCAGCGTCATCTCATCGCCGTTAACGGTGGCTTCGTGGAGGATCGACATCCCCATGTCCGGCAGCTCGACGACAAAGGATACCTTGTCGCCTTCCACTTTCCCGTCTTTGATCTGGATGGCGGAGCCGTCAGGGCCGGTCGAAGTCCCGGTCAGGGCCGTGCCGTCCTGGTGCAGGTCGAACATCAGGGTGAAACCGGCGTCGGGCACCTCACCGGTCCACTTGCCGGTGACGTCGGCGCCCAAGGCGCTGCCCGCCAACAGAGTCAGAATCATCACGCAAGCGAGGGCAAAAACAATCCGCATGAATGTGTACACTCCTCTCGGCCGGCGTCCATTTCGGAGCGCCGTATCGCCAATAGTATACTCCCGATCCCGGGCCGCCAAGCCGGGCCAAAGGCTACATTCCGCGGGGCAACCGCCGAAATACCGACGCCACGCCGGGGGTTCCGCTCCCGAAGAGGTTCGCTGAACCTTTCAGCGGGGCGATACGTCTAAATTGGTATACTGAGTGTAAGGTATAGGAGCGGCGAGGTTTCATGTCCCGATTCTGGCGATCTCTGGTTCTCGTGCCGGCCATTTTGGCCTTGGGCGCGGTACTCGGCGGGGTGTTCGGCTCCGGGCTTCCGGGTGTTTCCGCAGCATCCTCCGAAGACGAAATCAAGGCGAGCCTGAAGACATTTTCGAATGTCTACGCCGTGGTGGAGAATAACTTCGCCGACGAGGTTTCAGCCGACAACGCGATCTACGAAGGGGCGATCCCGGGCATGCTGCGCACGCTCGACCCCCACTCGAGCTTCTTCGACCCCCGCGCGTTCCAGCTTCTGCGGGAAGACCAGAAGGGCGCCTACTACGGCGTGGGCATGTTCGTGGTGGGTCGCGGCGGCAAGACGATTGTCGTGACGCCGTTCAAGGACTCCCCGGCGTACAAGGCCGGCATCCACCCCGGCGACGTGATCCTCGAGGTCGACGACCACAGCACCGAAGGCCTCGACACCAACGAAGTGGCCGACCTGCTCAAGGGCAACAAGGGGACGGAAGTGCAGGTGAAGGTGGCGCGCGAGGGACGGCCCGATCCGCTCGTCTTCAACATCACCCGCGACGAGATCGAGCGCTACAGCGTCAACGACTACTTCTTCCTTCGCCCGGGCATCGCCTATCTGAAGATCGAGCAGTTCAATGAGAACACCTCCCGCGAGCTGGATCACGCGATCAAGGAGCTTGGCGAGGACAAAATCGACGGGCTCGTGCTGGATCTGCGCGACAACCCCGGCGGGCTGCTCAATGAGGGTGTGAAGTGGCCGATCGCTTCCTGCACAAGGGTCAGGTAGTGGTGACGCATCGTGGGCGGACGTCGCCCGAGAAGCCCTACATCGCCCGTCGCGGCAACGGTGGCCGTGACTTCCCGATCGTGGCGCTGGTGAACCGCTATTCGGCCTCCGCCGCCGAGATTGTCGCCGGCGCCCTGCAGGATCATGACCGGGCCTGGATCCTCGGCGAGAACACGTTCGGCAAAGGACTTGGTGCAGACCGTCTACCCGCTGGCCGAAAATACCGGCCTGGCGCTGACGACGGCCCGCTACTACACGCCGAGCGGGCGCCTCATCCAACGGAACTACAAGGGTAAGTCGTTCTTCGACTACTACTACCGCGATCGCGAAGGCGGCAACACCCATACCGACGATGTGAAGATGACCGACAGCGGCCGCACGGTGTATGGCGGTGGCGGGATCACTCCGGACGAAAAGTTCGAGGCCCCGACCTACTCGCCGCTCCAGCGGCAGCTCGAGCGCGCCTATGCCTTCTTCAACTTCACGGCGAAGTACTTCGGCGCGCACTCCACGGATCTGCCGACAGGCTGGGAGCCGGACCAGGACGTCAGGAACCAGTTTCATCGTTACGCGCTCGACAACGGAATTCAGTTCACCGAGGCCGAGTGGGCCAAGGACCAGGACTGGATCGCCCGGCGGCTGAAGCGCGAGATGTACATCACCGCCTTCAGCGACGCCGAGGCCCGCCGCATCGCCATCGAGACCGACCCGGTAGTGGACGCGGCCGTGAAGGCGATGCCGGAGGCGCAGGCGCTGCTGGACCACGCCAAGCAAGTCATCGCGCAGCGCAGCCAGACTCCGGAGTAACCGCCGGCCCCGAGAATGACAGACAGTCTTCCGCCGCCACAGATCACCGTGCTCGACACGGGCGGGCAGTATTGTCACCTGATTGCGCGGCGAGTTCGAGAACAGGGTGTGCAGGCTGAAGTGCGCCCGTCCGACACGCCGGCCGTAGATTTGGCGGGCGCCGCGGGCATCATCATTTCCGGCGGTCCGTCGAGCGTCTATGACGCCGGCAGCCCCACGGTCGACCACGCCATTTTCCTCCTCGGCATCCCGGTGCTGGGTATCTGCTACGGGCTCCACGTGATGGCGTGCACGCTGAGGCGGCGCCGTCCGCAAGGCCGACAGCGGCGAGTTCGGCCTGGCGTGGCTCGACCCGATTGGAACGTCGCCGATTTTCGCCGGCCTCGAGGGGCGGCAGCAGATCTGGATGAGCCACCGCGACGCCGTGGAGAAGGCTGCCGCCGGGCTTTGCGGCTGCTCGGGCTCCACCGATACCTGCCCGGTCGCCGCCATGGGCGACGTGAAGCGCGGATTCTACGGCGTGCAGTTCCACCCCGAGGTGGTCCACACCACGCACGGCAAGCAGATCCTCGCTAACTTCCTCTTCGGCGTCTGCGACTGCCGGCAAGGACTGGGACCCCAGCCACCAGATTCCGGCGCTCGAAGACGAAATCCGGGCGGTGGTGGCCGACCGCAACGTACTGTTCTTTCTGAGCGGCGGCGTCGATTCGACGGTCGCCTACACGCTGTCGCATCCGGGCGCTGGGCGCCGACCGCGTCCACGGCATCTACGTCGATACCGGGCTTCATGCGCGAGGGTGAGACGGAGTTCGTCTCGGGCGTGTTCTCGGTCCGCTGGCCAAGTCGAGCTTCGAGATCGAACACGCGAGCGAGGAGTTTCTCGGCCGTCTCGCCGGGGTCCGCGACCCGGAGCGCAAGCGCCACATCATCGGTGAGACCTTCGTCGACGTCCAGGAACGCATCCTCAACGGCGGCCACTACCTGGACGGCAACTGGATCCTCGGCCAGGGAACGATCTACCCGGACACGATCGAGTCCGGCGGCACCGAGCACGCTGACGTCATCAAGACGCATCACAACCGTGTGGAGGGGATCCAGCGCCTCATCGCCGACAACCGCATCGTCGAGCCGGTGAGTTCGCTGTACAAGGATGAGGTCCGCGAGGTGGGCCGCTCGCTCGGCCTGCCGGAGGAACTGGTGGAGCGCCATCCGTTTCCGGGGCCGGGACTCGCGATCCGGTGTCTCTGTTCGGAGACCGATCTCCCCGCGGAGAAGATCGACGAAGGCTGGATTCTGCCGGTGAATTCGGTGGGAGTGCAGGGCGACTCCCGCAGCTACCGGCCCGTGGTCGCCGTGGAGCGTGGACGGACGGACGGCGACCTGCACGAGCTGGCCACGCGGCTCATCAACCGCGTCGACGGTGTCAATCGCGTGATCGCCGCCGTTCGTGCGCACGCGCTGCTTGCCGAGGTGCGGGTGTTCTCGAGCGAGCTCTCCGCGTCGCGCCTGTCGCTGCTACGCTGCGCTGACGCCATCGTCCGCCGCCATACGCACGACTCCGGCTTCGACCGGAAGGTGTGGCAATTCCCGGTGATCCTGATTCCCGTCGGCATCGCCGGGCGCCCCGACTCGATCGTCCTGCGGCCGGTCCATTCCGTTGACGGCATGACGGCCCAGAGCGTTCCCATGGACGAGCCGCTGCTCGAGGCCATCGCCGCCGAGATCCTCGCGCTCGACGGCATTTACGGCGTCTTCCACGACCTGACGCACAAACCGCCCGGCACGATTGAGTGGGAGTAGGGCGGGTCTCCGGACCCGTGGCCGACGTCCACGTCGGCCCATCTTCCACCGTCGGAGAGCCGGACCAGGAGGTCCGGCGCGGTCATGGATGACCGCCTTACGATTCGCCGTCCAGCTCGTCGGCCGTGGGAACCCGGCTGATCCGGACCTGCTCTACATGGCGCTCATCGGCGTCGGTCACCTCGATCCGGACGCCTTCCCGCTCGACCGACTCGCCGATTGCGGGAACCCGCCCGAGCCACTCGCTCACCAGCCCGCCGACGGTGGTCGACTCCATCTCCTCATCGGGGCGGAAACTCAACCAGGTCGTGGAGATGATCGAGGTCGAGGTTACCGGAGGCAAGGTAGACGCCTTCGCCTTCCTCCACCACCGCGTTGGCCGGATCGTATTCGTCCTCGATCTCGCCGAAGACCTCCTCGACGACGTCCTCCATGGTCGCGATGCCGGCCGTCTCGCCGTATTCATCGACGACGATGGCGAGGTGCACATGGTCGCGCTGCATCTCGCGGAACAGGTCGGACACCGGCTTGGTTTCCGGGACGATCAGCGTCGGATGAACAAACTCGCTGACCAGGCGCCGGGAACGCTCCTCGTCCTGCAGCCGAGAATGTCGCGGACGTGGATAATGCCGCTAATATCGTCGATCGAGCCGTCGTAGACGGGGAAGCGCGAGAAGTGCTTCTCGAGGGCGAAGAGGCGGAAGTCCTCGATGGTCGACGTCCTGCCGGATGGCGACCATGTTCGGGCGCGGCGTCATCACTTCGCGGACGGTCTTGTCGCCGAGCGCGACGACGGAGTGGATGAGCTTGCGGTCGTCTTCCTCGATCAGGCCCTCATCGGCGCCGGCCTCGATCAGGGCGTCGAGATCCTCCTCCTGGCTGTGCCGTTCTCGTCGCCGCCGTTCTCCTGGCTCGCGCAGCGAGGCCAGGGTCTCGAGAAATCGAGAAGATCGCCGTCAGCGGCCGGACGAGCAAGCGCCAGCAGCTTCAACAGGGGCACCAGCGGCGCCAGCCATCGCGCCCTGGTCTTGCGGTAGAGCAACTGCGGCGCCAGGTGCGTCGCGAGCAGCATCACCACCAGCGCCAGCGCCGCCGCCTCCGCCACCGCCAGGGGTGACGGGGCAGCCACGTCCACAACGATCAGCGTCGCGAGCAGGGCCAGGCCAACCAACAGGATGTGCTTGATGAGGAGAACGCGATCGCCCCCTCGTCGGCCTTCAGCCCGATGCGCTCTTCGAGCGTTTCCTTGAAGTACTCGAGCGCCGGCAGGTCACGGGAGCGGAGGCGCAGGGCCTCGAGATAGAGCATGTTGAACAAAGGAAATCAGCCCGAGCAGAACGGCGCCCGCGACAGCGATCGAGATGAGCACCAGGGTCACTGTCTTGTCCGTTCGATCAGCCCGCCGGGCAGTGCGAGCTGTTCCCGCCACCGGCGTTCGGCGCGGGCCATCTTCCCCCTGTCCGTTTCGTGGTCCAGGCCGAGCAGGTGCAGCAGGCCGTGCAGCATCAGAACACCGATCTCGGACTCGACGGAGTGGCCGAATTCGGCGGCCTGCTCGCGTGCGCGGTCGGCGGAGATGGCAATTTCGCCGAGGGGAGTGGAAGCGGCGGGGCTAAGTCCGGAGCGGGCTGAAGTCCGCCGTCCGTGGGGAACGAGAGCACGTCGGTCGGATAGTCATGCCCAGGAAATCGCGGTTCAGGCGTCGCAGCCGCGGTCGTCGGTGAGCAGGCAGGTGAACCGCCGACCGGTGGCGACCTCGTCCCGCAGACGGCGGGCGAAGGCGGCCACGGCCGACCGGGAGAAACCTTTCCCGGCTCGTTCAAAGAGAAGCAATCTATCGCTGTCGGTGTCCATTACGATCGGGAGCTAAATCCGGGCCGCGGGATCGGCGGCGGGACTGTTCCCGTTGGCGGTTTCCGGCTCTTGCTCGGCGCCATTCGCGCGGGCCGTCCCGCCAGGCTCGGTGAGACGGAAGGAGAGCTGCCGGTTGAGCCGGTCGCCTCGTCGAAGCGGCTCGTACGCCTTGACGATCCGCTGCACCAGCGGATGCCGCACGACGTCGGTCTCGTCGAAGTGCACGAAGCGGATGCCGTTCAACTTCGCGCAGTACCTCGACCGGCATGCAGCAGGCCGCTCGCTTGCCGGTCGGCAGGTCGATCTGGGTGACGTCGCCGGTCACCACCATCTTCGAGTTGAAGCCGACGCGGGTGAGCACCATCTTCATCTGCTCGGCAGTGGAGTTCTGCGCCTCGTCGAGAATGACGAAGCTGTCGTTCAGCGTACGGCCGCGCATGAAGGCGATCGGCGCCACCTCGATAATCATTCCGCTCGAGCATGCCGCTCCACCTTGTCCGAGTCGAGCATATCGAACAGGGCGTCGTAGAGCGGACGGAGATAGGGGTCGACCTTCTCCTGCAGCGTGCCCGGCAGAAAGCCGAGACGTTCGCCGGCCTCGACGGCCGGCCGCGTCAGGATGATGCGCGAGACACCTTCTTGCGAGCAGCGCGCGCCATGCCCATGGCCACGGCCAGATACGTCTTGCCGGTGCCGGCCGGACCGATCCCGAAGACCATGTCGTTGTGTCTCGATCGCCTCGAGGTACTTGCGCTGGTTCATCGACTTCGGCGCGATCAGCTTCTTGCCGAAATTGCGCTTCCGGCCGCTCTCGACCAGCCTGCCGGAGGCTCGCCTCGGGGTCGGACATCAAGACGCGCAGGTAGCTGTTCAGGTCGCCGTTGTGAACTCCTGGCCTTCGAACAGGAGCGCGACATAATCGCCCAGAATGCTCTCGGCCCGCAATACGCTGGTGTCGTCGCCTTCAATTTCAAGGGAATCATCCAGCAGACGGGTCGTACGTTCAGGCCCTGTTCGAGGAGGTGTATATTCTCGTCGCGAGTTCCAAACAAGGACTTGATACCGCGACTAATCTCAACACAGGTCTTCATGCGTTGGGAAAAGAATTACCTCCGGAGAATACAGCTTCGGGGGGGACGATCCGCTCGCGCGGAAGCCGGTTCACCATTCACTTGGAGTATACCAGAACCGGCCCCGATGACTCAAAGGACTTAATTGATTCTTAACGCTTTAATCCGCCGCGTCAGGCTGGACTTCCGGCGTTTCTCAACCGCCGGCGGGGCCGATTGAGAGCGGCGCATCGTTGACGGCGACCCGCTTGAGCTGACCGCATGCGGCGTAGATGTCGCGGCCCCGCGGCTTGCGTACAAAACAAGGGAAGCCGCAGCGGACAATCTGTTGAAAACTCTCGACGCGCCCGGGCGCCGGCGTCTTGAAATCGATGCCTGGTCCGGGGTTGAGCGCGATCAGGTTGACCTTGGCCCGAAGGCCGTCGATCAGCCGGAGGAGGCGGCGGGCATCGGCGTCGCTGTCGTTGACGCCGGCGAGCAGAACGTACTCGAAGGTGAGGTTCTCCCAGGGGCGCAGCGGGTAGCGGCGGCACGCTTCGATCAGGTCGGCGAGGTGGTATTTGCGGGTGATCGGCATGAGCTCGCGGCGCTGCTCCTCACTCGAGGCGTTGAGCGAGACGGCGAGGCGTGGCCGCAGGCGCGCGCGGCCGAGCTCTTCCATCTGGGGAATGAGGCCGGAGGTCGATAGCGTGATGCGCTTCTCGGAGATGCCGACGCCGTCGGGGTCGGTGAGGATGCGCGTGGCGGCGAGCACGGCGGGCAAGTTGAGCAGTGGCTCGCCCTGGCCCATGAGGACGATATTGAGCCGGTCGGCGGGGCCGTGCGCGCCGGGAGCGAGATCGTTGTCGCGGATGAGCGCGAGCACCTGGCCGACGATCTCGCCGGCGGTGAGATTGCGCTCGAGGCCCATCAGGGCGGTGAGGCAGAACTTGCAGTCCACCGGGCAGCCGACCTGGGTGGAGATGCACACGGTGTCGCGGCCGGGCTCGGGCATGAGCACGGCTTCGACGGTCTTCTCGTCGGCGAGGCCGAGGAGATAGCGGCGGGTGCCGTCGGTGCTCTCATACCGGCGGTCGATCGTGGGCATGCCGAGCGTCGCCTGGCCGGCGAGGCGGTGGCGAAGTTCCCGAGGCAGGTCGGTGATCTCGTCGACCGAGGCGACACGCCGCCGGTAGAGCGCCTGGTAGAGCTGGCGGGCACGGTAGGGAGGCGCGCCGGCGCCGAGGCGTTCGCGAAGTTCGTCCCGTTCGAGGCCGATGAGGGATTCCGGCATCTGATTACGATTTTAGTGTAGTGCGGCAGAAGACCTTGCGACGTATGAGAGCCGCTTGCTGACCCGCGCGGTCCGGACCGCCCCGGAGCCACTACAACAGAAAGCGGCCATGCCGACCGGTGCATTCGCACCCGCACGGCATGGCCGCAAAAGTCGATCGACTGCCTTGCCCCGGACTGACTACCCGAGTTCCAGGGCCACCGACGCCGTCGGGTCACCGGGCTCGAGGTCAACCGTGAAGCCGAGCCGCCGGACCAGCTCCAGCATCGGCCCGTTCTCCGGATGGATTTCGGCCGTGATCCGTTTGATGTTCTCCTGGCGGGCGATCTCGATCAGCTTCTCGAGCATGTGATGGCCCAGGCCCTTGCCTTGTTCCGCGTCGCTGATGACGACGGCGAACTCGGCATCCTCGGTCCCGGTGGTCCGGTCCAGACGGCCGACGCCGATGATCTCGTTGAGACCGGTGGTCGGGTCCTTGCGTTCGGCCACCAGCGCGATCTCACGGTCGTAGTCGACGTGGCAGATCCGCGTCAGCCGCTCGTGAGCCACACGCTGGGTAAGCTGCAGCATTTCGAGGTAGCGGAAGTAGACGGTGCGCTCGGATAGCGTCTCGTGGAAGCGCACGATGCGGGGCTCGTCCTCGCTCCGGATGGGCCGGATGTTGATCTCCGTGCCGTCCTTCATCGCCCAGGACGAAATGTACTGGCTCGGGTAGGGGCGGATGGAGAGCTTCGGCAGCTTCTCGTCGGGGAGTTCCGGATCGTGCAGCACGACACGGGCATCGAGCGCCACCAGCGCGTCCGAGGAGGCGAGCAGCGGATTGATGTCGATCTCCTTGATCCGGCGCTGCTCGACGACGAGCTGGCTGAACCGCACCAGCAGGGCCTCAAGCGCGGCCAGGTCCACCGGCTTGCGGCCCCGGACGCCCTTGAGCGCCGTGTAGATCTTGGTCTGCTCCATCATCCGGCGCGCGAGCGTGGTGTTGAGCGGCGGCAGGGCGAGGGCGCGGTCCTTAAAGACCTCCACCAACTGCCCGCCCATGCCGAACAGAATCACCGGCCCGAACTGCGGGTCGAGACTCGATCCGATGATGATCTCATAGCCGAACATCTTCATCATCGGCTGGACCGTCACGCCCAGGAAGTCGGACTTGCTCGCCTTCTCGGTGACGTTCTTCGCGATCTGCTCGAAGGCGTGCTTGACCGCCGCGGCGTCCTTCAGATTGAGCTGCACGCCACCGACGTCGGTCTTGTGCGTGATCGTCTCCGAGTGCAGCTTCAGCACCACTGGGTAGCCGAGCTCGTCGGCGGCCGCGACGGCCTCGTCGACCGACGTGGCGATCTTCGATGGCACGGTGGGGATGCCGTACGCCGACAGAACCTGCTTCGATTCGTACTCGGTCAGCAGGTCCCGCTTCGACTTCCGGGCGCCGTCGAGGATCGCCTGGACCTTGGTCCGGTCCGCCGCCTCGCTGCCCTGTCCGGCCGGGAAGATCGGCGTCTCGTACAGGCCGCGCAGGTTGTAGGTGAAGCGCCACATGTACTGGAAGGCGCGGGCCGCCGAATCGGGGTAGGAGAAGGTCGGGATGTTCGCCTGATTGAGAATGCGCTCACCCGCCTGCACCTCGGGACCGCCCATCCAGCTCGCGAGCACCGGCTTGCCAAGGTTCGAGTACTTCTTCAGCGCCTCGGCGGTGACGGTGGCGTCGGTCATGGCCTGCGGCGTGAGGACCACGAGCATGCCGTCGCTGTTGGGGTCCTTGGCCGCGATCTCGAGCGACCTGGCGTAGCGCTCACCATCGGCGTCACCGAGGATGTCGATGGGGTTGTTGCGGCTCCAGTGCTGGGGCAGGAAGGAGTTGAGCTCTTCCTGCGTCGCCGGCGAAAGGTCGCTCAACTGTCCCTCGGCCGAGATGAGGGCGTCGGTGGCGAGCACGGCCGGACCGCCGGCGTTGGTGACGATGGTGAGTTTCGGACCCTTCGGCCGGGGCTGTTTGGAGAGCACATCGGCCATGTAGAAGAGGTCCGAGATGTTGTTCACGCGCAGGACGCCGGAGCGCCGGAAGGCAGCGTCGAGCACGTCGTCCGAGCCAGTCAGCGACCCGGTGTGGGAGGCCGCCGCCTTGCCGCCGGCGGCCGTGCGTCCGGCCTTGATCACGATGATGGGCTTGTTGAGCGCCACCTCGCGTGCCGCCGAGAGGAACGAGCGAGCGTCGCCGATTGACTCCATGTAGATCAGAATGCTGCGCGTCTTCGGGTCGTTGCCGAGGTAGTCAATCAGGTCGCCCCAGTCGACGTCCAGCATCGAGCCGATGGAGACGAACGCGCTGAAGCCGACCATTTCCTTGAAGCTCCAGTCGAGCACCGCCGTGCACAGCGCGCCGCTCTGACTGATAAATCCGACGTTGCCAGGACGGGCCATGCCGGCGGCGAAGGTGGCGTTGACGCCCGTCGGCGGGCACATCAGGCCCAGGCAGTTCGGTCCAATAATGCGGATGCCCCCGGCGCGCGCCTCGGCGAGCACTTGCCGCTCGAGTTCCAGGCCCTCGGGTCCGAGTTCCTTGAAGCCGGCGGAGATGACGATGGCGCCCTTGACGCTGCCGACCTCCGCGCATTCCTTGATGACGCCGGGGACGAAGCTGGCCCGGGTCACGACCACCGCCAAGTCCACCTCGGCGGGGATTTCCTTAACGCTCTTGTACGCTTTGATGCCAAGCACACTCGGCCGCTTCGGATTCACCGGAAACACGGCGCCGCCGAACGGCGTGCTCATCAGGTTCCACAGGGTGGTACGTCCCACCGATCCCGGAGCCTCGGTTGCTCCGATCACCGCAATGTTCTTCGGCTTGAAGAAAACGTCAAGCGGGTTCGCTTTGTGTTGGTAGATATCGTGGGCAGTTTCAGTGCCGAGTTTTGCTGGTTTCGACCGTGTCATAAGACCTCATTCATTATTCTGGGGAGCCGCCCCTGGTACGGGGTACGCTACATACACAATGTTCCGCCGCCGCCAGTGCGGTCGCAACCAAAACTGGACGGCAATCACAACTCTGTAGCTCTGTCTATCGAAGAAGGGCCGACTGCTCCGCGGCACCTGCCTCCCCCTATCGGACAGCCCTCTTCTCGACAGTCTTCCGGCACCTGCTGCGCCATCGGCGCTCCGAGTTGACCATGCAATCAACGGGCCAGAGAACCAGGTGCCGCTCACCATCCGTGGACCTGCTTCCGAAAGCCCGTCAACTGCGTCTAAGCGCGTGTCGATGTCGGCGGAGAATGTGGCATATGCCCCGCCGAAAACCGCGGCAGCGCCGTTTCCCTTGCCCCGGTTGGGGCAGACGTTGGGGCAAATCGACCAATTTGGCGCGATTAACGTCGCCTTCGACATGCTCCCAAGCGGTCCAACGGAACTGCCGATGGAAGCGAAAACAAGGTCCGTGGCACCCCACGAATCCGGCACCCCGTCCGCGCCACCGGCGGCCGGGAAACCTGGTTTCCTTTGCGCTTTTCGCGGTTCAAAATGGCACCACCGAAGCGTAAGACCCGCCCGGACACGTTTTCCTGATACCTTCATAAAGTTGTGCTGGAAGTAACAAACCTGTCCAAACAATACCCGACGCCGAGGGGCGCGCTGCGGGTCCTCGACGGGGTCGACTTCAAGATGGAGCCAGGGGAGGCGGCCTCGGTCATGGGACCGTCGGGGAGCGGGAAGAGCTCACTCCTCTATATACTCGGGGCCCTCGAGCCACCGACTTCGGGCACCGTCTCGCTTGACGGCGCCGATCCGTTCACCCTCGCCGACGCCGCACTCGCCCGCTTCCGCAACTCGCGGGTCGGCTTCGTCTTCCAGGACCATTGCCTGCTGCCGCAATGCTCCGTGCTCGAGAACGTCCTGGTACCGACCATGGCCGGCGATGCCGAGCCCGATGCCGAGGCCCGCGCCCGCGAGCTGCTCACCGCCGTCGGACTCGCCGACCGCCTCTCGCACCGTCCCGCCGAGCTCTCCGGCGGCGAGAAGCAACGCGTCGCCATCGCCCGGGCACTCATCCGCCGGCCGCGGCTGCTGCTTTGCGACGAGCCCACCGGAAACCTCGATCGGGAGTCCGCCAACACCGTGGCCGAGCTCCTCATGCGCCTGCACGCCCAGCAGGGCTCGATCATGATCGTCGTCACCCACAGCGCGCGGCTCGGCGAGCGGCTGCCGATCCGCTACGGGCTCACCGAAGGGCGCCTCGAACGGGTCCAGTAACATGACCACCGGCACACTCATCCGGCGCAGTCTCACTTACTACGCCCGGACTAACTTCGCCGTCGTCGTCGGCGTCGCCGTGGCCGTCTCGGTGCTCGGCGGGGCACTGCTGGTCGGCCAGTCGGTCCGGACCAGCTTGCGGAACCTGGTCATCGAGCGCCTCGGCAACACCGGGACCGTCATCGGCGCCGCGAATCCTTTCCGCGAGCAGGTGGCGGCCGCGTTCGGCGATGCGGCGCCGCTACTCAGGCTCGAAGGCGTCGCCCGGCACCAGGCTTCCGGACGGCTCGCCTCGGGCGTTCAGGTTTACGGTGTCGACAACCGCTTCTGGCGGTTCCAAGGCCTCGACCGCAGTGGTCCGGAGGGCCGCGAGGTCTACCTCAGCGAGCCACTCGCCCGCGAGCTCGGCGCCGAAACCGGCGACGGAGTCCTGCTGCGTATCGAGCAGCAGTCCTACACGCCGGCCGAATCGCTCCAGGGCCGCAAGGACGATACGGGCGTGACGGTGCGGCTCACCGTCGCCGCCATCCTGACGCGCGACCAGCTCGGCGAGTTCAACCTGGAGGCGAACCAGGGCACGGTAAAGGCGGCCTTCGTTGGATTGGCGCAGCTTCAGGGCGAGCTCGACCAGGCGGGACGCGTGAATACGATCCTGCTGCCCGTGGGCGCCGCCGATCCCGAAGACACGCTCACCAAAGCCGTCGAGCCCACCGACCTCGGCCTCGAAGTGAAAGTCCTCGAAGGCCGCCACGTGATCCAGGTCGACAGCCGCGCGGGCCTTCTGACCGATAGCCTCGCGGCGACCATTAGGTCTGCCGCCAGCCAGGCCGGACTTACTCCCAGTGGCATCTACACCTACCTGGCCAACACGATCCGCGTCGGCGACCTTGAGATCCCCTACTCGCTCGTCAGCGCCGTCGAAGGCGTCGCTGACGGCAACCCGCCCGCGATCGAGCTCAACGGCTGGGCGGCCCGTGAGCTGAATGCCCGGCCCGGCGACGACGTCACGCTCGACTACTACCTCTGGCGGCCGGAGGGACGCCTGGAGACCGCATCGGCCCGGTTCCGCCTCGCCGCCGTCCGTCCCATTGACCGCGACCCGTCGCTGGCACCCGAGTACCCCGGAATCACCGACTCCGAGGAGATCTCCGACTGGGACCCGCCATTCCCCATCGACCTCAGCCGCGTCCGGCCCGAGGACGAGGCCTATTGGGATGACTACCGCACTACGCCGAAGGCCTTCATCCCGCTGGCGACAGGTCAGCGGCTGTGGCAGTCGCGGTGGGGCTCGCTGACGGCCTACCGCCTCGCCGTGCCGGAGGGCGAAGAGCCGTCCGCGACCGCCGCACGCTTCGAGCAGGCCCTCGGCGTCACGCTCGAGCCGCTCGCACAGGGCTTCACCGTCATCCCGGTCCGCGAGCTGGGCCTCACCGGCTCACAAGGCGCCACCGACTTCGGCGAGTACTTCGTCTACTTCAGCTTCTTCCTGGTGGTCTCAGCGCTCCTGCTCGCCGGGATGTTCTTTCGCCTCGGGCTCGAGCAGCGCGTCCGCCAGACGGGACTGCTCGAAGCGGTCGGCCTGCCGCCGGCGCGGCTCCGCGTGATCTTTGGCCTCGAAGGCATCGTGCTGGCCGTCGCCGGAACCGTCCTTGGCGTCGCCGGCGCCATCGGATATTGCCAGCTCATTCTTTACGGCCTGCGCACGTGGTGGATCGACGCGGTCGGCACACAGGCGGTGACACTCGACGCCGATCCGATGTGGCTCGCAGTCGGCGCGCTCGGCGGTCTGGCCGCTTCGATCGCCGCGCTGCTGTGGACGCTACGCTCGCTCCGCCGCATCACGCCGCGCAACCGGCTGGCCGGGGTGGTGTCGCTGCCGCCGTCGGCCACCAGCTCAGCCCGGACCCTCTGGGGCGGCATCGCGTGCATCGTCGTGGCGCTGGCGCTGCTCGGTGCAGCGGCGTCCGGTGTGCTGGCGCAGGTGGCCGGATTCTTCGGCGCGGGCTTCCTGCTGCTCGTTGGCGCATTGATGCTGTTCCGGAACCGGCTCGGCCGCCCGTCGGGGACGCTCGCGGGGAACGGCGTGGCCGCCCATGTGCGGCTGGGCTTCCGCAACGCCGCCTACCAGCCGGGACGCACGGTGCTCTCGGTCACGCTGATCGCGTCGGCGATTTTCCTCATCGTTTCGGTCGATTCCTTCCGGCTCGCCGAGACGGTCGATTCGCACGCCCCCGATTCGCCCACCGGCGGCTTCCCGCTCATGGCCGAGGCGTCGCTGCCGCTCTACCGCAGCCCGGCCGTGCCGGAGAACCGCGCGGAGCTGGGCATCGAGGACGTTCCGATCTCCGGCATCGTCCCGTTCCGTCTCCGCCCCGGCGACGACGTGAGCTGCCTCAATCTCTACCGGCCACAGAACCCGCGCATCCTGGGCGCCCCGCGCGACTTCCTCGAGGATCGTCGCTTTCGCTTCCAGGACGCTGTCGCCGAAAGTGAGAATCCGTGGGAACTGCTGCTGGCGCCGGCCACCGATGGCGCGATCCCCGCGGCTGTTGCGGCCAATTCGATGACCTACATCCTGCACCGCAAGCTCGGCGACGTGGTCGAGATCCCGGTGGAGGGTGGCGAGCCGGTGCGCCTGCGCCTGGTGGCCGCGCTCGCCGACAGTGTCTTCCAGCGCGAAGTCATCATTTCGGCGGAGAATTTCCGGCGCGCCTTCCCACACCAGGAGGGGTACCGCGTTTTCCTGATCGACACGCCGCCAGCGGAGGTCGCCACGGTAACCGCCGACCTCGAGGACATCTTCACCGACTACGGCTTCGACGTCGTCGACACCGGCGCCTACCTGGCGGGCTTCCACCGGGTCGAGAACACGTACCTGTCGACGTTCCAGGCGCTCGGGGCGTTGGGGCTGCTGCTCGGCACGGTGGGTCTGGCGGTGATCCTGTTGCGGAACGTACTCGAGCGCGGCCAGCAACTGGCGCTGCTACGGGCGGTCGGCTTCCGTCCGGGGAATCTCGCGGTGATGGTGGTGGCCGAGAACGTGTACCTGCTCGTAGCCGGCATTCTGATCGGCACTGTCACGGCGCTGATCGCGATCGTTCCCGCGCTCGCGGGCCGCGGCGGGGCGATATCGCCGTCGTCGCTCGCGCTGCTACTCGCCGGGGTGTTCGCCACTGGCCTGCTCGCGTCGATACTGGCCACGGCGGCGGTGTTGCGAGCGCCTCTACTCGCGGCGCTGCGGACGGAGTAGGTTGGTCCAGTGAGTCAGGCGGAAACGCCCAATGTCACTCAAATTGCGGGACGAAGACCGGACGCGAAGCTCAACGCTGTTCAGTTATCTGGTGGGCGGGACTGCGGACCCGCAGGCCGACGTCGCCATCGGCCTTTTCCGCGCATCGGAGAGCCGGACCGGGAGGTCCGGCTCGGTCGTGGACGTCCGCCTTACGTCCGACGACTCAGCCCGCCCCACAGATCAGCGACCGCCCATCATCGGGGTCTCGAGTTCCTTGAGGCCGCTCGGGACGGCAAAGTCCTGATCGGAGAAATCCCGATGGTCGACTTCGGTGACTTGGCGGCGCTGCTGCGCCTTCCCTTTCCGGTAGCTGACCTGTTCGACCGGTACCCCCGTGTACTCGCCCTCGGCCGGCGTCATGCTGCCGATGCGATAGAGGTCGAGGTTCATGCGCTGGGAGAATCCCTGGAACATGTCGGCCAGATCGTGGAAGACCTGGAAGTCGGAGGCCTGCAGGCCCAGCGCGGACGGGTTCACCGTGCACACTTCCTCGACCTTCTCCGAACCGCGGCGGCCTTCATACTTCTCGCACGTCCACTCGCCGACGGACCCCGAGCCGACCTTGCTGTACACGGTCTTCTCGACCTGCGGCTGGGACATCGCGCCCATCCTCTGCTTCATCATGCGCTCGACCATCTCCCGCTGCTGCGGCGGCATATCCTTCAGCTTCTCCTCGAGCATCGAGGTCATCTGGCTCGCCTGGTTGAACATCTTCTCGAGCTGCTCACGGGTGAAGGTCCGGTAGGTGCCGTCGGCGGTATTGATGATGTAGAAGCGGTCGCCGGCATAGATGAAGGTGCTGTCGTGATCCGAGCCGGTGGTGACTACCTTGATGTGGGTTGCGTCCAGGGAGACCTCCGAGGTGGCGGTCTTCCCGTGATCGAGATCGGTGATCGTCTGCTTCATGAAGACGCCGGCGTTCGCGATGACGGCGGAAAGCAAGACGGCGAGAGTGAGTCGTCTGAGTTGCAAGGTTTTCCCTCCTGTGGATGACTAGCTTCGTCGCGCGGGCTTTCCTGCCTCGGATGCCGCGCTTGTCCTTCGCTCCTGAAGCGGAGCGATCCCCTCTTCAGGATACGGTGGGTCGGGGTGGGGATTCAAACGGAGGGGCGATGGAAGGGAGCGGTCTTCGTGCCCTGGGCAGCCGGGATGCACGCCTTTCAACGGAGTGCAACAGGACGCTCGGGCGTTGCGTTGCTCTCCCTCACGGTCGCGGCCCGGTAGGAGTGAGACATTCATTGGCTGGAGAGACGGACTTATCGAATTACTGAATGCATCCGCCGGCTACTCCCATTCGCATAGCGACTCGACATACGCTGCCGACCCGTCGCGGAGCCAGCCATCCAATTGCGAGACCTCTTTGATCTGCTGGCCGCGGAAGCGCGGGACTGCCACAAAGTCGCACTTGAGCTCCGGTAGCGCCGTCATGTCGCCCCAGAGCTTTTCGAACTGGCAGACCGGGAAGACGTCCTCCTGCCCCTTGCCCCAGCGGCGCTTCACGTCCTTGAGCGTGATGTAGGTCGGCATGCGGGCAGCGACCGAACGGACGGCGGCGACGACCTTCGCCGAGTCAGCCAGGTCGGCAGCTGTGAGATCGAAGAACTCGAGCAGGCGATCGATCGAGACCCAAGTCGTCGCGCTGTTGTAGTAGGAGAGATCGAACTCGATCTCCTCGCGCGGCAGGGCGAGACCCTCGATGAGGCGGAGCTGGCCGCCGATGCGGGCGAGTCCGCCGCCGCGGTCCTCGATGCGGCGGGTGATCACCTCGGTGGTGAGGGCGGCGTCGCGTTCCAGGTGCAGGCCGAAGAGCCCCGGGTCCACATCGACACCGAGAGTATCGATGTTGTGCACCATCAGGTGTTGGAGCTTCGGCTGCTCTTCGAGCAACCGCGCCAGCACGCCGTTCAGTAGCAGGTTTGGCACCTCGTACCAGTGCCCGACCGGATGGAGGCACTGGAGCGGCAGGTTGTCGGTGTAATCGCTGCCCTCGCCGCTCGCCCGGGCCCATTCGATAAGGGCGTGGCGCAAGCTGTCGCGAACCTTCTGCGCCTGCTCGTCGAGCAACTGCTGGGGCATCTCCTCCCAGGCGAAGCGGAGGTCGCGCGTCATCGGAACCAGGCGCTGGCCGACGCTCCGGCCGGGCGAGAGGTGCAGCGGACCGGGATAGGCGTAGTTGTTCTCGGCGGCCAGGTAGTCGGCGATGGGCCGGTGCGTCAGGTAGCTGGTGGTGATGACGTGCGGCAGCTTCGCGCCGTGCAGCCGGCCCGTGCGGCGGCTCTTGGCGAGGTGGATCTCGATGAAGTTGCGGTGCCGGCCACCCATCCGGCAGAAGGGGTTGAGCGCCTTGACGACACCGGCGCCCTGGGTCCAGCGGCTGCCCGCGCCAGCCGGCCAGTGAGACCACCGCGACGGCGCCCTCGGCGATCGCGGCGGCCCCGGCCTCGCGGTAGGACGCCGGCAAACCGGCCGTCGCATCGATCACATCGTCCGGCGCGCGCATCCTCGATCTTGACGCTAACGGAGAGACGGTTCTGCGCCAGGCCGATGCGGCCACTACGGAGGTCGGCGCGGATCTGCTCGTGCTGGACCGGGTCAAAGCCGTGCTCGGCGAGCAGCGCGGAGAGGCTCGAAGCGTGGGTGTCGGCGTCGGAAGCAGCGTGCGGCAGCAGGCGGTCGAACATCGTCTCGACCATGCCGGACAGCTCGGGCGCGGTGCGGCAGGCGAAGCCGAACTGCTCGAGCTCGGCGCGGCGCGACGGCGACAGCAGACGCAGGTCCTGGCGGATCAGGCCCGGCACGGTCAGCGTGTAGTAGCCCGGCGGCATCATCGCGGCTTCCGAGGCGAGCAGCGACGCCGTGGTGCCGGCCTCATTGATGGTGAAGTCGTAGACCACCGGCTCCATGGCGAACGGCACGGCACCTTCAAGCCGTCGCTTGGCCGCGCTCATGATCTCCTGCAAGCGTTCCTGCGCGCGGGCCTTGTGGCGCGGCTCGAACAGGAAGCCCATGCCGCCGCCGGCCATCCCGCCGAGCATCCAGAAGCCGCGGAAGCCGTCGCCGAATTCACGACGCACCTGGGCGATCAGCGACTCGGTGTAGTGGTTCGATGCCCAGGGGATGATGGTCTGCATCGGACCGTCGAAGTTGCGCTGGGTGAGCGCGCCAATCCGCGCGATGTCGCCCTGGCGGAGCGTCGCGACCACCTCGTCAAAGATCGAGATCGCTTCCTGGCGCCCCTGCCATTCGGCCTCCGAACGCAGCAGGTATTTCTCGGTGACCATCTCGAGGATGGGACCGACGTCCTGCGCCATGCCGCCGTGGACGAGCACCAGGCTCTCCTCGAGTTCTTTGCGGGTGGCCGGCGAAACATCGTCGGCGTCGAGCAGCCGGTGGCGCGGCAGCAGGCGCCCGCGGCTGACGCCGTACTCGGGATCGCCGGGCGTCAGGCGCGACGCCCTGAATCAGCTTCATGCCGGGCCAGACGCCGCCCGAATCCTGCCAGCCGCCGCCGGAGCCGCCAATCCACTCGCCGAGGATGGCGCGGGCAGCGACGAGGCGCCGTTCGTGCTCCTCGAGCGGTCCGCTGAGCGAGCGCGCCTGGCCGGTGGCGCGCATGCAGGTGGCGATCAGGCACGCGAGCAGGTTGGTGGAGACGGCGAGCCGCGAGCCTTTCGGGATGTCGTTGACCTGGCTGACAAGCTCGATGCCGAGTCCGTGGCGGCCGGTGAGACGGGCGAGCAGCTCCGCCAGCGGCTGCGCCGCGCCTTCCATGCCGGGCGGCACGACGCCCGAGGCGATGACGGCGGCCTTCAGCAATCCGAGGTAGTCCTTGGCGAAGTCGAAGACCTCGGCGAGCGTGGTGATTTCGGCGACGGCGCCGAGATCGACGCTCGCCAGGCGCAGCACCGGCTCTTCAATGATGCGGAAGTAGGCCTCGACGGGCGGCCGTGGCGCACGCGCCGCCGCCCCGGACGCACAGGTCGACCGAGATATTGAGCACGCGGGCGCCCTCGGGATAATCCATGCCGAGGAAGAAGATGTCGCTCCAGCCGCTGTGAGTAAGGTCCATGCGCACGGGAGTAACTTCGCGGACCACCGGGTAGAGGCGCGTACGCGCGCAGGGTTCGAGTAACTCTTTGCGGATGCGGAGTGGATGGTCCGACGGGTGGCCCATGCCCGGAACATCCACTGGTTGCCGCGCACCGAGCGGACGCTGCGGCGCACCTGGTTGGCGAGCGTCTGGAAGCCGAGTCCCCGGTAGGCGGCGGCCAGCGCGCTCGAAATGGCGTCGTTCGGACCGGCCGCCGACTGGGCTGCCAGGAACACCTCGATGGCCTCCTCGAAACGCCGCCGAAGCAGGTGGTTGTAGCCGGAGAACGGCACCAGCGCGCGGGTGTGCGTCCCCTTCTTTCCGGGGACGTGGAAGCGGTGAATGCCGTACAGGAAGAACAGCGCACGGACTCGCTCATAGAGGTTGTCCGAGCGCCGGCGGAACTCATCGAGCGCGGCGCACTCGCCGAGCAGATCCTCGAGCGACGCCGCGGCACAGAAAGCGTCGAGCGGGCGGTTGCGCACGGCCGGATCGTCGGCGGTGATGATTCGCACCAGCTCGCTCGCGGGCGTCCGGGCGGCTTCGGATTGAGCGGAGGAGTGAGGCATCATCGATGTTCCCGCGGCTAGTCGACCGCCACCTGCTGTTCCCGCCAGGCCAGGACTTCGAGCAATCGGGAAAGCACCTCCTCGCGGTCGTCGCCGTTGAGCGCGAGCGCGAATTGCGCCATTAGCAGTCCGTAGCGGGCGCCCACGTTGAAGCGGTGGCCGGACTCCTCGAGCGCCAGATACTGTTCCTTCTGCGCGAGCAGCGCCAGGGCGTCGGAGAGCGTCGTCGGCCGGCTGGTGGCCCGGGGGATCAGGTGACCGAGCAGGTCCATCACGGTCGGCGTGAGGACGTGCATGCCGAAGAAGCAGAGATAGTAGCCGGCGCGGAGGCCGGGGACGATGAGGCGTTGCTCGGCTTCGGTCGGCGTGGCCTTCTCGATGACGGTATCGACGCGATAGAGTCCCGGATGGCCGGCGACGCACTGTCCGCCGATGGCGCCGTAGAACGGCAGGCGCGATTCCCGGGTCTTCTGGACGGCGGAGACGGAGCAATCCTCGGCGGCGGCGATCTCGACGAGCTGCTGGGCGCAACCCTCCTGGTGGCGATTCACGTAGAGGTGGTCGCCGACCAGATGCAGGAAGGGGTCCTGGCCGACGAAGTCGCGGGCGCAGTGGACGGCGTCGCCGTAGCCGCGCGGCTCAGCCTGATGCACGAAGTGGAGGCGGCCGCCGTGGTCGCCGGCAACGGCCTTGTACGTCGTCTCGTCGCCCGGACAGACGACGACGCAGATCTCTTCGACCCGCGCCCGCAGCACCTCTTCAATGATGATGCGCAGCACGGATTTCTCGGCGCCGTCGTGATCGACCAGCGTCTGAAGCGGCAGCGTCCGCTGGCTGGGCGCGGCGGCGGTGATGACGGCCTTGGCGATGTGCATGGTCGGCTTCAGATCAGCATATCAGCGCACTGCCGGCAGGCGCCGGACTGATACTGCTGACGGCACAGCGCGCGGCGGCGCGCTCGAGCGAGCCGTGTCGGCACTCAGCTAACACGCTGTCAGGAAGCCGCTCAGCCATCGGCCGTATCTCCGCCCCACTGGCTCCGCCTCTGGCGCTCCGTTGAAAGTGGCGCCATCCCATCGCCGGTTGGGCAAGCTCCGCGCCCTTCAGTCACGGCTCGCAGACGAGAGTTCGGTCCAATGCGAGCCGTGACCGAAGGGAGCGGAGCACGACGCCTCGATCCCGGTGTTACGCTCGCTCAAAAACCCATCTCGACTTTTCATCCTTTTGGGTGGCCCGCACCAACCCGTCCCCGTCGCCATTGCGATTCTGCCTACCCGACGACGCCCGGCGCGGACGGGGTGACCTCGATAAGCTTCAACATTGAACTCAGGAGCGGACTAAGTGGCATCTTGGGCAACTCCCGGCGGGCGTCTCCGAAGCGCACACCGGGATACTCCCGCGGGGCGCTCAACGAGCCATCAGGCGCGCGAGGTCAATAGCATCCTCGTCATTCCAGTCCTCACGCGGTTCGGCGGCGAGGCGGGCGAACAGCCACAGGCGGACACGCTCGGGATCGAGGCCGGCCAGATCGGCGAAACCGCGGACCGTCGCTTTCGGATCAGAGCGCAGCCGGCCGCGGCAGTTCATCAGATGCTGCGTCGCATCGTACGCCGGATCGCCGGTAAACGGCTTTGGGTCGATCACCAGCCAGGGCTCCCGGCGGGCTTGCAGAACGTTGCCGGCGTGCAGGTCCGTGGCCAGCAGCACGTTGGTAGGCGCGCTGCTCGGTAGCTCCCGGAAAAGATCCAGACCCTGTCGGACCAGGCCGGGATCGGGCCACTGGCCGGCCTGGGCGAGAGTCGCTTCGCTCCAGAATGCGGTCATCGCGGAGAGCAGGCGGAACCGATGCGGCTCCGCCGGCCGGCGCCAGAGGCGGCGCAGGAGTTGTGCGATGACGATGTCCTGCTCGGCGTCCGGAAGCGCTGCGAGCGTGGTTCCCGGGGCGCAGCGTTCGAGCAGCATGGCGCCGAGATCGTCGTCGGCCGCGAGGAGCCGCACGGTCGGATCACCGTCCCAGAAGCGCAGACCGGCGATCTCGTCCGCGCCTTCCATATGCGGCATGGCGAGCTTCAGTACCGCGGGTGCTCCGTCGGGGAGTAAGACGGGAGTTACCCAGGCGCAACTGCCCTCCTCGTTCTCGAACGGAGCACCTAGGGTGAGAGACCACCGACGTTCCATCTCAGCCAGGAGATCCGGCAGCCGGTCGAGCCACGCGGCGCGATCGGGGCGGTCCTGGCAGTTGGCCGCGAGCCGGTCTGGGATGTTGAGGTCCACGCGACTATTGTGGCTCCATTCCCCGAGTCCCCAGTCCGCGGCGCGTTAGTGCTCCTCACTCGGTAGCGGTTTCAATACCGGTCCGCGCATGCCTTTTATTGAAGTCATATTCCTTTTTCATATTGCCGCGCCTCCCTGGGAGTTGCCGCCCGGGCTGAAATCACCCGCACCCGATCGCCACGCCACGTGTAAACGACCACCAAAATACGGGCCAGGGAATCCAACCCGGTGGTGTCGCGCCATCGATGCCGGCAGGATGAGCGTCACGGCGGGGGGACACTGCTGCCGCGCGGCTCAGGGTAGGTTCGTTGAAGGTAGCCCGCAATATCCCCGGGGGGCGGTGCGGCGGGTAGCCTTCCGATGCCGAGCCCACACCAGACTGGCCACCAGGCCGCGATCTACAAAGCGCCTTCGTCGCGGGTGTCGTCGCGGATTCTGATCGCCTCGGCGATCTCCGAAATGAAGATCTTGCCGTCGCCGATCTTGCCTGTCCGGACCGCCTCACTCAGCACCCGTACTACTTCGTCTTTGCGGCTGGCTGGGACTACGGTCTCCAGCTTGATCTTGGGCAGCAGGTCAATCTGATACTCCCGGCCGCGGTAGATCTCCGTGTGGCCCTTCTGTCGCCCGTGACCACGCGCCTCGGTGACGGTGACGCCATCGATGCCGGCGCTCTCCAGTGCTTCCCGGGCTGCGTCCAGCTTGGAGGGTTGTATGATCGCTTCGATCTTAAACATGGCTACTCCTCAAAATTGTAGCCCTCTTCACCGTGCAGCACGAGATCCATGCCGCTGGCTTCCTCGTCCTCCTCCATGCGAAGCGGCGTCACCAGGCCGGTGAGCTTGAGGGCGACCAAGGTACCCACCACCGCGAAACCGATCGCGATGGCCGCGCCCGTGAGCTGATAGAGAACCTGTGCCGGGTGCCCGTCGATCCAGCCGAGGGGCGCCGGTTGTCCGTTAGCCGCCTGGAGGGCGGAATTCACGGCCCGCGTGGCGAACACGCCAGTCAGCAGGCAGCCCATCAGGCCGCCGATCCCGTGTACGCCGAAGGCGTCCAGCGAATCGTCGTAACCCAACCTGGCTTTCACCACCGCGACCATGTAGTAGCAGACGGTCCCCGCAATCAGACCGATCAAAATGGCGCTGAACGGCTGCACGAACCCGGCGCCCTGGGTCACGGTAGCCAGTCCGGCGACCGCCCCGGAGATGGCGCCCAGCGCGCTGGCCTTGCCACTGCGGATCCGTTCCGACCGCCATCCAGCCCACCGCTCCGGCGGCCGCGGCAAAGTGGGTCGCGACAAAAGCGCTGGTGGCCAGCGCCGAGGCCGCGAGCGCGCTACCGGCATTGAAGCCGAACCAGCCTACCCACAGCAAACAGGCGCCCGTGAAGCTGAGCACCAGATTGTGCGGCACCATCTTGTCCTCCGGATAGCCCACGCGCCTGCCGAGGTAGAGGGCCGTGACCAGGGCTGAGAAACCCGACGTGATGTGCACCACCGTGCCGCCGGCGAAATCGAAGACCGGGATATCGTCCGCCCAGCGCCGCGCTCAGCAGGCCGCCGTCTCCCCAAACCATGTGCGCCACGGGGAAGTAGACCAGGAATGCCCAGAGCGTCGAGAAGATCACCATGGCCGAGAAGCGCATGCGCTCGGCGAACGCGCCGGCGATGAGCGCCGGCGTAATGACGGCGAACATGAGCTGGTAGATCATGAACGTCTGATGGGGAATAGTCGCCGCATAGAGCGGATTCGGAGCGCCGCCGACCCCGTTCAGGAACAGATACTCGAGACCGCCGATGATGGGGTTTCCGCGGGAAAAAACCAGGCTATAGCCGCACACCGCCCACACCAGCGTGATGATGGCCATCATCGCGAAGCTCTGCATCATGGTCCCGAGCACGCTCTTCTTGCGGACCAGTCCGCAATAGAACAACGCCAGCCCCGGGCCGGTCATCATCAGCACGAGCGCCGCGCTGACCAGCATCCACGCGTTATCACCGGCCGATTGCGATGCCTTTACGGCGGCCTGGAGAGCCTCGATGGCGGCAGAGTCGCTGCCGGTGGTTTGCGCGCTGAGAGGAAGACAGAAGAGGAGTAATGCGAAAGAAATGCGTTTCAACAGCATAGTCTACTCACGTTGTAGATCTGGCCCGCAGACACGGCGGGCAAGATCACACAATACAGAGGCTGCCGGGACGCCTGCCACAAAAATTCTGACTGGAGCCGATAGAAAATTCTGATGGGGTGGGGGCGAGCACGCACGCTCCGTCGAGCGACACGAGTCGAAAATCTCAACGCTGGCAGTGACTTGCGTTCTTCGTCGTACGACTTGCGGCGGACGTCCGCCGTCGTGGGACTCCTCCGCCTAGTCTGAGTCTCCATGCCGCGTCACCGAGATACGGGCGAGCCGGGCAGGTCATATTCGGAGGTCCCATCGCGGGGGACAACGCTCCGGGAGGTTCAAAGTGGGTTGTGTGAAGGTAGCCCCCAATGTCCCCGGTGAGGCGGGGGAGGTGTTCGCGGAGGCGGATCGGCCGCTGCAGCGAGGTTGCTGCCGGTGTGGGTCTCACCCTTGTCAAAAGAAAGCGGAGCTGAAGCTCCGCATCCGTTCAAGCGCGCCCCCCAGGGCGGTCCGGAGCCTTGGGGGGGATTCAGGTCCGATCCTCGCCGCAAAACTTACGTGACATTGCTCCCCAGCCTTTCACTCCGACTTGAGCGAGGCCATATCGATGGAGAAACGGTACTTCACGTCGGACTTCAGCAGCCGGTCGTAGGCTTCGTTGACCTTCTGGATCGGGATGACTTCGACGTCGGCGGTGATCTTATGAATGCTGCAGAAGTCGAGCATCTCCTGCGTCTCGGCGATGCCGCCGATCGGGCGAACCCGACAGGCTCCGGCGGTTCATGATGAGGCCGAACGCGGCGACGCTGAGCGGTTTCTCCGGGGCGCCAACGAGCGTCAGGTTGCCATCGCGGCCCAGGAGTTGAATGTAGGCGTCGATGTCGTGGTTGGCGGAGACGGCGTCGAGGATGAAGTCGAAGCTGCCGGTGTGCTTTGTCATCTCGTCGGCGTTGCGGGAGATGACCACTTCGCCGGCGCCGAGCCGGAGCGCGTCTTCCTTCTTGCTCGGCGAGGTCGTGAAGACCACCACATGGGCGCCGAGCGCGTGAGCAAACTTCACGGCCATGTGTCCCAGTCCGCCAAGCCCCACCACGCCGACCTTCTTGCCCTTGCTGACGCCCCAGTGGCGCAGGGGTGAGTAAGTGGTGATGCCGGCGCAGAGGAGCGGCGCGGTCCCGGCGAGATCCAGGTTCGAGGGAACCCGCAGGACAAAGCGCTCATCGACCACAATGCTCTCAGAGTAACCGCCGTAGGTCACGCCTCCGGTGTGTTTGTCCGGGAAGTTGTAGGTGAGGGTGAAATTCGGACAGAACTGCTCGAGACCGGCCTGGCACTCGGGGCAGGTGCCGTCGGAGTCGACCATGCAGCCTACCGCAGCGAGGTCGCCCGGCTTGAACTTCGTAACAGCAGGGCCAACCGTGGTAACCCGGCCGACGATCTCGTGTCCCGGCACGCAGGGGTAGACGGTCGGCATGACCTCCTTCCACTCGTTGCGGACCTGGTGCAGGTCCGAGTGGCAGATACCACAGAACAGGATCTCGATCGCGACGTCATGCGCGGTCGGGCCCCGGCGCTCGATGGTCGCTGAGGCCAGCGGCGACGCCGCACTGCTCGCGGAATAGGCTTTCGCGTTGTACATAAATGGATGCTCCTCTGAGTTGTCTCCCGACCCCGGATCAGGCCTGGTACTGCTCGTCGCTGACCTGTTCCATCCAGTCGACCGCCTTGCCATCGAGCTTCTCCTGGATGGCGATGTGGGTCATTGCCGTGGCGGGGGTGGCCCCGTGCCAGTGTTTCTCTCCCGGCGCGAACCAGATGACGTCACCCGGCCGGATCTCCTCCACCGGTCCGCCCCAGCGTTGCGCCCAGCCAAGCCCGGCGGTGACGATCAGGTGTTGGCCCAGGGGGTGGGTGTGCCACGCCGTCCGGGCGCCTGGCTCGAAGGTGACGTTGACCCCGAAGACGCGCGCCGGCTCGGGCGCGTCGAACAGCGGCTCGATCCGTGGCGTGCCGGTGAAATAGTCGGCCGTTCCGTTGCGGGACGGCTGGGAACCGCTTCGCTTAATCTCCATTGTTGAACCCTCCTTCGTCGAACCGCCACAGCGCCGCTCAGAGACCGGTCATCCGCTCCAGTTGCTCGGGGTACCGGGCGCCTTCAACCGTGATCCTCGACGCGGCCTTTTCGATGTCGCGCAGATCGCCGACCGTCAGTTCGACCGAGGCCGCCCCGATATTCTCGTCCAGGCGGTGGAGTTTCGTGGTTCCTGGGATTGGCACGATCCAAGGTTTCTGGGCCAGCAGCCAGGCGAGCGCGATCTGAGCCGGTGTCGCCTGCTTCCGCTCCCCGAGGTCGGAGAGCAGTCCAATCAAGGCTTGGTTCGCCTCGAGTGCCGCCGGCGTGAAGCGAGGCATTCTACTGCGGAAGTCGGAGCTGTCGAACGTCGTATCCGCGCCCATCTTGCCGGTGAGAAATCCCCGGCCGAGGGGGCTGTACGGGACCAGGCCGATGCCGAGTTCCTCGAGGACCGGGATGACTTCCTTCTCCGGAGTCCTCGTCCACAGCGAATACTCGTTCTGCAGCGCGGCAACCGGCTGGACCGCGTGCGCCCGGCGGATGGTGGCGACGCCCGCCTCGGACAGGCCGAAGTACCGCACCTTGCCCTGCTGGATCAGCTCCTTCACCGCTCCGGCGACGTCTTCGATCGGCACGTTCGGATCGACCCGATGCTGATAGAGCAGGTCGATAGCTTCCACGTTGAGCCGTTTGAGCGAACCTTCCACGGCCTCCCTGATGTGCTCCGGCCGGCTGTTGACGCCCGGCGGACCGCTGATCCCGCGGGGATCGCGGTCGGGACTCAGGTCGAACCCGAACTTGGTGGCAATCACCACGCGGTCGCGGACGGGAGCGAGAGCCTCGCCGACGAGTTCTTCGTTCAGGAACGGACCGTAGGCCTCGGCCGTGTCGAAGAGTGTGAGGCCACGTTCGACAGCCGCGCGGAGAAGCGCGGTCATCTCCTGCTTGTCCTTGGGCGCCCCGTAGGCAAAGCTCATCCCCATGCAGCCGAGGCCGAGTGCCGAGACTTCCAGGCCGCCGCTTCCAAGTTTGCGCATCTGCATTGTGTTCCCTCCGGAATCGTTTCCCTCGTCTCCAGGTTAGCCCGAGGTCGTTGGAAGCGGCTGACTCTGCCCGGCCCGCTATTGATCTTTGCCCCTTGGACGACGACACATTCCGGGACTGCTGAGAATGGGCTGGAGGTCGTCACCCCCATCGGTTCCATCCACTCCATGAGGGGCCTTCACTCGCCGATGGTAATGTAGACCCCTTGTTGAATCGGCACGCCGTCGATATAGATCTCCACCAGGTAGTCTCCTGGGGGCAAATCCGGGATGACGGCGTTTAACTGAACGAGCCCGCTCCCTACCAGACCCGCGTACTGCTGCTCGGCGATCCGGCCGCCGATTCGGATGACGATGGGACGGGCTAGAGAAACTGCCCTAGCAACGAGTTGAGCGCTCGGGACCGGCGGGTCCGTTCTTCCGAATCCAGTGCCATAGAACATGACAGCCTCGCCGGCCCGCCCCGGACTCGCGGCGGCGCCGGGGAACAGCTCGGACTTCGCCACAAGCGAGCCGTCGGCGTGAACCGCCACCGCATAGCGCCGCCCGGCCGTGTAGAGCTGGAAGAGCGCCGGATCGGTTGGAAGCTTGTAGACCTCATAGGTATCGCTGCTTCCTTCCGGCGTTGTCACCACCAGCTTCACCAATCCGATGGTTTCGTCGTCCGGCGCCAGTACATTCAACTGGCTGGGGTCAATGTAGTAGATGTATGCCGGCCGGCCGTTGATGGTGACGCTGACCCCATCGAGCGAAGTAGGAAGGTTCGCACCGTTGAAATCCGCCTCGAGCCAGGCCCGTTTCGTCGGGGAGAGATTCGCTCCCAGTATGGAGATCCAGGAACCGGATGTAATTCCGCCGGTGAAGCTGGCTCCGTTGACCACTCCGGCGGAGAAGATGATGGGACGTTGGCTCGCGGCGCCATCCTGGGTGATGGTGATCGGGGTTTCGCCGATGGTGATCGTGCCGGAGCGTGGCTCGGAATCCGTGTTGGCCGCGAGCTGGAACTCGACGACACCGGGACCGTCGCCGCCGGCGTCGCTCAAGGTCAACCAGTTCGCACTGGACGTCGCATTCCAGGTGCAGCCACTATCGGTGCCGACGAATACCGCACCGGCGCCGCCGGCACTCGAAACCGTGGTAAGCGTGGAGTTGAGAGCATAGTCGCACCCACCCTGGCTTTCCACGTCCCCTTGAATGGTCCATGAAATCGGTCCGCCGGGAAATACTCCATCGCCCAGCGTGTACGTCAGTTCGATAGTCGCCCCGTTGTCGGCCGCCCGCCGCCGGCTGAGCCCCTGCCCGCTGTCGCCGCCCCCAGAGGCAGCGTTGGCCTTCAGGGTACCCTCCGCGGTGGCCGGGACGTTGGAGTACCCGGCAATCGTTTGACTCCCGCTGTTACCGCTTAGTTTCAGCTGGCCCGTCATACAGTCATAAGTGCCGGATAGGTCAGTGAACTCTTTGGGACCACCTACCAGAACCGGAACACCGCCGACGATACTGACATTCCCGTCAAATACATCGGCGAGCGTAATTGGATGATGGAACGGATTGTTTATTCCCAACACCCTGAAGAGGACCTGGCGCTGGATATCGAGGCACGTGTCCATCGCGGCTCGCTGGGCCGGTGAGTATACCTCAACCTGAATCGTCTTGAAGCTCCGCGTCTTCGCCAGATAGACCGAGAATTGCGTGGTCCCGGGCATCAGGCCGGCCTGCGCCATAAAGGACACGTGAGACGCGTCAATCGGCACGTCGACCGCATCCATGACCGGCTTGGCGATCGCTTCATTCGCGGAACTGATGTCGAATTTAGTCGGCGTGGCGTCCCGCAGGTCAGCCGGGCGCATAATGCCGCCGTAGAGCGACAGATCGACCGTCCTCTTGGATCCGACGGGCATGCTGATCTTGTCCGGAAGAATCCGGAAGTGCCCTACCTGTACCCTGTTTTCGCCAAAGTACAGTTGCCCGTCGACGTTGGCGCTCAGTTGGTAGATGGTGTTGTTGCAGTCGTTTCCTGCAACCGGGACTTGCAGTGAATCCGTGCCGGGCGGAAGCGTGACGGTGCTCTTGCTGGGAGTGGCGACCGTTTCGTTGGCGACGCGGATGTCAACGGTGAACGGAACGTTCGAGGGAACCGAAGTAGGCCGGCGAATTTCGAGATTCTTGGACGTTCCCGGATTGGGGATGAAGAGAAACGGGGCCGTCATCCGGCGGGTAGACACCGGCGAAATCGTGTCGCTCCCCGGCATTGGGGTTTGGATGCGGTCGATGACCTGTCCATTCGGGAAGGTGAACGGCGATGTCGCATTCTCGCTGACCCAGTCCGTTGCTTCGATATCCGAGACTTTGCCGTCGCCGTCGGTGTCGGCGCTTGCATTGCCCTTCGCTTGGAGGAAGGCGTCGAGGAAGAAGTGTCCTTCTCCGCGATCGTGATAGGCCACTTCCGTCGAATTCGACACCGCGACGACAGAGCCGGTGAATCCCCGCCCCTGAATCCAATCCTCGATGAACCCCGCGAAGCACGAGACCTGCACGATGCAGAGTTGCGCCGATCCGAGCGGTTGCAGGATGTCGACGTATTCCTGGGGACTCAGTATCGTGCTCTTTCCGGCCTCGGTTTCGCTGGCCACGGCCACGCCACCACCGTAATCCGGGGAGATCCCGTGTCCCACAAACATGAAGTAGACTTTTTTGCACCCCTGCCGGGAAACCGTCTGAATGAGATCGCGGAACTGAGTCTTCGTCACCGGCTCCATGCGTCCGGTTTCCCTGGATATGTTCCCGAAGACCCGATCGGGGGCGACCAACTCGTTGTCGACCAGGTATTTCCTGTATTTGAGGAGGTCCTTCTTGGCCACCGGCATGTCCGGCCCGTAGACGAGGACGGCACACGCATCCTGGGGAGCGGCCGCCCGCCGCGAGAGGATCGACCCGACGCGGGCGGCCTCGAGGGAACCATAGTCATTCGGGTCCACGGCGAAGCCGGGCTCGGTGGGCACGGAAAGCGAATGCGCCCGGGTGGGATCGTCCGGAAGATTGACGACCGGCCACCAGTGAGCGGATCGAACGTCGGCATTCCGCATGACGTCCGGGCCGGACTCGCTCGCATCAATGAGGACGTAGCGCGTGGCATGCTCGAAATCAGCGAACGGGATGTCGTCGATCCAGAGCAGCCACGAATCCGCCTCCACCACCACCGGCAGCTCTCTGGAGGCGGGGTTTGGCGGGAACGCCGGAGAGACAACGGTCCCGGCCGGCAACAGTACGGGCCCGTGGAGCAAGACACTCGATCCCACGACCTCTCCGCTATCCACCAGCCACTGCTGGACGGCGGTCTTGAGATCGTTCGCGCCCATGGCCGCGGCCGGAGGATCCGCGAGGTTGGTGAAGGCAAACGAATTCCTCGCGGCCGAGTCCACTAGGTGCACTTCGACGAGGAAGACACCGGGGATGTCGTTGGTGATGAAGGTCGCGACGGCCGCGCCGGTGGCGTCGGTCTCAACCTGGATGGACGTTTGGCCCGGCTCTTGGGAGTCAGGGAATGTCCCACTGGAACCGTAGGCTGGCGCCGTGAATTGGAGAACCAGTCCCGGGATTGGCGTTCCGTCGGAATGCTGGGTGTAGGCGGTCAGCGTCTGCGAGGAGCCGGGGGCGACCACGTAGGTGCTTTGGATCTCGGCCGCGCGGACTCGCAAGCCGGTTTCGGCGGCATGCGCACTCGTCGGCAGGAACGGAAGGAACAGAACCAGAATTAGGAGTTCGAACCAACGCTGCCCAGTAGATCGCATCGTCACCTACCCCCAAGTCAAACCAACTGCCCGCCAATCCCAGTTGGCCATCCCGAGTGCGCCCAGTATACACGCTCCGGACGAGGTCCCGACGGCTCAACGACCTCTGGGTCCGGTTCGGCGGACGACCAAGCCTGCCGGAGAGAAGTACTCTTGGTGACTGTCCATGTCACCGCGATCGCCCTGGAGATGGCCGGCAGGGCTCGACCTGGATGCGCCGTGATTCAGGGGGAGTCCGGCGGCTTGATCGGTGTCTGCCGGGAATGCATCCGCTCAGGATCGCACTCGATAAGGGTGGTCGCAGTGCAGAATACTATATCCACTCATG
Organism: Bryobacterales bacterium; assembly: GCA_963809945.1. Lineage (GTDB taxonomy): Bacteria > Acidobacteriota > Terriglobia > Bryobacterales > Bryobacteraceae > CAWELS01. Next base: position 24,140 of record CAWELS010000016.1, on the reverse strand, counting down.
TACTAGTATGCCGAAAAAGACACAACCCACCGCCAACGATCCCAAGCCGCTCTCCCCGGCCTTCTTCCTCATCCTGCTCTCGCTCGGAGCCGGAGATCGGCACGGCTACGCCATCAAACGCGAAGTGACGGCGCGCACGGGCGGCAAACTACAGCTCGGCGCCGGCGTGCTCTATGGATCCATCAATAAGATGCTCGAGCTGGGGTTGATCGAGGAGGCAGAAGACCGGCCGGATCCGCATCTGGACGACGAGCGGCGGCGCTACTACCGATTACCGAGTACGGACGCGAAGTGGCGCAGGCGGAAGCGGACCGGATGCGCGAGTTAGTGCGGTTGGCGGTGGCGTTCGGAGCGCCGAGGCATGCGTGAGGTGTCTGTTTCGCCGCTGTCTGGATGTTCGCGGGCTTCGCGCTGCTGCTCGCGATGATCGGCATCCACAGCGTCGTCTCCTGCGCTGTTGCACAGAGGACCCGGGAGATGGGTGTGCGAATGGCGCTTGGCACCACACCAGTCCGGCTTCGCGGCAAACTGCTAACGCGGGGCCGGCTGACCGTGGGAGAAGGTGCAATTCCAGGAGTGGCGGGCGTGGTGCTGAGCGGACGGTTTCTCGAAAGCCTGGTGGAAGGGGCGAGGCCGGTGGATCTTGTCACGGCGACCGTCTCGGTGCTGGCGATCACCCTGGCGGCTTCGACGAGTATCTGGTTCGCCACCCACCGGATCGCCCGCCTCGACATCATGGCGATCCTGCGGGCCGATTAACTGGCTGCGGTGTAGAGCCTCGATCAATCAGGTAGTCAGACTGAAGCCCTTCGCAAGCTCATCCGGGAGCCCATTCCGTAGCACGAAGATACGGGTGGCCGGGCAGGTCGTATTCGGAGGTCCCGTTGCGGGGAACACCGCTGTGCGAGGTTCCGGGTAGGCCACATAACAGTAGACCGCAATGTCCCCGATGAGGCGGGTGGCGTGGGTCGGGGGGGCGGATCTGTCGATCCGCCGCGAGGATCCGGCCTACGTGGGTTTCTTCGCTGTTCCACTCGCGTCCCCGCGGGGGTCCGCCGAAACTCGCCCCACATCGCGGTGGCTTCGAGCGCGACACAACACGCCAACGACTCCTCATCGCGCTGGCTCGCGCGGGCAGCACAGCTCCCAGAGCACCCTCCCCTCCGCGGACGTCTTGCTCTCTTCGACACGCGCCACTATCCCGTGACCGCGCGGCGGCGGCGCAAAGGTTGGTCGACGGAGCCGGAATCGTCGGGATTGCTCGTCTCCGGTCCTCGCCGTTCAAAGTCGCCGAGGAGGCGGAAGAATTGCCGGCAGCGATCACAAATGAGGCTACCGTCGGTTTGGGCGTCGCAGCGGCCGCAGCGATGCGAGCCGGCACCGGTGCGGATGGGCGTCACTGGGAGCCTTCCTTAGCCTCGGTGTCCGCGCCATGCTCGGCGACCAGCATGTCGTTCTGGCCCGGCGACTTCTTCCGTTCCAGGCGCATCAGGTACGGCGTGATCTCGAACGGCAGCTTGTCCCGGGCGGTGGTGAGGGCCACCGGTTCGGCTTTGATCATCTCGATCCGATTGGTCCAGGGATCGAGCCGGACGCGGCTGCCGAGCGGCAGGGCCGCGATCTGGTCGAGGCGGTCGTCTTCGAGCTTCGGCGCGGAGATAGCCAGTTCGCTCAGCCGCTCGACGTTGCCGCCGCTCGCCAACTGGTTGCCGAAGTTGGCGCTGATGAGGCTGGGAAACTGGGGGGCACGCTCGCCGAGGGCGCGAAGAAAGAGGCCGGCATTGCCGAGCTTCTCTTTATAGGGCGAGTTCTGGAGGATCTCGGCCGCTTTACGGTTGGCTTCCGCGATCTCGGCCTCGCTCCGCGAAAAGCGGAAATTCTCGAGCAGTTCCTGGTCAGTGAGCATCGTCTCGTCGTTGAAGGCGAACTGGGTGTTGGTGCGGTGCCCCAGAGCGATGTGCGCCAGCTCCCCGGCGAGCACCATGGCGAGGCTGGCCTCGTCCGGGAGCACGTCGATCAGTCCCCGGCTGATGACGATGGTGTTGCCGAACGAGAAGGTCTCGAGCGGCGTCGTCAGCAGCACGCGGCAGTGTGGATTCACCGCCAGATCATTGGTGACCACCAGGTTATTGACCACGGTGTCGATGACCTCGTTGACCTCGCCGTAGGGCGCCAGCAAGCCCCCGGTCTCCAGCCGTTCCACCACGTTCTCCTCGGCCTGGTGCTCCCATAGCCGCTGGCTTTTGAGCGGCGAGACGTCGCGCGCCTGGCTCTGATCGCGGATTCCGGAATCGGTTTCGATCAGGATATTGGTCAGCTCCTCAAGGCGGTTTTCGCGCGCCGGCCGATAGCTCCAGAGGCGGGACTGGGCCTTGAAGCGCGGCACCGGGAGCGAGTCGTCCAGCGGGTTGGACTCCTCGGTGTAGATGAATGCCGGCACCCATTCCCCGGGGGTGATGTTCATCCGCCAACTGTCGAAGTGAAAGTAGAGTTTGTCTGGAGAGCTGCCGGTATAGGTGCCGTTGAAGCGCACGACGTTGTAGTTGTGGTCCTCGACCCAGATGCGTCCGATGAACTGGCCCGTCCGCTCCTTGTTGGTCGGAACCACATCGAAAACAAAGCAGCGAACCTCACCCAGAAACTCCCGCCGAATGTACTCGAATTCGTAATTGGTGCGGTTGAAGCCACCGCTGTCGATAAAGATCATCTGGGCGAAGCCGGTGGGGACAAATGCCACCGAGCGTTTCTTGAAGAACAGCATCCCGGATCGCTTGTGCGGCTCGCTGTGGGTGACCAGCGGCGTGTACTCGACATCCTTGTCGAGATCGAGACGGCCGAGGAAGTAGTGGTCCCGGACGTCGGCGACGGACTCCGCGCCGCCTTCCGGGATCTCCTGGATGTAGGTCTCGAGCAGGGGCGTGAAGTGGCGGATCCGAGTCACGAAATCGCGTTCACGCTGGATAACCTCGTCGAGCAGCCGGTCGACCGGGCTGCGCGGGGCGGCCACGACGGGCCAGGCAGTCAGGAGGATGACGGGAAATAGAAGTGCTTTCAGGACCTTGCTCATCGTTCTCTCAATACGCCAACTGAAACTGAATGCGGATGACGGCGGTGGCGTCCACGGGAAGCCCATCGCAGGTGGCCGGGGCGAAGCGGATCGCCTCGGCGGCCTGCCGGGCGCTTTCGTCAAGCCCGGAGCCGAGCCCCTCGACAACACGGAGCACGCGGACCTCGCCGCCGGCCCGGAAGAGGGCCTCGAGGATGACCTCGCCCTCGATCTTCAGACGGCGCCCTTCGTCGGTGTAAACCGGCTTGGGCTTGCCAAGAATTTTGATGGGCGTCTGGCGAGCGGCCGCCGTTGTTTGCCGGACCTCGCCAGGCGCCGCGGGCCGGGCCACAATGTCGCCGAACCTGGAGCGGCTGACCGGGGCGGACCGGGAGTTCGGCCGGCGGTCCGCGATGGAGGGCCCGCCGAAACCGGCTTCCGAGGTCGCCCCGGATGACAGCGCGGGCAGTGAGGCCCCGGTGTGGACCGGACTGGAGAACGCCGATCCGCTGACGACCGCTCCCCTGCCCGGGCCGCCGCTCCGGGTGGATTGCTGTTCGGGAGCGGCGAACCCGCCGGTCGAGGGTGGGGGGGTCCGGTAGGCGATCCGGGCGAGATGGCCGGGCTCGGCCGTGTTGAATCCACCGATGCGGGCGGCACTATGGCTCGCCGCAGGCGCGGCAACCGCCTCCCGCTCTTCGAATCCTCCGGTCTGTAGCGGCCCCCCCGCGGTGACGGCGGGCGCGGGTGCCGGATTGGGCGCGGCAGCAAAAAGTCCGGTTTTCACAGCGGGCTTGGGTGGTGGCGCTGGCGCCGGCGGGGCCGGCACCGGAACCTCGATCTCCGGGATAGGCGGCTGTGTCTTTGCCATCCACTTGATGTCGCGTGGGGGTGATACAACGTCGATGGGTGGCGGTAGCACCGACGGCCGGAGCGCCGACTCCGGCAGGATCAGCGGCTTTCGGATCTGTCTCGGCGGAGCCGGCTCGAGCGTTGAGACGGGTGGGCGGAGCGGCGAGAAGACCAGTGGGGTCCGGTCCAGGTGTGCCGTATGTTCGACGACGACCGGCGCCAGGGCGACCACCGACACCAGAACAACGGCGTGGGCCACCGCGCTTGCCAGAATGGAAGGTGCCCGGTTCCGTCGTTCCGTGGTCGTTGTCGCGAATATCATAGTCTCCATTGGCTTATTCACGAACCGTCCGTTCTTTCATGTCGGCTATCGGCCGGTCCCGCCACGATCGGTTCCATTACGCCGGCCACCTGGTTCGTCTTGGCGGCCATCCGTCCCATCAAAACAGTCGGGTCTCGGACTTCAGCTCCATCGGCTGGCCTACCCGCCCTCGTCGTTCATCCGCGTCCGACACTACGGTGGCAGCCCACCGGGCGGCCGCCGCGTTACTGTTCGGCGGCAACTTCTCGCCCTGCTCGCCACCGAAGCTCGTGTCCCGAGCCACCCAGCGATTCCTTCCCCCACGGACCCGTCGTTAGTGCGCGCCGCTGTCTGCCTTGCGCAGCTTGTCTACTGGCAGGCGAAACCGCCTGCCCCACTTCCATTCCCTGCCTTGCCGCGCCCGGCAGGGCTTGCGCCTTACTCGAGCCGCGATCCGCCGGCTTGCGCCACACTCCGCCCAACTGCATCTCAGGCCGGGTTCGGCGCCGCTTGCGCGACGCTCGATGCAGCCCGGATCGGCTGGAAGGTCCCTGCCGTGCTCCAACGGTTGGGGGCCTCGTAACCGTTGGTGCCCGCCGCCAGGGCGCGTACTGGCGTCGCGGCCACAATGCGCCGCAGGATCTCGGCACTGGGGTTGTAGTCCGGAATGGCTTGCTTCAGGAAGAGCACCAGCGCTCCGACGTCGCGATGCTCGCAGATATCCTCGAGCTCGGCCAGAATGGCGTTGGCGCTGGTTGTGCCTAATCTGTTGCCAGCGAAGATCTTGATCCGCTCGTGGTGAGTCGGCACGGTGCTCTCATCGTCCAGATTCAGCTCTTCATACAACTTTTCTCCGGGTCGAATGCCGGTGAACTCGATCCCGATGTCGGCCTCGGGCCGCAGGCCGGACAGCAGGATCATGTCGCGGGCCAGGTCGACGATCTTGACGGGCTCGCCCATATCGAGCACGAAGATCTCCCCGCCGTTGCCCATGCCGGAGGCCTGAATCACGAGCTGCGAGGCTTCCGGGATGGTCATGAAGAACCGCCGCATCTCGGGGTGCGTCACCGTGATCGGCCCCCCGACGGCGATCTGTTCACGGAAGATCGGGACCACGCTGCCGTTTGAGCCCAGCACGTTGCCGAAGCGCACCGCGACGAACCTGGTCCGGTCCGCCTGGAGCGAGAGGACCACCATCTCAGCCAGCCGCTTGGTGGCGCCCATGATATTCGTAGGGCGGACGGCCTTGTCCGAGGAGATCAGTACGAACGTCTCGGTCCGGTTCCGTTCGGCGGCGCGGGCTACCTGCCAGGTTCCGAAAACATTGTTTTCGACCGCCTCGAAGACGCTGTCCTCCATGATCGGAACGTGCTTATAGGCAGCCGCGTGGAAGACGGCGACCGGATCATACCGGCGGAAGATCTCCTCGAGCCGCCGGGGATTCTGCACGCTGCCGACCTCGGGCCGTAGGTCCAGGTCCGGGAACCGGCGCCGCATCTCACGCTCCAGATGGAACAGCGGCGTCTCGGCGATATCGAAGGCGACCAGCTTGCCCGGCCGGAAGCGGGCGATCTGGCGGCAGAGTTCGGAGCCGATCGACCCGCCGGCGCCGGTGACGAGCACCACGCGGCCCTCAAGGCGCCTGAGAATCTGTTCCTGCTCGAGGTGGACCGGGGTACGGCCGAGCAGGTCCTCAACCTTCACCTCGCGGAGTTGCGTGGGCGCGAGCGACCCCTCGATGACCTCCGCCGGCGAGGGGATGGTCCGGGAGCGCACGCCCGCCTCGTGGCACTGGCGCAGAATCTCCGCCATCCGCGGTCCGGAGGCGTTCGGCATGGCGATGAAGACCTGGCCCACATGATGCTGGCGGGCGATCCGCGGCAGATCGCCTCCCGCCCCGAGCACCGGAACCCCGTGGATCCGGAGCCCGTGCTTGCGCGGGTCGTCGTCAATGAAACCGCAGACGAAAACATGCAGCTTCTCGTCGGAGCGTATCTCTTTCAAAAGAAGCACCCCGGCCGCCTCGGCACCGTAGATGAGCGTCCGCTCCGCCCCGGCGCCCTTGCGGTGTCCGGTTTCCGAGGCCAGCCTCGCCAGCACCCGAATCCCCGCCGTGCCGACCGAGCACAGCAGCAGGTCAATCAGGAACACCGAGCGGGGAAAGCCAGCGGGCGCCCACCAAACAATCAGAACAGCCGCGGCCGACGAGCCGGCGACATTCGCCATCCCCAGCCGGATCACGTCGGGCAGCGAGACAAAGCGCCACCAGCCACGGTCGAGACCATAGAAGCGGAACACCAGCGTCTTGGCCACGACCCAGACGAGCAGGGCGATGCCGAGAGGACGGACGTGCGAAGGCGGGATACCGAACTCGAAACGGAGCAGGAATGCCACCAGCCCGGCCAGAGCGAATATGAGGACCTGCGCCGACCGCGCCAGGTGCGCTGTATCTCCCGCCAGCCGCGCCGCGGCGGCTGTCAGCGGCAGCAAGAACTTCTCGACGATACGGTGTTCCATGTCGGCCATCTCCGCGGAAGGCCTCGAGTCAGTGCCCGCTGGAGGTCACCACTTCCGCCGCGCCCGGTGGCGGGTATGGAAGCAGCACCCCCGAGCGGCGGGCCATCCGCCGCAGCAGTTCGTCGGCATTCCATTCCTCGAGGATTTGTTGGACCCCATTGAGGGCCAGGCGGCGCGAGAGCAGCCCCACGGCGGTCAGGCAGACGATCCGGAGGTCCGTCAACAGGTTCCCCCGATCGATGTAGAGGAGCGCCAGTCGGCTTTTCCAGGGGCGAATCACTTGGTTATAACGCAGGTTCGGGTGTTCATCCCCAGCCAACACATCTCCCTCATCGGCAAAAACTATCGAAGCAAGATCAGTAATCCCCGGCCGGACGGATAATAGTCGCATTTCTTCGGCGGTATAGAGGCTGGCGTCGCTCGGAACCTGGGGGCGGGGGCCGACCAGGCTCATGTCGCCGATGAATACGTTCCACAACTGGACGAGTTCGTCAATCTTAAAGGCTCGGATCAACTGGCCGACGGGGGTGATGCGGCGGTCCGAGACCGAGGTCGAGACGACACCCGTACGGTCGGCATGGACGACCATCGAACGCAGCTTCACCATCCGGAAGGTGCCGCCGCCGCGGGCCATGCGCGGGGCGATATAGAACGGCGAGTGGAAGTCCTGGAGCCAGACCAGAAACGTGAAAAGCCCGATCACAGGAGCAGCGGCGACCAGGCCGACGGCCGACAGTGCGATATCGAAGGTGCGTTTCATGACGCTTTGAGGATCTCCTCCTGCAGGCGGCTGCCGATGCGGTGGCGGACGGCGGCGGCAATGGAGGCGGCGTCCATGCCGTAGACCGAGCGCAGGTATTCCTGCGAACCAACCACCGACGAGAACCCGCCGCGGAGCCCGATGCGGTGGAAGAAGCCGGGCACGGCGTCCCGCTCGAGCAGGCTCTCGGCGACCGCGCCACCGAGGCCGCCGTCGACGCTGTGCTCCTCGATGGTGACGATGCCGGCGGTCTGGCGGGCAGCGTCGACCAGGGCGCGCACGTCCAGCGGCTTGACGGTGTGCATGCTCAGGACCCGGCACTCGATGCCATCGTGGGCGAGCATCGTGGCGGCGCTCATCGCTTCGGCGACGATGCCGCCGGTGGCGACGAGCGTGGTGTCGAAGCCCTCGCGAAGGCGGCGGGCGCGGCCGATCTCGAAGTCGGGCGCGGGGCCGGATTGGCGCTCAACGGCGGCGCGGTCGAGCCGCAGCAGCACGGGACCGGGACGGTCGATAAGCGCGCGGGTGGCCGAGCGCACCTCGCGGCAGTCGCCCGGAGCGAGCACGGTCATGTTGGGCAGCGCGCGCAGGATGGCGAGGTCCTCGGTGGCATGGTGCGACGGGCCGAGGGCGCCGTAGGCGAAGCCGCCGCCGATCGAGACGATCTTCACGTTGGCCTCGTGGTAGCAGGCGTCGTTACGGATCTGTTCGAGGCACCGCAATGTGGGAAAGTTGCCAATCGAATAGGTGAACGCGACGCGCCCCTCGAGCGCCAGGCCGGTGGCGAGCGCCGTGAGGTTCTGCTCGGCGACGCCGACGTTGAGGTACTGGTCCGGATAAGAGGCGGCGTAGTGGGTAAGGACGCCGAATCCCAGGTCGCCGGTGAGCAGGATGATCCGCGAATCGGCGGCGGCAGCTTCGGTGAGTGTCTCGATGAAGGCGTCTCTCATCGGTCTATCTCCAGCTCGTGAGCCTCCAGCTCGGCGAGTGCGGCGTCGAACTCCTCGCCCCGGGCAGTACGGTAGTGCCAGAGCACCGTGTTCTCCATGAACGAGACTCCCTTGCCCTTGACGGTGTGGGCGATCAAGCACGAGGGTCGGCCCCGCTCGAACGGCACATCGGCGAGCACGTCCCGGAGGGCCCTGTGGTCGTGGCCGTCCACCTCGCGGGCCGCCCAGCCGAAGGCGCGCCACTTGTCGGCGAACGGCTCGAGCGCGAGCGTCTCGGCCACCGGCGCCAGGCTCTGGATCTTGTTGAAGTCGATGATGGCGACCATGTTGTCGAGGCGGTGATGACCGGCAAAAAGCGCGGCTTCCCACACCGAGCCCTCGTCGCACTCGCCGTCTGAAAGTAGCGAAAAGACCCGCCAGCCGGCGCGCTTGGCCCGTCCCGCGTAGGCCATTCCGGTGGCGACGCCGAGCCCGTGACCGAGCGAGCCGGTCGACAGCTCGACGCCCGGAATCCCTTTGTGAGAGACGTGACCGGACAGATCGGAGCCGTTCTGATAGTGCGTGGCGAGCTTCTGGACGGGGAAGAAGCCGCACTCGGCGAGGGTGGCGTAGACGGCGCAGCCGGCGTGGCCCTTGCTGAGGATGAAGCGGTCGCGGTCGGGGCGCCGGGGCGCGGCCGGATCCACCCGGAGGACGTCGCGGTAGAGCACGGCCAGGATGTCAGCGCAAGAAAGAGCCGCGCCGATGTGCGAGCTGCCGCCGCGGTTGGTCATCCGCAGAGCGTGGACGCGGACCCGCCGGGCCAGCTCGCGGGCGTCGATCGGAAGACGGTGCGGCCACGCGGAACCGGCCGCCTCCGGTCGCGGCGGCGCGGACCCGAGGCCGGGGACAAATCCGTCAGCAGCGGCCGTAGAACTCGGCGACACAGGCGCAGACATATTCGATCTCCTCATCGGTCAGGGACATGTTGAAAGGCAACAGCAGGATGCGCGTGAACAGGCGATCGGTGCGTGGAAGCGATTGGGTGAAGCCGAGCGCGCGCTGGGCGTGGACGGCGGCGCCACCCCACTGGACGAGCGTGCCGATGCCGCGCTCGCGAAGGAACGCCTGCAGCTCGTCGCGGGCCTCGGCCTCGATCTCGTAGTTCTGATAGATGTCGAAGTGATCCGGGTCGGCGTCCGGGCGCCGGCGGCAGCATGATTTGGGGCAGCGCGCGCAGGCGCTCATCGTAGAGGCGGGCCATGGCGCGGCGGCGGTCGATGACGGCCGGGTAGCCGCTGAGCTGGTGGTCGAGCAGCGCGGCCTGGAGGTTATCGAGGCGCGAGTTGAGTCCCCAGCAGGCGATCGCGCCGTGGGCGTCGCGGCCGTGATCGCGAAGCTCGAGCAGGCGCCGGTAGACGGCCTCGCAGGAGGTCAGCACCGCCCCACCGTCACCGAGGCAGCCGAGTACCTTGGCCGGATAGAAGCTAATCGCGCCGGCGATGCCGAAGGTGCCGGCCGAGCCTCCCTTGAACTTCGATCCCAGCCCCTGGGCGGCATCTTCGACGATGAGCAGGCCGTGGCGGTCGGCGATGGCTTGCAGGATGTCCATGTCGGCGGTGCGGCCGTTGAGCTGGGTCGGCATGAGGGCGCGGGTGCGCGGCGTGATGGCGCGCTCGACCGATTCCGGATCGATCAGGTGGTCCGGGCCGCAGTCGACCGGCACCGGCACCGCGCCGGCGAAGTGGACGGCGGCGGCGGTGGCGATCATCGTGTGAGAGGAGAGGATTACCTCGTCGCCGGGTCCGACGCCGGCGGCGCGCAGAGCCAGGTGCAGTCCGTCGGTGGCGTTGGCGACGCCGACGGCGTGGGCAGCGCCGGTGAATTCGGCGAGCCGGCGCTCGAAGCGGGCGAGCTCCTGCTGGAGGATGAACGCGCCGCGGCGACCGACGTCGCGGAAGATGCGCACGAACTCTTCTTCCTGATGGATAAAGACATCCGGGTATCTGAAAAAGGGGACTTCTTTGACAACGGCCGTCATCGTCTTCCTTCCTGGAACGCTTTCGACGGGGTACCGATGGTCCGCGCGGGCAGCCTGTGGAGGCAGAAGTCACCAAGCGCGACTTTAGGCGATGGCGGTCCGAGGTCCCGTGTTGGCAAGAGATGCCAACACGGCTCGCACGAGTGTTGCTTTGCCTGGAGGCCCGGCAAGAACAGGACTGGAACCCGGCAGACTCCGCTCCCTTCGGTCACGGCTCCGAGTCGGCCGAATGCCGCTAACAGAGCCCCGACCGGGAGGCAGCGGTCTTCAACGCTGGGTTTTCGAGGGTGCGCACGCCACCATGGAAGCTGTCGCCCGATGTGGCGTGGGCACTCGTGCCTGCCGCGTTCACACTCGTGTGAACGCCGAATGTCGGACCGGATTCGCTTCTTCCGCGGACAGTCGCGCACTAGTACTAGCGAAGCGCAAGGATGCCGAACGCCAGGCGCCTCAGAGTACTGGGCAGGAGGAACCGCCTGCCCCACTACGCATGTTCCAGCCGGAAGGCGCCGGCCACCCAGAGTCCGAACCGCGGACGACGCCAGCCGCGGCCGCGCAGCTCGAAGCCGGCGCGCCGGGCGACGATGTTCGAGGCCACGTTCGATTCGCGGCACAGCCACCAGACGCGTTCGACGCCGGTGCACAGATCGGCGAAGATTGCGTCGAGGGCCGCGCGCTGCAGTCCGCGCCGCCGGTCGCTTCCGGCGGTCCACACCGGGCCCACCTGCAGGTCGCGCGGCCCCATGAAGGGGAAGCGCGGGTTCCTGCCGAACACGGCCGAGTAGTGCACCAGCCGTCCGGACCGCCGGATCAGGCAGATGCGGTAGCCTTTGTGGCGCGTGCTGAATAGATCGTAGAACCACCATAAGAGTAGTGTTCCGCTCCCGATCAAACTCTCCGTCCCAGGGGGATAAAACCTCGTGAGCGACGGGGCCCAGCAGGAGATCTCGTACTCCGGCGCGAGCACGGCATCGCGGGGCTCGTAGCGGGACGGGGCGAGCGCGTAGAAGTGGAACGGCTCACGGCGGTCGCCCGGCGATTCGTCTAGGCGGGGATTCTCTTCCATTGCTTTCGTCTCATCCATTCCCGTGCCCGTTCCGCGCCCAACCGCAGCGCGCCGCGAAGGCTGCCGAGCCCGTAGCTCAGGTGCAGGCCCGCGAAACAGGCCATCATCGCCGGCCCCAGACGCGGCTGGCGCTTGCGTAGCGCAACCGAGGTCGAAGCCGCGCCGCACGCGATCAGATAGGCGCCGGCAATCCCGAGGCCCAGCCAACGTACCGGCTCGAACCAGGCGAACGCGGTGCAGAAGACCAGGCTCAGCACGAAGCAGAGCGGGATCAGATGGCGCACGGACACCGGCACCACCTCGCTGCGATTGAAGGCCAGCACCACCCACTCACCATTGCTGAAGTTATGCCGCAGGAACGAAGGATAGTCGGACCGGGCGTAGTAGGTGCTGACGATGTCCGGGACGAGCAGCGTCCGCCCGCCAATCTTCTTGAGCCGCAGGTTGAACTCGATGTCCTGGCCGCGCGGCAGCTCTTCATTGAACGGCCCGACGCGCGAGAAGACGTCGCGGCGATAGAAGCCGCCGAAGACGGTGTCGACCAGGCGCGGCTCCCGCGAGCCGGTGCGGAAGTGCGAGTTGCCGACGCCGAAGCGGTGGCTGAGCGTCAGGACAATAGCCCGTCCCATTACGGTGAGGTCACGGGGCAGCGTCCGCATGGCGCCGCCCACATTGTCGGCTTGGTGCTGTTCGATGGCCGCCATCGACCGCCGAACGTAGTCGTCTGCGATCTCGGCGTGGGCGTCCATGCGCATGATGTAGCGCCCGCGGGCGGCGGCGATGGCGATGTTGAGCGCCTTGGGCGTGAGCCGCCCGGGATTGTCGAGCAGGCGGATGTTGCCGAACTCTTGCGCCAGGCGCTCGACGATGGGCCGCGTCCGGTCCTCGCTCATCCCGTCGACGACTAGGATTTCCATTTCGATATCCGGCGCCGCGTTGCGTTCAATCGAGCGCAGGCACTGCTCGATGTAGAACTCCTCGTTGCGGCACGGAATGATGACAGAGACGTCCATCGCGTCAGTACTCCTTTGGTTGGGATTCGTCGCCGAGCAGGCGCCGGTAGATCCCGACAAGCTTCTCGCCTTCGCGCTCCCAGTTGTAGATCTCCTCGACGGCCCGCCGGCCGTTGGCGCCCAGGCGGGTGGCGAAGTCGGTATCGTCGAGCACCCGGCCGAGCGCCGCGACCACCTCGTCGGTCGACATCGGATCCACCGACAGGCCGCAGGCGTGCGTGTCGACGAAGCGCTGGAGATTCGGAAAGCGCGAGGCGATCACGGGCACGCCGCAGGCCATGTATTCGAAGAGCTTGTTCGTGTTCTCGCCGGCGTAGTAGAGTCCCGGCACCGGCTCGAACAGCGCCATGCCCACGTCCGCCCCCATCACCTCGGCGAGCGCCTCGTCGAGCGGCAGCATGCCGAGGCAGACGGCCCGGCGGCAGGCGCGCACCCGCGCTTCCTCCTCGGCGGTGACGAAGCGGCCCATCAGCAGCAGGCGGACTTCGTCGGGACAGCGCTCAACCGCTTCGAGCATGCGATACAGCCCGCGCTCTTTGGTCAAGACGCCGAGATAGGCGACGATGCGCCCCGAGCGACGCGGCGTGCGGGCGCGGATACGGCGGGCGGCCTCGACGGTCGCCAGCACCGGGAAGTTCGCGACCACCGTGGCCGTCCCGGGCCGGAACTGGCCGGCGACGAAGCTGTCGGCGGTCACGACGGCGTCGCACCAGCCGACGGCGATCCGCTCGAGCGCCAGCGCCACGCGGCTCACCACGCCCCGCAGCGGCGCCGGGATCCAGGCCTTCGAGTGCATCTTCTCGCGGAAGGCCTCATGGGCGTCGTAGATTACCTTCTTGCCGATGAGGCGCAGCAGAAGGCCGGCGACGAGCAGCTCGGGGCTGTGGATGTGGTAGACATCGGCACGCTCGGCAATCGCCTTCCGGACGGCCGAGGCCATCAGCCGCGTCATCCGGTCCAGCCGGTTGCGCGGCTTGCGTAGTGGGACGATCCGAATGCCGTCGATGGTCTCCGCCGCCGTGTGCTGGCAGATGAAGACCACCTCGCAGCCGGCCGCGGCGAGCGTCCGCGCCTCGCGATAGAACATGCGCGGCTCGAGCGGCGACGGATAGACGGTGGTCAGGAAGCAGGTCTTCCCGTGCAGGCGCGGTGCCGCCTCGGCAGGCGCTCGATCGGCGATGGTCGCGGTGCTCATGTCGACTGATAGCGGAATCCGGTGCGCGCGACGCCGCGGCTCGGCAGCGAGCCCAGCGCCAGCACCACGCCCAGGCTCAGCCCCAGTGCCATCACGAACGGCGGCGAGGAGAGCTGATGCGCCTGAATGGTGAGCACCAGCATCGGGTAGACGAAGCTCAGTCCGGCGATATGCCAGAGCTTCGGCGACTTCTTGTAGAGCACGAACAGCAGGTTCGAGCCGAAGCCGATCAGAAACAGGTAAATGGAGACCCCGACGACGCCGAAATCCGCGTAAGAGGCGCCGACCACCGTGTAGGTGTTCGACTCGCGCCCGCTGGCCAAACGCCCGGATCGCGAGAAGAGCTGCTCGCGCCGCGGATCGGTGGGTCGCAGCCCGAGCCGGTGCAGCACCAGCAACGCCGGTAGCATCGTGTTGACGCCGGGCGTGCGCGTGTCGCGGTGCGCGATGACGTCGTCAACCAGGTACCAGTTCTGCGACACGTTGGCGAGGTAGGGCTGCAACATGCCGACGGTGCCTTTGATGGAAGGACGGTCCCGTACCAGCGAGACGTAGGTGTAAGGCGCGGCGATCAGAGCCAGACCAGCCACCAGCACCCAGCGGCGCCGGCCACCCAGCGAGTGCCTGGCGTGCGGCACCACCCGCCGGGCCAGCAGGAACGCCGAGACATAGATGAGGACCGTGATGATGGTATGCGCCCGGCCGAAGGAGAGCGTGTCGAAGGTGACCGCGGCCACCAGCGGTCCGTAGTTCCACACCGACCTTGGATTGACCGCGCAGCCGACGCCGGCGAAGGAAGCCGCCGCCAACGTGACGCCCAGAAAGATCGGCGTGAGCGTTCCGGTCGAGAGGCCCCCGACGGTCAGCAGATAGCGCACCGACAGCGGATTGTGCAGATAGGGGAACAGCCCGATCTGGCCGATGACCACCCAGGCGAAGCGCGCGCCGCCGAAGACGGCGAGCATCGACATGACCTTGACAGCCCGCTCGAAGCCCGGCGGAATCGCCACGCTCTCCACCGGGTCGCCGGCATCCTTATAAGACGGACCGGTGAGCAGCGTGCCCAGCAGGAAGCTCAGCCAGCCGGTGAAGATCACCAACCAGGTGATGTCCTGGAGCGGATAGACTCCGCCGAAGGTCACCGAAAGCAACCCGAGGCTGGTACCCCACACGGCGGCGAACACACCGGGCGGCGAGAACCAGCTTCCCGTCAGGACCCGGGAGAGGATCGCGGTGATCGCGGTCAGGATGTTGACGAACAGGAAGATCATTGCGCCTCCCGCTGGCTCGGCATGGGCCCGGGTCCGCCGCGCGGCCGCCGCCGGAAGACCCACCACCGCACCGCCGCCAGATTCAGCGCGGTGAGGAAAGTGATCTTCAGGCCGGTGGGACCGAGCCGCCACATGCCCTTCCAGGTGTGCCAGGCCATGGCCTGCCCCATCATCCAAACGGCCGAGACGAGCGGCCGGCGGCGGAGCTCGTCGAGGTAGGCGAGCTTCTCCTCCGCCGTCCAGTCGCCGAAGGACGGGATCTCGTCGGGCGACCGCCAGATGTAGTCGGCCTTGAGGCGGTTGCGCGGCTCCCATTTATGAAGGAAGCGGTCCCAGGTGTAGTTGTCGTACTTGGGACGATGTCCCAGAATGAGCGGTACTTTGGCCGCGGCTCCGACGGCGCGCAGCGGCTCATCGACGATGCCCAGAAACCGGATCGCCGAGCGCCGCGCCATGCAGGAGCGGTACGGATGGTCGAGGCCGAGCGTCAGGTCGCGCTTCCCGTCGGTGTAGGGCCAGAGGAAGCAGAACAGGTTGACGTCATCGCGCCGGGCGAGTCCGGGCAGCGCGTCGCGCAGCCCTTCGGTCAGGTACTCGTCGGCGTCGATCCACAGGACCCACTCGGCCGTAGCCTGCTCCATCGAGAAGACGCGGTGCGGCTCGGCGCTGCCGATGCGGGGCCGGACAAAGATCCGGTCGGTGTAGCGCCGGCAGATCTCGAGCGTGCGGTCCTGGCACGGACCGTCATGGACGACGACGATCTCGTCGACCGCCCCGCCGAGACTTTCAAGGCACCGCTCGATGACCGCTTCTTCATTGCAGACGACCAGACAGGCCGAGATTCGATGATTCATTCCGTCGCTCCTTCGAGGCGTGGGGCCGCACCGCGCAGCGCCCGGCGGGCGGCACGGACTTCGTCGTTGTCGAGAAACCGCAGGACCAGCAGCACGAGTCCGTAGCCGACGGCCCCCAGCGGGATCGCCGCCGCCAGCGGCACGTTCCCGGCCAACCGCAGCAGGCCCACCATGGCGGCGCAGCCGGCCAGTGCCGTGACCACGTCGGTCGACAGACGCCACGGCAGCCGGACGCCGGACCGGTAGAGGTGCACCGTGAGAACCACGATCGCGACCACGTCGCTGATCAGGGTGGCGATGGCGGCTCCGGAGGCGCCCCAGCGGGGGACGAGCAGCAGTCCGGCCACGATGTTCACTCCCGCACCGATGCCGGCCTGCACCGACAGCGCCCAGCGGCAATCCCGCGCCAATAGGACCGCCACGGCGGCGAAGCCCCAGAAGACGAGTACCTGGTCCCAGACCAGGATTCGCAGCGGGGCCACCGCCGCGCCGAATTCGTTCCCGTAGAACAGCGCGATGATCCGCGGAGCGAGCGCCGTGACGCCGGCGGCGATCGGCAGTCCGAGGCCGAGCATGTACTTGACGGCCCGGTAGTAGGCCTTCTCGAGCCGCGGCCCCGACTCGCTGCTCAACTGCACGAGGTGAGGCAGCATCGAGGCGCTGAAGGCTCTTGCCGATGGTGTTGAGCGACACCGTCAGCCGCGCCGCCGCCTGCAGGAACCCGACCGCGGCCAGCGGATAGAGGCTCGACAGGATCAGCGATCCGGCATAGTACTGCGTGAGAACCAGTGCGCTGTGCAGCCCGAGCGGCAGCGACCGTTGTAGCAGTCCGAGCGCCTCCCGGCGGTCCGGCCTTGCCGGCGCCAGACGCCCGATGCGTCCGGCGACCATGGGCGTGGCGGCGGCCAGAATCGAGTACGCCAGGTAGGCAACGGCGACCGCTTCAAGGCTCGCGCTGGTGAGCCACGCCCACCCCGCCAACGCCGCCAACAGCGGTAAGCGCATCGCGTAGCTGGCCGTCTCGAGTTGGGAGACGCCGCGGGCACGGAACAGGGAATGGTGTACTTGGGCGGTGGTCGAGATCAGTACTCCAAGCGCGATGAGCGACACGGGAACCAGCAAGTGCCGGTCGTAGCCGAGAGCGAAGAAGAACGCGACCACTACCAGGAAGGCCGGCGCCAACAGCAGCGCGCGCATCGCGAGACCCGCTCCGGTGAGCGCTCCGGCCCGGTCGCGGCGGGCGGCCCCGTCGCGGAAGACCATCTGCGTCAGGCCGAGATCGGCCACCGGCGTCGCCACCGCAGCCAGCACCATCGCCAGCGAGAAGGCGCCGAAGTTGTCCGGCCCCAGCTTGCGGGCCAGCACCGCGACGAGGAAGATGGCGCCCACCTTGTTGAGCACCTCGCCGCCGGTGAGAAAGCCGGCGTTCTTCAATATGCTTCGTGCGGTGTTCGCTGCCATCGTCCCATCCGTTGGAGGCGCCGGACGGCGGAAACCAGCCGTCGCCGCCAGGCCACGTCGCCAAACAGTACTTGTGCCGCCGGGCGTGCCAGCAGGCGCGGCAACCGGGCCAGCAGGCGGAGAATGCGGGAGCGCTCGCCCGCCGGGAGCCGATCGAGCGCGGCGTCGCGGCGTTCCTGTCGGCCGCGCGAGCCGGGCTCGAGAATGTCCAGCAGGAGAAGCTTCTCCCAGTACCCGGGAGCATCTTCCAACCGTAGCCGGGCGCGCATCTGGGGTCCGTGGCGGTGTTCCAGAAACTCGCCGACCGCGGTGTGGATGGCCGGCAATTCCACCTCGACGACCCGCCGCAGCCGTTCGGCGGTGAGCTGCCCGCCGCCCCGCAGGTTTGCCCCGTGCAGCCGGTAGGAGCCGAGGGTCCGATCGACGGCGGCCACTGGCGTGATCATCTGCGCCGCTTCCCGCAGGTAGCCGTCGGCGCAGACCTTGAGCGCCAGCGGCGCCGGTAGAATCTCGGCCAGCACCGCGCGCCGGAAGCTGAGACCGGTGGTCGGCGGCAGGTCCGTCTTGCCGCCCGAGGACAGAGCGCGCTCGGCGATCCAGCCGCAGTCGAGGTATCGGGGCACCGGCGGCCCGAGCGTCCGGCCGCGGCCGTCGATGGGCTGGAGCGGATGGATGGCCAGGCCGCAGGCCGGCTCGGCGGCAAACGCCCCGACGATGGAGGCGACCTTCTCGCGGTCGAACAGGTCGTCCGCGTCGAGCAGGGCGATAATCTCCCCCGCGCCCGGCGGCAGGCGGCGTTGAGGGCGGCAGCCTGTCCGCCATTGGGCTGTTCAAGGAAGCAGATATGGTCCGGGTACTGCCCGGCGATTCCCCGCAACAGCTCCGCCGAGCCGTCCGTCGAGCCGTCGTCACAGATCACCAGCTCGATCGGCTGGTAGCTCTGGAGCAAAACACTCTCGACCGCGGCGCCGACCCAGCGGCGGTAGTTGTAGCACGCCAGCACCACCGAAACCAACGGTCGGCGGGCGAGCGGCGGGAGATCGACAGGGCGCAGCATGGTTATCCCAATCTGTGGGTCATCGCGCGAGCCGCGTCATCCCGTCTGCAGGTCGCGCACTCCGGCCCGCGCCCACCCGCGCAGCTTTGCGGAGACAGGCCTGCGGACCGAGGTGGCGCAGGTTCCGGAACACCAGGCGGGTGGCGTAGCCGATCCCCTGCCGGCGCATCAGGCACGGCTCGAGTACCGCCACCGCGGCGCCTCCGTCGGCCGGCTGGCACTCGATCCGTAGCTTGGCCGCCTCGGCGGCGCGCAACGGGATCCGGACCTTCTTCCATTGCCCGTTCACCGACAGCGTCTTCGCCTCGTCAGAGCCGGCCGCGCCGATACGCATGGTGGCCTGGGCGTCGCCGCCTTCGACGGTCCGGACCCGGCAGCTCAGCCATGAGCCCTTCGAGACAGCAGCCTTGAACTCAGCCGCGCCACCGGCGGGCAGCACCAGCGCCTGGTTCGGTTCGCCAGTCCACCCAGTGGCATCCACCCACTCGGCCTTACCGGCGCCCGCCGAACGCGTCGCCAGCTCGGCCACGTACAGCCGTCGATGGAGCTTCTGGTCGCAGAACCGCTTCAGCCCGGTGGCGAGCAGACCCAGGCTTTCGAGCGGACGTTCGCCGGTGTCGCGCCGCTCATGGTCGCGGCGCCGGTCCGTCTTCTGCTTGAGCTGGAAGACGGCCGGATTGCGGCGGCGGAAGTGGACGACGTCCTGGATGGGCAGCCCGGCGTACGGCGCCAGTTCGCTGTCGCCATGCTCGGCGCAGTAGCTCGCGTCGACGCCGTCGCAGATGCCCTTGACGGCGCAGTCGTGGCACTTGTCAGGGAAGATCTTGTGGTCGAGCGGAAGCTGGCGCCGGTGGAGCGCAAACGACTCCGCCTCGTCGTGCGCCGAGCACCATGAACGGATTCCGCGTATTGTTGCGCCACTCGAACGGATCGAACTCCACGCCCGTCACCCCGACCAGGTTCTTCTCGAGCCCCGGGAAGGCGCAGTACGGTCCATAGCGGACGTTGACGCCGATGCCGGCGGCCTCGAGAATCGCCACCGCCTGCTGGAGCGGACGCGGCCAGGTCCGAGTACCGGGCCTGCACGCCGAACGCCCGGCCCGACCAGGCCATGTAGGCGTTCATCGTGATGAAGTTCGAGACGTAGGCGCGCCGCCCGCGCTCGGTGATGTAGGCGGCGATCTCGGGCAGATGCCCGGCGTTGCTCGCGCAGGCCACCGTATTGGTGCAGTAGTCAAAGCCGCGGCCGTCGAGCTCGTCGAGCACCGCTTCGACGCGCGCGAACTTGCCCTTGGTCATCTTGTGATAGAGGTCCGGGTCGACCGCGTGCAGGGAGAACAGGAAGTCCGTCATCCCGGCGTCTTCGAGCAGGGCGTCGAGCAGGCGCTTGCCGGTGTACTTTTCCTTGCGCTCGAGTAGTTGCGCCAGCGTAATCAGGCGGACCCGGAGCCCGGCCTCCTGCTCGGCGTAGCGGACGATCTCGAAGATGTCCGGGTGCATGGCGGGCTCGCCGCCGGTGATGTCGATGCGCTCGAAGCCGCTCTCGACGAAGAAGTCGAGCGCCTTCCTGCACTCGGCGAGCGGCTTGAAGGGCGCCGTCCGCATGCCCCGAAACTGGTCGTCGGAGCCGTCGAGGAACGAGTAGTAGCAGAACTCGCAGGAGTGGGGGCATTTCAGCCCCACGTCCAGCACGGCGCACCGGGACAAGCGGCCGATTGGATGTTGCTCCAGGGTAAACGGCATTGGTCTCTCCCTCCGGAGGGCTCAGACAATGGAGAGGGTCTCCTCTTCGCGGTCCTTCTCGGAGTCCTTTTCGGAGTCCTTCTCCCGATCCTGTTTGGGCGTCTGGTAGTACTTGTAATACTTGCGCCCGTAGTAGTAGCGGTTGCTCAGATCCTTGTGCACCTGGTTCAGCACGATGCCGAGGATGTTGGCGCGAAGACGGCGGAGCGTGGTGACCACCGCCCCGACCGAACCGCGGTCCGTGCGGCCGGCCTGGGTGACCACCAGCACGCCGTCGACGGCGGTCGCCATCTGCAGCGGCTCGGCGAAACCGAGCAGCGGGGGCGCATCGAGCACGACGAGGTCGTATTCCTCGGCCGCTTCACCGATCAGCTCGACAAGGCCGCGGCCCACCAGGTCGCTCGCCTGCCGCGTGGGCGGCCCGGCAACGAGGATGTGCAGACCCGGGACCGCCTCCACCTTGATCACCGCGTCGCGCCAGCCGAGCTCGCCGGCGAGCGCATTGGAAAGGCCCGTCGTGCCGGGCAGCTTCATGATCCGGTGCAGGGACGGCCGCCGCAGGTCGCCGTCGATCACGAGCGTCCGCTTGCCCTGCTGGGCGTGGACGATGGCGAGGCTGATGCCCGTGGTCGACTTCCCTTCCCCGGGCTGCGCCGACGTGATCAGCAGGCTGCGGATGCTGCGATCGAAGTCGGTCAACAGAATCGAATTGCGCAGCGTGCGGATCGCCTCGTCATAGGCGGCCGCGAGCAGCGAGCCGGGCTCGGCCCCGGCCGTCAGCGTCTTCCCGTTCACGGGCATGGCCCGCGACTGCGACTTGCGGGCCTTGACCACCGGCAGGTTGCCGATGACATCGATATCGAACAACCGCCGGACATCTTCCGGATCGCGGAGCGTCGTGTCGGTGACGTCGCTGACGAGCGCGAGACCGATGGCGGCGATCGACGACAGCAGGAAGGCCAGCAGGGCGTTCAGCCGAATGTTGGGCGACACCGGATCGAGCGGCGGGCGGGCCGCATCGGCCAGCCGGATGAAGTTGTTCTGGAAGTTCGCATTGAGCCCGGCCTCCTTGACGCGCCAGACAAGCTCCTCGTAGAGCTTCTTGTCGGCGTCGGCCTCGCGCTTGACCTGCTGGTACTCGAAACTCCGCGCGTTCAGCTCGTCGAACTCCTCCTTGGTGGCGGTGACGGCCTGCCGGAGCATGTCCTCGCGATTCCTGGCCTCCTCGAACTCGACCTCGACGCGCCGGATGGTCTTCTTCTTGTTGGCCTCCATCTGGCGCTCGAGCTCGGCGAGCTGCGTCTGGACCTTGCGGTACTGCGGATGGTTGGCGCCGTACTGCGTCTGAACCTGGGCGAAGCGCTCCCGCGCGGCGTCGATCTTCTCGGCCAGCCGGTCGAGCGATTCACCCTGGGTGGAGACCTGGGCCGCCTCGAGCTCGGCGGAATCCATCGATCGGACGGCGGCTTCCTTGCGGACCCGGTCCGCCTGCGCATCGGTGAACTCGGTGTTGAGCTGGAGGAGACGCGACGACAGGATGCTGGTCTTCTCTTCCGGATTGATGACCTTGAGCTCACGCTCGAACTGGGCCAGTGCCGAGGTCGAGCGCTCCATCTTTGCCCGCAGGTCCTCGAGCTGCTTGTCCATGAACGTCGTCAGCCCGACCGAGGCTCGGAAGCGGAGGTCGTAGGTGTGTTCGATATAGCTGCGGGCCACGGCGTTGGCCACATCGGCGGCCAGTTCAGGATCGCGCGAACGGTAGCTCAGCAGCAGCAGATAGGTATTGGGCGGGCGAGCGACCTTGAGGTTCTGGAAGATCACCGGCGCGTCCTCGGTTTCGGCCGAGTGGAGCTTCCGTTTCGATAGCGCCGCTTCCTCGTCCTCGATCGCCGGGAACTTCTCGACCACGGGGCGCAGGACCGAGTCGGACTGGATGAGTCGGACCTGGGTCGACAGAAACTGGTCGGCGTCGTTGAGCGATGAGGCGGCCGTGTCCTGTCCGATGACCCGTGTGGGCGTTTGGCGATCGATGTCCACGGTGGCGGTCGCCTCGTAGATCGGCGTCAGGCGTAGCGATACGAAGATGGCGGCCAGAACACACCCCATCACAAAGAGCGCCATACGCCAGCCGTGGCGCCGCAGCACCCACAGATAGTGCGAGAGTGGCACGCGGGTGGTGGCCGGCTCGGCCTCGATATAGGTCGTACGGGCCACCGGCGGCATCAACGGCGCCACGTCATTACGGGTATTGTCGATGATGGCCGGCAAGCGGCCGTTCCTGTTGTTCTCCATGGATTCCACCTGGCTGAGCTCCTCTATCGCGAACCGTAGATCAACGCCGTGGCGCCGGCCGTGCTGCCGAATGTCAGGATCTTCTCCAGTGCGGCCATGCCGAGCCGCTGGCCGCGGTTGTCCGGGACGTAGAGGATGTCGTTGGCCAGAAGCGTCACATCGGGAGCTTCGCGCTTCATGATCCTGCGCAGCTCGACCGGGATCTCCGCCTGATCGCTGCCGCCGCGGCGGTAAATATAGGCGGTCTTCCCCGCATAGGGCATCAGGCCTTCCGACATGGCGAGCACTTCGAGCACCGTGCAGTCACCGTCGCGCGGAACCGAGAACTGCCCCGGACGCCTGACGTTGCCAACAACGAATACCTGGCCCAGTTCGGGGATCAGGATCTCCTCGCCGCCGGTCAGGTGGACGTTGAGCGACGGATCGGTCCCTTCGATCAACCCCTTCACCGGAATCCGCTGCGTGTGGAAGCTGTTGCGGTCCTCGCCTCTCCAGGTCAGCAGGATCTCCGGCCCGGCGCGCTCGGTCAGCCCGCCGGCACGGGTCAGGGCGTCGAGCAGCGTCACGTTCCCGATGGCCTGGAAGGTAATCGGATCCTCGACGGCTCCGGCCACGCTGACCGGGCGGCTGTGGTACTCCGCCACCGTCACGGTGACGACCGGCTGCACGAGAATCTTGCCCTCTTCGAGCGCCTGAGCGATGTCGGCCTCCAGTTGTACCGGAAGCTTGCCGGACGCGTCGATGGGCTCATCGATCATGGGCAGGCGGAACGAACCGTCGGCGTCGACGCGGACCGTCCGGGTGAACTCCGGAGCGTCGTAGACCGAGACCGCCAACAGGTCATTCGGGCCAATCGGCTGAGCCGGCAGGTTGGTGCCGGAAACATGATTCGGATTTTGATTGGGCCCCTGAGCGAAGCAGGCCAGACACAGAGTCGACAACAGAACCAGAACACGCATGATTACCTCGGGGGCTCGGGAGACCCGTCGACACATTCGCAACAGGCCGATCGTTCGGCTTCAGGCGAAATCGCATCGGGGCCCCGCGCCTCGTACTTCGCTATCTATGTGTCTTACAGGCGACGCTCCTCTCGGATGCATTTCGGGCTAATCGGTCCGGATTGATCCGGCAGCCGGCAAACTGGCGGTTCCAAACCCGGCCGACAGGAGGGGAGCGGCGGTAAGTCGATAAAGTTGACCCGGCGGGGCCGGGAAGCCCGGCATATCGGTGGAGTCTTCGAGTACATAGAACCGGTGGAACCGCTGTCGAAAAGGCCGAAGAGATTGAAACTCCCGGCGATCCGATCGGAGCGCAAGACAAGATCGGGGCTGAAACCCCGAGCGGGCTCGAAGCCCGCCTTCCCGGATCCCGGTCCGCTTGGATGGCGCGCTTTAACGGCCGCGGAACTTCCGCTCCGCTCTGCGTCCGATAACTTTCAACCGAGTGCGACCCGATACACCGCAGGACTCTCCGTCACGCCTGCTCACGCGCGTGGCACTCACGCTCGCGGCACCCGCGGATCGCCGGTGAGACGAACGTCGTGCAGGCCCTTGCGCATGCCGCTGCCCATCTCCTGGCCGGTGAGAACGCCGGCCGGGAGATGAAAAACTCGAGATCAGTGCCGGCGGCGTGTACCACTGTCTCGCTCCCGCTGCCACATCGGTTTTTCTCAGAAGTCCCTAGACAGTGACCCTGGAGTCGTTGGTTCGTGTGGGGCAGCCGCTCCGGCTGCGGCGGCCTCG
>CAWELS010000015.1:0-72744 GCA_963809945.1 Bryobacterales bacterium | reverse complement strand
CATTCCAAATCCGGTCAGCGACCAGCTCGGGCAGACCATCAACGGGGAACTCGTTCTGGTGCAGACGGCATTGCATCCGGAGCGAGGCTCGCGCAAGGAGACCTACGGGCAGTTTGCTCCGCGCTTCGGTATTGCCTACCGCATAACCGACCGGACCGTGGTCCGCGCCGGCGCCGGTCTGTTCTACGTTCCGTCGGACACCGCGTTCTGGGAGTCCGCCATTGGACAGCCGTTCAACATCTTCCGCAACAACATGGTCGCCACCGTGGATGACTCGAAGACGTACGTGGAGACACTGAGCAATCCGTTCCCGAACGGATTGGTCCAGGCTCCGGGACGCGATCCGGCGTACTCCCAGTACATTCTCGGCGGCAATCCCCGGGCACCGTTCCGCGAGGCCAAATGGGGCTATACCGGACAGTGGAACTTCGCGATTCAGCATCAAATTGCAGGGTTCGCCCTCGAGGCCGCCTACGCTGGTTCACGGGGCATCCACCTGGCCACTGGTGGCCAGGACTTCAACGTGCTCGCCGAGCAGTACCTCGCGCTGGGCGACGGACTGAAAACCCAGGTGCCGAATCCGTTCTACGGCTACATCTCGGATGGTTCGCTGTCCGCCGATACGGTCCAGTACGGGCAGCTTCTCCGCCGGTTCCCGCAGTACACGGGCTTCCGGAGCATCGGCAAGGTTGGCAACAGCGTATACCACTCGCTGCAGACGAAGGCTGAAAAGCGCTTCGGCGGCGGCGGGCGGCTGCTGGTTTCCTACACCTTCTCCAAGCTCATCACCGACGTGGAGTCGAACACGGGCTGGCTGGACGGCGGGCAGAATGCCGGCTACCAGAACTACAACAACCTCACGCTGGAGCGGTCCCTGGCGAGTTGGGACTCGCGCCACCGCGCGGTTATCAGCTACGTCTATGACCTTCCGTTCGGCCAGGGCAAGAAGTTCCTGCCCGACGCGAGCGGCGTGGCCGGCAAATTGGTTTCCGGCTGGGGCATCAACGGCATTTCGACGTTCCAGCTCGGCTTCCCCGTTGGCATGACGGCCAGCCCGAACCGAACCGGGTTCGGGACCGGCCTGCGGCCCAACGTGGCTGCCGGCTGCGACCCGACGCTGTCTGGTTCGGCCGAGTCAAGGCTGGACGGGTGGTTCAACACGTCCTGTTACTCGGTGCCCGACGCCTACACGTTCGGCAGCGCGTCCCGTACTGACCCGCAGGTCCGTACTCACGGCATCAACAACTGGGACTTTGCGTTCTTCAAGCGGACGAACATCACGGAGAGGTTCGACCTCGAGTTCCGCGCGGAGTTCTTCAACCTGTTCAACCGGACCCGATTCAGCAGACCCAACAACCAGGCGACGACTTCGGCGAACTCGACGTTCGGCTTCGTCACCTCGCAGGCGAACGAACCGAGGCTGACGCAGCTCGGTCTGCGCCTCAACTGGTAAGGCGGTGAAGGGGAGCCCGGGAGCGGCCATCCGCCACTTCCCGTGCCCCCTTCCTATTCGCTGGACCGACAACATCGCGCGGGCCGGCCTTCGGGCCGGTCCGCTGCAGAGACGCGATCCGAGACCCGTTTCGCGCGGGACCCGGATCCGCGATCGACCCGCCACTCACGGGACCCGGTCCGGCATCGTGCACGGGCCGGGTCTTTTTTGTGCTCGACCGCGGGGGCGGGGCGCGATCCCCGGCCGGGCGCCGGCCTGACCGGCGAGACGATGGGGTGTCAACTGGAGTACATTGATAGACAGGCATCAAACCACGCGATACTAAGAGGTACAACATGTCGCTTACCATGAAGTCGGCTTCATCCCTCTTTGCCGGCGCCTTCGCGCCCACTATGGAACTCGATCGCGCCCGCGCAATCATGGGCACTAATTTTTTCGGTGTCGAGGACGCCATCAAGCATTTCAAGCTTGAACCTGCGGCGGAAGACCTCGCGACGCTCGGGGAGCCGCCGTTCTCCGAATCGCAGCTCGAAGCGCACAAGGACAGCCACATTCTGGTCGCGGTCCTGCCGCTCGCGATCCTCGACCTGAACCGGAAGGTCGACCGCAGCCTGTTCCACAATCAGACCTGGTACAAGTCGGGCAACGACGGTAAGTCACCGGAACCATTCGCACAAGATCCAGGCAAGGCGGGCTGGCACCTGGTGAGGAAGACGCCCGTCGCCGGATCGGCGGCGAAGTGCTGGAGCGAGCAGGCCCCGCTCATCGGCGAACACCAGGAGGTCCCGGAGGCCCGCGTGGTGATCTACACCGTAATGGGGCACTGCGTGGCCACCGGGGAACGACTCTTGCCGAGCGAACACGTGCGTACCTCGACTATTGAGTCGGCTGGCCTGCGCGTCGGTGTCGGCGGTTTCGATTCGAATGGGCTCTTCCTGGCCGCATGGTGGGACGAGGCCCGTAATCCCCAGCTTGGTGTGTCTTCCGCTTGGAAGGCATGACCGGCGGGAGTGTAGCGTAAGACAAAACTCCGTGCATGGCGATGGGGTCTGCGCGGTCTGGCCCGGC
Organism: Bryobacterales bacterium; assembly: GCA_963809945.1. Classification (GTDB taxonomy): domain Bacteria; phylum Acidobacteriota; class Terriglobia; order Bryobacterales; family Bryobacteraceae; genus CAWELS01. The sequence goes on along the minus strand of CAWELS010000015.1, from coordinate 70,223 downwards.
GAAAAGGGTGACGCTCCGGACGACGAGAGCCGCCGCGCGGGGCCTGTTCAGTACTGGGGGATGCAATGAAGCGGCTAGGTTTGTCTCTGTTGACCCTGGTCGTCGCGGGTGCGGTGGCACTATCCGCCGCCGACGAATCCGCCACGATCACGATCGACTATCCTCAGGACGGGTCTATCTTCCCGCCCGATATCGCGGCTCCGACCTTTCTGTGGCGGGATGCCAATGACGGCACGGACCTCTGGCGGATCGAAGTCAAGTTCAACGACGGGTCGGACAGTATTCGTGTCGAATCGCGCGGCGAGCTGATGAAAGTCGGTGAGATCGACCGGCGCGCCCTATCCGATACCAACGAACTCCCGAAGCTGACACCAGAACAAGCCGTCTCCCACACCTGGCAACCGGACGATGCGACGTGGGCAGCGATCAAAGAACGCTCGGCCGGCCGGAAGGCCACGGTGACCATAACCGGATTTCGGAGTGACGCTCGGGAGTCCGCCGTATCGACCGCCTCGGTCGGTATCGAAACATCGCTCGATCCGGTGGGCGCGCCCATCTTCTACCGCGACGTGCCGCTGATGCCCTCGGAAGTCGAGAAGGGCGTCATCAAGCCGCTGGCCAAGGATGCCGTGCCGCTGATCGCCTGGCGCCTGCGCGACATCGCCAACAGCGCAGCCGCGTGATGATGGAGGGGCTGCACACCTGCGCCAACTGTCACTCCTTCTCCGCCGACGGCAAGACGTTGGGGATGGATCTGGACGGCCCGAAGAACGACAAGGGCCTGTACACGCTGGCTCCGATCAAGCCGGACATGCCCATCGGCACCAAGGACGTGATTGAGTGGAGCACCTTCCGGGGCAAGCATGACAGGGACCATGCGGCTCGGCTTCATGTCGCAGGTCTCACCCGGACGGCCAGTTCGTCGTCACCATGATCAAGGGACCGGGTCTGGGCGGACCCAAAACCCGCAAGAGCCCGCGGCCGCAACTTCTACGTTCGGCCAACTTCAAGGACTACCGGTTCCTCCAGGTCTTCTACCCGACCCGCGGGATCCTCGCCTGGTACAGCCGGGAGACGGGCATCCTGCAGCCGCTGCCGGGCGCCGATGATCCCGCGATACGTCCACACGCGACGCCGTCTGGAGTCCCGATGGCAAGTACATCGTCTTCGCCAGAGCCCAGGCGAAGGACCCCTACCCGCCGGGACGCCAAGCTGGCCAAGTACGCCAACGATCCGAACGAGACCCAGATCCAGTTCGACCTCTACCGGATCCCGTTCAACGAGGGCAAAGGCGGAACGCCCGGAACCCATCGCCGGCGCCTCGGAGAACGGCATGAGCAACAGCTTCCCGAAGGTCTCGCCCGACGGCACGCTGGATCGTCTTCGTCAGGCCGCAACGGCCAGTTGATGCGCCCCGACAGCCAGCTCTACATCGTCCCGGCCGAGGGCGGGAAGGCGCGCGGCTGCGATGCAACACGCCGCTGATGAACTCCTGGCACAGCTTCTCGCCGAACGGCCGTTGGCTTGTCTTCTCCTCGAAGAGCCGGTTCGCCTTACACGCAGATGTATCTCACCCACCTCGATGAGGAAGGCACGCGACAGCCCGGCCGATCCTGATCGAGAACGCCGACGGCGGCCAACCGCGCGGTGAACATTCCCGAGTTCGTGAATATCCCGCCGGAGGGCGGCTGCAGAAAATCGACATGCCGGCCGTCGACTTTTACAGGGAGTTCGACCTCGCCTGGGAGGCGACCGACAAGGGAGACTACAAGGCCGCCCTCGAGGGTCGGATAAGCGGTCGATCTGGCCCCCGACGACGCCGCCCGCCGCACTTGTACCTGGCCGGCGCGCTGATTCAGAACGGACGCATCAGCGATGCGATCGAGCAGACCCGGATGGCGCTGGCAATCGAACCAGGCTATGCGGAGGCCCACAACAACCTTGGCATCGCCCTGGCCGAGGCCGGGAGAGTCGACGAAGCGATTGCCGAATACCAGAAGGCACTCGAGATCAAGCCGGACTATGCCGAGGTGTACAACGACCTCGGCCTGGCCCTGGCCAAGGCGGGCAAGTCGGACGAGGCGATCGCCCGCTATCAGAAGGCGCTCGAGATCCAGCCGGATTATCCGGAGGTCCACAACAACCTCGGGAATCTGCTGGCCAAGGCGGGCAAGCCGGACGAGGCGATCGCCCATTACCGCAAGGCCCTCGAACTCGATCCCAACCACGCCCAGGCCAACAACAACCTCGGCATGGCGCTGGCCGGATCGGGCCACATGGACGAGGCGATTCCCTATTTCGAGAAGGCCCTTGCTTCCGGTCCCGAGTCGGCATCCGTGCATGAGAACCTGGCGCTGGCGCTGGCCGGAGTCGGCAAGGTGCCGGAGGCGCTGCCTCATTTCCAGAAGGTCGCCGAGCTGACGCCCAACTCCGCCGAGGCGCAGAGCAATCTCGGACTCGTCCTGCTGGAGACCGGAGAAACGGACAAGGCGGTGGCGCAGTTCAAGAAGGCGCTCGCCGTCGACGCCGGCTTCTCCGAGGCCCATTTCCATCTGGGCCGGATCTACTTCGAGAACGGCCGGCTGGCCGAGGCGTTGTCTGAATGGCGCGCCGTGCTGGCGGGCGATCCGAACCAGCTCGAAACCCTGGACCAGGTGGCCCGTTTGCTCGCTACCGCGCCGGACGACTCGATCCGGAATGGCGCCGAGGCGGTCCAACTGGCCGAGCGTGCCCTCCGATTGTCGGGCGGGCGCGAGCCGGTTGTGCTCGACACCCTGGCCGCGGCCTATGCCGAGGAAGGGCGGTTTCCGGAGGCGATCCAAACGGTGCAACGGGCGATCGATCTCATCGCCGGTACCGCCGACGCGCAGGCGATGACACAGGCGCTCAGAGCCAGGATCGCGCTGTACGAATCCGGCAAACCGCTCCGCTTGCGGATGTAGCGTGCGGGGTTGCCCATGACCTGTCGTGCCGGGCCGCGCAGCTGAGGCACCGCGCTTTCGCCGAGCCCAATGTAAGGCGGGCGTCCACGCCCGCGCACGCTGTTTGCCGATCTCCAGAGTTCGCCACAGACGGCCGGCCTGGGGGCCGTGGACATGGATGTCCGTCCTACAGGCCCGGCCGTTTGTCCTATCGTTTCTTTACTGAGACCGCCAATCCGCCACCTTCCATATAGAAGACCGTTTCGAGATCGGGGTTGCTGGTGACGGCGTCGGCGTAGGCGTCGACACCGGCCAGGCCGACGTTATGGGCCAGCAGCAGCCCGCCGGGCCGGACGAGCGGTAGCAGCTTCTCGAGGTAGTCGGTGTAGCCCTGCTTGTCGGCATCGATGAAGACCACGTCGATGGGACCCTCGAGCCGGCTGACATTCACGTGAGCGTCGCCCTCGATCACCGTGACCCGGTCGTCGACGCCGGCCTGCCGGAAGTGCTCGCGAGCTTCGGCGGCGCGGCCGGAGTTGTACTCGAACGTGGTGAGCTTGCCGCCGGTCGCCTCGAGCGCGAGACAGAACCAGAGGCCGGAGTAGCCGGTCGAGGTGCCGATCTCGACAACATGCTGCGCATTGGCCGCTTCGGTCAGCAGCCGCAGCATGCGCCCGTCGGCGGGGGGAATGCTCAAATACGTTTCGTTGTTCCCGGCGGCTTTGTGGATCGTATCCAGGATACGCTGCTCGGCGACGTTCCGGGCCCGCGTCTCATACTCGGGAACGCCTCGCGACGAACCCCGCCACCGGCCGCGCTGCGCCACCGCCAACGTAGCCGCCAGAACACCGATGGTTACCGCAACCGCAACCAGAGCTCGCATCATACCCTCCCTGCTAGTCGAGCGGCGTGAGCATGATGTTGCGGAAGTGAACCTCGTTGCCCTCCGACTGCAGCGCGATCCAGCCCTTGGACCGGCTGACATTGGTGGCGTGATTCACAAGATCGCCGTTGACCCAGACCGTGATTTCGTTGCCCTGGCAGAGAACCTCGAGGTGGTTCCACTCCCCGGCCGGCTTCTCCGAGTCATCGGTGAGGTTGGCATTGATGTTGCCCCGCTTGCGCGTCTCCGCATTCGGAACATCCAGGGTCGTGCCCAGTGATACCAGGTCGCCGGCGCTCCCCATGCCAAGCTGCACTTCTATGCAGACCGGCCAAAAACGCCAGGAGAATCCCGAAGTCACGTGGACCAGCACACCGCTATTGGCGCGTTGGGTGCCGGCGGGCCACTGCCAGTCGACCGCTAGCCGGTAGTTCTCGTGCTCGGCTTTGGTCCTGAGAAAGCCCTGGGGCTGGCCTTTGCACATCAGGACGCCGTCTTCCAAGGTCCAGATATCGGACATCGGAGTTGTGGTGTCTTCTTTCTGGGCGTCGTTGTCCCAGATGAAGGTTGTCCACTGGGACAGGTCGCCACCGGCGAGCAGGTTGATCGGGTCCGCGGCAACGGCTGGGACGCCGAGCGCCACGAGCGCGATTGCGACGAGGCAAGGAGTGAAACGCATACGCATATCGAGTCCTCTCTATCCAGGTAATGGCGGGCACGGGCATTGTACAACACTGGCCCCGGCCTCTACCGTGCCCTGTCTTCGAGGCCGAGCGCCTGGCGGAGGCCGGGATCGTTCCGGATGCGCCAGATCTTGCCGTCCACGTAATAGTGGGTCAGGCCGAACCCGGCGAAAAAGCCGAAGGCGAGGTCGGACCACTGGCCAAGCTGATAGCCTGGAACGCGATAGAGCAGGCTGAAGGCCAGCCCGAGCACCACGTACGCCGGCAGGTTCCGGCTCACCACCGCGGGGATGCGGCCAAATCGCCGGCGCCCGTCGGGTTGGGCGGCGTACCGGTTCCGATTATGGAACCAGACGATCGCGTGGTACTGAAGGTTATGAACAATTGTTACGGTGGGCACGGCCGCCTGCCAGCTCAGGAACCGGAACGTCGCCCAATGTAGTGACGTGACGCCGGCGAGCAGGAGGAGCTTCGGGACATTCACGGCATCGCCCGCCCGCCAGCGGCGCCACTGCCGGTCAAGATAGCCGGCCGCGAGCAGGCCGATTCCCAGCCAGAGTGCCGGCTCGACCATGGGCGAGAGACTGCCCAGCGCGGCGCCCTTCGGCAGACCCAACTCCTCGGGGTGATGCACGAAGAAGCGCAGGAAGGGCGGAAAGATCAGCATGCCATAGAGCAGGCGGGCGTCCCAGCGATTGTCGACAGCGGCGAGGTCGTTGTTGCGGACCTTGTAGAGCATCAGGAAGCCGAAGTGCTGCCGCACCACGTGATAGTAGGCCCAGACGCCCACCAGCAGCGCCAGCCAGCCCTTCCATCCGCCGAGGACCATCAACGGGCCGATCAGAAAGAAAAAGGCCAGGCTCCGGTAGAGGAGCTTCCCATCGCGCTCGCGGGCCTCGCGGTCGAAGAACGTCCGGCTGGCCATGGCGAAGATGTGCGTTCCGTCAAAGCCGACGGACCAGATCCACCACAGCCACAGCGCCGGAACGCCTACCGCCAGATGTAGCGCGAGCAGAACGTAACCGGCGAGAGTGCTGCCGATGACAAGGCCGAGGTCGGCCGCACGGCCGATGATCCAGTTAGAGGAAAGCCGGGGGTGGGCGGCCGTTGCTCCCAGACTAAGGGTCGCCACCAGTCCACGGTATCACGGAGCGTGCGGCTGGCGGCGCCGCCTGCCGGTACTCCTATCCGCCGACATGACTGCCGGCGCCGCAAGTCCGGCGACTTGCTCCACGTCTGCCCTACCTTACATAGAACAGGCTCAGCCGCGGGAGATTGGCCGACTCGAGGAGCTGACGCTCGAGGTACTGCTTTTCGAGCATCGCCAGTTGTTCGGCCGACATCTTGCCGCGATAGGGCTTCAGTTGGCGATCCAGGCCGCGGCGGGCTTCGAAGAGCTGTTCCTCGGTCTGGTGAATGCGGGCGATGCTCGACAGCTTCTCCTCGAGCGCCGTGAGCCTCTGCTCGAGCTCCTCGAGGTCGTTGTAGTGATCCTCGATCGTGTCGAGGATCTTCGAGAGCGCGGCGGCGACAGTCGCGTACTCCTCACGGCCCTGCAAGGCCGCGAGGCCTGTTTCCAGGTGCTCGCGCAAGGCCTCGATGGTGAATGGCGGCTCGACCTCGCGGGCAGGCTTCTTCTGCTCGACCCCGGCCATCGCCTCGGCTTCGTCAATCACCGCCTGTGTGCAGTAGGCGAGTGAGTTGATGGTGCGGATCCGGGCCGTCGGCTTGCGGGAGCGCCACTTCTCAAAGGCCGCGTCGATGCCTCGCAGCACTGCCTCGAGCGGGATGCCGGCGTTCTTCCAGCTTTCGATCAGTGCCCAGTCGAGCGGCGATAGCAGGAACAGCCCGGTGCCGCGCGCCCGTTGGAACCGTTCCTCGATCTCGGTGAAATAGTTGAAGTAGTTCCCGGCCCAGGGTTCCTCGGCTTGGGTCACGAGCCTTTCCTCACACGTGTCCAGATGATTTCGAGTCCCTGCAAGGTAAGATTGTCGTCGGCCTTGGTGAGGTAGCGGGAGCCGCGCAGGATCAGGCCGGCCTGGCCGCCGGTGGCGATGGTGCGCGTCTCAGGCCCGAGCTCGTTCGTCAGCCGTTCGATCATCCCGTCGATCATGGCGATGGCGCCGTGGTAGAGGCCCGATTGGATGCTGCCGACGGTGTTGGTGCCAATCAGCTTGGCGGGCTGGCGGAATTCGACCATCGGCAGGCGGGCCGTCTTGGCGAACAGTGCCGAGACCGAGATGCCGATGCCGGCCGCGATCACACCGCCGAGATACGTCGCGTCGGCGGAGACGGCATCGAAGGTGATGGCGGTCCCGAGGTCGACGACGATGCACGGACCGCCGAGCTTGCGGTAGGCGGCCACGGAGTTGACGATACGGTCGGCGCCCACTTCGCTCGGGTTGTCGTAGGCGATGCGGAGTCCGGTGTCGGTCTCATGGGTCACGAAGACGGGCTCACGCTGGAAGTAGTGGCGGCTCATGTCCGAGAGCGACGAGTCGAGCGGCGGAACGACGCTCGCGATAATCACGCCGTCGATCTGGGACGAATCGAGCGAGGCGAGCGAGAAGAGGTTGCGGAGCAGGATGCCCCATTCGTCCTCGGTCTGGTCGAGGTTGGTGCGGAGCCGCCAGCGATGCGCCAGGGCGCCGTCCTGGAAGACTCCAATAGTGATGTTGGTGTTGCCAACGTCGAGGGCGAGCAGCATTTGTACCTAGTGTACAGCCGGGGTTGGTGGGACTTCGGTCACGGCTGCCGGGCCGCGACCGTGAGGGAGTCTGGATGTCCCGGCGGGCTACCCAGCGATGGAAGTCTTGGGCCGCTGGCGTCAGACGGTGGCGGTCCGACGTCTGGCGTTGGCAAGAAATGCCAACACGGCTCGCACGAGTGTTGCTGTCGCCTTCGGCGCAAGAATGGCGATGGAAGTCCGCCGCGACTTTCATCCCCTTCTGGGTGGCCCGCCCGAGCCATGGGGACTCCCTCAACGTCGCGGCCCAATAGCAGGGAACCTCTTCCGGCTTACAGCGGCCGTTGCGCGGAGAGCGTCACGGTCTTGTCCGCTCCCCAGTCTTCCAGGATGATCTGCCCGTCGCGCATTTCGACGTTGTCCACTTTGAGGAAGCCCTCCGGCACGCGCGTGTAGAACATCACGAAGCTCGTCGCGACCTTCGAATTCGCGAACAGCCACCGGAACGTCGGCGTGTCGAACATCTTACCCAGGCCGATGGATTCGCGCCGTGGCACATCGTAGGGCTGGGTCGAGAACTCGAGGCCGCGAGTCAGGCTCGAACTCGACATGTAGCTCTCCCAGGTCTGTACCCACGGGAAATCCTCGGTGCGGAACACGTAGCCGAGCAATAGCCGCTTCTCCAGGTTGAGCGCGGTCACGAACTGGAGCCGGCGGTTCGGGTCCAGGAGGTTGGTGGTGTGGTCCATCGACCCTGGGTTGGCGGGCGCGCTGCGGATATCCACCAGGCCGCCCTCCGCGCCCGGCGCCATCGGCCAGGTGAAATCCTTGCCCGCGTCCAAGCGATGACGCCCCCTGCTCGGTCCCGGTCTTGGACGGACCTGTGAGCGGGCGGCCGACAGATCGACCACGGTGACTTCCGGCGCGAGGAACGGCGAAGAGATCGTCGCGTGCTCGCCCCAGACGAGCGGACGGTCAAAGCCGAGCTGGCTCTCGACCTCGCTGTCGACGTAGATCACCTGCTCGCCGTCCACTATCCGGTAGGTGCGGGTGAACACCTCGTGGACGATCGGCAGCTCGGCACGCATCCGGAGGGTGGTCGTGTCGCCCGACTTGCCGGACTCGAGCACCTCCAGGTCCTTCAAGTACGCCTCACCGTGGAACGGCATGCCGGCCTCATTCTCCTCCGGCGACGCTTGGCCGAATCCGTCGACACAGGGGAAGTGTCCCAGCATCGTGGCGCTCTGCTCCCGACCGTTTTCACGAGCCATCCGGATGGGTTCCCAGAGGGGACTCATCTTCTCTGCATCGTCGTTGAGGACGAGGTGGGTCATCACACCACCTCGAATCGTGACGGTAAGAGTAATCCGGTTATTGGCCAGATCAATCGCCGGGAGGCCTTCGTAGGTCGTCTCGGTCTGGGCGGCCAGAAGGAAGGGGACAAGCAGTAACAGGAGTCGCATGGCGACATCCAGCATACTCGATTAGTGACCTCCAGTGGCCGTAGCCTGGCCAGCCGGTCCCTCGAGTACGACGATGGCGGCGGAGGCGACGCGCTCGATGTCGATCTCGCCGTTCTCAAAGATCTCGAGATCGGCCGGCTCAACGTCCGGCAGGTATAGCGTCGCTCTGGTGAATTTCAGGATCGGCCGCACGGTGATGTTCTCCATGGGATAGTCCGAGTAGTTGAGCAGATGTAGCACCTGTCCACCGTCGGGGGCCGAGACGAGCTCCGAGCGCATCGTGGCCACGTTGAACAGCCGCACGCCGAGGTTCTGCCGGCCGATGGTCATGTTGATGCCGTGCCAGATCTTCTCGAGCGTGTCGACGTCTTTCTCGCTCACGGTGAACTGGCCGGGGTTCTGCTGCATCTCCCAGCCCGGCGGTGCGGTGAGCAACGTGCCACCGTGCCGGGCAAAGCCTCGCAGAAACTCCTGCTGTTCGGCGTCGAGCGCCGGCGGATTGATGTTGAGGACGGTGCTGGTTCCCTCGATGACGGGCTCGCCTAGCTCGGCGCGGGGCACGGTCCGGAGCGGCGTGTGGCGGGCGCACAGCATGTCGATGATGCCGTTCGAGAGCAGGCCGCCGCTGTCGATGTCCTGGATCAGGGCGAGTTGCCCGGCGGGTGGGTAACGGGTCCAGGCGCGATGCTGCTCCCAGAACCGGAGGTCGGCGCCGATCCGCTTCCAGGCGGCCAGGGCCGCCTCCTCGCGAGCGAGCAGGCGGGTGGAGAACTCCGGCGTCACGGCCACCACCCAGCGGGCGCCGACCATGGCGGCATCGCCGATGGCCTGCAAATACCGCGTCGGCTTGACGATCTCGCTGGTCGGCGGACGGATGCCGATCCAGCAGGTGGCGTCGCTGGTGGCGTGGACGAATCGCAGGAAGCCCGAGTTGGTGTCGATCCACGGCGCGCCGGTGGGAGCGGCCTTGGCGGCGCCGTCCTCGGTGGTATGGACGCCGGGCCAGACGCCTTGATAGGTGCCGACGACGGGCTCGCGATCATTGAGGTCAATGCTGGTGCGCTCGCGGAGGTCGACTACTTCGAGGTTGGCGTCGCGGGCGGCTTGGTGGAGTTCGGCGACGGCGGCCGGCTCGAAGGTGCCTTCCAGAACGACGCCCGTCAGGCGCGCCGATTGCGCCGCGTCGATCGTGTCGGCTTTGTCGGTGGGGGTGACGATTCCCAACGTCGCGATTCCGAAATTACGTGCGGCTTCGGCGAACGAGCGATCCCAGTGCGGCCGCTCAAGGAGCAGACAGTTGATGGGAGTGTCTTTCACTAACTCGAGCGAAGAGACGTCCGCGGTCATCCAGCGCGCCGGGACCCAGTTCATGGCGCTCGCCAGCAGCAGGAAGGCGATGAGCATACTTCTAATCTAGTGTACTGCGTCGTAAGAAACACGACCAATGCGGACGATAGGTGGCACTCGCCATTGTGCCGCGCGTGAGCAAGCACATCGAGAAGTCCTTTGGCGCGATGCACTACGCTCCTTTTCAGTTGCGGCACGGTGGGGGAGCCGTCCACGGCCTTCGTTGTTACTGATCAAAATCTGCGACGCACTACGCTAGTGGGTGGCCCGTGGGGCAGGTGGTTCCGCCTGCCCCGACCCCAATCGCCGGCGCGAGAAGCCGGCACGGCCAACCTCAGTCATAGCCGCCGAACATGAATAGCGAGATGTCGTTGTCCATCATGTTGAGCAGGCCGTGGAAGTTGCCGCCCCGGAGCATCGCCATTTCGCCGCTTTGCATCGACCGCGCTTCCAGGCATCGTTCCCGCTGCGGCTGCCTGGCCCAGTCGCCGACCACCATCATCGCCTCGCCGTCCATCATGAAGAAAATCTCGGAGTTGTCGCGGTGACGGTGGAGGCCGATGCCGCAGTCGCCCTTCAGGATGTGCAGATCCATGTAGTCCACCGTGAAGTACGGCTCAAAGGACGTCTGCGACGGCTTGACGCCGGTGGCGCCAAGCATCCAGGGCTCGACCACGCGCCCCAGCTCATTGCGCCCGCCATAGCGGCCGTAGTTCGACAGCAGATTGCGATAGTGCAGGAAGCCCACGCCGCCATGCGGGTTGGGACTGACGCCCACGGCGAGGTAGTGATTCCAGCCGCGGAAGACCATGTTGAATTCGTAGTGGTAGTTAGCCCCGCCTTGCGAGTCCCAGACGGAGAGGTCCTGGTTGGCGAAGGCGGTTTCGATGTGCAGCGGCAAGACCGGGTGCATGGCGTTGTCGGGCGCGACGTCGATCATGTACCGATCATCGAGGCCGTCGCGCGCGAAATCCGTGATGCTGCCTGGCACCAGGTCCGGGCGCGCTACGATGAGACCCGCGTCGAAGGCCGCCTGCCCCTTGGCATCGAGTTGCGCCCGCAGATCGCCGCCCGGATAGCCCCATAGCTCGATCTCGTACCGGTCGGTAGCCGGATTGTACGGCAGCACCAGCGGAGGACTCGACTCCCGTGACTGAATCCGCACCCAGCACCGGATCGAGGGCCCGAGCTGATGGTTGGTCACCTCCGAGAGCTTCGAGTCCGGACCGCCGCGGTAGGAGATCTTCAGAAACGGCCCCGTCCAGACGCTGGTCGAGACCCATCCCCGCACGAACATCGTATCGGTGGTGCGGAACTGCTTGAGGTTCTGCTTCTGGAAGTCGACCTTGTTGTCCTGCGTGGCCGGGTCGAGGTTCTGGAAGTCCCCGCCGGACGGGCCGTAGAGTTCCAGGAAGTCGAACGGTACGAGGTACTGCAGACTGCGCTGGAGATAGAACTCCCGTTCCGCGGCGAGCCCAAAGCCCTCGATGATCGACATCAGGTTGAGCAGCGGATTCGAGGCCTCGTAGTTCGGCTGGGTGCCTTGGGGGACCTGAAAGACGGCGTCCGTGTGAATGAGTTCCATATGTCGGATTCCTCCTCTAGGGAAAAGGGGACAGACCGCTCTGTCCACCGTGAAACGAACTTACTTGCCGGCATTTCGGCGTCGGAAACAGAGTAGTCTGCTGTCCCCTTGGCTCCTAACTGGTCTGGTAGCCGAAAGCTACGAATCGAAGCGGCTGGGTGCCGGTGTTGCGGATGCCGTGGATGCCGCCGCTCTTGGTGAAGATGCCTTTGCCGGGTGAGGCCGGCAGCGCGTGGCACTCGATGGGACCGAGTCCGAAGATGTTGCGGGTCACCACGGGGAAGGCGGCCAGGTTAGGATCGTCGTTCAAGCCCATGTAGACGGTGCCCTCACCCTCGGTGATGAAGTACAGCTCCTCGGAGCCGATGTGGCGGTGGGTGCCTTCGACGCAGCCGGGCTGGACGGTGACCTCGTGGAAGTAGACCAGCGAGGAGGCGAGTTCCCGCTGGATCACCCACTTCATCTCGACGATGTTGTCGTCGCGGCGCTCCGGATCCCCATCCTCGAGCAGCGCGTTGCGATAGCGGACCGGCGCTACGTCCCTGATGTCGAAGTACCAGCCGCGGCGGAAGGTGATCAGGTAGCTGCCGTCGTTCACCGTGTTCTGATCCGAGCTCGGGTCGGGCGTGTTCGGCACCTGATGGGAGCGCAGGAAGTTGTTGTCCCACTGCGGATTGTTGATTTGGTAGCCGAGCGGGATATCAACGTCGCTTTCGCGGAAGGCGATCGACAGGGTCTCGAAGCTCTTCACTTCCTGGAGGTACGGATCGAACGCCCGGACCCGCGTGATCGAGCCGGAGCGGCCCATCATGTCGAGCACCTGTATGTCGTGGGTCGAGTTGCCCGGCGGCTCGAGCGTCTGCCAGATCTCGACCTGGTGGGCGTCGATCCACGGACAGTAGTGGAGCTTGACGTCGGCCTGCGGACCGTTGTTATCGAGGTCGAGACGCACCCTCGCGATCAGCTCGTCGCGGACGAAGCGGCCGGCTTCTCGAGCCACCTCGGTCAGGCGCCCGGCGCGGTACTCGAAGCGGATGAAGTTCGCATAGAAGGCGCCATCGAGGTAGACCTCGCCGCGAAGAACGATGATGTCCGTCTTGCCGCGGACCTCGCGAACGTTGTAGCGGTAGCGCGTGCTCCGCGTCGCGTTCAGAATAGCGGGCGTGGTAGATCCGGTCCGGGAAGAAGACGACCCGGAAAATCTCGTTTTCCGGCCGGTCATGGATCGCATCGAATTGCGGATTCATACGCTAGAGCTCTCCTTTCAGGTGATCGGCGACTCGGAACGAGTTGGCCTCGATGGTGTGCGTCGGATTGCCGCCGCCGGAGGTCGGCATGAAGCTGCCATCGGTCAAGTAGAGGTTGTCGAACTCCCAGTGGCGGCAGTTCGCGTCGAGCACCGAATCATTGGGGTCGGTGCCGAACCGTGCCCCGCCCAGGATGTGGTTGGCCATGCGGGCGCGGGCGTTGCCGGCCATGTAGATGGCGCCCTGGCCCTCGAGCGGATAGTTGCGGTTCACCGGGTCGCCGCCGTAGCGCAGCACGTTGCCGCACTGCTGGGCGAAGACATTCATCAGGTAGACGTCGTGGCTGTGCCAGTCCTTGCGGATGTAGGCGACCGGCCGGCCCCACTTGTCTTTCACCGTCGGGTGCAGCTCGATGCGGTTGCTGAATAGCGGCACCTGGTTGGCCATGAAGCTGACCGAGAGTCCGCGGCCGAACTCGCGGTCGAGGAAGTCGATCACGCCCTGGCCGCGGAGGGATGTGTTGCCGGCGAAGCCGTTCCACAGGGTGTCGAGGTCCTGGCTGCCGTGGGTGCGGAACAGGGAGATGGGCAGCGCCTGGTCGGAGGTGTTGTTGTAGATGGCCCCGCCGGCCCAGAGGCCGTTCGAGCGGAGGAAGTCGTCGGTGGCGCAGCAGTCCGTGGCCCAGTCGGCGTCGAGCGCCTCGGACTTGTCGAAGCGGCCGGGCATCACCGCGCGGGCTCCGCCAAAGCAGTGCGTCAGGAAGTACTTGCCGAGCAGCGCCTGGTCCGGGCTCTTGCCCTGGTGGACGCGCTGGTCGAAGGCCGGGTCGAGCTGGCCGCTGAGCTTGAGCAGGCGGATCGATTCGATCGCCGAGCAGGCGACGACGACGATCTTGCCCTCGACGGTCCGCTCCTTCATCGCCGGGTCCAGGTAGTGGACCCGGCCGACCTTGCCGTTGGCCGATTCGAGATGGGTCACGATCGAGTTGCAGCGGATCTCGAAGTTCGGCTCATTGCGGATCGGCGCGAGCAGCGAGACCCATGTGCTCGACTTCAGCCCCAGCGGATCGCCGAAGCGGTTCACGTAGCTCGTCTTGGCGGACTCCGGATCGGCGGGCATCTTGCGGCCGCTCGGGGCATGGTCGCGAGTGATGACGGCGAGCGGCGTACGGTAGGGCATCACCGGGCCATTGCCGTTCCCGTTGGCCACGCGGCGGCCGAGTTCCTCCATGCCGTCCTTGGCGAACGCGCTGATCGGGTTCGGCTGAAGCGGCGGATGGTATTCGTCGGCGCTGAAGCGCTTCTGCTGGTTGGCAACGGTGCCGTTGAGGCCGACGAGGCGCTCGGTCTTCAGGTAGTACGGCTCGAGATCGTCGTAGCTGATGGGCCAATCGCGGGCCTCGCGTTCGACATCGCCGTTCGGGTCGTTCTGGAGGTCGGTGCGCCCGGCGTTGAAGGTGGCGAGGCGGAGGTCGGTGGCCGTAAAGCGCAGGGAGACGCCTCCGTAGAGTTGGGTGCCGCCGCCGACCACCTGGGCGGTGTAACCTTCGATGGTCGCCTTGTCCTGGCCGCCGTCGGCGTAGACGTGCGGTTCGTCGTTCAGGTCCGGCTCGACGTGGCTGCTGTAGTAGCCGCCACCGTTGTTGACGACGCCGGGGACGTTGATCCGCTTCTCCGGGCCGTCGGAGACCATCTCGTCGCGCTTGAACTCGCTCGACCCGTCGGGCTCGAGATACTGGGGGCTAATCAGTGGACCCTTCTCAAGCACCAGGACCGACTTGCCCGCCTTGGTCAGTTCGTTGGCGATGGGAGCGCCGCCGGCTCCACTGCCGATGATTACGATGTCGAATTGTTCCTGCATTCCGCCTCCCTCGTTTAGCCGATGTAGTCTTCGTTGGTGCCCAAAGGCTTCTCGATGGCCGCGCGCCAGTTGAACTTACCGGCGTAGCGCTCCGCGAGATAAGCCCAACCGGCGCCGTCGATGTTGCCGCCGTGCTTGGGATGAGCGAAGGCCGCGATGATGCTGTGCCGTCGCAACAGGTACAGGAAGTAACTGGGATTCCCGTAGCGGCCGTAGTCCCAGCCGGGGACACTGCCGCTCGCCATCTCGTCATAGAGCTGGTTGAACATCTCCACCGGCATCGCCTCGGGCTCGAGCACCGGATTGCGCTGCCGCAGGAGCCGGTCGATGATGTCGAGGCAGATCTTGTAGTCGGCCAGGTGGTGCCGCTCCTGGCGGGCGACGAGCTTGTCGATCAGGTTCACCTCGCCGATTGACTCGTCGAAACGATAGGTCTTGGCCCGCTGTACCGCGTCGAGCTGAAAGAAGTAACGGTTCAGGAAGTTTTCGGCCGCCGGCGTGCGGAACGGGAGTACCTGGTCCGTGAGCCGTTGCAGGAGCCGTAATTCCCACAGCTCGAAGCTGACCGGGCGATGATACTCCTCGGTGAAGAAGCACGACCAGGTCCGGCCGTTCTCGAGCGTCTTCTGCTGCGGATTGACCGGGTCGAGGATGTACTTACCGTTCACGAGGAACTGGTACAGGTGCAGCTCACCCTTCGGGATCCCGGCCGAGAGCGCGTAGTAACCGGTCTCCTCGCCGCCGAATAGGACCGGCGTGAGCGGCATCGGCAGATAGAGCGGGGCGAAGGTCCCCACCACGGCGGGTGCGCTCGCCAGATCCGTCCCTCTCGCATCGAAGACAAAGGTTACTAAGTTGCGTTCCGGGTCGGCGGCCCCGTTGGCCGCCAGCGTGTCGATGACCGGGAACCGCCAAGCTTCGGCGACTTCGCTCTGGTTGGTCGCACCGCTGGCCTGCCCGCCGGCGGCCGCGCCCCGGCTGAGATACTTTGTGCAGTTATTGAGGTAGTACTGGTCGCTCTTCCGAAACACCGGCGGCAATGCCGGGTCCGGAGCCAGCGCTGTGGCGGCATTCGACATCTATCCCCTCCTTGCCCTCTGTTGATCCCGTGCACCGCGCAGACCCGGCGCGGCCTTCCTTCAACGGGTTATTACGTCACCCGGGTCGGCGCCCGGGTGTTCCCTCACTTAGTCGCCGATTAGAACAGTCACCGACCGGGGGCCCGCCGTGTAGACGTCACCCGCGAGGGGCGGCTCCGCCCCCGGCTCACGAATGTCGTCCGGCGACGGCTGGGCCGTATCCACGGCAACCTTCCAGTTCCCCGGCGCCTGCACTCTGAAATCGAGACTCTCCCAGTACGAGTTCACGATCACGTAGATGTCGACGTCGTTCTCCGCGGCGCCGCGAATCGAGGCGGCAAAAGAGCGCGAGCCGAAGCTCAGGTCCGGCGGACCGTCGACCCCGAACCAGCTCACGTCGCCCCGCCAGAAGGTCGACCGGCTGAGCGACGGATGATCCCGCCGGAACCGGATCATGCCGCGGACGAAACGGAAGATCTCGGCATTCTCCTCGAGGCGGGTCCAGTCGAGCCAACTGGTCTGGTTGTCCTGGTTATACGGGTTGTTGTTGCCGCCCTGCGTCTGGGCGAACTCGTCGCCCATGCGGAACATCGGCGTCCCGTTCGACGTCATCAGCAGCGCGAAGAAGTTCTTGATCCGCTGGCGGCGCAGCGCCAGGACGTCGTCCGGAACCCCGTCGTCACCCTCGAAGCCCGAGTTCCAGCTTGGCTCATTCGCCCCGTCGGTGTTGTTCTCGCCATTGGCCTGGTTGCGCTTCTTGTCATAGGAGACCAGGTCGTATATGGTGAAGCCGTCATGCGAGACGACGTAGTTGACGCTCTGGTACGGGCGGTAGGAATCCGGCGGGTCGTCGGGGAACAGGTCGTCGCTCCCATAAAATCGCGTGATCATCTCGGCTACCAGGCCGGGCTCGCTTCTTAGGAACCGCTGGATCGTGTCGCGGTACTTACCGTTCCACTGGCGCCAGGTGTTGCCGGCGAAGCTCTCCCCAAGCTGATAGGCGCCGGCCGCGTCCCAGGGCTCGGCGAACAGCCGTACGCCCTGCAGTTCGGGCTCGGCGGCGATCTGGCCGAAGATCGGCGGATCGTTCGTATTGATCGAGCCATCCGGGTTACGGGCGAACACCGACGCGAGGTCGAACCGGAAGCCGTCGACACCCATCTCGCGCACCCAGTAGATCAGGCTGTTAACGATCAATGCCGCACCGCCCGGTTGGCGGAGTTCAGGCTGTTACCCGTGCCGGTGAAGTTCATATATCTCGCCGGTGGCCGGGTTCAGCGCATAGTAAGTGGCATTGTCGAACAGCTTCAAACTGTAACGCGGTCCAGCCACCGGACCCTCGCCGGTGTGGTTGTAGACGACGTCAAGATAGACTTCAATTTCGGCGGCGTGCAGCGCGTCCCACCATCTCGCGGAACTCCTCCCGCGCGCGCAACGGCTGGCGGGCATAGCGCGAATGCGGGAGAAAAGAAGAGCGGGTTATAGCCCCAGTAGTTGTTTTCGCCGGGGTCAAACTGATGGATCGGCATCAATTCGACCGCAGTCACGCCGAGGTCCTTGAGATACGGGATCCGCTCGGCGATGCCCGCGAAGGTGCCGCGCAGATCGGGCGCCAGGCCGGAGGAAGGCGACGCGGTGAACCCCCGCACATGCATTTCGTAGATGACGAGGTCGGCTTCATGCCGGATCCGCGGCTCCGGCTGGCGATCGAGCGCCGGATTGTCCTGACGGAGCCGGGCCAGGGGTCCTCGCCCATGTTCGATCCGGGCGCGCTCGCCGCCGGCCGGCTGAACTGCGATGGAAACCAGACGCAGCGGGCAAACGGGTCGACGGCCAGCTTGTCGGGATCGAAACGGTGGAACGCTCCGTCCGGTCCGGTAACGCGATAGGCGTAGTAACTGGCCGTGGGAACGTCCGCTGCCTTGACGCGAGCATGCCAGACGCGAGTCGATTTGTTACGAAATGGATCGAGTGGAATCTCGTAAGCGGGCGCGCCGAGGTCGGCTTCAGAAAACAGCAGCAGCACGACCTGCTCGGCGTTTTCCGAATAAACCGCGAAATTGTAGGCCGCCTGGGAATCAACCCAGGTCTGGCCGAGAGGATACGGTTTCCCCTCCAGCCGTGCCCACCTGTGTCGCGCCGGATCGTCCTGCGGCGCAGTCCCAGGGCTTGACATGTACGCTGAACTCCAGAAAAAAACGCCCGCCAAATGGAATCCGCACCCGACGAGCCCCTCGCTCGCTACCCGGACATGCGGCCCCTCCTTCGCGGGCTTCGCCTGTTAGAAATATCCTAAAACAGTAAGGACAGGATAGCACCAATGCGGCCGGCCGCCAAAAGAAAAAATTGTGAATTGACGCTGTAAATTCCTAGTAAATTCTGGTTGTTCGATAAGGGTGGATGGGGACGCCGGGCCGCGCGGAATACTGCCTCGCGGGACCTCGGCCGGCGGTATCCGCCGCATCTACAATGGGATGTGCCCTCCAGGTATCCCGCTTTTCGCACGTGGCGCATCTGCTCTCCTGATCTGTGCGCCGGTTCTCTTTGGGGCTAATCCCAAGCTGCTCACTGAAAGCTGGCCGGCGGCCTGGTGCGCGCCCGCCGGTGCTGACTCGTTCGGCTATGGCGTCTATCACTTCCGCAAAGCGTTCGAGCTGGCCGCGAAGCCCGCTTCGTTTCTCATTCACGTGACGGCCGACAACCGGTACCAGCTCTTCGTCAACGGCGAGCGGGTGGTGTGGGGACCGGCGCGGGGCGATCTGCTGCACTGGCGCTACGAGTCGGTGGACATCTCCCGGCACCTCCAGGCCGGACGCAACGTGCTGGCGGCGGTGGTGTGGAATGACGGCGAGTACCGTGCCGTGGCGCAGGTCTCCTATCGCACCGGCCTGCTGGTGCAGGGCGACGGCGATGCCGAACAGGTGGTCAACACGCCCCGCGGCTGGACGGCGATCCAGGACGATGCCTACCGTCCGCTGCCGGTCTCGATGGCGATGGTCCGGGGCTACGTGGCGATTCCGCCGGGCGAAGAGCTCGACGCGACCCGGTATCCGTGGGGCTGGGAGCGGCCCGATTTCGACGCCTCCGCGTGGCGGCCGGCCGAGTATCACGGCAATGGCGCCCCGCGCGGCGCGCCGAACTCGCAGACCCCGTGGTTCCTGGTGCCCCGCTCGATCCCGCTGATGGAGGAATCGCCGATCCGCCTGGCGCGCGTCCGGCGGATGGAGGGTATCGCGGCGCCCGACGGCTGGCTCGACGGGCGGGCGCCGCTCGAGATCCCCGCTCGCACCAAGGCGCTGCTTCTCCTTGACCAGAACCACCTGACCACCGGTTACCCCGAGATGATCGTCAACGGCGGCCACGGCGCGCGCGTCCAACTGCGCTACGCCGAGGCGCTCTGGGACGATGCGCAAAGCAAGGGCAACCGTGACGAGGTCGACGGCAAGGAGTTCGCCGGCTATGCCGATATCTACCAGGCCGACGGCGCCCGGCACACCTGGCGGCCGCTCTACTGGCGCACGTGGCGCTACCTCGAGCTCACCGTCGAGACCCAGGACGAACCGCTCAGCATTGAAGATCTCCGCGCCACCTACACCGGCTACCCGTTCGAGCGGAAGGCCGAGTTCGACGCCGGCTCCGGGGAACTCGACCGCATCCTCGACATCGGCTGGCGCACGGCCCGCCTCTGCGCCCACGAGACCTACATGGACTGCCCCTACTACGAGCAGCTCCAATACGTCGGCGACACCCGCATCCAGGCGCTTGTCTCGCTCTACATGTCCGGCGACGCCCGCCTCATGAAGAACGCCATCTCCCAGATCCATGACTCGCAGACCGCCGATGGCGCCACCTATAGCCGGGCCCCGTCCGCCCTCCCGCAGTACATTCCGCCCTTCTCGCTCTGGTGGATCGGGATGGTCCACGACTATTGGCTCTACGTCGGCGATCCGGAGTTCGTGGGCGAGATGCTGCCGGCGGTTCGCGGCGTGCTCGCCTTCTTCCATCGGTACCAGCAGCCGTCCGCGTCCGTCGGCCTGATGCCGTGGTGGAACTATGTGGACTGGGTGGAGCGCTGGTCCGACGGGACCCCTCCCCGTGGCGACGACGGCGCCACCGCCACGATCGACCTGCAACTGCTCCTGGCCTATCAATGGGCCGCCGAGCTGGAACGTGATCTCGGCGTCCGGGACCTGAGCGACATCGACCGTCGCCGCGCCGCCGAGCTTCGTAAAACGGTTCAAGCCAGGTACTGGGATCACGCGCGCCAACTCTACGCCGACGATCGCGGCCACCGGAGCTTTTCGCAACATGCCAACGCCCTGGCGGTGCTGGCCGGAGTCGTCGACGGCGGACGGGCCACCGCGCTCGTCGAACGTACGCTCGGCGACACCACGCTCGCGCCGGCGTCGATCTACTTCCGCTACTACCTGAACCGCGCCGCGGCGGCAGCCGGATTGGGTGACCAGTATCTCGACCTGCTGGGGCCGTGGCGCACCATGCTTGGTCAGGGCCTGACCACCTGGGCCGAGCGCGATGTCCGCAGCCGGTCCGATTGTCACGCCTGGGGATCGAGTCCGAATGTGGAGCTACTCCGCACGGTGCTCGGAATCGACTCCACCGCGCCCGGTTTTGCCCAAGTTAGCATCGCACCGCATCCCGGCACGCTCATGAGCGTTTCCGGGGCGATCCCGCATCCGCGTGGCGAGATTTCCGTCCGGCTGGAGCGGCAGGGCGGGGCCATCGACGCCGTGGTCGCGCTGCCGGCGGGTGTCGAGGGCGAATTCGACTGGCAAGGACACAGGCGCCGGCTCACACCGGGCGAAAACCGGTTGCATGTGAGGGATTAGGCGACGTCCCGAGGCCGCCTTCTTCTCTTCTTCTTCAACGCTTCAGCGTCCGGAGACGTCAAATACTGTGTGAAGAGGAGTCCGTCTATCGTGCGCCTGTTCGTCGTGCCGGCGCTGCTGCTGGCCGCCGCCTCGGCAGCCTGGGCCATCAATCTGGACGCCGCGATCTCTGGAATCGAGGACCGCTACAACAGCGCCAAGACGATGCAAGTCCTTTTCGAACAGACCTATACGGGCAACGGCCGGCGCCCGATGACCGAATCCGGTGTCCTGTATCTGCGCCAGCCACGCCGCATGCGTTGGGACTATTCGCTGCCGAAGGGGAAGCTCTTCGTCTCCGATGGGAAGTATGCCTACTTCTACAGCCCGTCGTCGAACCGGGTCGAGAAGATGCTGCTCAAGGAGAGTGGCGACATGCGGACCCCGCTCGCATTTCTCATGGGCCGCCTGGACCTGCGCCGGGATTTCAAGGAGTTCCGGACCAAGCCGGTCGGCGACAACCTCCGGATCGTCGCCCTGCCGACGTCGAAGAAGGCCCCCTACGATCGGGTGACCTTCGTCGTCACCCCGGAGTTCCAGATCGCGCAACTGGAGGTCTCCGGCCAGGACGGCTCCGTCATGCGAGTACCAGTTCTCCGAGGAGCGGATGGACCCGCCGCTCAGTGACGACCTGTTCCAGTTCAAAACGCCGAAGGGGGCCGAGTTCGTCGAAATCACCGACGACGAAGAGTGAGCACCGACCATGGCCGAATGGACGCTCAAGTACGCCGACCCCCGGGGGGAGATCCACCAACAGGTGGTCGAGGGCGGCTCCGCCAGAGAGCTCCGGGAGAAGTATAGCCAGCAGGGCTTCCTGGTCTACTCGATCAAGCCGAAGGCGGAGTTCGCCGAGCTGTCCAAGCGGCTCGGCGGGGGCGGGCGGAAGATCAATCACGAAAAGTTCCTGATCTTCAATCAGCAGTTCGTCACCCTGTTCCGGGCGGGATTGCCGATCCTCAAGTCGCTCGACCTGCTGGCCGAGCGGCTCACGGACCCCAAGCTGGGCAAGTACATCAAAGCGGTGCGCGACTCCGTCAGGACCGGCGCCAGCCTGTCGGACGCCTTCGCCGCCCAACGGATGTTCCCGGCCATCTATGTGACGTCGATCATGGCCGGTGAGAAGAGCGGTTCGCTCGCCGAGGTGCTGGAACGCTACATCACGTATCAGAAGCTGGCGCTGGCGGTCCGCAAGAAGGTGCTGCTGTCGCTCATGTACCCGTCGCTGCTGATCACGCTGACCCTTGGGCTGATTGTGTTCCTGGTGACGTACGTCGTGCCCAACTTCGCCCAGTTGTACACGTCGATGGGGGCGCAGTTGCCGGTACCGACGCAGATCCTGATAGCAGTGGGAACGACGGCGCGAAGTTACATCCTGGCGGTCATCGGCCTCCTCGTGCTGGCCGTCGTGGGCTTCCGCATCTGGTCGCGCGGCGAGCGTGCCCAGGAGCGGCTCGACCGCATCAAGGTGGGCACGCCGGTGCTGGGCGACATCTGGACCAAATACCAGGTGGCGCAGTTGTCACGGGTGATGAGCACGCTGCTGGTGGGCGGCATCCCGCTGGTGCAGGCGCTCGAGACGGCCGGCCGCTCGCTCGGCTCCCGGCTGCTTCGGAAGACACTCGAAAACGCCCGGCAGCATGGTGAAGGAGGGGCAGAGCCTCTCCTCGGCGCTCGAAGGCCACGAAGATCTTCCCCGAGCTGTCGATCGACATGATGGAAGTGGGCGAATCGACCGGCGCGCTGCCGGCGATGCTGAACAGCGTGGCCGAATTCTACGAGGACGATGTGCAGACGCGCATGCAGGCGGCGCTGTCGCTGATCGAGCCGGCGATCATGATCTTCATGGGAATGTTCGTGGCGTTTGTGCTGATATCGCTCTATCTGCCGATCTTCTCCCTGGCGGATACGTTGCGGTGATGGGAGCAGGTGGCAGGTAGCTGGTGGCGACGCGGCCTGTTGGTTTGAGGCGAAATAACAATGGCGATCGAAGAAGTTAGGCGAATCACGATCGAGGAAGAGGTCCAGAAGGCGCAGGCGCTCGCCGAGCGGTACCGATGCGACTTCGTCGATCTGCGGGAAACGCACATCGACCATGAGCTGTTCACGTCGATTCCCGGTCGACCTGATGTTCCGCTACAACTTCGTCCCGCTCCAGGGCGAGAACGGGACGCTCGAGATCGCCCTCGCCGACCCGCGCAACCTCAACCTGATCGACGAGCTGTCGATCCTGCTGCGGAAGCGGCTCCGGGTCAGCGTGGCGACGCTGTCGCAGATCGCCGACCTGCTGAAGAAGACCGAGCAGTCCCAGCGCGTGCTCGAGGAGGTGACCGAGGGCTTCGCGCTCGACGTGGTGGCCGACGAGGAGAACCCGGACGAGACCCTCTCGATCGACCGCCTGACCGCCGACAGCGACATCGCGCCGGTCATCAAGCTGGTCGACACGACGATCTTCAACGCGCTCGAGCGGCGGGCGAGCGACATCCACATCGAGACGCGCGACCAGGAAGTCGCCATCAAGTACCGCATCGACGGCGTGCTGCACTACGCCATGCCGCCCATCGCCAAGGACTGGCACTCGACGATCATTTCGCGCATCAAGGTGATGAGCGAGCTCGACATCGCCGAGCGCCGCATCCCGCAGGACGGCCGCTTCCGGGTGCGCTACAAGGGCCGCCTCATCGACTTCCGCGTTTCGATCATGCCGACCATCTACGGCGAGGACGCCGTGCTCCGCGTGCTCGACAAGGAGTCGATGAGCGAGAAGTTCAAGTCGCTCAGCCTCGACGTGGTCGGCTTCTCCGACGACGACCTCGTCAAGTTCCGCCGCTACATCAAGGAGCCCTACGGCATGGTGCTGGTGACCGGGCCGACCGGCTCCGGCAAGACCACCACGCTCTACGCCGCGCTCAGCGAGATCCAGAACGACGAGGACAAGATCATCACCATCGAGGACCCGGTCGAGTATCAGATCAAGGGCATCACCCAAATCCCGGTGAACGAGAAGAAGGGGCTCACCTTCGCGCGCGGCCTGCGCTCGATCCTGCGGCACGATCCCGACAAGATCATGGTGGGCGAGATCCGCGACCAGGAGACGGCGCAGATTGCCATCAACGCCGCGCTTACCGGCCATCTGGTGTTCACGACGGTCCACGCCAACAACGTGCTGGACGTGCTGGGCCGCTTCCTGAACATGGGCGTCGAGCCCTACAACTTCGTCTCGGCGCTCAACTGCATCCTGGCGCAGCGGCTGGTCCGCGTGATCTGCCCGCATTGCAGCAAGCTCGGTCACCTACCCCGATGAGTATCTCGTCGAGAGCGGCCTCGACCCTGGACGAGTGGCGCGACGTGCCTTTCATGGAGGGCGATGGCTGCTTCGAGTGCGGCGGCACCGGCTTCCGGGGCCGGACGGCGATCCACGAGCTGCTCGATTTGAGCGAGCCCATTCGCGAGATGATTCTCAACCGCCGCGCCGGAAGCGAAATCCGCCGCCAGGCGCGCGAGGAAGGTATGCGGTTTTTGCGTGAGTCGGCGCTCGAGAAGGCGCGCATCGGCGTCACGACGTTGAAGGAGATCAACAAGGTCACGTTTATCAGAAGGGTAGTCAGGGGCTGAGTGGCCGACTTGCCAGGATTGGACGGATGACGATGAATCAGCTTGACGAAAGGTCCCTCTTGCCGATGTCAGTTTCATACCTGCCGGGCCGCGACTGTAAGGGGGCGCAATGGGGAGCTTGGGCTTCGCGTTGCGGCCCGTTGGAAATCCCCACGATAACGGACCGGGAGGCCGAATCCGACCGACTTCCAGCGTTCACATCGAGTGTGAACGCGGCTCGCACGAGTGCGCGCGCCACGAGGCGCCTTATGTGGCGTGCGCACTCGTGCGAGCCGTGTTGGCGGATCTTGCCAACACCTGACGGCGGACGGCCATCGCCCACAGTTGATCTTCGAGACAGAGGCCACCAACCACCGACCACAGTTCACCGACCACAATGACCTTCCTGCAGCAAATTCAGGCGCGTTATAGAGGATCCGCCCCCGGCGTATGCGTTCGAGATCTCGCACGCCGGGATCGCGCATTCCCGCCAGGTGAAAGCCGAGCGCCAGATGGGCTTCCAGGCGATCGAGCCGGACGTCCTCGCCATCTCTCCGCTCAAGGACAACGTCGTCCGCCCGGAGCCATTCTTCTCCCAGGTGAAGGCCATCGCGCCGCCCAACGGAAAAAACCGGCGGCCGGCCGCGCTGATCCTGCCGGACTACTGCGCCCGGGTGGCCGTGCTCGATTTCGACAGCTTCCCGTCGGACAGGACCCAGCAGCTCTCGCTCGTCCGGTTCCGGATGAAGAAGAGTATCCCGTTCGACCTCGAGTCGGCGCGGGTGAGCTATCAGGTCCAGTCCGCCAGGGGCGGCTCGAAGAAGCACGAGGTCGTGGCCGCGGTGGTGCTGCTCGAGATCGTCGCCCGCTACGAGGCGGCGTTCCGCCAGGCAGGCTTCGAGCCCGGGATTGTCACCACCTCGACGCTGGCCGCGCTAGGCCTGCTCGATGGCGGCGGCGTCCGGCTACTGGCCAAGCTTAGCGGGAGCGTGCTCTCCGTGGCCGTGACTGAGGGCCGCGACCTGCGGCTTGCTGCGCTGTGTGGAACTGCCCGAACTGTCGGTGGCCGAGGTGTCGGCGGTGCTCTATCCGACGCTGGCCTATGTCGAGGACCAGGCGGGCCAGCGGCCTTCCTCGATCCTGCTGTGCGGGTTCGATGAGATGGAGGGGATGGTCGCCGATCTGGAGCATAGCGACCTCGGGGTGGAGATCGAGCAGCTTCCATCGAAGCTTGGCGCACCCGATCAGACCAACGCCGGGTTGCTGGGTCTGCTGGAGCTCGACGGGGGTGGAAGGATGAAGAACGCCCTGACCATCAACCTGGCGAGCGAGCCGTTCCGGCGCGACCGGCCCATCCTGGTGGCTTCCATCGCCGTCGCCCTCGTCATGGTGATGCTGCTTGCGCTGCAGCTCTACCTGATCCGCATCGAGCGCGGCGAGGGAACGGAAACCACCCAGGCGATCGCCGAGACCGAACAACAGTTGCGGACGATCCAGAGCGAGCAGGCCGGGATGCGGAACGAGCTGCTGCGGCCGGAGAACGAGATCGTGCTCGACCGTAGCGTTTTCCTGAACTCCCTGCTGCTGCGCAAGGGCATCAGTTGGACGCTGTTGTTCCGCGATCTCGAAGAGGTGATGCCCTACAATGTCAAGCTCGTGCAGATCCGCCCGCAGGTTAACGCGAGCAATGAAATTCAACTCGAGATGGTAGTCGCTTCGCAGGAGACCGCGCCCGTGATCGAGATGCTGCGCTCGATGGAGAACTCGGCGCTGTTCAGTGCGACGTCCGTGACGGCGTCGCTGCCGCCGACCGACAGTGAACCGCTGTACCGCTACCGGGTGACACGTCAACTATGAACGTGAACTCTAAACTCCGGTCGCTTCGCGGCGCGTTGCCGGGCCTGCGGTCCGGCGCCGGCAAGGATCCGCGTATCCTCATGCGCGTCGTCCTCGGACTCCTGCTGGTGGCAAACCTGGTGGCGGCGTTGCTGTTGATGCGGCCTTGGGCGGCGTCCCCCCAGGAGCTGGAGCAGCGGCTGGGACAGGTGCAGTCCCAGGCCGTGCAGGTGTCGCGGTCCGTCGACCAGTTGCGGACGCTGGTCGAGAAGTCCCGCCTGGCACGGGAGATGGGCGACAACTTCCTGTCCGAGTACTTCATGGACCGGCGGACGGCATCCTCCACCATCGTGGGCGAGCTGAAAGAAGCGGCCGACGCCTCCGGTGTCCGCCAGGAAGAGCACACCTTTTCTTTCGAGCCGATCGAGGGCAGCGACAACCTGTCGATGATGACCATCTCCGGGAACTACCAGGGACAGTACGCGGACCTGGTGAAGTTCATCAACCGCCTGGACCGGTCGCCGCGTTTTCTGATTCTCGATACGCTGACGGCCTCGCCGGAGCGCACCGCGGCCGGGGCGCTGACCATGAACTTCAAGATCAACGCCTTTGTCATCGAGGGCGTGGCCCCCGCTCCTTCGGCATCCGGCTGCCGGCCGCTCCCGCTGCAGACGGCATGAAGCCGGCCGAACCGGAGCCGGCCCAGTCCGCCGAGGAGGGAACAGCAGGATGACGCTTGGGGCCGAACCGAAAAAGTGATTCTGCTCATGCGGCCTGCTGGCTGTCGCCGCCTACTTCCTGTTCTTCTCCGGCGACGATGTGCCGGAGAACCAGCCCCGGCCGGCCGCCGTGGAGCCCGCGGCACAGGCGCCTGGCCCGTCTCCCGCCTCGCCCTCGGCGCGCACCGCCTCCAGGACCGCGGACCGCACCCGCGCCGCACAGCGAGGCAGGCAGGACTTCCGGCCCTCGTTGCGGCCGCCCCGTCCCGAGGACCGGCCCGATCCCATGACCATCGACCCGACGCTCCGGGTCGACCTGCTGGCCAAGCTGCGGGAGGTCCAGGTCCAGGACGTACACCGCAGCCTGTTTGAGTTCGGCAGTCCGCCGGCGCCAAAACGTCCCGAGCCGAAGATCGAGCAGGCCAAGCTCGCCGAGATGCGGCAGAAGCAGCAGGAGGCCCGGGAGAAGGCCGCCGAGATGCCCAAACCGAAACCTCCGCCGCCGCCGATTCCGTTGAAATACTACGGCTATATCAACCGGTCCAATTCACCGGTGAAACGGGCGTTCTTCCTGAACGGCGAGGACATCTTCATTGCCGGGGAAGGGGATGTTATCAATAAAGGCAGGTACAAGATTGTCGAAATCGGTGTCAACTCGGCGGTGGTAGAGGACACCGAGCACAGTCACAAGCAGACCCTGCGGCTGGAGGAGGCCAAGGGGTAGATGGCTGGTGGCCGGTCGCCGGTAGCTGGTGGCCGGTCGCTGATAGTTGGTAGCTGATATGGCACGTCACACCAAACGGCGGCGAAACGACGAACGGGGGTTCGCCCTGCTCCTCGTCTTCGTGATGGCCGCCGCCGTTTCGATCATGCTCTACAAAGAGATGCCGCGGCTGGTGTTCGAATCGCAGCGGGTGAAGGAGCAGTCTCTGATCGACCGCGGGCAGGAGTACAAGCGCGCCATCCAGCTCTACGTGCGGAAGTACAAGAAGTACCCGGCGTCGCTCGACGAGCTTGAGACCGGCGACGTCCGTTTCCTGCGGCGGCGCTACAAAGATCCGATGACCGGCAAGGACGAGTGGCGCCTTGTCCACATCGACAACATGGGCTTCTACACGGACTCGCTGACCCACAAGCCGCAGGAACAGGAGAAAGAGGAGAGGAAGTCCACCAACACCTTCATCACCGAGGGACGAGCCTTCGGCTCCACCGAGCCGGTCGAGGGTCAGGAGGGGCAGGGGGGCGCCGCGGTCCGCGGAGCGAGTGACCGCCCGGCCGCCGACGTCAACCAGTTCTATGGCACCTCGCCGGCGCCGGGACAGCCGGGATATCCGACTGTCGACGGGCAGCCACCGACTGGCGCGGAGGGCATGCAGCCCGGCCAGCCCGGCTACCCCCAGCAGGTGATGCAGCCCGGTTATCCGCCACAGCCCGGCCAGCCCGGTTATCCGCCACAGCCGGGTCAGCCCGGTTATCCGCCACAGCCGGGTCAACCCGGCTATCCGCAACAACCCGGCTATCCACAGGTGGGGCTGCCCGGTGGCCAACAGCCCGGCCAGCAGAACATGCCGATATCGAACTATCCGCCGGGCTTCAATCCGCAGTCCGCCACCGCCCAGCAGCCCGGTACTCAGCAGGTTCCGGGTGCTTTCCCGCAAGGGATCCCGGGATTGCCAGGACCGTACGGACAGCAGGCGACCAATCCACGCCCCTATCCGAACCAGGCGGGTCCCAATCAATTCATCACCCCTGGTGCGAACCAAGCCTCCAGGCAGACCGCCAATCGACCGCGCCCCTACCCGAACCAGGCCGGTCCCAACCAGTTCATCTCGCCGGGTGCGAACCCGCAGCAGAACGCGCCGGGCGCGCAAGCCGGTGGACAGGGGGCGAGCAACCCGGCGCTGGCATTGATCGGAAATCTTCTCACCAGGCCGCGGCCCGGCGGGATGCCGGGAACGACCGCCAACACCAATCCCGGTGGAGGCGGCGTCCCGGGCGGGATTGCGGGCGTCGCCACCACGCTCGAGGCGGAAGGGATCATGGTCTACAACGACCACACGAA
Organism: Bryobacterales bacterium; assembly: GCA_963809945.1. GTDB lineage: Bacteria > Acidobacteriota > Terriglobia > Bryobacterales > Bryobacteraceae > CAWELS01. The sequence continues at coordinate 41,375 of CAWELS010000015.1, read as the reverse complement.
GTACCAGGAGTGGGAGTTCCTGTACGACTACCGCGAGGAACAGACCGCTGCCGCCGAGTCGCAGGCCCGCGCGGCCGGTGCAGGTGGCCAGCAGAACCCGCTGGGTAGCTCGAGCGGGAATTCCAGTTTCGGCGGGAACTCTCAACCAGGCATTGGCGGTAACTCTCCGCGAGGCTTCGGATCGTTCGGAAACACGCCCTCGTCCCCTCGGGGCAACAGCAACCGCCGTGGTGGCAGTGGCGGCGGATTCGGCTCCTTCGGCGGCAACCCCACTCCACCGCCCCCCCCTGCTGGCGGCCGCCGGCGCTGAGCGGCAGCCGAACCTGCTTGCACGCTCATTCACGCGGCGAACCGTCATTCGCACCGCAGCGCCACCACCGGATCGACCCGGGTGGCGCGCCGGGCGGGCGGCAGGCACGCGACCAGCGCCACGGCGGCGAATGGTATTGCGCGTTCCGAGGAGCCGCCGGGGTAGGATTTGAGCGGCACTCCCTGGGCGCAGCCGCGACGCAGGCCGAGGCCGGGGCACGACCAAACCAATTCGGGCGGAGTTGGCTCGGTGCGCCCCGTCTCTTATGCCTCAGTCGCCACCGACGAGGATCGCTTCGATCAGATCGAAGTTCTCTCCATCAGCCGCTCCTCTGATAACCAACACGTTGTCTCTCTTAGGGAGAGCCGGCGTGCCAGTCGTAGAGTACCGTTGCCGACCTCCTCCCGCGCTCGTCCCAACTCGACAAGGTGCGGGAGCCTACCATCGGCGACGCTGACATGGAGTCGACCGTAATGGTCTGCCGCAGCCGGCGAAAATCCATCGATTGGGCTGTAGCCCGACTCGCTAAAGCCGTTTCCGTAGAGTCTCCCCCGGTGGAACACCGCCTTCGGAGCCCGCGCGCGGAACGGCCACGGGAGGCTCTCCCACTGGAACTCGACTGCGGTGAAGTTCCCCCCCAAAGGGAGTATGTGCCTGCCAGTCGCAACTAATGTGCGGCCTGACGCACCTCGTGGAGCCAGTCTACTGTAGATGCAAACGACTGTCAATGAATATTCCTTTCCCGCGATGGATCGGCCCCGGGGAGGTGGCGCGACACGATCCGGTCCGGTACGGACATCGCGCAGAAATCGTTTAGTTGGAGAGGTTTTAGTGCCGTGGCGCCAATGCCGGCGAGGGTGAGGCAGTTCGTCCCGGGAGGAGTTCCTTATCTTGTCGTCGCCGAACAGTAATCGCGTCTCAAGAGGTCAGGGGGGCGGTCGGGTGGATCCATGACGCTTCTTGATATGCAAAACTCTTGCAGGATTGGATCTTGCGGACGATCTCCGGGAAACGGCGGCCGCGCTTGGCGGCCCCTCCCCCGGCGGCGGTCGAGACGAGAGACCGTGGTGGGGGTTGCCTGGCATGGTCTCCGACAACTTGCCGCCCACGCCTCGGCCTCCCTCCGCGTCATACTAGTAGGGAAGACTGTAAGCCATGCTTAACGTGTGCCGAAGCAACCGTAATGCCCGCCGGGGCTTCACGCTCATCGAGCTGTTGATCGTCATCGCGATCATCCTGATCATTGCCGCCATTGCCCTGCCGAGGCTTGACAAGGCGCGCATGCATACCCAGGAGATGGCCGCGATCCAGCAGATCCGGACAATCCACACGGCCGAAACGCAGTACTATTCGCAGTTCGGCCACTTCGCCGAGAGCTTGACCGCGCTAGGTCCGGCCGCTGGCGGAGACTCGGGACCGTCGGCCGCCGACCTGATCCCAGGGGACCTGGCGAACGGCGAGAAGAGCGGCTACCGCTTCCAGGTCCAGCCGACACCCACCGGCTATGCGGTCACCGCCGTTCCGGTCACCTACAACAACACCGGACGGCGCAGCTTCTACTCCGATCAGAGTCTGGTTGTTCGCGAGAATTGGGGCCAGGAACCGGCCGACGAGAGTAGTCCGGAAATCAAATAAGAGGGTAGCGCCTCCCCGGGAATCGGGGATGCGGAATGCGGAAACGAGGGGCGCGCCCGGCGCCCGCTCGTCCTTCTGGAATGCTTCGAATCGGCTACGCGCTGAACGAACTGCCGCAGCCGCAGGTGCTCTTCACGTTCGGGTTGTTGAACTTGAAGCCAGAACCTTCCATCGTCTCGACGTAGTCCACTTCGGCGCCGTCGAGATAGAGCAGGCTGGCTTGGTCGATGAAGACCCTCAGGCCGTCAAACTCGTAGGTCTTGTCGAGCATTTGCTGGCTGTTCTCAAACGCCATGGAGTAGCTGAAACCCGAGCAGCCGCCACCGACCACGGAGATCCTCAGACCCGACGGCTGGGGCTCCTGCGACGACAGGATTTCCTTGACCTTGCTGACCGCTGTATCCGTCATGTTCAGCATATGCTGCTAATACCTCCAGTGAAATTGCTCTCTGCTCTAATTGTACAGAGTTGTAGTGGATTGCGCCACCCGTCGGCTCAACCTACCCACTAGGATAAAAAAGTCCTGCGGCCGGTTGCAGGAATCTGCTATCTTGTTGCAGAATTCGGTCGTCTGAGGCCCCGTTCGAGAATGTCTGAGCGGACCCGGTTTCCCTACTGGACCGGCGGACGACCGGCGCCGTGGACAGGCGTTCGCGCTGGGGCGGCGTCTCTCAGCCCGAACGCGCGGTCCGTGTGAGACCGGCCGAACAACTGGCAACGGTTGAAACCTAAGCAGTTCGGTTCACGTCTTTTGGGACGTATGAGCAGCTTGACCGCCACCTTGCCTTTCCCGGCGTCCGGCGCCAAGGTTCGGACGAAACGAAGAGTGAGCCATCGCAATTCCGAGGAAGCCGACCTGGTCCGTCGTGTCCAAGCACGCGACGAGATCGCTTTTCGGGAGATCGTCGAACGGTATCAAGCTAAAATCTTTTCAATCATTTACGGCATCCTTCGCAACCGAAATGATGCCGAGGACATCGCCCAGCAGGTCTTTGCCAAGATCTATTTCTCGATCGGCAAATTCGACTTTCGCAGCAGCCTCTTGACCTGGATCTACAAGATCACCGTCAATGAATGTTACGATTACCTGCGCAAGAAGCGTGTCCGGAAGCTGGTCTACGAGAGCGATTTCTCGGAAGATGACGTCCGTCTCGTCGAGAATGCCGAGCAGTCGTCGGAGCGCTTCACCCCGGCCGATACGGCTTTGGCGCGGCGCGACCTGATCATGAAGCTGCTCGAGAAGATCTCCGAGGAAGAACGCACGCTGCTTCTCCTGAAGGAAGTCGAAGGTCACTCCGTCGAGGAGTTGGCCGAGATGACCGGCATGAATCAGAATACGATTAAGGTAAAGCTCTTCCGGGCCAGGCAGAAGCTGATCAAGGCGTCGCAGCGGCTTGAGCGGAAGGCCAACGGAGCGTCGGTGGGATGAGGTCTCCGTGGCCATGGCTATGGAAAGATCGTCAAAAGCGGGCGTTAGAACCGCAAATTGGGTTGACTACGATAGGATTGAGGGAAGAACGAAATGCATCAGCCCATCAAGGAACGTCTTGAAGAGTACCTCGGTGGCATGGAGGATCCGGTAGCCGAGCAGGAGATCGACGACCATCTGGCGTCCTGCGCGCAATGCCGGCAGGCGGTCACTGAGATGCGCCGTCAGGCGGGGTTCATTCATGACCTGCGCCCGGCCGGCGAGATCGAGCCCTCACCCGGCTTCTACGCCCGGGTCCTGGATCGGATCGAATCGCAGCGCGTGCCGTCGATTTGGGAACTGTTCCTCGAGCCGAGGTTCGGCAGGCGTCTCGCCTATGCGTCCATGACGCTGGCTCTGGTCCTGGGGACGCTCGTGGTGACCAGCGGGACCCGGCCCACCGCCACGCCCGCTTACAACAACTACTACTCGCCCGAAGCGATTCTCGCGGCGGAGCCGGTTTCGCAGTACATGGGCGACGATATCGAACACGATCGGAGCGTCGTCTTTGTCAACCTGGCGACGTACAAGTATTAGCTGATGGCACCCGATCCCCGCGCTTCCTGGCGGAACCCAAGGATCTTCGCGGTCCTGCTGGCGGTCTTTCTCTGCGGCTCCTTCTCGGGCGCCCTCGTGATGCGCTACGCCATCCCACCGAAGTTCCAGGAGCCGGCCGTCTATTGGACCAAGGGCGGTCGGGAAATCACCCTCGAACACTACGAACAGGAGCTCGACCTGACTCCGGAGCAGAGCCAGCAAATGGAGCTGATCATCGACGACTTCATGATGTACATCCACACCCTGCAGTCCCAGATGGACGAGGTGCGGGCCAACGGGAAGAGCCGTATCCTGCGGATACTCAATCCCGACCAGCAGGCGAAGTTCGAAGAGATGATCAAAGAGGTGCCGTCGCCCCAGGTGCATTGATCCGCCGCGGATGCGACGACCCCGCAGACCCATCGACGCGCGCCACGGTCCCGCAATCGCCCCCCCACCGTCCGTCCGGCCACCGAAATCCATTGAAATCCCCTCTCCGAGGTGATAATCTATGGTTGGCGTGGAATGATTTAGGTTTGGCTAAGTTGCCGGACCGAGCTACTTGCAACCACGTTAAAAAAAGTGCTAAAGGCGATCGGCTTCACGAAACCGGAGTTGCTCGGCGAACCCCTTTAGCTAAGGGGTTTTTCCTTGCTCCGGGCCGATTGCTCAATAGATTCGACATTCGTCCTGCGGGGTCTCCCGGAGGGCGGAGGAGGTGGATATGAGCGTACGGCCCGAGTTCTTTCCGGTTGCCCCGTCGTTGGCCGGCAGTGAAGGCGAGTTAGTCAACGTCCATGTATGTGTTTCCCCCCGTCACCTCGAGCGCCTGCTTGAGATCCTGGCGTCCCTTTCGTTTCCCATCAACCCGCAGATCTATCATCAGGCTGGCTTGGGCCGGGTCTACCCCGACGGCCGCGAGCAGGTTGAGCATGCGACCATCGTGGAATTCCCGGCCTTTTCGGACCGGCTGAGCGAGGTGTGCGACGCCCTCCGCCAGGGCGGACTGCCGCGCGAATGCGCCCATGTCCGCGCCATGCTCGATGACATCCATGCCGACTTCTGCACCGAAGCGGCCCCCCGGGGAGCGGAGTACACGCAGATTCGCTACTACAAGCACTTGCCGACGGCCAGCGGCGCTTCGACGTGTTAGTGCGGCTGGTGGCCGGGCGTCCCCCGCGCCCGCTGCGGGGAATCTCTTTTCCGCTACCCTGAGTAGCATGCGGACCCTCGTCACCGGCGGCGCCGGCTGCATCGGCTCGGACCTCGCGGCGGCCTTGCTCGACCGGGGCGAGGAGGTCATCATCCTCGACAATTTCACGAGCGGCAAGTGGGAGCACGTCGAGCCGCTTGTCACCAACCCGGCCTGCCTGGTGATTGAAGGCAATGTGCTCGATACGTCGCTCGTCGTCGCCACCATGGAAGGCGTTGACATGGTCTGGCACATGGCTGCCAATCCGGATATCAAGTTCGCGCCCGGCGACGCCACCGACAAGGACCTCCGCCAGAACACCATCGCCACTTACAACGTTCTCGAGTCGATGCGCACCGCCGGCGTCCGCCGGATCGCCTTCGCCTCCACCTCCGCCGTCTGCGGGATTCAGAGGAAGCAGCCGATTTCGGAAGAAGCCCCGTGCCGCCCCATCTCGCTCTACGGCGCCAGCAAGCTCGCCTGCGAGGCATTGATCTCGGCCTTCTCGCACCTGTTCGAAATGCGCGCCTGGATCTTCCGCTTCGCCAATATCGTCGGTCCGAAGGTACGCCGCGAGGGCCGGACCGCGATCGGCGACTTCATCCACCGTCTCCGCGAGGACCCGACGCGGCTCCGCATCCTCGGCGACGGCCGCCAGGCGAAGTCGTACTTGACGAGCCGAGAGTGTATTGAAGCGATGCTGTTCGCCGTCGACCATGCCGAGGGCCCGCTGGAGACCCTGAACATCGGCGGCAACGATTCGCTCCCCGTGGACCGCATCGCCGCGATGGTAGCCGACGCCATGGGGCTCGAGCACGTCGCCTTCGAACACACCGGCGGCGAAGGCGGCTGGCCGGGCGACGTTCCCCGCTTCATCCTCGACCCCTCCCGCATCAACCGTCTCGGCTGGCGCGCCAAGCTCAACTCCCAGCAGAGCGTTGCCGAAGCCATCCACGCTGCACTGGAGGCAGGCGCATGAGACCAATCTGGAGGGCGCGCTTCAGCGGGCGCGGAACTTCATCTCCGCTCTCTTCCTCGTTTCACCACTGGCAGGCGCAACCGCCTGCCCCACCGGGAGGCCCCATGAGCGACGTCCAGGCCATCATCCTCGCCGGTGGACTCGGCGTGCGCCTCCGGCCGCTCACCTACGACGTGCCCAAGCCCATGGTCCCCGTCGCCGGCAAGCCGTATCTCGAGCATCAGCTCCGCCTGCTCGCCGAACAGCGCATCACCGACGTTGTCCTGCTCACCGGCCACCTCGGCGAACAGATCGAGGACTACTTCGGCGACGGCGCCTCGCTCGGCCTGCGGCTCCGGTACTCGCGCGAGGACGTCCCGCTCGGCACCGGCGGCGCGCTCCGTCGGGCCGCCCACCTGCTGCACGAGGACTTCGTCGTGATCTACGGCGACTCCTACCTGCCGATCCCCTACGCCGATGTCGCCCAGCTACTACGCGATCAGAGCGCCGAGGGCGTCCTCGTCGTCTATGACAACGCCCACGCCGACTCGAGCGTCCGCAACAACGTCGCGCTCTCGCCGGACGGCCGCATCGCCGTCTATGCCAAGGACACCGCCGCCACCGGCCTGACCCACGTCGATGCGGGAGTCGCCGCGCTCAGCCAATCCGTCTTCGACTTCTGGGAGCCGCCGGAGAAGTTTTCACTCGAGCACGATCTCTACACCAGGCTCACCCGCCGCGGCACCCTCTACGCCTACGAGACACGGCAGCGCTTCTACGACATCGGCACACCCGAGCGCCTGCGTACAATCGAAGAGTTCCTCGCCCGATGATCATTACACGCACGCCATTCCGCATCAGCTTCGCCGGCGGCGGCTCCGACCTCCCGTCGAGCTACACCCGGCAGCCCGGCGCCGTCCTCTGCACGGCCATCGACAAGTACATGTACCTCGCCGTCAAACCCCACTTCGGCGACCAGTTCCGTGTCAGCTACTCCCGCACCGAGTACGCCGGGAACGTCGAGTTGATCGAACATCCGATCGTACGTGAGTGTCTGGGTACGGTTGGCGCCAGGCAGCCGCTCGAAATCGTCTCCATGGCGGACCTGCCGGCGCAGGCGGGCATGGGATCGTCGAGCAGCTTCACCGTCGGCCTGCTCCACGCTCTCTACGCTCTCCGGGGCGAAGTGCTCATGCCGAACGTGCTCGCCGAGGAGGCCTGCCGCATCGAGATCGAGCAACTGCGCGAGCCCATCGGCAAGCAGGACCAGTACATCGCCGCCTACGGTGGTTTCCAATTCATGCAGTTCCACGAGGACGGCAGGGTACAGGTGGAGCCGGTACTTTGTTCCAACAAGGTCTACCGCGAGCTTGACCGCCGGCTGCTCGTCTTCTTCACCGGCATCACCCGTAGCGCCCGCGAGGTCCTCGAGAAGCAGAGCCGCTCGGCCGGCACGAACCTCGGGACGCTGGCCGAGATGTGCCACATCGCCCGGCTCATGCGCGATGTGGTCACCGCCGGTCGGGACTTGGCAGAGTTCGGCCGCCTGCTCGACGTCGCCTGGCGGTTGAAGAAGTCGCTCGAGAAGTCGATCACCAAGCCCGCCATCGACGGCATCTACCAGCGCGGCCTCGACGCCGGAGCACTCGGCGGCAAGCTTCTCGGCGCCGGCGCCGGCGGCTTTCTGCTCTTCTACTGCGAGCCGGAGCACCAGGACGACCTGCGCGGCGCGCTTTCCGAGCTCGACGAAGTCCCGTTCGCCTTCAGTCCGCACGGCACCCGCATCGTGCACGATGGTACGGGGATCCTCTGATGCGCCGCTGCGTCTTCATCGATCGCGATGGTGTCATCAACGAGGCGCCTGTGCCCGGCGAGTATATCGTTCGCTGGGACGACTTCCGCATCATTCCGGCCGTGGTCGATTGGATCCGGCTTGTCCGCGCCCTCGGCTACCTGGTGATCGTCGTCACCAACCAGCGATGCGTCGCGCTGGGACTGGCCTCGCTGGCGACAGTCGACGACATCCACCGGCGCATGTCCGATGAACTCGCCGCCCGGGGCGCCCCGGTTGACGACGTCTACTGCTGCCCGCATGAGGAAGGCGCTTGTGACTGCCGCAAGCCGAAGCCGGGCTTGGTGACGGCCGCGGCCGCCAAGTGGAACATCGACCTCAAGCAGTCGATCATGATCGGCGACTCGGACCGCGACCGCGGGCTCGCCGCCAACACCGGTATGACGTTCGTCGAGGTGCACGGCGGCAGCGTGACCGATGTCGTGACGTAGTCGGGCAACGGTCTCACCCCTACGATCCGGCCCCCTCCAGCCGCGACCGGGGTTGCAGACTTCGCTCCCTTCGGTCACGGCTCGCAGCGGAGTGTTCGGCCCAATGCGAGCCGTGACCAGAGGGAGCGGTGGGGGGCGCCTCGATCCTGGTGTGACGTCCTCTCGAGCCCGGCGCGACTTCCATCCTCATGGGCGGCGCCGGACAGTGCGTACTCCGTTGAACGTCGCTTGCCGCGGCCGACCGGAAAGGGACCTGCATGCTGCCGAAACTGAGCCGCGACTGGCAAGGAGCGGAACTGCGCCACCTGCCTGGCGCATCGCCGGACTGGAAACCACGTTCCGGCGAGTCCGCCCTGCACGTCCCCAATCCACCCTTCACGCCCGGCAGGTAGAATGCAGACGGGGGGCCATCCATGAAAGTCGCTGTCGTCTACAATCGCGAAAGCAAAAGTGTCATCAATCTCTTCGGCATGCCGAACCGCGAGAAGATCGGCATGAAGACGATCCACCGCGTCACTACCGCGCTCAAAGCGGGCGGGCACCAGGTGATCGCGCTCGAGGGCGACAAGGACTTGATCGACCGGCTCGAGGAGTTCATGCCGCGGGTCGTCCAGGGCGAGCGACCGGGGCTCGTCTTCAACGTCTCCTACGGAATCCAGGGGCAGGCGCGCTACACCCACGTCCCGAGCATCCTCGAGATGGTCGGCATTCCCTATGTCGCCTCCGGGCCGCTCGCGCACTCGCTGGCGCTCGACAAGGTTGTCACCAAGATGATCCTCCGCCAGCACAACCTGCCGACGCCCGAGTACACCGTGCTGCAGACGCCCGACTCGTCGATCCCGGACAATCTCCCCTACCCGATGATCGTCAAGCCCAAGAACGAGGCCGTCTCGTTCGGACTGAAAGTGGTCCATGACGAGAAGGAACTACGGGACGCCGCGCAGGTCATCTTCAAAGAGTTCCGCCAGGCGGTGCTGGCCGAGCAGTTCATCGAGGGACGCGAGGTCAACGTCGGTCTCCTGGGCAACGACCCGCCCGAGATCTTTCCGCCCGTGGAGCTGGTCTTCGCCAGCGGCGGACCCTCCGTCTATACCTACGAGGACAAGACCGGACGTAGCGGCCGGACCATCTCGCACGCCTGCCCGGCGCCCATCGGCGACATCCTGCTCGCGCGGGCGAAAGCGATCGCCGTCGAGGCGTTTCAGGCGCTCGGTTGCGCCGATTGCGCCCGTGTCGACATGCGGCTCGACGGCGAGGGCAACCTGTACATCCTCGAGGTCAACAGCCTGCCGAGCCTCGGTGAGCACGGCTCCTATCTCGTCGGCGCGGCGCACGTCGGGCTCGACTTCACCAAGGTGATCAACCGCCTGGTCGAGGCCGCGAGCGCCCGTTACTTCGGCACCCCCCAGCCCGCCAGGCTCACGCGTGGCGCCATCGAGGACTCTCCCTCGGAGGTCTTTTCCTACGTTACCCAGCAGCGCGACCGCATGGAACGCCGGCTGCGCGAGTGGACCGCGGTCGCCAGCCGCACCTCCGACCCGATGGGCATCCAGCAGGCATCCCGAAAAGCCGCCGACATCTTCGAGGAGCTGAAGATGTCCCCCGTGGACGAGTTCACCCGGGAGCCCTGGGTCTGGACCTGGTCCACGGCCAAGGGCCTCGATAACGGGATGCTGTTCGTCGCGAACCTGGACGTCCCCGTCGACGCGGACATCGTGCGGCAGCAGTTCCGGCGTGATCCGGAGTGGCTTTACGGTGAGGGCATCGGCTCCTCGCGCGGTCCGCTCGTCATGCTCGAATTCGCGTTCCGGGCGCTGCGCAATATCCGTGGGCTGCGCCGGCTCCCGCTCGGTGTCCTGCTGTACGCCGACGAGGGACAGGACGCCCGCTACAGCGCCGAGACCATCCGAGCCGCTGCCGCCGCGGCCAAGGAAGTCTTCATCCTGCGCCCCGGCAATGTCCCGGACCGCGTCATCCTGCAGCGGCGCGGCCAGCGTCGCTACCGCCTCCGCGTCGAGAGCGAACCGATCCGCCTCGGTCGCACTCTGAAGCGCCCCGACCCCCTGCGCTGGACTTGGGCCAACCTCGAGCAGGCCGCCGGACTGTCGTCGCCGAAGGACCGCGTCTCTGTCTTCACCATGCACATGCGGACGGAGCACCTGCCCATGCACCTGCCGCACCGGGTTTCGGCCGCCCTCACGGTGGCCTATCCGACCCCCGAGGTCGCCGACCAGATCGAGGAGAAGATCCGGGAGATCTTCGGCAAGCGCGGCTATTCGTGGGAGCTCGATCGCATTTCCGACCGCCCGCCGATGAAGGAGCGCCCCGGCGGCCGGCGCCTGTTCCGGGAACTGCACTCGATAGCCGGCCAGTGGGAGATCCCGCTCGACAAGGAGTCGTCCGTCTGGCCGTCGGTGGCCGGTCTGCTGCCCGCCGGGAAGGCCTGTCTGTGCGGTTTCGGACCCGTTGCGCACCACTTGCGTTCTCCGCAGGAAGCCCTCCAGCGCATCAGCCTGATACAGCGAACCCTGCTGCTGTCCCAATTCCTGGTGAAACGGTTGCCGTAAGGCGGGTGTCCCCACCCGCGCGCGACCTCCCGGTCGCGCCCATCCGCCGATGTACGAAACCCGGCCGGCCGGGAGGTCGGCCGCCGGCGTCGACGTCCGCCTTACCGGATCCGCCCGGCAGCGCTCGACCAAGTGTAGTCAGCCGCCTGATGAACAAGGCCGGCCCGAACCGGATTGTCTTCAATGTAGAACCGAATCCGCTCGAACTCGCGTTCGCTTCGCACGAGGTGATCGTAGCTTTCCTCGGCCCAGAACGGCCGGCCAGTGAGACCAAGGACCGCGTTTGACCGTTTGGCAGTAAATCCCTTGAGCGACTTCATCACCTTGGGCAGGGCGACGAGCGGACTAATCAGAACGTGCACGTGATTCGCCATGATGGTGAACGCATGCAACTGGAAGGACTTCAATTCACAGGTACAGTAGTCCAACGCATCCCGAACCAGTCCGGCGATCTCCGGTCGCTTCAGGTACAGTGGACCGCACCGTGCGTCGTCGAGCAGCCGATCGAGCGCCACGAATGCCCTGCCGGAATCCAGGTTGCCGGATGGGAAGAATCGACCCTTCGGTAAGCTGCCGGATAGACGCCAAGTGACGAACACAGGTGCTCCGATCTCATATCGATGTGGCAGCCGGCGCTGGTATTGGTACAAGGTCACATACCCGTAGTTGTCTCACCGCCCACTACTTCTCACGTAAGGCGGGTGTCCCCACCCGCGCGCGACCTCCCGGGCGCGCCCATTCGCCGGAGTTCGCTGCAACCGGCCGGCCGGGAGGTCGGCCGCCGACGTTGACGTCCGCCCTACAGGCTTCCCGCCCCCAACGTCCTTCCGCATTACACTAGGTCCAAGATGCCCGCCCGCAAGTCCATCGACACCGAACAGCTTCCGCTCGGTGACCGCCCCTTCGGCTTCGCTCAGCGCGTCGCGACGTCCAGTCGCGGCATGGTCGCCTCGGCGCACCACGCGGCCACCGAGGCCGGCGCCGAGATCCTCGCCGACGGCGGCAACGCGATCGACGCCGCCGTAGCCACCGCCTTCGCCCTCGGCGTCTGCGAGCCGGCCGCATCCGGACTCGGCGGCCAGACCATGATGATGATCCGCGTCGCCGCCACCAAGAGCACGTTCGCGCTCGATGGATCCTCCCGCGCCCCGAACCGCGCCGCGCCCGACAGCGTCTCGAAGGCCGACTGCCGCACCGGCTATCGCGCGACCACCGTGCCCAGCACGGCGGCTGTTCTCCGCTACGCGCTCGAAACCTACGGCAACCTCCCCCTGGCGCGCGTCCTCGAGCCCGCCATTCGCATCGCCGAACAGGGCTACCCAGTCAGCGAGCTCCAGCACAAGCTCACTCGCCGCGAGCGCGGGAAGCTGCTCGCGGGGACCGCAGCGCCGTTCTTCCTCCAGCCGAACGGCAAGGCCTTTCCGGTCGGCGGGCTCCACCGTCAGCCGGTCCTCGCCGACACCTTGCGGCGACTCGCCAAGCGCGGCGTCAAGGACTTCTACTCCGGCCGTATCGCCCGCCAGATCCACGACGACATGGTTCGCAACGGCGGACTCATCCGGCGCGACGATCTCGCCCAGGTGCCGCGTCCCATCGAGCGGCGCCCCGTCGTCTGCCGCTTCGGTTCCTATCGCGTTTTCACCTTCCCGCCGCCGGGCGCCGGCCGCACGCTGGTCGAGATGCTCAACGTCTTCCAGCAACTGCCGGCCTCGCTCCGCGATTTCGAAACGCCCCGCGGCGCCGTCGCGCTTGCCGAGGTGATTCGCCAGGCCTTCCTCGACCGCCGTGACCGCCCCTACGACCCGAGCTTCTACTCGCAGGTCAACGAGCGCCGGATGGTCAGCGTCGACTACTCGCGCCGGGTCGCGCGCCGCGTCGCCCGCGACGTCTCGAGCCATGGCGAAACGACCCACCTGTCGGCGATGGACGCCGAAGGCAACGTGGTCGCGCTCACCCAGTCCATCGAGAAGGTGTACGGCGCCTGCTGCGCGACCCCCGAGCTGGGCTTCCTCTACAACAACTACATGACCGCCTTCGACTACGACGACATCGGCCACCCCTACTACCTGCGGCCCAACGCCGCGCCCTGGGCCAGCGTCGCGCCGACCATCGTCTTCAAGGGACCGAAGCCCTGGCTCGCCATCGGATCGCCGGGCAGCGAGCGCATTACGCCCTCGATCCTGCAGGTGCTCGTACGGCTGCATGACCACAAGCCACTTGCTGCCGTCGATGCGCCTCGCCTGCACTGCTCGCTCGGCGGCAAGGTATCGCTCGAGGCGGCGCGCATGTCCGATGAAATCCCCGTGGCGCTCAAACGGCGGGGCTTCGACGTCGACGTTCGCGAGCCGTACTCCTTCTATCTGGGCTGTGTCCAGCTCGTCCTGAACGAGCGCAACCGCTTCACCGGCGTGGCCGACCCCCGTCGGGATGGCTCCGCCAGCGGCCCCCAGGCATGAAGCTCCCGTTCCTGATCTCGGTGCCGCACGCCGGCCTGCGCGTTCCCCGGAAGCCGAGCCGTTCTGCATCCTGACCCCGCGCGAGATCGTCGAGGACGGCGACGAGGGCGCCGCCGGGATCTACGACTTTCCCGGTGACGTCGCCGAATTCCTCACCACCGGCATCGCCCGCGCCATCATCGACCTCAACCGTGCCGAGGATGACCGTCGCCAGGACGGAGTCGTCAAGACGCACACCTGCTGGGACGTGCCGGTCTATGACCCCTTCCCGCCGGACGATGTCATCGCGCAACTTCTCCACCGTTACTACCGTCCCTACCACCGCCGCCTCACCGCGCTCGCTGCTTCGGGAGTTCGCCTGGGCCTCGACTGCCACACGATGGCCGCCCACGGCCCGCCCGTTGGTCCCGACCCCGGTGCCGAGCGCCCCTGGGTCTGCCTGAGCAATGCCGGCGGCACCTGTCCGGCGCATTGGATCGAAGGCCTCCGCGAGTCCTTCGCCGCGGAGTTCGGTCCGCGCGTCACGGTAAACGTCCCGTTCCGCGGCGGCTACATCACCCGCACCCACGCCCGCGAGATGCCCTGGATCCAGCTGGAGCTCTCGCGCTCGCCGACAATGAGCAACGCGGAAAAACAAGCCGCCACCCTCGGCGCTCTGCGATCGTGGTGGTCCCACGAGATCTGAGTACACGGTTTCACAATTGCGGCAGTATATAGGCCGGCTGGGCGGAGTGGCGCGAGCTTCAGTTTGCGAAGGGCTTCAGCCCGTCTGCCCGGCGAGCCCCCTCCGAACTCCCCAGAAGCACGCGCCCAGGAGAGGAACATGAGTAACAGTTTCCATGTCAGGCCGAAACCCCGACATGTCGGGATTGACAACCGATTCCCGGACATCTTTCCGCCTGATCGCCCACATGTCGCGATTTCGTAGTCGTCAGCCTTACTCCAGCAAATGGTACTTGTGTTCCTGGTCTCCGATTCCCGTGTCTCGGTTCAAGGGCTCAGTCCACCCCACGGAGGCTACCGGTGTCACGATTACTTATGCCGGACGAGTTGCTCGACGTCGTCGATCTTGTCCCACAGTAGATTGAGCTTGCGCGCCAAGCCTTGGATATCCGACGCTGCCCGGCGGTTGACGTCGTAGTCGAGCTCACCCCGCAGCCGGTCCTTCGTATCCTGACGGTTCTGGCTCATCATGATGACCGGTGCCTGGAGCGCGGCTAGCATGGAGAGAAACAGATTCAGCAGGATGAATGGATAAGGATCCCACGCCGCTCTGCCCAGGTACACGTTGACCCAGGTGTAGACCGCTATCATCGCAGCGAATGTGATGATGAAGGCCCAGGATCCGCCAAACCGGGCCACCGAGTCGGCGATACGCTCCCCGAAGGTTGCTTGCTGCTCGATCAGGTCGTTCGGGTTGCGGCCGGAGCGTTGTCTCACCAGCATTTGGGCGCCATGGTACTGACGGCCGAGCACCGCGAGCATATCCATCCCCGCCAGGGGTTTGCTTTGCAGAAGTCCGGCAATATCCTCGCGGTCGATCTCGATGCAGACCGTCTGCTCGACCGTGACCGCGTCGGTCTGGTGGGGCGTCCCTTCCAGCAAGGAGGCAAAACCGAAAAACTCGCCGGGCGCGGGCTGATGAACGATCACCTCCTGTTGATCCTCGTCCACAATCTGAACTTGCACCGCTCCGGAGACCATCACGTAGCCTCGTCCCCCGGGGTCGCCCGTCTTGTAGATCCGCTCCCGTGGAGCGAACTCCTTCACTTCGACCTTGCCGGCGAGTACAGCCGTCTCTTCATCGTCCAGTAAGGCAAACAGCGGAACACGCTTCAACACCTCTGGATTGCACATGATGTATCACCTCCTGCTGTAGGTTCCTCCAGGATTCCATAGCCGGGACGGATACAACAACGAATCGCGCTGCCGGCCCGCGCAATAACCAAGTCAGCCCCGGGCCGGTCACACTCGAACCACGATTCCTCCAATTCCGCGCATCCGGCTGAATCCACATCGCCTTGGCGCGCCAGGCCACCCCCTCCGGGCGGCCCGCCACGCCGGATCGCCCGCCTCTGGATGCTAGGCTACAAAAAAAGACCGGCGAGGCCCCGCAAGTATGACTACCGCGACTCCAATCTCCCATCTCGGCGGCGTCAACCGACCCCGCCGGGACATCAAAACCAAATCTCGCCAAAACCGATCGACACAGTCGAATTGCGCGCTGCCCCCGCACTTTCAGCGTCGCCCCCAAGGCATTACAAACACAAGAGATCTACTCTCAGGTGAGCCCCGTATGCAAGCCGAAACCGACAGAATCCGACAGAATCCGACAGAATCCGACACCAAACCCGTTTTCATGGAGGCTCCCATCCTCCCGACATGCGCAAACAAAGCCACGGAGGAAGGGCGCCGCGACGGCCGACAAAATCCGGCAGAATCCGACACGCGCAAACGGTTTGACAAGCCTGGAAACCAAGGAGCCCAAATGACAACGCCGGTACCAAATCCGGGCCCCAGCTGCAAACCACGAGGGGGGATGCATAACGCCTTGCCGCCCAATCGAGGAGCCGCTCCGGCCTGCCGAACCCGCCGATTCGAGCAAACAAACCCCATCGGACGAGCTGGCCCGGCCGGAGCAGACGGGAATTCGGCAAACAAAGCCAAATACCGGCGGTTCCCGCCCCAGCCGGAATGAACCCGCCGGGCATTTTGTGCGAACAAAGCCAATCTGCCGCCCGCGCACAACCGCCAGGGCCGCCCCCGGTGTTCCTCACATCTCCAGCCAGCCGGGCCGGACGGAACCGGAACCCGGGGAGGGGGATTCAGGGCAAGGTCAAGCCTCTCCTACCGGAACACCCCGAAAAACGTCTCCGGCCGCAGCTCGCCCCGCGCCAGCAGGTCGCAATCCAGCTCCCAGATCCAATCGACGATCGACCGGTCGAGCGGCCGGCCGAGGTCATAGTTCGGCCCATACATCGTGTCGAAGAACCGCCGGCAGATCGAGAAAAACCCGACCTCGTGGATCGTCTCGAAGTTGGCCCGCAGCACCGGCAGGATCTCCTCCGAGCGCAGGCACTCCATCCCCGACGCCCGCGTGTCCCACTCCCAGATGCGCTGGTCGACGGACTTCTCCGGCAGGTACCCGGTATGGTTCAGCCGAAGCCGCTCCGGCAGCGTCTTCCAGATCGCCTCCACCACCCGGCGCGTCTCCGGCCACATCCGGTAGCCGTTGCGCGTGATGATGTCGACCACCACCAGCTCGCCGCCGTCACGCAGGCTCCGCCGAATCCGCCCGGCGAGCGATTCAAGCTCCAGCACGTGGTGCAGCGAGGCGTGGCAGAAGACGACATCGAAAGCACGCTCGGCGAGCGGCGCGGTATTGAGGTCGGCCTCCTCGAACCGTACGTGCAAGCTCTCGGAGCGCGCGGCCTGCTCGCCCGCCGTCACTGCGTCCCGGTTGAGGTCCAGGCAAAGGATCTCCGCCGCCGGCGCTTCCCGGGCGATCGCCAATTCGACCCCGCCCGGACCCGAGCCGAGCGACAGCATCCGGGCTTCACCGCGCGCCCGGAGCCGGTTGGCCACGTAGCCGGTGACGTCGTGCCCGGTGGCCGAACGGATCCGCGCCTGCGCCCGCCGTTGAAGCTCCTCCCAAACGGGTGGTGCGGGCTCGAGTCCGCTTCGATTCGGGTCCGCCTCGTGGATGCCGGAGTAGTGGTCCAGTTCCTCAACGGTGCGCCTGCGGTAGGCGCCGGAGCCGGCGCGCAGCAACCCGGCGGCCAGCGCGCGGGAACGGAATCTCCACTGGATGAGGCGCCGCTTCAGACGGGCGAGCATCGCCGGCTACGCCGTCGTGGCCACTCCGTTCTTGGCCATATAGGCCTCGAAGACGTCGGCGGCGCGGCCCTGCTGGATCACCTGGCCGTGTTCGATCCAGAGCCCCTTCTCGCAGAGCTGGCTCAAGACGCTGGGGACGTGGGAGACGCACATCAGAATGGTGCCCTGATCGCGCAGCTTAAAGATGCGCTGGTGGCATTTCTCCTGGAAGTCCTTGTCGCCGACGGCGAGGATCTCGTCGATCATGAGCACGTCCGGCTGAATGTGGACGGCGATCGAGAAGGCGAGGCGCATGATCATGCCCTGCGAATAGGTGCGCAGGGGCTCCTGAATGAAGTCGCTGAGTTCGGAGAACTCGACGATGTGCGGGTAGGCGGCCTCGGTCTCCTCACGCGTCAGGCCGCACAGCGCGGCATTCATGCGGAGATTCTCAACACCCGTCAGATCGGAGTGGAAGCCGGAGCCGAGCTCGAGCATCGCCATCACCCGGCCCTCGACGCTCACCCGGCCCTGCTCGGGGACAGTGAGGCCCGCCGCCAGGCTCAACAGCGTGCTCTTGCCGGCGCCGTTGTGACCCACGATGCCCAGCGTGTCGCCCGCCGAGAGCTCGAAGCTGACGTTCTGCAGGGCGTGCAACGACCCCTTGCGCTCCTTGCCTCGCAGGATGTCGAGCACATGGGTGACAATGAACTGCCGCGATTGGCGGGAGTAGATCTTCGAAACGTTCTCGAATCGGACGTGTGGCATGACTACAGACAGTCGGCGAAATTACGCTTGAGCCTCCTGAAGACCAGCAGCCCCGTGACCAGCAAGCCGACCGACACCAGCACCAGCTTGAGCAACAATGCCGTCGGCGGCATGTGGTCCTCCAGCATGATCGCCCGCGTGGCGAGCACGACGGCGGCCACGGGATTGTATTGGTAAATCGACCGGTACTCCTGCGGAATCATCGAGAACGAGTAGATGATCGGTACCAGCCAGAACATCAGTGTGTTGATCGATTCCACGATGTAGCGCATGTCGCGGAAGTAGACGTCGAGCGCCGCAGTCACCAGCGCCAGTCCGCAGACAAAGACGATCTCGAGCCCGAAGATCAGCGGCAACAGGAGCCAATATTTGTTCGGGCCGACGCCGGAAACAAACGTGATCAGGATGAGCAGCCCGATCTGGATCGCGAAGTGGAGCACATTGGCGAGCACCGTGGAGATCGGCAGCAGCTCGCGGGGCATCGGCACTCGCTTGATCAAATTGCTGTTGCCGTAGATCGAAATGGTGGCCGACAGCCAGCCCAGCGAGAAAAAGTTGAAAACGACGATGCCGGAGAGCACGGCGAGGTGGAAATTCTCGTCCGGACCCTTGAAGATCTTGGTGAAGACAAACCACAGCACCGACATCATCACCAGGGGGTTCAGCATCGACCAGAAGATGCCGAGCGACATGTTCCGGTAGCGGATCTTGAAGTCCCGGACGATGAGGTTTCGCAGCAGAAATCCGAGGTTGCGTGCGTACATGCGGAGAGCGCGGAGCCAAGCTCCACGGCCATTCTCTATAGTACGTCAATTCGGCCCGGCCACCCCGCCGCGCGCCGGGTTAGGATAATAGGTTTCCCGCCGGGCCGGGAACATTCGTTCGAACGCCTTCGTACAGTATTGTGAGAGCGGCCGGACAGGCCGGGAAGAGACGACGCAATGCCCTATTGCAGCACATGCGGAACAGAGGTGGCCGGCACGGACGCATACTGCGCCAGGTGCGGCACCCGCCAGCCGGTGTCGGCGCCCCCGGCGGACCCGTTGGGGAACGTGACGCCGCGCAACGCATCGTTGCTTTGTTACATCCCGCTGGCCGGTTGGATCGCCGCCATCGTCGTGCTCGCCTCGAGCCGGTTCAAGACCGATCGCACGGTCCGGTTCCACGCCTTCCAGGGTATCTACCTGTTCGTCGCCTGGCTCCTCATTGACTGGGCGGTGGGGCCGTTCTTCCCCGAACACATCGTCCATTTCTCCATCGCCGGGGTTTTGAAGGGCGCCATCTTCGTCGTCTGGATCATTATGATCATCAAGACCAGCCAGAACGAGATGGTCCGTCTGCCGCTGCTCGGGGAGCTGGCCGAGCGCTCAATCGCCGAACAGCGATAGCCCCGGGGCGCCTCGGTTTCGGCAGGATGCAGAATGGGAGCCGTGACCGAAGGGAGCGGAGTCCGCGGCCCACACTACGATGGTCAGCGCAGCTTTCAACGGAGCCGGCGGCGGCTCTGTCCGCTAATCATCCGGCAGGGGGCCGCGAAGCAGCTCGATCCGGTCCACCCAGATCTTCCCGCCGCCGTTGAGGACGATATTCAGGCGGACGTTGTCCGGGTTCTCGCCCTTACGGAGGTAGAAGGGCGCTTCGATCGTCATCCAGTGGTGCGTGCCGCTGAGCGAGTACTGCAGGCCGCGGGAGAAGAACTCGCCCTTGCCGGGAAAGCTGCACCACATCTCGAGGTAGGCCGACCCTCTGATGTTGGTCGTCATCACGCGGGCCCGGTAGACGAGCATCGCCTGTTCGACATCGATATCGCCGGTCTCGTAGAGCCGGTAAGTGCCTTTGTGCTCGATCCTGAGTGCGCCGTTGTTGTCCTCGGTGATCCTCCGGTCGAGCGCTACCGCGTCGCGGTCGATGACGCCCTCGAGGCTGTCGATCGGGTACTGCTCCAACGAGACAAGGTCGTCACCCTGGGCAAACAAGGCAAGTAGAAGCGCAATCGACAGGGCTCGCGTCATGATTCTCCTATCGGCCGGCGGCCGCCGCCGGAGCAGGGGCAAACTGCCGGCTGAGACCCGGAAGCTGGAGCCCGTAACCGGTCCCGGCATGGCCCGGTCAGGCTCACCTCCATTATTGCGTGGGCCAGCGCGGCGAGTCGCCCTCGCCAGTTCAGACGCGGTTACGTGGGGAAGGGTTGCCGCGCCGGCCGCCGGTTTGTGATCCACCAATGAGGGAGTCTTCGAAGGAGTAGTCGATCGGGCGGCGTTCATGGTGCTCGCGATACCAGTCGTAGGTCTCGCGCAGTGCGGCGTCGAATTCGGTGGGCTCGAAGCCGAGGACGCGGCGGGCCTTGCCGATGTTCTCGGTGATTGGCGGCATGTCGAAGTAACTGCCGTAGTAGAGTTTCTCGGAGCCCATTACCTGGCCTCCGGCCGCTTCGATCCGCTCGCGCGGGATGCGGACGATCCGCGGCTCAACGCCGGCGGCGCGGCCAAAGGCAAGGACTAACTCTTCTTGAGTAACGGCCGACGGCTGTCCCACGTTGAACCCCTCGCCTACGGCCGCTTCGGTTCGCGCCGCGAGGAGGCAGGCCTCGGCCAAGTCGTGCACGTAGACCATGTGCATCAGGCGGCTGCCGTCGCCGGGGACGATGATCGGACGGTTGTCCGTCATGCGGTCCCAGAAGAACGCCTCACGGTAGAGGGGGTTGCCGGGACCATAGACGTAAGGCGGCCGTAGCGTCACCGCCGGGAAGCCCTCGTCACGGTGCAGAGCGAAGAGGGCCCGCTCGGCGGTCGCTTTGTGGCGCACGTAGTCGTCGGGGTCGTCGCCGGGCGCGAGCGGAGTCTCCTCGGTCAGGTCGAGCCCCCGGCCATAGGCGGCGCAACTCGACATGTAGACATAGCGCGCGATTGAATCGCCACAGGCGCGGGCAGTGCCGAGTACCTGATCGGCGGTGGTGCCGCGCTCCCAGTCGTAGACGTCGTCGAAGACCCAGTCGAACGCGAGCCCGGCTAGCGCGGCGCGCATTGCTTCGGGGTCGTTGCGGTCGGCTGTAAGGTTCGCGACATCGGGGCCGAGGTCGTGGCTGTCCCGCCGGTGCAGGACGGTGACCTCGTGTCCTTCTTCGAGCAAACGCCTCACTAGGCGCCGCCCGATGAATAGCGTCCCTCCGATGACTAAGGCTCTCATCGCTCGGAAAACGTTGGCGGCCAGCAACCAGCTTTCAGCCCTCAGCCCGATGACGCCGGAGCTGGCCGCTGACTGCTGATTGCTGGCCGCTTATTAACTAATCGTAATACTCGAGTCCCAGGTGCGTGATGAGCTCCTCGCCCTTCATCCAGCGGAGCGTGTTCTTGAGCTTCATGAGCTGGATGAACAGGTCGTGCTCGGGGTAGATCTCGTCGGCGTGCATGGGCGCCTTGAAGTAGAACGACAGCCATTCCTGGATGCCCTTCATGCCGGCGCGCTGCGCGAGGTCGAGGAACAGCACCAGGTCGAGCACGATCGGCGCGGCCAGGATCGAGTCGCGGCACAGGAAGTTGATCTTGATCTGCATCGGGTAGCCGAGCCAACCGAAGATGTCGATGTTGTCCCACCCTTCCTTGGCGTCGCCGCGCGGCGGGTAGTAGTTGATGCGAACCAGGTGGACGAGATCCTTGTAGAGTTCCGGGTGCAGGTGCGGCTGCAGGATCCAGTCGAGCACGCTCAGTTTGGTCTCTTCCTTCGTCTTGAACGACCCGGGATCTTCGAGCACCTCGCCGTCGCGGTTGCCGAGGATGTTGGTCGAGAACCAGCCTCTCACGCCGAGCATGCGCGCCTTGAGCCCCGGGGCGAGGATGGTCTTCATCAACGTCTGGCCGGTCTTGAAGTCCTTGCCGGCGTGCACCACCTCATAGTCCTTGGCCATGTCCATCAGGGCCGGAACGTCCGCCGTCAGGTTGGGGGCGCCGTTGCCGAACGGAACGCCGCTCTTGAACGCCGCATAGGCGTAGACCTGGCTCGGCGCGATGTTCGGATCGTTCTCAACGAGACCCTTCTCGAAGGCGGCCATCGTCTGGTGGCACGCGGCCGGCTTGTGATGGACCTCGGTGGAACCGCACCACAGCATGACCAGACGCGAGGCGCCCGAGGAGGATTTGAAATCCCGGATGTCCTGCATCAGGGCTTCGGCGTGGTCCATCTTCGAACCGTTCCCCTTGATGTTCGGGCCGGAGATGTTCTTGAGATAGGTTGGATCGAACACCGCCTTCATCGGCCGGGCGGCCGAGAGCGGCTCCTTGAGCTGCGCGAGCAGCGCCGGTTCGAGCACGCCGGCCTTGGTGGCGGCTTCGAAGGCGTTGTCCTCGAAGAGGTCCCAGCCGCCATAGACGATGTCGTCCAGCTCGGCCAGCGGCACGAAATCCTTGATGCGCGGCGAACGGTCGTCGGTCCGCTTCCCCAGGCGTACGGTCGCCATCTGTGTCAACGATCCGAAGGGCTGTCCAAGGCCCCGGCGCACTGCTTCGACGCCGGCCATGAAGGTAGTGCCGACAGCGCCCATTCCGGGAACGAGAACACCGAGCTTTCCTTCCGCGGGCGCGATCTTAATGGGTTGTTCGTTGGCCAATGTGTATCACTCCTCGATTCGACAGCCGCCCGGCGGGCGTTTCTCGTGCGGGCCGGGTCTGGCGGGGGGATTCGGCACCGTGCGCGGTCCACCGCAACCCACGCCAGCGGACCGCTCCGTGGCCCTTGCCGAACGGCGACACTCTCTCGGCGGCGCGGGGTATTTCGGGCGGGCCCTGAACGACAGGCAGTCCGGATCCTCGATGAATGCCAGATGACATCCTAGCACAGGCGGCCCCCACAGTCTCTTCGGGCCACCGAACCGGTGACGCGCTCTCCGTCCGGGCAGGACCCGTGTTGGCCGGAACGGACCCCGGATTGGGCCGCTCACGGGCAGACTGGTATACTGCGGTCATGGTGGGCTCTGAGACGATTACGATCAGAACCATCCTCGTGGACGACGAACGTCTGGCGTGCGACGAGCTAGCTTACCTGCTCAAGGACTTTCCGGACGTCGAGATCATCGGCGCCGCTCACAACGGCCTCGAAGCCGTGACAATGATCGGCGAGCACGAGCCGGATCTCGTTTTCATGGATGTCCAGATGCCGGGGCTCAACGGACTGGGTGTGATCCGCAAGCTCAAGGAGAAGGGTGTCTCGCTGCCCCTCTTCGTGATGGCCACGGCCTACGATCACTACGCCGTCGACGCCTTCCACGTGGAGGCGATGGATTACCTGCTGAAGCCCATCGATAAGAAGCGTCTGTCGGAGACCGTCGACCGGGCCCGGCGCGCCATCCTCGATGGTCCCAACGGCGCTCCCGCGCAGCCCGAGCCCGCCGAGGCGTCGCCGTCCGGCGGCCGCCAGCACAGCAAGCTGCTGATCAAGAGCAACAACCGGAACTTCATCGTCGACGCCAGCGAAATGATCTTCGCCTCGATCCAGGACGGCCTGATCACGATCGTCTCGACCAACGTCGAAGGACAGTCGAACTACCGGACCATCGAGGAGCTGCAATCCCACCTCGACCCGCACGTGTTCTGGCGCGTTCACCGTTCCTACCTGGTGAACATCAACCGGATCCGGGAAGTGATCCCCTGGTTCAAGTCGAGCTATCAGCTTCGGATGGACGACAAGCGGCAGACGGAAATCCCGGTGAGCCGCGTCCAGACGAAGCGGCTGCGGAGCCTGTTGAAGCTGTAGTCCCCGCGCCGAAGACGGGAAGCCACCGGCCCCGCGGCACGCGATCCGCTTCTGACTTACAGAAACGTCAGTTAGTAATATCGAACGTGCGGCTCAACTCACGCGCCGGCAGGTAGGCCTCGTACCACTTCTTCTGCGCGTCGCTGCCGGAATAGTCGGCGAGCGCCTGCTCGTCCTTGAACTCCATTACGAACGCAGCCGTCACACCGGACTCCGTGCCCTGCGCCTTGATGGACCGCGTCCAGACGCGGGTGATGCCGTCGTAGCTGTTGGCCAGGGTCACAACGCCCTTCAGCGCGGCATCGATCTGCTGCCTCGTGGCGTTGTCGTTCCACTTCACCGTCACGACGTGCAGGACGCTCTTCGGCTGGCTGACCGCACCGACGAGCGCCCCCGTTCCGAATATTGCCACGGCCAGAGTAGCCGCGGCGAAGCTCTTCCAGTTCATCAGTTTCTTCAAGATTGTCTGTCCCTCCCGGGGTCGAATTCCCAAGAAGCCTGCCCCGTGACAGCTTCCCTCTCCGGACCGCGGCTCCCGGACCGCGGCCGAAGTCCCGACCACGCCTCGCAGAGAACGATGGAGTTGGCCGGGTTCCGCGGGGCGTACCGCAACGTTACCGGTCCGACCAGAGAATTCCAGTCGTCCGGCAAACGCGCTTCGAGACCGCCGACGTCCTGCGATGTCTGGTATTCGACACCCATGACGGTATACGTGTAGTAGAGCGTTTTGTCACCGATGTCGATCACTTCGCCGTCGGCCATGCGTCCGACACGAAAGACCATGTCGCGCCGCCGGCGTTCCCGTTCCTCCGGCGTCAGGCGGACCCGGTGGAGGATCACGGCCGCTGCCGCCATCAGCGCGAGGGCGAACAACCCCAGCAACAACAGTCGTAGTTCCGGTGACATGGCGGCGCTTCCGTGGGCTTTCGAAATCCTCAGCTCTTCTTCGAGAGCGTGTTCTCCAGCGTACCGACGCCCTCGACGAGGACGGCGACATTGGAGCCGGGCTCCATCGGCCCCACCCCCGACGGCGTGCCGGTCGCGATGAGGTCGCCGGGCTCGAGCGTCATGAAGCTGGTGATGAACTCGATGAGCTTACCGACCGTGAAGATCATGTCGTTCACCGAGCCGTCCTGCTTCTTCTCCTTATTCACATAAGTGCGAATCCGGATCTCGGGGAACTCCACTTCCTCTCGGCGCACCATCCACGGACCCACCGGGCAGAAGGTATCGAAGCCCTTGGCGCGGGTCCACATCGGGTCTTCGCTCTGCAGGTCGCGCGCCGTCACGTCGTTGATGCAGGTGTAGCCGAAAACATGCTTGTCGGCGGCCTCGGCGCTAACTAAGTGGGCCCGGCTACCGATCACGACGCCTAACTCGCCCTCGTAGCTGATGTGCTTTGATCCGGCCGGGTAGACGATGGTGTCTCCCTGCGCCAGGAGCGACGAGGGCGGCTTCATGAAGATGATCGGAGTCTTCGGCGCCTCGTTGCCCATCTCCTTGGCGTGATCGGCGTAGTTGCGGCCCACGCAGACGATCTTGGTCGGGAAGACCGGCGGCAGGAGCCGGACCTTGGCCAGCGGGAACGATCCGCCGGTGTGGTCGTCGCTGAACCGGCCGGCAGTCTCGAAGACGCTTCCCTCCTCGACGATGCCGTACTTGATGTTCGGGTTCGGGTCCGGTGTCGTGGCCGGAAGATTCAGGTTGGTGGTGAATCGAACGTATCGTGTCATGGATTCCTTTTCCTCGGCGCCGTTTGCTCGACGGCGCTACTGTAGCCGCTCTCGTTTCCGAGGGTGTCCACGGCGGTCACCCGGTAACGGTATTGCTCGCCCTCGGTGATGTCCCGGTCGCTGTAGCTCGGGGCGGTCACGTTGTTGGCGATTCGCGTCTCCTGGCCCGTGGCGGCGGCGCGGTAGACGCGGTAGTAGGCGACGTCCCCACCCGCGACGCGGTCCCAGGTGAGTTCGATCGTATCGAATCCGACGCTCGCCCGCAGGTTCTCGGGCGGCGACGGCGGAAACCGGTCCTCCGGCGTGATCGCCACCGGCTCACTCAAATCGCTTTCGGCGAACCGGCCGTTGGCCGGGGCGAGCGCCTGCACGCGATATTCATAGGATGTCCCGAAGGCTGCTTCGCTGTCGATCCAGACATTGTCGCTCGTCTCCGCCACCTCGGCACGGGTCTCCGCATCCGCCAGACGCCGGAAGACCCGGTAGCGCAGGCCTTCGCGTCCGGACACCGCCCACCGCAGTTCGACGCCCTGCGGCGCGCTCGTGGCTTCGACGTCCCGTGGCGCCGGCACCGGCTCGACCACGGACACCGCCACCAGGTTCGACCAGTCCGACCAGAGGCCGCGCGGTCCGGCCAGCCTGAGACCGATGATCACCTCGCGCCCGGCCCACCGCGCCGCGGGTGTCGGGATGCGGATCAGCCCCGTCCCTGTCGGCGGCGCGATGTCGAGTCGCTCGGCGTGGGCCTCCCATGTGGCGCGGTCGAACGGCTGCACGCCCTCCGTTCCAATCCGCAGGTCGATCCCGTCATAGCCGTCGATGGGCAATCCTTCAGTAGTGGTTGCGGGGCCCGTGAACTGGACGATTAACTGCTCGCCGCGTTCGACCGCGGCGAGGTCCGTCACCGTTACTGGAATCCGGAGCGCCGGCGGCATCGGGTCGCCGACATAACCGCAGGCCGCCGCCAGCAGGAACACGACGGCGGTGAGGCCCTGTTGGCCTCGAAGAGCACAGGCAACAAACCCCACCGCCGGGCGTTCCAATCGTCTTTTGTCACTCGGCTGCGGCAGACATCCGCCGTGGCGGTTTGCGGACGAACTCCCGAGCGGCGTCATCGCTAGAGAATGTACTTACTGAGGTCCTCGTCGGCGACAATCTGGGATAGCTGGCCACGCACGTAGTCGGCATCGATTTTGACGTTCTTCTTCCGCAGGTCCGGGCCCTCGAAGGAGATCTCCTCGACCACCTTTTCCATGATTGTATGCAGCCGGCGCGCGCCGATGTTCTCGGCCGTTTCGTTGACCCGCGCGGCGATCCGGGCGATCTCGACCAGCGCATCCTCGGTGAACTTCAGCCGGATGCCCTCGGTCTCGAGCAGCGCCCGGTACTGCTTCACGAGCGCGTTCTTCGGCTCCTTGAGAATCCGGAGGAAATCCTCCTCGCTGAGCGAGTTCAGCTCCACGCGGATCGGGAAGCGGCCCTGCAGTTCGGGAATCAGGTCGCTCGGCTTCGAGACGTGGAATGCACCCGCCGCGATGAACAGGATGTGATCGGTCCGCACGAAGCCGTAGCGCGTGTTGACCGTGGTCCCCTCGACGATCGGCAGAATGTCGCGCTGCACCCCCTCGCGGCTGACGTCGGGACCCTGGCCCGATTCGCGACCGGAGATCTTGTCGATCTCATCGAGGAAAATGATGCCGCTGCGTTCGACGCGGTCGATGGCGGTCCGCGTCACCTGGTCCATGTCGATCAGCTTCTGCTCCTCTTCCTGGACCAGGTACTCGATCGCCTCGCCGACCCGCATCTTCCGCTTCCGGGTGCGGCCGGCGAACATGCCCGGCAGGACGATCCTTGAGGTTGATATCCATCTCCTCGGTGCCGGTGTTGGTGGTGATCTCGAACGTCGGCCCCCGATCGCGGACGTCGATCTCCACCATCCGGTCGTCGAGGCGCCCGGCTGCGCAGCCGGTCGCGCAGCTTCTCCCGCGTCCGCTCGCTGGATTCGCTTGCCTCCGGCTGCGGCGGCATCAGCAGATCGAGCAGCCGTTCCTCGGCATTGCGCTCGGCTCGTTCGGCCACCTCCTCGAGGCGCTCCTCCGCGCACCATGTCGATGGCGATGTCGACGCAGGTCGCGGATCATCGACTCGACGTCGCGGCCGACGTAGCCGACTTCGGTGAACTTACTCGCCTCCACCTTGAGGAACGGTGAATTGGCCAGCTTGGCGAGCCGGCGGGCGATCTCGGTCTTGCCGACGCCGGTGGGCCCGATCATGAGGATGTTCTTCGGGATCACCTCCTCGGCCATATCCGGGTCCAGGCGCTGGCGCCGGATGCGGTTCCGCAGGGCGATGGCGACCGCTTTCTTGGCCTCGCCCTGCCCGATAACGTACTTGTCCAGTTCCCGGACGATCTCTCGCGGTGTCAGCTCGTCCAGCAGAATGCCGGACTCAGCCGACTGGCTCGGTAGATATATCACCATATGTGTGCCCCTCGACTTACTCCAGCTCCAGGTACTGTATGTTCTCGTTCGTGTAAATGCAGATCTTCCCGGCGATCGCCATGGCTTTCTCGGCGATCTCGCGAGCGGACATCTCCGTGTTCTCGATGAGCGCCGTGGCGGCCGCCTTCGCAAAGGAGCCGCCCGACCCAATGGCCGCCAGTTGCTCGTCGGGCTCGATGACGTCGCCGGATCCGCTCACCAGGAACGTGTTCGTATCGTCGGCCACGAGCAGCAGCGCCTCGAGGTGGCGGAGCATTCTGTCGGTGCGCCAGTCCTTGGCCAGTTCGACGACACTCCGGGGGAGGTTGCCGCTATGGCCTTCGAGCTTCGCTTCGAATCTCGAGAAGAGAGCGAAGGCATCGGCCGTCGAGCCGGCGAACCCGGCCAGGATTTTGTCGTGGTAAAGCGTCCGCAGCTTTCTGGCACCCGCCTTGATCACCTCGTCGCCGAGGGTGACCTGTCCGTCGCCCGCCATGACGACCTTGCCGTTGCGCCGCACGCACAGCACGGTAGTCGAGCGCACCCTGGGGCGTGCTCTGGAGAGGCGCGAGCCCGCCGCTTCGCCTGATGTTGTCGGTTTTCGCATGGAAACCAACATTGTAGCGCAGCCCTCTCTGGGCGGCGCTCATGGTGTCAGGGGCGCGACCTGATTAAAGCTTTCCGATTGTGTAACTTGCGTGTCGTTGGTGGCCTTTGCGGGCGGGACCCGGGAACAGCGCAGTCGGCCTTCTTTCCGCCTGATGCCGGATCCTGTCCGGTGCCCGCCGGCTTCGGTGCCCTGGAGCACGGGTAGTAAAATGGGGCCGGAACTATGTCTGACTTCCTGATCTCCGTCGAGGCGACGGTGATCCATCCGCTGACGGTGCTTGTACTCACGCTGATGGTGTCCGCCATCCTGGTGCTCATATTCCGGCTGCGGCGCTACCGGCGGATACTCATCGAGCTGCGCCAGTTGCCGACCGAGCGGCGCCGGTACGTGCTCGAGCGCCACCATCGCATCTATCCGGGGTCGGACAACAAGCCGATCGGGTTTGTGGAACGGCGCCGTCGGCGAGACAAACGGGCGCTGGTTCTGGTTGCCGTCGTGCCGATTGTCGCGGTGCTGGGCGTGTCCGTCTATCAGACCATGGCGCTCAGATCGGCCACCTGGGATGTCGATGACAGCGGGATCATGGTCTCCGGCTATGGCTACTTCTGGAGATTGGAGCTCCACAACACGAGCTCGAGTGAAGTGATTGTCGATCAGGTCCGGCTGCGGGTGTTGTCGAAGTCGCGGCACCCGGAGACCGACCACAAGTGGCCCGCCCGCCGCTTCGACACGTCGCCGGCGACGCCGGAGGTGACGCTGCGGCCAGACATCGAAACCGTGATCGTCCCGAATTCGATTGTCACGCTGACCGGCAACGATTCACGGAACATCGCGTTCGAGGTCCTGGCTGACCACGCTCCGGGCGAAGGCTGGATCTATGATGTCCAGTGCGAGCTCGAGTGGCACCTGCCAGGCCGCGCGGTGCCCCGCATTCGGACCGGCAAGGTCTACCGGCTCGGATGGGCCGGCATGGTGCACTGGTCCTCGGCTGACGCGACGGATCCGAACAGCAACTCGCCCATCGCCGACCCGGTCGGGACGCCGGACAGCTAGTGTAGTGCGTCGGAAGTCCTGCAATGTGCGTGGACCGCTCCCTGCCGGTCGCGGTTCAGTGCCGGGAGTCAGTTAGCACGGAACCGCGACCGTTAGGGCGCGCAGGATACTGGTCGAAATCTGAGACGCAGACCACTAGGGGGGGCTGGCGCACCCATTCCGGGACTCGAACCGGTTGTCCGGCGCCGAGCGACAGGTTTTGAGAACCGGGATCCGCACGGCGGCGGCCATCTGCTAGAATGGAGTCGTCCCACCTGAATGGCCAGGTAGCTCAGTTGGTAGAGCGCGGCCCTGAAAAGGCCGGCGTCGGCGGTTCAAGTCCGTCCCTGGCCACCAAAATCAACAACTTACACGCCGTCATTTTCAGGTTTGGTTGCAATTGGTTGCACTTCTGCCGCCGATTCCTCATCCCTAGACCACTGCTGCTTGCGTTTGCCGGGTCGCCGCACGCACGAACTCAGAGAGCCTCCGTACGGCTCTCTGCGCCACCAGCGATGAACCTACGATCCAAACCGGTCGCCTGTGTGTCCGAGCGCTCCGGGACACGGGAGGTTTACGTGGCCAACGTGGACGGTTCCGGCCTGGAACAGCGCACCTTCTTAGAAGGGGCTCACGTATTGGGGCTCCGTTGGTCACCCGACGGCACGCGATTGGCGTTCGCCTCGGACCTGGGGGGCAGCTACGACATTCAGGTCATTCCCGCCAACGGTGGGGAGCCGGAGAGACTGACCTTCGACCCGGCGGATGACATACGGAAACCCAAGAGACATCCTCCTTGGCGAGCGCCACCTCCTCCAGGTGCCGGCTCCACCACTCGTCCATTCGGACCATCGTGACGTCGCGCTCCAGCCGGCGAACCTGCTTCGCACCGAGTCGGCGGCACAGATCGTCGTATCGTTCGGGCAGTTCGTCGCGCAGCAGGCTTTCCGAACTCACGTCGAGCACCGCCCGCCGCCGCTCGCTGAAGATCCGCCGTTGCAACTGGGCCCACGCCAAAGATATCGCAATTTCTGATCCGGGAGGCGCAAAGGCGGGTCGGCATTGGCGCCCCACCGTCGATGACGCAGTCAAAAAACACCTTAGGGTGCGATTCCCGGCACCTTAGGGAGCCAACCTGATGTTCCTAGGGTGCTCCCTGGCTGCATAATGCAGTGGAGGATATGAGAGCGCAGCCTCCGGAAATGGGGCGCGCAGCACGACGGCGCACCGTGGCAATCCTGTCTCACAGGCGCCCCGATCAAGAGCAATGAACAACATACGAGTCTTGATTGCCAGCCCCCCCGCACTCTCGCGACTGATCCAACGACTTCTGGAGGACGAGCCAGGATTCGAGGTGGTAGGGACGGTAAACGGATACCGCGCTCTGCTTCGTCGGGCCCCGCTCCTCGGGCCGGAGCTCATCATCGCCAGCGTGAAGCCTGTCTCCAACAATATTCGCGCGGCTGTGCTCGGCATCAAGCAGGCAAGCCCGGCATCGAAGCTGGTTCTTGTCTGCCCCGTACAGGATCTCGTCAGCTCCGCCCTCCGCCACGGCGCCGATGCGTGCGTGAGCCAGGAGGACCTGGTCGGCCATCTGCTGCCGGCCGCGCGCTCGGCAACTGAAATCTTCCCCCGCCATGAGACCGCTCCGGCGGGGTCGCTGCGACAGAGCGTGGCATGCAAATCCATATAGGAGAATGTCCTATGAATGTCTCATTCAAACTTCTCGGAGGGTTGCTGGTGCTCGCCGGAATGGCGTTCGGCCAGGTGACCGACACGGGCGTCAAGCCGGCGCCGGACTACGACACGATGAATCCGCCGCCAGTTGGGGTAACGTATGTCGACCCTGTTTTCGGCTCGACGATCAAGCGGATTTCAGACGCCTCGAACTGGAGCAACGCGGACCAGGGTGGCGGCCTCAACTGGGTTGAGAACGAGTACGCCACCGTCAGCGCCTTCAACAGCGACAATTCGAAGCTGATCCTGCTGCATCAGAGCTACTTCGCTCTTTACGACGGCGACGGCGCCTATATGCACGATCTCCCCATGGAGATCAATGCCTCCAGCGAGCCGCGCTGGTCTCGAATCGATAATTCGGTCCTTTACTATCATTGGGGTAACCAGCTTCGCTCCTATAACGTGGCGACCGGCGGAATCAATATCGTCCATACCTTCACCGAGTACTCCGGCATCAGCGGCCGGGGGGAATCCGACATCTCCTCCGATGGGGACCATTTCGTCTTTGTCGGCGACGACCATGAAGTGTTCGTATTCGAGATCTCGACCGGCAAGAAGTCCAACGTCTTCGATGTCGGCGGCTACCCGTTCGACAGTGTCTACATCACGCCGGACAACAACGTCACGATCACCTGGCGGCAATCCGGAACCGAACGGTATACCGGCATCGAGCTGTTCAACACCAACATGAACTTCCAGCGCCAGGTCGCCCATTCCGGCGGCCATATGGATGTCACCCGCGACACGAATGGGGATGAGGTGCTGATCTGGACCAACTCCAATGACGCTCAGCCGCTGCCGAACTGCAATAACGGCATCGTGAAGATCCATCTCGCCGACGGGGGACAGAGCTGCCTGGCGCAGCTCGACTGGAGCCTGGCGGTGCACATCGCGGCGCCCGACGGCAATGGCATGGCCTATGTCGATACAGAAGCGCCGGCCAATCCTTCTCCCAACAGCAGCGGCTGGGTTCCCTATACCAACGAGATTCTCCAGGTGCGGCTGGACGGAAAAGGAGTGACCCGGCTGGCCCATCATCGCAGCCGCGCGGTCAACAGCTATGTCTGGCAGCCCAAGCTGGCGGTGAACCGCGACGGCACCAGGCTGCTGTTCGGGAGCAACTTCAACCAAAGTGCGATTCAGGGCTATTCAAACGACTACGCGGACACCTACCTGATCGAGCTGAACGAGACCGCTCCGCAACCACAGCCGACTGAACCTGAGCCCGAGCCGGACCAACCGACAA
Organism: Bryobacterales bacterium; assembly: GCA_963809945.1. Lineage (GTDB taxonomy): Bacteria > Acidobacteriota > Terriglobia > Bryobacterales > Bryobacteraceae > CAWELS01. Next base: position 8,802 of record CAWELS010000015.1, on the reverse strand, counting down.
CCACTCCGGAACCGCCCCCTCCGTCAACCACCGAGGTCGACTGGACACGGCAGGAGCAGGACTCCACGTCGGTTCAGCTCGCCGGCTCCTGGTATCCCAACCAAGGCGGCTTCAACAGCGGCCATTCGGCCGTCCTGGCAATGGAGACGACCAGCCAACTAACCTTCGGCTTCTCGGGCACGGGCATCAAGTGGATTGGCTATCGGGATGCCTGGTCGGGAACCGCCAAGGTCTACCTGGATAACGCGCTCGCCGCCGAGGTGGACGCTTACTCCGCGAATGACCAGGCGCAGGCAGTCCTGTTTACGGCGAACAACCTCAGCGACGGAGCCCATACGCTCCGCATCGTTCCCTCCGGCAGGAGCTCCGCCTCCGGCGGAAGTTGGATCTGGGTGGACGCTTTTGACGTAGCCAAACCGGTCGCGCCTTCCGTGGAGCCGCCGCCGGCGCCCGCACCGGAGCCGACGGAATCAGCCGAGCCGGTACTGATTGAGCAGAACAACCCGGCCGTGGTCCTCAGCGGCGGCACCTGGTCCCCTAATCAGACGGCGCCGCATAGCGGGGGGTCGGCGGTACTGAGCATGGACAGCGGAGCCAAGGCGACGCTCAGCTTCACCGGCACCGGCGTGAGCTGGCTCGGGTATCGAGACCAGTGGTCGGGCGTGGCGGTGGTTTGGGTCGACGGCGTGCGGAAGCAGACGGTCGACACCTACAGCGGCACCAGCCAGGCGGCCGCCGAGCTCTACACCATCAGCGGCCTCGCTCCGGGTACGCATACGATCACCATCCAGGTGGCCGGTGCGGGACAGGTGGGGCACTGGGTCTGGGTGGACGCCTTCCGGGTGACGCCGTAGACGCCGGTCCCGTCAGGTGTCAGTATCTGATTTGATTGACGGAAGACGGATCAACTTACGCTGAATGGCGTACTTGATTACCTCGGAACGATCGTGCAGGTCCAGCTTGCGCATCATGTTGGTCTTGTGGACATCGACCGTCTTCACGCTGAGGACGAGGCGCTCGGCGATTTCCTTGAGCGAGAGGCCGTCGGCGAGTAACTTGAGGACCTCTCGCTCCCGATTACTAAGCCGATCATAGCCGGTGGCGGCCTGCTTGGTACGCATGTGCTCCTTGACCACCTTGTCAAGCGCCCGTGAGCTCAGGAATTGGCCGCCGTTGCGGACCACGTCGATGGCGTGAATCAGCTCCGAGCGCGGTGCGTCCTTGAGAACATAGCCGGATGCGCCGGCCCTCAGGCAACGCGTCACCACCTCCTCCTCCTCGTACATGGTGAGGATGAGGACCTTGGTCTTGGGGTTGTCCTTCAGAACACGGCCAGTGGCCTCGAAGCCGGTGAGATCCGGGAGCGCGATATCCATCAGGATGACATCAGGCCGGAGCCGGTGCGCCTGGGTAACCGCCTGCCGCCCTGTTTCAGCCTCACCCACGATTTCCACCGCCGGCTGGTTGCTGAGAATCGCCTTGATCCCCTCGCGAAACAGGGTGTGGTCATCGCAGAGCAGAACTCGAATTCGATCGCTCATTTTGCTTTCAACCCGTGCGCCGGCAGGACGACTTCGATGGTGGTTCCGTGGTCGGACACGCCCTTCTTCGCCCGTTGTGAATTGAATTGGATTGAGCCGCGTAGCAATTGGATGCGGTCGCGCATGGCGCGCAGGCCGAACGAATGCGGCGGATTGCGGAGCTTGCGCTTGACGTCGAAACCTTTTCCATCGTCCTGAATCCGCATAACGACCGAGTCTCGACGGCTGGAGAGGGATACGGAAACGGTCCGGGCTTCGGAGTGAGCGGCGATGTTAGACAGCGCGCCCTGCAAGATGCGGTAGAGCGCAGTCTCATATCGATGCGGTAGCACGACCTTCAGCCGGCTGGCCGAGAACCGGACCTTGAGTCCGGTACGATGCGCAAACTGGCGCGTGTAGAGGCGGACGGCCGGCAGGAAGCCTTGCTCGTGCCAGACGGCGGGCCCCAGATCGAAAGTCAGGTGCCGCACCCCTTTGAGCGCGCGCTTGATCAGCGACACCGATTGCCGGAGCTTGCGGCGCACGGCATCCAGGTCGCCCTTCTTGAGTTCAAGGGCGGTTACCTCACTGTAGAGCTTCAGCACGATCAGGTCGTGACCGATCTCATCGTGCAGGTCCTGTGCCAGCCGGCGTCTTTCTTTCTCATAGGCGTCGGCCATCTCGACAAAGAAGTCCTGCGCGCGCTGGTCGGACTCGGCGACGCGTTTCTCCAATTCGATCCGCTGCCTCTCGTGGTGGCGCTGATAGCCCGACAGGAGCAGGAACTGGCAGACGGACACCCATTTCGTGAGCGCACGTGTCCACCGGTCCCGTTGGCCGGCGTCCTCGGTTCGCAGCGCGGCGATGCTGCACTCCACATACAGCGCCACCGCGACGGCCGCACAGGAGGCGGGCACGCCCTTGCGGGCCAGGTCCAGACCGCATTGCTCGAGCTGCTCACAGAGGCTCTTGTGTACGGACGGGTGAGACAGACGGATTCGCTGCGATAGCGGTCCAAAATGGGACAGGTGCTCGCGGCAGGCGTGATGGCGCTCGAGAAGCCTGCGCCAGTTGGTACGGATTCGTGAGGATCGGGGTGCAAGATGGGCGTAGGCTAGCCTCAGAGGCCGTTCGATGTCCTTGAGCGTTCGCTGTACTCCGCTAGTCTGCATGGCTTCCGGAGTTTGCGCGCCGTTCCGCCAGGCGGTCCAACTCGTCGCCCAGGCTCCGGCGCACGTCGAGGAATTTGTCGGCGTCCCCTTCCCAAATGTAAGCTCTTTGCGCGATGCGCCGGGCGTATCGCGATGCGGCCGGCCGGCCTTTCCACTTCGCCAGCAAGGCCAGGTACTCGTAGTCCTCCATGCCCTCCCGTATCAGCTTCAGGCGGATGCTCTCGATCGGAATGTCGGTATGGCCGCCGATTCGGGACGGCAGTCCGGGATAGAACAGCGTTCCGTCGCCGTTGCCGCCAAAGCGCCGGGTATCGCTCCATGGGCTGGCGTCATCTCCGAACGCCTCGTTCATGCTGTAGTAGAGCTCGCCATCCACGCCGAACTGCCAGGCCAGCCACTGCATGACACGGTTGGCGGTGCCCGGAGCGTCGATGACATACCGCGGCCAGCCCTGGAAATAGCCTTCGCCACCGATGTTGCACCCGTGGCTCGCACAGGACTGGTAGAACCAGAGATGCTTCCGCCGATCCGTCGGGGTTGTTCCGTAGAAATCCGGCGGGCGCGACTCGCCTTCGCAGTAGTCCTCCGGCCCCGGCTTATCGTCGAGACAGTTGATGACAGGAGCCCAGATGGTGACGGCACTCGCAATCTTATCCGAGAAGGACGTCGTCACCATCGTCGGCACGTCCGGGGCGGCGCGTCCGGCCAAAGCTCCGCGCTGCACCAAAGCAGGGTAGTCCTTCGGGGTCGGTTCGTCCCATAGGTAGAGGAAGAGGCGATCCAGCCAACCCTTCTCGCGAAAGTGCTCCGTCCACGCGCGAAGATATGCCTTCTGCGCCTCGCCGCTGGGGAACGAAGATGGAGTCCGAAGCTCCACCGAACTGGCACGGGCCCCGTGGAGAGGCTGACCCACGGGAATCGCGGTGGCGTCCAGCAGGGGGCCCATCTCCCCGTCATAGGTGCTCCAATCGATGACCGCCTTGCCGTCGCGGTAGTCGGCCTTCGGGGGCACCATGGTGCCGCCATGAATGCTGATTCGATGCTCGAGGGCCGCAGTCGCGTAGAGCCGCGTGAGATGGTGAAGCTCCGTGTCGTTGGTGTAGCGTCCGTGGTGCGCCTTGACCAGGTTGATTCCATTGAGGCCGAACGAGGAGCGCAGAGTGGACGTGGACGGCAACTCGAAGCCCCAGACCGTCAGCCGGACCGGGACCGCCGCTACCGGACGACCGTCGCGGGTGATCCGGACAGTAGCGTCATAGCGGCCCGGCGGGGTGTCCTCGGGAACAAAGACATCCACCCAAACCGGCTGGTTCCGGTTCCGTTCCAGGCTCAATGGAAAGGCGTTGCGCCGCTCGCCGTAGTAGCGGTCGACGCGCGGAATCAGCGGGTCCGGCCATCGCCCTGTGCCGCCTTCCACGGACGATGGCGAGTGCAGATCCACGAAGCCTTCGCGGTAGATGGTGACGTTTTTGGCATCGATCCTCGCGCCGCCGACGGACCGGAAATCGGAACACTGGATATCGATCCCGGAAATCTCGTCGCCGCCGGCGCGCAGCACGAGTTGAAAGGGCTCAAACTCATTTCGGGCCGCGTAGATCCGCACCGTGGAAACTTGTTTTTCCGGGACCGGATCGCGGGGCCGTACTTTCGTTAGCGGGTTCTCCACCCACCATTCGACGGTCGCCACACCCGCAGGAAACGTCACCACGCGGAACGCCACGACGAACAGGAGGCCGATCACAAGACAGTAGAAGCTCGCGAAACCGGTCTGCGCCGGGGCCGGCTCGGACCGTTCAGCGCGATCACTGCCGTCGATCAGCGCGCTCAATTGCTCCACCTTGTGGTCCCACGACTCGGGGTCCACGGCGTGCGACGCCTCCAGGTCCGGACCGCACCGGCCCGCCTCGATGAGCCGTTCGATCTCGCCGAGAAATTCGTCCGGGGTGGCGGCCGTGGCTACGCAATCGCCCATCCGGCGGACTTCGGGCAGCGGCGTCGCCACCACCGGCAGGCCCGCGGCGAGGTATTCGCGCAGCTTGAGCGGATTGGCGGCGAGGGTCAGCTCGTTGCTAATGAACGGCAGGATCGCGACGTCGAAACCTTTCGAGTAGGCCGGCAGCGACTCGTACGGCCGGCGGCCGAGCAGGTGCACGTTCGGCAGGCCGTCGAGCGCGGATACGTCGGTGCGGACGTCGCCGATCAGCACAATGTCCCAATCCGGCCGGCTCGCGGCAAGATGGCGAAACACGTCGACATCGACCCAGTCGGCGATCAGGCCGAAGAACCCGATCACGCGGCCCCGCGACGGCATGTCCGGTGGAACCGCGGTCTCCGCCAGACACGCCTTGCGAAAGTGGCTCACGTCGACGCCATGGGGAATGAGAACGGTGTTGTCGTTGTAGGGGCGTTTGGTTTCGAGCAGTCGGGTGGAGGAGACCACCACCAACTGGGCCGCGCGCATGAGTCGCCCCTCCATCTCCAAAATGCCGGCGGCGTCGGTACCGGAAAATCGGGAGTACTCGTCGACGCAATAATAGATGACCTTGCTCTCGCCGAGATGTCCGGCCACGTCGGCCGAGGTGGGCAGGAAGCTGAGCGTGATCGGCTGGTCGAAACCCAGCTTGCCGCAGGCCCGGCGAAGGCTCCAGCGTAACAGCCGGCGGTTGACCGCCCGCGCCAGGCGATTGCCGTGGAATGGAATCACCAGCGGGTGGAACAGCCAGATATTGTCCGCCACCGGACGGCAGCCGCGAAGCCCATCGGCGAGCTTGCGTAGCGCCCGCCGGAAGTCGTAGGCCGAGAAGGTCGGATTCCGGTTGCCGGTCGAGTTGACCCAAAGAATCCGGTTGTGGGCTGCCAGTCGTGTGACGATCTGCTTCTTGCTGAGCGGATCGCCGCTCCAGTCGTTGCAGAAGCAGATGAAGGACCGTCCCTCGATCAAGCCGCCCTCCTTCCGGCCCTGCCGCCGACCAGGCGCTGGTGCCAGAATTCGAACACGAGCAGCGTCCACAGCTCCTGCGAGCGGTCCGCCTGGGCGCGCAGGTGCTCACTGAGCATTACGTCGATCGATCGCTGTTCGAAGTAGCCGGCACACGCCGATCGGCGGGCCAACAGGTGTTCCCGCACAAAACCGTACATCGGCCCCCGGAGCCAGGCGGCGATGGGAACCGGGAAACCCTTCTTCGGACGATCAATGATCCGGTCCGGCAGTATGCCGCGCATCGCCTGGCGCAGGATATACTTGCCGCTCGTGCCGTGGATCTTCTGGGAGTCGGGCAGCGTGGCGGCGAACTCAACCATCCGGTGGTCGAGAAACGGCACGCGAAGCTCGAGTCCGCTGGCCATTGTCATCTTGTCGGCCTTCATGAGAAGGTCGTCAGGTAGCCACAGCTTGGTATCGACATGGAGCAGGCGACTCAGCGGACTGCTGCGGACGGCGTCGCGACGCTGCGTCGAGAAGATCCGGTCCAGTTCGCCGGCGGCGTGTGCCCGGCGCGCTCTTCCCATCAGCCGCTCGGCTGCCTCGGCGCCGAAGCCGCGGCAGACCCCGCGATAGCCGGCATCGAGCGGCTGGCTGGCGATCTGCAGGCGACGTCGCAAACGCTCCGAGGGAGCGAACCGGGACAGCGAGCCTGCCACGCGTCCCAGAACCGGCATTCGCGCCTTCAGCCGCTCTATGCGCAGCAGCTTCGAGTAGATGCCGTATCCGCCCAGGATCTCGTCGGCGCCCTCGCCGGAGAGCGCCACGGTGACCTGGTCACGGGCATCGCGCGCCAGGAAGTAGAGCGGGATGCAGGTCGGGTCGGCGAGCGGCTCGTCCAGCCCCCAGACCAGGTCGGGCAGGAATGTCTCGAAATCGCCCGGCGTGACGCGCCGCTCGTAATGACGGCAGTGGAAAGCACGCGCGACCTGGCGAGCGTAGTCGAACTCGTTCGCGCCGCCGGCTTCCGCGACGCCGGTGTCATAGCCGACGCTGAAGGTCTTGATCTCGGCGCCGTCCGATACCCTGGCCATGCTCGCCAGGATGGCGCTCGAATCGATCCCGCCGCTCAAGAAGACGCCCAACGGCACCTCCGAGACCAGTCGCATGCGGACGCTCTCCTCGAGCAGCGACCGAAACTCCTCGACGGTTCGCTTGGGCGGCGTGGCGCCGGCTTCGGGGAATTCGAGGTCCCAGTATTTCTCGATGCGCACTCCGGAGCGATCCACCGTCATCCAGTGGCCCGGCGGCAGACGGTAAATGCTGTCGAACATCGTTTTCGACCCCGGCACGTAGCGCAACAGCACGTACTGGTCGAGGGCGCCCAAATCCACGTCGGGCGCAATCCAGGGAAGCTCCAGCAGGGCCTTGATTTCCGAGGAGAAGGAGAAGGCGTGCGGGTCGGAGTGGTAGTAGACGGGCTTGATGCCGAGCCGATCGCGCGCTACGAAGAGCCGTTCCCGCTTCCGGTCCCAGATCGCGAAGGCGAACATCCCTCGCAGGTGCCGGACGCAATCCACGCCATACTCCTCGTAGGCGTGCAGCACGGCCTCGGTGTCGGAGCGCGTGCGGAAGACGTGACCGGCGCTCGAAAGCGTAGCCGTCAACTCCCGATAATTGTAGACCTCGCCATTGAAGATGATCGCCGCGGAGCCGTCCTCATTGTGGATCGGCTGATGGCCCCCGTCGAGGTCGATGATGCTGAGACGGCGGAATCCCAGCGCCGCCGCTCCGTCCAGCAGGAAACCCTCGTCGTCGGGACCGCGATGCACCAGACGGCGCGCCATCCGGGCGATGTTCTCCCGGCCGCTCGCTCCATCGTCGGCGAAGCCGACTACACCGCAGATTCCACACATACGCGATCCAATCCTTTCCGTCCCGGAATGAATGCCCGTTCAGCGGCATCCCCGTTCAGCCGTACCCAAGCGAATCCCTGTTCCGAGACCAGACCCGCAACCTCGATCGCCCTCCCCGGCTCGCCGGCGACGGCCAGGTCTACAAGGCCGCGACGCGTGCAGCGATACGCCACCCCTTCGTGGCCCGCCAATCCGAGCCGGTCGAGTTCCCACGGCTCCTCGCCCAGAGAGAGAATCGTCATCACCCGCGCCGGCACCCGCGCCTCGAGCGCCACCGAAAGCGTCCAGCACCGGTGCCTGTCCCCGTAGCCATGGGAGGCCCATCCGGGGCGAATGGCCGGAACAAGTGGGCCGGAAGCCCCCAGCGTCAGGCGCAGTGTCCCTTTTGCGGCGACAACTTCAACCTCGGTGTTGTTTCGCTCTACAATGCGCGGGTTCGTCGATTCCGCGAAATGGAAGGCAAGGTCGAACCGATGCGCGCCCGTTCCCGCGAACTCATCGACCACCACCCAGTAGCCGCCGTCGGCTCGCAGCAGGCGCCGCCGGTGGATCACCCCCGACGCCTGATAGCCGTCATGTTCGGCTTCCACGTACTCGACGCCGTCGCGGGATTCCCGCGCCACGCGCACGGTCGGCCGCGAATGCCAACCGAACGTGCCCGCCGGCTCGGCCTGCGAGCTCCCGTTGACGGCGACCGTATTGTGGGCCGCGGTCGACCGAAACAGGTCGCGCCGCCCCGGGGCGCCATTGTAGACACAGGTTCCGGGATCGATCAGCAGCTCCGAGCCTCCGCCGAACAACGTAAAGGCCAGTGCGTCGGCGTGCGTGTGCGTCCCACGGCCTACCCCGAACGAGCCCGCGTGGAACACCAGGTGCGCGTCGTCGGGCCCCCAGCCAGTCCGCTCGATCCAGTAGCCGGCGTCACCGAGCAGCATCGGGTCAGTCGACGGCGCCCTCGCGTCGATGCGGTCGAACTCCTCGCGCGCTTCGGCGCCGAGCAGCCAGACGGACTCCTCGGACAACCCGCCGCTTACGAACTTGAGGTCGCCCCGGCCAAACAGGACGGCGCCCGTACTCAGTCCGTCGCGGAAAGAGCAGTACGTCCGGCGATCCAGGGCCAACGCCCGTCCGCCGTCGTCGTCGCCAAGCAGTGGGATCGTCCCGTCGGGCCGGGTGAGATGGAGCAGCACGTCGAGCATCGCCTGGAGCTTGTCACCCATGGCAGCGGGGAACCGATAGCCGCGCGACCGGGCCAGGATCAGCGCCTGGAGATA
>CAWELS010000014.1:0-105292 GCA_963809945.1 Bryobacterales bacterium | reverse complement strand
AGAGCGCGTTTCAGGTCAACCGTTGGAAGATTGATCGTCGGTGCTGGGCGATCATCGACGGGGACCGGATGCCGAGCTGAGTTTCCATACCGTCGGACTCGCTGCAATATGGAAAGCCCAATGCCATCAACCAGGCCATCGACGACATTCATTCGACTTGGTTATGCAGTGCGGCCCGGTGTAGGCATCGAGAATCAAGCGCAACTCATGCACGGATATGGTTACGGGTGGTGGGAACAGCCTCCCGCCGGAAGCCAGCCGGAGACCTGCGGTACTATCCGGAGGCATTCGCACGGTGGACCGGCGGCAGCTTGATCGGAATCTACGACGTCAATGGAAACGGGCTGAATGACGTGGTGACCAGCCTGGAAGCGCATACTTTCGGCCTTGCGTGGTTCGAGCAGAATCGCGACGCAGCCGGAAATCTCTTTCGTGGAACACCTGATCATGGGCGACCACACCACCAAGAATGCGGGCGGGGTCACCTTCTCACAACCCCACGGGACGACTTTCGCCGATGTGGACGGAGACGGCATTCCCGACTTCATCGTGGGTAAGCGGCCCTGGTCGCACCTGGACGTCTACGTCGATCCCGATCCTTACGGCCCACCCGTCCTCTACTGGTACAGGACGGTGCGGAATCCCGATGCGCCAGGTGGAGCGGAGTTCGTGCCGGAGCTGATCCACAACCATTTGGGCGTCGGCTCCGATGTGCTGGCCGTCGACCTGAACAAGGACGGCGCCGTGGACATCGTCACCTCGAACAATCGAGGCACGTCGATCTTCTGGAATACGCCACGCGCTGCGGCTGCTACGGCGGCGGACGCAGTTCACGCTCGCAGGTAGCGCTGGGGCGTTCGTAACCGGCTGGGCAGGGAGGCGCGAGGCGCTTGACATTGCGGAGGGACATCCGGGTCCGAGGGCTCGACTCCCGGGGGAGTTGTTCCCAAGCGCGGGACGGAGGAGCAGTGGATCGAGGAGGGCAAGCAGGCGGTGGAGATGACTCGACTGTCCTGCCATCGGTTCTGCTCAAATGAAGTGCGACTGGCTGAGGGTAGGTCGACTCGAGAGAGTGGAGCCAGTAGAATCGATGCACGAGGAGGTGAGGGACGGGAAGGTGTCTCCGGAAGTGCCCCAAAGAGGCGGCAACTCTTGATTTTGGACTTCCCCGCAAGGCCGAAGCTGGCCCTCCTGGAGCGTGCTGGAGACGCAAGGCGCGAAAAGCAGCCTACGGAGCCCCAGATGGACGTATGCTGACCCAGAGCCGGGAAGCCAAAATGAAAATCCCAGGACAAAGTGAGTCGAGGTGATTCGATAGTTAAGCTTGGGTGGTTCGCGGGGGATCGACGGCACGTTGGTAATCTCAGAGGTGTTGCCATGCGCGCAGTCTTGTTTACAGCAGCCACGTTCCTGCTGTTGAACGCTTGCAGTAACACAGACCACGATCTAGAAGAACAACACAAAGCAGTCGCGGAACGTTTCTTTCGGGGCGTCTACGGGTGTGACCCATCTGTTGTGGATGATCTGGCTGGCGATGACATTGTCCTCAGCTACCCCGTTTTCGAGGAGATGTACAACACGCCCGCCTTTCACGGACGCGAGGAGGTGCGGCGATTTGCTGACGGCTTCTGCAGCCGGTGGCGCGACTCCCAGATCACCCTCCACGACTCGATTGCGGAGGGCGATAGAGTCGTCTTCGTGTGGAGCTTCCGTGCGCGCTTCGTGGGCACGGGCGCCGGCGCCGACGAGAACCAGCCACCAGCCAATCAGGAACAAAGCTGGGGAGGTTTAACGCTCTACCGCTTCGATGACGCGGGCAAGATTGTGGCGGAGGTCGGTGAGGAGAGCACGCCGGGTCCGGCTGAGCGTTTGGCTTTCGGCCGTGCTGGCCAATAGAGGGCTGTTTTTCCGACGCACTACGTTAGCCCTATCTGGCACTATCTAGCGGACCCTGTTCTCACCTTCCAGCAGGGTGCGTGGCGGGGTAAATAGGGGTAAATAGGGACGGAGCCTGCTTATTGAATCATTGTGGTATTGCCCTTGGTCCGCTGGGAGAGGGGAGCGCACCGGGAGACGGGACGGGTTGGCCGGCTTCGTGCTGAACCCACGGGTCGGGCATCGGTTTCGATTGGGGGGACACTGCTGCGGCAAGTTCTACGAAGGGACCCGTACAAGGGCCCGCAATGTCCCCGCCGTACTCGGGGCTCGGGGCGCGGTTTTGCAGCTTTCCGGCAGAAGGCCCTGGAGGCAATAAGGGCGGAGCCTGGGAATAGATCCGTGTCAGGGATAGATCGTGATAGATCCGTGTCAGAGACCTCAAAGCCCGAATTCGACGGGGCGTTTTGCCGGGCGGGATCGTGGCGGAAGTTGTTGAGCGAATGGATGTTCCATCGTAGATGGCGTGAGACTGGGGCAATGGATATGGGCGTTCCGGTGGGGGGACACTGCTGCGATGTAGGTCAGGGAAGGTGACGTTGACGGTAGCCCGCAATGTCCCCGGAGGGCGGGTGGCGAGGTCGGGCGGGCGGATAGGGTCAACGACCTCTGACACCTTTTTCAGCCGGTGGCTTTGGAGATCATGGATGCGGCCGAAGTCGTTGAAGGTGCAGGCGGTTTCTTCTTCAACCGTGGCCGGCCATGGGGCGCCGGGCGAACGCGGACGCCGAGGTCGTGCTCGAGGTCGTCCGGGGACTTTCTCGTCGCCGAGTGGCCAGCCTTTGCGCGTCACCTCAGGGCAAGGGCTCCCGGGTTGTTTGACCTGCTTTCTGTTCTCCCCTACAATCAAGGCAGGCGTTCTGTGCCGGCTCTTCCGGGCGGGAGTAACTCAAGGGTAGAGTCACAGCCTTCCAAGCTGTTGGTTGCGGGTTCGAGTCCCGTCTCCCGCTCCATTCCCCTTCGCCGCCGGTGGCGGTGGTTGGGACCGCAGGCCGCCGGGAGCACACTGAGAACGTACGTCACGAGCGGGGTTGAGGCAGAAGTCCACTCCGCCGATGGTTGGCGTGCGACCTGCTTGTTTCGCTGGCGTAGCTCAGTTGGTAGAGCAACTGATTTGTAATCAGTAGGTCGTGGGTTCGATCCCCTCCGCCAGCTCCATTCCTTTTTAGTCACCTGCACGTTGCCGAACCTTCGGTGGACCGAGAAACCGTCAAGGAAAACCGCGACAGGAACACAGGTACCATCTCGATGTCAGGCTGGAGCCACGAGAACCAGTCGGGAATAACGGACTCCAGCGACTCTTCCGGGCATGGCCGTCCCCATGTTGTGGTTTTCTCGTCATCAGCCTTGTTCGGCGAAATGGTACTTATGTTCCGGTCCCGATTTCCGCCGTCCGACTTCCGTCAGCTACACGATGCTGGAGTTGCGGCTTACCAGGAGCGAGGACCGCGAATCGGTATGGGCAGCACAGGGACTCCGCTTCCTCGTTCTTGACGGGATCCATACCTATCCGAGGGCGGGAAGGCGCCGATGCTTCGCCTTCTGCTCGGTCTTATTCGACGCCGGCGCCGCTCCCAGCAACGGACCCCGCGGCGCATTCAGCACCAGGAACGCAACGAACAACAGCGACGGCCAGATCTGGATGAACAGGCGGTTCAGAGACACGCCAAGCCGCCACGCGAGATCGACCGGCGTGACCAGATAGACGCCCCAATAGGCCGCAATCATAAGCACCAGCACCAGCCCCGAGGCGAGCACCGCCGGTCTCATTTTTGCGTCAATCGAGAAGCGCAGCGCAACGGCCAGGATCGCCAGCAGTACGAGCGGGTGCGACAGTCCGTTGCCCAGCTTGACGATCACCGTGCCGCAGGCGCTTAGGATGGCGACGTAGCGGTCAACGTCGGCCAGCTTCTCGAAGACCTGGGCCGCCGGCTGCCCCCGCAGGGGACCGATGTGCGGCGCCAACGCGAACTTGAACACCGTCAGAATCACGATGGCCGGAGCCCCACCCATCAGCATCCAGCGGAAGCGGGCGATCGCTCGCGTCCGGCCCTCCCGCCACCAGCCGACGACCAGCGGACAGGCCAGCGCCAGGAGCAGGAACGGGATTCCCTCGTTCTTGACCAGCGCGGCAGACGAGGCGAACGCGCCGGCCGCAAGCCACAAGCGGGACCGCCGGGCGTCGGGCGCCATCGCCGCCAGGGCCAGCAACGACAGCGTCGCCACGAAGTAGAAGCTGAGCGGAATGTCGGCGTATTGCCAGACGCTCTCGCCCACGTAGGGTACGGTTGCGACCAGTACGAGACAAGCCAGAAGTCCCGCCGAGGTGGCGCGGAGCAGCGCGAGCGAAGCCGCCAGCAGCGCGAGCACTCCCCAGAACAACAACAGTCCGGTGGCCACCGGCGCCGGGGGCGTGCCGGCATCGCCGCCGAGCCTCCACAGACGCCCGATGAAGGCCGACAGCAGCGGCGGGTAGTCCGCGTGCGGGATGAGCGGCGTCACCGCGTTTTCCCAGGCGCCCGGCGGTCCGGCCAGGAACTGCGCCCGCACGTTCCACATGGCGAAGGCGTCCCACTGGCCGTACGGACTGGCCTGGATCGTGTCCACCTGCCCGGCGACGACCAGCGCCAGCGCGAGCGCGAGCACGCCGACGAGGACGGGGTTCCCCGCCCATCCTGGTCGCGCCGTCATCGGGCTATCCGGCGCCGCGCCGCGCCGGGGCAGCAAGGCCAGAACCCCCAGCGGCGCGATCTCGATCGCCAGGATGAGCCAGCGACTTACCAGACCGAGCACGGCCAGGACGAAGTACAGGGAGCCCGTCAGCGCGATGCCCGCCCCCGCGCCGAGCGCCGTCTCAAAGACGATCCTCGCCCACCGCGGCTCGAACCCGCGGCCCGGCGCCAGGCGGTTCACGGCCAGCCAGCCGATGGTCATCGCAATCGCGAAACCGACGATTTCGATCATTCCCCGCCCCCGGGCTTGCGGAACAGGACGACGCCGGAGCCGGTATCCCGCACGAGTTCCAGCTCACCACTGCCGGTGAGGCGGGCGGTCTCCCCGGTCATCTTCGCAGTGGTTGAGAAGCTGCCAATGACGAAGCCTTTGGCGTGCTCGTCGGTGTAGGGCACCAGCAGCCGCGGCGCGATACCGTACTGGGCGCCGTAGAAGGCGGCCCCGCCGGCAATGCTCTCGGGATCGAGATCCGAGACGTAGCCGACCACCGCATCGATGGGGATCCCGGCCACCGCCGCGGCGAAGCGGGGCTTCTGCTGTTGGAGATGGTACGAGTCCGGATCGCCGTCATTGAGTGAGGCGGTCAGCCGGTACTGTGCAAGAGAGGAGAACAGGACCAGCAGAGCCACGGCGCCCACCGCGCCCGCGACGACCACCGAGGGCAATGGCTTCATATGACGAATCCAGCGTAGCCCCTGGCGGCCGCCGTCGACAACTGCCGTGGGCTCGCGCGGGCCGGACTTGTCCGATAGTCGGGAATGAAAGGCGAACCCGTGGGTTCAGCCCATTGTGCGACAGCTCCAGTGATGACCGACTGATCTACTCCCGCTCAAGCCCAAGGGGGTATCACCTCGAAAATGAAAAGGTGGCTCCGTCCCTCCGGCCCCCTCCGGCCCCCGCGGCCTGCGGTTCCCGCCGGTTCCGCCCGACGGCTCCGTGGGGGCCCTCAGGTGTATACTGATCGCCAGCCGGAAACCGAAAATGGCGATTCCGGTGTACTACGAACGCTGCCAGGGCAGAGGCTACGAAGTCGCGACCGCCCCGAGGCTGAAGACCCCTGGTATGACGGGTAGAAAATCGAGTCCTCATTCCCGTAGGACAGCCACTCGATTGTTGCGGCCTTCGGGGATGGAGGACGGTAGGCATTGGAGGTTTGACATGACGCCGCCGTTTCTCGAGCGCCGGGCGTTTTTTCGCCTGTGCGCGGCTTGTGCTGCCTTTCTGGGCCGCGGTTCGGGTAGTCCGGCACAGGCTGCGCCTCAGATTGCGGGGTCCGCCGTGAACAACCGCAAGAACTTCGTTGCCATCCAGATGCAGGCGCACGCCTGGGTCGACGAAGGCATTGACCAAGTCCTGGACAACCTCCAGAAAGGCGCTGTCAACACGGTCTGGGCTTATACCTACGACTATGTGATGGGAGCGCGTAACACTCCGAACAGCGGTATCCGGCTACCGGATCACGGCACTTATGGCGACCCGACCTTCGACGGCGGCGCCTTCTTCGATTACGATCCCAAATACTTCCGGAATACATCGCTCAACGACTTCCGCTCGCGGGCCTTCGGTAAGTTCGATGTGATTGCCGAAGTTGCGCCCAAGGCCAAGGCGCGCGGGATGGACTTCTTCTGCTGGGATTACAACAACGAGAACCGCCGCATGGTTCAGAACATACCGAACTTCTCGTCAGTTACAGAGGTGGACATTTACGGGCGGCGCACGACGAGTGCCTGTTTCAACCATCCCGAATACCGGGCACACCTGACGGATAAGATCGATTGCTACCTGAACCAGTATCCCGACGCGGTGGATGGAATCGCCTGGGGCTGCGAGCGCATGGGGCCATTCCAGAACCTGATCGGCGGCATTTGGAGCACGCGGGGTATCTCCTGCTTCTGCGAGTACTGCCAGGCCAAGGCTCGTACCCGGGACATCTCGGTGGAACGGGCGCGGGAGGGTTATCGGCGGCTCGAGCAGTTGATCCAGGCGGCGGCCGGGGATCAGCGCCCGACGGACGGATACTTTGTCACCATGTGGCGGCTCCTGCTGGAGTATCCCGAGATCCTGAGTTGGGAGAAACTCTGGACCGACAGCTATCACGAGGTCCGCTCGGAGCTCTACGGGACCGCGAAGGCGATTGCCCCCTCCAAGCCGTTCGGGTTTCACATCATGCAGAACATGACGTTCAGCCCGTTCTATCGCGCCGAGGAGGACTACTCGCGCACGAAGGACTACACGGACTTCCTGAAGATCGCCACTTACAACAACGCCGGCGGTCCACGCATGGCGTCTTTCTTGGACACGCTCGCCGGCACTGTCTTTCACGACGCCACACCGGAAGATTTTCTGCCTTTTTACTACAAGATCATGAACTATGAGGAGGCGCCGTACGATCAGTTGCGCACCGCGGGTCTCACTCCCGACTACCTGGCTCGCGAGACGAAGCGCGCGATCGCGGGAACCGGGGGTCAGGTGAAGATCTATCCCGGCATCGACGTCGACGTGCCGACCAGATCCACCGACAAACGCACGACGCCGGACGACGTGCGGCGGTCGGTCCGGGCGGCATTTGGCGCCGGGGCCGATGGTGTCGTCCTGGCACGCGAGTACGTGGAGATGTGGCTCGCGAACCTATCAGCCGCCGGCGAGGCACTGCGCGAGGTCTTCGCGTCGTCCGCCTCGAACTGATGGAGACCCGTGACGGGAACCGCGGGGCCTGCACCGTAAAGCACGCGAAGGGTTTTTTGTTGCTTGTTGCTGGGCAGAACTCCCATGGTTCCTGCTCCGAACCCTGAACGCCGCGGGGACATCACCGTGGACCTCGGGCCTTGCCGCACCGCTGATGAAGTCCTTTCAGGCACCAGCGCCGCGAATAGCGTGTTGTGCCAGAGCTTCTCAAAGGCGTCTGGCAATTCCCATGACCCAATTCAGTTGCTTCGATTGCGAGGCGCAACGAAATGGTCACAGGGCAGGAACGGGCCGTCAATACAAGTCAGGCTGCCAGATGGTGAAGCGCACTTCCCGCAAATCCCGACACCACAGCTGGTCATATATTCAATCGATGCCAGGATGCGTTCCGGTGGAGCGAGATCGCGCTGGATCTCCAGGCAGGCATGGACCATTGGCTCCGGCCCGCAGTTGACGAACGCGAGCTGATCCTGACGATCATGGAGTTCCGTGGCGAGGACCTCACGGAGAAGTCCCGTGACGAAGCCGTGGTGACCGGCCGTACCGTCGTCGGTCGAGACGTGTACCGTACCGATCTCGTGGAACAGATCCAGGTCAAACAGTTCCGCACGCGACCGTGCGCCGATCAGGAAGTGAAGCTCGGGACCGTCCTTGTATGAACGCGCAATCTCCAGGAGCGAAGCGGTACCGGTGCCGCCGCCGACCATGACCAACACCGGACTCTCGAGCCGTGGTGGCGGGGTCCCGTAAGGACCTCGCAAAAGGATCTTCGTTCCCAGATCCGCCTCTTTGAGAAAGCGAGTGAAGGTCCCGACCGTTCGTACGATGATGGACCTGTCGGCCGCGGAGAATACGGCAAAAGGCTTTTCTCCAACGCCGGGGATCCAGAGGAAGAAGTATTTGCCGCCAAGCTCGCCCGGCCGGCACTCCTGTGGCAGACTCTCCAGCTCGATCTTGAACATGTGGGAACTGAATTCCGTGCGGGACAGGAGTGCCGACGGGAAATAAGACATGTCGATCCCGCTATGAGGCGACTCACCTCTCCCCGTTGGCAAACCGCTGGTGAGCTGATCCTGAATCCCGCCGAGGTAGGACCGCATGGCGGCGCTGTCCATGCCCGTTACGGCGCTACCGATACCGAACAAATCGGCGCCCGCCAGCTGGAACTGCGAGATATGTTCGGCGGAGCCAATGCCACCCATTCCAATCAGGACCGGACCCGGCCCGAGAACCTCGCGCACCTGCTCCACCGCGCGAAGCCCAAGCGGGCGGATTCCGTCCCCGGAGAGCCCGCCACGCCGGTTGGAAAGGATGGGATCCACTCCTTCCCTGGCAATCGCAGGGCCGATCGAGTTTGTCACCGTGATCCCGGCGGCTCCCGCCTTCATCGATGCCCTCACCGTCTTCTCCAGGTTGGGCAGCGTGGCGGAAATCTTGACAAGGACCGGGACGTCCTTCACCCTCGCCACCGCTTGCGTGATGGACGCCACCAGCTCACTGTCTTCCCCGATCTCGGCTCCGTACCCTTTTGCATGCGGGCAAGACATATTCAACTCGAATCCGTCCGCGATGGGACTCAGTATCCTGGCCGCCCCCACGAAATCGTCGGCGCCCCCGCCGAACACGGACACGAGCAGAAACTTGTGGGAAGGGATTTCAATCCCCTCACACTCCGCGAGGAATGCCGCCGCCCCGGGATTGGCGAGACCGACGGCGTTGATATAGCATCCCGGAGCGTAGCAAGCGTAAATTGGCTCCCGATTGCCGGCTCGAGGGGCAAGGCTGATGCTTTTCGTTGTCACCACGCCAATCGACGGGATCTCGGCGAGACACTTGGCAATGGTAGAGGCATGAGTACACCGGATCCCCGACGGGATGACGAAACGGCCCTCGATCCGCTTGTGTCCAAACTGAAACGGGTGGTCGAAGAAACTGTCTTTCATGTGGAATCCAACTGCAGTTCGACTAGCAGGAACTCGCAGAGCAGTGGCAGCAGCCCGACCGCGATGATCGTCGGGAGCGCATCATCTAAGCTGTCACGATAGCACAACAAGTAGTTCGTACTATCTCGATCCGGCGGCGGTTTCCGATTTGCGGTCGGGTGGCTTGCACGGTAGGCGTGGCCCGGGCTAAACTCGGCACGGGAGGGAATGGGCCACTGCACCGCCGGGACGCGGGCAAGTAGCGGCGAGCCTTTTGGGGAGCGCTCCCGGTTCGAATCTGACATCCTCACTCACCTGAGCTGTCGCGTATAAGCAGGGCTATTCTCCGCCAAACCGTCCGGCGAGGGAGTCGACGGGCAACTCGGTTCTGCGCAGCCGGTCGCCGTCGTTCTCCGCTGGGTCTGAAGGCATGTTTTGTCTCCAGTGCATCGTCGAGCGAGCGCTGGGAGGCGTTAGCTAAGCGGCGGGGATACGGATCATGCAACTGAAGAAGGCCGTGGGGCTGGAAATCGGCTTGGTGGAAGCGGGATACATCGCTCACCAACCGATTCGGGACTGTGCCTGGCATCTGAACCATGCGGCAACGCTGGTTCTGGAAATGTGTACCGGCACCAACTCACCCCGCGAGATCGCCGCCGCTCTGGAGGCGGCCTTCGGACTCGACACCCCCTTGGACGCGGAGGTCTTCCGGCTGTTGAATGCCATGGCCGCCGCCGGCCTCGTCGACGGCTGCGAGGCGGGTCCAATCAACTCGCCCGAGCGGGAGGGTTGGACGCGGCGGCCGGTGGTGGACGGACGGCCGGTCTTGAGGCTCATTCCAAGAGACCGCCGGTCCACGGCCCGAAAGGCTCTGGGGCGGCGGGTGCTCGATCCTCCGGCGATCGAGTTGATCAAGATGGACACCCTGTCCCTGGTTTCCGAAAGCAGCGTATCAGCCTTTCTGCGGCGCAGCCGAAGATTGGGCAGATTCCGCGGGCCGTCCAGAGCCGCCATCCGAGAGGCCCTCCGCCGGCGGGTGCCCACCCTCATCCGATAGCGTGCTGGTAGTCCTCTATAACACGCAGTGGAAGCAGCCCTACGAGGAGGCACTGCGGAATTGTCCCCGGCACTGCAACTTCACTCGGGATCGACGCCGGCTGCGAGAGGCCGATGCGGTCATCTTCCACGTCCCCACCTTACGTGGACCATTACCGGCCCACAAGCCCGCTCACCAGCTATGGATCGCCTGGTCAATGGAGAGCCAGCTCAACTACCCGGAGTTGCTCGACGCGGACTTTATGGGGCGCTTCGACGTGACCATGACCTATCGGCTGGATTCGGACGTCCCGGTGATCTATCTCGAGCCTGATCTGATCGGCGCCCTGCGCAACCCGCCGCTGGAGAAGACTGCCACGGCGCCAATCGCCTACCTCGGTTCCAGTGAGTTCAACCAAAGCGGACGACATCAATACCTCGAGGAACTGGTGAAGCATGTGCCGGTGCACTCGTTCGGACGGCACATGCGGAACCAAAAGCTCAGCGAGGACACTGGCGAGAGAACGAAGGTTCGCACTCTCACCCGTTACAAGTTCGCGATCGCCTTTGAGAACTCGATCACGCCGGACTACGTTACCGAGAAACTGTTCGAACCCCTCGTCGCCGGCTCGGTTCCGATTTATCTGGGTGCACCCAACGTGGATCGTTTCGCTCCCGGGGAGAGATGCTTCATCAATGCCGCCGAGTTCTTCGATCCGCGCGAGCTGGCCGAGTACATTCTTCAGCTCGATCGCGATCCGGAGCTCTATCAAACGTATTTGGCCTGGAAGCAGCAGCCGTTCCGCCCGAGCTTCCAGGAATTGATCGCCCTGATCTCGAAGACCCCTTTCTGCCGGCTCTGCGAGAGGCTGCACTCCGAGCGGACGCCGGCCCCGACGGGAGCCGATTTACCGTTTGGGGTTGTGGAAGAGAAGACCTCAAACACGAGGCGCGGCGCGGCCCAGGCCGGCTCGCGGCGCATTGCGGTAGTTGGCCCCATGGCCGGGCTCAACATCTCCAGCACGCTCGGCAGGTGAGGTGATGCCACGCCGTTTCGGCGGCGCGTTCCCAGGTCCATTTCAGTGCTTCCTGACGAGCGCGCTTTCCCTTCTGCAAAGCCTCTTCCCGGTTTTCGAACACATGGCGTAGCAAAGCTTTGAGATGTTCGAAATCAGGTTCGGCCCATTGACCGAAGTCGCCCACGGAAGGGGAGAACGCGTGAGGGTCGTCTACATCCGTCATCCCGCCGACCCGTATCAGATAGGAGTTCTCTTCCGTCAGGAACTCCCGGGGAGCGCTGTAGCCGGTGACAATTACCGGCTTGGCACACGCCATGGCCTCCATGATCGGCAAGCCCCAACCCTCGCCGCGGGTTGGCAGGACGAAAGCATCGCACGAGTTGTACAGCCGGTGCAGGTGTCCGAACAGGGTCGGGCGGCTCACGCGGACCGGAGCGGCGAGACGGTAGCGTCGAAGTTCGTCTTCGAGGCGGAAGCCGGGCCGGAGCGGATTGTGACAGTGCAGCACCAGCTCTACCGGTTCCCGGACGCGGAAGGTTTCCGCGAAGGCGCGAACGAGGATATACCACGCCTTTCCTGGCCTCCCATTTCCCGACACACAGGAACCGGAACCGGCGGGAGCGCAAGGGCAGGTTGGCTGGCCGAAACCGTTGCGGGTCGACGCCCTCGGGAACTACACGCACCTTTTCCGCCGGGATGCCATTCGCCAGGAGGATCCCTTTGCCCCAGCGGGAGGGTGTCCAGACCTGGTCTGCGCTTTCGAGATGCTCCAGCACAGGGGCCGGGATCTTCGTGGTTTCCCATACGGTATGGATAACCCTCGGTTGGCCGACGATGCGGGGGGCCAAGTCGGGTGCGCCGATGGCCAGTCCGATATTGCCTTCCAGCGGTCCTCGCGCGTTACGGAGCATTTGGCGCACGGCCGGTGAGCGCTGGATCCAGAGAGTGGGCCTTTCTATGGGAAGCAGGGCAATGTCGTCATGCCGTCGCAGGGCCATGACAAAATGACGTCCCAGCCGTTGGACGCCGAGCCGGCCAGGGAAGTGGCACAGGACATTGATCATGGTGCGCGGAAAGATATAGCGTTCCGAATCGTACCATTTTTGCTGTATTGCCTCGAAGGGACGTAGGGACAGGAAGGTGTGAAGAAATCCTTTGCGGACAGTCCACGACGCCCTGGAAGATATTGAAGAGAGTGAGGCGCGCTGAGACGGTCCCCGGATTTTCTCACGCCTTCGGGACGCGGATTTTTACATGCCGTCCGGACGCCTCAGTTCGGCAACTCCGCCTGGAGAGCTCTGAGGAACTTCAAACCCTCCGAGGCGAGCTGCTCGGGGGAATCGGCCAGCTTACGCCAGATCGAGCACAGCTTGGCGATCTTCTCCATGTTCGGGTCGAATGATTCGATGGTGACGCAGCCGTCGTAGCCGACCTGGTGGAGCGCGCCGAAGAATTCGTGCCACGGGAACAGGCCGGAACCCGGAATGCCCCGCTGATTCTCGCAAGCGTGCACGTAACCTAGCAGAGCACCCGTCTCGAGCACCGCGCGGCGGATGTCGTCCTCCTCCCGGATCATGTGGAACGTGTCCAGGTGGACCTTCACGTTCGGCATGCCGACATCCTCGACAAACCGGACGGCGTCGGCGGCGATGTTGATGAAGTGCGATTCGAAGCGATTCACCGGTTCGATGCCAAGGATGAGATCGGGGGCGGCAGCATGCGCGTAGCTGCTGATTTCGCGGTAGCCCTCCACCGCCCACTGCCATTCCTCCGGCGTGCGCATGCGGCCGGTGAGGTAGCCCCAGCCGCAGTAAATCATGCCGCCGAAGACCCGGGCGCCGGCCTCGCTGCTCAGGTCGATGAGGCGCTTGGAGAAATCGATCCCAGCGCGGCGGACAGCCGGGTCCGGGTTGATGATGTTGTACTCGGCCGGCATCCCGTAGCCGGTGTTGATGGTGAGGCCGAGATCGGCGGCCGCGGCTCGGACACGGGCGGCGGGGAAGTTGTCCGGGTCAAAGGGAATGATCTCGACGGCGTCGAAGCCCATCTTCCGGCACTTGTCGAGGAGGGGGAGGTCCCGGTCAACGAACGTCTCCCGGAATAGTAGCGAGTGAATCCCAAACAGCATGCTTGTCTCTCAATGCCTGTCCACGGGTGTCGGGTATGGCCGATGGCGCCGGATTCGTTTGAAAGTCGTGAACTCCGGGCGACGGGAAGCGTTCACATGAGTGTGAACGCGGCTGGCACGAGTGCGCACGCCACGCCGGTGGCCGCGACCTTCACGGTGGGGCGTTGCGACTTTCATTGATATGCGCGGCACACCGTGCCATCGTGACTCCGTGGTAAGAGCAGTATACACCGAGCGGAGACGGGGGCGGAGGCTGGGGGGACGCGGCTGTGGCAGGCGCGCCGTGGGATCTCTTCGCGGGTGGGGTAGAGATGGGAGGCGGATCCGCTGAGGACCCGCCTCCTCGAAGGACTACTGAACGGCGAGCGACGAGCCGTTACCGAACAACAGGCCGCCGTCGCTGGTACGGACGGCGAGGGCTAGCGGCAACGCGCTCCCGGACGGAGCGTCCTGCGGTACTTCAAAGCGGACGATGTAGAGTCCGATCGAGTTGATCGCATATTCCGCAGTCAGAACACGGACGCCCTGATTATTGATGCCAATGATCAGGTTGGCAACCACGTTCTGGCCGGGAACACCAAGGAAGTTGGTGCCCGACGGCGGGGTGACCGGACCCAATCCAGTGGCGAACAGTGCCAGGGTCTCGCCACGCTGGGCGGGGTTCTGAGGTGACACCGTACTGCCGTTGGGTCGAAGCACGACGGCATAGGGAAGCCCGCCTTGTCCGGTTGCCTCGAAGATGCCCGGCTGGATGGGTACAACCGGCACGTTGTCGGCGGTACTGGCGCCGCCCTGGACCCGGATGGTCACCGAGACCTGGCCGGGAGCGGCGAGCTCAAACGGGGTCTGGAAGGCGACCGACTGCACACCGCCCACATTGCAGACGTGGAAGATGGGGGCGAACACTCCGGACCCGAATTCCACGGTGACGCCTGCTAATTCAGTTGGGAGCGCCCCGAAGGTCTGGGCGACCGCGCAGTTTTGGACGTTGGGTGCGATGCCCGGTCCGGTGGCAACGGATACCGATCCAGGCACGAGGCCCGCTGCTCCGCTGGCGCCGTTGATGAACGATGTGGCATCGATGATCGGTCCCGGCAGCCGCACAGTGAGGTTGAAGTTAACCGCTGCAAAGCCGCTGTAGGCAGCGCTGATGGTCACCGGCCCCGGGGAATTGCCGGCCGTGACCTGCATCTGGGCATTGCCCTGGGCATTGGTGGTGGAGGCAGCGCTGGCCAGAACCGCCGACCCGCTGGTCACCGTGAAGTTGATCTGCTGACCGGCCACTCCGGCGCCGTCCTCGTCGGATAGCTTGACGACGAGCGGCTGGGCGAAGGCCTGTCCGACAATCGCGATCTGGTCATTACCGGATACGCGAGCCAGTCCACTGATGGCGACGTTGACGGTGAGTTTGAAAGTAGCTGAAGCGGCGCCCGCAGTGACCCGAACGTCGTAGGTTCCGGGCGTCGTGCCGAGCGTCGCGTTCGCTTGTACACGGCCGTTCTGGTCGCTGGTGCTCTGGATGTTCGACAGAACCACCTGGCCGGCCTGGAGAACGGTCCAGGTTACGTTCACGTTCGACAGGGAGTTGCCGGCGCCGTCGCGGACGACCGCCACGAGCGGACTACTCAGAGCTTCACCCGCATCACCCGATTGCAGATCCCCGGAGGCGATCTCCACCGTCGCTGGAACGCCCGGAAGCGTGACGATGGAGTATCCCGGTAGCCGTACAAAGTTGCCGCCTACCTGGACGCGAAGGTCCGCCATACCGACCTGACCTCCAATCTGTAAATCGCACGTCGCTATGCCGTCCGGTCCGGTAAGCGCGGCCCCGCCCGGGCCCAAGCATTGGACCGAAGGACCATTGGCCGGATCTTTCCCTGTGCTCACGTTGAGAGCGACGTTGGGGATGGGGTCACCAGACTGCGGGCCGGATTCAGCGAATACCGAAAGCACAAAGGCGCCTTCGAGTGTCTCTCCGATCCTGCCCGTGAGAACTCGATTATCGAAGGTGGGCTTGAGGATTACCGTGCTTGGCGTGCCGAGAGGGTAATTATCCAGTGATTTCGTGGGGACGGTCGTCACATAGAAATCGACACTGTTGTCTCCCCAGCTCGCAGTGATAACCGACTGTTCCATGCTCAGCGCCGGCACGACAATTGGCCCGCTGAAAAGCACGGACGTCTGACCATTCTGGTCAGTCTGCGTGGTGAGGGCCGAGCCAAAGGACGCCCCGATGAGGTAACCACTGCCCGAGCTGACTGCCCAGTTTATGTTGGCTCCATTGACAGGTTGGCCGTCAGTGTCGGTGAGTCCAACGACAAGCAGTGCGCGGTCTATCAAATATGAGTTCGGATCCCCAATCAGTTGGCCCTGGCCGGATACAATCGAGATTCCGCCCAGCGCTCCGCCGCCGCCCCCCGAGGAACCGACAGCGAGGTCAAAGGTGGCCAGCAAGGAGTCGCCGATGGTAACGTCCACCGGGATGGGACCGACGACATCGCCAGGGTCCACTTCGAACATCGCGAGTCCGTCCTTGTTGGTCCGCGACATGGCGTTCGTGATCGTCACGCCCGCCACGGAGCTGATCTCGACAGTGGCATTGTAAACGGGCAGTCCGGCAACGTCGAGCGCGCGCACGACCAGCGGACGGAACTGTCCGTCCTCGGCGGCGATGACCTGATTATTGTTGTAGAGAATCGTGCTGGTGGGAACGGCCGTGGACGAGGGTCCGGCCATCCGGAGTGCGGTGGGCACGTAGAGCGCCGACTGCGGAGATCCGCTCAGTGCGTCGTTGTTGAGATCGACGCGATAGAGCGACTGACCATTGGCGTAGAAGAGATAGCGCGCCTGGGGCATTTCACCGGTCATGACGATCCCGCTGACGTTGGTCGGAGAGGGGGTCCCGCCCGGACTTAGCACGGCGAGGTTATCGAGATCGGGAAGTTGGATGTCGTAGATGACGTTGGAAACAGGCGACGCGGCGAAAGCGCGGTCGTTGCTGACAACCGCCAGACGGGGATCGAACCGGATTCGCCGGACGTTGTCGCCGAGCGGGCCGATGGAACTGTGCACCGCATTGCTGGCGAGGTCGAACGCCCATAGCGTGGTTCCGACAGCGTTCCCTTCGAGCCTGTTCGCCGCTATTCCAAAAGTGCCATCGGGGGTGAAGTAGAGCTTCTCCGGAGTCCCGTTCACCTGGATCCGGGGAACGATCTCTTCCATGGTTTCGCCATCGACGACGACGACCTTATTTGTCGCCCCCACGTAGAACCGGCCGTTCGGCCCGGCGGCAACGGCCGTGGACTGTCCAGTGATCTCAAGATTGCCGGTAACGGTGAAGGTCGTCAGATCGACGCGATAGAGCCGCTGGCTGATCGAACTGAGCACGAGGGCGTATTTCGAGTCGATACTCACAGCCACGCTGACTGGATTGGCACCGACGGGCGCGGTGGCTACTTCCGCACCGGTGACGGCGTCGAAGATACGCAGGATGCCCGCCGTTACCAGAGCATACTTCCCATCCGGGGTGACGGTGAGATCGGTCGCGGAATCGTTCCACTCATCGCTTCGGGCGAGGACGGTAAAGCTGGCCCCTGTTTGCACCAGTGCGTCCATCGAGGTTCTGGCAGCGGTGAAGTAACGTGATCCGTCGGGCGTCGCGGCGATTTCCTCCACCAGGCCCGGACCACTCTCGTAGGTTCCAGCGTTCGATACCGGGTTGGACGTGAATACCTGGACCGTATTCTCGGTCGTTCCGTTCGGGATGACGAACAGGTTGCTCGCCAGGATCGAGAGCGGAGTCAGGACGAGAGAAATGAGAATGGTGATAACACGCATCCTAGAGTTCATTGATACCTCTGTAAGGGATATAAATCGACGCGGGGGACTGCAAGGATCAGTCTACCATTGTTGGCCGGGATTGGAAACCGTGGCTTCCGGGTATCGCGCATTTCTTATCGACCGCTAATCGGGCGGCTGAAAATGGACGAGTCTGGGGAGCGGACGACGCCGGACAGAGCCGGACCGGAGATCTGGGCTCGTCAGCGCCAACACCACTCATAGGGGGCATCAGACACGAATGCCACGAGTATTCTCCGGGTATTTCACAAGCGGGGCGGACGGGTCGTAGGGAATCTTTTGCGGCGGCGAGAAGCGCCACGTGGCCGTTCGCCACCGGGCTTCAGGCATAGAAAAAGGGGAGCCGAAGCTCCCCTTTTCCCAACTGATTAACAGCGTCTATCTACTGATTCAGCGGTTCGCTCTTGGTTCCCGTGCGCGGGAGCTCGTCGATCGGACCGTCCATGATGAGGGCCAGATAGCCCTGGGCCAGCTTCTGTGCGCCGAGATCGCTGATGAACCCGTATCCATGTGCATACTGGAACAGGCAGTGAGCAATCACGTAGCCTTCAAAGCCAGGCGCCGCGGAGATATTCCCCGTGAGCGCGCCGCCGTAGGGCTTCACGCCACCACCATTGGACAGCGTCCAGATGGCATAGCCACCAGCGTCGATGAGCGGGGTTTCCGACATCGCCGGCGGGTCGCACCATTGGAGTTGCCGTAGTAGTAGATCTCGCAGACGCCTTCCTGAGTGGTGTCCCGAACGGATCCATGGAGGTGTTCGAGATCACCATACCGCTGTCGAAGCCGGCCTGGTTGGTCACGTACGGCCACAGAAGATTGGTGGCGCAGCTATTGATTGTGAACAGATCCATGTCAGTCGAATCGTCGATGAACCGCGGCTGCAGGTCAGCACTGGTCGCGGTGATGATGGCCGACAGCGGAGCATAGCTGCCCGCAACCGTGGCTGTGCCGAGGGCCGGGACGCCGGCGGAGGTGTTCGGGGTGTAGTCGATCTTCACATCGAACTCGACATCATCGTTCGCGACCGGGTTGTCCCCGAGGATTTCCCATGTCGCCGTGGCCGAGCCGCCGGAGACGCTGATCTTCTTGTGACGACCGCGCCATCCCACGTCCCGGAGCGCCACCAGCTCCATTGGAATCGGCACCGGTCACCAACTGCACCTGGTTGGTCCACCGACCGCCGGTCAGACGAACCAGAGGGTAACATCCGGTGGATATTATTGAACTGGTCGCCAGCAGTTGGGTTCCCTGGCTGGCCAAGCCCGCCGAAGTCGCTCCGTGGTGTCGCGAAGTTCGTCGAAGTAGAAGCCAGTCTCCGTGTTATAGATGGCTCCGGGGATATTCTGATTGTGATCGCCGTCGGCTGCCCGGCTCGGTCGCCACATTCCTGCGCTTGAATGCTGTCGCGAACCGCTCGCTGAACCTGATGGTTCATCGGATTATCCGGCTCCGTCGGATATTCGCACTGCAGGATAGCTCGTCGAGTATCCGCCGAGAATTCCAAACCGGCTTGGATATACCCGACCTGTACCGTGGGGTTGTGATCGGGAATCCGGTGCTGCCAGTGGCCGAGATGAACATGGTCAACTGGGTCGGGATCAATCCGCTGCCGATACCTCGCTCCGCGGCATTCGCGCGAATGTTGGTGATGCGGATGATGCGGACGGCCTGGGTTCCCGGAGGATCCACCGGCACGCCGAGCCATTCAACGGTGTTCCTTCGCCGGCCGGTTCGCCCACGTTGTTGAGAATGCGGGTTCCCTGCCAGACGTTGTAGTCCGCCGCTGCGTAGTCGACGCCCGGCTCCGAGCCGACGCCGGCCAGACCACAGCCGTTCGATTGCGTACAAATTCTCTGATTGCCCGGGGCCGGCTCATCGATCATGAGAAGAGCTTCGTTCCAAGCTCCAGAGGTGAGCAACCGGCTCGTGACCGTGGTGTTCATGAAGATGCGGAAGTTGACCTTCGGCACATTCAACGGCACATTCGGGTCCGTCGGCACAGCCGCTGGCGTTCCGCCCGTGCATTGCAGCACGACGTCGCCAACCAGCTCAGCCAGACCTTCCGCCCGAACGATCGGGGGAACGCCAGCGTTTGCAGTACATGTTAGCGGCGGTGTTTCGCCGACCTGCGCGCTAGCCACTGCGGCCATCATTGCGACAATGGCGAGCAGCAGTAAACTCTTGCGAAAAGTAACCATTTCCTTCTCCTTGTGGAATCTGAAAATTGTGAATTGATGGAAGTTCTCTTTCAACCTGAGCCTCAAAGCTGACTTCGTGTTTTGTTCGCCGTTTGGCGCCGCATCACGGCTACTTCATCGAGATTCATTCTATGCAACAAGCTCAAATTGAGTTCGACCTCTTTTATTTCTACTGTGTTCTCATCTGTGCTCGCGGGATTCATTCTTCGTAAAATGAATGCCGCTACGGTCGTTGGACGCAGTCAAATAATTCATAACACTAACGAACAACCAAGTCAAGCGGATTTTCCCCGCTCACGCAACTGGCGCCGCCAACGAAATAAACCCACCAGCTTGCGATTAGACCACGGCGAGTCGGCTGAAGTCAATAGCCAACGGCCAAAAGGCTGTGCCTGTGCACCTATCGGACGGTTGGGGCTCCAGCTTCAGTGAACGGGTGAAAAAAGAAAGTGGCGGGAAGCTCAAATCGGATTGAGCCGGCCGCCGGACCGGATGGGATCCAGGCCCGGCCTATTGGCTCTCCCGCTCGTCCTTCTGCATGATCTTGACGAGCTTGCGGAAACGCCCCTTCAGTTCTTCGGTCGCTTCGATGGTTTGGTTGGTGTCGTAGATCACCCGGGGCGTCATAAAGACGACCAGTTCCGTCCTGTCCTTGCTCTTGGACTTCGTACCGAAGGCGTAGCCGAGCACCGGGATCCGGTGCAGATACGGCAAACCGGCCGTCGATTCGGCCTCGCTTTCGTTGATGATTCCGCCGATGGCGATGGTGTCTCCGTCGTTGACAGTGACCTGCGTCTGGAGCGTGCGTTTCGAGAACGAGGGCGACTGGATGCCACCCGCCGAGGGCGGCACCGGGGCGCTGACCTCCTGATCGATGACCAGGGTGACGATGCCGCTGGGGTTCACGCGCGCCAGCACGCTCAACGTGACGCCGCTATCGCGATTCGCGACGGTGCTGGTAAACAAGGAATTGCCCCCGCTCTGCACGGGCGCGACTGCCTGCGCGGTGAGCACCGGCACCTCGTGCCGACATTGATCGATGCGGGAATGCTGTCGGTGGCGATCAGGTGGGCGCCGCCACCACTTTGGCCCGGGTCGGAGTTTTCTTTCGCCTCAGAAGAAACAGCAACTCCCGGCTCTGATCGACCAAGCGCCCCCACCGAAAATGCGAGCCTTCGGTCCGGCGTAACGCTTCCGAGGGCTTCAAGCGCCCGTCTGACTCTCCGCCGCCGCGCTCCCTGTTTCGAAGGTAGGCCTTGACACCCGGCCGCAAAAGCGCCGGTCAGCTTCACCTCGTAGATCTTGGCATCGACCATCACCTGGCGGGGCGGAGTGTCGAGCTGATCGAGCAGCTTCAGCATCTGGTTATACTCCTGCGGCGTCGCCTGGATCAGCAGCGATTGTCCAGCGGATTCGGGATCACGCGCGGGATGCCGGCCGCCGCCGTAGCCACCGTTCCGCCGTAGCCAGCGCCCGATTCAGTACGATCCGGTTTGGTCGCCCGACGGCTGGCTGAACGAGGCCGGCAGCTTCGGTCTCGGCCGCCGCCGTTTTGCGCCGGGCATCTGGCTGGCGTTTGGCATGCCAAAAGCGCCTCCGCCCGTGGCGCCGTGACCGTCGCCGCCATGCCGCCGTAGCCGCCACCCTGCCGCCGTAGCCCCTCCCATAGCCGCCGTACGCCACCGCCGTACCCGCCATCCACCGATAGCCGCCTACCCACCCCCGTAGGCGCCCATCCCACCGCCCATCCCACCGCCCATCGATCCGAAGGGGCGTGGTGTAGCGATTTCCGAACCCCGAGGCCGCTCCGCTGAACAGTCCGAACCCACCGCCATAGCCACCGTAGCCGCCATAGCCGCCGTAGAGGGCCATGATCGCGGATGCCAATCCCTCGGCCAAGCCGTACTTGACCCGGTAGACGTAGTTGTCGATCGTGCCCGCGGTGACCTTGACCGGCTGATCCAGCTTCTTGAGCCACGTTTCCACCGTCTCGAAGGCGCCGGGGTTCGGCGCCACACCGATGATGAGGTTGAGGCGGTCAATCGGGAGGAATCGAACGGGGGAGGAGTCCTCGCTCAGGGAGATCGACTCGAGCACGGTCTGAAGTTCGGTGGCCAACTCCGACGGGCGGCGATGCTGGGTCTCGAACAGGCGCACCCGCGCGCTGGCCATCACATCGCTGTCGAACAGGTTGATGAGCTCCATGGTCCGGCGCATGTTCCGGCGGTTGTCCAGAATCATGAGCAGGTTGGCGGGGGGATAGGCCCAAGTCTGGGCGCCCTCCCCGATGAACGGCGCGATCACCTGGGACAGCTCCGTGACGGTAACGTACTTCAGAAAGATCAGGTTGAGCATTAACTGCTCGTCGAGCGGGATCGAGGCCGGGTTCACCTCCGGCTGAATCGGCATTCGTGGCGCGTCGGTCATCGGCACGATGCGGTAGATATCGCCGACCTGGACCATGGCGGCGCCGTTGATGCGCAGAATCAAGTCGAGCAGTTGGCGGGTGTCGATCCCGCTGGTGTCACCGTATGTATTCAGGATGACGCCGCCTTCGACGCGCGGGTCGAGAATGTAGTTGATGCCGAGCTGCCGGCAAAGGGCGTCGATGACCTGCGTCAGAGCCGCGTTCTGCAGGCTCAGCGATCCGGTGGGCGTGCGCGGGGGCGGCGGCGGAGCCGGCTCGGCCTCCGCGGCTGGAGTCTGGGCACCCTCCGCGGCCTGACCCGCGGCGGCTTCGGCACCTTCCCCGGCGGGCGCCCCTGCTTCCGGCGTCCCACCCTGCGGCTTGGCTGCCTCTGTCGCCGGCGGCTGGGCCTGCGGCTCCGTTGGCTGGGCGGGCTGGGCCTGCGGCTCCGTTGGCTGGGCGGGCGGCGGCGCCGGCTTCGGCTTGGCGGGTTGGGCAGGACGGCGTGATCCCTGCTGTTGTTGCTGCGGCCGGGGTGCAGCCGGGCCGAAACCCGGAGGGGGCGCCTGGGCCGCGGCGATGGCCGCCATCAGAATCAGGGCGCTGCTCACGGAGAGGATCAAACGGGTCATCCGGCACTACTCCTGTGTCGTCGATTCGGTGGGCTTCTCTTGCTTGGCGTGCTCGAACGCCCGGCGCTCTTCGTCGTTGAGCTCGTTCTTCTTGCGGCGCCAGGTGTACTTGCCGAACGGGCCCTGGCGCTCGAAGCGGACTTGGTCGCCTTCGTCAAACGCCTTCAAGCCCGGCGGGGCGCCCGTCTCGGCCTTTTTCTCTTCCTTGGCCGACCCGCCCTCATCGGTGTCCTTGGTTTCCTCGTAGCGGACCAGTCCGAACGGAGTCTGCCGGTAGATCCAGACCTTACCGTCCGCATCCGTATATCGATAGGTGAACGCCTCGATCTTCTTCGCTCCGGCGGGCAAGGTGAGCCGGCCCGCCGGCTGCGCGGCCGCTTCCTTCTTCTCGGAGCTGGCGTTGGTGTCCTCGCCGGCGGCCACGAGCACCAGCGGCAGCAACAGCACGATCCAGCGGAAATACTTCATCTCGTCCTCACTTCCTCGGAGCCCCTCAGCGAGCCTCACTCACTGGCTCGGTTCCCATCGGCAGACCTTGCCGAACGGGGTTTCGGTGACCACTTTCTTATAGCCGCCGGAAACGGTCCCGGGCGGCGACGTGTCGCCCGCCTTGCAGGCCTTGATTCCACTGCCGAGATCGACGTCGCTCGGGCCGGCTTTCTCCGCCTTCCCGATCACGCCGTTCTGTGCTTTCGCCGGCTTCGGTTTGGGGGCCGCCGCCCGCGTCGGCGGGGCCACCTCGGACTCGTCCGGTTTCAGCTCTGCGATTGTCCGGCTGATCCGCTCCCCGTCCCAGTCGAGCAGCAGACGGTCGTTGGTGATCTGCACGATCTTGAATTCACCAAAGGTGTCGCCGATGCGGTAGCCCTGCTGCGCGCCGGTCGCGGTGTCGGAGAGGATCACCGTGGGTCCGCTGCCGATGTCGAGGACGCCGTGGGCCACCGGCATTGGCGGCAGCGGCTTCGGCGCGGCCACCTCGATGACGACGTCCGGGTTGCGGTCCCGGAAGAAGAGCACCCGCTGGGCCACCGTCGCATAGTCGGCCGCCTGGAGCGGTTCCGGCGGCGGGACCGACGACTCCGCCGGCAACTGGGCCGGCTCGAGCGGCTGGCCAATCACCGCCTCCTGGCGCTCCTCGCCACGGCTCATCTCGTCCCACAGCCGCCACCCGGCGGCCACCACGAGTACCGCGAGAGCGATGTCCAGCGCAATCAGTTTCCGGCTCAAAACCTTCCCAACCCTCTCTGCTCGGGCACCAGGGAACGCGGTACGAGGCCGGCCACCTGCAGGCGTACCTGGATAGTCTTGCTCTCCTCGTTCTTGGGAGCGATGCGAATCTCGTCGGTGGCCACCGCCTCGGGCCGGTGAGTCAGGTCGGCCAGCATGTTCACCAACTGCTCGATGCCGCACTCGAAATTCACCGAGACCAGCACCTCGCCGTAGTCCTCACTGTCGCCCAGCGGCTGGATCTGCCCGATCTCGACCGATGCGAACTCGACCGGCGGATCCTGCGACGAAGCGATCTCCCGGAGGATGCCGAGCAATTGCGCCTGCGCCTGCTGGCCGGTCTCCTGCCGGATCAACCCTTCCTCCCACCGCCCGACGTCAGCCGTGATGGCGTCGAGCTGCGCCTGCCGGCCAGGCACCTGCGCCGCCAGCCGCCGGACCTGCTCGAGACGATGCTCGGCCGTATCGACGGAACCAGAGAGGCCCACGACATTGGTGCTCGCGGCCTCCTGGGGCCAGAAGTAGACGCCCAGGGCGATGACCGCGACCGCGCCCAGCACGATGAGCGCACGCTTGTCCCGGTCGGTGATCGTCATTGGGTCCCACCCGATGTGCCCGGCTGGCTTCCGTCCGATGGGACGGGTTGGCTGTCGCCGGATGCTCCCGCTTGGCTGTCGCCGGTTGCGGCAGGCTGGATCGGGCCCGGTGCGCCGAACTCCCGCTGGGCGCGGATCGAAATGTTCTTCAACTCACCGGTGCCGGAAATCGGCGACGTGTACTCGGAATTCCGGAACAGGGGCGAGGAATCGATGATCTGGAGCAGGCGGTCGGGCTCGGGCGCCTCGCCGGTGACGGCGGCCTGGGTCCGGGTGATCTGAACGTTGCGCACCCAGGCGGGCGGTTCGAGGGCGTGGGTCAGCTCGAGCAGGGCATTCAAATCGTCCTTCGTACGCATCCGAAAACCGCGGAGCGTCTCGCGCCGGGCGCGCAGTGCCTCGGTCGACGCCTCGATGTCGTGGACCTTGCCGGCGTCGGCCGCATACTTCTCAATCTCCTGTTCGAGAGCGTGCGTATAGCTTCTGTCCTTGATGCCTCCGTAGGCGCCCAGCGTCACCAGCATGACGAGCAGCAGGGCGGCCAGCGCCACCGTCGGCGCGTAGAGCGCCCGCGAGCTTTGGCTGCGCCGCGCGGCCGGCAACAAATTCGCCGACAGCGCCAGCCAGGGGCAAGCCCCGGTCAGCGCTGTGGCGAATGACAGCAGGTGCTGGCTCAGATCCCCTCCCTCCGGAACCTGCACCGGCGCCGGAAGAAGGTCAAGGAGATGGACCGGCTCGATCCCGGGATCGAGCCGCAGTTCGGCCGCGGCCAGGGCCACGGCGCGCTCGGGAGGTAAATCGAAAAGCGCGGAGAAGACCGGCCGCGACGGGCTCTCGCCGTACGCTTCCCACTGTTCAGCCGTCTCCTCGAGTACCAGAAAGCCGTCCGCCGGGGGCTTGGTGAGCAGCCGCACCGCCGAGTAGATCACGGCCACCGAGAAAGTAAAGGAAGCCGCCCGGACCCCGGCCTCAGCGAACAGCTCGGCATACTGCTCGATAGCCTCGGTGCGCGCGATGCCGATGACGACCACCGGACGATCGGGAAGCTTTGCCCAACCGTGGGTCACGGTGTCTTCCGGATACGGGTGGAGCGAGTCGATCTGAAAACGGAGGGCGGCATCGAGGTCGCGCCGCGAGACGCCCGGCACGGGGAGCTGGCGCACGATGATCGCCTCGCGGGGCAACAGGATGGTCGCCGTCAGATGAGCCGAGTTGTTATCCTTCAGAAATTTCTCGTACTCGGCGCCCCACTCGGCGGCGGGCCGTTCACGAAAGTTGTGAATGACGGTGGCACCCGGCACCAGGACCCCTTTCGGCCGCACCTTGGCGATGGTCACGACCAAGTCGTCGCCGCGGATCTCGATGCCGACTCCCGTGCCGATAGAAGCCCACTTACTGATGTCGCCGGTGATCATGGCCAGAGTATGGTGTCCGACGGGGCGTTATCGTGCCACCGCAGGATCTGGTACGGAGGCTGGAACCCGGCGCCGAAGAACTTCACCTCGGCCGCGGCCGACCGTCGCAGATCCGACAGCGTCCCGTCCGGTAGGCGCAGACGCGCCGTGGCTCGCAGCGTAAAGATCGAGTTACCGCCCGCAATCAGCTTGCTCGCGGCGGGGCCGGCAAACTGGCGCACGCGATCGATCTGGTTGCGCAGGATGGGCCCTTGCTGACGCATGCGGATGATCTCGTCGACCGCCCCGGGGTCGACGCCGATCGAACGCAGCAGGGCCGGGTCCGCCGTATTCACGTCGTAGGCGGCGTTGGCGCCATAGACAGTGATGCAGTCCTTAAGTCCGCTGAGGCGGACCAGGCGGCCATTGGCGTCCCTGGCGTAGCTTCCGTAAAACAGGTCCGGTGTCATACCCTGCACGAGCAGCACTTCCTCAATCTCTTCAAACGACGCATGGCGGGAGCGAAAAGACGGATTGCCGGAGAGATATTGCTGGTCGAACCGGGTGAGGCCCGAGCCGGCGGGCTGGCGCCAGTCGAGGATCGCCCCGGTGATGTCCATTGCGCGGCCTTCGTCGGCGCCCAACGCCAGCAACAGGGAGTGCAGTTCCTGTTCGGTCGCGATATTGACGTTGAGCTTGGCGGTGACCGGGATCACCTCGACGATGGCGTCGCCGGTCGGGAAGTTGTGATAGACGCGGGGCATGCCCTGGACCCAGTAGCGGGGTGAGCCGTCGGGGTTCACGTGGTCGGGCCCCCAAAGCATGTAGAGGATCGTGCGGTCGATGGCGCCGGTGGCGAGGTAGTAGCTGCGGAGAGAGTCGACGCTCGTCGAGGTGCGCTCGATCTCGCCGCGGACGGTATTGGCCACGGCGAAGGCAATGGCGGTCAGCGCCGCGGTGAGCCAGAGGACAGTGAGCAGGGCGGCACCGCGCCGGGCGCTACGCCGGCAGAGCGGAGCTGAAGCTCCACGCCCACTGAGGCGCGCCTTCCAAGCCGTCGCGAAAGCCTGGAGGGCGGGCTTGAACCCGCTTGGGGCGTCAGCCCCGATCTTCCGCCGCTCAATCCGCATAGGCAAACCCCGGAATCCGGTTCACGCGCACGGGCACGGTCAGGCTCAACAACGGAATCCCCGTCGGATCGACTTCCTGGCGGAGCATCTCCACCCGGATCGCCAGCGGAAAATCGCTCTCCGCCCAGACCGGCATCCATTCTTTGGTCCCGGGCGCTTTCCCCGGACCGAGAAACGCGAAGCGGCATGTCGACAGATTGTCGGCCAACACGAACGACTGCGGGCCGATCTCCACCGGGCGAAACAGCGTCCCCTGATCCGGCGGACCGGGACCGATGCAGAGCATCCCGGTCGAAAGCGGCCCCGAGTAGAGCCGCTCGTTCACCACCAGGCGGACGCCGCCGCCGTCGGTCTGGGGGATTACCTGGTACTCGAGGATTTGCGGGTAGCCGCGGTGCGCGTCCGCCATCGAGTAGCTCGAGACAAAGCGCATGGTCTGCGGCTGGCCCTGGAAGAACGGCAGCTTCACTGGGGGCGCCCCGCCGCCGGCGCCGCAATCGGCACCAGTGATGATCATCCCGGCGATCTGCTCTTCGAGGACCCGTTGCGCGCCGATCACCCGGCGATTCGACATCAGGCGGCTGTTGGTCTTCTCCATGGCGTTGAGACCGACCCGCAACGCGAGCAGCACGCCCACCGTCAGGAGGCTCAGCAAAGAGATGGCGATCAGCAGCTCCATCAGCGTGACGCCGGCGGTCGATCGTCTGGTGCGGCGGCGGCTCATGGCACCATCGGCGCGAACGCCATGTCGTCGCCCGTGAGCCGGGAAGCGCGGTAGGCTTCGAGCGCAAAGGTTCGGCGGTCGCCGCCGCCCGGGGTCCACCAGACCTCGACCTGGATGCGGTCAAGACCGAGCTGGCCGGGGCCGGCGTCGGGAGGCCGTTGAAATGGGGTCACCCGCGCGGTCCAGCCGCCTTCGACGCCCACGATGCGGGGATCCCATTGGCCCTGGATGTCGGTCATCTTGGGAAGGTCGTCCCGGGTGAGCAGCTCGTCCATGGTGCGCTTGGCGATCAGGCGGGCGCGGTCGTAGTCGGTGAGGCGGGCCGCGTTCTGGAGCGACGTCGACAGGTTCGACAGCAGGCCGACCACCGCGATGGCCATGATCAGGGTGGCGACGAGGACCTCAAGCAGCGTGTAGCCGGCCTGGCGCCGGCTGACGGACTGATGCGAGGTGCGCCTCATTGGTTGTCCTCTTCGCGTTCGATCTGCGGGGCGCCGGTGATCGGATCGATGCGGACGATCCGGCGGGTCCCACGGGCGTTCACGAGCTCGATACCGATGCGAGGCACGGCTCCGGCCGGGTAGATCAGGAACCGGCGCGGCGTCTCGCGGTCGACGGGGAGCGGCGGCAGGACGTCCTTGATCTCGACGCCCTTGGGCATCTCGAGCGTCCGCTCGAATCCCGGCTCGGCGGAGAGCATCCGCACAGTGTTGTTCGTGAGCGAGACTTCGATCTCCATGACCACCTGGCGCCGGTCGGCCCGATTGAGCGCGCTGTTGAGGAAGCTCGCGATCGAGTCAGTCGCCGAGGTCAGCCGGAGGGCGTCGATGCCGGAGGTGATCGACGGAAAGGTCAGCCCCACCAGGAGGCCGATCAGCGCCACCACCATCATCATTTCGATGAGCGTGACGCCGCGTCGTTGGCCATTGCGTGCAGGCCGTTCGACGTCAGGTGGCGGCAAAGGCGCCAATACGGCTCGCTCGTCGGACCGCGATGTGGCGTGGGCACTCGTGCCGGCCGCGTTCACACTCATGTGAACGGTGGAAGTCGCCGCGAAACGCGAGCCTCGGGGCCCTCGTTGCGCTCCGTTGAAAGTCGCGGCAGATCGTGTTCGGAGGTCCCGTCGCGGGGACACTGCCGCGCCAGGTTCATCGACGGGTTGCGTAAAGTCAGCCCGCAGTGTCCCCAGTGGGGCGTTACGGCATTCATCGACATGCGCGGCACGCAGTGCCATGGAGACTCCCTCATGGTCGCTGCACGGTCCGCGCTGGCCAAGAATCCGCTCTCGTCGCACAGTGCCCCTCATAGTCCGGGTTCGCCGCGGCGCGTCTACTGGCTCTTCCAGCTCACGATGTCGGCGGCGATCCCGTCACCGCCCGGCTGGCCATCGGAGCCGTAGCAGAGGATCTCCGGAATGTCGCCGGCGCCCTCGCTCGGATACCGGTAGATGTAGGGGTTGCCCCACGGATCGGGCGGAATCTCGCCGTCGGTGTAGGGTCCGTGCCAGTTGTTGACGCCTTGCGGCTGCGTCCAGAGCACTTCGAGGCCCTGGTCCGTCGTCGGGTACACGCCCGTCTCGAGCTTGTACATGCTAATCGCGCCCATGAGCCCCTTGATCTGGGCCCGGGCCGCCGTGACGCGGGCCTTGTCTCCCTGCTGCAGGAGCCGTGGCGCCACCAAAGCCGCGAACAGCGCAATGATGGTCACCACGACCAGCATTTCGATCAATGTCACACCGGCTTGCCGCCGGCTTCTTCGTCGTTTCATCTTCTATACCGCCACTTCATTGATACTGGTGATCGCCAGCAGCATGCTCAGGATCAGGGCGCCAACCATCACGCCCATCACCAGAATGACCAACGGCTCGAACAGCGAGGTGAACCGCCTGATGGCCGCGCGCGTATCGTTCTCGTAGATCTCGGCCATTTGATTGAACATCTGGTCCAGCCGTCCGGTCTCCTCGCCGACCATGAGCAGGTGTCCGGCGAGCGCCGGGAATTCGTTCGTGCGCCGTAGCGGCGCGGAGATGCCTTCGCCGCGCTTGACGCCTTGGGCCACCGCCTGCAGGCAGCCGGCAATGCGCTTGTTGTTGAGGATCGCTCCGGCGATGCCGATCGATTGGACCAGTGGGACCGAGTTCGCGACCAGCGTGCCCATGGCCGCGGCGAACCGCGCCGTCTCGGCCTTGCGTAGCGCATCGCCGAGCACGGGGATACGCAGCCGTAAGCTGTCCCACCAGAGCCGGCCTTCGACCGTCCGCGTGTAGATCCGCAGGCTAATGACGGTCAGCAGCACGGCCAGGATCGCGATCCAGCCGTAGCTCTGCACGAAGTGGCTCGTCTCGAGCATGATCTTCGTCGGCACCGGCATCTTCATGCGGGTGTCCTCGAAGACCGCCGCGAACCGGGGCACGACGAAGTACATCAGCACCAGGATCGACCCCAGGCCCACCATCGTCAGCAGCGCCGGGTAGATCATGGCCGAGATGATGTAGTTGCGCAGCTCGTCCCGGGTCTGCTCGAACTGGACGAGGCGTTCGAAGACGCTGGCCAACGATCCGGACGCCTCGCCGGCGCGGACCATGTTGACGTAGAGGTCCGAGAAGTAGTCCGGGTGCCCGGCCAGACAGTCGGCCAGCGGCTTGCCGCCCTTGAGCACGCGGATGACTTCCAGCACGACGCTTTTGAACGCCGACTTCTCGGTGAGCTCGCTGGCGATGGAGAGCGCGCGGTCGACGGGCACGCCCGCGTTGAGCAGCGTCGACAGCTCGCGCGTGAACAACAGGACGTCCTTGCGCTTCCCACCGGCGAACGAAGGCAGTTTGATCGAGAATCCGCCGGCGCTCTCGGTGCCGACGTAGACCGGCGTCAACCCCTGCTTGCGCAGCTCCGCCGCCACGGACTTCTCGGTGGGCGCGGAGAGAGTCCCGGTGCGCACCTTGCCGTCGGAGGCGATCGCGCGGAAGTGAAAACTGGTGGCCATGGGCTATGTTGTCCGCTCCCTGGACGACTGCCGAACCCTGCCGGGCCACTTATGGGGATGAACTCTGCGAGCCGCCCATATCGATGAAAGTGCCACTGGGCTTGAGAGAGGGTAATGCCTGGATCGAGGTGCCCTGCTCCGCTCCCTCCGGTCACGGCTCGCAGCGGTATGTTCGGCCCAGTGCGAGCCGTGACCGAAGGGAGCGGAGTCCGCGGCCCACACTCGGACGG
Source organism: Bryobacterales bacterium (assembly GCA_963809945.1). Lineage (GTDB taxonomy): Bacteria > Acidobacteriota > Terriglobia > Bryobacterales > Bryobacteraceae > CAWELS01. The sequence goes on along the minus strand of CAWELS010000014.1, from coordinate 74,454 downwards.
TCGTCGCGACCTTCAACAGAGCGCAGGGACGAGCTGCGCGTTGCGCTCCCTGACGGGCGCGGCCCAGTGGCGGAGCGGCGAACGGCATGATCGGGCTGACTGGTTGCGGCATCCTTTTAAAACTCCTGCGTCACGCGGATCACCTCGTCCACCGTGGTGACTCCCTGGCTCACCTTCAGCCAGCCGTCTTCGCGAAGGTTGCGCATGCCGTTGTCGCGGGCCGCCTTCGTGAGCACGGAGGCGTCCTCGTCGGCCATGATCAGCTTGCGAATGTTGTCGCGCAGCTCCATCAGCTCAAAGATCCCGACCCGGCCCGTGTGCCCGCTGCCGAGACAATGGTCGCAGCCGGCGCCCCGGAACGTCTCGATTTCCTGGCCCCACGGGTTGCTCTTGATGCCGTCCGGCCGCCGGCAGTGCGAGCAGATCGTCCGCACCAGGCGCTGGGCCATCACCGCCACCACGGAGGACGTAATCAGGTAGTTCTCGACGCCCATGTCGGCGAGCCGGGTGATCGCGCTCGGCGCGTCATTGGTGTGCAGCGTCGAGTAGACGAAGTGTCCGGTGAGCGCCGAGCGGATGGCGATGTCGGCCGTCTCGCGGTCGCGGATCTCGCCGACCATGATGACGTCCGGATCCTGGCGCACGATGTGGCGGAGCCCGGCGGCGAAGGTCAGCCCGATCTGCGTGTTCACGTGGATCTGGTTGATGCCGTCCATCTGGTACTCGACCGGATCCTCGATGGTGATGATCTTCTTGTCGGTGCCGTTCACCCGTTTGAGCGCCGAATAAAGCGTCGTCGACTTGCCCGACCCGGTCGGTCCGGTAACCAGAAAGATGCCGTGCGGAAGCTGCGTGTAGTACTCCATCCGCTCGAGCATGTGGCTGTCGAAGCCGAGGCTGGTGAGCTCGTAGAACGCGCTCTGCGAGCGGTCGAGCAGGCGCATGACGACGCTTTCGCCGTAGAGCGTGGGCAGCGTCGAGACGCGGAGGTCCACCTCGCGCCCCAGCGTCTTGACCTTGATGCGGCCATCCTGCGGCAGGCGCCGCTCGGCGATATTGAGCCGGGCCATCAGCTTGACGCGCGAGATGATGGCGGCACGCAACTCCTTGGCCGGCGGCTCCTGTGGGTAGAGCACGCCGTCGATGCGGAAGCGGATGCGGAACTCCTTCTCGAACGGCTCGATGTGGATGTCGCTCGCGCGCTTCTCCACCGCCTGGGCGATCATCGCGTTGACCAGCCGGATGACGGGCGCCTCGCTGGCCATGTCGCGGAGGTGTTCGAGGTCCTCGGCGGTCTGTCCTTCAACCTCTTCGATACCGGCGCCCTCGCCGCCACCCCCGGCCTCGCCGTAGTACTTCTCGATGGCGTCGAGAATCTCGGTATCGCCGGCGAGCGCGGTCTGGACCTTCAGGCCGGTGACGTTGCGCACCACCGCGATCGTCTCGAAGTCGAGCGGATCGGCCATGGCCAGCGTCATCGTGGAGTCGTACACCGCCACCGGCATGCACTTGAACTGGCGCAGGAACTTCGGCGTCAGCCCCTCGGTCTCCGGCGTCACCGGCGGCGGCTCCTCGAACGTCACCAGGGGCACGCCGAGCTGATCCGACAGCGCCGCCATCACGTCGCGTACCGCCACGAAGCCGAGGTCGACGAGGATCTTGCCGATCTTGTCGTCGCGTTCTTTCTGGATCTCGAGCGCTTTTTCCAGGTCGTCCGGCGTGATCAGCCGGCGCTCGATGAGCATCTCGCCGAGTCGCATGGTCGTCTAGAACTCCCGCACCTGAATCGCCGCATCGAGGCCCGCCTGGTCCAGACGGCCCGTCTCATAATCGACCAGGGACTGCCTGGTCGCCTCCATGAGGATCTGCTCGGGTATCCCCTTGGAGTTCTCCCAGGAGAAACGAAACAGCGAGACGCCGACGGCGATCCGCTGTTCGGGGGGCACGGCGTCGAGCGTGGTGGCCGAATCGACCATCATGTCGCGCATCATCTGCTTGAGGTCATCCAGGCGCTGGAGCTTCTTCTGATGGAGCTGCTCGATCTGCTCGTCGGTGAAGGCCGGCCGGAACGGCGTTACCACGGCCGCCGCCACAAGGTTGACTTCCGAGGTAAAAACGACGCCGTACCGGTCGAGGTAGACGCCGCGCGTCGTGCCGAGCAAGTGGAACGGATCGTTGACGTTATAGGCGCGGATCCGCTTGTCGAACTGCCGCTCGAGGTGGGCGATCAGCCCGCGGGAGACCGCCGGTGCGGCAGCGGCCGAGGCCAGGCAGACGGCGGCTAGCGCCAACACCACGGCGGATCGCAAGGATCTGGCACCGAGGTGTCGCATCATCGGCCTCCGTATTCGGCGCTCGCCAGGAAGTTCGAGTTCATGCTCTTCTGCAGATACTCGAAGGTCTCCTGCACGGCCAGCCGATCGGCTCTCCGGTCCATCTCGAAGCGCTGCTCGGCTGCCGCCAACAGCTTCGTGGTCTTCTCTTCCTGGCGCTGTTCGGCCGTGGCCACCGCCTGTGCGACTGCCGTGTCGAGCCGCTGGGCCACCTCGCGCTCCACGATCTGTTCGACCGCCGCCGCGTCGAGCGTCGGCGCCGGCCCGACCGGTGCCGGCCGGGTGAAGCCGTGGATCAGGATCGCGCACGACAACGCCATCGCCGAAACGAAGCCCAGCCGCGGACCCGATTGCCACAGCCGCTGCCACCAGTTCGGCTCAAAGACCTTGTCGGAGACGAACGCGATCCGCCGCGGGACCTCCTCCTCGCGCACGCTCATCAGCGCCGCGTGGGTCAATTGCAGGCTGTCCCACTCTTCCCGGCATGCCTCACACCCCGCCAGGTGCACGGCCACCTCTTCGCGCTCCTGCTCCGGCAACTCGCCCAACAGGTAGCCTTTTACATCGATGTTCGAGCAACTCATTGCTTCACCCTGCGTCTTCCATCAAACCCGCCCGCGGACCGGAATCCGCATCGCCGTCACCGGCGGACCGCGACCGGTTTCGTGCCGGTGCAATCGGCGCCAGCGTTTGCTTCAGCAGTTCGAGAGCCGTGTAGACCCTCGACTTGACCGTCGAGACCGGACACTCCAAAATCTCGGCGATCTCGTCGAACTTGAACCCCTGATAGACCTTCAAGACCACCGCCTCGCGCTGCTCCGGAGACAGCCGCGCCAGGGCGGCTCCCACGGCCAGCGACGTCTCCACCGGCAGCATGCGCCGGCCGGGCGCCGAAGGCGGCGGCTGGTCGGTGATCTCGGTCTCCGGCCTCCGCCGTCGCAGCAGCGAAAACGACTCGTTGTGCGCGATGCGGAACAGCCAGGCCGAGAACCGCGCCGGATCCTCGAGACGGCGAAGGTTCTGATACGCCTTGAGAAAAACATCCTGCGCGAGGTCGAGGGCATCCTCGGCATCGTTCACGAGCCGGAGGATGTAGTTGTAGACACGTTTCTCCCACCGGGAGACGAGCAGGTTGTAGGCCTCCACGTCGCCGGTGCGTGCCTTCAGTACGAGGTCGCGATCCTCAACCTCCCGAAAGATCAAATCAGGAGCTCCGTTCCTTGTTACACGACGCTATCCGGGTGAAAAAAGTCGAATCGACTTCGGATACGTTACCGCTCAAGCCCCATCGTCGCAGTCGGATAGCAGGCCGCGCAAGGGACGGCGGGTTTGGGGACCGGAAACGGCAAACCAGCTCGGACGGTCTCCTCGGCGTATGGTAATCGGACTTGTGATCTGGCTGGGCGTGGTCGCGGTATCGCTCGGCGTTCTGATCCGCGACCTGGTGAAGAACAACCCGGAGATCGCCGGCCTGATGAAGGCTGTCTGGGTGCTGACCGTGCTGTACTCAGGGCCCATTGGGCTGACGGTCTATTGGGTGACCGGTCGCAAGCAGATCGCCCGGGACAGTATGTGGCGGCGCGGCGCCCGGTCGACGGCGCACTGCTACTCCGGCTGTGGGGCGGGCGAGATCGTCGGCGTCTTTATCGCCGGTGGCCTGCTGAGCCTCGGCAACTGGTGGATCGCGGGCATCACCTTCGTCCTCGCTTACGTCTTCGGATTCGGCATGACGATCGGGCCGCTGCTCCAGGAAGGCACGGCGTTGCACGAGGCGCTGAAGGACGCCTTCTACTCGGAGACCGCCAGCATCACCGTCATGGAGGTCGCCGCAATCGGCGCCGACCTGCTGTTCGCCGGCTCGGCGCAGATGAGTGAGCCGCGTTTCTGGGTCTCGATGATCTTCTCGCTCTCGCTCGGCCTGGTGGCCGCCTACCCCATGAACGTGCTGCTGATCCGCAAGGGCATCAAGGAGGGGATGCACAATCCCAAGGAGATGGCCGAAGCCCACGCGCACTGAGGAGGGCTGAAGTCCCGGCGCCCCAAAACCAGGACCGTGAGGCGGTCGTCCACGGCCGTGCCGGACCTCCCGTCCGGCCCCCCCCGTTAACCGGAACAAGGCCGACGTGGACGTCGGCTGTGGGTCTGGGGACCCGCCCTACGGGGAAATTGAGCAGCCTTCAGGCGAAAACCACCAGATCGGGCCGCCGCACTTGGCGTCCGGGGTCCCGGTGGGATAATTGGCTCCATAGACCCTTTCGCATGACCACCTACCCGGACTCGGTGCGCTACCTCTACTCGCTGGGCAACGAGATCCGTGTCGTCAAGCTCGGCCTCGAACGTATCCGTAACTTGCTCGCCCGCCTCGGAGATCCCCAGAAGGCGTTCCGCTCCGTCCACATCGCCGGGACCAACGGGAAAGGTTCGGTCGCCGCGATGATTGCATCGACGCTGCGGGCCGCCGGCGTCCGCACGGGCCTCTACACCTCGCCCCACCTGGTCGAGCCCACCGAGCGGATCCAGATCGATGGCGTCCCGGTTTCGGCCGAGCAGTTCGCCGCCGCCTTCGACCAGGTCCACCGGACAGCCGAGCAGATGTACCGCCGCAAGGCGCTCGACATGCACCCGACCTACTTCGAGACCGTCACCGCAATGGGCTTCCTCCTGTTCCGCGACCTCGGCGTCGAGACGGCCGTGCTCGAGACGGGTCTCGGCGGGCGGCTGGACGCGACCAATGTGGTGCAGCCGGCGATCTCCGTCATCACCCGCATCGACTACGACCACGAAGCCTACCTCGGCCACAGCCTGGAGGCCATCGCCGGCGAGAAGGCCGGCATTCTCAAGTCGGGTGCCCCCGCGGTGATTGCCCGCCAGCGGCCGGAAGCCCAGCGCGTCCTCGACGACCGCGCCCGGGAGCTCGGTGTGCGCACCGTCACCGCCACCGATTGGGAGGTCCGCGACCTGGAGCTGCACCCCCGAGATTCGCGCTTCCGCATCTCGAAAGACGGGCGCGAGCTGCGTCTGGACTGCCCGCTCGCCGGCGCCCATCAGGTGGAGAACGCTGTCGCCGCGGCGGCCGCACTGGTCGAGTTGGGCATCGCCCCGGTCGATATCGAGCGTGGCATTGCCGCGACCCGCTGGCCGGGCCGCCTGGAGCGGGTCAGCCAGGATCCCGACATCATCCTGGACGGGGCCCACAACCCCTCGGGAATCCGGGCGCTCGCCGCTCACATCGGCGCGTTCTACGCCGGGCCTAAGATCTGGCTTCTCTACGGGGCGATGCGCGACAAGTCGCTCGACGAGATCGCCGGCATCCTGTCCCCGGTCGCCGATCATGTCATTCTGACCAACGCCGACTCCCACCGGGCGCTCCGGGCCGAGGTGCTCGAGAGCCTGTTCGAACATACGTCGCTCCACCGCGCCGCAAGCGTCGCCGAGGGCCTCGCCATCGCCCGCCGCGCGGCACCCGAGGACGCGGTTTTCGTCACCGGTTCCCTGATGGTGGTTGGGGAAGCGCGCCGGATCCTGGCAGGGTAGCGGGCTCACCGCCTCGTAGGTTCAATCGGGGTAGCCACCCTTCCGCGCCAATTGGTTGGTTCGACGGGATAACGACGCCGGCCCCACCTGCCGATAGGGGATTGACGGGTGGAAGCAGCGTGCAGCAATCGACGACATCGAAGCCATTCACCGGCACCGGGCCACAAGCCCGTGACTTCACCGGCAAAGGTCAGATCTTCTTCGCCCTCGGCGTGGTCTGTGACTCGCTGGGCGTGCTCGGAATAGTGGGGCACTTCACCGTGCCGGGCCTGCAGCCGGCCTTCGCCGGGGCATTGCTCGTCATGGCCGCATTGCTGCAATTGGCCATCGCCACGCGCTTGTCAGGTTGGCCGGCGCGGATGCCGCACACCGCCATCGGACTGGCCTACGCCGCCCTGGGACTGACTTTCCTCGGACTCGGCTCGACCTTGCCCTCCAGCCTTCCGGCGTTTGCCGCCTACGGTGTCCTGGTGGCCGGCGGATTGCGGCTGCTCATGGCCAAACGCCTCTGGGGCACGCGGATGGCGCCCATGACGGCGGCGTTCGGGCTCGCCTCCGTCGCGCTGGCTGCTGTTCTGTTCCTTGCCCCCGGTGCGGGCGCCTGGCTCGGCGTCGCGCTCGCAGTCGAGCTGTTCGTACACGCGGCCACCTACATCACGATCGGCGTGGTGCTCGGCCTGCGTCCGGCGAGCAAGCGATAGAAGCTACCTACCCCGCCAGAGCGCCTTCCATCGGCGCCCGAGGCCGGCGAGCGTCATCACGCGCCGCCATTCATCGACGTAGCGCAGCGGGTGGCGCCGGTTGTGCCAGAGGCCCACCGGGAGGCTGACGGCGTACTTGCCGAATCCCGGCGCGAGAGGATCGAAGAACTGATCGCGCCGGTCGAGCCGGTACGAGCAGTAGCTGTGCACCCACCGGAACGGCACGTAGCCGTAGTGGCGCCGGAGCAGGTCGAGCGTCTCGCGAAACACGGCCCGGCGCGATCCGAGCGAGATGCTGTCGCGGTGCATCCGGGACGCGGCCAGACGGGCGGGGATCCGCGCCAACGGGTAGCCGCGCGAGAGACGGATCCAGAAGTCGTAGTCGAAGGTGTAGCGAAGCGCCGCGTCGAGCCCGCCGATGTCCTCGAACGCCGACCGTCGCAGGAGCGAGGCCGGCTGGCAGATGAAACACTCCTGGCGGAAGCGCTCCGGGTCGTAGTCGGCCACCGGATAGTCGCCGATCTCGCTTCCCACCTCATCCACCCAGACGCCGTTGCCGTAGACGCCGGCGGCCTCCGGATGTGCCTGGAGCGCGCGTACCGCCTCGGAGACCGCGCCCGGTGCGAGGAAATAGTCGTCGGCGTTGAGGAACGTCGCGAAGACGCCGCTCGCACGGGCGAGACCGTGGTTGATAGCGTCGGCCGTGCCGTCGTCGGGTCCGGAATGAATCACGATGCGGTCGCGGTAGCGGTCGAGGATCTCGAGCGTGCCGTCGGTGGAGCCGCCGTCCATGACGATGTACTCGATCAACGGGTAGTCCTGTGCGAGAACGCTCTCGATGGTCTGCTCGATGTAGCGCGCCATGTCGAGGCACGCGGTGACGATCGAGACGACGGGATAGGCGGGTGTGGAGTCTACGGCCACTGGTCGGTTGCTGTCACCGGATCGGCGTAATGGTTGCTCGATCCTCGCCTTCGGTGCCGCTACGCAAGGGCCGGGCCATCACAGCATTAGCTTACCGGAAGGGCGGACCGGCCGCGATGCCGTCGCGCCGGGGGTCCGCGACACCGCAGAACCCTTGGGGCAGGCGCCACACGAGGTTGAGTCCGCCGACGGTGAACGGCGGGGTCTCTTCCGGCTGGAAGCCGCGCTGCCGGAGAGCCTCGACGATGCGGGCCGCAAACCGTGACTGCTCGAGCAGGACCACCTTTTCCGGAGTGCAGTGCAGGCGCGGCCCGGTGACGGCATCGAACGGAGCCTGGCGCCGGAGCCGGATGAGCGTCTCGAGGATGCCCGAGGCCAGGCGCTCGGATCCCGTGTTGCCGATGGCGCCCCAGGGACGGCCGTCCTTGAGCAGCACCGTGGGCGCGGCGTTCGACCGGGCCAGGGCTCCGGGCCGGAGGAAGTGAGGGTGCCGCGGGTTGTCGATCTTGAAACCGCGCACGAAGCCGTTGTAGAGGAAGCCGAGCTCCGGGCCGATCTCGGCGGCGCCGAAGCTGCGCTCGATGGACTGTGTCATGGAGACGATATTCCCGTCGCGGTCGGCGACCGCTATGTGAGATGTCTCGCCTTCGCCGATCGCCGCGCGGATGCGGGTGGCGGCGCTCCGCGCATGGTCGGCGGTCAGTAGCTCGGCGGCGGCGCCGGGGTTGTCGGCCGCGATCCTCAACCCGAGGCGCCGACGGTCTTCACGACAGTGCAGGATGATCTCAGCGAGCACGACGGCACCGTGAGGACTGTCGAGATCGAGATCCTCGCCCGCGATCTCCCGCCAAACGTTCAGCATCGCGAGCAGCGTGATCCCGCCGCCCGGCGGACCGAGCGCCCGCACCCGCAGGTCGCCGAAGTCAGTCTCGACCACCGGCAGTTCGAGCGGCGTCACCGCCGCCAGATCGGACTCCCGGACAAAGCCGCCGCGGCGCTCCATGTCCCGGGCGATGAGACGCGCGGTCTCACCCTTGTAGAAGTCCTCGAACCCAGCCGTGGAGAGCCGCTCGAGCGTCCGCGCCAGCACTGGTTGGCGGACGATGGCGCCCGGTGCGAGTGGCTGCCCCGCGGCGTCTAGAAACAGCCCTCCGGCGGAGTGCTTCGAGAGAGCTCTGCGGTAGTGTTCGGCGAGGTACCGCTGCAGCGGAGTAAACGGATAGCCGCGCTTGGCGCATTCAATCGCCGGGCCGAAGAGTGTCGCCCGATCGAGCCGTCCGTAGCGCGCGTGGAGCAGTGCGAGGACCGCCGGGTTACCGGGAACGGCGATCGCCCGGTACCCGCGGTAGGGCTTGCGTTTGGGGAATGATTCCGGTGTCGCCAGCGCTGGCGCCCGGCACGGACCGGCGATGCCAATGGTCTCTCCCGAAGCCGCGCGGTGGACCACGGCCATGGCCATCCCGCCGAGTCCCGAGCCGGCCGGCTCACAAGCGCCCAGCGCGAGCGATGCGGCGACCGCGGCATCGGCGGCATCGCCTCCGCGGGCCAGCATCTCCGCCCCGGCCGCGGTTGCCAGATAGTGCGACGTGGCCACCATGCCTTCGGCCGAGACCGATGAAAACGCCGCCGGGTCGTCGCGCCGCGACTCGCGGGCCAGCATCTCAGCATGCGGGAAGCGGAAGTACGATGTCGCCATCAAGGAATGAGACCCGGAGCGAGCCGGCGCCCACCTTCCAGTCTACTGTGGCCGTTCGCGACTCGGGTCGGGCTCCGGTGTCCTTTTCAGCCGGTGAAGCAGGTCTTCGCCGCGGCCAGGACTCGGGCGGCCCAGCGCGAGGGTTCCGCGGCGGATTGGCGCCTGGCCCAGTTTTCGAGGCGACGCCAGTAGAAGGCCCGCTGGTCCGTCAGGAGCGCGATCTGCTCCGCGCTGTAGCGGTCCGCCTCCTGATAGGCCGACTTCTCGGCGGCAGTCGCCTGGCGAGGCTCGTACATCCACAGCCACCGCCGGAAATCGTGTTCCGAGGCGCCAGCCGGAAACACCCGCGCGTTCCAGAGGGTCCGCTGTGACGGATCGGGGGCATCGGGCCAGATCAGGTGCGGGTCCATGCCCGCTGCCTGAATCCAGTCGAGCATCGGCTGTCCACAAAACTGGCCGTTCCTGGCGATGGAATCCTTGAAGGTATCGCGGACGCCGTAGACGCGCGTGAACCAAACGTCGCTCCCCGAACGGTCGCGACCGGCCAGAACCTCGAGACAGGCTTCCTGGGGCATGGACAGCGGCGTGTCGACATCCACGCCGACCACGACGTTTCGCCCGCCCAACTCGAGCCGTCGGTTGATCCGGCACGCTTCCACCCAGGATCTGCTGCCGGCGATGCTGCCCGACCCGGCGACAACATTGTTCACGAGCAGCGATGAATCGGCGGGCAGGGGACCAAGATCCTTCTCGAGCAGGGCCATCCCGCTCGGCGCCAATTGCGCGGCGGAACCGAAGTGGAGGAAGCGGCAGTAGGGCAGAACCTGGACATGGGCGGGAATCCCGCTCAGCCTCGGATAAAGCGCGGCCAGCAGCGCATCGTGCCAGATGGAGCCGCCGGCGCGAGCGCTGGCTATGTAGTGCTCGAGCGTAGCGGAACTGCCCAAACCGCAACAGACCTCGCGGTACATGTCGAGTCCGCCCTGGGCGAGCCACTCCCGGACAGCAGCTTCGTCCCCGCTGCCAAACGTGCCCAGCAGCGCGGCCGCGGCGTCCGCGTCCATGCTCATGACGCCGACATCCAGCACGGCTTCACCCGACTGTCCGATGGCGCCGGCCTGCTCCTGCGTGGCGCGCGATGGCTTCTGGAGAAAACAGGCGAGCGAGTGGTCCGCCCCGAGGCAGAAGACGCCGTGGCGGCTGGCCTCCTCCGGCGAGGCCAGGCAGCCCAGCATGGTAATTCCAGCGTGGCTGGTATCGAGTTCCGAGATGTCCCAATCCATCAGGGCGTCGCCGGCCGCAACGACGATCTGGCCGCGGCCCGGGGCGCCTTCCGGCAAGTTCAGAAAATCCGGCACGAGCCGGTCGAATAGAGTCAGGGGTAGCGGGCCGTCGTGCTGTTCCGGAAGCGGAAGGAAGATCTTGCCGCACGGTCCGTAAGCGGGAAGACGCCGGGAGTCGCCGCCGGCATGGACGATCAGGATTCGCAATCCGCGCAGAATCTCATCGGAAGTCGCAGATCCCTCGCCGCGCTCGATCTCGACGACGCGGGCAATGGCTCTAACCGTGGCGCCGCCGCTTCCGATGCGCTTTCCGTCCGTGTCGGCAATCACCAGAGCACGGCCCACTCGTGGAAGCAACCCGAGCTCCTGCCGTAGCTGTATCTGTCCCTCATAGGCCCGCGCCTGCAAATCATTCGACGCGGTTAGGAGAAGGTAATCCCAGTTACTATCCCGGTTGGCCGGGATATCGCTCGGGCGGAAAGTCATGGTCTCGTGTTCCTTGGCAGACAATAGCGGATCTTAAACCGCGTATTGCGCACCCCGTACCCGGGACCCGATGAAGCTGAAGTACGCGATGAACACATAGCAGGCGAGCGGAATCAGCATGGCCAGCGCCATACTGTGAGTCGCGATCAGCCCCATTACGGGTGTCAAAACCGCACCGCCGACGATTCCCATCACGATCATGGAACCGCCCAGCTTGGTGTCGGGGCCGAGGTCTTTCAGGCCCAAGGCGAAGATGGTGGGGAACATCAGCGACATGAAGAAGCTCGTCAGCAGAACCGACCACATGCCGACCCATCCGGGCAGCGCGACGCCCACACCCACCAGCGCGATGTTGACGACCGCGAAGAGTCCCATTAGCTTGTTGGGCGCGATGAACTGCATCAGGTAGGTGGACGAGAAACGGCCGACGCCGAAGGCGACCAGCGTTCCCGTAAGCAGGTAACCCGCGAACTTCTCCGGCTGATGAGTATAGTCCTGCACGTACTGGATGAAGTAACTCCACGTTCCAACTTGAGCACCCACGTAGAAGAACTGCGCCAATACGGCCAGGATGAAATGACGGTGCCGAAACAGGGTTCGGAAACTGCCCTTATTCTGGGTCGTGCTCCCTTCGCCGCCAATTGCCGGAAACCTGGTCCGCCAAATGAGGAACGCCCAGGCCAGCGCGATACACCCCAGGACGATGTAGGGAGCCACCACACGCAACGTCTCATGCCGGAGGTATCCGGTGTAAGTCCCGGCGGCCTTCATCACTTCCACCTGGGTCCGGGTCAGCTCGATGCCGGAGAAGATGAAGATGGTGCCGCCCAGAGCTCCGGCAATCGCCCCGAAAGGGTTGAACGCCTGCGCGAAGTTGAGACGCCTCGCCGCCGACGCCGGGTCACCAAGCTGGGTCATGAACGGGTTCGCCCCGGTCTCCAGAAACGACAGCCCGCTGGCAATGACGAAGAGCGCGAAGAGGAAGTATCCGTACTCGCCCATAAGCGCGGCGGGCCAGAACAGAAGCGCGCCGGTCCCGTAGAGCACCAACCCGGTGACCAATCCCATCTTGTAGCCGTACTTCCGCATGAGCAGCGCCGCAGGCATGGAAAACAGGAAATAGCCCATGTAGAAGACGGACTGGATCAAGCCAGCCTTGAAGCGCGTAATCTCGAACGACTTCATGAACTGGCGGATCAGCACATCGTTCAGATTGTTGGGCACCCCCCACAAGAAGAACAGGAAGGTGACGAGCACAAAGGGCCGGATGAACTCGGCGGAGATTAGTTTGTGCTGACCAATCGTCCCTCGCTTCGCAGCGGAGTTCGCATTCAGGTCGCTACCCATAGAAGGCACTTCTCTCTCCTTCGCGGACCCGCCGGGCGAATCCGCAGCGCGGTGTTTGATTCCTCTTTCCCACGACGCATTGCTTCCCCCGGATGTACTCAGGACAACCGGATCTTGACCTGCATCGATCCAGGCACCGGCTCCTCGGAGGCGACGATCAGATAGCCGCCGCCACAGCCGGAGAACATCGCACCGGCGTAGCGCCTCTGGTGATAGTGAAGCAGCCCCTCGAGATCGATCATGATGCGTGGGGCACACACGGTCCGAGGCAAGATCACCTTCCAGCAAGCCATTCCCTCGTTCATCGAGGCGGCCAGCCGGCCGATGTCCTTGGCGAGAATCGCGTCGTAGCAATCTCTGCCTGACTGTCCCAGACGGCGGATCCACTCCGGGTCCAGGTTCTTCACTTCGAGTGGGGCATAGCCTTCGGGCCTCTGGTTGAGCGGGACCAGGTGCAGGATCGTCTCCAGCCACCGGGCCACGTCCGGGTCGCCGCACGACTCGATGTGCGCTGGAAAATATCCCCCCTCGACCGCCACGTCATAGTCGAGCCGGCTGATCCCCGGGTAGATGAGGCCGATCATGTCCTGTGACCCGGAGGGTTCCGCCAGGTTCTTGTTCTCTTCCCGGTACAGTTCCCGAACCAAGTCCTCCTTCGGCCGGTCAGGCAAGGCGCCGTTCCATAACCGCAGGGCCACCCGGCGCGTGCCACCGGCCATCCCCGCCCGCTCCATGAGCCAGAGAATGGGCTCCAGCGACACGACCACCATGGATCCGGGCGGCGATGGATTGAACTCTGAGACAAACGGCTGGTCGATCCAGCCGCCGGCCAGCGCCAGCCTGTGCGGCACCTTACCGATGATTGAAGTTAGGTTGGGATGCACGGAGCATTATCCTGGAGTTTAGTCGCGGCACGCACCGGAGACGTGAGGGGGGCGCGCCACTATCAGCCTTGCACCACCCGCTTTCCGGCCTTGCGGTCGGCGTATTGTTGCTCGATCCAGGCGTACGTTTCCCGCATGCCCTCTTTCAAAGGCGTCGCCGGCTCCCAATCGAGCACATTCTTGATAAACGTGTTGTCGCTGTTGCGGCCCGCTACACCTTGGGGCGCGGTCAGGTCGTAGCTACGCTTCAACTCCACGCCTCCGATCTCCTCGACCATGCTGACCAGATTCGTTGATCGAGATCAACTCGCTCGAGCCGAGGTTGACCGGCGTCGCGATCAGCTCGTCACTGTGCATGATCTTGTCAATGCCGGTCACGCAGTCGTCGATATAGCAAAAACTGCGGGTCTGGGTGCCGTCACCCCAGATCTCGATGGCGAGGTCCCTGGAGTCCTTGGCCTCGATCACCTTACGGCAAATCGCGGCCGGCGCTTTCTCGCGGCCTCCGAACCATGTCCCGTTCGGACCGTAGATGTTGTGGAACCGCGCGACGTGGGTCTCGAGTCCACGCTCCGTCCAGTACTCCTGGCAGACCATCTCCGAGAACAGCTTCTCCCATCCATAACCGCGCTCGGCCATCGCCGGGTAGGCGTCGGATTCCTTGAGGGCGCGAACGTTGGGGTCTTTCTGAAGATCCGTGTTATAGGCGCAGGCCGACGACGAGAAAAAGTACCGCTGCGCTCCGGCTCTCCAGGCGGCGTCGATCAGGTTCGTGTTTACCAGCACGCTCCGCAAGCATTCCACCCGGAAATGCTCGATGAAACCCATGCCGCCCATGTCGGCGGCGAGATTATAGACCTCGATTGCGTCTTCGGCAGCGCGAACGGCATTTTCCTTTTCGCAGAGGTCCATGGAGAGGCATTCCACGCCGGGCACGCGCTGGTACCATTCCGGCAGCGGTTTGCGATCAACTGCTCGAATCCGGGTGAAGCCAAGGTCGTGGAAGTGGCGGGCGAGTGCTCCCGCGATGAAGCCACCGGCTCCAGTAATGAGGATGAGATCGTCCTTATTTGACATACGTACCGTTGCCTTTCAACTTTGACGGCTCCAGACCCGACGAGCGTATAGAGAATGCGGAGGTATGCGAAGAACCTTAGCCGTCGTCTTAAAGTCCTGGCCTTCCGGATCGCGATCAGTATACACTTGATCGCTTCCCGCGGGCGGCTGGCGCCGGAGCGGCCGTGCCGTCCTCTTGGGCAAAGCCCGACGCTCGGAGCCTGATGGCAACGGTTCCACTCGGGGAGGCAGGCACCGGTGCCTTCACTATAATGAGGCTGATGGGCACGGCCGGGACATACCCGAGATGGCGGAAACCGCCGCGGCCCAATGCAGCGTTTGAGCTCAACAGGCCCGGGTGGCGAAATCGGCAGACGCAAAGGACTTAAAATCCTTTGTCCCTTTGGGACGTGTGGGTTCGAGCCCCACCCCGGGCACCATCGCCTCTACTACTCTTCTTCCCGGCGGAAATACAGCACGCCCAGCGGGGGCAGCCGCAGCAACAGCGAATGGAAGCGCCCGTGAGCGCCGACCGGTGAGCTTTGGACGCCGCCCAGGTTGCCGACGCCGCTGCCGCCGAACTCCTCGGCATCGCTATTGAGGATCTCGCGCCAGTAGCCGGGAGCCGGGACACCGACCAGATAGTTCTCGCGCGGGACCGGCGTGAAGTTGCAAACCACCAGCACGGTGCGGCGCGGCACGCCACCGTGGCGGAGGAAGCTGATGATGCTCTTCTCGGCGTCGCTGCAATCCACCCACTCGAAGCCGTCCGGGTTGGCGTCGCCGCCGTGGAGCGCGGGTTCCTCGGTGTAGACGCGGTTCAGGCTCTTGACCCAGTCGAGCACGCCCTGGTGGGCGGGCTGCTCGAGCAGCTGCCAGTCCAGGCTGCTCCTCGTGGGCCCACTCGCTCCACTGCCCGAACTCGCCGCCCATGAAGAGCATCTTCTTGCCCGGCTGCGCGTACATGGTAGCCGTAGAGCGCACGCAGGTTGGCGAACTTCTGCCAGTCGTCGCCGGGCATCTTGCCGATCAGCGAGCCTTTGCCGTAGACGACCTCGTCGTGCGAGAGCGGCAGGACGAAGTTTTCGTGGAACATGTACAGCCCGCGGAAGCTGAGCTTGTCGTGGTGGTACTGGCGGAACAGGGCGTCCTGCGACATGTAGTCCAGCATGTCGTGCATCCAGCCCATGTCCCACTTCAGGCCGAAGCCGAGGCCGCCGACGTATGTGGGCTTCGAGACCATCGGCCAGGCGGTGGATTCCTCGGCGATGGTCTGCACGTCGGGGAACTGCTCGATAGACCTCGGAATTGAAGGCACGCAGGAAGTCGATGGCCTCGATGTTCTCCCGGCCGCCGTACTTGTTGGGAACCCACTCGCCATCCTTCCGCGAGTAGTCGAGATACAGCATTGAAGCGACGGCGTCCACGCGCAGAGCCGTCGGCGTGATACTTGTCGAGCCAGAACAGGGCGTTGCTGATGAGGAAGCTGCGGACCTCGTGGCGGCCGTAGTTGAAGACGAAGGTGTTCCAGTCGCGGTGGATGCCCTGGTTGGGATCGCCGTGCTCGTAGAGGTGCGTGCCGTCGAAGAAGCCGAGTCCGTGGGCGTCGGTCGGGTAGTGCGACGGCACCCAGTCGAGGATGACGCCGATCTCGCGCTGGTGCAAGGCGTCGATCAGGTACATGAAGTCCTGCGGCGTGCCGTAGCGGGAGGTGGGCGCGAAGTAGCCGGTGGTCTGGTAGCCCCAGGAGCCGTAGAACGGGTGCTCCATCACCGGCAGAAACTCGACGTGGGTGAAGCCGGCTGTCGTGGATGTAGTCCGCCAGTTGCTCGGCCATCTCGCGATAGCTCAGCGAGCGCGCGGCGCCGTTCTCGACAGCCCGGCGCCAGGAGCCGATGTGCACTTCGTAGATGGACATCGGCCGGTCGAGCGCGGCCCGCTCGCGCCGGAACGACATCCAGTCCGCGTCGCCCCACTCGTAGTCGAGCTTCCAGACGCGGGAGCCGGTCTTCGGAGGCACTTCGGTGGCGAAGGCGAAGGGATCGGCCTTGTCGACACGGTAGTCGTTGTAGTGGGAGTGTATGTGGTACTTGTAGCAGGCCCCCTCGGAGATGCCGGGGATGAATCCGTGCCAGATCCCGGACTGCTTGAAGGCGGACAGGTAACTGGCATCGGGCGACCAGCTGTTGAAATCGCCTATCACGGACACTTCGCGCGCATTCGGCGCCCAGACGGCGAAGTGGGTCCCTTCGACTCCGTCGACGGTGACGATGTGCGCCCCCAGTTTGTCGTAAAGCCGATAGTGGGTTCCCTCATTGAAGAGATAAAGGTCGCGTTCCCCCAGATGGGAATATTCGGTACTAACCTGCAAGATGCCCCCTCCTTCCGTTCTTAGACCATCGGGCGGCCGAATCGTTTCCGAGGTTGTCGAGTGTCGATCAGACGGCAGATGCCGCGGAGTTTGGGCCGCCCCTCCGGCTCGCAGAACCGATCTTTGCAGCTGGCTCTACCGTAACAGTTGGACATCGTCGCAGTCCAATGAGAGAATCTCATACACAACGGGGCGCGGCGACCGCGGGATCATCCGCTCCCCTGCCGGGCCGGTTCGGTTCGGTTCGGCGATTCCAGGCGTGCGATGCCGGTGCGCGGAGTGGGTGACGGCGCACCGGATGCTGCTCGGCGCTTGTGGAGGGAGGAGCATCGAGGGTGGAAAATCACGATCCGTACTGGTACAAAGACGCGATCATCTATCAGACTCACATCAAGGCGTTCCGCGACGGCAACGGCGATGGTGTCGGGGATTTTCAGGGGCTGATCGAGAAGCTGGACTACATTCACGACCTGGGCGTGACGGCCATCTGGCTGCTTCCCTTCTATCCCTCGCCGTTCCGCGACGACGGCTACGATATCTCCGACTACCGCAATATCCACCCTTCCTACGGCGCCATGCGGGACTTCCGGCGATTCGTCCGGATGGCGCACGAACGGGGTCTGCGAGTCATCACGGAACTGGTGATCAATCACACATCGGACCAGCACCCCTGGTTCCAGCGGGCACGGAAGGCGAAGCGCGGTTCCACTTACAGGGACTTCTATGTCTGGAACGACGATGAGGAGAAGTACCGCGACGCGCGGATCATCTTTCTCGATACCGAAAAGTCGAACTGGGCTTGGGACTCCGAGGCGCAGTCCTACTACTGGCACCGCTTCTACCATCATCAGCCGGACCTGAACTTCGACAATCCGCGAGTGATTCGCGAAGTCTTCAACGTAATGCGCTACTGGCTCGATACCGGCGTCGACGGCCTGCGCCTGGACGCCATCCCCTACCTGCGGGAGCGCGACGGGACGAACTGCGAGAACCTGCCCGAGACGCACGAGCTACTGAAGCAGTTGCGGAAGGAGATGGACTCGAACTACGAGGACCGGATGCTGCTGGCCGAGGCGAACCAGTGGCCGGAGGACGTACGTCCTTACTTCGGCGACGGCGACGAGTGCCACGTGGCGTTTCATTTCCCCCTGATGCCGCGCATGTTCATGAGCATCGCGCAGGAGGACCGGCATCCCATCACCGACATCCTGCGGCAGACGCCGGACATTCCCGAGACCTGCCAGTGGGCGGTGTTTCTGCGAAACCACGACGAGCTGACGCTCGAGATGGTGACCGACCGCGAACGCGACTACCTCTGGCAGTACTACGCGGCGGACCCGCGCGCCCGCATCAACCTCGGCATCCGGCGGCGGCTGGCTCCGCTGATGGAGAACGATCGCCGGAGAATCGAGCTCATGAACAGCCTCCTCATGTCGATGCCGGGCACTCCCGTAATCTACTACGGCGATGAAATCGGCATGGGCGACAACGTCTATCTCGGCGATCGGGACGGTGTGCGGACGCCGATGCAATGGTCGCCGGACCGCAATGCCGGCTTCTCGTCCTGCGATCCGCAGCGGCTCTATCTGCCGCCGATCATGGACCCGATCTACGGCTACGGCACGGTGAACGTCGAGTCCGCCCAGCGCAGCTCGACGTCACTGCTCAACTGGATGAAGCGGCTGATTCGCCAGCACCAGGCGCGGAGCAAGACGTTCGGACGGGGGACGATCAAGTTCCTGTATCCGAGCAATCGCAAGATACTTGCCTATCTTCGCGAGTACGAGGGCGAGTCGATCCTGTGCGTGGCGAACCTGTCGCGGTCCGCGCAGCCGGTGGGGCTGGACCTGTCGGAGTACCGGGGACGGACGCCCGTCGAGCTACTGGGCCAGACGGCGTTTCCTCCAATCGGGGAGCTGTATTACTTACTAACGCTGCCTCCGTATGGCTTCTACTGGTTTCTGCTGGCCGATGAGGTCGAATCGCCGGTGTGGTCCGAGGGGGCCGTTCCGCTGCTGCCGGAGCTCGGCACGCTCGTCGTTCCGGAAGGGTGGCGATCGCTAGCCTCCGGCCGGCCGCGGCAGCAACTAGAGGGGGAGGCGCTACGCGACTATATCGGCCGGCAACGGTGGTTCGCCTCCAAGGGCACGGCGATCGAGAAATCGTGGGTGACGCAACGATTCGAGCTGGCGGCGAAGAAGCGCAGTTGGCTGGTCTCGACCGTCCGCCTAAACCTCGAAGGTGATCGCACGGAGGACTACTTCGTGCCGCTCGCCTTCGATTGGGAAGCCGAGGAACGCGACCCGGTCCTGGTGAACCTCTGGAACGCCATGGCTCGCATCCGGCGCGGGCCCAAGGTCGGCCTGCTGACCGAGGCCGTGGCGGACCCGGACTTCATCCGCGCCGTCGTCGGAGCGATGGCCCGGAACACCGAGCTATCGGACGACAAGGCGACGCTCCGGTTCTGGAAGACGCAGGCCTTCCCGGAGGACGCGGCCGTTGACGATCTTGACGTGCGGCCGTTGGGCGCCGAGCAGAGCAATACGTCGATGCTCGCGGGCGATGACATGATCCTCAAGGCGTTCCGCAAGCTCCACGCGGGTATCCATCCGGAAGTCGAGATGGGGCGGTTTCTCACCGATGTGGCGGGGTACCAGAACACACCGCCCTTGCTCGGCGCCGTCGAGCAGTTGGACGCCGACGGCACGCCCACCTCGCTGTTCGTGCTACAGAAGCTGATCCCGAACCAGGGCGACGGATGGAGATACACGCTCAACTACCTGGAGCGGTTTCTAGACGGGGCGAGTACGCAGAGGGGGCTGACGGAGGCTCCGGGCGAGGAGGTGCACGGGGCTTACATTCCGCTGGCCGAGCAGCTTGGCAAGCGCGTCGGCGAGCTACACCAGGCGCTGACGGCGGAAGGCGGAGGCGAGGCATTCACGCCGGAGCCGGTTACGGCCGTGGACATCAAGGGGTGGCGCGGCCAGATTCGCAAGGAGGCCAGCGAGACGTTGGGCCAGTTGAAGAGCGGCGCCGCCAATCTGGAGGACGAGCAGCGGGCTCTCGTCAACGAGGTACTCGGCCGCAAGCAGGAGCTTCTGCACTTCATCGACAACCTCGAACTCGACCACGGCCAGATGAACAAGACGCGGTTTCACGGCGATCTGCATCTCGGCCAGGTGCTGGTGGTCCAGCACGATTTCTACATCATCGATTTCGAGGGAGAGCCGGGCCGCACCTTCTCCGAGCGCCGTTCCAAGCACAGCCCGCTCCGGGATGTCGCCGGAATGCTGCGCTCGTTCAACTACGCCGGATGGTCGGCATCGTTCGCGTTCGGTAGGGGCAAGCGGGAGGATGTCGATTGGGTCCAGCAAGCGATGATGGAGTGGGAATCGGCCGCCTCCGACGGGTTCCTGCGCTCGTATCGGCTGGCGATGGAGGGTTGCACCTCGTGTCCGCCGGACCTCGAGAACATGAGCCGGCTGCTCGATCTGTTCATCCTCGAGAAGGCACTCTATGAGGTCCGCTATGAGCTGGCGAACCGGCCGTCATGGCTCAAGATCCCGCTCAGTGGAATTTTGACGCTGCTGACCCGCTACACGGGCAGATAGGAGGAAGAGGGCGCCCGCTCACCGCACTAGCTTCGAGACGGCCTTGAAGTGCTCGTCGCGCGCGTCCACCAGCCACTCGAAGACCACCGACTCGACGTTGGTCACCACGACGCCCGCGTGACGCAGGCGCGCCATCGCATTGGCGTGGTTCTCCGGATTGCGAGAGCAGACGGCATCGGCGGCGACAAAGACCTCGAAGCCGGCGCTGGCCAGATCGAGCGCCGTCTGCGCGATGCAGACATGCGCTTCCATGCCCGCCATCACGACCTGTCGGGTGTCGCCGAGCGTGTCGATGAAGCCTTCGGCATGGGCGCAGGAAAAGCATGTCTTCTCGAACCGCTGAACGCCGCTGCCGAGCTTGTCGAGCACTTCCGGATGAGTGTGACCGAGCCCTTTGGGATACTGCTCGGAAAGGAACACCGGGACGCCGAGCAGTTGGGCGGTCTCCGCCAGGATGCCGGTGGAGCGAAACACGCGCTCGCACGCTTCCCCGGGCATGGCGGCGGCGAGACGTTCCTGGATGTCGACCACCAACAGGACCGAGTCCTGCCGGCGGCACAGTGACGGACGAGGTTGCGACATAGGCGATCGCTCCGGTGGCGCTCTAATCAACCGCGAGTCAAGACCAAGGTACCACCTCACACCACGGCCCGAAAGAGCGTTTAGGCCCCGATGTTACAGTAGAGGTTGCATGATGGGCGTCATCATCATAAATAAGCCCGAAGGTTGGACCTCACACGACGTCGTCGCCAAGATCCGGCGGCTTTCCGGAATCAAGAAGGTTGGTCATCTCGGGACGCTGGATCCGGCGGCCACCGGCGTGCTGCCGCTCGTGGTGGGACGGGCCACGCGCCTCGCGCAGTTCTACTCGAGCAGCGACAAGCTCTACGACGCCGTGATCCACTTCGGCTGGGCGACTGACTCTTATGATCGCGAGGGGGAGGTCGTTGGCGATCGGAATGAACCGGAGTCCCTGGACGGCGAGCGTCTCGAAGGTCTGCTCGACGCCTACCGCGGCCAGATCGAGCAGATGCCGCCGCCGATCTCGGCGAAGAAGATTGGTGGCACCCCGGCCTACAAGCTGGTGCGGCAGAACAGACCGGTGGAGCTCAAGCCAGTGATGGTGACGATCCACTCGGTGGATCTGCTCTCCCACGACGGACCGCGTGCGCGGCTCCGGATGCACTGTTCCGCCGGCACCTATCTGCGCAGCGTGGCGCACGATTTGGGCCGTGCCTATGGCTGCGGCGCCTTCCTCGAGGCCCTGGTCCGCCTGCGGGCCGGTGAGTTCGCCATTGAGGACGCGTGGACCATCGAGCAGTTGGAGGAACTCATCGCCGACGGCCGGCTCGCCAAAGCAGTGATCTCCGGCGCGAGGCTGCTTCCCGATTTGCCGTCGCAGACGGTGGACCGTCTCACCGCCACGCAGATCCGCCAGGGCCGCGATTTTCGGGGATCGCCGTTTCGTATGGGCGAACCGTCCCGGCGGGTGAAGGCCGTCTCCGAGGACGGCGACCTGATCGCCATCGGCGAAGCAATCCTGCCGAACGTCTACCACCCGATCATCGTGCTGTAGCCCGCTCGGGCGATCCCATCACTCCAACGGCTGGCCGGCTTCCGACTGCTTCTTGCCCCGCGGCCGGATGCCGCCGCCGAACCGGTGCGAGTAGGCCTCAGTGAACGCCGCGCCCAGGAAGAAGACGTGGGCGGAGTAGTAGATCCAGACGAGGAACGCAAACAGGGATCCGGCCGCGCCGTAGGCCGAGCCGATGGTCGTGGTTCCCAGGTAATGGCCGATCGCGACGCTGCCGAGCGCGAACAGGATCGCCGTGAACGTCGCGCCGACCCAGACGTCGCTCCAGGCGATCCGGGCATCCGGCAGCACCTTGTAGATAACGGCGAACATGATGGTTGCCAGCAGCACAGCGGCGACGAAGCCGGCCGCGTGGATCAGGTACACCGGAATGTCGAAGTACTCCCGCAGCATGTCGTGAGCCATCGAGATGGCCGTGCTCGATACCAGCGAGGCCAGTAGCAGGATGCCGGTGGCGAGCACCATCAGGAA
This sequence comes from Bryobacterales bacterium, assembly GCA_963809945.1. Classification (GTDB taxonomy): domain Bacteria; phylum Acidobacteriota; class Terriglobia; order Bryobacterales; family Bryobacteraceae; genus CAWELS01. The sequence goes on along the minus strand of CAWELS010000014.1, from coordinate 52,163 downwards.
CGACAGGGCGCGCTTCCGAAGGTACCGCAGGACCAGCATCCCCTTGCCTCCCTCGGTCTTCACCCCCCACACTTGGTTGAGCGCGTCCTGCAACTGCGCGAACCCGACGCTCGCGCCGAGCAGCACCGTGGCAACGCCGATCGTGGTGGCGAGGGAGAAGCGCCTGCGGACGTTGATCACGACATCGCCGATCACCTGCGCTCCGGTGGGCCCCACGATGTCGCCGACGCGATCGAGCAGCTCCTGCCGGGCGGCCTGGGGGCCGAAGACATAGCCGGCAATTGCCAGGGCCAGAATCAGCGTCGGCGCGAGCGAGAAGATCGTGTAGAATGCGACAGCCGCCGAGAGCTGGGAGATGCGCTCCCGGAACGCCGTGGCGATCACGGTTCGGATAAGAGATGAAACATGACGGAGGGCAGTCAAATCTAATAGATTAGGCGCCGCTGGGCCGATGCTTGGTTTCGCCGCTACGTGGAGGTAACGCTAATGACACAAATGTTCCGCAAACCACAGATCCTACTATATACCTTGCTTCTCACCGCGTTGGTGGCGATGGTCGCAACCGCGGCGGGCGAGGAAGGGATCGAGCTTTACAAGCAGAAGAACTACCAGGCCGCCGTGGACAAGCTGAACGCGACGGTGGGGCAACATCCCGAGGACACTGAGGCCCGCTACTATCTGGCCATGAGCCTCATCGAGCTCGGACAATATCAGCAGGCCGAAGGACAGTTGGAGGCGCTCTCACCCGAGGATCAAATGGAGAAGAGCCGGCAGGCGGAAGTGCATACCGCGCTGGGCCGGGCGAAGATAGGGCTGAAGCAGTACGCCGCGGCGATCCAGGATCTGAACACTGCCGTTTCCCTGGCTCCGGACGATCCGGAGGCCTTCGTGCGGCGGGCGGAGGCGGAGCTTCAGTTGCAGCAGTACGAGCCGGCGGTAAAAGATGCCGAGAAGGCGATTTCCATCCAGCCGCGGCTGGCGTACGCTCACTACTACGCAGGGATTGCGTACAGCAACCTGAAGCGCCCGGATAAGATGGTGGAGCATTTCCGGGCCTTCCTGGAGCTCGCGCCCGACGCGCCGGAGGCGGCTAAAGTCCAGTCGCTGTTGCGGAGCCTTCGCCGATAGCTGAGCTTCTTCCTGTTCTTTCTCTTGGAGGGTCGTGAAACTCGTCATCGCTTCGCTCGTCGCGCTCCTGGTGATTCTGCTTGTCGTCATTCTGCAGACCAATGCGGGGCAACGCCAGGTGCTCAAGATCGTTCAGGAACAACTGGCCGAATCCCAAAACCTGGATCTCGAAGCGAGCGGTCTCGACTACAACCTCCTGACGCTAGAAGTCAGTCTGCGGAACGTCTCCCTCCGGATGCGCGACCGGGAGGAGGCGTTCCTGACAGCCGACCGGATTTACGTCGACTTCAGCCCCGCCGGAGTGCCCTCCAAGGTCCTGTTGCTGCAGCGAGTGGTCCTGGACAACCTGGCCTTGAACCTGATCCGGGATGCGCACGGACAGGCCAACTGGCCGGGGGGCTCGTCGGAACAGCAGGCGCCATCGAACGCCGCCGGCAGCGGCTGGCGGCCTTTCATCAACTCACTGGATCTCACCAGCGGCTCCATCGCCTTTGCCGACCGGACCAAGGGCTATGCCGTATCGCTGCCCGATCTCTCCGCTTCGATCCAGGGGCATGAGGATACGTCGGTGCACGACGTGCGGCTCGACACGGGCGCCGACGGTCAAGTGACGATGGATGGCCGCACGGTCACGATCAACCGCCTGGAGGCGCAGGCCGGCCTCGAGCCGACATCACTCGATCTACGCCAACTCGTCCTCGAGGCGGCCGGATCGCGGATCCAGGTCAGCGGCGTGGTCAACAATTTCGACGATCCCCAACTCGACCTGAACGCCAATCTCAATCTCGACCTGCCGCAGCTCACGGCGCTCGCCGGGATCGAGAACGATATCGGCGGTACGGCCCGTGCCGACCTGCACGTCCAAGGCACGCCCGACGACCTGGCGGTCTCGGGCTCCGCGGAGGGCAGTGCGCTCGCCTACCGCGGCCTGCGTGACCTGCGCCTGGCCACCGCCCTGTCCTGGCAGAACCAGCGCCTCCAGCTCTCCTCCCTCGATGTCAGCGGGTCGCCAGGCCAGATCACCGGACAGGCGTCGCTGGCACTCGGCGCCGGCGGCGGTCAGAGCAGCCTGAATGCCCGGCTGCGCCGGATCGACGTGCCGACCGTCGGCCGCATCCTCGATCTGCCGGTTGAGATCGCGACCCGGCTCAACGGCGACGTCAGCGCCCAATGGAACGGAATGGACTGGCAGACCGGGAACGTCACCTTCGACGGTCGCCTGCAGGCCATCGGCGATACGGCTTCGGCGAACCGCCTTCCCGTGGCCGGCGAGTTTCGGATCAGCGGTACCTACGACTCCTTGACGGCCCGCCTCGCCTCGCTCCAGGCGGCCGGCGCCGATGTGCAGGGAACGGTTCACCTCGCGCGGCTCGAGCAACTCGACGGGCAGATCAACATCGATGCCGATACCGGCCGCACGCTGACCGACGTAGCGGCGTTTCTCGATCGCGCCGGCGAGTTTCCCGAAGCCTCCGGACAGGCGCACGTCACGGCCAAGCTCGGGGGGACCGTCAGCGCGCCCACCGCCACGGTGACGCTCTCGGCGCCGCAGCTCGCTGTCGCCGGCTACGAGGGCATCTCGGTTGCCGCCAATGCCGACTACTCGCCGGCCGAACTACGTTTGCCCGAACTGACGGTCACCTGGCAGGATCAGGCGCTGAACGTGACGGGCTCGGTTGGCCTCGAGGGCGAGCGGCTCATCCAGCTTGACGCCCATCTGGACCAGGCCGCGCTTGGCACGCTGGTGGCCGCGGCGGGCCAGCCGGTTCCCGTCGACGGCCGCATCACGCTCAACGCGCAGGTCCGCGGCACGCTCGATGCGCCGACGGCCACCGTGTCGGTATCGGGCAACGCGCTCCGCGCCTACGACGAGGACCTCGGGACGCTCGAAGCCAGTGCGACGTACCAGAACAACGTGGTCGAGGTGACCGAACTGCAGCTCGTCCGGTCGCCGGATAGCGAGAACACGGGACGGCTGGAGGCGACGGGACGCTATAACGTCGAGAGCAAGACCTACGAGGTCGACGCCGACCTGACGGACTTTGCCCTCGACACGCTGAAACTGCCCGGCGACGTTCCCGTGCGCGGCGTGGTCGGGTTCAACGCGAGCGGTTCCGGGTCAGTCGACGACCCAGGACTCAAGCTGACGCTGACGGCCAGCAACCTCGATGTCGCCGGACATGAACTGGGCGATCTGTCGACCGACGCGACCGTCCAAGGCCAGACGGCCCGGGTGACGCTCCAGGCCCCCGCCCTCGGAATCACCACCTCCGCCTCGGCCGAGCTGCAGGCGCCCTACCCGGTCGAGTTCCAGATCACGACCAACGGCACGGATCTCGCGAAGCTCGACGTGACTGGTCCCGGCGGGGAGAAGCTCACCGGTGAGATCGCCGGGCGGATCGAGGGGAGCGGTCCGCTGTCGACGCCGCTCGACGGCAGCGCCAACGCGGAGCTTTCAACCCTGCGCGTGAGCCTGGGCGACAATGCCGAGGTGGAGAACCAGGGGCCGGTGCGCGTGGCCTACGCCGACGGCCGTCTCACCGTGTCATCGCTCGATCTGCAATCCGGCCAATCGACGGCCAGCATCTCGGGCGCTCTGCCGATCGAGGGCGAAGGCGGCAGCGAACAACTGAACATCAAAGCGAACCTCGGCATCGCCGACCTCGCCGCCTGGCTGCCGCCGGACGCGGGCGTGAGCGGCGACGGCACGCTCGAGGTCTCCGGGACGCTCGGCGGCAGTCTGCGGCAGCCGGAGCCGTCCGTCACCATCGCGATGTCGGGCGAGGGCATTCACCTCCAGGCCCTGAGCCAGCCACTGTCGGGACTCAACCTCGAAGCCGACTATCAGGACGGCGCCGTGGTGGTGCAGCGCCTGAACGCCAACCTCGGCGAGACGGCCATCGAGGCCAATGGCAAATTCCCGGTTGATTCCTCCGGCGAAGGAACGTTCCACGCCTCGGTCCGCGACTTCCACCTGGCCCTGCTGAACAGCCTGCCGCAGCACGTCAACGGGACCGCCACACTCCAGATCGACGGCACCATCCCACGACTGGACGACTGGCACAGCATCCAGGCCACGGCGCGCTTCGACCAGCTCGATCTGAATCTCCTCGAATACCGGTTGGATCAACAGCAGCCCGTGGAGCTGGCCCTGCGGAACGGCGCGATCGAGATCACCAGCCTCCAGCTCAACGGGCCGAACGCCCACCTGACGGCTTCCGGAACGGCCGGGCTCGGCGAGGCCGGACCGCTCGATCTGCACCTGTCGGGCGAGATGGGCGCCGGCATCCTGGCGCTTGCCAGCGAGGATATTCAGGCCACCGGCGACACGACCTTCCAGTTGGATGCCACCGGCACGATGGCGGCGCCTGACTTGTCCGGCTTCCTCGAACTCGACAAGGGCGGCGTTCTGGTTCCGGCATCGGACCTGACCATCGACGACATCAACCTTCGGCTGGAGCTGGCCGCGCACGAGGTCAAGATCGCGCATCTCACCGGCACGATCAACGGTGGTCCGATGAGCGGGTCGGGCAGCGTCCAGTATTCCGCCGACGGCCTCGATGCCGTCAATCTGGCGCTGGCGCTCCGCTACGCCTTCTTCGATATCCCGCACGGCCTGCAGACACAGGTCCAGGCGACCCTTGTCACGAATCTGGACGCCGACAAGAACATCGTTGTCGGCGGTCAGGTGCTGGTGCTCGACGGCGGCTATCGCGAACACATCGATGTCCAGGGTCAACTGTTCGGCTACCTGGAGCAATCGCGCCAGGTCCGCCTGCAGGAGGAGCGGAATCCTTTGCTCCAGCGGATCCGTTTCAACGTGGACATCCAGACGCGCAACCCCATCTCGGTGCGAAACAACCTCATGCAGGCTCTGCTCGACGCCAATCTCACCTTGCACGGCAATCCGTATCAGCCGGGCTTGACGGGCCAGCTCCAGATCGAGGAAGGCAGCGAGCTCTACTTGAACGAGAGGAAGTACCTGGTCGAGAACGGCACCGTCACCTTCGTCAACGAGCGGGCCATCCAGCCGGACCTCAATATTCTGGCGACCACGCACGTGAACAGCTACGATATCACTCTCAAGATCAGCGGCGGCAAGGAGAACTACTCGGCCACATTTACCTCGGAACCGCCGCTGCCGGAACCCGATATCATCTCCGTTCTTCTCACCGGCCGGACGCTCGAGCAGGCGCAGGGCACGGAGCTGAACATCGCCAAGGAACAGGCCCTTTCGTACTTGTCCGGGGAGGCCGCGTCAAGGATATCTAGCTCGGCGGAGAGAGCGCTGGGGCTCTCGACCTTCCGTATCGAGCCGAGCCTGGTCGCGCCCGACGCGAATCCGGGCGCCCGGCTGACAATCGGGGAAGACATCAGCGACAAGCTCCGCTTCATTTACTCGATGAACCTGACCGATAGCGCCGACCAGATCGAGATCGTCGAATACGACGTGACCAAGCGGTTCCTGGCGCGCGGCACACGCCAGGCGAATAATTCGGCGCGCTTCGACATCCAGCACGGCTTCCAACTCGGCGGCCCACCGCGCGAGCAACAGGTAAGCCAGGGTCCCCTGCACATCACCTCGATCAAGATCGAGGGCGATCCCTTGCTCGACGAAAAAGAGATCAAGGACCGTCTCCACATCAAGGTAGGCGACAAGTACGACTTCATCAAGTTCCAGAACAGGCTGGACAAGCTCCGCGACTACTACCACAAGCAGGAGTACCTGGAGGCAGTCGTCCGGCCTCGCCGGGACGTCCACGGTACGTCGGTCGACTTGACGCTTCGGATTGTCGCAGGCTCCAAAGTCAAGTTCGTGTACGAGGGGTATGGCGCTTCCGGCTCCCTGAAGAAGGACGTCCGGCGGGCTTGGAGCAATGGCTTCTCAGACCGGCAACGGCAGCGGTCGGCAGAGCAGCTGATCAACGAGGAGATGTTTCGTAAGGGCTTCTTCGCGGCGGAGGTCTCGTCGGAAGTGCGCGAGGAATCGGATAGCAGCAAGCAAGTGCTCTTTACGGTGACGACCGGGACGCGCTTCACGCATGTAGAGGTTGTTTTTGCCGGGGCGAAGTCGGTGGACAAGGAAGACTCTCGAGGCGGTCCTGGACACGCAGGGAGGCCTGGCGCAATTGCGCCGGGGAGAGGGCAGTGATCTTCTGCTCCGCTACTACCGGCAGATAGGGTTCCTTTCGGCCTCGGTGGCGCCCCGCCGCAACGAACTCGACGAGCAGACGCACACGGCCCGGATTGTCTTCGACATCAACGAGGGACCACGGTACACTGTCCGGGCCATCGAGTTCTCGGGCAACCACGCCTTTGACGACAAGAAGCTGCTGTCCACGACCGGTGTCCCGACCGGTGCTCCCTACGAGTACCAGCGTCTGAACGGCGCCCTCTCCCGAATCGAAGAACTGTACTGGGGCGACGGCTATTCGGACGTCGACGTCACCTACAACCTGGACCGCCACGACGACCAGACGCTCTCCGTCAAGTTCCAGATCGACGAAGGCGACCAACAGGTGGTCCAGTCGATTTCGGTGGACGGCACCCACCACACCAGCAAGAAGATGGTGCAAAACCAGCTCGAGATCAGCGACGGCAAGCCGCTCGACTACCGTGAGACCAACAAGTCCCGGCGGAACCTGTACAACCTGGGCGCCTATTCGCTGGTCGAGATCAAGAGCCAGCCCGTCAGCCCCGCCACGCCGACTGAGCCGAAGGTTCCCGTGGCGGTGCAGGTGCGGGTGCGAGAGCGCGCTCCGCTCAGCGTTCAATACGGCGCCTCCTACGATTCGGATACCGGCCCCGGCTTCATCGTCGATCTCACCAACCGCAACATCCTCGGCGCCGCGCGGGTGCTTGGCGGACGCATTCGCTACGACCCCGACTTCCACGAAATACGCGGCTACATCAGCCAGCCGCTGCTGCGGAACCTGCCGCTCCAGACCAGTGTGACCGGCTACACCAACCGGACCATTCAGTCGACGTTCATCACCGACCGCATCGGCTTCTCGGTCCAGCAGGAGTATCATCCGAGCCTGAAGAACATCTTTTCCTTCGGCTACAGCTTCGAGCGCACGGATACGTACGACAAGGATCCGAGCTCGATCTTCCAGGTGCCGCCGTTCAACGTCGCCCCGCTGAGCTTCACCTGGACCCGCGAGACCCGTGACGAGCTGCTGGATGCCACCCACGGGTCGTTTGTCTCGCAGGCGTTCGAGTACGCACCGTCCGCGCTGGCCTCCGACATCCGGTTCGTCCGGTACTTCGGGCAGTATTTCAAGTACGTACCGCTACGCAAGCCCGCGCCGGCGCCCTTCGGTGAAAAGGCGCCGCGGCCGAGGTGGGTCTACGCGGGCGCCGTCCGGTTCGGTCTCGGAAAGGGGCTCGGGGGGCAGGACCTCGTCCCGAGCGAGCGCTTCTTCGCCGGCGGCAGCACCACGCTGCGCGGCTTTGCGAAGGATTCGGTCGGCCCGCAGGACTTCCTCGGCGCCACGGGCGGCGACGCCATGTTCCTCACCAACAACGAGATCCGGTTCCCGATCTACAAGATCTTCGACGGGGTCGGATTCCTCGACATGGGCAACGTGTACGATCGGATCGGCGATTTCAATCCGACCTCGCTCCGAAAGTCCGCCGGTGTTGGTTTGCGAGTCCGGACCGGATACCTGCTGCTGCGCGTCGACTACGGCTTCATCCTGGACCGGAAGCCCGGCGAGCCGATCGGCGGCTTCTACTTCAGCATTGGGCAGGCGTTCTAAGGCACGGGTGGTCTGCTGCCTGGTCCCGGCGCGGCCGGACTTAAGCGTGTCCCACATGGCGTTCACGAACCTGGCGTGGCGGACTTTAGTCTGCTCGGGGCTCAGCCCCGATCTTCAGCCGTCCGCTTCCACGGGCGGTAGCGCTTCGGCCTGGAGCGCGTCGCGATAGCCCTTGAGCATGCCCATCGTGATCGCCACCACCAGCGGGCCGAGCACCATGCCGAGGAAGCCGAAGGCGTAGATCCCGCCGAGCACGCTCAGCAATGAGAGGAGCGCGTTGAGATGGCCGCGGTCGGCGATCAGCATCGGGCGCAGCAGATTGTCGATACCGCTGACGCCAAACGCGCCGAGCAGGAGCATCGCGATTCCGCGCCAGTACTCGCCCGAGACCAACAGAATGATTCCCGCCGGGGCCCAAACGAGCGCCGGGCCGATCACTGGAAGAAACGCCAGCACGGAGGCCGCGACGCCGAAGAACACCGGCGCCGGCATACCCAGTATCCAAAACACCAGGCCCGCAATGGCGCCCTGGGCAAGCGCGACAATCACCGTGCTCTGCAGGGTTACGTTGACCATCGTGGTCACCTCGCCGAACATGCGGTTGCTGGTCTCGACATCCGTCGGAGCCGTGTCGCGAAGGAAGCCCACCACCTTGTCGCCGTCCCGGAACAGGAAGAAGAGCGTCAGCACCATTACGCCCACCTCCAGGAAGAGCTGCGCCGCATTGCCCGCTGCCTCCGCCGAATGCCGCGCCAGCAGGCTGCCGGCCGAGCGGGCCACATCGAGCAGCGGGCCTTGCAGTTCTGGAATCTGGATGGGCACGTGCTGCCGGACCCAGTCCAGATATTCCCGAACGGTCGGCAGGAGGTCCACGCCCGAGATGTTCTTTGACAGCGCGATGCCCTGTTGGATGCAGGCGGCGCCGACGGTCACCGCAGGGCCCACGAGCAGCGCGAGCACCACGACGAGGCTTGCGACGGCGGCCACGTTCGGCTTCTTGATGTACTTGTGGAGGCGGGCGTGGACCGGATAGAAGAAGATCGCCAGGACCGCGGCCCACGCCAGCGGCGTGAAGAACGATCGCAGGATCTGGTAGTCGAGGTAGAGGATGAAGACAACGGCAAGCAGGAACGTCGCTCGCTGAATCCACTTGGCACTCACGGAGACTTGCCCTCCCAAGAAAACCGCGCGACCGGTACCGCGGAATCAATCCCAGAGTAGCAAGGAGGGGCGGGCCTCAGATTGTGAATCGAGTTTGCCCGTCCGTCCTGGCAAACCGGGCCGCACCCATCAGGGAGTTCCCATGGCCTGCGCGATACTCTCACGATGAAAGTCGCGCCGGGCGAGTTCGCCGGATAGGACCTCTCGAGAAAACGCAACACGAGGATCGAAGTGCAGACTCCGCTCCCTGCGGACACGGCTCCATCCGGAGCATTCCGCCCGCTGCGAGCCGTGACCAGAGGGAGCGGAGTCTGCCGCCCACTGGGCGTAACGTACAGGTGAGAAACGCCGACTAGTCCAGGCCCAACACCCGCCGATTGCGCGCGACATCCGTTCCCGCACCGGCAAAGTCATCGAACGCCCGCTTGGGAACGTCGATCAGATGCTCGGCGATGAAAGGTGCTCCTTCGGCGGCGCCCTGAGCGGCGTCCTTGTAGCAGCACTCCCACTCGAGCACCGCCCAGGACTTGTAGCCGATCGCCGTCATCCGCGTGAAGATCTGCTTGAAGTCCACCTGGCCGTCGCCGAGGCTGCGGAACCGGCCCGGGCCGCTCCTGCCAGCCGAGATAGCCGCCGTAGACGCCGGCGCGCTCCGAGGGCCGGAACTCGGCGTCCTTCACGTGGAAGGCCGTGATGTAGGGCGCGTAGGTGTCGATGAATCGGACGTAGTCGAGCTGCTGGATGACGAAGTGCGACGGATCGTAGTTGATGGCCACGGCCGGATGGTTACCAGTCGCTTCGAGGAACGCTCGAAGGTGGCGCCGTCGAAGAGTTCCTCGCCCGGGTGCAGCTCATAGGCGAAGGTCACGCCGTTGTCTTGCCGCGAAGTCGAGGATCGGCTTCCACCGCGCGGCCAGCTCCTTGAATCCCTCCTCCACCAGCCCGGCGGGGCGCTGCGGCCAGGGGTAGAGCATGGGCCAGAGCAGGGCACCGCTGAAGGTCGGCGAGGCGGTGAGTCCCATGTTGGCCGAGGCCTTGGCGACGTACTTGAGCTGCTGGAGCCGCCCACTCGGCGCGAGCCTTCGGGTTGCCCTGGACCTCGGACGGGGCAAAGGCGTCGAACAGCTCGTTATAGGCCGGGTGAGAGGCGACTAATTGTCCCTGGAGATGCGTGGCAAGCTCGGTGATCTCCAGCCCGTTGCATTGGCCCTTGATCTCGTCGCAGTAATTCTTTGACTCGGCCGCTTTCTTGAGGTCGATGCAGCGCGCGTCCCATGCCGGAAGCTGGACTCCGAGATAGCCAAGCGACTTCGCCCACTTCGTGATCGCGGGCAGGCTGTTGAACGGCTCCTCGTCCCCCATGAACTGAGCCAGGAATAATGGCGGGGCCTTTGATCTGTGCCATGTTGTTCCTTCCTTACGAAAAACACGAGTCCTACATCGCAACGCCATCGGCGACTTGCGTTCTTCATCGTCCGATTGTGGCGGGACAGCCGCCGCGGCGGTTCTCGACGGATTCGATGACGTCTCCGGGGATTGTCTCCGGCGAACGAGTCTCCTCAGGCGGCCGCGGCCCGAGCGGGCACACGGCGGCGCGGAGTCGTCTCTCATCCTAAGCCATCGGCCACGCCGTTGACCAGTGACGGCCGGCCCGCGGCCCCGGCCATGTGGTGCGTCCGGCCTCCGTGCGATGATCGTGAAAGGGCGAGCAACGCACCCGCGGAGACGAGTCCGACGCGAGGACAGGACCTGGGACCTTCATCGGACTATATTTGCGGGCCGGCGGCGCTCGCCGTTCGCTCGGCATGTTCGGACCTCGACACGGATTCGTCCTGCTGCTGGTCGCCGGAGTGGCGGCGGCCCATCTCTGCGCGGCGGAACTCGTAGTAGACAACCCGGTGGGCGGCATCACGGCGCGGGTGGTGGATGCCGACAGCGTGCACGTCAAGTCCACTTCGCCGGACCGCGAAGTCCGGTCCACCGACATTAAGGTCTCGCAAGCGCCGGGCATCGCGCACGTGGTCGTCCAGCCGGCCGACGGAGTCCGCATCGATGTCGAAGTCGATATCCCGTACGGCTATGAACTCCGCGCGCGCACCGCGGATGGTCCCCTGTCGGTCGAAGGCCTCGTGCGGCGGGCCGAGTTGATCACCGGCACCGGGGAGGTCCGCCTGGCGGCGCCCTGGGAGGCAACGCGCCTGACGTTCCACTCGGCCCGCAAGCCGCCGGAAGTGACCCTGCCGCACGGCGTGGATTTCGATGAGCCGCGACGCCACGGCAAGGAAGACGCGGGCTGGACTCTGAACGACAGCCTGCCCGATCTCAAGGTGACCTACGGGCGGATTCTGGTGGAGGCGGACGCCCCGCGGCGGCTCGTTCTCGAGCGCCACGACATCCCGGACGAGTCTCCCGTGAAGCTCCCCTGGCAGGCCCCGGCGGTAATCGACCAAATCCTCGCGCGGAAGAACGCGGCGCCGCCCGAGCGCCCGCCGGCGCCTGGTCTCGAACCCGCGCCCGCTGACGAACCGCCCTTCGAGGAGGGCCTGCCCCGTTTCAGCTCTGATGTCCGGATGGTCAACCTGACGGTCGCGGTCTTCGATGAGGAAGGACGTCCGATTACCGATCTCACGGGCGACGATTTCACGGTCGTCGAGGATGGAGTCCCGCAGAAGGTCAGCTTCGCCGGGTCCGAGGAGGTGCCGTTCAACCTGGTCCTTCTCCTCGACTTGAGCGGCTCCACGCGGCGTGACCTCGACGCGATGCAGGAAGCGGCCCGGCGTTTCCTCGAAATCGCCCGTCCCACCGACCGCGTGGCGCTCTATACACTGGCGAGCGACGTTCTCCAAGTCGCCTCGCCACTCACGCTCGACCACGACCATCTCAAGGAAATCATCGACAACATCCCCGAAGTCTCCGGCGGCACGCCCCTCTACGACATCATCGCGCTGGCCTACGCTCAGGAACTGCGCGACCGGCCCACGGAGCGAAACGCCATCATCGTTCTCAGCGACGGTGACGACAATCGCATACACGGGATCGGAACCCCGAGCGAAACCTCGATCAAGGACCTGCTGAAGGCCGCCGACCGCATGCACACGCTGATCTACCCGGTCTTCCTCGATCCGTTTACCGTCGCGCCCCCACCCGGATGGGCGAAGAAAGAGCGGCGCAATCTCGAGGAACTGGCGATGGCCACGGGCGGACGGCTCTTCCCGGCACAGTCCATCCGGGACCTCGACCCCGTTTACCCGCTCGTCGCCGACGAGCTGCGGAGTCTATACACAGTGAACTATTACCCGAGTAACCAGCGTTTCGACGGGGAATGGCGCAAGGTCGAGGTGCGGGTGGAACGTCCCGGAGCCCAGGTCCGTGCGCGCAACGGCTACTACGGCCGATAGGCCTGTCAGCCCGTTTCCTTCATCAGGTCGGCCACGCCGACCACGCCGATGATCTGTTTCTTGCGGTTGCAAATGAGAAGGTGCTCCAGCTTCCTCTCTTCAGCGAAGGCGCGTGCTTTGCTGACCTCGGTGTCGTCATAGCAGGCGGCAATCCGCGTAGCCATGATTTCGTGAACTTGTCTAGTGGAGGCGACATTCTCGTCGGCGACTACGCGCTTGGCGACATCATCGCCGGTGACAACCCCGCACGCCTTCCCGCCCGTGGTGACAACGAGCGTGCGCGACTGCCGTTCCTCGCTCCTCTCAAATGCTTCCAGCAGCGTCGACTCCGGCTCAATCGTAGCCAGCGCCGAATCCATAATTTCTCGTACCTGCATTACACGGCATCCTAACAACCGCTGGAGTGAAGCACAACCCCGGGGCTTTCCGGCGGCGCGCGATCGGCTACACAATCACGTAGGCGCGGACAGGAAAACTCGCTCCGCCGACCCAGGCGATCGGGACCGCGTGGAGGCGCCCGCCGGTCGCGGGAAGGGCGGCCAGATTGGTCATGTGCTCGCAGATGGGAATGCCGGCGCCGAGGAGGATCGTGTGAGCTGGCCGGGCCGGATTGGCCGTGTCGTCGATGTTGAGCGAGTCGATGCCGACGAAACGGACACCCGCGTCGCAGAGGTGTTCCGAGGTCTCGCGCGTGAGAAACGGATTGGGCTCGAAGTACCGCTCCGTGCCCCAGTGCCGCGACCAGCCGGTGTGGAAGAGCACGGCCCGATCGCGCAGCGTCGCCGCGCGGACCGCGTCGGGGCCGATGCCACGCGACGGGTAACCGGTGACGTCGATGACGACGGTGTCCAGGTCGGCCAGTGCTTCGAGCGGATAGGCCGACAGGTCGGCCGCGTCGCGGAAGCGATGGATTGGCGCATCAACGTAGGTCCCGGTGTTGCCGCAGATGTGCAGCGAGGCAATGTAGAACTCGGATTGGTTCTGATAGCGGTCCGCTGATTCCTCGTGGGTGATGAAGACCTCAACGGCGGGTTCCGGCAACCCGGGATAGGTTTTCATGCCACTGCGGATCGGGTGCGCAACTTCAATGAACCGAGGCATGCGATGACATTATAGGCGCTTTGAAAGCTGGCGGCGGGGGGCCGCGTAATGGTCCGGATTCCCAGCCGCCGAACGGACCCAGCACCCGGCCGTCGGTTTGCTATACTGTTGCTTCGGGGCTCCCCCCAACCAAATCAAGAGAAGTGTGCCGACTCCAGACGGCTAGGCCGACCGGCGCAGAGTTGAGAAGATGCCAAAACGTACATTTCAACCGAATAACCGCAGGCGGGCCAAGACGCACGGGTTTCGGTCTCGGATGAAGACGAAGTCGGGGCGGACGATTCTTGCCCGGCGGCGGGCCAAGGGTCGTCATCGGCTCACGGTCAGCGACGAGCGAGCCGTTCGGAACGCGAAGTAACATCGACACCAAACCAGATTTCTCCTTTCCTAAAGAGCTGCGGCTGCTACGATCGGGAGACTTCCGCAGGATCTACCGGGAGGGTTTGCGGTTGTCTGGCCCGTACTTTCGAGCGTTCTGCCGCGTCCGGGAAACGGCGGCGGACCCCCGCGTCGGGTTCACCGTCCCACGGGCTCTTGGCAAGGCCGTGGTCCGCAACCGCATAAAAAGAAAGATGCGCGAAGCGGTGCGTTACGAGATCCGTCAATTGGGTTCCCGATGGGACGTGGTTTTCAACCCGCGGCAAACGGTGCTGAAGGCTCCGCTGGAGGACCTGCGGAGAGAAGTGCAGAGGGTGTTTCGGCGATGCAGCGCCTCCTGATCTGGCTGCTTGGCGTCTACAAGCGATGGGTGTCGCCCTTCCTGCCTTCCGCCTGCCGTTTCCATCCTACCTGTTCCGTCTATGCCAGCGAGGCCATCCAGAAGCACGGAGTCGGAAGAGGCTGTTGGCTGGCGCTCAAGCGGCTCGCCCGGTGTCATCCCTTCCATCCCGGCGGTTTTGACCCGGTGCCCGAACCGCGGGCGACCGACGCTACGAGACAGCACACTGAGGATAACTCGAAGAGAGCGATGCCGGTAGCCTGACGTTCGGGTAAGCGCGGGAGCCGGAGATCGTACTGGTAGACAACACATGGCGGATCAACCGAACAATGGTGGTGGAGATGGCAATGAGTTCTCCATGGAGAAACGCCTGCTCCTGGCGTTTCTTCTCATGGGCGCCGTCCTCTTCCTGAGTCCCTACTTTCTGAAGACGAACACGCCCAAGGCGCCGGCGTCCGAGCAGGCCGCGCAGGAGCAGGAGGGGCAACCGACATCCGAGGAGGCCGCGCCGCCAGCCGCCGAACCCGCCGCCGAGGCAACAGCGGCCGCAGCCGAGACGCCCGCCGAGCCCGCGCCGAACGCCATCTCCGCCCCATCCGAAGAGACCTTCACCGTCGATACCGACGTCTACCGCATCGCCTTCTCGAATCGTGGCGCCGTGGTGACGAGCTGGATTCTAAAGCAGTACAAGAATACGGACGGCGAACCGCTCGAGCTCGTCAACACGGATGCGGCCAAGGCCGTCGGCTATCCCTTCAGCCTGATCTTCGCCGACGGCGAGCCGGCGCTCGACCCCAACAGCGGCCTCTACGCCGTCGAGCGTTCCGATGACGGCCTCGACGTCGACTTCAGGCTCTCGGACGGTGTCACTTACTATCACAAGCATTTCCACTTCGAGCCCGATCGATACCTCTCGCAAGTCACCTCCGAGGCGACCCGAGACGGTCGCCAGCTGCCCCACTTCCTTGCCTGGCGCGGCGGCTTCGGGGATCGCACGGTCGCCACCGCGATCCAGGCCGAGCACACGCTCTTCTACAACGTGGCCGACAACAAGCTCGAGCGCCAGGATTCCAAGAAAGGCAAGGACGGTCCCGTCACCTACTCCGGCGACTACTCGTTCGCCGGCATCGAGGACGCCTACTTCGCGGCGGTCGCCTTGCCCGGCAACGGCTCGTTCGACCTGCGGGTCTACACCGATAACCTGCCCTTCGGTGAGAGTGACGACCAGCCCCATGCGGGCATCGCCCTCGGGGGCAAAGGCGTCAATGAGTTCCCGCTTTTCGTCGGCCCGAAGGATCTCGATCTGCTCGAGGGAATCGATCCACGCCTCCGGCAACTAGTCGATTTCGGCTGGTTGTCTTTCCTCGCCAAGCCCCTGCTGCTGAGTCTGGTGTGGGTGCATGATCACTGGGTCCACAACTACGGATGGGCCATCGTCATCCTCACGATCGGCATCAACATCGCTGCTGATGCCGCTCAAGTTCACCTCCATGAAGAGCATGAGGAAGATGCAGGCGCTGCAGCCGGAGGTCAAACAGATCCAGGACAAGTACAAGGGCATGAGCATGCGCGACCCGCGCCGCAGGAGCAGAACGAAGAGATGATGACGCTTTACCAGAAGCACAGCGTCAACCCGCTTGGCGGCTGCATGCCGATGGTGCTGCAGATTCCGTTTTTCTTCGCGTTCTACCAGGTGTTGCGCGTCGCCATCGAGCTCCGTGGCGCCGAATGGCTCTGGGTGGCCGACCTGTCCCAGCCGGAAACGCTGCCGATTCGCATCCTGCCCGTCACCATGGTTGCCTCGCAGTTCGCCATGCAAAGGATGACGCCGACCACCGCCCCGAGCCAGCAGCGGGTCATGATGATGATGCCGTTGATGATGGGCTTCATCTTCTACAAGGTATCCAGTGGCCTGGTGTTATACTGGTTGACCAGTAATTTGGTGGGTGTGTGCCAGCAACTCGTGATCAACAAGTTCGGCAGTGACACTCCGAAGCCGCCCCCCGCCGAGGAGCAGCCGGCAAAGGCGAAGAAGAAGGCACGGAAGAGATAGGTCTTGTGACGGAGAAGCAAGTTTACCGTAGAGTCGATTGGTCCCGCAGATCCTGAAGTTCCTGGAGCCCGTCCTCGAACGATCTCCATTCGACGTCACCCCAGAGGTCACCGAGCCGGAAGCCCGGTTCGCGGATTTCGAAAACCCCGACCTCGTCATCAGTTTCACCGGGCCCGACGTGGACTTGCTGCTCGAAAACAAGGCCGAGTTGCTGCTGGCTCTCGAGCACCTGACCATGGAGTCGCTGCGCCTGGCCCCCAATGAGCACGCCCGGCTGATCTTCGACGCCAACGACTACCGGATGCTGCGCATCGAGGAGTTGCGGCTCAGCGCGGTGACTGCGGCGGAGAAAGTCAAGACCTCGCGCCGGCCCTTCCGCTTCGACCCCATGACCAGCCGCGAGCGGCGGATCCTGCATCTGGCGGTCCGGGACATCTCGAGACGTCCGCAGCGAGAGCTCCGGCGCCGGCCCGCATCGCGGTGTCGTGATCTATCCCGCCGACATGCCGTCGCTGCCGGAAAATGTGCGTCCGGCTCCAGTACGCCGCCGCCGGCGGTAGGCCCTCCGGCCGGCCGATGTCACGATTCCCTTTCCTCGACGTCTCCGTCGTGAGCGGAGCCGAAGCGCCGCACCCTCTACAGCGCGCTGTCCAGGGCGTTCACCAGGCTTGGGGGGGCGGACTTCGAGCCCGCTCGGGACATCAGCCCGGTCTCATTGATAGCCCATGAACCTGGACGAGACCATCGTCGCCGTCTCGACGCCGCCCGGCCGCGGCGGGCTCGGCGTCGTGCGGTTGTCCGGACCCGGCGCCCGCTCGATCGCCAAGCGCGTCCTCAAACTGGCCGCCGATCACGAATGGCAGCCTTGGCAGCGCCGTGCTCGCCGAGTTGCTCGACGACGAGGACCGCGTCGTCGACCAGGTCATCGTCACCTACTACGCCAGGCCCCGCTCTTACACCGCCGAGGACGTGATCGAGATCTCCTGCCATGGCTCGCCGGTGGTCCTGCGCCATTGTGCTCGAAAGCGCCTCGCGGCCGCCGGCGCCCGGCTGGCCGAGCCCGGCGAGTTCACGCTGCGCGCCTACGTCAATGGCCGCATCGATCTGCCGCAGGCCGAGGCCGTGCGCGACCTGATCGATGCGACCACGCTCTACCAGGCCCGCGTCGCGGCCCGGCAGGCCGTCGGGCAGTCGTCAGCCGCCGCATCGCAGCCGCTCAAGGACAGCAATTGCTCGAGCTCATCGCGCTGCTCGAAGCGGGCATCGACTTCGCCGAGGACGATCTCGAGCGTCGCCTCCAACGAGGAGATCCTCCGACGGCTCGGTCCCATCGAGTCCGGGGTGGGCGCGCTGGCCGGTAGCTTTGCTTACGGCAAGCTGGTCCACGACGGCTTTACGCTGACGATCGTTGGCAAGCCCGAACGTCGGCAAGAGCAGCCTCTTCAACCGTCTGCTCGAGCACGACCGCGCCATCGTCACCGAGGTCGCCGGCACCACCCGCGACACCGATCTCCGAGACCGCGGCCCTGGACGGCATTCCCGTCCGTTTCATCGACACCGCCGGCATCCGTGCCGGAGAGGACCTGGTGGAGATCGCTGGGTATCGAGCGCAGCTACCAGGCGATGGCCGACGCCGACCTGACGCTCGTTGTCATCGACCTCTCCGCGCCCCTCGACGTCCGAGGATACGGCGCTGATCGAGCGGGCCCGCGGGCAGGGCCGCTACCTGCTGGTCGGCAACAAGTGCGACCTTCCCCGGCAGGCGGTTGTCGACGGCGAGTCTCATGGCTGTTTCCGCGCTTACCGGCGCCGGGATCGACGAGCTTGCGCCGGCCGCATCGATCCAGGCCGTCGCGCCCGACGGACGCCATGGAGCAGGAGGGCGGCTTCATCACCTCCGTCCGCCATGAGCAATGCTTGCGCGAGAGCTTGGAGGCATTGCGCAACGCCCGGCAGGCGGTCGCCGAATCCGTCCCGCACGAGATGCTGCTGCTCGACCTCTACGCCGCGCTCGAGCCCATCGACGCCATCACCGGCGCCACCACCGCCGACGACATCCTGAACCGGATCTTCTCGACCTTTTGTATCGGGAAGTAAGGCGGGGCGTCCGCGCCCGCGTGCGACCTCCAGGTCGCGCATGATGATTGGAGAATCTCCGTTACTCTGCGGGGAAGAGGCCGACCTGGAGGCCGGCCGCGGACGTGGACGTCCGCCCTACCGCTTCGACCGTTTCTCCTTCGTCCGCGACTTGATCACGATCGGCGTGCCCGCAAACCCGAACCGCTTGCGGAGCTGGTTGATCAGATAGCGCTCGACCGAGAAGTGCAATTTTCGCGAGCCTTCGGTGAAGACGACAAACCGCGGCGGGCGCACCGAGGTCTGCGTTACGTACTTCACCCGCAAGTCTTTTTCGAATTCCAGCGAGCCAAGGAAGCGGTTGAGCTCTCCGGTCGTGATCCGCAGCGAAGCGGCCTCATAGCCGCGCCGGATCAGGCCGAACAACTGACCGACGCCCCGCGCCTCCTTGGCGGACAGGAACGCCACCGGGGCATATTCGAGGAATCTCATCTCGTCGCGGATCTTGACGAGGAACGCCCGCTTGTTCTTATCCGGCGCCGCGTCCCACTTGTTGACGCAGAGGATGATCGAGCGGCCGCCCTCGTGCGCATAGCCCGCTATCGTCGCGTCGAGCCCGACCACGCCCTCGGTCGCATCGAGCACCAGCAGGACAACATTCGCCAGACGGATGTGGCGCCGCGCCATCACGACGCTGAGTTTCTCCGCCATCATTTTGGTCTTGCCCTTCCGGCGGATGCCGGCCGTATCGACGAAGACGAACTCCGCCCCCTCATGGACCACCGTCTCGTCGACGGCGTCCCGGGTGGTGCCGGCCACGGGCGACACAATAGCGCGATCGGCCCCGGCGAGGGAGTTGAGCAGCGTCGATTTGCCGACGTTCGGCCGGCCGATGATCGCCACTCGGATGCCGTTGTCCGGCTCCTCATCTTCGTTCGGCTCCTCGACGGCGAAGTCCCGGGTGACGTGCGCCAACAGATCGTCGACGCCGACGGCGTGCTCGGCCGAAATCGCGAACAGGCTCTTAAAGCCGAGCCCGTGGAACTCATTGACGAGGTCGGACCGTACCGGGGAATCGATCTTGTTCACCGCCAGCGTGACCGGCTTGCCCAGCCGATGCAGCAACTCGGCCAGCTCGCGGTCGGTCCCGCTCAGCTCGGTGCGGCCATCCACCAGGAAAATGATCTGGGCCGCGTCCTCGAACGCCACTCTGGCCTGGCGGAAGATCTCCGATGGAATGAGCTCGGTGTCGTTGGGAAGGATGCCGCCGGTGTCGATGAGCTCGAAGACGCGCCCGTCGTAGGTCGCTTCTCCGCTGATCCGGTCGCGCGTGATTCCCGGCTCGTCGCCCACGATGGCCCGCCGATTGCCGAGAATCCGATTGAACAGGGTGGACTTGCCGACGTTTGGGCGCCCGACGATGACGACTGCCGGCAGCCTCTCCTGTCGCTGCATGCAGGCTCCATGATAGCACTCGTGCGTCGAGCCCTCCACGCCGCCGCCCGGTCCGAATTGCGGCACTGCGCTGGAAGCTGGTAAGCTCAAACCGATACCGGCGCTCGGCGGTGTCGCCTCAAAGCACCTCCTCTGAACCATGGTAACGACCCCTCCAATCGATCCATCTCCGGACCCGACCGTGATTCGCGCCGCCGGAGGAATCGTCTGGTCCCGTCTCGGGGACCTATGGTACCTGGCCGTCATCCATCGGCCGAAGCACCAGGACTGGTCATTGCCAAAAGGTAAACTCGAACCCGGCGAATCCTGGCTCGAGGCAGCCGTCCGCGAGGTCGGAGAGGAGACCGGCTGCCCAATCGAGGTGGCGGGATTCGCCGGCTTGGTGAGCTATCTGGCGCGGGGCCGCCCCAAGGTAGTTCTCTACTGGAATATGAGAGTTACGGGCGAATGCTCCTTCACCCCGGGTAGTGAAGTGGACCGCCTAGACTGGCTCACCCGCGAGCAGGCACTGGCGCGTCTCGACCATCCCGACGAGCGCCGCCTGCTCGCCGGAACGCAGCCAGACTACTAGAGGAACAAATGCCGTGGAATCCAGTAGTTTTGCGCCCGCCGCCGGTGTCCACCCACCCTCGTAACGTAACGTCTACGACGGCGTCACTTGAGCCCCGGCGGGGGCCGGCAACCGCCGGCAATAAAAACGGATGTGTTCTCTTGCGTTTACAGGAGGCCTCTGCTAAACTCTAGTCGGCGGAAAGTTTGAGGGAGGAGAACTGGCCAAATGCATAAGGGATTGTGTCTGGCTTTACTGGTCGGGATTATCACGGTGCCTGCTAGTGCCGCGTCGTACGCGATTCTGGCGTCTGAAACGGGTGTTTTCTCGAGTGTGGCCGACTACCAAGAGAGGACCTTGGTCTATGGAGGGGCTCCTGGTGGTTTTACAAGCCTCCTGGTTCTGACGTGGGGCTATGGCGGGGGAACGAACGCAATAGGCACCTCGATTCCCGCAGGGGGATTCGATCCGGTGGTGGCGTTGTGGTCCGGTAGTGGGCCCAGTGCGACGTTGATTACTGTCAATGATGATGGTGTCTGCCCTCCGGGAAATCCGAGTCCGACCTGCTCTGATTCCAACATCAATGAATATGGGCTTCCGGCAGGCACCTACACGGTGACTCTGACGGCCTACAACAACCTGCCGGCAGGTGCCACTTTGGGCTCCGGCTTCACTGGCGGCGGAAGTTTTGTCGACAAGAATGCGGAAGCGCGAACGGTGAGGTATGCTTTTGATGTCCTCGCCACCCCGGAGCCGGCGACTTTGTTGCTCACCGGGGCGGGACTTGTGCTGCTCGGCATCGTTCGCCGTCGTCGCAGTCACTGATCGGCGCGTTCCTGGAAAATAGACCGATATTGAGAAGCCGCCTCCTTCGGGAGCGCGGCTTCTTCTGTTTCCGGGGATCGTGATCAGTCGATCTGCACCAAACCCTGGGGTGACGGGTTCGGATGGAGGGTCTGCGGCGCTCTCCAGGAGTCGATCAGCGACACCTGATGGACACAGGAGACCGTGCAGGTGGGCGCGCACGTCTTCTCGGTGAGGAACTCCCGAGCGAGGTCCTCCCGCGTGTATTCGTCGAGCCGGACTCCAGGATAGCCGCGCTGCTGCGAGCAGTAGTGGACCAGGCCGTCCTCGCAGATGTACAGGTACCGGCTGCCGGCGCGGCAACGCCACTGGTTCGGACGTCCGTCGGCGATCGCCTCCTGGAACCGGTTGAAGCGTGAGTAGCTCTTCTTCTCCCGGGCCCTCATCGTGCGATAGACCTCGCGCTCCCGCAAGGCGAGCGGCTTGAGCTGACCGTCACCGTCGTGGATGATTCCGACCGTCGAGGTCAGTCCGAGCTCGATGGCACGCTTGCCGATCGCGAGTGCGTCCTCGGGGTTGCGGATACCGCCGCCCACTACGGAGTTGATGTTGACGTGGAACAGCGCGTGCTCGGCCAGCATCGCGAGCCGCACGTCGAGCGTCTTGAGGCTCTTCTTCGACACCTTGTCCGGCTCGACGTTGTCGATGCTGATCTGCAGGTGGTCGAGGCCGGCGTCGTTGAGACGCTGGATGCGCTTCGGGTTCAGCAGAAAACCGTTGGTGATCAGTCCAGCGATGATGCCATGGCGGCGGATGTGCCGAATCAGCTCGTCGAGCTCCGGATGGAGCAGTGGCTCACCGCCGCTGATGGTGATGATCGTTGACTCCCAGCTTCTGCAGGTGGTCGACCCGGGCCAGGCAGCTTCGGCAGCGGCACACCGAGCGAATGGTCGTCGTATTCGTTGCAGTAGGCGCAGTCCAGATTGCATCGACGGATCGGGATCAAGTGCGCCAGCACGGCGTGCCTGGTGCTCAGCAGGCCGCGCGCGATCATCCGCACTTCGCGGTAGAGGCGGCCTGTCGCCACTGCCTTTCGCTTCAGTTGGAATGCAGTCGTCGCCATTGAACGAGGAATTCCCAGTTTCCCAGTGACTTAGAGTCGCCTCTTATTGAACCACAAGAACCCCCGGCAGGGCCGAGGAGTATTCCGCGGGATGCGTCTGTAAGCGCCTGAGCGGTCGGAAATCAGGGTTCTTTCGGGGTCTCCGGCGGCGTACTGTCCTTCGACCGCCTCGTCGCCGAACGTGATCGTGGTGTCGGCGCCGAACCGCTTGTAATCCTCGTACTTGACCACCATCTTGATCGGCTGCGGCCCGTGTTGGAACATCAGCACGTCATTTGCGATGGTGTAGGTCGGGAACCAGTACTTGCCGTCGATCTGCTGGCGGTAGGTCTCGAACTTCGGGAACTGGTTGTCGAAGTTCTTCCGCGTGCAGGCCCACGCCGCGGCCGTAGGTCTTGACGATCTGCAGGTCGCTGGTCGTCCACCCAGACCATGCCCGGCGAAGTATCGCTCGCCCTTCTCCATCGCCTTCGGCTTCACGGCGAAGGTGTAGCAGCGGATCTCGTCCAGCGTCTCCTTGCCCAGATAGCGGATGTAGTATTTGTCGAGGTCCTTTGTCTGCAGCACGAACGGCTGGACGTTGCGCAGATCCTGTTCGTCCTCGGGGGTCATCTGGATGCGCTGGAGCGTGTCGGGACCGGGGCGTGGACCACCCGCTCGGTCCGCTTCCCGTCGGGCGTGAAGATGATGTCCTGGACCAGCTCGTACTTGCCGCGAACCCGGCGCGACTCGTCCAGTTCCTGGACCAGCACGTCCTGCCGGTAGGTGTATTGCTCCCGCGCCTGGGCGAATTCCGCCTCCTTGGCCGCGAACTTCTCGATGATCTGCTGGATCTGGGCGTCCGTGAGATCGGAGCCCTCGATCGCCGGGGCCGAGACGGCCAAAAACAGACCCGCTGCCAGTAGTGCCAACAGACGCATGATCCCTCCTACAACTCCTTGTTCTTATTGTAGGATGAGGCGCCGGCCCGCCGGGTTTCGTTCGTCTCCGGCCGGAGGCGGGCGCTGGTCCACGCTCCGGCGGCGCATCCGGCGACGTAGCAGGGGAAATCCCACCAACTGAAGGTCGTGCCGATCAGCGTCCGCCCAAGGAAGGTGGCGCGGATCGCCTCGAGTAGGGGCGGGTGCCAGAGCTGCATCACCTCGAGCACGCTGGTCGCGACCAGGACGCCTGCGCCAACCGTCCGCACCGGCCATCGCGGCCGCAGCAGCAGGACACCCCACACCCAGAAGACTTCGTAGAGCACGCCGCCGAGGTAGTTGTTCACCAAGTCCCGCGCGGGTCCGGGGTAGAATTTCGTCGCGAATCCAATCGGGACCACCAGGACCAGGGCGACCAGCAGACGCGCCCGGCCACTCATCGCGCTCCGTGATAGAAGAACTGTCCCAGCCCGATCGTGAAGATCAGATCGCCGAAAAAAGCGTGCTCGAGCGAGGTCAGCAGCAGCGACCGGCTGCGGCCGTAAGTGGCGGCGAACAGCAATCCTCCGGCCGTCGAGAGGACCACTGAAATCCAGTGCCCGAAAATGATGTGGACAAAGCCGAATGCCAGCGCGCTCGCCAGCACCATCCAGTTCCCCTCACCGAACAGCCGCCGGTAGCGGTGGAAGAAGAAGGCCCGGTACATCAGCTCCTGCGGGTAGACGGAGAAGACCGGGTACAGGACTATGATGATCATCCAAAAGACCGGCCGGCCGCGCGGGAAGCCGAACAGCTCGTCCGGCATGAGTACGGCAGCGCCGGCGGTCAGCACGCCCGCCAGCAGCAGCGCGCGGACCAGGGCGTAACGGAAATACTGGCGGACGCCCGCCGCATTCCACAACCGGCCGCGATCGAAGTGCCGGTCTTGCAGCAGCACGACCACCGCCACGGCCGTGACGCCAAGCAGCACCGGGATCGGATTCCGGGGCAGCACGCCAAGCAGGAAAAGCATCGGGACTCCGGCAAAGAGTAGGGCGAATTCGGCGCTGAGCAGCAGTGTCGTCATCATGAAGCCGGACCTGTGCTGGCAGCCAAAGCTCGAGATGGAGATCCGGGCTGAAGCCCCGAGCGGGCTGGAAAGGCCGCCCTACAAGCATTCGATACAGATTGGAAGGCGCGCTTCAGCGGGCGCGGAGCTTCAGATCCGCTCTGCTTTGTCCCGGTCACAGCTCAGTATCACGGCAAGAACAGAATTCCCCGCGCCAGCGCGATCAGCGCCACGACCACGCCGAAGGCCAGCACCAGTCCGTTGATGTCCACTCGAAAGCGACTGTAGAAGTGCTTCCAGCCTTTGGTGATGCCCGAATCGAACAGGTGCACTACGAGCAACTCGTGCCCCACTCCCGCGACGTCCTTCTCCTGGCCGGTGGCCGCGTCCAGCTCGCTGCGCCGGTCCAACCGCTCATAGAAGAAATCG
Source organism: Bryobacterales bacterium (assembly GCA_963809945.1). Taxonomy (GTDB): domain Bacteria; phylum Acidobacteriota; class Terriglobia; order Bryobacterales; family Bryobacteraceae; genus CAWELS01. The sequence goes on along the minus strand of CAWELS010000014.1, from coordinate 27,438 downwards.
AGCATCTCGCGCGGCTCGGGTTTCGTCGAGCAGGCTGAAGACGACCAGCGCCACGAAGCCGGCCACCATCGAGATCCCGAAGTTGTCCGCCTCCCATTTGAGCAGCGTTCCGTGCTCGCTATAGGTGAGGTAGAAGAAGCTGCTCGCCGAGACGATAACGCTCGCGAGCGCTCCAGTCCGGTTGGCCCGCCTCCAGGCCACCGCGCCGAACATGCTGATGCCGAGGAAGGTAGCCATGGTCTCGGTAAACAGAAACGCCTCGAGAACGATCTGCAGATACAGCGCGAACACCACGCCGAGCGTCGTCACCGTGACGCCGGCCAGACGGCCGATTTTGAGGTAGTGGCTGTCGGGCCGGTCCCGCGCGACGTAGCGACGATAGAAGTTCTGTGTGAACAGCGCGCCGCCATCCACCGTGAACGCCGAACAGGTGGACATATTGGCGGCCAGTACCGAGGCGATCATGAGTCCGATGGCACCGGGAAACAGCAGCTCGCGGGTCGCGTAGCCGAAGGCGTCCTCGCGGTCGGCCAATACGTGTCCGTTCGAGGCCAGCATGACCACGACGATCAACCCCACCAGCGCCCAGCCGATGGTGCAGAACCGCTTCACGAAGTTGCCGTAGGCCATCCCGACACGGCAGCTCCACTCGTCCTTGCCCGTACCGACGGCCGCCAGCATGTGCGGCTGCGCGACGATGCCGATGAGCCCGTTGAGCGTGAGCATGACAATCGTGAAGACGCCGACGTCACCCGGCGTCACCAGCGACAGCATCGCCGGATCGAGCTTCTCCCGCAGCCCGGCAAACCCGCCGACCTCACGCAGCCCGAGCGGGATCAGGAGGAACGACAACACGATGATGAACAGGCTCTGGACGAAGTCCGTATACGCCGCCGAGACGAGTCCGCCGACCAGGCTGTAGCCGAGGAAGGTGGCCGTCATCACCAGCACGACCATATTCGGCGAGACGACATCACCCGAGGCGACGCTCACCAGCTTCCCGGCGCCCTTGAGCATCGCACCCATATTGAAAGTGAAGTAGCAGAGCGCGAAGACCGTGTAGACGCCGCCCATCAGGTTGCCAAAGCGGTCCTCGTACACCTCGCCGATGGTCGTCCGGCGGAAGCGGCGGAACATCGGGCCCAGAATCCAGTAGAACGGCGTGATAAAGAGGTTCTTCCACTGGTACCAGATGGCCGAGTAGCCCGATTGATAGACGGCACCGGCCAGCGCCACCGGCATCTCGGCGTGGGTGCCGACCCCGAACGCCTGCCCGAGAATCAGCCAGACGCTGAAACTGCGTTTGCCGAGGAAGAACCCTTCGGTCGTTCGGACGCGGCGCGCGACCCAGAGCCCGAGCACCACGATCCCGGCAAAGTAGATCCCTATGACGGCCCAGTCGAGCGGATGGAGGGTAGTGGACATGCCGCTGGCGCGAAGCCGCCATTATATTCCACTTGCCGGACCGTCCGAGCCAACTTTACCCGACACAACTTCACACGGCGGGTGTCAATCGATGTAGACCGGCGCGCCCGTTCGCCGGCCGGCAGCCGGCTCACCCGGGCTCCGGAAGCATGCCGGATCCGTCACTCGCGGGGAGCTCCGCGGCACCACTTCTCGACCACCGCGGCGAGCGACGACAGCGTGATCGGCTTGGCGACGTAGCCGTCCATCCCCGCCTCCAGGCACTTCTCCCGGTCGCCCTTGATGGCGTGGGCGGTCACGGCCACGATCGGCACGGCGTGGTTGCGGACGCGCGAGTGGGGATTTCGGATCTGCCGGGTAGTCTCATAGCCGTCCATATCGGGCATCTGGCAGTCCATCAGCACGAGATCGTAGGTCGTCGACTCGAGCGCCCGGAGTGCCTGTCGGCCGCTCGCGACGGCTTCAGTGTGACAGTTCAGCTTCCCGAGTAGGGCCAGCAACACTTTCTGGTTGATGGGACTGTCCTCGGCGAGGAGCACCCGCGCGCGACCGCGCCGCTGTTCCTCGATGCTATGGCGGGTCACCATCGGCGCTATTCTGCCGGCGGCGCCATCCTCGCGCCCGAGCACCGCCCGCAGACAGTCCCGCAGGTAGCCGGCCCGCAACGGCTTCGGCAGATATCCGGCGAAGCCGAGCTGCCCGAGCCGGGCCGCGTCGCCGCGTCGCCCCGCCGATGGCATCGCCACCAGCACCGTCTCCGCCAACTGGGGGTCACGCTTGATCTCGCAGGCCACCGCCTCTCCATCCATCCCCGGCATCACCAGATCGAGCACGGCAAGCTGAAACGGGTCGTCGCCCTCAACGCCGGCCCGCAGCGCCTCGAGCGCCTCTTCGCCGCCGGGCACCTCCTGGTGGCGGCAGCCCCAGCTCTCGAGCAACGCCGCCAACATGCGGCGGTTGGTCTCGTTGTCGTCCACCACCAGGGTCCTCACGCCGGACAGTGCCGGAGCGGCCGCCGCCGGGGTCTCCGCTTTGCGCCCCTGCCTGGCCAACTCGAGCTCAAACCAGAAACGCGAGCCCCGACCCGGCGCGCTGGTCACGCCCAGGCTGCCACCCATCAACCCGACCAGACGCTTCGTAATCGACAAGCCAAGGCCGGTTCCACCAAATCGCCGCGTCATCGAGCTATCGCCCTGCTGGAAGGGCTCGAACATCTCCTCCACTCGGTCCGGCGGGATCCCGATCCCCGTGTCGGTCACCTCGAAGCGAAGCCGGACGCTCTGGCTCGTCTCCGCTTCAGAGGCCACTCGCACGACCACTTCGCCCTGCTCGGTGAACTTCACGGCGTTCCCGGCCAGGTTCACCAGGATCTGGCGCAGGCGGCCCGGGTCGCCGTGCAGGAAGGGCGTGACCCCCGGCTCGACGTAGCAGCTCAGCTCCAGGCCCTTCGACTCGGCGCGGTAGCCGAGGATCCCGATCACCTCGTCGATCATCACCCGGAGGTCGAAATCGATCTTGTCCAGGTCCAGCCGGCCCGCCTCGATCTTCGAAAAATCGAGGACGTCGTTCAGCAGGGAGAGCAAGGTCTCAGCGCTCCGCTGGACTGTCTCCGCGAAATCCTGTTGCTCGGAAGTCAATGACGTCTCGAGTATCAGGTCCGTCATGCCGATGACGCCATTGAGCGGGGTGCGGATCTCATGGCTGATGTTGGCGAGGAATTCGCTTTTGGCCCGATTGGCCTGCTCGGCCGCCTGCTTGGCCTCCCGGAGCGCGTCGTGGACCCGCGCCTGTTCGGTGACGTCCTCAACAACGAAGATCGCCAGTTTCTGTCCGATCAGCGAGATCCGCTTGATGTTGACGACCCTTTCCTCGCCCGATGCCGTCACGATCCGCAGCGCATCCCAGACGCTCTGGCGTGGCTCATCGGCGGAGCCATCGCCGTCGTTCACCGACATCAGCCCCGCCGGAGACGACGTGCCGGGAAAGACATGCCTGGCGTAGTCCTCCCGGGTCGCGAGCGCCGAGCGCGGCCACCCGTGGATCTCCTCGAACCGGCGATTCATGTACTCGAGCCCGTCGCGGCCCGTCACCGCCACGCCCACGGGCAGATTGCCGAGGATCGCCTCGATGAAGGTGTTCCGTTCACGGAGCCGCTGTTCAGCCCGCTGGCGGGCGCGGCGCCCCTCCGCCTCCCGCAGCTCGCGCGTCACGGCGGAACCGAGCAGCGCCAGGTTCCCCTTGAGGAAGTAGTCCCCGGCACCGGCGCGCATGCACTCGACGGCCACCTTCTCGCCGATCGTGCCGGAGACAACAATGAAGGGTGTGTTCGGGTCGTACTCGTGACAGATCCCAAGCGCCCGGACACCGTCGAAACCGGGCATCGTATAGTCGGCGAGGACGATGTCCCAGCGGGGCTCGGCTTCGAGCGCCTCACGTAACCCCGCTGCCGAGTCCACCCGTTTCCAGGACGGCTCGAAGCCATGCCGGCGGAGCTCCCGGGCGAGCAGCTCGGCGTCTCCCGGCGAGTCCTCGACAATAAGTACCTTCAGTGGTTCGGCCATCCGGCTTCAACCCGTTCCGAGCGCCGGCTCAGTTGCCGGTGGTGGAATTTCCACTGCCCATCCGCGGTGGTGGACTCCTTGAGGCAGTCTCGCGACGTGACCGCCGGTCGTGCGGAAGCGCTGCCTGGCGGTAGGGTGTCGATACACATCTGTTCCTTCGAACAATACGAGCCAGAGCCGCTGCTCGTTGGGCAGCGTCCGGTTGCGGCGGTGACCCGCCGTGGCGGCTCATTCAGAAAACTGCGGTTGGAATGCCTGGGCCGACAAAACACGGCCCGGCTGGCTTTGGAGCCGACCCTCCCTAGGCCAGAAGAAGTCCTCGCGATCGACCCGCCGGAGATCGCGAAGCCAGCGCGACAGTACGCCCCGCTTCCTGAATCATATTCTAGAGACTTTTTCCGTCGCCGGAAAGCCCGCGAGAGGCGAGCCGCCGGGTTGACGCACCAGCCCCTCATGGGCATTCGACGGGGGTTGCCGACCGGCCCACGCCGCCGCCGGGCCGTCATGTTTCCGGTGTCCCGCGCGACTCCCGCCCATTCACGGGCAAGCCCGGTGTCCCCGAACCTTGAGGGAGCACACCAAGGGTCTTCCGATAGGCGCTGACAAACTCCGCGAGCAGTTCCGAGCGCGCCGGGCCGTACAGTGTGCCAAAGCAGGCCGCGAGTGTCTCCATGTCGAGGTTGTGGCAGACCCCGGCCACCTCGCGAGCCACCCGCCGGACGCCCTCGGCGGACCGGTCCTGATCGGCGGTCATCCCGCCGTGCGGGCACCGCTTTCCGTTCATGCAGGGCGGCGCCGCCGTCGTTCCCGATGCCACCAGTCGTTCCGGATCGACAAGGTGCTTTGGACAATACTTCTCGAGCGACCATCCGCCTCCTTCCGCAAAGCAGACCGAGATCTCGTGACCGGCGTCGCACGACGCGCGGCACTCGCTGATGTGACCCTTGAACTCGTTCCGGCCGCATCGGAGACGGACGTTCGTTTCCAAGGGGATTGCACTCTCCAGACGAACGCGCGCCTGGCGCTCGCCAATCCCGTCGAGGACCGCCGGAGCAGACCGCCGGCCCAGTGCCTCATGCCACTCTACCGACACGAGGTCCGCGCACAGGAAGATTGTATTCCGATTCATCCCAGTTCCCTCCCTGGTTCCCCTTATCGGTAGCAGCCACAAAGACAGTACGTTTTTTATGCAAGTCCCGCCCCCGAATCAACCGCATCAAGCCTCAACCTGATCCTCTTCCCCGAACTTCCCGATGTCGGAAACGCCCGGACGGCTCCGGCTCCACTATGAGCGCTCAAACGCAGCGCCCCAATGAAACGGAGCAAAACCACATGAAGTACATACTGTTGATGAACAACATGACTGCGGGAGAGACCTACGCCGGGGTCACCGGATGGCAACAGAAAGACATCCAGGCACACACCATGTTCCTGAAGGAGCTGACCAAGTCGCTCGTTGCATCCGGCGAGCTGGTTTCGACTGAAGGCCTGGCCCTTCCCGATCAGGCCCGGATTGTCCGCGCCGGAACCGACGGCGCCCCCCGGAACCGACGGCGTCTTCCCGGAGAGCGAGGAGTTCCTGGCCGGCTACTGGATCGTCGACGTGGACAGCCCGGAGCGGGCCTATTCGATCGCCGCCCACGCTTCGCCCGCCTGACCGAGCCTCAACACTGATCATCCTGGCCCGCCTGGTGGCGTCTTCGCTCGAGTGAATTGACGTCCATCGCCCTGCTGGTCGGCGTTTGTCAATCAATGAGAATGCCAAGTGAAGGTTGCGCGGCGATGTCTTGCCGGGCCTGACACTACCGCCCTGTCGATGCCAAAACGCAGCCCCCTAGTCCCCCGCCTGCCGACCGCCCCAGTGCTCCGCCTCGCCCCGGTCCCCCGCCACCTCCGCCAAGGCGGACAGATTACCCAGAATCCCGGCATGCTCCGGCGACCGGCGTAACGCCCTCAAGTACGCCTCCCTAGCTCCTCTGGGGTCATGCATTTCGTGCAGCACGGTCCCCAGATTCGCCTGCGCCTCGACGGCGTCCGGCCGGATGCCCAACGCCCGGCTGTAGGCCCGCCGCGCTTCGTCCAGTCGGCCCAGCATCTGGCAGCAGACCCCCAGGTTGTACCAATCCTCATACGACCGGCCCTCGGACTTACTCAGCAGGTCGAAGTGCTCAGCCGCTGACTCGTAGTCTCCTTGAACAAGCGCCGCCGCCGCGAACGCCTCGCTCGCCTGCCTCGAACCCGGCGTCAACTGTCGCAACCGGCCCGCCCAATGGGAGACCGCCCCGGCGTCCCCGAGCCCCGCGCAGACCAGCGTCAGGTTCGCCAACAATTCCTCGGACTCCGGCATCTCCGCGGCCAGCGCTTCATAGTACTCCCGAGCCTCCTCGAGCGCCCCGTCCGCATGCAGCGCCACCGCCCACAGCCGCGAGATTCGTCTGTCGTCGGGCTTGAGACGACGCGCCGCCTCGATGGCCGCCAGGGCGCCGCCGGGATCGCCGAGTCGAAGCGAGCAGGCGCCGATGGCGAAGTGCGCCCTCCAATCGCCGGGATTCTGAAGCGTCGCCACTCGAAATTCGCGAACCGCGTCCTCGTACCGGCCCTGATTCTCCAGGCGCAGGCCTTGATTGAAGTGCGTCGCCCAGGTTCCCCGAACCTCTTTGACAGGTGGGGGGCCGTCCGTGAGCGGTACCCTTGACCGCGGTATTTCCGCCGCGGGGGGCGCGACGCGCGGGACCGGTCCGACGGCGGACAGCGCGGGTCGCCGGACCGGCGCCGGTTTGGGACTCTCGGGGACGGCCACCGGCTTGGGCGGGGGCGGCTCGGAAACCGCGGCCGATTTCGCTTCGGGAACCCTCTCCGCGGGGGCGTCCGGGCGGGCGGGGACCTCCGGTGGCCGTGAAATGGGCGGCTCCGGCGCCTCCTCGGGCACACCACCGCCTAGTAGCAGGTCCAGCGCCCGCTGATCGATCACGACACCATGGGCTTCGCGGTCTTCCTGGCTCACGTCTTCACCTTGTCCTCCCCGTGGCAGGTTTCGTCGGCAACGACGTGCGGGTCACTTCGGCAACCTCTACCGAACTCCAATCGACGGTCTCGGGCGTCTGCACGACCACGCCGAATCCGCCGTCTTTCAACTCCGCCTGTACCCATTTCGCCGCTAGCCGGCCATCCAGGAAAAGCCGGTACGAAGTGCCTTCCGTCTCGATCTGCACGAGAATCACATCGTTGTCCGGCGGAACGGGAACATCGGCGACGGTCGGTGCCGACCGCTGCCCGCCCGCCACCGAGAATCGCGTCAGCTTCATCGCCGTCTGGTACCGGCCGGGCGCCAACTCCATGACATAGGCTCTGTCGTCCCGGGCCCGGAAGGCCCAGGTCAGTCCGATGTAGCGATTCACCCTGGCCTGGGCCCGGTAATCCGACCACGAGAACGACGGTGTGAACAGGAACGTCTGGCGGCCCCCGTCGAGCGACACCGGAACCGGCTGCCACGTCTCCGGCCTCGGCTGCGTGACCACCTCGGGTGCGACAGCGGTGTCGTGGCTCCGCGACCAGAAGCCGAAGAACAAACCGCTCAGGACAGCCACTACCACCAGCCCGCCCGCCGCCATCTTCATCCACGCGTTGCCGTTTTCAGGCCCCAGGCCTTCGCCGATCGAAACATCAATCGGCGCTTCTTTCGGGGCCGACGCCTTACGGGGGGCCGGCGCAACCGGAACCGGCCGGGCGATGGTTGCCGGGGCCGACCCGCTCGGCGCCGGAGGCGCGGCCTTCGGAGGGCTGCCGGGGGTGACGGTCCGTTTTGGGACGACTTTCGGCGCCACCTTCGCGGTCGCGGGAGGGCCCAGCGACACTTCCGGAATGAGCGCGAACCGGAGACGCGCGGACTCCTCGAAAAAAGGCCCTTTTACGGATTTGACGGGAGGGAACCGCCACAGCTCCCGCACGGTCAGCGGCTGGCTGCGGGCGACAGCCTTCACGGGACTACCGGCCGGCCCCGCTCGCTCCGCGTGGCGTCGCTGTTCCCCCAGCCGCGCGCCGGCATTCGAGCTCGCGCTGGAATCTTGATGACTGCGTGGCGGTTCGGTCCCCTCCATCAACCGGAGGAGAGCACTGCGATCCAGCGACTCTTTGTATTCGCGCTGGCAGTTCGCCGAGCAGAATCCCCTCTCCTCGTGCGGTCGACCTCCCGGGTGCATGTCGCCGCCACAATGCCGGCATCTCATGACCCTATAATTAGGCAATTCTCGGGAAATCGAAGCAAATCAGACGATTCTCAGTCCCAGATCCGTACAAAGACTCCAAATACCGGATCGTTTGACCTAGGTCACCGGCTCGCCCCGGCCATCCGGCCGCCGGCTAGCTTAAGTACGGCCGTTGGCGTCCCAGCGCAAGCGCAAGTGGAACAACGGGAGCCCCCATTGGCCTATCCAGTTACGGCGGATCGACTGATCCGCCTCTCTGACCACCGCCGTCCGTCCCAGGGGGGACATCGCGGGCTGCTGTTATGCAACCCACCCGGAACCTCCCGCGGCGCCGTCCCCGCAACGGGACCGCAGAAAGGCGATCTTGCCGCCGCGCCCGTATCTCCTTGATACGCAATGGAAGCAGGCGCCCGGCTGCTCACCTGCGGTATTTTCAGTGTAAGGGAGCTGAAAGGCAGCATCCCCGAGGTATCCCAGATGCAGCGAACGATATCATTCACGCTCAACGGTGATCCGACCGAGGTGACCGTCGACGACAGCCGCATGCTGTTGTGGGTGCTGCGCTACGATCTCGGCCTCACCGGACCCAAGTTCGGCTGTGGCGAGGCTCTTTGCGGCGCCTGCACCGTTATTGTCGACGATGAGGCGGTCCGGTCGTGCGCGACTCCCATCAGTGCGGTCGAGGGCAAGACCGTCCTGACCATTGAAGGCCTCGGACAAGAGGAACGCCTCCATCCGATCCAGCAGGCATTCCTCGACCACGACGCGTTCCAGTGCGGCTTCTGCACGCCTGGAATGATCCTCACGACCTACGCCCTGCTGCGGAAGACGCCACGGCCGAGCCGCGAGCAGATCATCGAGCATATGGACGACAATCTCTGCCGCTGCGGCGCGCACGATCGCATCATCGCTGCGATCGAGGATGCCGCCGGCGCGATGAGAGGGGGTGCGTGATGAAGGACGACTTGAAAAGCCTCAGCCGGCGCGAACTGCTCGCGCTTCCCGGTGCGGGCCTGATCCTTTTGTTCCCCGTGGCGCCGCTCGCCGGATTCCAGGAACCGGAGCGGCTCCGCTCCCGGCCCGGCTACCCGACGGACTTCAATGCCTACCTGCGCATTGGCGACGACGGCCGCGTCACTTGCCTGGTCGGCAAGGTGGAGCTGGGACAAGGTTCGAAGACGGCGCTCGCGCAGCTTCTCGCCGAGGAACTGGACGTCGCGCTCGATACGGTCGACATGGTGATGGGCGACACCGATCTCTGCCCGTGGGACATGGGCACCTTCGGCTCGTTGAGCATTCGGCAGTTCGGGCCGGTCCTGCGCGGCGCCGGCGCCGAGGCCCGGGCGGTCCTGCTCGCAATGGCGGCCGAGCGGCTCGGCGCGCCGGTGGATCGGCTGACCGTGAACAACGGCGTGGTGCGGGATACCGCGACGCCCGACCACCGCGTCACCTACGCTCAACTGGTCGGCGGGCGACGCATCGAGCGGCATCTCGAGAACGTACCCATCAAGTCCGTCGCAGCACACAGGGTCGTAGGGACCTCACCTCCGCGTAAGGACGCCCTCGATAAGGTCACCGGACAAGCGAAGTTCGCTGCCGACATGGCGCTCCCCGGAACGCTGCACGCCCGGGTCCTGCGTCCGCCGGCCCACGGCGCGACCCTGCGGGATGTCGACACGAGCGCCGCCGAAAAAGTGGACGGCATTCGTGTGGTCAAGGAAGGCGACTTCGTGGCCGTGCTCCACGAGCGGCCCGACATCGCCGACGAGGCGCTCCGGCTCATCAAGGCGCGGTTCGACCGGCCCGAGTCCACGGTGAATGACGAGAATATCTTCGATCACTTGCTCGAGGCGGCGCCGCCGGGCCAGTTGGTTCACGAGAGCGGCGATCTCGCCGAGGGCGCGAAACTTGCCGACACGATCGTCGAGGAGACGTACCTCAACAGCTACGTGGCGCATGCGCCGATGGAGACCCATTCCGCCGCCGCCAGGATCGAGGACGGTAAGGTCACCGTCTGGGCCGGGACGCAGACGCCCTTCCCGCTCCAGGGACAGGTAGCGCAGGCGCTCGGCATGGAGCGCGGACAAGGTCCGCGTCATCACGCCCTATGTAGGGGGCGGCTTCGGCGGCAAGAGCGCGTCCATGCAGGGAGTCGAAGCGGCGCGCCTGGCGAAGATCACCGGCCGGCCGGTCCAGGTGGTTTGGGATCGCGCCGAGGAGTTCTTCTATGACCGGTTCCGTCCGGCCGCCGTCGTCAAGATCCGCTCGGGTCTGACGGCCGACGGCAAGATTCCGCTCTGGGACTTCACCGTCTACTGCGCCGGGGACCGCGAAGCCCAGCAGTTCTACGACATCCCGAACCAGCGCACCGTCGCCGCCGGCGGTTGGGGCGGCAACCCGCCGGGACTGCATCCGTTCGATGTCGGTCCGTGGCGTGGCCCGTCGGTCAGTACGAACACCTTCGCGCGCGAGTCCCACATCGACGTCCTGGCGGCGAAGGCCGGCGTCGATCCGCTCGAGTTCCGTCTCCGCCACCTCTCCGATGAGCGCATGCGGCGGGTGCTCGAGGCCGCGGCCAAGCAGTTCGGCTGGACCGGCGCGCCCGCGCCCAGCGGACGCGGTGTCGGCGTCTCCTGCGCCATCTACCTCGGGACGTGGATCGCGATGATGGCCCAGGTGCGGGTCGACAAGAGCACCGGCCGCGTGCAGGTGGAGCGGGTAGTCTGCGCGCAGGACCAGGGACTCATCGTCAGCCCGGAGGGGACGCGGCTACAGATCGAGGGCAGCGTCACCATGGGTCTCGGCTACACGCTCGCCGAGGAGATACGGTTCCGCGGCGGCGAGGTGCTCGACCGCAATTTCGACACTTACCAGATCCCGCGCTTCTCCTGGGTGCCCAAGATCGAGCCGGTCCTCATCGACAACCCGGAGACACCGGCTTCCGGCTGCGGCGAGCCGCCGATCGTCAACGTCGGGGCGGTGGTGGCCAATGCGATCCACGATGCGGTGGGGGCGAGGCTGAAGCAGCTTCCCATGACCCCGGCCCGCGTCCTGAAGGCGCTATCTGAGGTCTGAAGATGCCCGCCGATTCGGCTCGTACGGGCCGCATTCGGAGGTGCCGTTGCCGGGGGGGGACACTGCTACGGGCGGTTCCGGGTGGTTTCATGAAGGCAGCCCGCAATGTCCCCCGGTGAGATGGGCGGCGATGGTCGCGGAGCCAGATCGATCCTTTCGCCATGCCCGGCGTTCTCCGGAGCCGATAACGCCGTCCCGATAGGTCTCCGGACAGACTTTGCCGGATCTGATATACTCTGCCAGCACTTTCCGATGGGCATCGGGTAGGTCAAGGTTCGCCCCCCAGGGTGACTTGCGGGCGCGGCGGTAGGTGGCTATGTGGAAGTTGCTTTAGTTGCCCGTCAGAGAGGCCGCGACTGAAAGGAGACGTTCATGAATCTCAAACGACTCGCATGGAACGTGATCGCGGGGACGGCGCTTTGCCTGACAATCGTCCCCGGTCTGCAGGCGCAGGACCAGATCTTCAACACGGTGAAGCAGAAGCTGCTTGCTGGAAAGAAGGTTGTCGGCGGCACAGTCTACACCAACGATCCGAACATCTACTGCGCCATGGCGGGCGCCGGCTTCGATTTCCTGTGGATCGAGATGCAGCACAGCCCGCTCAACTTCACCGACGTCGCGCGAATGGTGTGGGCCTGCAAGGACGAGCCAGCGGTTCCATTCATCCGCGTTCCCGACGCCACCGAGAGCGACATCCAGAAGGCGGTGGACCTCGGCGCTTTGGGGATCATCGTGCCGATGGTCGACACGGTGGAGAAGGCCGAGGCGGCCGTCCGCTACGCCAAGTATCCTCCCATCGGGCGCCGTAGCCAGGGCGGTGGCCAGTACGGTTCCATCTGGGGCCGCGGCTACCGGCAAGCGGCCAATGACAACATCATGGTAGTGGCCATGATCGAGAATCCCGCCGGGGTGGCCATCGCCGACAAGATCGCCGCGGTGGAAGGGGTCGACATCGTCTTCGCCGCCAGTGGCGACCTGGGCAGTTTCAGCGGCCACGCGCAAGGCGACCCCAAGTACGAGTCGATGGTCACCACGATCCACGACGCCGTCCTCGGAGCTGGCAAGAAGCTTGGCGGTCCGTTCCGATGGATCGATCGTGATGGATTCAGTTTCTTCCAGGCGAGCAGCGAGGGCGGCCTGATCCGTTCGGGGACCAAGGTTCTGCTCGAAAGCGCCAAAGGAGAATACGAGTACTAAGTCGGTTGTCCGCGAGCTCATGCCCCGAGCATCGCCGCAGCAGGTATACTGGCCCCGCGTCACGAGGCGGGCGACGGGAGTCGGACCGAGGTCCGGAGCATCTCTGCTCGCGCTCAAGTGGTATACTCTCGTCCACACCGGAAAAATCGGAATTACATCCATGATGAAAAAAGATCTGCTTTCTATAGTTACGCTAATTGCGATTCTGACCATTTCCTGTTCGACGCCGCCCGCGGCTGAGCCCGAGGCCAGCGCCAAAGGGAAAATCGAACGTTTTGATGCCGCGCTCGACGAGGTGATCCCCGCCGATGCGGAGATCGAGAAGCTCGCCGATGGCTTCACGTTTATCGAGGCCCCGCTTTGGCGGCAAACCAGGCGCGGTCTGGTTCAGCGACGTGGTCGGCAATGTGATTCGGGAATGGTCCACCGACGGGACCGTCACCGAGATCCTGCGCCCCGGCGGCTACGACGGCAACAGCCTTCCGGCAGGCGGCTACATCGGGCCGAACGGCATGACCTACGACAAGGACGGCTCGGTCCTGGTATGCCAGCACGGCAACCGCCGCATCGCCAAGATCGCCGCCGACGGTACGGTGACCACCCTGGTCGACAGCTTCGAAGGCAAGCGGCTGAACAGCCCGAACGACCTCGTCTTCCATAAAGACGGATCCCTGTACTTCACCGATCCGCCCTATGGGCTGCCGCAGCAGGACGACGATCCGTCCAAGGAGATCGATTTCAACGGCGTCTACCGGCTCGCACCGGACGGCACGCTCCAGGCGGTGGTTCGCGACATGACCCGCCCGAACGGGATCGCCTTCTCGCCGGACTATAAAACCCTGTATGTCGCCAACTCCGACCCCGAGCGTAGTGTCTGGATGGCCTATGACGTCAACGACGACGGCACCGTCTCGAACGGACGCGTCTTCGCCGACGTCACCGCCGAGGACGCCGACGGGGACCCCGATGGCATGAAGGTCGACGAATGGGGCAACGTCTACGCTAGCGGCCCGGGGGGCGTCTGGATGTTCGACAAGGAAGGCAAGCACCTCGGCACCATCAAGCCGCCGGAGACGCCGGCCAATGTCGGTTGGGGCGATGATGGTCAGACGCTCTACATCACGGCCCGCACCGGGCTCTATCGCATCAAGCTCTCGACGCCCGGCATGTTGCCGCTCTACGCGAAGGGGCCGCGCGGCATCGAACTCCACTGCGACCTGATCATCCCGCCGGATCGGGAGCAGGAGGTGCTGACCCTTTCCGGACCAAGTTCCGCCAGGCCGCCGAGAAACGGGAAGGCTTCCATGACGTGAAGCTCCTGAAATATCGCGACACCTTGTTCGGTCAGGCGCCGAAAGGCGTCAATTACCGATTCGTAATCGAGTTCCGCAGTGAGAAGGACCGGCAGAATTGGATCTCCAGCGACATACACATGCGTTGTGGCCCGTGATCGAGAACATGCTGGTCAACAAGGCGGATTACCCGACAATCCTGTTCGACGTTTACTGAGGGGAAGGACGATGAAGATACTCTGTTTTGCGTTACTGGCGTTTGCGCCGCTGTTGCCGGCGCAGTCGCTTGCCGACCGGATCGTGCACTCGGACCCATCCCAATACAGACACATGGAGTCGGTTCACGAGGGCTCCGGTCCGATGGCCTACATGGGCCTGATGGACGAGCGGACGCTCGAGACCAATCTCCAGTTCCTGCATCGTGGCGTTATCGATCCCGGCGGTGGCATTGGGAACCACTTCCACAACAACTGTGAGGAGATGTTCGTCATTCTGAATGGCGAGGCCGAGTTCACCATCGACGGCCGCACGTCGCTCGTCAAGGGGCCGGCGGGCGCGCCCGTCGTCATGGGGCACGCGCACGCCATCCGCAATCCCACCGACAAGCCGCTCGAGTGGATGAACATCAACGTCACCGCGATCAAGGGCGAGTACGACGCCTTCAACACCAGCGATCCGCGCGTAGGCGTGCCGCTCGATGAGATCCCGATCTTCATGACCGCGCGTTTTTACCGTGACTTGCTTCGCCCGGTCGAGGGGTTTCACGGCGGCAAGGGAACGGTCCAGTACCGGCGCGTGCTCGAGCCGACGGTCTTCAAGACGCCGTGGGCCTACGTGGATCAGCTGCTACTTCCGCCGGGCACCTCAGTGGGTCCCTTCATGCATCGCGCCGTGGCCGAGTTCTACTACGTCATGGATGGAGAGGGCACCATGAGCATCGCGCGGGGCGGACGCATGGGCCGGGCTGGTCCGGCGGACAGCGCGAAGATCGTGAAGGGGGATGCCATTCCGGTCCACCTGAGCGAGGTCAAGTCGTTCGAGAATACCGGGACCGAGCCGCTCGAGTTGCTGATCGTCGGCGTCGCGCGCGACATGACGAAAGACGTCTCGACGGTGGACATCAGCGGGCGGGCGCCATCCCGTGGCCGGTAGATGGTAGCCGGCGGCCAGGATAGCATTGCCGCGACTGGAGCGGCTCCCTCGGCCGCTGCGGCAAGGCCCCGACGGTAACTCTCAGCAGTCCGCGGTCAGCTTCTGAAGCTGACCGCGGAGCCCATCACTCTCTAATGACTCAGCGCACAACGCTGCCTCGGCGCCTGGAGTCAGTGGCTTAATGGTTGCCCGGTCCGGCGCCGGGCGCTGAAAGCCGGCTAGTCGTTGTCGTGGATACAGTACAGGTGGGTCTGGCTTCTTAGGAACAGCTCGCCGTCTACAATCGCCGGACTCGCCACGAACATCTCGTCTGTCAGCTTGTTCGTCGCCAGAACCTCGTATTCCCCGCCCATCTTCAGCACCAGCACATCCTCGTTTTCGCTCGACAGGTAGAGCTTCCGGTTCGCCGCCACCAGTGACGCCTTGAAGGTGTAGGGGCCCGGCAGACGCTGCTGGTGATAGTAGGGCCTTCCGGTCTTGACGTCGAAGCAACTGATCATCCCGCGGTCCGTCAGCACGTAGATCTTTCCGTCGTGGAGCACTGGAGACGCAGTGTAGGAGGTGCCTCTCGTCTGGTGCCAGAGCACGGAATCGGTGCCGGTGAGGTCCCCTTTGCCGCCGAGCCGGATGGCCATCATGTTCGGGTTGCGATAGCCGCTCATCACGATGACGATGTCGTTCTCCACCACCGGGTACGGGATCGTGTTGGCGCCCAGGCCGGCGCACTCCCAGATCACCTCGCCGGTGGCGACGTCGTAGGACCGCACCCGGTTCTCGGCGGCGACGATCGCCTGCGTGCGGCCGCCGAATTCGATGATCCGCGGCTCACTCCAGTTCGACCCCTCGTCCCGCGCCTTGCGCCAGAGCTCCCGGCCATCGTGCTTGTCGAGGGCGACGATGAAGCTGCCGCCTTCCTGATCCTGGCTGAGGACGATCGTGTTGCCATGGATCGCGGGCGCGACGCCCTCGCCGAAAGCCATCCGCATGTGGAAATCGCCGAGATCCTTCGACCACTGGAGCTCGCCGTCGAGGTCATAGCAGTACAGGCCACGCGAGCCGAAGTACGCGTAGAGACGGTCACCGTCCACCACTGGTGAGGCCGACGCAAAGCTGCCGTACTGGCGGTGGTAGCCCTCGTGCGGCGTGGCCGTGACAGCGGTCCGCTCCCAGACCACGTTGCCCGTGTTCCGGTCGAGCGCCATCACGATGAACCGGTGCTCGGCCTGCCCCCCGGCCGGCGCCTTAGCGGTCGGGATGGCTGTCGTCAGGAAGATCCGATCGCCGACGATGACCGGCGATGAGTTCCCGTGACCGGGAACCTCCACCTTCCACTTGATGTTCTGGTTGTCGCCCCACGTGAGCGGCGCATCGCCGATCGCGTTCCCGTTGCCGTCCGACCCACGCCAGTGCGGCCAGTCGGCGCCCCAGGCCACCACGGCCGGCATCGCCGCCAGCAGCGCAAAGGCAATCGCACGAGTCCCCAGGTTGTCCATCATCCGCATTGTTTTCTTTCCTTCAGTCAGCAGTTGGACGTGCCTGGTGACGCGATGTCACCCATTTAGCACGGCGCGCATCGCATCCACCGACTGGATCAGGCTCCGCACCGGGTCAATCGTGGGGCGGTATTCCATCGCGATGTAGCCTTTGAAATCGGCGTCCCGTATCGCCGCGTAGACACTGGGGAAGTCGATCTTGCCGGTCCCCGGCTCGTGCCGCCCCGGGCTGTCGGCCACATGAAAGATCGCCGTGTACGGCGCGGCCTCTTCAAGAGTGGGGATGACGTCGCCCGTCTGCGTGTACTCGTGGTAGATGTCAAACAGCAGCCGGACGTGCGGGTGGTCGGCTTCCTTGATGAGCGCCAGGCCGTCGGTGCAGGTGGCGAGGAAAACAGGGGCCGTGCCAATGGTGCCCTTGAACGGTTCCACCACCAGCGTCCGGTCGGCCTTCGCGGCCAGGTCGCCGCAGCGTTTCGCACTCTCCACCATGGCGGCGAACTGTTCTTCGCGCGATCGGCCCGGCATCTCGGGTCCGCTCGAGATGAGCAGCATTGGAGCGTCGAGATCGCGCGCCATCTCGATGTTCTTCGCGACCTCGGCGAGCAGGCTGTCGAGCCCCTCCGGGTCGACCATCGAGAAGACCGCCTCCCCCCGGCGTGGGGCCGCGCCGATCGCGTTGATCCCCAGGCGGAACGACTGCGTCAGCCGCTTCATTCGTTCGACGTCGGCGGCGGACCACTCCGCGTTCTCGCTCGAGAACTCGACTGACTGTATGCCCGCACGGCCGACCGCCTCGAGCTTCTCTTCAATCGAGCCGCTGAGCGTCCACACGGCCGCCGACGATCGGATCGCCGCCTCTTTGGGTGGTGGCATCTGTGCCCGCGCCGCCAACGTCGCGAGCGCGGCAGTTCCGAGAAAGGACCTTCTGTTCATGACCAGCTACCCGCCAGGATACGCATTTCCCGGGCTCGCCCGCCACCGCCAGGGGCGCTTTCCGGCCCCCATGCTATTCTGAAGAACACTCCCTTCCGCGCCGCAGCACAGGCCGCCGGGGTTCTCCGATGAAGACTCATCGTTACGAAACACCGAGCGGGATTTCGGTCGTCCGCACGGTCAGTCCGGTTCCCTTCTCAGAAGGATTCAGCGGGTTGCTTCGCCAGCTCGATGAATACCGGGGCATCTATCTGTCGTCAGGCTATGAGTATCCCGGGCGCTACTCGCGCTGGGACATCGCCTCGGTTCTCCCTCCGCTCGAGATCGTCGCCTTTGAACGCGATGTCGAGTTCCGGCCGCTGAACGAGCGCGGCGCAGATCTCAACCGCATTCTGTTTCCGGTCCTCGAGAAGCATCCCCACTGGGAGAGCTTCGAGCTGCGCGACGACACATTGCACGGCCGCTGAAGCCGCTTGCCGGCGCTGTTCCCGGAAGAGGAGCGCTCCAAGCAGCCGTCGGCGTTTCTCCATCCTGCGCGCGCTGATCGAGGAGTTCCGCGGCGGCGGCGATCCGCGGTCTCGCCCTCGTCGGAGCCTTCGGCTTCGACCTGCTCTATCGGTTCGATCCGATCGACCAGCAGAAGCAGCGCAACTGGCCCAAGGATCTGCACCTGTTCCTCTGCGACGACATCTCAGTTCATGGACCGCAAGAAAGAGGTCATCGAGCGCTACCAGTACGACTTTGAACCGGCCGGCCTCACGACCGTCGGCTTCGAGCGCGACCGGCGACAAGATCCGCGCCACCGCCCGAATGCCGCCGGCGGACATCGTCTCCGACCACCAGCCGGAAGAGTACATGGCCAACGTCGCAGACGGTCCGCGAGGGCATGCGCCAGGGCGACTACTACGAGGTGGTGCTGCGCCAGACCTTCCGCACGCCCTATTCCGGCAAAGTCCGTCAGAGCTGTTCGAGCGCATCCAGGTCGCCAGCCCGAGCCCGTACGAGTTCTTCCTGCAGTTCGGCGACGAGCAACTGGTCGGCGCTTCGCCGGAGATGTTCGTGCGGGTGGAGGGCCGGCGCGTGGAGACCTGCCCGATCTCCGGAACCGCCCGGCGCACCGGCGACCCGCTTGCAGGACGCCGACAACATCCGCGATCTGCTCTCCTCGCCGAAGGAAGAGTCCGAGCTGACGATGTGCACGGACGTCGACCGCAACGACAAGTCGCGCGTCTGCGTGCCAGGCACGGTGCAGGTGATCGGGCGGCGGCTGATCGAGGCCTACGCCGGCGTCTTCCACACGGTGGACCACGTTGAAGGCGAGCTGGCACGAGGGCTTCGACTCGCTCGACGCGTTCCTGACGCACATGTGGTCGGTGACCATGATCGGCGCGCCGAAGAAGGCGGCGTCGCAGGCGATCGAGAACCTCGAGAAGGGCGCGCGCGGCTGGTACGGCGGCGCCGTCGGAATGATCTCGCTCAACGGCGACATGAACACCGGCATCCTCATCCGGACCGTCCACCTGCGCGACGGCTATGGCCGCGTTATCCGGTCGGCGCGACGCTGCTCTACGACTCGGATCCCGAGAGCGAGGAGCGCGAAACCCGCATGAAAGCCACTGGCTTCTTCCGCGCCATCGCCGCACGGCTCCGAAACCCGAGGCGTCGCCGGGCACGGCGAGAGCAGCCCCGGCCAGGGCGTCAAGCTCCTGCTGGTCGACAACGACGACTGCTTCATTCATACGCTCTCGAACTACGTCCGCCAGACCGGCGCCAAGGTGGTCACCTACCGCGCCGGATTTCCGCTGGAGCTGATCGAACAGGTCGCTCCCGGACCTGATCCTGGTGTCGCCGGGACCCGGCCGGCCGAAGGATTTCGGCGTTCCGGATCTGGTGCGCCACGCGGCCGAGCGGAAGATCGCCGCTGTTCGGCGTCTGCCTCGGCCTGCAGGGCACGGTCGAAGCCTTCGGCGGCGAGCTGGGCGTGCTCGGACTACCCGATGCACGGCAAGCCGTCGGTAGTGCGCCACCGCGGAATCGGGCGTTTTCGAGGGTCTGCCGGAGGAGTTCAAAGTCGGCCGCTACCACTCGCTATTCGCCCGGCGGGAAACGCTTCCCGACTGCCTGGAGATCACGGCCGAAACCGAAGACGGCGTCATCATGGGCGTCCGCCACCGCGAGCTGCCGATCGAGGCGGTGCAGTTCCATCCGGAGTCGATCCTGACACTGAAGGGCGACTGCGGGCTGAAGCTGATGGAGAACGTGGTTCGGCTCTACGGGAAGAGAGATTAACCGCAGCGGACGCTGAGAGATTATATCCTCGAGGCGTAAAACCACTATCATTTGCTGCTATCAGAGCGGCAATCTTGCCCGGGGTCTTCCAGCTTTGATCCGCACCACGGAACAGACTGCCTGATCCTGTCGGCTTTGCCTGACGCTTTTTCTCCCTTTGCGGTCGGAACCCGATGATCCCTTTTCCTCTGCCTCGGCGCCCTCTGCGCCGTGAAATCAAATAACCAGCAGAACACCGGCCACCGCCTCACCCGTAGCGCGGGCGACTGCTTCTACATACAACCGGAGCTGCCCCTCGTAGCGCGGCTGTGCCACTCTTAACTCGCGGTCGGTCTTGAAGTCGATTACCGTCCAGCCGGATTCCTCTCGAAACGCCAGGTCGAGCATGCCCTCGGCTAGCGTACCGTCATCGAGCGTAAGCGTCACCGGGCACTCGCGGCGCACATCCTCCGCCTTTGCCGCGCGGGCCAGCAGCGGGTGGGCCAGCGCCGCGGTCGCCGCCTCGATAGCCGATTCGACCTCGGCCTCCGATGCGCCGATCAGCCGCCCGTGGCCGGCGGCGACGGCTCGTAGATCTTCGTCTCTCCCGCCCAGGCGCACCGTCGCCAGCACGGCGTGCACCAGGCTACCGAAGCGCCTTCCGCTCGGACGTCCCTCGCGGCGTACCTCGATCTGTTCCACTCGCACCGTACCGTTGCCCGCGCCCGCCGCGGCCAGCGACGTCACCGTCTGCACCCGAAACAGCGGCGTGCTCCCCCGCGCGAGCGTTTCCGCGCGCCGTGCCTGCCAGCGCTCGTGCTCCTCGACGCTCACGTTGGCGTGCACTTCGCCTTCATCCGCCGTCAGGATTGACTGCTGCCGCAGACCGACCTCTTCCTGGACCCCCAGCTTCAGCCGCCGCGGATCCCACCACACCACCCGGTGATCGCCCGCCTCCGGCGCATGCGGACCCGGACGAACCGACGACTCGATGCCGGCAGCCGCCTCGTGAGGCCGCTCGAACACGCTGTCCGCCCCGAACCCCGGACAACCCGGCGCCTCGAGCGCCTCGCGGCGGCCGTCCGGCGGTGGGTAGATCGTTGGATTCAGCGACTCGAGCCACCCTCTGGTGCTGGACTCATCAGCCCCCGCATCACCGATGCCTGGAACCACCAGCAGGTCGCGAGCCCGTGTCGCGGCGACGTAGGTCAGCCGGACGGCCTCGGCTTGGTCACGCTCCCGCTCTTCGATTTCGGCATCCCTCAGCTCCGGCGGAATGCTGCCGCAGAGCGCTTCTGCCCAAAGCCGCCGCCCCCCGTCGACGTGCCGCGTCGGATAACGGCCGACCAGGCCGCACGTCGGATCGGCCAGGATCACCACCGGGAACTCCAGTCCCTTCGCCTTGTGGACGGTCATGATGCGGACGCCCTCGGTCCCCTCCTCCACCGCCGGGGCATCTTCGCTCCGACCGCGCTCGCGTTCGTTCTCCAGGTACTCGACAAAGGCGCGGAATGAATGGGCGCCGTGCCGCTCAAACCGCCGCGCGAGATCGGCCATCCGGACGCAGTTCGCGAGCGCCTGTTCGCCGGTCGGCCAAATGGCCAGGCCTGCATGCGCCCGCACCGCGGCCAGCAGACGAGTGATCGTCGACGCGATGGGACGGCGGTTGCGCCCCATGTGCAAACCGCCCAACACCGCCAGTGCGTCGGCCACTTCCCGCTCCTCGCCGTCCAACGGCTCGCGATCCTCCTCCTGGCGCCAGCGCAGCGGGTGGAGCGTCCCTAACCGGTGTCGGAAGGCGAGCAGGGCGTCATCGTGGAGCGCGAAGAACGGTCCGCGCAGCGTGGCGTAGACGCGCAGCTCGTCCTCGGGCCACTCGATCGCGGTCAGCGCGTTCCGGATTGCGAGCACTTCCTCGCGCTCGTGGTACGACCGTCCGCCCACCAGCACGTGCGGGATGCGGCGCGCTTCGAGCCCGCGCACATAGGCCCGGGTGATGTCGGTCCCGAAGTTCTGCAGTCGCCGCAGCAGGATGCAGACATGGCGCGGGGCGACGGGCACGGGCTCACCTGCCTCCTCCACCTTCCAGCCGCTGTGGCTCACCAGCCAGTCAACGAAGGCCGCCACCGCATCGGGGAATGAATCCTCAATCGCCCGCTTCGTGATTCGCCCGTACTCGGTGTACGGCTTCGGCACAGGCAGCGCGATCACGGACGGCTGCCCGCCCACATCGTCACGCACTCGCTCGAGCGGAACATAGCGTGCCTGGCTCCCGTCATCACTGCCCTGCATCAGCGGCGCGAAAGCCGCGTTCACCATCGACTGTATTTGCGGCACGCTACGGAAGCTCGCGCTCAGCGGCAGCACCTCGGCGCCCCGCTCCATCAGGCACCTCTTCACCTCTTCATAGAGCGCCACGTCGGCCCGCCGGAACCGGTAGATCGACTGCTTCGGGTCGCCGACGATGAAGAGTTTGCCAGGCGCGGGCCGGACCTCCCGCCAGTTGTCGGCGTTCTCGTCGTTGGCCGCCAGCAGCAACAGCAATACGAAACCGAACCAGTTGCTGAAAAAAAAAAAAAACGTATTGCTTCCAAAGGGGAGCGGTCCGCCGCTCCCTTTTTTGTCTGTCTTGACCTGTTTTGATGCGTTGCGAATGAGCAACGAGACCGCAATGAAGTTCCTCGACCAGTGTAAAATCTATTTGAAAAGCGGCGATGGCGGGCGCGGGGCGATGAGTTTTCGCCGCGAGAAGTTCATCGAATTCGGCGGTCCTGACGGCGGCAACGGCGGCAGGGGCGGTGATATCGTGCTCGAGGCTGTGGAGAATCTGAACACGCTGATCGACTATCGCTACAGCCAGCATTTCCGGGCGCAGAACGGCCGCGGCGGGGCCGGCGCCAATCGCACCGGTGCGAACGGAAGCGACCTCGTGTTGCGCGTGCCGGTAGGAACGCAGGTGCTCGACGACGACAAGGAGACCGTCCTCGCCGATTTGACGCGTCCGGGTCAGCGTGTCGCGCTGCTGCGCGGCGGCGATGGCGGCTTTGGCAACGCGCACTACAAGACCTCGACGAACCAGGCGCCGCGCCGCGTGGGTCCAGGCTGGCCCGGACGCGAATTGTGGGTCTGGCTGCGCCTCAAGCTGATCGCCGATGTCGGGCTGGTCGGGCTGCCGAATGCCGGCAAATCGACGTTGCTGTCGCGCCTGTCGCACGCCAAGCCGAAGATCGCCGATTACCCGTTCACGACGCTGCGTCCGCAGCTTGGGGTTGTGCGCATCGACGACGACACCGAATTCGTGCTCGCCGATCTGCCGGGGCTGATCGAAGGGGCGAGCGACGGCGCCGGTCTCGGCACGAGGTTTCTCGGTCATGTCGAGCGCTGCGCGGCGATCCTGCACCTGATCGACGGCACCGAGGAGGATGTCGTCGGCGCTTATCGCACGATCCGCCGCGAGCTGGCCGATTACGGTCACGGTCTCCGACAAGTCGGAAGTGGTCGGGCTCAACAAGATCGACGCGCTCGATTTGGCGGAGGTGGACGAAAAATGTCGGGCGCTGGCAGATGAGGCGCGAACCGGCACGCCGGTGCTGGCCGTCTCCGGAGTTAGCGGCGCCGGATTGCGTGAAATGGTTGGAACGGTTTTCGGGGCAATCCGGGCCGCCCGCGACGGGGCTTTGATTGACGCGGGATGAGCAAACCTTCGACAACCGCGCAGAACGCGTCGGCCGCGTATCCCCGGCCCTGACCCTCCACCGCCAATGGGAGAGGGGTTGTCGGGGCGCGACGGATGTCCGCTCCCCAAGGCCGCCGACCGGGGAGGGCGAGGGTGGGGGTCGTGCGACCTCTGCTTCCGGAGAGACGTCAGCCGCGGAGATCGATCCGGCACGCGCATTGAGGCAGGCGCGACGGCTCGTCGTCAAGATCGGCTCGGCCCTGCTGGTGCAGGAGGACGGCGAGATCCGCCGGGCCTGGCTCGAATGCCTGGCCGCCGACGTCGCCGTTGCCGCGGGCGCGGGCAGGAGGTCATCATCGTCACCTCGGGCGCGATCGCGATCGGCCGCCGGCATCTGGGCCTTCGCACCCGCCGCTGCGGCTGGAGGAAAAGCAGGCCGCCGCCGCGACCGGCCAGATCCAGCTCGCGCACGCCTATCAGGAGGCGCTGGCGCGCCACCGGCATCACCGTCGCGCAGATCCTGCTGACCCCGGACGACACCGAGGAGCGGCGCCGCCATCTGAACGCGCGTGCGACCATCGCGCCGCTGCTGGCGCTTGGGCGCCGTGCCGGTCGTCAACGAGAACGATACGGTCGCGACCGCCGAGATCCGCTTCGGCGACAACGACCGTCTCGCCGCGCGGGTCGCGCAGATGATGAGCGCCGACATGCTGGTGCTGCTGTCCGATATCGACGGGCTCTATACCGCCGACCCGCGCCGCGATCCGGCCGCGCGCCTATCCCGCTGGTCCAGGAGATCAGCCCGCGAGATCGCCGCGATGGCCGGGGCGGCGGCGCCGGGGTACTGCTCCGGCGGCATGGTCACCAAACTCGCGGCGGCGCGCATCGCGATGCCGGCCGGCTGCGCGATGCTGATCGCCGACGGCCACCCGCGATCACTCCTGCGGAGTCCCTGTCGACGGCGGCCGGCCCTCGCCGCTTCGAGGCCGGCGCGCGCGCAACGCTGTTCGCTGCCAGGCGGCGAGCCGCGCGCCGCGCGCAAGCGTGGATCGCGGGCGCGGTGAACCCGGCCGGGGCGCTGTCGTCGACGATGGCGCGGTCGGGCGCTCGCCGCGGCAAGAGCCTGCTGCCGGCCGGCGTCATCGCGGTCGAGGGCGGTTTCGAGCGCGGCGATGCGGTATCGTGCGCGCGCGGGCCGGAGCGAGATCGGCCGCGGGCTGTCGGCCTATTCGAGTGCCGAGACGCGCGCCGATCGCCGGACACAAGAGCGGTGAAATCGAGGCTATTCTGGCTACCGTGGCCGCGAAGAAATAATTCACCGGGACGATCTGGTGTTGACCGACGGCGATGACGGCCAGCCGCTGATGACCGAGACAGCTGATTCGCGAAGAGGCGCACGAGCGGCGATCTTGCCGCGATGATGGAGGCCATCGGGCGGCGCGCGCCCGAGCCGCCGCGGCGCTGGCCCAGGCCCCGGCCGAGGCCAAGAACAGGCGCTGCGGCAGGCCGCCGCGGCGGTGCGGGCGCGGACAGCGAAATCCTCGAGGCCAACGCTGGACATCGCCGCGGCGCGAGCAAGCGGCATCGCCCCGGCGCTGCTCGACCGGCTGACGCTCGACCCGAAGCGCATCGACGCGATGGCCGAGGGTCTCGAGGACATCGCCGCACTGCCCGATCCGGTCGGGCGCGACCTCGCCGAGTGGACCGTCCGAACGGGCTCAAGATCTCGCGCGTCGCGTGCCGCTCGGCGTCATCGGCATCATCTACGAGAGCCGCCCCAACGTGACCGCCGACGCCGGCGGGCTGTGCCTCAAGTCCGGCAACGCGGCGATCCTGCGCGGCGGCTCCGAAAGCTTCCATTCCTCGCGCGCGATCCTCGCCTGCCTGCACGCGGGCTGCGCGCGGCCGGCCTGCCGGAGGCCGCGATCCAGCTCGTGCCGACCAGCGACCGCGCGGCGGTCGGCCAGATGCTGACGCATGACCGGCGCTATCGACGTCATCGTGCCGCGCGGCGGCAGCTCGCTGATCGAGCGGGTGCAGCGCGAGAGCCGCATCCCGGTGATCGCGCATCTCGACGGCTCTGCCACACCTACGTCCACGCCGCCGCCGACCCGGAGATGGCGCGCGCGATCGTGTTCAACGCCAAGATGCGCCGCGTCGGCGATCTGCGGCGCCACCGAGACGCTGCTGGTCGATCGCGCGGTCGCCGGCGGCCTGTTGCCGCCGATCCTCGCCGATCTGCGCGAGGCCGGCTGCGAACTGCGCGGCGACGCCGGCGGTGCAGGCGCTCGACCCCGCGCGTCGCGCCGGCGAGCGAAGAAGACTGGGCACCGAATATCTCGACGCGATCCTCTCGGTGCGGGTCGTCGACGGGCTCGACGAGGCGATCGACCACATCGACCGCTACGGCTCGCACCATACCGACGCGATCGTCACCGAGGACGACGCGGCCGCCGAGCGCTTTCTCGCCGAGGTCGACAGCGCGATCGTGCTGGTCAACGCCTCGACGCAGTTCGCCGACGGCGGCGAGTTCGGCATGGGCGCCGAAATCGGCATCTCCACCGGCGCCTGCACGCGCGCGGCCCGGTCGGCGCCGAGGAGCTTACCACCTACAAATACCTTGTGCGCGGCAAGGGCCAGGCGCGACCCTGATCGGGAACTACAGCACACCCTCTCCCGATCCCGGGAGGGCGAGGGGCCCGTCGCGACGGATGGCACGGTGAGGGCGGCCGGCCCCATCGAATCGTCGCCGCCGCCCCCTCACGGCGGACCTCTCAAGCGGCCGACTGCCGGAGTTTATGGCGCGGTCCCGGGCCAGCGCATCGGCCTGCTCGGCGGTTCGTTCAACCCGGCCCATGGCGGCCATCGCCACATCAGCCTGCTGGCTCTGCGGCGGCTCGATCTCGACGAACTCTGGTGGCTGGTGTCGCCGCAGAACCCGCTGAAACCCAGCGCGGGCATGGCGCCGTTCACCGACCGCCTGCGCTATGCCGCCGAAATGCCGCCGCCGACCGCCGCATCCGTGTCAGCGACATCGAGGCCCTGCTCGGCCGAACAACCGACACCGCCGATACCCTGGCGGCGCTGCTCCGGTGTTTTCCGCGGCATCCGGTTCGTCTGGATCATGGGAGGCGACAACTTGGAGCAGATCCCAGATTGGCGCCGTTGGCCGGAATCTTTCACGCTCCCGATTGCGGTTTTCGCTCGTCCCGGACCTCGTCTAGGGCGTTGGCCGCCAAGGCTGCCCAGCGTTCGCCGGGCGCGGGTGCCGGTACGGCGGGCGCAGCTGGCCGACCTGGCCCCCCCCGCTTGGGCTTCTTCCATACCCGCCTCGATCGGCGACCGGCCTCGCCAGATAGGGGCCGCCCGCGTGACGCGAATACCGTAGGAGAAAGACCAGCCTGATACCCGAAACGAAACCAGTCACCGCCGTGCCACCGCCACTTCGCGCCGCGACGCCGCGAGCGGCGCCCCCCCGCCGAACAGCTGCGCGCATCATCGAGGTGCTGGACGACGGCAAGGCCGAAGACATCGTGACGCTCGATCTCGCCGGAAATCGACTATCGGGACTACATGGTCGTCGCGACCGGGCTCGGCCCGCCAGATGGCCGCGCTGACCGACCGTCTGGAGCAGGCCTGGCCGCGACCGCTGCCGATCGAGGTCAAGGCGCAGCGCGACTGGGTCCTGATCGACGCCGGCGACGTGATCGTGCACATTTTCCGGCCCGAGATCCGCGACTACTACAACCTCGAGAAGATGTGGGGCGCCGATCTGCCTGCCGACCTACCCGGGGCCGAACCCGCCGCCGCGGTGCTGCAATAGGCGATCACTGATCCGCCTCTATATCCTTGCCGTCGGGCGACAGCGCCGTGGGCCGCTTTTCGAGCTTCAGACGCTGTATGCCGGGCGGGATCGAGCCATCGCCGACGATCGTCGAGATCGAGGAAAAACGGCGCCTGCCCCCTGCCGAACTGAAACAAGCGCGAAGCCGAGCTGATCCTCCGCCGCTATGCCGCAAGGAGCGCGGCTGGCGGCACTCGATCAGCGCGGCGCGGCCTGGAGCAGCGTCGAATTGGCTCATCGCCTTGCGGCTTGGCGTGACGCGGGGTACGGTTCCGTCGCGTTCGCGATCGGCGGCGCCGATGGGCTCGGGACCG
>CAWELS010000013.1:0-13066 GCA_963809945.1 Bryobacterales bacterium | reverse complement strand
GGGCTGCTCGGGGTCGGCGCCGAAACGCCTCGGCCTCGCCATTGTCCGCTTAAGGGAGGCAGAATATGAGGGTTTCGACATTACGACCGATTCTGCTGGTGGCCCTGTGCACGCTCGTGGCGCCGGCAGTCTGGGGACAGAACAATAGTCAAGACCCGCTGGACCAGCGGAGTCCGGCGTGGTGGAAGGCCAGGTACGAGACGATTCTGAAATCCCGCATCTTCGCCAATCTCGTGGCCAGTCCATCTCTGTATGGCACCGACATCCGCGTGTCTGTCGACGGGCATACGGCCACTCTGAGCGGCGACGTCAGCAGCCAGGCGGAGCAGGAGCGGGCGTTGGGGATCGCCAGGCGTACCAGCGGTGTCTTCGAGGTTCGCGATCAGCTCACCATCGACCGCGAGGGTGTCGAGCAGCGTCGCGTCAACAGCGTCCCGGACGAGCAGTTGGCGCAGCAAGTCGCGGAGAAGCTCGCGAAGGAGACTTTGCCGGCGGCCACTGCTGACAAGGAGTGGATCTTCGGATGGAAAGTCGAGGGGCCTAACTACCAGTTCGACGTGGATGCGGACGACGGCCAGATCACTCTCGACGGCTCCGTGAACTCATGGGAAGACATTGGCGCCGTGATCCGAGCGGCGCGAATGGTACCGGGAGTCAGGAGCATCGATTCCGACCTCGAAGTGGAGGAGGAAAACTCCCGCCTGTCGAAGCAGTACTACGACTGGTATCCGTTCGTGCAGTGACACAGGCGGCGTGCGCGTTGCGGTAGCGTAGCCGGCTGATCGGGAAATACCGTACCGCGCACCCTGGTCCATGCCGTGGCGGCCCGTCTCGCCGGGCAGAAGAAGTGCGGCCCGCTGTTCAAGGCTCCGACTGGGTGACCGGCTACCTGACGCTGCCCGCTGCTGCGTACGCTCTACGAACTCCCAATCAACACGCCGGCAGCAAAAACCGGGATCCCGCCTAAGCCCACCTGCAAGACCGCCGACAGCGGTGGGGCGTCCAGGTAGCGATTCCGGATCCAGGCGATCGCGGCAAGCTCGAATACCACCGCGGCGACAGCCGCCACCAGCGCCACCCGGAAGCCGGAGATCAGGAACGGCAACAGGCGCCGCCGCGAGGGTTGGGCTGTCGCGGGCCAGCGGAATCTGCCGGGGCAGGCGCGGGGGAGCGAACCAGAAGCGAGGGCAGCCCCGGGAATCCACGGAGGGCGGTGGACGTCTTCGGATGGAGAGCGGGGACAATCCACGACGTTTTCGGAGGGTAGGTGGAGCTGGTGGCGCGCTGGGACAGTCCCCTTCCGTTATGAGCCGACCTGGGTCAGGAGGTCGCGGATTCGCTTTTCGGTGTCGGCGGCCGGGCGCCGGGCCAGGGCTTCCTGTAGCTCCCGCCGGGCCTGGACCCGGTCACCCTTTTGCACCAGCGCCATGGCGTAGCGGTAGCGCCACTCCGGGTTGTCCGGATAACGGGTCACGATGTCCTCGTAGATCGGGATCGCCTGGTCGTAGAGATTCTTCTTGATGTAGATCCAACCGAGCGTCTCGGCGACATTGGGGTTGCGCGGGGCGCGGCTCACGGCCTTGCGCGCGAGCTCGAGCGCCTGGTCGAGCGTGGAGGCCGAGTCCGCCAGGATGTAGGCCATGTTGTTCAGGGCCACGGGATTCTCGGGCGCCTTCTTCAGTACCTCGTTGAGCAGGTCGCTCGCCTCCTGATAGTCGCCGCGCTCGCCGAGCAGCATGGACAGCCGCAAGGTTGCGTTCCAGTTGTCCGGTTGCAGTTGCCGGGCCGTGCGCAGGTGCTGTTCGGCCCTGTCCCAGTCCTTGTAGTAGTAGTAGGCGAGGGCGACGGCCGTCTGGACGTTGGTCTGCTTGGGGTCGGTTTCAAGGACGCTGTTGTAGTCGGCGATCGCGCGTTCGTAGTTCTCCGCCCGCATGGCGACCCCGGCGGAGGCCAGCCGCAGGGGTCGGGACTCGGGATGCTTCTTCAGCTCGTCGTCGAGCATCTGCTGCGCCTTCTCGGGCCGGCCCTGGGCGAGGTAAAGAGAGATCAGGCCCTGGACGCCCCGGGAGTCACCGGGCGAGCTGTCATGGAGCCGCCGCAGGATCCGTTCCGCCTCGTCCCAGCGGCGCTCGGCGACGTTCAGCGACGCCAGAATGAACTGGGCGTCGGGGTTGGCCGGAAACTCTTTCAAGACCGATTCCACGCTCTCGCGCGCCTGGTTGAGCTCTTGCATGCGGATGGCCGCGTTAGCCTTGAGAAGCCGCCCGCGCACGCTCTGCGCGTTGATCTTGAGGACTTCGTTGGCAAGCTGCAGCGCCATTGCCGGCTGTCCGGCGGCCAGGTAAATGCGGCCGAGCTGGTAGCGCGGCGCCTGGTAGTCGGGCAGGTCGGCGGCCGCCTCCTGGAACTGAACGGTGGCCTTGTCGACGTCGTTGATCGACAGGTAGGCCAGGCCGAGGTTGTAGCGCAGGACCGCGTTGTTGGGCATCTTCGCGATCACTTCCTCGAGCTCGCTGATCGCCGTGGTCACCTGCGCCGGGTCGCCGCCGTGCAGCCGGATGGCGCCCTGCAGCGCCATCGCATAGGGGTTCTCGGCATCGGCGGCGAGAATCTCGTCCACCACCTGCAGCGCCTCGCTGCCGCGGCCCTCCGACGCCATCGTCTCGGCCACCCGGAGGCGGTAGTAGATCGCCTCGTTTTTATGGGCCGCGTCGTCCGGCACCGTCTTGGCCGCCTGCTGGTACATCCGGATGGCGGCATCGGAGTTGTTGATCCGCCCATAGAGGTCGCCGATGCGGCTGAGCAGGGGCGCGTTGCCGCCGGCCTTTGCCACCAACTGGCGGATGACCTCGTCGCGCTTCTCGTTGGCGCCCACGCGGTGATAGTGCGCCGCCACCTGCAGGAGGACTTCCGGCTGATCGGGATTCGCGGCGGCCTTCTCGAGCACCAGCTTCCCGGCTTCGTCGTCGTTGCCCTGCTGCACGTAGATGAGGTAGAGCCGGTCGTACATCTCGGCGAAGGTAGGGTCGTTCGCGATCTCGCGCAGGGCCACTTTTTCGGCCTCGTCGAGCTGCCCGGCGAGGGTGAGCGCCCGCACGAGCGAAAGGAGCGTCTCGTGGCTGGCGGGATCGATCGACAGGGCGCGTTGGAAGTCCTCGATCGCCTTCTCGGGATGGTTTTCGAGCAGGGCCACGTGACCCTGAATGCGCGCCACCTGGAACGGGTCGGTGTTGTTCTGTTCGGCGCGGGTGAGGAGGTCGTGGATTTCAAGCAGGTAGCGGTTGGTGTTCAGCGGGTCGTGTTCGAGCGCCGACAGATAGATCTCGCAGAGGTCGGAGAAGGCCTCGGCGTTCTCCGGCTGCAGCTCGACGGCGCGATGAAACGCGCGCACGGCCTCGACGACGCGCCCGGAGGCGAGCTCGGCCTGCGCCAGGCGGAAGTAGGCCTCGCCGTTGCGCCGGTCCTGCCGGACGGCCCGCGAATACATGATGGCGGCCTCCCGGTACCGCCCCTGATCGAAGTACTCTTTGCCGCTCGCAAGCAGCTTCCCGATGGTAGCTTCCGTGTTGGCGCCACATCCCACCAGGGCGGCCAGAAGGACGACGATCGCAATGACACTCTTCATTTTGCTACCCCCTTCTTACCTAAGATTCGCCCTCCGATGCAATATGCCGGTCGGCGCGGAGGGGTCGGGCGGCGGGGAAAAAGATCCGGGGACTGCGCGGCGGCGCTTCCATCTTCAGACGACCGGCCCATATTCCAGACGCTTCTCACGGTTTCCGATAGCGGCTGTTTCGGTGGCCGGCCGTGCCTGGCCGCGCAGTTCCGTACCAGTACGAAATCGGCCCTGCAAGACCCTCCTCCAGGTGCTGGGGCGGACCGGGGATAGGGACCTAAAGGTCTGTAGAAAAAGAGAAAGCCGCCGATAGATGTGGTGATGGACCGGACTCGATCCAGGGCGGCGGTCACCCGGCGCGGGTTCCCTTCCTAGCCCGACAGGGGGATTGCGGAACGTTTTCGCCGCAGGCAGACTCAGCCTCAGGGAGACCAGAGTCACCGACTGTTTAAACGGCGGAGGACTCGGGGAGTGAAATTATGCGAAGGTTGCTCATCCTAGTTGCGGTTTTCATGATAGCGGGAGGCGTGGCGAACGCCGATTGGGTGGGGCTGGCCAACGGCAGCTTCGAGACCGCCAATCCGGGCGCGTCGGGCATTATCTATGGCAAGAGCATCCCGGAGGGGAGCGGCCAGTGGGACGTCTACACGGAGAACGGCGACATCGCCGGCTGGATTCCCGGTAGCGAGGGGATCGAGCTCCAAAACATCTTCGCTTCGGCCGGCGGGACGCAGCACATCGAGCTCGATACCCACGGCTTTGCCCCCAACGAGTACTTCGGTCACAACAGCACGGCTTCACAGACCTTCACGGTGGATCCGGGCGACGAGGGCGAGTTCCTTCTCAACTTCAGCTATCGCATCCGTCCCGAGCGGTCGACGTGGTCGCCGGGGTTGCCCGACATCACGACCTACGACGCGACCTCGGGCCTGAATTTGTCGACCTTCGCGATCGGCGTCTATCTCGACGGCACACGTATCCTGACCATCGACAGCGGTGAGGCCGCCTGGACGGTCAAGATGTCCGAGTTCAGTCTGTTCTCCGGATCGCACACGCTGACGTTCGCGGCGCTGGGTTGGGCGGACTCCTACGGCGGTTTGATCGACCTCGTGTCGCTCGAGCGGTTGGGAGGCGAGACGCCTGTTCCGGAGCCGGCGACCTTCCTTCTGATGGGTAGCGGGCTCATTGGTGTGTTCCTCCTGGGCCGGCGACGCCGGTCGACCGGCCGTCCCGACTGAGCGGCGGCGCCCGAGGCGGATTCCTCGGGTCCGAGGTGGGATTGCCCGGCTTTGTGGCGGGTGGTAGTGCGCGTGGCGTGCTGGCGATACCGGATTTTTCCGTATGGCATTTGCCTGCCTGGAGGTGATCGAGCGAGCCCCCGGGCGGCGGATTTCCGAGGCTGCGCCAGCCCGCTGCCGAGAGACGATCATCGTCAGTAAGTAACAGAAAATAAACACGTTACATGCCGTCGCCAAGGCCCGCTCAAGCGGCGGGTCCGGGTGGCGGCAGAGCGCAACGTCCCTGCACCAACCTGAAAACAAAAGGTTGCAAACGAAATCGGAATAGGGGATAATCCTCATGAAGTACCTTCAGACGGCTCGACATGTCTGAGGATCTGTCGTGGAGGAGGAGACGATGCGAAGGTTTCTAACATTGGCCGCGGTAGCCGTGATGTCGTTAGGCGTCGCGCAAGCAGACTGGCTCGGCCTTTCGAACGGTAGCTTCGAACAATCAAATGGTGGCCAGACGGCCTGGACTACCAACGCCAGCACATCACAGTCGATCCCGCTCGAAGCGGGCGCGTTTGGCGTGTTCAAGGATAGCGGGGCCGTACCGGGCTGGACGCCGACCAACGATCAAGGCATTGAAATTCAGAACATGGGCGCCGCGAGTGGAACTCAGGCCGCGGAGCTGGATACGCACGGTGTGTTCGGTTCCGGCTACCCCGGAGAGTATCTGGGCCACAACGGTGGCATGACTCAGGATTTCACCATCGATCCCGCTGACGCGGGCGTATTCCAGGTCAGCCTCAGCTACAAGATTCACCAAAGCGGGTTTAGCGACCCCTACACGGGTGGGAACAGCACTTATGCCATCGGCATCTACATCGATGACGTGCAGGTTGGAATCATCGATGATCCGACAGCCTCAAGCTGGACGGGGAAGTCGACGGGAGAGTTCCAGATCCTAAGCGGCGGCCACACAATCAAGTTTGCGGCGCTGGGCTATGGCGATTCGTTTGGCGGGTTGCTGGACTTGGTCAGCCTGGACCGCGTGGGTAGCCTTCCTCCCGAGTACGTGCCGGAGCCGACTACGGTCTTGCTCGTCGGCGCAGGCTTGGCGGGGTTGTTCTTTATCCGCCGGCGCCAGAGCGTCTAGCGCAGAGTTCATCCTCAGACCGACGGGGGCGTGCATTCGAGTGCACGCCCCCGTTCTGTTTTTGCTCCTCCCGTGTTTCATCCCGCCGCCGTTCGTGAGAAGTAGGGCCGGCAGTTTCGGCTGCCGTGTGTTCTCCGGCACCCCCCCTCCGGCCATCTGATCGATGGCGGCTCCATAATGCGAAGACTCCGATCCCTATGGTCGCGGCTCCACAAGGGGTGTTCCGTCGCGGGGGACACCGCTGCGGCAGGGTCGGGGTGGATGCGTGAAACCAGCCCGCAATGTCCCCGATGAGGTGGGTGGTCGTGGCCGGAGGGACGGATCAATCGATTCGCCGCGGGGATCCGGCCTATGTGGGTCTGATCCTTGTTCCACTCGCGGCCCGCGCGGTGGTCCCGCTGAAGCCCGCCCCACGATGGCTTTCAACGGAGCCGTGATGGCCCGGCGAGAGCTGCCCCCCGGGATAAACGTCATGCTGGACAATGAGCGTTCGGGCTCGCCGAAGAGGATGACCTCGGAGGGAACACAGCACGCCGGGCGACGAACGCTATCCGCGACGGGCTGCGCGAGCCGCGCCGATGCGCCGCCACTTGCGAACGGCTACCTCGGCCACGTTCAACACCACTGCCAGGAGTAGCAGCCATCGCCAGAGCGCCAGATGCGTCTGGACGGCCTGGCCGCCGGTATCGAAGACGTCCGCGGGATCGGGGCTGAAGCGCCCGCCGGTGAACGCCGAGAGCCGGCGCAGCAGGTCCGGGTTGGCGCCGTAGTCCTCGAGCTCCTTCTCTACGAGATAGAGCCCCGCCTCGGGGAAGAGCCGGCCATCGCCGGTGGCGATGACCCGGTAGAAGCCGCGATCCTCACCGATCCGCACCTCGCCGCGGAAGGCGCCGGCCGCGACCCGCTGGACCGGCAGCGGCTGGCGGAAGCCGTTCGGACCCAGGACAAAGATCTCCGGGATCGTCGCCGGCTCTTGGAGAAAGCGGGGAAGCCGGTAGTCGACGATGAGCTCGTTGTCGGCCGAGTCATGGGTGAGAGTCGTATCGCCGGCCGTCGTCCGTGGCAACAGGTCCCGCAGCACGTTGATCCAGAAGGTGTCAAACCCTTTCCAGCCGACCCACGCCGCGGCCCACCGGCTCTTGGCGTCGGACGAGAAGACGGCGGCCCGTCCCAGGCCGTACTGCCAGCGAACCAGCAGCGGACTCTTCTCATCGGTATTGCCGACCTGCAGGATGGTCTCGGCGCCCGGCTTGCTCTCGTACCGCACGTACCCTTCGAGCGGCGGCAGCGGGGCATCGTCCAGGTGGGCCAGCACCTCCGCTTTCTTGAGCACCTCGGGCTGGACCTCCTCCTCGACCGCAGTCTTGCCGGTGTGTTCCATGACGTCGCGCAGCAGGATCCGCGCGAGCCCCGACGGATCGGTCAGGAAGTAGGACCGGCCTCCGGCCAGCTTGGCCACCTTCTCGAGGTAAGTCTTGTTGACGTCCTGCCCCAGGCCGACAGTCGAGATGGTGACGTGGTTGTTGTTCGCCTGCTGGGCCAGGGCGATGCTGTCGCCCTCCTCGGAGATCCCGTCGGTGAGCAGGACCATGTGCTTGTAGGTGGCCTTGACCGGCAGACTGCGACGGTAGGCCTCCTCGAGGGCGGGAGCGATCTGCGTGCCACCGTCGGCCGTGATCCCGGACACCAGCCGCTTAATCAGCGACTGGTTCTCGGCCTTCCGGATCGGCACCGCCCACTGGAACGAGTTGTCGAAGATGAGCACGCCCACCCGGTCCTCGGGGCGCAGGTTGTCGACCACGCCGATGGCCGACAGCCGGGCCAGCTCCATCTTCCGGCCTTCCATGGACGAGGATTTGTCCATGATGAGGATGACGCAGGTGCCCTCGGGGGAGCGCGGCGGGACGAGCTTGGCCGGCAGGGTACGCTCGAGCGGATCCTCCGGGCGGCCGCGATCGTCGACGTAGAGGTTGTTCTCGCCGCCGATGACGAGCAGTCCGCCGCCCCGCTGGACGAACTCCTCGAGGGCCTCCTTAGCGGACGCCGGGACCGCTTCGAGGTTCCAGTTGTTGAGTACGATCACCTGGTACTCGTCGAGGCCGCGACCGGGAATCGCATCGGTCTGCCGGACCTCGAACTCACCCGCCTCGAGCGCGCCTACGAGGTGCTGCCCGGTCCCGGCTGGGTCCTGCGACACGTAGAGCAGGCGCGGCCGGCGCACCGAGACGGCCTGGCCAAAGCGCACCGTGCCCATGGCGGCGGCGTCGAGCTCGCCGGCGACGTCGAAGGCGCCCTCGGAGTTGAGGCTTGCGCGGACGGTTACGCGGTTGACACCCTGGGCGAGGTGGACGGGCGTCGTCCCGAGCTCGCGGCCCTCGGCGTGGACGCGGACGACGCCATCGACGGCGGCCGGCGAGGCCGCCTGGATGTCGATCGAAAACTGTTCGCCGGCGAAGACCAGGCCGGGGAAGCTCACCGAGTCGAGCGAGAGCCGCGGCCGGGGGCGACCGTCAAGGGCGTAGGTGTCGATGGGGATACCCAGTTCCCGAGCCTGCCAGGCCGCGCGGGCGGCGCTGCCGCGATTCTCCTTGCCGTCGGAGATCAGGACGATGCGGGACACGGCGCCGGCGGGCAGCGCGGAGACGGCGTCCACGACGGCCGCTTCGATATCGGTGGAGCGGCCGGGCGCGCCGGGGGTTGCGTTGAGCTGCCAGCGGGCGCCATCGTATTCCGAAGGCTCCGGGGCGCGGGTCCCGGCGGCGAATGGCATCACCTGGACGAGGTTGCGCCCGCGGGCGCGCTCGATGCGGTTGGCAAGCGCCGAGGCCGTCGAGAGGTCGGAGGCCGAGGTACTGGCGGAGGTATCGACCAGAACGGCGACGGCGGCGCGCGAATCCCACGTCGAGATCACCGGACCGGCGAGTGCCACGATGACCAACGCCAGCATGAGCGCCTTGATCAGGAGTCCGGAACGCTGCTTTGACCGGCGCCACTCCCAGGCGGTCCAACCGAGCGGCAGGAGGAGGAAGACGAGGATCCAGAGGCGCTCGAACATCATGGCGCCGGCCTCGCTTCCACGGTGCGGCCACGGCCGTAGCGCAGCCACTCGAACCAGAGGCAGAGGCTACCGGCGAGCGCCAGCCAATACCAGATGTCGCTTGCCTGGCTGGTCCGCTCGACGACGCCCGGCAGCGCGCGGGCCGCTTCGGGCGGCGGCGTCCAGCGGCCGTCGGCCACCGCCGGCAGGTTGAGCGAGTAGACGATCTCGCGACTGCCCGCCGTGACGCGGACGATGCCGGGGCGTCCCGCATAGAACCGGATCGCCTCGTCGTCGACGGTGAACGGCACCTGCTCGCCGTCCTCATAGGCGACTCGGACATCGCCGGCCTCGCGCGGCGCCTGGAGGGGAACGGATACCGCTCCGGGAGAGCCCGTGGTCAGCTCCCACTGACGGAAGACCTCCGGCTTCATCCACCGGATGGTGTTGGCGAACAGCAGCGGGGCGGCCAGGTCATACCGCGCGCCGGGGGCCATCGGATCGAAGCCCAGCACGACGAGCTTCCGGGATCCGGTGTCGCGGGCCACGGCTACCGGCCCGCCGGCGGTCGCGGCGAGCACCGTGTCGCCGGGTCCGGTTGCGAGGAGACGAGCGGAGTCGAAGGCCAGCTCGCGGGTCTCGAGCCCGGCGCTCACCGGATGGTCGCGGTCCCAACTGGTGACCTCCGCGTGGCGCAGCTCGCGGCCCAGGGGAACGGGCGAGGAGCCGGCCGGCGGCAGGATCCAGAGGGCGTCGGTTTGCGGGGTGAAGCTCGGGCTGCAACGGTCGAGGATCAGCATGTCGGCCGCGGCCGGCGCGTTGTCGCCGGGCTGGTGGTATTCGGTCTCGACCATGGGGCTGGCCTCGAGCAGCGGACGCAGCCGGTCCGGCTGTTCCGTGTAGACCGCGATGCGGACCGGCGCCCGCGGCGGCAGCTCGATTGCCGCCCGGTTGTCCTCGGGGAGCGCATCCTCGGGCAGCAGGCGGACCTCGAGCGTGCCGGCCGCCTGCGATCGCAGCGGGAAGGTGAACTCCTGTTCGGCGCCACCGGCGAGCGTCAGCTCCCGGTAGACGGCGGGTGAGGAGGCGAACTGCGCCGCCACCTGGACGCTGGCGGTCCGCGCACCCTGGTTGCGGACGGCGACGTAGACCTCCCACTCGCGCGGGTCGTCGATCGAATGCCGCAGGCCGATGCGCCGCAGGCCGCGGTTTTCGAGGCTGGCGGATTCATCGACGGCCAGGTAGCGGAGGTTGGCGATGTCGTGGCTCGGCGCTTCGGCGCCCGCGGTGCGGACCGAGCCCACGTAGACGATCTCGCCGGGCGTGCCGCCGTGCGCGGCGCGGATGCGGTCGGCGGTCTCGATGGCGCGGTCCACGTCGAGCGCCCCAGCTCCAGGCACGGTCGTCCGGATTGCCTCCTCGATCGCCTGGCGATCGGTCTCGAAGCTGGTGGCCGGGGTGGTCGGGGTGCCGGCGCGCAGCAGGAGCACGCGGTCGCCCGGCGGGACTGTCCGCAGGTAGGCGAGGGCGGTCCGGCGGGCCTGATCCATCAGCGTGCCATCGGCCGTCCGGGCGGCCATCCAGGCCGAGGTGTCGAGGACGAGGACATGGTCGCGGACGGGCTGGTTCTCACTGCCGAACCGCGGTTGCGCGACAGCGAGGAGCAGGAGCAGCAGTCCGGCGAGCTGCAGCAGCAGGGACAGCGGCTCGCGAATCTTCGAGCGGCGCCGGAGGGTCGGCCGGGCGGCCTGCCGGAAGAACTGCAGGCTCGCGACCACCTGCCGGCGGCGGTTTTGATCGAGCAGGTAGAGCAGCACGACGACGGCGCTGGCGACGCCGAACAAGGCCAGGAACTCGGCCACGCTGAGGTTGGCGAAGAACACCTATCGAACGCCTCCGGCACGGGCCACGGGGCCGAACAGGGCCTCCTCCAGGTCGTCGCTGGTGGAGAGGCCGGCGAACCGGCCGGTACTCGAGGCGGCCACGCGCTCGAGCGCACGGGCATGGCTGTCGAAGGCCTCGGTGTAGGCGCGGCGGGCGCGGGCGTCGAACTCGAGCTCCTCAATAGCGCCGGTCTCGGCGTCGGTGAGCTCGAGGCGGCCCTCCCAGGGCGGGGTACGGTCATCGTGGTCCCAGACCTGGAGGAGGAACAGTTCGTGGCCGAAGTCCGACAGGAGGCCGAGCGGCTTGGCGAAGCCTTCCTCGCCGAGGAAATCGGAGATCACGATGGTGAGCCCGCGCTGCGGGTGCTTGCCGGTGAAGGCGCGGACGACCTCGGTGAAACGGGTGGTTCCGGACGGCTCGAGGTTCGAGAGGAACTCGGCCGTGGGACCGAAGCGGTGGCGGCCGCCCGAGCAGGTGAAGGCATCGTCGAGGCGGTCATGGAAGGGCAGGATGGTGATCGAATCCAGCCGGACGAGGCCGACGTAGCAGAGGGCGGCGGCGAGGCGGCGGGCGTACTCGAACTTCGAGCCGCCGGCGGTGCCCATCGAGAGACTGATGTCGAGCAGCAGGCGGACCGGGATGCGTGGCTCGACGTGGAACATCTTGGTGAATAGCTTCTCGAAGCGCATGTAGGCGCGCCAGTTGACGCCACGGAGGTCGTCGCCGGCGTGAAAGTGGCGATGGTCGAGGAACTCCTGGCCGGGTCCGGCGTAACGGGACGAGGTGTGTCCGCCGACCAAGCCGGGGAACGACTTCTGCCACTGAATGGTCAGGCGCTCGAGTTTCTCCAGGAATTGTCGATCAATCAGCGGTCGCGCGCGCAAGGAAGCTCTCCGCAAGGCTGGAAGGAACGGCCCAATTTCAGTATAGAACCCTGGGTGGGGAAGGCTCTTTCGGACCGGGCGGCGAGGCGATGGCACTTGGCGAGCCGAGGGACGCCTGCTTCGGGATGGGAGGGGAATTACACTGGCGGGCGAAACCGCCCGCTCCCCGAAGAGTGCCTCGGTCGACTGTGGTACGGGGTCAGTAGCATTTCGGCATCATGCCGCTGCCGCGGTGGCCGATTGGATCAGGTCGGTCAGGATCGAGTCGGCGGTCCGGCCGTCGGCGTGGGCGTCGAAGTTCAGAATGAGACGGTGCCGCAGCACGGCCGGAGCCAGCTCGCGCAGATCGTCGATGCTCAGGTTCAGGCGTCCCCGCATCAGCGCCAGCACACGGCCGCACTCGACCAGCGCCTGGGCCCCGCGCGGCGAGCTGCCGTAGCGGATGTACTTCTTGGCGAGGGCGTGGGCCTGGCCGCTGCCCGGCTGCGTGGACATCACCAGGTCGATGGCCACGTCCTGGACGTGAGGGGCCACCAGTACCTGCCGGCAGGTCTCGCGCAGGGCCAGGATCTCGTCCCGGCCGATGACCGTGTCGATGTCGGTGACCTCCCGCTGGATCGTCCGCTCGACAATGCGGTTGAGCTCCGCGCGGGTCGGGTAGTCGACCACGACCTTCATCAGGAAGCGGTCGAGCTGGGCTTCCGGCAGCGGGTAGGTGCCTTCCATCTCGATGGGGTTCTGCGTGGCCATCACGAGGAACGGCCGCTCGAGCTCGTGACTGCTGGTGCCGGAGGTGACGGTCCGCTCCTGCATTGCTTCGAGCAACGCCGACTGCGTCTTGGGCGTAGCACGGTTGATCTCGTCGGCGAGCACGAGGTGGGCGAAGATCGGTCCGCGTTGGAAGCGGAACGACTTGCCGCCGCCGTCGTCGGTCTCGACCACCATGCTGCCGACGATGTCGGCCGGCATCAGATCGGGCGTGAACTGGATCCGCGAGTACTTCAGGTGCAGCACCCGGGCCAGCGTTCTCAGCAGTGTGGTCTTACCCAGGCCGGGAACGCCTTCGAGCAGGACGTGCCCGCCGGCCAGCAGGCAGATGAGCACACCATCGACGGCGCCTTGCTGGCCGACGATGACCTTGCCGATTTCCTGGCGGACGCGATTCAGTTGGGATATGGATGCCTCGAGGGCAGGATCGGAAAGCACAATCTTATTCTAATGAAGTCCCCATAGCCCGAGCAATACGTACGAGTCGAGGCGGCACAA
>CAWELS010000012.1:0-68051 GCA_963809945.1 Bryobacterales bacterium | reverse complement strand
GTCCGTCGGCGTCCGCTGCCCGCCGGGACTCGACTTAGTCAATCGGTCGAACAGCGAAACAGAGTGAACTTCTAATGATAGAACCTCGTTTCTCATACTGGAAGGACGAATCGGGTTTCTCCGGAGGCGGACTCCGGCGGACGGTCGATTCCCTAACTCTTTCAAAGGTGAGAAATGGCGGCGATTGCGACAGCTCAGACGACGGCGTGGGGGGCACCCCGAACGGGCTGGGCCTCGTCGCGGAAGTTTGAGGGCCGTACTTTTTCGAGAGAGATCGTGGACCCCGATGCCAGCCTCGTGGAGCGTTGCCTGAAGGGGGACGAGATCGCCTGGGAAGACCTGGTTCGCACCCACACCAAAAGAGTCTACGCGATCTGCTATCGATTCACCAACGGGCAAACCGAGGCCCAGGACATTACCCAGGAGGTTTTCCTCCGCCTGTTCCGGAGCCTGAAAAGCTTCCGGCCCAAGGAAGGGACCTTCGCGGTGTGGCTCGCGCGCCTCACCCGGAACCTGTTGATCGACCACTATCGCCGGTCTCGAATGGCGCGGTCGACCGACTCGATCGAGGAACAACTGCCGATGATCGAGGAGAAGTCCCTGGTCGGCGGAAGGACCGAGGCCATGCTGGCCGGACGGGAAGCGAGCGAGCTGTTGCAGGGAGCCCTGCAGCGGCTGTCGCCGGATCTGCGCGAGGCAGTGATTCTGAGAGATCTCGAGGAGTTGGAGTATAAGGAAATTGCCGCGGTCATGCGCGTGCCGGAGGGCACGGTCAAGTCGCGGCTGAACCGGGGGCGGGCGGAGTTGGCCCGCATCTTGAGGAGGCAGAAAGTCGTTGTCTGACACCTCCAACGCGAAGGGTAGCGCGATGACGTGCGCGGAAGTGGACATACTGCTCTGCGACTATGTCGACGGGACGCTCGACGGCCTGCGGAACGCGGCCGTGGAGGCGCATCTCGCCCAGTGCGCTACCTGTGCCGAGGCGGTCCGGGACGCCAGCGCCGCAGTGGAGTTCCTCGCCCGGGTCCAGCCGGTCGAGCCGCCGCCGGAGCTGGTGACGCGGCTGCTCTTTGCCGCCCCTGCGGCGAGGCAGCAGCGCCACGGTGGAATCCTGGGCCTGTTCGCCCGGTTCCTCGAACCGGTCCTGCAGCCGCGCTTCGCCATGGGGATGGCGATGACGATTCTCTCGTTCTCGCTGCTGGCCAAGTTCGCCGGCATTCCCGGGCGGCAGTTGACCCCGGAAGACCTGAACCCGGTGCAGGTCTGGGACGCCGTGGGCGATCGCTTCTATCAGGCTTACGACGGTGTCGTGAAGTACTACCGCAGTCTGCGCGTCGTCTACGAGATCCAAAACCGGTTGAACGAATGGAGCACCGAGGACGGGCAACCGCCGGATGGCGGTGCACCCGGCGCCGATGCGATTGCTCCCGTACCAGGTCAGGCGCAGCCCCCTCCGGGCGACGCCGGCCATGTTCACGAAGAGGGCGAAAGGAGTCTAGCGGAATGAACAGCGAGGAAGAGAATCGAGATCTGATCGGTACCCCGGCGGACGCCCCCGAGGCTGCCTCCGGTGAACCGGCGGCTCCGCCGAAGCCGTTCGGATACTGCCGGGTGTGCGGCATACCTCTATCTGCCGAGCAGGCCCGGGTCATTAACGACATCATCTTCTGCGCCGAGCATGTGCCGGTTTCTGCGGCGCCGCCACCGCCGCCGCCCGCATCGGAGTGGGACGTCGGCGCCCCCCCGCGACGCGTGGATACCAGCGTCTCGCCGGGGCTCGCTTTCATCCTCGGATTGATCCCCGGCGTCGGGGCCATTTACAACGCCCAGTACGCCAAGGGACTGGTCCATGTGGTGATCTTCGGATTGCTGATCTCGATCATCAGCGGCGGCGGAGCCGGCGGCCTCGCGCCAATGCTCGGAATGCTGATTTCGGTCTGGATCTTCTACATGGCCTTCGAGGCGTTCCACACGGCCAAGAAGAGACAGGCCGGCGAGGTCGTCGACGAGTTTTCGAGCCTTATCCCGCTCAAGGGGAAGTCCAGCTCCCAGGCCGGTCCGATCGTGCTGATCGCTCTTGGCGGGCTCTTCCTGCTGCTTACCCTGGACGTCATTCAGCTCTACCAGGTGGGGCGCTTTTGGCCCGTATTGTTGATCGTGGCCGGTGTCTGGATGCTGATGAACCGCCGCCGCGTTCCGGAAAGCGACAACCGATAGGAGCGTTCGAAATGCATAACGCAACCCTGATGACGGCGGTCCGCGGACCGATCATGCTTATCACTCTGGGCGTGTTGTTCCTGATGGACCAGTACGGCTCGTTCAGCTTCACGCGGACCTGGCCGGTGCTGATCATCGCTTTCGGCGTCCTCAAACTGCTCGAGCACTCGTTTGGATCGCGGCAGCCGGCGGGGCCGGGCGCGTAGAGGCAAAGGTGATGGCGATGCGACGTGGATCCCTGGTTGCCCCGTTGATTCTGATCGCGGTCGGAGGGCTGATTCTGGCCAAGAACCTCGGCTACGATCTGTCGCTCCTCGAAGTGGCCGCCGCATACTGGCCCTTCCTGCTGATTGGCTGGGGCGCCCTGCGCCTGGTCGAGATCCTGGTGTTGGCGGCCCGATCCCGGCCGCTCCCCCGGGCGGGCATCAGTGGCGGCGAGTGGGCGCTCATCATCCTTATCAGTCTCTTTGGGGCGGGCACGCACCATGTCCGTGAGGAATGGCCCCGGGCCCGGATTACGATGCACGGCCTTGAAGTCTTCGGCGAGGCGTTCGACTATCCGGTCTCGGCCCGGCACGACGCCGGCGCCACGCCGCAAATCTACATCGAGAATCTCCGCGGAAACGTCCGCGTGGCTGGAGGTGACACCCAGGAGGTCACCGTCGAGGGCCGGACCACCGTGCGGGCGTTCGACGCCAAGGACGCCGAAGAGGCCAACAACAAGTGTCCACTGGAGATCGTCGAGCAGGGAGACCAGATCGTGATCCGGACCAACCAGGAGCGGGCCGACAGCGGCTCCCGCGTGGCCGCCGACCTCGAGATCGCCGTTCCCAAGGGCGCCTCGGTTACCGGCCGCGGCCGCTCCGGCGACTTCGATGTCGCCAACATCGACGGCAACGTCACCATCGAGAGTGAGAATGCCGCTGTGCGCCTCGCCGAGATCGGCGGCGACGCGCGCGTCGACCTGCGGCGCAGCGACATTATCCGCATCGTCAATCTGAAGGGTGCGGCCGACTTGAGCGGCCGCGGCCGCGACGTCGAGCTCGATCGAATCGCCGGACAGGTGACTATCAACGGCTCCTATTCCGGCGAGCTCACGCTGCGAAGCCTGGCCCAGCCGCTCGTCTTCGAAAGCCGCCGTACCGAGCTGCACGTCGCCCGCACGCCGGGCCAGATCCGGATGGCGCTCGGCGATCTGACTGGGGAGGACCTCGTCGGGCCGGTCACCCTCAAGACGGCCTCGCGGGATGTTCACCTGTCGCACTTCACCGGCGCGGTCGACCTCGACATCGATCGCGGTGACGTCGACCTGCGTCCGGAGAACGCCGATCCGGGCTCGATCAACGTCCAGGTG
The DNA here is from genome assembly GCA_963809945.1 of Bryobacterales bacterium. Classification (GTDB taxonomy): domain Bacteria; phylum Acidobacteriota; class Terriglobia; order Bryobacterales; family Bryobacteraceae; genus CAWELS01. The sequence continues at coordinate 64,480 of CAWELS010000012.1, read as the reverse complement.
CGGGCCGGGGATATCACGCTGGCGCTGCCGGAACATGCCCGGTTCGCTATCGCTGCCACCACCGAGCACGGCGAAGCCGTCAACGAGTTCGGCGGGCGGGTGTCAATCGAGAGTGTCGAGGGGCACGGTGCCACCATGTCCGGCCCCCCGGGCACTTCGGCCAACGTGACCCTTCGCACCGACCGCGGCGACATAGTCCTCCGCCGGACGTCGGGTTCCGGCCAAGCCCAGCCACCCGCCGAGCCCACCGGCACGGACGCCGCCCCGCTCGGCGTGGAGCAGCATTAGGCCCCGAGCAGGCCGAGAGCAGGCCCCACACTCCGTTGAAAGTCGCGCACCTTTGGGAAGCTGCACCTCGTGGCGTTGGTTAGGCTTCAGCCCCGACTCCGCGTGAATTTCATCCCTATGGGCGCTCGGTCCCTTTAGGCACCGAGGCCGCAGCGGTCCGCCGCCGCCAGAACCACAACACCGCCAGTCCGGCGGCCGTCAGCCCCAGCGAACCCGGTTCCGGAACCGTGGCCGCGGTACTGCTCGTGACGTAGATGCTGTTGAGGGTAATCGACGCCGCACCGCTCGTCGTCGACGCCAGGTCGAAGGAGATCGCGTCCACGCCGGCACCGGTGAAAGTGAACCCGCCCAGCGCGAAAAACGGAGGGAAGGCCAGCGGGATCGTCGCCAGCCCCGCCGAGGTGATCGACGGCGGCGAGGACAGGGTGGCGAACGAGGCGCCGTCGACAAACGTCACCGACGGAGCCCAGGATCCCGAGATGGCGGCCACGTCGAGGATGAGGATGTCATTGACTCCCCCTTGCGAGACATCGACGTTGGACAGTGGCGATAGCGTCGTACCGTCGTAGAGGAGTGACACGGCGCCGAGGTCCGCCGTGGTAACGATTGCCTGTCCGCCGCTGGCGAGAAATGTCTGGCCGGCGCCGACCGTGCTGGTCTCGCGCTCGCCACCGATGATCACTGCCCCACCGGTGGCGAGCACGGCATTGAAGAAGTCGTTGCCGCTCAGCAGCCCTTGGTCTTGCGTGAAATCGTCGAAAACGAGGGTGGCGTTCGCTAGCGCCGGTCCGAACAGTAGGAGACCGATTACTGACGATACACGAATCCAGTGCATGTTCCTCCGAAGAGCGTAACAGCTAATCTGAGTGTTTTCAGTTGCTTGCGTCTTGCCTCGCTCGATTGAGGCGAAGGCCCGCCGTGGCGGTTCCTCCGAGAAGTATACCAGCCAATCTCAGTATTACCAGTGACTTGCGCCTCGCTACGTGGATTTTGTCAGACATTTGTCAGCCTGCTCACGGCACCCATCCGAGCGAGCCCCCTTCAGCCGTGCCGGACGCTTGGCCATCCCCGCCGCGTTGGAGAACCGGTCACCACTCAGCCGGTACCGGTTTCAATGAGTGGATTCAATGACTTCCCGGTGGCGACGGAGCCGTGGCGTCCCTGCCCATGGTATCCTTTGCACGCCTGTCCCGGTGAGGCGCTCCCGGCCGGATCCAGACGCCGCGAGACACCGCCGGTCGGACTTGATCTTTGCTTCGCAACGGTCCGGAATTGCCCCTCGGGACGGCTCGTTTGAGAGCCTCGTCCGAGGCTGGATAGCACCGGGCGGACGTGCTGCCAGCTCCAGAAACATTCACAGAAATGTCCGTGTATATGCATGATAAATATACTATTTGACACGCAAACGAAATAAAATTGACGGGGTGTGCCGCGAAGACACGACGGCAAAGTGGTACGATCTCCCAGGATCTTCAGACTTGACGGGTTCCCTTTCCTTGACAGCGTGCAGTATACTCGAACGGCCAGGGGCCCATACGGACGCTCGGCCCCGGTGGGAAGGAATCCGACAAGATGTTCATCAGGCGACCCGGTCTGCACTTCATCCCGTCCATCTTCATCGCTCTTCTTTGGACCGCCGTTGCTCCAGCGGCCGATACTACCCTGCCCGACGGCACCGAGTTTCCGATGTGGGAGAAGCCGCTGCACATTCACGCAAGACCTACTACGTCGACGTGCAGGCCACGAATGCCGACGACTCGGGCCCGGCACGAGGACGCAGCCCTTCAAGACCATCAACCACGCGGCGCAGATCCTTCAGCCGGGCGAGCGCGTCGTGATCGCGGAAGGTGTCTATCGCGAGCTGATCCAGCCCGCGCGCGGCGGCACTGGCCCCGACGCCATGATCAGCTACGAGGCTGCGCCGGGCGCCGAAGGTAGTGGTGAAGGGTTCGGCCGTGGTCACCGACTGGAAGCCGGGTGATGGGAGTGGAGCTACGGCTTTGACCCGGAGACTCGAAGCCAGCCGGTGAAGGCCTGGGAGCTGAAGCTCGACGCCGTACCTGTTTCCCACCGGCTACAACCCGTTCGAAGTGGATAACGTGCATCGGCAACCGCTACTGGATCAACTACGCGAAGGACAACATGGCGAACTACTTCCGCCGGCGCGGCATGGTGTTCGTCGACGGCAGGCCGCTCGAGCCGGTGGAGTCGCCGAGGGACTTGCCGGCACGATCGGCGCGCTCGCTGAACTTCTTCAGCGAAGTTCACTGGACAGCCGCTGTTCGAGGAATTCAGCCCTATGCAGGGCAAGGTGTGGGTGGAGCAGAACGGATGACCTTGCACATCCGCCTCGCGAACGACGAGACCCGGCGAATCACACGATCGAGATCACGACCCAGGAGCAGATCTTTTCGCCGGCCAAGCGCTATCAGTCGCTACATCCGCGTCAAGGGCATCACCTTCCAGCACGCGGGCAACGGCTTCCCGGTTCCGCAGCGCGGCATGGTCTCCACTAATCGCGGCAACCACTTCATCTTTGAGGACAACACCTTCGAGTGGGCCAACAGCGTCGGCCTCGACATCGGCAACGAGGACTGGGCCGCGTCGCGTCCGCCCGTCCCGGTCGGCTTCGACGTCGTTCGCGACAACACCTTCCGCTACTGCGGCATCGAGGGGCTCGGCGGAACCGGCGGCCCGGAGGGATCCCTTACGTGCTCGTCGAGAGGAACCTTTTCGAATGGGTCGGCTGGCAGGACGCGGCGCAGATGTCCGAGTCCGGCGGCACGAAATGCACCACCGCGCAAGAACCTGCTGTTCCGCAACAACGTCGTCCGGCACATCCGCCACGCCAACGGCATCTGGCTCGACATCAGGCAACGCCAACGACCGGCATCACGGGCAACGTGTTCGCCGATATTCCCGGCGACGTGAACCCGCACGCGCATCCACATCGAGGGCAGCGACGAGCTGAACCAGATCGACAACAACATCTTCTCTAAGGTGCAGGGCGGCGTTCTGATCCGCGACACCAATAATACGATCGTGGCGCAGAACCTGTTTGTCGACTGCAACGATGTCGGAGTCGGCAGCACATCCGGATCTGAGGGCGCCGCGTCCCATCGGCGGCCACACCGTCGATGCCCGCAACAACCGGGTCTACAACAACATCTTTACGCGCATTGGCAGGGCCGCCATCGAGTTCACCAATCAGCACAACGAATCCGATGGGAACATCTACGGCGGGCTAAGGTCGGCATACCTGAGGATCAAGTTCCCCGAGCCGCCCCAGTGGCTGGATCTCGAATTCTGGCAGCAGTACTACGGCTGGGAAAAGAACGGCATCACGGCCAACGTCGACGCCCAGTTTGATCCCGATACGCTCGAGCTGACGCTCTCGGTGGACGGCGACCTGAAGAAGGTGAAGACCTTCAACGGGATCGATACCGACTTCCGTGGCGAGGCGACCGGCGGCACCCGATTCCCCGGCCCCTTTAGCGACCTGGACAAGGGCTACGCCGGCCGGAAGGTGGATCCGCGGGCCCGGTAAGCGCGCGTTCGACGAGACCAGGACAGACCAATCGGCTCGCAAGGGGGCAGGCCCGCCGGCCGACCGTCGCTCAGGTTGCCCAACAAGGGGGATCGGGGCTCCAGGCCCCGAATGGGCCCGAAGCCTGTCCTCCGTCCCTCGGAGGGCGCGCTTCAAACTGAGCGATGTCGGGCCCGTCGGCCTGTGGCGAGCCGATTGGCTCCTGGAAGGTAGTGGCGGACCAAGTACCGCCGAGGTAACCTCTTGACCGAGGCAGGTCGTCCGGTTTGTCCGCCCGGACCCGTTCGGCCCCTCGCGCGCCGGCACCGCCCGGCGATTCCGAACGCCGCTCCCGCCCCGGCATCCGGAAAGAAAAACAGATCAGCGGGTGTAGTTGCACGCCAACCCCTTCGGGTCTTTGGTAGTGCGGCAGTGTGAAGCCGGTTTCACTCGATGTCAAGCAAGGCGTACAGCGAAGCAGTGTTCAGGGTTGTTCCATCAAACACCACGAATCCGCACCAGGATCAGGTAGCGGAGTTGTTCCACGAGCTTCGCCAGGACGTGTATCGGTACCTGCTCACACTCGGTCTTCACCCGCCGCAAGCACAGGAGGCGACCCAGGAGGTCTTCCTGAGGCTCTATGTCACGCTACGCAAAAACGTGGACGTGCAAAATCCGAGAGCCTGGATCTTCCGTGTCGCGCACAACTACGGGCTCAAGGTGCGGGCGCAGCAGCAATCGCTGCGGGCGTTCGACCCCGAGCTCGAGACGCGGCTGGTCGCCTCCGAAGATTCCGCCGAGACAAAGCTGATCGACAAGGAGCGCCGGCTCCGGTTCCACCGCGCCGTCGAGAACCTGTCCGAGCAGCAGAAACGTTGCCTGTTCCTGAGGCTCGAGGGCCTGCGCTATACGGAGATCGGCGCGACCCTCGGCATCAGCGCCTCGGCGGTGGGCGAATTCATGCGCCGGGCCATTGCCCGGTTGAGGAGGTTGACCCATGAAGAGGCTCAATAACGCCCACCCCAGTGATGGCGACCTCCTGCGGTACGCGGACGGCGAGCTTGGTGGAAGGGAAACCAAGAAGGTACAAGCACACCTGGCGAGCTGTTGGAAGTGCCGCACCGAGCTGGACGAGATCCAGAAAACCATCGGGGAGTGCGTCCGCTACCGGGAGACCGTGCTGCAGGCCGGCCTGCCGGAACCACCCCAGCCCTGGTTCGATATCGACAGCCGCATGGGGGCGGTCGACGAGGCCGGCGAGGGACCGTCCTGGCTGGACCGCCTGCGGGCGGGGTTCCGATTCGCCGTTCAGCCGATGCGCGTGTCGGTGGGGGTGGCCATGGTCCTGATCGCGCTGCTGATCGTGGACCAGTTCCGCAACGCGCCGTCGGTTCAGGCCGCCGAGCTGCTCAGTAAGGCGGCGGTGGCGGCCGAGTCGCGCCCCGACGTCCCGCAGCGGATCGAAGTGCGCACCGCCGGGACCCGGCTCACCCGGGTCATCGGCAATGAGAACGCGAAAGCCGGCACCCGGACACCCGCCGAGACCGAGGCGCTGGCCGGGCTGGAGCCACTGTTCGAGCAAGCACACTACAGCTGGGCCGATCCGCTCAGTGCCCGTTCCTTCGCCGCCTGGCGCGAGACGCTGGCCGACAAGCGCGACGAGGTCGTCGCCGTCGAGGATCAGGCCGCGCCCGAGCATAACCACTACCGGATTCGTACGACCACCAGCTCCAGCAGCCTCACCGAAGCGACCCTGCAGTTGACCTGGCAGGATCTCCGCCCGGTCCAGGGCACCTGGCGCTTTGGCGACCGTCCGGTGATCGAGATGACCGAGCTCGGCCCGGCGCTCCCCGCCGAAGCGCCGCCACAAACCGTTGCTTCCGCCAAACCGCCGCCCGCGCCGGCCGCGAACCATGATCGTTCCCGCGAGATCGTTCGTCCGGCGACCCCCGGCGAGGAGTTGCACGTGTTCGCCGTGCTGCGCCGCCTCGGCGCCGACCTCGGCGAGCCTGTCGACGTGACTCGCAAAGACGGCAAGGTGCTGGTAACCGGCGTCGGCGTCAGTCCCGCAATCGAGGAAGAACTTCAGGACGAGTTGGCCGGTATGCCGCACGTGGCTCTGCACCTCAGCGAGCCGGCCACAACGCCGCTGCCCTCCCGCCGGCCGGTGGCCCAGGGCGTGAGACGGCAGCCCGGCATTGAGCAGTTGCAGTCGGAGATTGAGAAGCAGCTCGGCGGGCGCCTCGTCTACGAGGAGTTCGTTGACCAGACCCTGACGGTCAGCGATGAGATGATGGCGCACCTGCATGCGCTGCGCCGGCTCGCCGAGCGGTTCCCGTCGCCCATCGAGTCCGAGCTGAGCGCCGAGGATCACGACACGCTGCTCGCGTTGCGCCGGGAACACGCCGTCGCCGCCGCCGGGCTGGTCGCGACGCTCGAGGAAGGATGCCGCCCCGCGCTGCGGCCCATCGCCGAAGCTGCCACGCCCACGACGCCGCTCCTTCAGTCGGCCGGCACCTGGCAAACCGCGACCGATGAACTTTTTGATGAAGCCCGGGGTGTCGAAGAGCTACTCGCTGGTATGCTGGGGGGGGTGGCCACTGACCGGCCACCCAAAGAGCTTCCGGAGCAGACGCTCGCCGGCTTGGCCCGGCTCCGGGCTCGGGCCGCTGGCTACGTCCGGAACACCTTGGAATAAGGATCGGGCACATGCGTGTCGCATCGCTCTGTTGCCTTGCCGTTGTCTGCCTTTGCTGCTCCGTCACCCTGTCGGCGCAGCAGTATACCGACATCTCCGGTCTCGTCTTCGACCCCTCCGGGGCGGTGGTGCCGGAGGCGTCCATCAGCGTGGTCAGCCAGGACACCGGTTTCCGCCGGCACACGCTGTCGGGGCAGAACGGATGGTACGCGGTCGCCTCGCTCCAGCCCGGTCTTTATAAGATCACCGTGCGCCGGACCGGGTTCCGGACATTGATCCGCTTCGGCATCAAGCTGGATGCCGGGCAGGGCGTACGACTCGACTTCACGCTCCCGCTCGGGACCGTTCCGGAAGCCGTTACCGTGAGCGGCGCGCCGCCGCTGCTCAACAGCGATGACGCCTCGGTGGGCACCATCGTCAGCCGCGATCGGATCGAGAATCTGCCGCTGAACGGCCGCGGACTGCTCAGTCTGCTCGAGTTCGCTCCCGGGACGGTGGTGACGCCAGCCACGCGCGGCGAGCCCGGCCAGTTCAGTTCGAGCGGCCAGCGGCCTAGCGCCAACTACTTCATCGTCGACGGCGTGAGCGCCAACACCGGTGTCAGCGGCGGCGGACTGCCCGCCCGCACCACCGGCGGCTCGCTGCCCAGCATGACCGCCCTCGGCAGCCTCCACGGCATCGTGTCGCTCGAGGCGCTCGAGGAGTTCCGCGTACAGACCTCGACCGCGGCGGCGGAGTTCGGCAGCCTGCCGGGTGCGCAGGTGCTGCTGTCGAGCCGGTCGGGGTCGAACGAGTTCCACGGTTCGGTGTTCGAGTACCTCCGCCGCGGCTCCCTCGATGCGAACAACTGGTTCTCGAATCGCAACGCCGTCAGTGACTCGGAACTGGCGCTCGACAACTACGGCGCCTCCCTGGGTGGCCCAATCAAGCGTAACCAGGCGTTCTTCTTCGCCTCCTACGAGGGGATGCGGCTGAAGGAGCCCTTCGCCTGGCACTCGGCCGCGCCCACCGAGGTGGCCCGTAGCGCCGCGCCCGACTGGGTGCAACCGGCGCTCGAGCTGTTCCCGCTGCCGAACGGCGAAACCCTCGACTCGAATCTCGCCGAGTGGCGTGGGCAGTACGACCGGCGGTCAAGCCTCAACACCGGCAGCCTGCGGCTCGACTATGCGGTCACGCCGCGGCTCACCGCCTTCGGGCGATTCGCGGCCACGCAGAGTTCCAATGAGTTTACGTCGACCCAGGTCAACGAGCTCTCAATCCGCTCGCAGACCGCGACGCTCGGCACCAGCTACCGGCTCGGCTCCCACGCGATTTTCGACTTCAAGATGAACCGGTCGGCGGCCGCCGGCCAGTCCTGGTGGCGGCCGCAGACCTTGGCGGCGACGGCGTGCTCCCTGGATTCGATTGTGCAGTACCTCTTCCCGACCCAGACCTTTTCCTGCGATTACCTGCTGCGTCTCTCGATCGGGGGCGTCGGCGACGTCATCAACGGTACCGAGGGCGACCAGCGGCAGCGGCAATGGCAACTGCTGCCTTCCGTGGTGCTTTCCCTCGGGTCGCACCAGATCCGCGCCGGGTTCAACTACCGCCACTACGTGCCCGAACGGTTCGACCGCGCCGAGAGCTTGAGCGTGATCGCCGAAGCCTTCATTGATCTGGCTTCGAGCAGCCGGCTATGGACCGCTCAGTCCCCGGCGTATCACATCGCCAGCCGTCTCAGCGAGATGTCAACCTACATCGAGGACACCTGGCGCATCCATCCGCTGCTGACCGCCAACTTCGGGCTCCGCTGGGAGGCCAACCAGGAGCCGACGACCACCTCCACCTCGGACGCCTCGGTTGACCTGGTAGCCGCGGACTACCCACCTGTCTGGAGGGACGCGGCGAAGAACCTCGCCCCCCGCGTCGGCCTCGCCTTCCGGACATCGAGAGAAGGGCGAACGGTCATCCGCGGCGGCTGGGGACGATACTTCGACTCCACGTTGAGCGTGGCCACCGACATCGTGAACGGCGGCCCCTTCAGCCTCTCTCAATATGGCAGCGCGAAGAACGGGTTTGTGAAGACCTTTATGCGGTACGGCTTCGCGCCGGACCTGCGTTTGCCGACTGTCGATCAGTGGAACGTCAGCATCGAGCGGCGGATCGGTGAGCGGGACGTCATCTCGGTGGGCTACCTCGGGGCGGCCGGTCGGCATCTCCTGCGCCGGGAAATCGGTATCGACGGCAGCTTCCGGGACGTGCTCGCCCTGGCGACCAACAACGGCCGCTCCGACTACAACGGCTTGCAGGTCCAGTACCGCCGGCCGATGTCGCACGGCGTCGAGGTGCTGGCTTCCTACTCCTGGTCGCACTCGATCGACAACTCCTCGAGCGACTCGCTGCTTCACTGGGTCTCGCCCGACATCACCGCCGCAGGGGACCTTGGATCGTCCGACTTCGACGTGCGGCAGGTCCTGAACGTGGCCGTGACCTACGAGAGCCAGGCCCAGTTCGGGAATGGGTTCACCGGCCGCCTGCTGCGAGGCTGGGCCATTGACGGCATCCTGCGCGCGCGGACCGGGTTCCCCGTCGGCGTGCTCGACTCGGAATACTCGTCGGGTTTGAGCCTGGCCAATGCCTACCGTCCGAACATTGTCGCCAACCAGCCGATCTGGATCGAGGACCCGTCGGTGCCCAACGGCCAGCGGCTCAACCGCGACGCCTTCAGCGCGGCCGGAAGCGCTCTACAGGGGAACCTGGGCCGGAACGCCATCCGCGGATTCGGGATGCACCAGATCGACCTCGCGCTCCGCCGGAAGTTCCAGTTGGGCGACAAGCAGCAGCTTCACCTGCGGCTCGAGGCGTTCAACCTGTTCAACCATCCGAACTTCGCCGACCCGGCGCGATTTCTGTCGAGCACGCTGTTCGGGACCTCTCCATCCACGCTCAACCTGATGCTCGGCACCGGCTCTCCGGGCAGCGGCTTGACGCCCGTCCTGCAGACCGGAGGCGCGCGCAGCCTGCAGATTGTCCTGCGTTACCGCTTCTGAGTCGAGCACGCCCGGCGCCCCACTGCGTTTTTCGTGAGATTGCATCCCCCCGCAGCGACGATAATAGAGATTACTTCGGATTCAGGATCCACGATCACAGGAGACAGCCTTGCAGAGCATTAGACCGAACGACTTCTTCCCCGTCCTCGCGACCGACCGCCTCGAGGAGTGCCGCGACTTCTACACGGGGATCTTCGACTTCAGCGTCGCATTTGAAGAGGACTGGTACATTCACCTGGTAACGGACGCCGGCATTCAGTTGGGCTTCCTCAAGCCCAACCACCCGTCGCAACCCGAGTTCCTGCGCGGGGCGTTCTCCGGTGCCGGGATGGTGTACTCCTTCGAGGTCGACAACGTGGAGTGGGAGTTCGAGAAGGTCGAGGAGGCGGAGGTGGAAGTGCTGTTGCCGCTGACCGTGGAGGAGTGGGGCCAGAAGCACTTCATGATCCGGGATCCCGCGGGCATGATCATCGACGTTGTCGAGTCCCTGGAAGCCAGCGATGAGGACGACGACGAAGAGGAATCCGACGACGAGGAGTAGCCGCAGTGGGGCAAGCGGTTCCGCCTGCCCCGTAATCTTCGTAAGGAAGAATCAGCCCTGACCGAACGGCCTCGGAGGGCGTGCTTGAGCGGGCGCGGAGATTCAGCTCCGCTCTTCTTTCCCAGCATGCTCCACCATCCATCGGAATCCGATAGCATGTGATGGTCATGGCCAACCAAGTGAAACTGGCAGTCATCGGGCTGGGGCGCATCGGCGAGTTCCACGCCCTGCACGCGCAAGAGGTTGCCCGCGAGACGGACAACTGCACGCTGGTCGCGCTGGTCGACGCCGACCTCGCCAAGGCGCAACGCATCGCCGCCGAGCAGGGCGCCGAAGTAGGCTGCTTCTCGAGCATCGAGCAGCTCATCGACTCCGGCGTCGCCAACGCCGCCATCTGCTCCACGCCGACCGACTACCATGAGCAGCACGCCACGCTCCTGATCGGCGCCGGTTTCCGGGTGCTGCTCGAAAAGCCGATGACGGCCTCGCTCGCCTCGGACCGCGCCTTCGTAAAGAAGCTGAACCAGACCGCGCCGGACGCGCTGATGCTCGGTTTCCAGCGGCGTTTTGATGCTCCGCTCCTCAAGACGAAGCAGATCCTCGAGGACGGCGCCATCGGCCGTCCGTTCAAGATCGTCTCCGTGCTCGAGGACTCGAACCCCGCCCCTGCCGGCTTCAACAGCCCCGGCATGTTCTACGACATGGCCGTCCACAACGCCGACGAGATCATGTGGCTGCTCGGCGGCCGGTACCCAAAGTCGGCTGTCAGCATCGGCAACAGCATCTCGAGCCACCGCGTCGCGAACATCAAGGAAGACTTCGACGACGGCCTGATCTACCTGTGGTTCGACGACGAGCTCGCCGGGCAGATCATCGTCAGCCGCAATCACGTCCCCGGCTACCGCATCGAGACCTGGATCTTCGGTGAGAAAGGCTTCGTGCACTCGGGCCACTTCGATCAGAAGACCTGGGAGATTACGGTGGAAGCCTACGGTCGCGAGAAGCCGATCCATGAGGAGATCTTCTGGATGCGGAACTACAACCGGAAAGTCCCCGAGTTCGTCGACCGCTTCGGCCCGGCCTACATTGAATCGATCCGCCACTTCGTCGGCTGCTGCGCGACGGGCGCCCCGTTTGCCGTGAACCAGAACGACGGCCTGCGAGCAATGGAAGTGATCGCCGCCGCCTACGCCGGTGCCGTCACCAAAGCCGACGCCGCCCCGGTCGCGCCGGTGGGGTGAGGGGAGCCTACAGCGATTCTCGCCAGAGCGCGAGGGCGCCGGCGAGGTTGTTCTCGAGCCATGGCTCGAAGCGCTGTCTGGCCTTCGGTTCGTCTTCCTGGTAGTTGATCTGAAAAACGTCACCGCCAACCAGGGCATCGATATAGGCTTCCCGATCGTCACGCGCAATTACCAGCGGCAGCAGGCGGTCGGATTCGGGTGCGGCACCTTCCGCTGGATTCTCAAGGCTTATACTGATAAACAAGAGTGTCATGAGCCTCCGCTCAATCGCGGTTCTGGGATTGTGTTTGCTGCCTGCGACGATGCCCGCCGCCGAACCGGCGCCTGTTCGCGATGTGGCGCTCGTGCTGCGTTTTGAGGCGCCACGGTCCGACCTCTCGATCGAGGCCATGAAGCGCGAGCTCGGACGGCTCGTCGAAACCGCCGGACTGCGGCTCTGGTGGACCCTGCCCGACGACGAACTGTCTGGCTCCACGTATCCGGAGGCCGTCTCCGTTCGGTTCCGGGGCGCCTGCCGCATGGATGCGGGCCGGCCTCCCGACGCCGATCGCGCTCCCGGTCCGCTCGCCTGGACTCATACCGTGGATGGAGAGGTACTCCGCTTCGTTGAGGTCGACTGCGCTCGCGTCCGCGATTCGCTCTACTCGGCCATGTGGGGTGAGGATTTCCAGTACAGCGACTTCCTGTTCGGCCGGGCGCTGGCCCGCGTGGTGGCCCATGAGCTGCATCACGCGCTCGGGAACACAGACGAACATACGAAGAAGGGCGTCACCCGCGCCGCCCTCTCGGGCCACCAACTGCTCTCCGACGACGTCGAGTTTGAGAGCCTCCCGCCGGTTGGCGAATACGAGCAGTAATCCGGCCGCGCAACCGCCCCCTCGGCGCCCCGACCGAATGATAGAAGAATCAAATCGAACTCATCACCAATTTTGTTGTTCAATTCAGCAGGCTGTTGTGTTATCTTGGATCGAACACGTCACCGGCGCCTGAGCCCAGTGGGTCTCTAGTCTGCCATTCACCTCGCTAAGTCTGCGATTTACACCCCCGAAAAGGTAACTAACACCGCGTAGTCTTCTGCCGGCTTTCCCGTTTAACGGTCGGCAATGCACAGCCGTTGTGTCCCCCGATTCCGGTAGACCGGGACGGGGCAATCTCCAAAGGTGGGAGTGAATCAAATGGGAGCTTTGCGTTTCCGTCGCCGCGGTGTCGGTCCGGCGCTGCGGATTTGTCTCATCAGTCTTCTGGCGGTGGCCAGCCTCTGCGCGCAGTCCTCGATGGGAAGCTTGCGCGGAATCGTCGCTGACGAACAGGGTGCCGTCATCCCCGGCGTTCTTGTCTCGATCGCCGAAACAGATACCAGCCTGGTCCGATCCACATTCTCCAATGACGCGGGCCAGTACGCCTTCCCTAACTTAATGCCGGCGACCTACGTTCTCTCGGCGGAATCGCCGGGATTCAAGAAGTTCGAGCGCTCCGGCGTTACTCTGGCCACCCAGCAGGCGCTGACTATCGACATCGCCATGCTACTCGGTGAAGTTACCCAGACGGTGACCGTCACCGAAGCCGTGCCGTTGATTGAAAGCACCAACGCCTCCCAGGGCACGATGCTCGACCGCCAAAAACTGGTGGACCTGCCGAACTCCGGCCGGAACCCGTTCATGATGGCGATGGTCGTACCCGGTGTCGTGCCGGTGGGTAACCCACGCTTCAACCGCATGCAAGACCAGAGCGGATCGTCTCAGGTGTCGATCGCCGGCGGTCCGGTCCGCGGGAACAATTACCTGCTTGATGGAGTTCCGATCACAGATTCGACCAATCGCGCGGTGATCATCCCGACCATCGAGTCCGTACAGGAAGTCAAGATACAGTCGAACACGTATGACGCTGAGATGGGGCGCACCGGCGGCGGCATGTATAACACGCTGCTCAAGTCCGGCTCGAATCAGGTCCATGGCAGCGGATTCGGGATCTTCCGAACCACGAGCCTGACCGCCAATAACTTCTTCAACAATCGTGCCGGTGTCGAGCGTCCGGATACACCGTTCCGCAACTGGGGCGCGTCGTTCGGCGGGCCCGTCTATGTGCCGAAGGTCTACGACGGCAAGAACAAGACCTTCTTCTGGCTCGGCTATGAGGCTTATCGGCAGACAACCGCCGAGGTGCAGGAGTTTGCCGTTCCGACGGCTCTCGAGCGCGCCGGCGACTTCTCGCAGAGTTATTCCGGGGGCGCGCTACGCACCATCTACAATCCGTTGTCGACTTACACCGACGCTAACGGTAGCCTGGTTCGCGCGCCGTTCGCGGGCAACGTCATTCCCACTGACCAACTCAGCGCGGTGGGGCTGGCCACATCCGCCTACTATCCGATGCCGAACCTGAATGTCACCGGCTATGGTTCCCGTAACTACAGCTCGTCGGCCATTCTGAACGACCGGGCCAACCAGTATACCGGCAAGATCGACCACGAGGTTGCCCCGTGGTGGCGCGCCAGCATCTCGTATCTCCGCTATAACAGCAACGAGCCTGGCCCGCCGCACTTCGGCGCGCCCGCGAGTCCGACCGGCTCGCTGCTCGAGCGGCATGTGGACACGACGCAGATCGGTTCGGTCTTCACCGTGAGTCCGACCGCCATCGTGACTGCGCGCTATGGCTTCAACCGGTTCCCGAACTCGTCGACCAACCTGGCCCGGGTGGACGGATTCAGCGCCGCGGCGCTGGGGTTCCCGTCCGCCTATGTCTCCGGGCGCCAGGTTGACGGATTTCCGCAATTCCGCATGTCGAGCTTCGCGGATCTCGGCAACGGGAACTCGAGCGAAGTGCGCTTCTACTCGAAGAACTTCCTGGCGAGCGTGGCGAAGTTCTCCGGCATACACAACTTCAAGTTCGGTTTCGACTTCCGGTCGATCAACCAGGACTTCACCAACTACACGTCACAGGGTGTCGGCGAGTTCAACTTCAACGACGACTTCAGCCGGCGGTCCCCGGGCGTCTCGGACGGCTCCGGCAGTGACCTTGCGAACCTGCTCCTCGGCTTTCCGTCGAGCGGCAGCGTCAACCAGACCACGCCCTTGCGGACCTACGTCAACTATTACGCGCTTTACTTCCAGGACGACATCCGCGTAACTCCGTCGCTCACCGTCAACGCCGGTATCCGGTACGAGTATGAGACCGGCCTGCGGGAACGCGACAACAACTTCACCGTCGGTTTTGATCCGAATGTGATCAACCCGATCTCGAGCGATGCCTTCACCGCTCACGGCGGTCTAATGTTCGCTGGTGTCGGTGGCGCGCCGACCGAGCAGGGCAGCGTGTCACCGTACAAGTTCGGTCCCCGCGCGGGCTTCGCCTGGCAGGTGGATCCCAAGACGGTCATTCGCGGCGGCTACGGCCTGTTCTGGGCTCCGGCTCGCTTCGAGCAGAGCGCCGAGGGAGTCGGCGCTATCGGATACAACCAGGTCACCACGTACATCGCCTCCAACGACGGCGGCGCCACGCCGGCGGCCAGCCTCGCTAATCCCTATCCAGACGGCTTCCTGCAGCCGGTGGGTAATTCCGAGGGCCTGCTCACGGGTATCGGAACCACCATCGGCTACGACAACCCGGACCGCCGCGGCGGTCTCGTGCAGCAGTTCTCGATCGACATCCAGCGCGAGCTGCCTGGAAAGGTTGCCCTGCGCCTGGCTTACATCGGCTCGCGTTCGAGCCGGTTGACCTACGGGTCCACCAGCCACGGCCGCCTGAACATCAATCAGCTCTCCCCCGAATACTTCTCGATGGGGAATGCATTGCTTGATTCCGTCGACAATCCGTTCTACGGACTGGGTGGAACCGGCGTGATCGGTGCGCCAACCATCGCCGCCAATCAGCTTCTGCGGGCCTTCCCGCAGTTTAACGATGTGCGCCTCTATCAGGGCGACCACAACACGGCGCAGTATGACTCGGTCGTGATCCGGGCCGAGCGGCGGTTCTCGGAGGGCCTCACCTTCCTCGGGTCGCTGACGTGGTCAAAGAATCGCGACGCCGCGTGGGGCTCGAGCAGCTCACTAACCGACTCGAGCGTGGACGGTCCGCAGAATGCCTTCGACCCGGCGGCCGAGTATGGGCTTGCCCTCTCGGATGCACCGTTGCGGTTCGTCACCACGGCCACCTATGAGCTTCCGTTCGGCAAGGGCAAGGCCTTCGCCTCGAACGGCGGTTGGACGGACTACCTGGTCGGCGGCTGGCAGATCAACGTGATCTCCACGCTGCAGAGCGGGTTCCCGCTGGCCATTCGCCAGGCTACGAATAACAACTCGGTGCTGGGCGGGGCGTTACAGCGTCCCGATGCGACGGGTCTCTCGCCGGAGACCTCGGGCAGCCTCGGCGACCGCATTGACAACTACATCAACCCGGCGGCCTTCTCCACGGCGCCGCGGTTCACCTTCGGCAACCTCAGCCGGACGATCGGGATGCGCGGTCCGGGCATCGCCAACTTTGACATCTCGGCGTTCAAGACCGTCACGCTGTCGGAGCGGTTCAACGCACAGTTCCGGATTGAAGGTGTCAACGCGTTCAACACGCCTCAGTTCCGAGGTCCGGAAATCCGTCTCGGCAACTCGAGCTTCGGGACGATCAGCCGTCAGGCGAACTTCCCGCGGACAATCCAGCTTGGTGTCCGGTTGTTCTTTTAGGAGACGTCTCACCCCCAGAAACCGGGCGCCGCAAAGGCTCTTCGTGTCCGCCTGTCAGGCGCCCGGTCCTTTTTCTGGAGTGTCGCGAAATCGATTTGGACTTAGGAGAAAGGAGCTTCCAACATGTTGAGGGATGATATCCGATCCAGCTTCCGGGACCGCGGCTTTACGCGGCGCGACCTCGGGCGGATCATGAGTCTGCTCACCGCCGGCGCGGCCCTGCCGTTTTTCGGCGAGCCGGCGATGGCACAACTTTCGAGCCTCGGCCACGCGCTACCGGCCGATGCGGTGAAGATCAACGCCAACGAAAACCCAATGGGGCCCTGCGCCGCGGCGCTCGGCGCCCTTACCAAGGTGGCCAGCAACGGCGGCCGCTATCAGTATGAGGAGACCTACGACCTGGCCGAGCAGATCGCCAGCATGGAGGGGCTGGATCGCGATTCCGTTCTTCCCTATCCCGGATCGAGCCTCGCGCTGCACCACTGCGTGCTGTCCTTTACCTCTCCGACGAAGAGGCTGGTTACCGTAGACCCCGGCTATGAAGCCGCCGCGCGCGCCGCGGAGTTCGTGGGCGCAAAGGTGACCCGGGTTCCACTGGCGGCCGATACGAGTCACGACATCGACGGCATGCTCAAGGCCGGTTCCGACGCCGGTCTCTTCTACATCTGCAATCCGAACAACCCGACCGGCTCGGTGACGGCGCCCGACCGGATCGACTACCTGGTAAAGAACAAGCCTGCCGGCTCGGTGCTCCTCCTCGACGAAGCCTACATTCACTTCACGGACGAGCCGCATCGTGCTGACCTCGTCAAATCGGGCGAGGACGTCGTCCTCATCCGCACATTCTCGAAAATCTATGGGATGGCGGGCCTCCGGGCCGGCTACGCCCTGGGGCGGCCGGACCTGCTGGCCAAGATGCGTCCGTTCAGCGCCGGGGCGCTGCCTGTCACCGGCATGGCCGCGGCCAAGGCGAGCCTGCAAGACGACCAAGTCGTGCCGGAGCGGAAAGCCATCGTTACGGCGCTGCGCAAGGACGTCACCATGTTCCTCAAGAAGCACGGCTTCGACGTGGCACCCTCGGTTAGCTGCAAGTTTATGGTTGATACCAAACGGCCGGTACGTGACGTGATCAAGGCAATGGCCGACGAGCATGTCTACATCGGGCGGCCGTGGGACGCCTGGCCCACATCCGCCCGGATCTCGATCGGCACCGCCGACGAGATGGAGCGCTTCAAGAATGCATTCCTGAAGATGGCGTCCGTCGTGCCCGAAGTTTCTCACAGCTAACGGGACCTGCACGGAGGTTCGGTGAAACTTCCACTTCGCATTCGTACGGCGCGGCCCGGGGAAGGTGACCTCGACAAAGCGGTCGCCTTCCTGGGCGGACGATCCGGGAGGCGCTGGCGCTATTCCTGGCGCGGGTTCCTGGGCGATGCGCTCGGCGGGCTGATCGCCGCTTTGATTGCCCTACCCTACGGACTGGCACTGGCCTCGCTCATGGGGCTGCCGCCGGTGCTTGGGGTTTACACGTCGATCCTGACTACACCGGTGCTGGTGATTTTCGGCCGCAACCCGGTGCTCATCGGTGGCACCGCAAGTGTCACCGTCCCATTTCTGGCCGCGGCCTGCGCCGAGCAGGGGATTGGCGGCGCGGCGAAGGTCTCGATCGTGGCCGCCATCTTCATGCTTTGTTTTTGCGTGATGCGGCTCGGCCGCTACGTAGCAGCCATCCCGCTGCCGGTGGTGTCCGGCTTCTCCTGCGGCATCGGCGGCCTAATGGTGGTCACGCAGTTGAAGACGATCTTCGGCGTCGAGGTCGCCACCGGCGGACCGATCATCATGCAGTTGATCCGCGTGATGTCGCAGGTGGCCGATTTCCAGCTGTTCCCGATTCTACTGGCGCTCGTCGTGATCGCGGCGGCGTCGACGTCGAGACGCCTGTGGGCGCAATCGCCGGCCCCCTTGCTCGGTGTGCTCGCGGCGGCGTTCGTTGCTCAGGTCGCCGGATGGCAGGGGGCGCGGCTTGGAGAACTGGCTACCGCGCTCCCTCCGTTTGTGGGTTTCTCGTGGCAGCCGGGCGACGTGTGGACCGTGATGCCGCAGGCCTTGGCGCTGGCCGTCGTGTCGTCGGTGAACCTGCTGGTCACCTCGCGCGTGGTGGAGCATTTCCGGAGCCACAACCGGCGGGTGAAGAAAGCCGCCGCCGACGTCGAGCTGGGCGCCTACGGCATGGCCAACCTGGTGGCGGGGACCTTCGGCGTGCCGATGAGCGTCGGGATTCCGGCCCGGAGCCTCGCCAACGTGCGCTGTGGCGGCACCACGCGGATGTCGAATCTCCTGCATGGCGCGTTTCTGGTCGGATTTCTGTTCTTCGCCCAGGACATGCTGGCCAAGTTGCCGCTGCCGATCCTCGCTGGCGTGACCGCGTGGATGGGTCTCTGCCTGCTTGACTGGAGCACGTGGCGGCGCCTGCCGAAGATGCGGCGCCTCGACGCCCAGGCGTTTCTGACGACGGCGTTGGCGGTGCTGATTACGAACGCGGTGGCGGCGATCCTGCTGGGCTGCTCGTTCTACGTGGTGAACGCGCTCTATCGCCGGTACACGGAGCGTGGCGGCCTGGTGGAGGCGCTGACGCCGGCGGGATCGAGGGAAGGCAGCGACTGAGTCATTCTTTCCATAGTCCGTGGCAGCAGGCGGACCGAGCGTTCCGCCCCTTTGGAGACATCGTAAGGCGCGGTAAGGCGGGCGTCCACGCCCGCGCGCGACTTCCCGGTCTTGCGAACCGCCGCTTCCAAGTAGCTTCGTGGCAACAGCCGGCCTGGAGGTCGGCCGCGGACGTAGACGTCCGCCTTACGCTCTCCCGAGCCTCTCGAGCGCCTCGCCGGTGAGGCGGTAGACGGTCCAATCGTCCATCGGGCGGGTGCCGAGGCTCCGGTAAAAGTCGATCGCCCGTTGGTTCCAGTCGAGGACCGCCCACTCCAGGCGTCCGCAGCCCCGCTCCGTGGCGAGCTGCGCCACCCGGGTGAGCAACGCCCGGCCGACGCCCCGGCCGCGCATCTCGGGACGGACGTAGAGGTCCTCCAGATAGATGCCGGGGCGGGCTAGAAACGTCGAATAGTTTTGGAAGAAGAGGGCGAAGCCGGCCGGCTCGCCGACGAGCTCCGCAATCAGGACCTCAACTGTTGATCGCGCCGTGCCGAACAGCGTCTCGCGGATCCGCCGCTCGGTGGCCACCACCTCGTGCGACAGCTTCTCGAAGTCGGCGAGCTCGCGAATGAAGGCGAGGATCAGCGGCGCGTCGGCCTCGGTGGCCGAGCGGATCGTCAAGCCGGGCGGGGGCGGCGGTGGCGGTGGTGAAGGCATCAGGTTGCCCTACCACTGTATCCGGACTTGGCCTTCGGGCGGCGCGGACGGCCAGCGGGCCCGGCTGGCGCGACCGGATTCCGGCGGGTCCGGCTGGCGCGTGAAACTGCTGTGTGCTAGTATAGTTATGCGTTCATGGACTGAATCGACTGTCCGGTCCCCCCAATCCAACACGGAGTGTATTGCGCCTAGAGAATGAGTCATACCGTATTCCTCGGCAATCTTCCTACCTGGGTAACCGCGGACGACATTATGTCGTGGTTGCACGCTGAGAACCTGGTCGCTGACAGACATCAAGGTGATCCGTAACCCCGAAACCCAGGAATCCAAAGGCTTCGCTTTCATCGAAACACCGAACAAGGACGAGATGGAAGCCATCATCCGCCGGTTTGACCGGGCTCCGCTTGAAGACAAGCTTCTGCGTGCCAATCAGGCTCAGCCGCCTCGATCGAAGTCCGACCGGCCGCAAGAGCGGAAACGCGGCGGGCGCAAACACAGGCGGACCAAGCAGGGCCCGCAAAGCGCTTTCGCCCAGGAACTCGCCAAGGCTCTCTAGCCATCGGCAGCGCGGACACCGCCCGCTCCTTAACGTCAACACAAGCCGGACCTCGGGTCCGGGCGGCAACGCATTTCCCAAACCGTTGTGGCAGGAGACGATCCTGCCGATGCTCCAACCGGCTCCGCCTGATTCACACCACACCGTCGAAATGCGTCGCGCGGTGGTGTGATCCGTCGGAGTTCGACCGCCGCCGGGGGGAGCAAACGTGTTCCCGTCTCACCGTTCGGTGATATACTCATGGCCGAGTCTTTGTCTCATATGTTGCGTGATTTGTATTATTTTCGGTCACCGTGGAGAGTGACATGGTTAGTGATCTTCTCGTCATTCGTATTATTTTTGTTCTGATCGTCGTCGTTGCAGCGTTTTTTTTGAAGCCTTTTGGATTGGATTCACCCTGGGCGGCCGTGGCCGGCCTGGGGCTGGGTCTGGCGATTGTTCTGTTTGAGATCCGGCTGAAGCAAGTCAGTCTGAAACGGCTGATCGGCGCAGCGATCGGCTCGGTGCTCGGCATTCTCGGAGCCTTCCTGATGTCGCCCATCCTGATCCGATCGCTTCCGCCCCAGTCGAACACGGCGCCGTTTCGTCCAGCTGTCGATCCTGCTGATCATGACCTACGTGGGGCTGATTGTCGGCGCCAACAAGGGCGACATGCTGAACCTGGCCGGCGCTCGGGGGCCTCTTCGGCGGGGAAAAGGCCGGCAAGCACGCCTTCAAGATCCTGGACACCAGCGTCATCATCGACGGCCGAATCGCCGATGTCGCCGAAACGGGCTTCTTGGACGGTGTCCTGGTGATCCCGCAGTTTGTCCTGCGTGAATTGCAACTGGTGGCCGACTCGGCCGACTCGATGAAGCGCAACCGCGGGCGGCGCGGTCTCGACATTCTCCAGCGCATTCAGAAGATGCCCCAGTTGAACGTCCAGATCCTCGAAGAGGACTTCCCGAACGTCCGCGAAGTGGACATGAAGCTGGTCGAGCTGGGCAAGCTCTACGACTGCAAGGTTGTCACCAACGACTTCAACCTGAACAAGGTGGCCAGCCTGCACGGCGTGGATGTGCTGAACATCAACGAGCTGGCCAACTCCCTGAAGCCAGTAGTGCTGCCCGGCGAGATCATGAAGGTCTTCATCCTGAAAGAGGGCAAGGAGTACAACCAGGGTGTCGCCTATCTCGACGACGGCACCATGGTGGTGGTCGACAACGCCAAGAGGATGATCTCCAAGACCATCGACATTTCCGTGACCAGCGTTCTGCAGACGACGGCCGGCAAGATGATCTTCGGCCGTTTCGACGACAAGGTCCACACCAGTCTACGACAAGCCGCCTGGCGAGCGGCGCGACCGGCATGAGCGGCGAGCGCCCGACGCACTAGGCGGTGCTCGGGAGTCCCTGGCGGACAGCCGGTATCATGGCGCCGCAGTGGAGTGAGGTAGAATTGTCCTCGCACTGAGTACAGTTATGAAAGTTGCCGTCATATTGCCTGCGGCGGGTCTTGGTACGCGCATGCGTCCCACGACTCCCGAGAAGGCGCCGGAACGAGCCGCAAGCAGTTCATGCTGCTCGACGGCTTGCCGATCCTGCTGCACACGGTGCGGAAGTTCGTCGGCCTGTCCGCTGGTCAGCGAAATCATCGTCGCTCTGCGGTGCGAGGACCTGCAGTGGGTCGGCGAGCTGATCGCAGCGCGAGCGTCCTGGCCAAGCCGGTGCATCTGGTGGAAGGCGGCGAGAACACGCCAGCACTCGGTGGAGAACGCCCTGGCGGTGGTCTCACCAGGGACACCGATCTGGTCGCCGTCCACGACGCGGTGCGTCCGTTCATCGACGAGGAAATCCTGGCGAACGTGATCGACGAGGCGGCCGAGACGCGGGGCGGCGATCGTGGGCATTGTTCCGGTGGACACGGTCAAGCAGGTTCACCTGACCAAGGTGCGCGCGACGCTGTCCCGCGACCGGCTCGTTCTCGACCCAGACGCCGCAGGTCTTCCGGCTGGCGATCTGCTGCGCGAGGCCTTCGACGAAGGCGAGCGGCCGACGAGTTCATCGGGCACCGACGAATCCGAGCCTCGTCGAGCGTCTGGAGAAGGTCGAGGTGACGTGGTGCTCGGCAGCGACCGCAACATCAAGATCACCCGGCCGAGCGACATGGAGCTGGCGAAGCCTGTTCCTGGCCGAGGAGCAAGAAGCCAGAACGCCGAGACGGCCTGATCCCCCCTTGTCGGGTTCCTCTGAGATGACCGAATTCCGCACCGGCTTGGGTTGGGACGTTCATCGCACCGGGCCGGGCGAGGCCTTCTGTTCTCGGCGGCGTCGCGATTCCGGCCGGTTTTCGGACTGGAGGGCCATTCCGACGCCGACGTGCTGCTGCACGCCATCACCGACGCTGTCCTCGGCGCGGCCGCCCTCGGCGACATCGGCATGCACTTCCCAGACACCGATCCGCAATGGAAGGGCGCGACGAGCGACCTCTTCCTGGAGCACGCCGTCGCACTGGCCCGCGAGGCGGGTTTCGAGCTGGTGAATGTCGATGCGACGGTGATCCTCGAGCGCCCGAAGCTCAAGGACTACCGGCAGGTCATCCGCGAGGGCGTGGCGCGCCTCGCTGGCCTTGGCCCGACCGGGTATCGCTCAAGTTCAAGACCGCCGAGAAGGTGGGTCCGGCCGGCGAAGGCCGGAGCGTCGAATCGCAAGCGGTGGTGACCCTCCGGCGGGCCGGGTAGCTCGCCGTAGGGCAGGCGGTTCGGCCTGCCAGTCGAGATCAGGGCCGACGGAACAGATCCGTCTGCCCCACTTCCTGCTGGGCTACACTGAACGAATGGCAAAAAAGTATGCGGCGCCGCCGCCGATGTCGATCGACGCCGAGAAGAAATACACGGCCACGTTCGAGACCTCTAAGGGCAAGATCGTCTGCGAGTTGTATCCGAAGAACGCCCCCAATGCGGTCAACAACTTTGTGTTCCTGGCTCGGGAGGGCTTCTACGACGGAATCAAGTTCCACCGCGTGATCGCCGATTTCATGGTGCAGTGCGGCGATCCGACGGGCACGGGCCGCGGCGGTCCGGGCTATCAGTTCGAAGACGAGTTCGGCGGCGAGTGGCGCAAGCACGAGGTCGGCTCACTGTCGATGGCCAATGCCGGACCCAACACCAACGGCAGCCAGTTCTTCATCACCCACATCAAAACCGACTGGCTCGACGGCAAGCACGTCGTCTTCGGCCAGGTGACCGAAGGCCAGGACATTGTGAACGCCGTCCAGCAGGGCGACACGCTCGACAAGGTCACTGTCGCCGAGGCGTAGAGTCCGGTACCCGGATGCCGCTGGGACGGCGGCGGGGGCATCGCGGCCCAGTCGACTATTCCGGGCCGTTGTACGATGTTGGCGGGAGCGTCAACCTGGGCTCGCACGAGTGTTGACTTGCCTGGGGTCAGGCAGGAGTTGGGTTGAAACCTGGAAGACTCCGCTCCCTTTGGTCGCGGCACGCAGTTAGTCGAACGCTCACTTGCGAGGCGTGACCGAAGGGAGCGGAGTCTTCGGCTTCTGAGGGTGCGCGCGCCACGATGTGAGCCGTCACCGAATGTGGCGTGGGCACTTGTGCCCGCCGCGTTCACGGTCTTGTGAAAGCCGGAAGTCGAGCGGGCGCCACCTACCTACGCCCCGAGCGGCACGCCGGCCGGCTCCACCGCCTTGGTCCCCGCACCAATCAGCGCATAGTTGCAGGCGACGATCGCCAGATACAACGTCAGCACCTCGGTGTCGCCGAGGTTCAACTCGAACAGGCCGGAGACCATAATAGCGACCGTCGCGGCAATGGTCGCGTGATGGAAGTAGCGATGGCCGGCGGCGGCGCTCCGGCGGAGGGCGCGGACCGAATCGGCGATGATCTTGAGCAGAAACCACATCAGGCACAGCATCGTCGGGATGCCCCGCTCGGCCGCGTACTGCAGGTAGATGTTGTGCAGGTGCCCGTACCATCCCTCCGGCAGCGGGCGCGGAATGTCCGCCGGGACGTATTCATCGAACAGACGGCCGACGTTCTCCGGACCCACACCCAGTAGCGGATGGGCCTGGATCATGCGCAGGCCGGTTCGATAGGTCACGATCGCGGTGTTCGTTGGAGTCGACGTCGCCCTGAGGGTGGACCAGCGAGGTGATGCGGTCGCGAAGTGACGCCGGTCCCAGCGCGATCACCAGCACCAGCAGCGACGGGAACGGTCCAGGATCAGCTTCCGCCGCCAGAACCAGAGCAGGTACAGGCCGCCCACGAACGATCCCGAGCCAGATGTTGCGCGTGAAGCCCATCACGATGGCCGCCGCCACGAGCGCGCCGCAGCCGAGCCAGATGACCAGCCGCGGGCGGCTCTCCCGAGCGAAGAGGACGAACGCGCCCAGCATCAGCAACACGCAGCATCATCTCGCCCGCCGAAGGTCTGCCAGTGGCTCATGAATCCGGTGATCCGCTCGCCGACGTAGTATTGGTAGAACCCGACCCCGAGCTTCCGCGCTTCCATCCACTTCTTGGCCAGCTCGCCCATGGAGACGATCGCCGACAGGGCGCCCACCAACGTCCACCCCACGACGAGCGTCCTCACGCGGGCCGCCGAGTGGAAGGCCGTGCAAACGATCAGCATCGTCGCGAAGGCGTAGAACTTGCGGATCTGCGGCAGCCCGACCATCGGATCCGGCGAGAACGCGAGCGAGATCAGCGTGCCGGCGAAGAAGAGCCCGAGCGGCGCGAGTAGCGGCGGGAAGCGCCAACGCTCGCGGGCGAAGAACAATGCCACCACGGCGAGTCCGATTAGAATCTGGCAGG
Organism: Bryobacterales bacterium; assembly: GCA_963809945.1. Taxonomy (GTDB): domain Bacteria; phylum Acidobacteriota; class Terriglobia; order Bryobacterales; family Bryobacteraceae; genus CAWELS01. The sequence continues at coordinate 39,758 of CAWELS010000012.1, read as the reverse complement.
CGGCGATCGAAATCAGCGTGGAAACGGCGGCGGCGAAGGTCGTCCAGAAGGCGATCCGGCGGAGAAGTTCCGGGTTGGAATCCATGAATGTTTTCCGACCGAAGACTCCCAGTATGCCAAAATAAAGGGGCTTGCGCCCGCCGTGGGTGTGCGCGCCGATGGCGCCCGTCTCCGGTGGGCAGGCTGTATTCAGACGGTTGTTAGTAGGTAACGCCCGGGTTATCTTGATGGAAATCTACTTACTCCGACATGGTATTGCTGAACCGCCCCGGCCCGGACTGGACGATCCGGAGAGGGCGTTGCTCCCGGAGGGGAAGAAACGGCTGCGATCGGTGCTCCGCGCGGCAAAAGCCGCCGGCGTCCAGCCGTCGCTCATAATGACCAGCCCGTACCGCCGGGCCGTCGAGACGGCCGAAATCGCCGCCAAGGCGCTCGGCTACACCGAAGAAATCGTCAGGACCAACACCCTGCAGCCCGGCCGGACGCCGGAAGAGGTCTGGGAGGAACTGCAGACGACCCATTCTGAAAGCGGCATCCTGCTCGCCGGCCATGAGCCGCTATTCGGCTACCTGGCCGCGTTTCTGCTCGGCACGCCCTCGCTGCTCGTCGACGTCAAGAAGGGATCGCTCATCCGCATCGACGTCGAGCAATCCGGCCCCCGCCCCCGTGGTGTCCTGCGCTGGTACCTGACGCCGAAACTGATCGCCCCGAGGAGATAGCCACTCATGCCGACCGCACTACTGACAGGCATCACCGGTCAGGACGGATCCTATCTCACGCGGTTCCTTCTGTCCAAGGGCTACGATGTGCACGGCATCATGCGGCGTGCCTCGACTTTCAATACCGACCGCATCGACGAGATCTACCAGGATCCCCACGAGAGCGGCACGCGCCTGTTCCTGCACTACGGCGACCTGACCGACGGCACCGGACTGCGCCAGATCCTGCACCGTACGCTCCCGGACGAGGTCTACAACCTGGCTGCGCAATCGCACGTGCGGGTGTCGTTCGATCAGCCGGAATACACCGCCGACGCCGTGGCTACCGGCGACGTTGCGCCTGCTCGACAGCATTCGCGATTACTGCGAAAGCGGGCGCCGGACGGTGCGCTTCTACCAGGCCGGCTCCTCGGAGATGTATGGCGCGGCGGCGCCGCCGCAGAACGAGCAGACGCCGTTCTATCCGCGCAGCCCCTACGCGGTCAGCAAGGTGGCGGCGCATCTGTACACGGTCAACTACCGCGAGGCCTACGGGCTGTTCCTGGCGAACGGCATCCTGTTCAACCACGAGATCGCCGCTGCGCGGCGAAACCTTCGTCACCCGCAAGATCACGCGCGCCGTCGGGCGGATCAAGCGGGCCTGCAGGACAAGCTCTACCTCGGCAACCTGGACGCCAAGCGCGACTGGGGCTTTGCCGGCGACTACGTCGAGGCCATGTGGCTGATGCTGCAGCAGGACGCAGCCGGACGATTACGTCATGGCCACCGGCGAGACCCATTCCGTGCGCGAGTTTCTCGAAGCGGCGTTCGCGCATGTCGACCTCGACTGGCAGGACCACGTCAAGCATCGACCCGCGCTACCTGCGGCCGACCGAGGTCGACTACCTGCTACGGCGATCCTGCCAAGGCCCGCGAGCGGCTGGGCTGGAAGCCGCGCGTGAGCTTCGAGGAGCTGGTCAGGATGATGGTGGAGCCGACCTCGAGCTCGCCAAGCGGGAGAAGGTGCTCAGCGACGCCGGACACATCGTGGCGCCGCGCGGCATGGCATCGTACTAAGCATCATGAATCGCGACGCGAAAATTTATGTGGCCGGCCATCTCGGCATGGTGGGCTCGGCCATTGTGCGGCGGCTCGAAGGGGCCGGCTTCTCGAACCTGGTGACGCGGACGCTCGACGAGCTCGACCTCACCGACCAGGCCGCGGTCAATCGATTCTTCTCCGCCGAGCGCCCCGACCACGTTTTCCTTGCGGCCGCGCGCGTCGGGGGCATCCACGCCAACCGCACCTACCCCGGCGAGTTCATCTACCAGAACCTCGCCATCCAGACCCACGTCATCCACGCCGCCCACGAGCATAGTGCGCGGAAGCTGCTGTTTCTGGGCTCCTCGTGCATCTACCCGCGCCTGGCGCCGCAGCCGATACGGGAAGATCACCTGCTTACGGGCCCGCTCGAGGAGACCAACGAGTGGTACGCGATTGCCAAGATCGCCGGTCTCAAGATGGTGCAGGCCTATCGGCGCCAGTACGGCTTCAGCGGCATCAGCCTCATGCCGACCAACCTTTACGGTCCCGGCGACAACTTCGACCTCAAAACCTCGCACGTGCTGCCGGCGCTGATCCGCAAGTTCCACGAGGCCAGGGAGGCGGGTGCGGGCGAAGTCACCGTGTGGGGCAGCGGCAAGCCGCGGCGCGAGTTCCTGCACGTCGACGACCTGACTGACGCCGCCGTCTTCCTCATGGAGCACTATGACGGCGAGGAGATCGTCAACGTCGGCAGCGGCGAGGATCTCGAGATCGGCGAGTTGGCGGCGCTAGTGGGCGACGTGGTCGGCTTCCGCGGACGGATCGTCTTCGATACGAGCATGCCTGACGGTACCCCGCGCAAGCTCCTCGACGTCTCTCGGCTGACGGCGCTCGGCTGGAAGCCGAGTATCACCCTGCGGAACGGCATCGCCTCGACGTACGAGTGGTTCCTCGGGCGTCAAACGGCTGGCGCAATACAATGAAGTGTAAGGCGGGTCTCCGGACCCGCGGGCGACGTCCACGTCGGCCTTGTTCCGAGCATCGGAGAGCGGGACCGGGAGGTCCGGCGCGGTCGTAGGCGACCGCCTTACAACGCTGCGGCTTGGCATTCGGGTCGCGTGAACGGTACTTGGCTGGAGCCTCAAGCAGGCTGAAGCCGCCTCATCGCGGAGCTTCAGCTCCGCCCGGCTTCAACGTGGAGTAGTCGGTTGATCGGCGAGACCATCGGTCAGTACGAAATCGTCGCCGAGCTCGGCTCGGGTGGAATGGGTGTTGTGTATCGCGCCCGCGACACCCGCCTGGATCGGTCCGTTGCGATCAAGGTGCTTGGCGCCCAGCGTACGGCCGACCCCGAGCGCCGCGCACGTTTCATGCAGGAGGCGCGGTCGGCCTCCGCGCTCAACCATCCCAACATCGTCACGATCTACGAGATCAACCGGCACCGTGGTGTCGACTACATCGCCATGGAATACGTGGCCGGCTCGACGCTCGACGAGCTGATCCCGCGCGGCCGGGGCATGCGGATCACCGAGGTCCTCCGCTACGCCATTCAGATCGCCGATGCGCTCACCGTCGCCCATGCCGCCGGCATCGTCCATCGCGATCTGAAACCGAACAACGTCATGGTGACGCCCGAGGGACGAGTGAAGGTGCTCGACTTCGGACTGGCGAAGCTCACCGACCCGGACCAGATGCGCGACGAGAGCCAGGAGACGCTCACCTGCGTGCTCCGCGACGACTACGTCGATACGAGCGGCATGGTGGTCGGCACGGCCGCCTACATGTCGCCGGAGCAGGCCGAGGGACGGAAGGTGGATGCGCGGTCGGATATCTTCTCGTTCGGGGCGCTGCTTTACGAAATGGTGACCGGCCAACGGGCCTTTCAAGCCGAGTCGGCGGCGGGGACCATGGCGGCGGTGCTGCGCGACGAACCGCCACCGGTGGGCGAGGTGAGCGGATCGGTGCCGGTGGAGCTCGAACGCCTGATCCATCGCTGCCTGCGCAAAGATGTCCACCAGCGCGCCCAGCACGTCGACGATATCCGGGTCGAACTCGAAGAGCTCAAGCAGGATTCCGATTCGGGCCAATTGCGGCCGGTCGTCGAGGCGAGGAAGGCCGCGGGTCCGACGCCGGTGTCGGCGTGGTTGGTGGGGCTCATGGCGGTGTCGGCGGTGGCTGCTATCGGCGGATGGCTGGTCGGCGCGGCCTCCCGCCACGAGGGGTTCTCATCGGTGGTGCCCGGCGGTGTCACGCTGTCGCGGGTGGCCGGCGGCGGCGAGGCCACCTCGCCGAGCTGGTCTCCCGACGGACGATGGATCGTTTATATCTCCGACCGTAGTGGCAACATGGACATCTGGAAGCAGCCGTCCCGGGGCGGAGAGGCTATCCAGCTCACCAATAGCCCGCTCGACGAACAGACGCCGGCCTGGTCCCCGGACGGGCGCAGCATCGCTTACGCCGTCAACGGCGGCAGCCGGGGCATCTACCTGATCCCGGAAGCGGGCGGCATTCCGGTGCTCGTCGCGGGGTTTGGCACGCAGCCCCGGTGGTCGCCCGACGGCCGTACGCTCGCCTTCGACCACAACGGCGACATCTACCTGGTGCCGAGCGCCGGCGGGCAGCCTGTCCCGGTGGTCACCGGGACCAGCACGGAACCCCATCCGGAGTTCTCGCCCGACGGCCGGCGTCTCATCTATTGGGATCGGACCAAGGGCGACGTCTTCCTCGCCGATGTCGAGAATCCGCATCCCGCCGCGCTCGGACTCGTGCCGGCGGGCGAGGAGATCTCCGGACTGAGTTGGTCCGACGACGGCCGCTGGCTGATCTACGGCCGGGGCTCGTTCGGCGGCAACAAGGATCTGTGGCGCGTGCGGCTAAACCCCGCCACCGGCCAGTTGGCCGGCGCTCCGCTCCGGCTGACTCTTTCGGCCACCGACGACGGCGACTGCCGGTTCTCTCCCGACGGCCACAGCGTTGTCTACACGGTGCGCCACACCGAACGCCACCTCTGGCGCCTGGACCGGAGCCCCAAGACCGGGCTTTCCACCGGCCTCGCCCGGCGGCTGACCCGCAACGGCCAGCTCAACTACTATCCCGTGGTCTCGCGCGACGGGAAGACGCTTCTGTGGACCTCGCACGCCAGCGGCCGCGGCCACCTCTACTACGAGCGCCTGGACGGCGACAAGCCGCACAAACTGACCACCGACTGGCAGTACTCGAACCGCGAGGCCGGCGCGGACTTCTCGCCGGACGGCCGGCAGGTGGTCTTTTCGTCCACGCTCGGCGGGTCGTACCAGATCTGGCGGCTGCCGTCGCTCGGCAGTGTGAGCCTGCAGATGACCGTGACCAGTCAGCCGGTGAGGGATACCCATCCGGTCTGGTCGCCCGACGGCGGAACTATTCTGTTCTATTCGAACCGGTCCGGCAACTGGGACTTGTGGGCGATCGATCCAGCCGGGGGCAAGCCGCGCCAGATCACCGATTGGGAGAGCAACGAGACGTACCCGATGTATTCCCCTGACGGTCGGCGCGTCGCGTTCCTCACTGACCGGGAGGGAAACCCCGACCTGTGGACGCTCGATCTCGAGACCGGCGACTCGCAGCCCATTGTCCGGCATCCGGCCGAGGAAGGATGGCCGGCCTGGTCCCCGGACGGGCGCTTCTTCTACTTCACCTCGAACCGTGGCGGCGACTTCGGAATATGGATGATGCCGGCCTCCGGCGGCGATCCCGTGCAGATCGAAATGCTGGTCGGACCGGCGGCGCGGATGCCCGTGTCGGCGCTGTTCACCAAGTTTGCGGTGACCACCGATAGCTTCATCGTGCCGCTCGAGGCACGCTCAAGCGACATCTACGTCCTCGACGGGTTGACCGACTAATGGCCCGTCGCGGGGAAATCGTTACCACGGGCGTTTGGCGTGGTCTCATGCCCCGGCCGCTCCCTCAGGTCGCGGTCAGGTCATCGGGCCAACTGCGTGTTATTGGTAACGAAGCTGCCGCGACACTCCACTGGCTCCAGCGGGTTTGCCGCCTCGAAGCCTCGCCATGCGGCCAGAGAATCTCGCCGGCGATGCGGCGTGCGGTTAATGCCGGTCATCTGAATAGCCTTGAAACTATACGGTTGAGTGCAGATCGCTTGACGCCCTGACCCCGATTCGCTACTCTCGTAGTCAAGATCGACAATCTCGATCAACAGGAGGGTCCATGGCATACGTGATCGCCGAACCGTGCATCAATACGAAGGACACCGCGTGTGTCGATGCATGCCCCGTGGATTGCATCCACCCGAAGAAAGACGAGCCCGAGTTCGAGAAGGAAGAGATGCTCTACATCGATCCGGAGGAGTGCATCGATTGTGGCGCCTGCGTGCCCGTCTGCCCGGTGGAGGCGATCTTTGAGCTTGACGATTTGCCCGAACAGTGGTCGGAATTCACCGAGCGGAACGCCGCGTACTATCAACGTTAGGCTCCGGTTTGCCCGGGCCGTCAACGAAAAACAGGTAGTTCCAGCTCCTCTTCTCCTTTCATATACGTCAAAATCAGGATAGAATGAAAGTACTATGAAGCTGAGTGCTCAGGAGGAGTACGGGCTCCGTTGTCTCTTGCACTTGGCGCGGTCGGACCGGGATAGCCTGACGATTCCGGAAATCAGCCGCGCCGAGGGATTGTCGATTCCGAATGTGGCCAAGCTTATGCGCCTCCTTCGGATGGGCGGGCTCGTGCAGAGTGCCCGCGGCCAATCCGGCGGATACACGCTCGCCCGTCCTGCCGATCAAATTACGGTCTCCAGTGTCATCGAACTACTCGGTGGTCCTTTCTACGGCCCGGCGTTCTGCGAGCGCCATTCGGGCCGGGAGAAGACCTGTACGCACGCCGGCAACTGCTCCCTGCGCTCCCTGTGGAGCACGGTGCAGATGGTTTTGGCGGAGGTCTTGGAGAAGACCTCGCTCAAGGACCTGCTGTGCGACGAGCGGGAGATGTCGCAGCGGATCGAGGACATGACCGGGTCCATGCTGCCCGTGGCCAGTACCGGGCGGCGTCCGAGCATTTCGGACAGCCACTAGACCGGTCCGGGAAACGCCGCTTCTCCCGAGAGTCCAGCCTCGACACGGAGAGTGCGTATGGCGGTTTTGCGCGACATCCTCGCCAGCCGGGTCCGGGAGGGGGAGCTCGCCGTACGCCTCGACGAGAAGCGTATCCAATGCCTCGCCTGCGGACACCGGTGTCCCATCTTCGAGGGCCAGTGCGGGGTCTGCCAGGTCCGGTTTCACCGTGCCGGCAAGCTCTATGTCCCCTGGGGCTACGTGGCCGGCGCGGCCTGCGATCCCGTTGAAAAGAAACCCTTCTTTCACGTCAAGCCCGGTTCGCTTGCCTTCAGTTTCGGCATGCTGGGCTGCGACCTTCACTGTTCCTACTGCCAGAATTGGGTGACGTCCCAGGCCCTGCGCGATCCCGAGGCGGTGGCGGCTCCGCGGCCGGCAACGCCGGAGGGATTGGTCCAGGCGGCGGTCGAGCACGGCGCCCGGGCCGTGGTCAGCACCTACAATGAGCCGCTGATCACGGCCGAATGGGGCGTCGCTGTTTTCCGGGAGGCGCGGGCAGCCGGTCTGATGACCGGCTTCGTTTCGAACGGCAACGCGACGCCGGAGGTGCTCGAGTACCTGCGGCCGCATCTGGATCTCTACAAGGTCGATCTGAAGAGCTTTCGCCCGGCGGCGTATCGCGAGTTGGGCGGCCGGCTGGAACCGATCCTCGATTCGATCCGCCGCATCCACGCGATGGGATTCTGGCTCGAGGTGGTGACGCTCGTCGTGCCCGGTTTCAATGACTCCGACGAGGAACTCGCCGGGATCGCCGATTTCCTCGCTGGTATCTCCGCCGACATTCCCTGGCACGTGACCGCCTTCCACCAGGACTATAAGCTGACCGGCCCGCCCGACACGGCGCCGGAGACGCTCGCCCGGGCGCACGACATCGGACGCCGCGCGGGTCTGCGGTACGTCTACACGGGCAACCGACCGGGCGAGTTGGACGGGCTCGAGGACACGCGGTGCCACGCCTGCGGCCGGACCCTGATCCGCCGCTACGGCTACCGGATTCTAGAGGACCGTCTGTCGGGCAGCGGCTGCTGCCCAGGGTGTGGCGCGTCGATTCCGGGTCGCTGGTAGGGCGGGCGTCCCCGCCCGCCTGCGACCTCCCGGTCGCGCTTTCCGCTGGCCGGAACACGAAGTGATCGGCCGACGCCGGCTTCCATCTGCTCGGCTACCTGTACCGCTTGTTGTGTGATCGTGGCGGGCTCCCACGGCAAAGGGCCGAGGCCGGCCGCGGACGCAGACGTCGGCCTTACGCATTGGCGCCCTACCCGCCCGTGGCAGCGGGATAATCCTCCCCGCCGCTCTATTTCGCTACCATGGATTCCTGTATGAAAAGGTGGTGTCTGTTCCTCGTGCTTGCGGCGTTGACGGCCGGTTGCCGGCAGGAGGCCACGGGGCCGCCGGTCAGCGAGATCTCCCTGGGGGCGGATGCCCCGGAAGCCCGGCTCCTGCGGGGATTCTACGAACCCACCGGCGCCTGGCGCTGGACGGCGCCCGAGTTCGCCGTCACGCTCGATCCGCCGGACGGTGACGAGCCGGTCTTCGTGGAACTCGACTTCACGCTGCCGAGCGAAGTTACCGCTGCGCACTCCTCGGTCACTCTGTCGGCCACGGTGAACGGCGTCGCGGCCGGTAGCAAGACCTACGACCACGAAGGCCGCTACATCTTCTCAATGGAGGCGCCTGGGGCGCGGCGCGATCAGCGGCCCGCCGAGGTCATGTTCCGGGTGTCGCCGGGCACCACGGTCGAGGGGCGGGAGGCCGGGATCATCGTCGTCTCGGCGGCCCTGCGCGAGCAGTCGCAGAGCGCCGGTGTCCGAGCCGCGGAGATGGTGCAGGCGCGGCGCGACTACGAGAAGATTCTCGAGGAGCGCGACGTGGCCATCCCGGTCGAAAAGCAGCGCGAGTTCATGCGGCTGTTCCATGAACTGGATGTCTGGGATCACCTGTGGTTCCACGGCGTGCCGATCATCAAGAACCCGCTCGACCTGTGGATGATGCAGCAGATCTTCTACGAGGTTCGGCCAGACTTCGTCATCGAGACGGGAACCTGGAAGGGCGGCTCGGCGCTCTACTGGGCGCACACCCTGAACGGCCTCGGCCTGACCCACTCCCGGGTGCTCACCGTCGATGTGAATGACCAGACCGCCGAGGCCTCGACCCACGATCTGTGGAAGCAATACGTCGAGTTCTTCGTCGGCAGCTCGACCGATCCGGCGATTGTCGACAAGATCCGGAAGCAGGTCGCGGGTGGCACCGTACTGGTGACGCTTGATTCGGACCACTCCCGGGATCACGTCCTTGAAGAGCTGCGACTGTATGCGCCGATGGTGACGCCGGGCAGCTACCTCGTCGTCGAGGACACCCACCTCGACGGGATCCCGACGCATCCGGAGCAAGGGCCGGGTCCGATGGCGGCGGTGCGGGCGTTCCTGGCCGAGGGCGGGTCGAAGGACTTCGAGCAGGATTTCACGCGGGAAGCGCTGGTGATGACCTTCAATCCGGGCGGCTGGCTGCGGCGGAAGTGAGGGTCTAAGCCGGGCGCATCACCGGGCGTTTCTGGCGAAGAAGATCGGGGCCGAATACTGTTCACATAGGCCAGTCGTCGCGCGTAGGGCGGTCGTCGACGACCGCGCCGGACCTCCTGGTCCGGTTCTCCGCTGCCCGCAAGAGACCGGCGAGGACGTCGGCCTGCGGGGCCGGAGACCCGCCCACAACGCAACTGAACGGTATTGGTGAAGCCCCGAGCGGGCTCAAGCAGCTCCGCAGTGGCTCAGCCGCTCAGTCTACAGCCGCAGCATCCACATCGCGTAGGCGAGATGGCGCCGGGCGCCGGGGATCGTTTCCTCGAGGAAGCCGCCGGGGGCGAGGTAGCGATAGCCGACGTGGAACTGTAGCGGGCGGCGGGCTTGCCAGATCACCCGGACGCCGGTCTCCTCGCCGATGTGGCCGCTCTTCGCCTGAGGATTGAACGCGAGCCGGGCGCCGGCCGTACTGTACAGGGCATCGGACCGCGTGGCCAGCCGCAGCGAGCGCCCCTCGGCGAGCACCTGCACGCGCTCGGACGGCTTGAGCGCGATGCCAAAGACAGTCTCTTGAATGTTGCTCCAGCCGACGCAATCCGCGGTGCCCCACTTGTCGGTGGCGTACATGTGTTGGAACGTTCCGACACGTCCGTCCGCCGGGTCCGAGTCGCCGGTGGCGAACTGGTGGCGGAGGAACACCCGCGGTGAGTCGGGATTCCGGGTCAGCCGGTAGCCGGCCTCGCCCACCACGCCCCAGGCGCGGATCGGGTCGCCGCCCGTCTCTCCACTCTGGCCGGTGATTTCCACCTCGTAGTCATAGCGCGGTCCAACGCGATCGACCAGGCGCGAGCCGAACGCGGCGAAGCGGCGCGGCCCGAGCGTGCCCGACTCGCCGAGCACCGGCTCGTAGGTGAAGCCGATCACGTACGGTTCGACAACATCGATTCCGGGGACGCGCCGCAGGGCTCCATAGAAGCCGAAGGCCCGGCGGCCGGGAGCGAACCAGCGGTCAAGCTCGCCGTCCACCGGCCGCACCGGCGCGGCCGCAAAGAAATCGAGCCGGAGGGTATCGGATTGGCGGGACGCCCGTACGCCGTCCCAACGCGGCCCGACGTTGCCCCAATTGCTGGTGCTCATCACGCGCAGCGCGCCGTAGGCCAGCGACTGCCGGCCGGCTGCCACGCGCCAGCCCGGCTGCTCGTCGGCGCCCAGCTCCACGTAGGCTTCTCCGATCTCGAGGGTGTTCTGCACGCTGGATGGCTTGGGGCCCGTATCCCAGCCGCCGACGCGCGCGTCCTGGAACCGCCCATGGAGGCGCAGCCACGGCGTGACGCGGACGCCGGTGTCGATGCGCAGACGGTGCAAGTAGATGGTGTCGCGCCCCCCAGGACGGAAATCCGCCCCGGTCGCCATCTCGGCCCGCCCGCGCAGTTCGATCCCCAGCGTGAGCCAGGGCGGAAGGCTCCCTTCTCCGGCCGGCATGGCCGCGGCTGCCGCGGGAGGGGTCGCGGGGGCCCCGGCCATGCACATCAGGGGGAGCACAGCGGCGGCCAGGAGTGTTCGAATGACGCGACGGAAGGCCATATTTTTCAGCGAGGAGACGACTTTCCCCTACGTCCCTCTTCGGCAAGCAGGCCCGGAAACCACGCTGAAACACTCACGACACACCGTTCCCATCCGAAGAGGCTTGTAGACTGTGGAGTCTGCCGCGGCCCGCAGGCGAAGGCGGAAAACGCCAACAGGAAATCAAACTCTGATTATCTTATTTCTACGAATGGGAGGCAAACAGTGTTGGGAAGAATCAGCCTGCGTCTCAGAATCGTCCTAGTTGGGGCGCTACTTGCCATTGTGCCGATGGCAGTCACGCTTGTTGTTGTGTGGCTTCAGAACCAGTCCATCTCGCGCACGGCGCGGGAGGGCAGCATCCGGTTGGGCGACCGGGATTTGCGGCACATCGCCGACAACGTCCACCGTATGGTTGTCTCGAACGCCGCTCTGTTGAAGGAAGTGGTGCGGGGCGACTTGAGCCAGGCCCGCGCTGAGCTGACCCTGGAAGGCGGAGCGAGCCGAGGTGAGGAGATGGTGGATTGGGAGGCGCGCAACCAGTTCACCGGAGAGACCACCGCGCTCACGCTGCCGCGATTGCTCGTGGGAGAAGGCTGGCTCGGTCAGATTCACAGCCCGGACGAGCCCGTCCGCGTGATTGACGCGGTCACCGCCACCACCGGCGCCACGGTGACGATGTTCCAGCGGATGAACGACGCCGGCGACATGCTACGGGTGGCGACGAGCGTCATCGCGGCCGATGGCCGGCGGGCGATCGGCACCTATATTCCGGTCCGCAACCCGGATGGCAGTGCGAACGAGGTGGTGACGACAGTTCTCAATGGGAACACCTATCTCGGCCGGGCCTTTGTCGTCGATGACTGGTACCTCACCGCCTACGAGCCGTTGCGCGACACCGACGGAAAGATCATCGGCATGCTGTACGCGGGCGTGGGCGAGAAGAGCGCCACTCGGGATCTGCGGGAGAACATCATGCAGGTCGAGGTCGGTGAGACCGGATACGTCTACGTGCTGCACACCGAGGGTCAGACGAAGGGCCACTACGTGGTCTCGCGGAACGGAGAGCACGACGGCGAGAACATCTGGGACAGCACGGACGCCGAAGGGAAGCATTTCATCCAGGATCTCTGCCGCATTGGCCGCGAGCTGGGCGCTGGGGAAACCGGCCAGTACCGCTATCTGTGGCAGAATCCCGGCGACCCGAAGCCGGTCCGAACGGTAGCTTTCCTGAGCTACGTGCCCGAGTGGGACTGGCTCATCGCAGCCAGCCTCTCGGAATCGGAAACGCTGGCCGCGGCACACGAGATCGACGCCTCTTCGCGTGCCGGCCTGCTGATCATGATCGGGATTGGCGTGGTGGCGAGTCTGGTCTCAGTGGTGGTCTGGCTGCTGACCGCCCGGCGCCTGGTCGGGTCCATCGGACCGCTGGCCCAGGAACTGGACGAGGCGGCACACCAGCTTGCCGGCGCGTCGGGACAGGTCTCCGCGACGAGCCAGCAACTGGCGGAAGGGTCGAGCCGGAACGCGGCGGCGGCACACGACGCCAGTGCCGTGCTCGAGCAGATCAGCGGGATGACCCAAACCAACGCCCGGAACTCGGTGGAGGCGAGCGGTCTGGCAACCGGGACGCATCGTGCCGCTGAGGAGGGAGCGCAGCGCGTCGGGAAGATGGACGAGGCGATGGCACGAGTGGTGAACTCGGGTGACGAGGTCTCGGCGATCATCAAGACCATCGACGAGATTGCGTTCCAGACCAACATCCTGGCGCTCAATGCCGCTGTCGAGGCGGCGCGTGCCGGAGAGGCCGGCATGGGGTTCGCCGTCGTTGCCGACGAGGTGCGCGCGCTGGCCCAGCGCTGCGCGGACGCCGCCCGGGAAACGTCGACGCGAATCGAGCAATCCGTAGCGAGAAGCCGCGAGGCCGCTTCGCAAACCGCCGCCGTTACCGGCGGACTAGAGGAGATACTGGGCAAGGCCAGGGCCCTGGACCGCGTGAGCCAGGAGATCGCAACCGCCAGTTCGGACCAGAGCACCGGGATCGCCCGTGTCAAGGAGGTCCTCGGACAGATATCGGGCATCACCCAGTCGGCCGCCGCAAATGCCGAGGAAACCGCCGCCTCGGCCGAGGAACTGAATGCGCAGGCCGAATCGCTGCGGGCGGTCTCGAGGGCGTTGACCGAATTGGTGCACGGCGGGGCCTGCTAACCAGACGGGCCGGCCGTCGCCGCCGCGTCTTGCCCCAGGTAGCCAATTCGATTAGCCCGCTGTTCGCGCAACAGGCCGACCGACTGTAGCCACGCGCAGAGAACATGGGCTATCGGAAGCGGTGGAAGAATACATGGGGAGAAGCCCGCGACGCCTTGGAAGGTATTGAAAAGATTGAGGCACGCTGGAGCGCTCCCGGATTCTTTCACCGCTTCTCGGTCCGCGACACGCCAGGTCGACTCTCCTCCCCACGGACGGCCAGCCGGCCATGACGACTTCCCCAGGGTCGCGGCGCGGCTTCGGATCGAGCTGTCGCTGACCTGCCAGTACCCCTCCCCAGAGGGTCCCAACACCTTTCGTCACCGAAGCGCTCCCGCCAGCGTCCCGTTTCGCCCTTCGCCGCCAGCGCCGGGCACGACAGTATTTTTCCCTTCGCGTTACACGTGTCTCAATCTATAGTGGACATATACGGAGGAGGTGGCACGTGCGGCCGGTGTTTTCGGAGGAACAACCGGCGCGGACGTTGCTCCCCGGTCGCCCGGCTGATCGACAGACAAAAAGTCAGAATCATCCTGTAACGAAGCGACGGGTCGAAAATCTCCTCGGCATCACGCTCAAGTCTTTGGATGGGAAGGGGTAAGAGGATACTCTATCAAGAATATAGTATTATGAGTGTCTGCCCGCTTTTCTCGCACAGTGGAGGGAGCATCGGTAACGGCTCCGCAATGAGGAGGATCATCATGCGTTTCACGAATCTGAAGCTGGTGATGTTATTTCTGGCCGTGGCCGGACTGGTCTTTGGTCAGGGAATTAACACGACAGCTTCCCCAGACGACTGGGAAGAGATCAACTTTGCGTTCGACTCGTCGATCCTGGTTGATGGATTTCCCAGCCTGCTGCGTCTGGCCGAGCTGCTAAACCAGAATCCGGACTACAAAGTCACACTCACGGGTCACACGGACTACCTCGGCTCAAACCAATACAATGACGCGCTCGCCATGCGGCGCGCCACCGCCGTCCAGGAGTTCCTGCTGAAGTACGGCGCGCGGGACAGTCAGCTCACCGTGCAAGCCGAGGGAGAGACCGCTCCCGAAGTCGACTCGCGGAGCGACGAAGCCCGGTACATGAACCGCCGCGTCGTCATGACGGTACGCGACGCTGACGGTAAGATCATCGGCGCCGGCGGGGTCGGCGACGCTATCGGCGCTCTGGAGAAACTCGCCAAAGCCCAGGAGGAGTGCTGCAACGCCATCCTCAAGAAGCTCGATAAGCTCGACGAGATCCTGGCCGCGCTCAACGGCCTCAAGGACGAGAATGCGAAACTCCACGACGAGATCAATTCCCTCAAGGAGGCCCAGGCCGGTCTAGAGAAGCAGGTCGCCGAGGCACCCAAGCCTCCGCCGGCCGCCACTCCAGAGCAGGTATCGCAGCTTACCCGCGAGGAGATCGAAAATTCTCTAGACGAACGGTTCAAGCACTTCTCGCTGCTCGGCATCAACGTCGGCACGGACGATTCCGGCGATGTCACCTGGTCCGGCAGCGGCCGCTACTTCCGTCCATTCAAGGAGAACTTCGCCGTCCAGGCGGGGGGCGAGTTCATGGACTGGAAGGGTCGCACGGAAGGCCAGTTTGACCTCGGTTTGGTGGGCCGTCACAAGTCCGTCCAGGTCGGCGTTTTCGGCAGCGTGAAGGCCCTCACCTTCAGCCAATACGAAAGTGCGGCGACGCTGGCCCAGGCCTCGGTCACCGGCGACTACATCTTTAAGTACGGTAAGGTTGGCGTCTTCGGTACCAAGGGGATCCGCGAGCGCGACCTCCTCCAGAGCATCAAGATCGGTCCTCACGTGACCGAGAACACCTACGCGAGCACTATGGACCAATTCGGTGGCGCGTGGACCCTCGGGCTCTGGGATCGCAACTGGTTCGAGGGCAACCTCGGCTACCTGTGGAGCAAGGTCGGCGACGATAAACCGGGCGGTACCCTCCGCTTGGTCTTCCCGTTCGCCGAGCACTGGGCGTTCACGGCTGAGGGCGGCTTTAACGAGACTCTGGTTGGACCGGATACCACCGGCCGCTGGGCTCTCGGACTCCGCTTTGGCAACTTCCTCGAGCCCAAGCGCTTCGCCGAGGTCGAGCATCCGGTGCCGGTCCAAGTGCCGCGCGTCCGGTATGAGTTGATCACGGAGCGCGACCGCAATGGCAACGATGCTCCAATCGCGCGTGCCGGCCCGGACCTCATCGGTATTTCGGCAGGCCAGGTCACGCTTGACGGCTCGGCCAGCTCCGATCCGGATCAGGATGAAATCACCTTCCGCTGGATCCAGACTGCTGGTCCGTCGGTCGCGCTGTCCGGCGCCGATACCTCGGTAGCCACCTTTACCGCCGACGACGGTCAGGTTTACGCCTTCCGTCTGACGGTAACCGACTCTTTGGGTGCCACTGACAGTGATGCGATTACCATCACCACCAGGGACGCCCCGAAGGTCGGGATCCTTCGGTTCACCGCCGTCCCGACCTCGATTACCCGGGGCGATTCGTCCACGCTGAACTGGCAGGTCGACAACGCCGACACGGTGGAGATCGACAACGGCGTCGGCTCGGTTGATCCGGTCACGGGCACCGTGACGGTGAAGCCGACCGAGACGACGGTCTACCATCTCACGGCAAAGAACGCATCCACCGAGCTGACACAGGCGGTGCAGGTGACCGTTCTCGACCAGCCTGGCCCATCGATTGTGCGCTGCGACGTCACGCCGCAGAACATCAACGAGGGCGAGACCGCGACTCTCAACTGGGAGACCTACAATGCCAACGATGTCAACCTCACCGGCTTTGGCAGTGTCGCGTCCACCGGTACGGAGACGGTCTCTCCGGCGACCAACACCACCTACACGCTGACGGCTGCGAACGACGTCGGCACGGTGAGCTGTGCGGTTACCGTCCAGGTGACTCGCGGCGAACTGCCGCGGATCATCCGCTTCGGCGCCAATCCGCTGGAGATCCTCGAGGGTAACGCCTCGTCGCTCTTCTGGCAGGTGGAGCGCGCCGATGAAGTGACGATCGATCAGGGCGTCGGCTCGGTGAACAACCAGGCCGGCAACACGAACGTCACGCCCAACCAGACGACGACCTACACGCTAACCGCAACCAACGCTTATGGTACGGTTCAGGCCGAGGTGACCGTGAACGTATTCCCGGCGGCTCGGATCCTGACGTTCCAGGCGACACCGGACACCGTCGAGAAGGCGGGTGACCTCTTCATCCTCAGTTGGGGAACGGAGAACGCCGACGAGATCGTGATCAGCGAACTCGGCAAGAAGGAAGCGAGCGGATCGATTCCGCTACGCGCCTTCGCGACGACGACCTACACGATCATCGCCCGGAACAGGTTCTCCGAGGTACAGCAAACCGTAACGGTGACCGTTCCCGGTAGCACTCCGGGTCCTGGCAGTCCGCCGGTTGCGAATGCCGGCAGCGACTTCTCCACCGATGTGCGTAACATCTCGCTTAACGGTTCGGCTTCGTCCGATCCGGACGGCGGGGAGTTGCGCTACCTCTGGCGCGTCGTCAGCGGTGAGGCGGAGATCATGAACCCGAACGCCGTGTCCCCGATGGTGAACCTCACCGGACCGGATGGGGTGTTCGTCTTCGAGCTGCTGGTAACCGATTCGACCAACCTGAGTTCGACAGATACGGTGACCGTCCAGTTTGTGAAGACACCGTAACCCTGAACCATTTGACCTATAGAGAGGCGGGCCCTTCGGGGTCCGCCTTTTTTTTGTATGGGCAGCACGCTTGAAAGCGAGCCGCGACCGCAGGGAGCGGAGTCTGGCCGGCTTTCCGTCCGGTTCCTGCCTGACTCCAATGAAGCAAGACTCGTCGGAGCCCTGTCAGCACTCCTCGCCAACGCCGGTCGCCAGATGGCTCGGGTGAGATGAGGACCAAGCCGCCGGTGAGATCGGCGCGGAACAGCGCTGCCCGGGCCACGTACTCCGGCCCGCGGAAAGGCCTCAAACCTTGACGTTCATCCCGTAGGTGGCGCCGCCCTCGCGGGCGACGAGCTCCTGCATCAGGGAGGTATAGAAATCGTCGCTCGCGCCACGGACACTGCGTTCCTGGCGGTCGGGGAAGGCCAAGTGCTGAAGCTCATGCAGGAACACGCCCATGAGCGCGGCTTCATAGTGGATCGTGGGCAGGAGCCCGCCGAGGTCTCCGGCGGCGAGCGCCGAAATCGGGTGCGGCTCCCATTTCCGGATGGCCTCGTAGGCCAGGTCAATCTCGCCGACGGGACTGCCGAGGTCCGATGCCAGCCGCTTGGCGAGGCGCGATTCGGTGCCCCGTGGGTGATAGTGCCCCAGGCAGCCACAGGCGTTGTGGGGGCGAAGAATCACCACCACCATCGCCGGCAGCGCGGCCAGTGTATCGGCGTAGGCTGCGAGGATGCGGCCCGGCAGGCGCGGCAACCGGCGGCCGAGGATCGATCCGATCTTGTCCGCCACGGCCGTCTTGCCGCGCGGATAGGTGAGCAGCAGCAGTGGGAAGCCGTCTCCGGGACGCACCAACGCCTGCTCCCGCCCGCGGACCCGCTCGACGACCCATTCGAGCGTGCTAGGCGGATGGACGAGACGGCGTTTTACCCTTTCCCGTCGGATCCTCGCAGACACTCTTTCCCCTCCCGGACCGCACCATCGCCGGGGAGAATCTTCCCGCGGCGCCGGTCCTCCCGCCTCTCCTGACTTATCGGCCCAGTGCCTCGTATCGATCCGGACCAAGCCGGCCTATATCCTGCCGGACGCCGCGCGCGCCATGGAAACGAGCCCTCCGGCGCTTGCCGCGTCAAACGCACTCACTTTTCAAGACGCACCCGGGGCCTCGTTCGCTTCTGATATTCTGACAAGAGAGGGGGAGCCACTCCACCTGTGAGATACAACGTCCGAAGCCGTCCTACGGGATTTTCCTATTCCGGGATGTTCCCGCCTGGAGTGAAGTGGCTTCTAATCGCCAATGCGATCGTCTTCGTCATCTTCTTCCTCTCGTATGGAACATGGTTGGACGACTACGTTTTCCGCTATCTGAGGCTGTACCCACTTGATGTCATTCCCGGTCTGAAGATCTGGGAGCCGGCGACCTATCTATTCCTGCACGCCACTTTCTGGCACCTGTTTTTCAACATGATCGGGCTCTGGATGTTCGGCGCTGACCTGGAGCGGACTTGGGGCACCCAGCTATTCCTCAAGTTTTACTTCCTGTGCGGCATCGGCGCCGGCTTCTGCGTCGTGGCCGCGGATCTGATCACGGGACCGACGAACATTCCGACGATCGGCGCGTCGGGCGCCATTTTCGGCGTCCTGCTCGCCTACGGCATGCTGTTCCCGGACAACCTCATCTGGATCTGGTTCCTGTTTCCAGTGAAGGCGAAGTACTTCGTGCTGGGGTTCGGCGTCATCACCTTCCTCTACATGGTGAAGGCGCCGGGAAGCGGCGTCAGCCACGTCGCCCACCTGGGCGGAATGTTGATCGGGTACCTGTACCTACGCAAGATGCGGCGGCTCAGAGGCCGAGGCGGCAATCGGGACGTCCTCGGGAACCTGCGTCACCAGTACCGCGAGTGGCGGCTGCGCCGGGCGCGACGGCGGTTTGAAGTCTACATGCGCAAGCAGGATCGCGACGACAGGGACCGCTGGGTACACTAAGGAAGACCGGGCGGCTGCCGGGCACGGTCGCGAGCGCGTCAGGAGGTCGGAGTTGAAACGCCTCGCCAGAACCGATCGTCTTACAGGTAACCCCGGCGGCGTAAGAAATATGTGTGCGCGTCGGACAGGAGGTCGCGGAACGATGCAATTCTCCAAGCGGATCGCTTTCCTCGCAGTCGCCGGACTGCTCGTGTTTCTGGACATTGCGACGGCCCAGTCAGGACCGCGGACCAGCGGTTCGGAGACGGTCTCGCGTCCGCGTCCGCAGCCGGCGCCGGGGGCGGATCGCGACGCGTCTCCGGTAGAGTCCGAGATCAATAAGCGGAAACGGGAACAGCCGGACATCCCGCTGGGGGCGCCGACCTTCCGCAGCGACGTCACCACGGTAACGGTAGACGTGGCAGTGGTGGACAACCGCGGGCACTTCATTCCGGGCATTCCGGCGGGCAACTTCCGGGTGCTCGAAGACAAGGTACCGCAGAAGATCACGAGCTTCGAGCTGGGTGAGGCTCCGATGACCGTGGCGTTGGTGATCGAGTTCTCCAACCTGAACCAGCAATACTGGTCTGAGGGCTGGTATCAGACGCTGACGGCGGCCTATGGCTTCGTCGAGACGCTGAAGCCGGAGGACTATGTCGCGGTAGTGGCGTACGACATGCGGCCCGAGATCCTCTCCGATTTTTCAACCGACCGGCACAAGACCTACGAGGCGCTGCAGCGGATGCGCTTCGCCGCCTATTCGGAATCGAACCTTTTTGACGCCCTCGTGGATACGGCCGAACGGATGGCCGACATCGAGGGGCGCAAGGCCATCGTGCTGATCTCTTCGGGCTTGGATACCTTCAGCAAGATGAACTTCGGCGAGGCTCGCCGTAGAATTCAGATCGCCGGCGTGCCCATTTACGCCTTGGGTCTGCTGCAGGCGATGCGGGAGTACCTCGACAGCATGGGCTACATGGGGCCGCTGACGAGGCTCGACTACCTGCAGGCCGACAATGAGCTCCGGACCTTTGCGAACGAAACGGGCGGCATGTCCTTCTTCCCGCGCTTCTACGGCGAGTTCCCGACGATCTTCGCCAATATCGCGCAGGCGCTCCGCAACCAGTACACGATCGGCTATCAGCCCATCCAATCAGGCCAAGGACGGCAGCTTCCGGAAGATCGACGTGGAACTCGTCAATCCGGCCAACGGCGAGAAGCTCCGGGTGGTCGATCAGCGTGGCAAAACCATCAAGTACAAGATCCTGGCCAAGCAAGGCTACACCGCTCCGGAGCCCGTCGAATAGAGGGCGAAACACGCTGTTTTGGTTCGCGGAGCACTGCTTGGCCTTGTTGTCAAGAACCGGATCTTCCGCCGCTTCAACCCGATAGAAGTTTATTGACACGCCCCTCGCTGCTTTGTTAACTTCGCGGGGTCGAATGAACGCTCCGTCACGATCAAATCCCGCTCACATACTGCTAGTCGACGACAACAAGCTGGGGCTGGCCGCCAGAAAGGCGGTCCTCGAAGAGCTCGGCTACCAGATCACGACCGCTGGTAGCGCTACGGACGGTCTCAAGCGGTTTGCCGAAACCGCGTTCGATCTGGTCATCACCGATTACAAGATGCCTCGCATGAGCGGCGTCCAGTTGATCGAGAAGATTCGCGAGCAGACGCCCACAATCCCTGTCATCCTGCTGTCGGGATTCGCGGAGGCCCTCGGCCTGGACGAGAAGAACACCGGTGCCGACACGGTCATCCAAAAGAGCGCCAACGAGGTGAGCCATATGGTGCGGGCCGTGCGCAAGCTCCTCCGTCCCAAGAAGCCGGCATCCTCGTACCGAGGCCAGAACCGCCAGCGTAAGAGCGGTTGACGGGCCCCGTAACATCACCCCCAGGACCACAGCGCCGCACGCGCCAGGATCACCGCCGCGGACTCGACTGCGCCGCGCCGTTCTATCATCGTTGAAGAGGACGGAATATCAATGGTGGAAATCACTTGGCTTGGTCATGGCTCGTTTCAATTCAAACTCGAGTCCGGCGAGGTAATTGTCGTCGATCCCTGGCTGGAAGGTCCGACGTATCCGCAGCAGCACACGTTCGATCGCATCGATGCGATTCTCGTCACTCACGGCCACTTCGATCACATGCCGAGCACGATACCGCTGGCGAAGCAGTTCAAGCCACTGGTGGTGGCGAACTTTGAGATCTGCCACTGGCTCGAGTCGAAGGGCGTCGAGAATACGAGCGGGATGAATAAGGGCGGCACGCAGCAGGTGGGGCCGATCAAGGCCACGATGACGCACGCCGTCCACAGCTCCGGTATCCTGGACGACGGCCAGCTACTCTACGGGGAGAAGCCGACGGATTCGTAATCGAATTTCCCGACGGCCGTAAGGCGTACTTCGCCGGCGACACGGACGTCTTCGCCGGAATGGAGTTCATTGCCGAGCTGCATCAGCCGGAACTCGCCTTCCTGCCGATTGGCGACCATTTCACGATGGGGCCCCGCGAGGCGGCCATCGCCTGCCGGCTGGTGAAACCGAAGACCGTGATCCCGATGCACTACGGCACGTTCCCGGTCCTGGCGGGCCGCCCGGAGGAGTTGGCCGCACTGACCGGGCGTTCGGCACGAAGTCTGGCCGCTCGAGATCGGAAAGCCCGTACGCTGGTAATGTAGGCAGGTAGCAGGTGGTGGCAAAGGCGAGGGATGGGTTCCATAGCCACCGGCCACTAACCAGAAAATGAAGCTCGCCGTCATTGGTCTCGGATTCATGGGCCTCACGCATTTGAGGGCCCTCCAGGCGATTCCGAACGCCGACGTGGTCGTCGTGGCGAGCGACAACCCGGACGCGCTCACCGGAGACCTGACGGGTGTGGCGGGCAACCTGGGCGTCGCTGGGGAGCGGTTCGACTTTTCATCGGTCGCCAAGTACGCGGACTGGACCGAGGCCGTCAACGACGCCCGCGCCGAGGCCGTGGATCTGTGCCTGCCCACGCACCTCCATGAACCGGCGGCGGTGGCCGCGCTCGAGGCCGGCAAGCACGTCCTGCTCGAGAAGCCGATGGCGCTCACGGGCGCCGCGGCCGACCGCATCCTCGCCGCCGCCCGGGCCGCCGGCCGCACCGTCATGATTGCCCACGTGCTGCGCTTCTTCCCGGACTACGTGCCGCTCATCGAGCTGCACCGTTCCAACGAGCTGGGTCCCCTGCGCAGCGCCGTGTTTCGCCGCCGGTGCGCGGCGCCCAACTGGGGCGACTGGCTGCCGGATCCGGCGAAGAGCGGCGGCGCCGTGCTCGATCTGCTGATCCACGACGTCGACATGGCGCTCCATCTATTCGGCGCGCCTCGGGCGCTTTCGGCCACCGGTCATGAGGATCGGGCGCGGGGCATCGACGTCGCGACGGCGCAGTTGCACTATGCGGAGGGCGGCACCGCCATCGTCACCGGCGGTTGGCACCATTCGGGTGGCTATCCGTTTTCGATGGAGTACACTGTCTGCTACGACGGCGGTACGGTGGACTACAGCTCCGCCGGACGGCCGCCGACGCTCTATCGCGCAAACGGCGAGACGGTAGTGCTCGAGCGTCCTGGGACGGACGGCTACCAGGCGGAGATCGAGTATTTCGTCGAATGCGTTGCGGGGGGCGGGCGCCGGAAAGGTGCCTGCCGGAGGAGTCGGCCGCGGCCGTGAAGCTCGCGCACTTGCTCGCCGCCGGTCGCGGGCGGAACGGCGAGAGGATCGAATGCAGCCTTTGAGAGAGCTCGAAATCGGCGTGATGTTCTGGGCGGGCCGCGATCCGCTCGAGACGGTACGCGAAGTCAAGGCCCTGGGTGTGCGGTGCGGCCAGTTGGGGATCCCGGGCGACCTGGATCTGGACGGCGCCGCCGGGAAGTGGAAGCAGGCGCTCGAGGCCGAGGAGTTCATGCTCGTGGCGTTGTTCGCGGCCTATACCGGCGAGGACTATGCCGACATCCCGACCGTGCGCCGGACGGTTGGCTTCGTTCCGCCCGCGACGCGAGATGAGCGCGAGGCACGCACCTACGCCGTCAGCGATTTCGCGGCCGCGCTGGGCGTGCCGGGCATCGCCACCCACATCGGCTTCGTTCCCGACGATCCGAGCGACCCGGCCTACGAGACGATCCTCGAGCTGGTCCGGCGCGTGTGCGATCACGCCGCCGGCCACGGGCAAACCTTCGCGCTCGAGACCGGCCAGGAGACGGCCCCCGTGCTCGCCGAGTTCATCCGCAAAGCCGATCGCGAGAACCTCCGGATCAACTTCGACCCGGCCAACATGATCCTCTACGGCACTGGCGACCCGATCGAGGCACTCGGCGTCGTGGCCTCCCACGTCGAGACGGTCCACGCCAAGGACGGCGACTGGCCGCCGAAGGACGTCGCCGGCCTGCTCGGCGCCGAGAGGCCGTTGGGCGAGGGGTCGGTCGGCATGGAGCGCTTCCTCGCGAAGCTGAAGGAAGTCGGCTACAAGGGAACGCTCCACATCGAGCGGGAAGGCGCCGCCGGTCACGAGCAGTGGTTGACTGATGTCCGAGCGGCCGTGAAGCTGCTCGAATCGCTACGGTAGTCACCGTCCCGTCTGGATCGGTATCCGCACCGTTCAAAGCCGCGCTTTCCGGCGCGATGTGGCCTCCAGACCCCGCTCCCTTCGGTCACGGCTCGTTGTGAGCATTCAGCCCAATGCGAGCCGCGACCGAAGGAAGCGGAATCTGCAACCCACACGCACAGATCAAGTCCCGATCACACCACCGAGAACCCCCAGCACCTGCTGCCCGAACTGGATTACTACCCGCGGCGTAATCAGTATCAGCGGCGCCACCGCCAGCCAGCGGTTGCGTGGCAGCCATCCGAGGGCGACCAGTACGAGCAGCGGTGAGAAGATTCGGCCGTAGTTATAGACCGTCGACCAAGCCTCGTAGTTCTGGACCGACACGGTCAGGCCGGCGAATAGCAGCGCCGCCACCGCCACCGGATCGGTCTTCCGCTTCAGCACCAGCACGACGGCCAGGCCGAGCGCCAGCAGCATGCCGAGGAGCGCTGCGAAGTCGGCCACTTGCACCAGGCCTACGAGCGGGACGCCGGGCGGATAGTCGCGCGGGTGGATCAGGTGTCCGAGCAGTCCGGACAGCGGCACGAGCGAAGTCGGGTAGATGCCGAAGCCGATGGTCGATGTGAGATACCAGTTCCACAGAAGCCAGGGAATCGCCGTGGTGGAGTACAGCACCGCGAAGCGCCAGTTGCGCCGGACGACGCAGTAGAACAGGTAGGCGGCGGTCAGCAGCAGGCCGATCTCCCGGGCCAGCGGCGCCAGCATCAGGATCACGTAGAGCTGCCAGGAGGGCCGCCGCACCGCATAATAGGCGAATCCCACGCAGAGGGCGGCGAGCACGTGATCGAGCGTCAACCGGTCAATGAAGACGAGCGAGGCGGGCAGGGCGGCGTATATCAACGCCCACTGGACGGGCAGTCCGCAGGTTTTGACGTATTCGGCGAGCCACCACAGTCCCAGAAAGAAGAAGAGGAACCCCACGGCGACGTAGCAGAAATCCACGAGGCGATGGCGGCCGAAGCTGATCACGTAGGCGAGTCCGGGGAGCAGGATGCGGCGGTAGCGGAGCTGGGGCGCCTCGATATAGGGCAGCATGTCGCCCGGCAGCGGCTGATGGGCGATGATGTGATAGAACTGGCCGTCGAAGCCCCGGCTGCCCTTGAACAGGTAGATGTTCTCGTCCTGCAGTTGGGGCGGCAATGGCCGTGTCTGGCCCGCGCAGAATAGCGCCGTCCAGTTGCCGTGGTAGTTGAAGGTGACGGTCGAGTACTGCCAGCAGAGAGCGAGCAGAATCGGCAATCCGGCGATCGTGAATCTCCCCATGGAGCTGCGAATATCCAGTATGGCAACTCCCGTCCGAAGCCGCCAGCCGCCACGTGCGTCACCCGACGGCTGCGGCCGAATCAGATAACAATGGATGGAATGCGCGGCAAGCGTCAGAGTGCGATCCGGTGGGCGGTGGCTGCCGTCGTGCTCGTGCTGCCGGTGGTGCTGCTGCTGAGCACGCTGCGCAGCCTCCGCGAGCTGCCGGACAACGCCCGGCTCTACCTGCGAAGCCGCGCGGCCACCCTCGCCGCCCGGCTCGAGAATCTACACCCCGACCAGGTTGGCGCCGGCCTCACCGACATGTTGGCGGCCGAGGAACCGGGCCTGATCGACGCCCGCGTCTACCGGACGCCCGAGGACGAGCCGAACGACGAGATCCTCCGCCGCCTGTGGAACGGGGAGGAGCTGTTCCACACCGAGGAGATCGAGGTCGATGGCGAGCGCGTCTTCCGGGCCTACATTCCATTCCACCTGGACGGGAAGCTGGCCATCGCGCGCCTCGACCTGGCGGTGGACTCGGCCGACTTCCTGTGGGAGCACACCCGTCACCACCTGATCCTCTCGCTCGTCGCAAGCATCGCGCTGGCGGGCTTCACCGCCTACTTCCTGTGGAGCGAGCTTCGGGCGATCGCATTCGAGCGGCAGCAGCACAAACTCGAACGCCTGGCACAGCTCGGCGAGATGTCGGCCGTCCTCGCCCACGAGATCCGGAACCCGCTCGGCACTATCAAGGGCTTCGTGCAACTGGCGATGGAACAGACAGAGGCGCCGGTCCGGAGTCTGCTCGATCCGGTGCTCGACGAGACGGCGCGGCTTGAACGCCTGGTCAATGACCTTTTGCTCTACGGCCGTCCCCGGACCCCGGAACTCCGCGCCGTCGATTGGGCGCCGCTGGCCGAGCGGCTCGACACCTACGCCCGCGACCTGATCGGCGATCACGCGGTCCGCTACACGCGCGAGGACACCGTCACCAGACTGCGGACCGATCCGGAGATGCTCGAACAGGCGCTCTTGAACCTGGTTCGCAACGCGGTGGAGGCGGTGGCGGGCCGCGACGGCGGCGAAGTGCTGCTGGCGGCGGAGGCGCGTCCCGGCGCGGTCTCGATCCGCATCGAGGACAATGGGCCCGGTCTCCCGGAACGGGTCCGTCGCCGGCCCTACGAGCCGTTCGTGACCACCAAGAGCAACGGCACGGGCCTCGGCCTGCCGATTGTGAAAAAGCTCGCCGAAGCGCTCGGAGGGAGCATCCAACTCGGAGAGCGCCCCGCGGGCGGCACCCGCGCGGAACTGACTTTGCCCACGTGAGGCAACATGGCACGCATCCTCATCATCGACGACGATCCTGGCTTTCGAAAGCTGCTCGAGACAATTCTCACCGGCGAGGGATACGCCATAACCTCCGGTGGTTCGGTCGCCGAGGCCCGGCGCCTGGGCGCCGAACGCCAGTACGACCTCGTCCTGTCGGACCTCAAGCTGCCCGATGGCGACGGACTGGGGGTGCTCGGCTGGTTTGCCGAGAACTCGCCCGCCACGCCGCTGATCATGCTGACGGCCTTCGGCACGGTCTCAACGGCCGTCGAAGCGATGAAGCTCGGCGCGGTGGACTACCTCGGCAAGCCGCTACGGAGTCCGGACGAGCTGCGCCTGCTGGTCCGCCGGACGCTCGACAACCGCCGCGTGGCGCGGGAGCGCGAACTACTGCGCGAGGAGGTCGGCGACTTCTCCTGCGAATCGATGATCGCCGAGGATCCCCGCATGAAGAGCGTGCTCCAGCTCGCGCGCAAGGTGGCGCCCACCAACGCCACGGTGCTGCTCACCGGCGAGAGCGGCACCGGCAAGGAGGTGCTGGCCAAGTGCATCCACGGCAACAGCCAGCGCGCCGACGCGGTGTTCGTGGCCATCAACTGCGCCGCGCTCG
The DNA here is from genome assembly GCA_963809945.1 of Bryobacterales bacterium. GTDB lineage: Bacteria > Acidobacteriota > Terriglobia > Bryobacterales > Bryobacteraceae > CAWELS01. Next base: position 13,142 of record CAWELS010000012.1, on the reverse strand, counting down.
CCCCGACACTGATTGAAACCGAGCTGTTCGGCCACGAGAAGGGTGCCTTCACCGGCGCCCTCAACCAGCATCTCGGACGCTTCGAGCGCGCCGACGGCGGAACGCTGTTCCTCGACGAGATCGGCGAGCTCGACGGCCACCTGCAGACGAAGCTGCTGCGGGTCCTGCAGGAGCGCACCTTCGAGCGTGTCGGCGGACAACGGCAGATCACCACCGACGTGCGCGTGATCGCCGCTACCAACCGGAATCTCAAGCAGGCGGTGGCGAGCGGCGGCTTCCGCGAGGACCTCTACTACCGGCTGAATACCTTCCCGATCGAGATCCCTGCCCTGCGGGAGCGTCCCGACGATATCGCGGCGCTGGCGCGGCATTTCCTCAAACGTGCCGCCGCCGAACTCGGGAAACCCGAGCTCGAGCTCACCGGCGAGGCGGTGGACCGGCTGGCCGCCTACAACTGGCCGGGCAACGTGCGCGAGCTAGAGAACATGATGGAGCGGGTGGCGATCCTGTGCGACGATACGATCACGGGCGACGACTTGCCGGTGGGCTCCGGGCCGGCTTCGCCGCGTCCGGTGACCTGGAGGGAGATCGAGAAGAAGGCCATTGAGGATGCACTCGCGCGCCACGCGGGCAATCGGACACAGGCGGCGAAGCAGCTCGGAATCAGCCTGCGGAAGCTTCAGTACCGGCTCAAAGAATACGGCTGGACCGATTAGGGTGAAGGGGGGGCAAATTGGTTCTGCCTGCCCTGAAACTCCAACCGCCGGCATGGCTGTCTGCGCGTGGCAAGTCTGGCGACTCGCTCCACGTCAGAGTTCGGTTTCGGCCTCGTTGGTGAGCCCGGCGCGGTCCAGCAACACTACCTGCCGATCCGTGATCCGCACCAGACCCTCAGTCTGGAACCGGCTGATGTTGCGCGACACGACCTCGCGGACCGTTCCCAGCCGGGAAGCGATCTCCTGGTGCGTCGCCGGCAGCGGGAACGTTTCGGCGCCCTCGCCCAGCTCGAGCAGCAGCGACGCCAGCCGCTGCCGCACGCTGCCAAAGGTCACCAGCTCGATCAGCGAAACCAGTTGCCGCAATCGCCGGCCAGTCGCGGCGAGCATCTTGAGCGCCACTTCGGGATGGGCACGGCAGACCCGCTGGAAGTCCCTGGTATCAATGAAAGCGATGGTGACATCCTCGAGCGCACTCACCGAAGCCGGGTACGGACCGCCGTCGAACAGCGGCACCTCGGCGACGCTCGAAGGCGCGGTCTCGACCGCCAGCGTAATCTCGCGGCCGCTCGGCGATGTCTTGAAGATCTTTACCCGGCCGCCCAGCACCAGGTGGATGCCCTGACACGGCTCACCCTCGCTGAACAGCGTCTCTCCGGCCGCGTAGCGCTTCTCAACGGCGGAGGCGGCCAGCGCATCCACCTCAGCGGCGTTCAGGCCGGCCAACAGAGGCACGGCGGCGATGCGGTCTCGTGTCGATTGGCTCATTCGGCTTCTTTCATGATCGCGCGATACGACCGCTCGGCCACGGTCCGGGTCTCGGCTTCCGGGTGCGATTCGGCCGCCCGGCGGACGATGGCCAGCACGTCGGAGGAGTAAGCCGCCACCGGCGGACCGACGCGCCCCACGGCCCACAGCGCACCGCGCTCAATGGCGCCGGTCTGGCTCATGTCGTCTTCGGTGAGCAGCGCGCAGAGGATGGGCAGGAATGCCTCCTGAAACTCGGGGCGCACGGCCAATACCTCGCCGATCGCCTCCGGCACACCGTAGGGCACGGCGCCGGACTCGTCGTTGAGCGCCCAAACAAAGCGGCGCAGCAGATCAGTGGTCCGTTGCCGGTCCATCACGTCGCGGTCCCCCACCACGGCGCCCAGCGCGCCGACCACGTTCCACTTCTCGGCGTCGTCGCCGCTATAGAGGCGACTGGTGAGGTAGCGGATCACGCGGGGCACCCGCTCGCGGGCGAGCGCCGCGACCTGCTCCGAGTCAGCCCGATCGACGGCGTCCCGGATCTCTTCTTTCCAGCTTTGACTCATGGGATCAGGTAGGTGGCACCGATGGCCGACCCCGCAGTGTAGCACCCGCGGCCGGCACCCGGCCCGATCTACAGCGATACCAGAATTGTCCAATACAAGATGAGCATGAACGAGGCGAGGAGGTGGGGGCGGTTTCCAATACAAGATGAGCATGAAAAGGGGGAGGATGGGGTAGGCGTGGCCCGGCCGGGTGCATGTACGCATGTGGAATGCCGAGAGCCTCAGCCGGGAGCAGATCCGGGAGTTTCTGGCCTCCAGCGAACCGATCGAGTTTGCCGGATGCGGGCGGAAGGAGAGGTACGCCTGGGTGGAGCGCGTGCTGGCCTGGCAACGCTACGGGGAGTTGAGCAAGCGGGAGCGCGGCGTCGTCCGAGCATACGTGGGAAAGGTGACGGGGATGAGTGCGTCTCAAGTGACGCGACTGATCCGGGCATTCTTGGATCACGGGGCGGTGACGGCGGCGCCCTACCAGCGGCATCGTTTCCGCACGTGTTACACGGTCGAAGATATTGCGCTGCTGGCGGAAGTGGACCGAGCGCACGAGCGGTTGAGCGGACCGGCCACGCGGCGGATCTTGCGGCGCGAGTACGAGCAGTTCGGCGACCAGCGCTATCAGCGTCTGGCGAACATCAGCGTGTCGCATCTGTACAACCTGCGCGCCAGCGCGCGCTACCGCAACCAGGCGGCCGTGTTCGAACCGACGCGGCCGTCGGGGATCGCCATCGGCGACCGGCGCCGGCCGGACCCACGTTGCCGGCCTGGATACCTGCGCGTGGACACGGTGCATCAGGGCGATCGGGACGGCGCCAAGGGCGTGTATCACATCAACGCGGTCGACGCCGTGACGCAATGGCAGGTGGTGGGATGCGCGAGCAGGATCAGCGAAGCCTACCTGATGCCGGTGCTGGAGGCCGTGCTGCGGCAGTTTCCCTTCACCGTGCTGGGGTTTCACGCCGACAACGGCTCCGAGTACATCAACCACAGGGTGGCGAAGTTGCTGGAGAAAATGCGGGCGGAGTTCACCAAGAGCCGCGCTTGCCGCAGTCAGGACAACGCGCTGGTGGAGGGCAAGAACGGGGCGGTGATCCGCAAGCTGATTGGCTACGGCTACATCGCGGGCAAGCACGCCGAAGCCATCGGAGCGTTCTATACGCAGCATCTGAACCCGTATCTGAATTACCACCGGCCCTGCGGCTTCGCGACGGTGAGTCTGGACGAGCGGGGCAAACGGCAGCGCCAGTACAAGATCGAAGACTACCGGACGCCGTTCGAGAAACTGCAATCCTTGCCGGAAGTCGAGAAGAGCTTGAAGCCGGGAGTCAGTTTGTCAGGGATGGAGCGGGCGGCGCTGGCGATGAGCGACACCGAATGCGCGCGCCGGATGAGCGCCGCCAAGGCCAAACTCCTGCGGCAGTGCAAAACGCAGTCTCCGGTCCCGCCCCGGTTCCGATAGTGGGGCCGGGCGCCGGTGGAAATGCCGGGGCCGTGGAAAGCATGGAAAACCGAAGCCAGGTTTCCCACGCTTCCCACCGCCCCTTGCCAATCCCGCAACCCCGGCGGGATTCGCACATTCCCACCGGCCCGACGACGGCTCCTAACCCAAACCAAAACCCAAAGAAAGGACCTCGGCCGCTTCGCGGCCTCGCCCTTCCCCTACCGCTGCAACCCCCACCCCGCAGAGCTCATTTCATGCTCATCTTTCAATTGGAAAATGCTATACCGAAGTCGCCGTTCTTAGCGAGACCGTCTCCAGTTCCGGACCGTCCTTGAAGACGCCAAACTCGCAGGTCCGCTCCTCGTTGCGGCACACGATCCGATCCATGAGAACTCCTCTGCGATGCTCGAGCCGGGCAGCCGTCGAGAGCGGAAAACGAAAGGTGCGGTATCGCCGCCACTTGCGCGTGACGAAGACCAGCTCCTGGCCGGAGACCATCAGGTATCCGATCGAGTGGCGCAGGGAGCCGACGCCGTCGCGGCCCACCGCGCGCAGCATGGCCGGCCGGCCGCCGCCGGTTTCTCCGGTGATGTAGTTCCGGTACGCCGAGGGCAGGGAGTCGACCGGATCCGTGTGCCGGCCCAGGAGCCGGCGCGTGCAGGCGACGAGCGCCGATGTCTCGACGCGCATCAGCCGGATCACCTTCGGCGCCACCAGCAGAAACGCCAGTACGGCGATGGCGACGATCGAGCCGACCAGCAGCGGATGTTCGACGGTGAACCAGACGCCGAACGGGACCACCACGTCGCCGGCGAGGCTGAGCAGCGAATTCGATACCGGCTCCGGACTCTGGTTGACGGCCAGCCGCGTGGCGGATTTCATCGAGTGGCTCGTGAGGGCAACGGCGCCGGTGAGCAGCGCCACCAGGATCTGAAACTCCGGCGTCATCTGGCCGAGGGCGGCGAAGGCCAGCAGGGTCGCGCCCACGGGGCGGATAAACGTGTGGATTGCATCCCAGGCGGAGTCGACCCAGGGGATCTTGTCGGCCGCGAACTCGATGAGAAAGGCGACGGCGGCCACGCCCAGCACCCAATTGTTGCTAAGCGCTGTGAGCGAGGCGAGCTCGGGGGGCAGCTTGATCAGATGGAACCGGATGATTAGCCCGAGCGAGAGAACGGTGGCGTACAACCGGAGACCGGCCAGAAAGCCGATCCCGGTTGCCGCGCCGATGAGTTCCAAAGCGCCCACGCAAGCCTCCAAGGCTCGATCGTGTCCGCCGGGCTGGAATGCCTAGCGGAGCGAGTTTACGTAAGCAACGATATTGAGGACGTCGTCCCCCTGGAGAACGGGCCAGGCCCGGCCGGCATCCTGCATCGCGCGCTGCATGCCCTCGGCGTGCGTCCAGGCGTCGGAGATCAACCGGATGGGATCCATCTGGCCGGCGTAGGCCGAGAAAGCCGGCGCCGTTCCCGACGGTTGCGCATGGCAGCCGGTGCAACCTCTCCGGACGGCGACTTCCAAGCCGACTGCCGGGTCGCCATCGCCGTCGAAGTACTGCAGCGACCAGAGGTACCCGATCAGGCGGGTCATTTCCTCAGGACGAATCTCCTGGGCGGTGGGCCACATTTCCGGGGAGTGGTTCCACATGCCGGCGGCGAGGCCTTCAAGCGAATGCGGTCCGCCGTCGCCGATGCGCGGCTGGTTTGCGCCGTGGCACCGGTTGCAGCGCTTGGCGGTGAACAGCATCTCGCCGGTGTCGGCGGCGGCGGGTGCGAATCTCGGCTGGCCACGCGGTGCGTCGGGAACGCTGCGCACGTAGGCCAGCACGTCGGCGATGTCCTGGCCGGTGAGCCGCGGCCAGTCGATATCCATGGACGCCTGCATACGGGGCGCATGGTTCCACATCGCCCGGGCCAGTTGGATGGGATCGTCCACCGATTCCCACTCGGCCAGCGGCGGCGCGCCGTTTTCGCCGTTGGCATGGCAGTTGATGCAGCCCTTGGAAGCGAACACATCCATCCCGCGGTTGACGTCGCCGGGCTCCTGAAGGGTGCGCAGGGAGAACAGATAGGCGAACAGGTCGGCCGCATCCTGGTAGTTCAGGTCCCGCTTGGTGACGCCGGCCTCGGCCATGGCGCCCCACATGGCGGGTCCGTGGTTCCAAATGGTACGGGCGAGCACGGCGGGAGTAAACCGTCCGGACGGATTCTTGGCAAGGTCCGGAGCGGTACCGGAACCGCTACCGTCAACGGAGTGGCAGGTCGAGCATTGCTTGGAGGTGAAGATCTCGGCGCCCCGGTCCGGGTTCCCGGGTATGTCGGCGGTCCAGGCAACAGAAACGGAGGCACTGATGACTGCGAGTGTTCGAATCCAATTCATAGGGGTTCCTACTTCCGTACGAGCGCAGGCCAGCAACGCGGAAACCTTCGCCTCGGCGGCGCTGGCGTGCCTGCGGGCATCGACTCCAATGGTAAACAGGATATCACGGCAAAACAAGCACTCCCACCGCCAAAATCCGGAGCACTACCGGCCCGCAGCGTAAGCGGCGTACATCTTATCGATGCCCGCCGACGCCGGATCGCCGGGGTGGATAACGACCCGGTACCGGAACCGCCACTGCTGGCCCGCTCTTAGCGTCAGGCCGCCCTCGCGAGACGGATCCGAGAAGAAGTCGTGCTCACCAAAGATGTTGGCCGCAAACAGGCCATAGGCGCGAGCGTGCCAGTACGTAGGATGCTTGGGATTGTCCGGATGATCGAAGATAGCGATGCCGAGTTCTTCGCCGTCCACCTCACCGTAGTAGTCCGCGTAAGGGGACGGTCGGCCCCAGACGTTCTTCTCGCCCTTCTCGCCGGCGGCGTTGACGAGCGTGCCGGTGTGCTCCTCGTTCATCTCGTCGGCCACGCGGATGGCGAAGGTGCCTTCCTTGGTGTCGCCGAAGTGCGCGTCTTTGATCGCCGTCAGCCGGATGTCGAAGTCCATGATGCGCAGGTCGGCCGGCTGCGCATGGATGGTGACTCGTCGCGTTTCCCGGAGCACGTCTTCGCCTTTTGGACCTTTCCAGAGAAACGTTGCCTCGAAGGAACCGGAGTCGGCGCCACTCGTGGTGTCGACGATCTTGTCGAGGACGATGGAGCCGTAGTGGTCGCCCTTGAGTGAGGGGTCGGCGGTCCAGAAGTCGATGCCGTTGACGTCGCCGTGGGCGAACCAGAGACCGCGGTGGTGCGGATGGTCGTGGCTCTCGCCGTCGACGACCTCCATCGGATAACGCCGGCTGACGATCTTGCCCGACGCCGAGCGGACGGGATGAAAGTAGGGTTTGAGCACCCCCTCGCCACGGAAGATGAAGCTCGTAAAGGGCTTCCTGTTCACATCGATAGAGATCGCGTCCGCCTCCCGCGTGAGCTTCACCTGCGCGTTGGCTGAAACGAACCCAAACGACACCAGAACGACGACGAGCCACAGACGTCTCATGGTCGCAAGTAGATCACAACCGCGGCGGCAGACTCAAATCGGTGCCACGGCGGCCTCCGCTCAGGTTGCCCCATCGTCTCCCGCTCGCTATTATGGAGGTGTCTCGAATGATTTGGTGGTCCGGTCCGTCTTCGGACCGCCAAGATTGGGCGCCGCAAGCGGCTGAGACAGAATGCCGGCGGCAGACCAGGGCGGGTAAGGAGTGTTTGTCTATGGGTCCGCTGGGCTGGCAGGAAGCGGTTGTCATCTTCATCCTTGCCTTGCTCATCTTCGGGCCGAAGAAACTGCCCGAGTTGGGTAAGACTGTCGGCAAGGCGATGATGGAGTTCCGGCGTGCTTCGAACGAGCTGAAAACCACGTGGAACCGTGAGATGCAGGCTATCGAGCGGGAAACCAGCTCGATCAGGGATGAAACGCGGAAGATTGGCAACGAGATCGCTTCTGCCTATAACGACGATAACTACGGCCCGAATCGCGACTACGATACCGATTACGGGTACGAAGACTCATATGACTACGGGGCCTCGCGAAAGGCTTCACGCGGATTCCGGCAGTGACAGCGTACCGGATTCCTCCACAGTAGGCGCATCCGCAACACAGGGCGCCGAATCGACTGATTCAGAATCGAGCGAGGGCTCCGAGACTACCGAGAGCAAGGCTCCCCAAGGGACAGTTCCCACGTCGGCCGATGGCGGCGCTGGCGAAACGGGGAAGCCTCGCAGATTCGGAATCAGTGACAATCTAGCAGGTAATATTCCGTAACGGGATCTCACGCCCGACACTCAAGGAATGGCCGAGGACGATAGCAAGAAGGGTGCTACCCTCGTCCCAGGGGTCCTCACCGGAAAACGAGAACGAACCGGCGCGGCCGGATGAAACGGCGACAGACGAGCCGGCCGCGCCCGGAGACTCTTCCGACGAGCACCGGCCGGCGCGTCTCCCAACGATCCTCGATTCCTACGACCCATCGACGGACTACGCCGATCCCAATCGCGACCCTGTTGTTCCCGCCGCCCGGGTGGCCACCGTCGAACCCAAGGCCGTGACCGCGCCACCCCGAGAAGAAGGCCGGTCCGCCTCCGCCTCCACCGAAGCCGCCCGCCGCTGCCGACGACGATGATGATGATGATGACGACGAGGGCATGCTCCGGATGTCGTTCATGGATCATCTCGAGGAGTTGCGCTCCCGCCTCATCAAGGCTTTATGGGAGTCGGCGTTGCATTCTTCATCATGCATTATCTTCGCCAATGATCTCTGGCGGATTGTCAGCGAGCCGGCCGTCGAGGCTCTCACCAAGCTGGGATATGAGAACGCCAAGCTCGCGCAGATCAAGCCGATGGAGACGTTCACCGTGGTCTGGGTGAAGTTGCCAATCCTGGCGGCGATCTTTCTTTCTTCACCATGGATTCTCTATCAGGTCTGGGCTTTCATCGCCCCGGGCCTGTACAAACGGGAGCGCCGGTGGGCGGCCCCCTTCGTGATTAGCTCGGCCGGGCTCTTTATCCTGGGTGGCCTGTTCGCCTACTTTGTAGCGTTCCGTTTCGGCCTAGCGTTTTTGCTGGGCATCGGGCGGGATATCAATATCGCGCCGTACGTCGCGGTGACTGAATATTTCGATCTGTTCGTGAACGTGACACTTGGCATCGGGTTGGTCTTCGAACTGCCGGTGCTGATCTTCTTCCTGACGCTGCTCCGAATTGTGACGCCAGGCTTCCTGCTCCGCAATGCCCGTTACGCGATCCTGATCATCGTGATCGTCGCGGCGATCATCACGCCGACGCCCGATGTCGTCAACCTGATGCTGTTCGCGGTCCCGATGTGCCTGCTATACTTCGTCGGCATATTCGCCGGATATCTTCTGACCCTCCACCGGGATCGGGAACGGTTCCCGTGGGTAATGTTCATGCTGATTGTGGTGGTCGTGCTTGCGGTCCTGGCGACCGCCGCCTACTTCACCCTGACCCACTACGGCTTCGTGTTTCACCATCAGTGGCCGTTCCTGACCCGATAGCTGCGCGTCGAATAGATCCCGGGTTACAGTCACCTAGTACTCATATTCTTGGTGCTAGTACGCAAAGTGCTGTCTTTTCAACTATTCAAGCGGTAAGCTGACTGTGCGGATCTGGCGGGTAACTCCTCAAGGGGGCAGTGTAGACACGCCGAGTTCGGATCGGCCGGACATTGCTGCCCAGGCGACGATGCTACTCCCAGTTTCAGAGCGTCCATGGATTTATACAACATCATTCAGCAACTCTACGAGGAGCGGGAACGCATCGAACAGGTGATCCGCTCCCTGGAGGAATTACTCGCGGAAGAGGCGGCGCAGGTCGAGGCGGCGCCCAAACGACGCGGACGGAAGTCGATGAGTCAGGAAGAGCGGCGCGAGGTCTCCAAGCGCATGCGCAAGTATTGGGAAGCCCGCCGCAAGCAGTAGCGGACCCACTGCAGCGCTCGCCAGCGTTTGAAGTACCAGATCCAGAAGTACTGCGTTCCAGCGCCGTGGCGATGGCGCGGTTCGAAACCGCACCGCAGTCCCATGTCGACAATGTCGTCGTCGGAAAACGGCACGCCGAGCCACGTATCGTCCGCCTCCCGCTCGATGGTCGGGTCTCCCTGCACCTGAAACTTGAAGAGGCTCCCGTGTCGCAGCAGGCGGTGGGCTTCCCGCATGTAGCTCTCGATGACGTCGCGGCTCGGGATGTGCTGGAACACGATGCTGGAGAAGGCAAAATCCACGCGGACGTCGCCCAGTACGCTCAGATCCCGGCCGTTGTTCTGCTCCACGCGGACGTTGCCGAGCCCGGCCATCGCGGTCCGCGCCTGCCGCACCATCTCGCCGCTCACGTCCACGGCGACGACCTCCCCGAAGACGTCCGCCAGCGCCCGGGTCACCCGGCCGGCCCCGCAGCCGATCTCGAGTACCGTCATCCGCTTGGGGTCCTTCCCCTGGCAAATGTTGATCATGTCGTTGAGAACATGATTGCGGACCTCCTCGATGCCCGAGGCGAAGAAGTCGGAATCCGTCCAGTCCGTGCGGTCGGTGGCGACGTAGTAGCGGGCGTTTTCGCGCGCCCGGGCGTCCCACTCCTCGCGCATTTTATCGGTCAATCGGTTTTCAGAGTCTGGCTCAACCACCGTTCATCTATTCTAGTGGTAGAAAGCCCAGAAGTCGCGGGTCGTGCGGCGGCTAAAGGGGGAGGGCGCGGCGCCACTCCGGCGCCAGGAACACCCAGCCGGCCACACTCGGCCTCGGGACCATCTGGCAGCGAGCACCAAGGAGGACTTCAGCAATGTTCGGCAGGATCGACATGATCCGTCATACGGCACTGGCGTGCCTGCTCGTCGTGGCGACCACACCAGCGTGGGCCGACGAGCTTTGGCTTCGTTCCGGCAAGAACGTGGAAGGGATCTGGCAGGGCGAATCCGGGGGTTCGGTCGAGATGCTGTTCATGGACCGTACCCGGCAGCGGTACCCCATCGACGAGGTCAAGGGCGTCTGTTTTGCCGGCGGCGTGGCCGAGTCGGTAGCGACGGCCTACTCTCCGCAGGACGAGGTGCTGCTCACTTCCGGCCGCGTCGTGCCCGGCATCTTCGACCGCGCAAGCGCCAGCACCATCTATTTCACCGGTCCGGACCGCGCTCAGGTCTCCTACAACATCGACCAGGTCCAGTGTCTCCGGTTCCGCGATCCGAGGGCGCAATCCGACTCTGGTCGCCGGGCGGATGACGAGTTGCGGCTCCGCTCCGGCGAGACCGTCCGCGGGCGGCTGGCGGGAGCCGACGAGAGCGCGGTCCGATTCACCGATGGCAACGGACAGACCCGGGAATACCCGATGACCGACGTCACGAGCATCTCGATCGGCGGACCAGTCCAATCCCAGTCGGCGGGTCTGCTGACGCCGGCGAGAGAAACCTCGGAAACGGCCGCGGCTGTTTCCGGTACCGTCCCGTCGGACAGGACGCTGACGGTCCGGCTGATTGACTCGATCAACGTCAATTCAACGGCGGTGGGCGAGTTCTTCGACGCCAGCATCGATGAGCCGGTGGAGGTAAATGGACAGGTCGTGATCCCCAAGGGGGCGGACGCCGTCGTTCAGGTTGTGGAGGCGGAAGAGTCGGGACGCCTGCGAGGGCAGGCGATGTTGTCGCTACGGCTCGCGTCGGTAACGGTGGACGGCCGGAGATACGACACCAGCACCGAGTACGCCACCCTCACCGGTAAAGGCCAGACCAAGGATACGGCGATGAAGGCCGGGGGGGAGCGGCGATTGGCGCGGCCATCGGTGCGATCGCCGGCGGCGGCCAGGGCGCGGCCATCGGCGCCATCCTGGGCGGCGGGGCCGGAACGGTCGTCGCGGCCCAGAGCCGGGACAAGCTCGAGCTGCCGTCGGAGACGCGCCTCGACTTCCGGCTGAACGAACCGCTGGCGATCGATTAGCTTGGGAGAGCTCTCAGCGTTCAGCTTCCACGGTCGCTGAGCAGGCATCGCTGAGTGCTGAATGGTAATCGCCGACGCGACGGTCCGGATAAGGGTTCGCCGCGTCGAGCCACATGCTATAGTGAACAATAGGTAGAGACCTACCGCACACGTGGGCGGCTAGCTCAGTTGGGAGAGCACGGCGTTCGCAACGCCGGGGTCGTGGGTTCGAGTCCCATGCCGTCCACCAACCCCCCCTTTTCTCTGAGACACGCTGCGACGGTTCCATGTTCTGGCGTCTCCGGACAGTAGACCGTTTTAACCCTCCGCAGTGCTCGACCCGGGCAGCTTGCCCACCAATGTCCCGCTTCCGGCGGCGCACAGCCCGGCGGTGACAAACACGAGTGCTTCCCCCACCGTGGCGGCCGGGTGCAAACCCACCGGCAGAAGGTTCAGGCCGACACTGTAGGCCACCGAGCCCAGGAATCCGGCGCAGGCCCCGAGCACGAGGTGCCACGCCAGGCCGCTGGCATTGATTCGTTTCGCCTCGTCGGACTTCTTCCGGATGAACTGGTACAGGCCTCCCACCAGCCCCCGACCAGGGCCGCGATGGCAAACGCCCAGGGGAAGACGAACGTTATCGTCTCGGTGGTGGACTGGAGCCCCTCGGCCTCGGCGGTTACCGTGGCTGCTCCGACGCCGCTTGAACGCACCGTCGCCGTTCCGCTGCCCGTGGCGGGATCGATCGCCACCACGGGCGGCTCCGGCCGGCTCTTTTCCGAGGAGAGCGTCACCGAAGGCAACCTGTCGCCAGGCGCGCCTCTCGCCGCCACGACCAGTTCGGCTGTTTCGAGCCCAAAGCCTTGAATCGTCCGCGGCGACGCCCGACGCTCAAAACCGGCCGCACCACGGGTACCGAAAGCTCAATCCCGGCGGGATCGAAGTCGGACCGGATATGCACTTGGACGTCGTTCGACGGACTGCGGGCCGCGATGTCGACGGTCTGGAACGGCAGGTTGGTATGGTCGAGCGACACCGTGCTCGGGGTGATGGAGTCGGCGGCCCCGGTCACCAGCATTTGGATCGAGCGTCCCAGGGGCGGGTCTGCGTCGGCCTTTCCTCATCCTCGAGCCCGATGTGAATCTGCCCGCTGAATCCGGAGCCCGAAAGCAGCCGCAGTCCACCTCCCGAAACCTCCACGACCGGCCGCAGCGTCAGTGTCTCTCCCTGGGCGTTGGTTCCGACGATGCGGACCGGGAGTTGCATCCGGACGTCTCCGCATCCTCGGTCTTCGACGTCGCCTCGGCCGGGGTTTCGCTCAGTCTGGCGGCCGCGTATTGTCCGGCCCTCAGACGCACCGATTCGATATTCGGTGGGAATGCTCGTGCCCTCCCGTGCTGTCAATGATGTGCAGCAGCTCGGATGCCTCAGCGCCAAGCTTGTCTCGGGTGACGGTCAGCCCTTGCGCGAGCAGCAGGTGGAACGAACCGATGAACGCCGTCAGGACGAGCAGACGCATCGTCGAAGCTCTCATGGCATTTTTCCCCTCGCATATTTGCCGGATATCTTATATGAAACCCGACGCTGGCCACAGTATATCTCGCGAGCGACTATCAAACCAGTGGCTTTCTCAATTGACAGCGGCGTCAATTCAAATGTATGTTTCCACGGGATGCGAAGTAGGGGACGGTGCGGTGTGGACTTGGCGCCGATGCGTAGCTGAGTATCCACTCGGGAACCGGCCGGATGGCAGGCGAATTGCCACCTACGGGCCCAGCAGCGA
>CAWELS010000011.1:0-32775 GCA_963809945.1 Bryobacterales bacterium | reverse complement strand
CCACCCACGGAACAGGCGAGTGATGTTCGGCATCACGACCCAGGTAAGCGAGGCGACGATCAGCGACGCCACGACCAAACCTCGCAGCCAAGTCGGCCAGCCGGGGGTGAGCGGAACGACCGCCAGCGGGAAGAGCATCGCCAGCGGATATACGCCAAGCAAGGTGAGCAGCGCCATCTTGGGTCGCGGTGGCGGGCGGAGGGCCGGCTGGTTCGGAAGAGTGAACCAGAAGGCGAGCCCGCCGAGTTCCTCGATTTCCGGCTCGGCCTCGGAGACTTCGCGGAGCCGCTCCATCCAGCTCTTGTATTCCGTCGATGAGGTGAAGCGCTGCCGGTCGGCTTCCGTAGCGAAACGGTCGAGCACGGTGTAGTGCCGGGACCCGGCCACAGGACGAATCACGTTGATGCCCAGGTGCCCGGGCTGCTCCAGCACGAAGGCAATAAACTCCTGCATGAGGGCCTCGAAGGCGGCCTCCGAGCCGACCTTGATGCACCGGCGAACAACCGCCGTGATGGGTTGGGGCGTACTTTCCTTGCTCATGATCCTGGGCAGTGGCCGCGGGCCGCCGGGCCCTTCCACGAGAACTGCCTATCGACGCAATGATGCGGGTAATTGGTGACGGGGTGCAAGCCGGGGGCTGATTCAGGGGCGGCACGGTCACGGCGGATGTCCGCCACGAAGCGGCTACGTTCGGCAAGTCTCGATCGACTCGAAGCGTCCACCGAAATACTTCCGGTTGATCCAAAGCGCCACGTTCACCAGCGATATCAGGACCGGGACTTCGACCAAAGGGCCGATCACTGCCGCGAAGGCCGCGCCGCTATTGATGCCAAAGGTGGCGATTGCTACTGCAATGGCCAGCTCGAAGTTGTTCGAAGCAGCGGTAAAGGAGAGAGTGGCCGATTCAGCGTAGTTCGCACCCACTTTCTTACTCATCCAGAACGACACGAAGAACATCACGACGAAGTAGATGCTCAACGGGATGGCGACGCGGAGAACGTCCAGCGGCAACTGGACGATCATCTCTCCCTTCAGGGAGAACATCACCACGATGGTGAACAACAACGCGATAAGGGTAATCGGGCTGACTTTGGGAATGAAGCGTGTGCGGTACCACTCGTCGCCCTTGGCGTGGCGCAGAGTCAGCCGTGTGAAAAATCCCGCAATGAAGGGAACGCCAAGATAGATGAACACGCTCTTGGCGATCTCCCCCATGGAGATATCGACGAGGGCCCCTTCGAGTCCCAGCCAGCGCGGGAACACGGTGAGGAAGAAATACGAGTAGACCGAGAAGAACAGGACCTGGAAGATGGAGTTGAACGCTACCAGGCCGGCGGCGTACTCGCGATCACCCCGGGCCAGGTCGTTCCAGACGATCACCATGGCGATACAGCGCGCCAAGCCGATCAGGATTAATCCGGTCATGTATTCGGGCTTGTCACGAAGGAACGCGACGGCCAGTCCGAACATCAGTAGCGGGCCGACAACCCAGTTCTGAATTAGCGATAGGCCCAGCACCTTCCGGTGTGCGAAGACCCGGCCCATCTCCTCATACCGCACCTTCGCGAGCGGCGGATACATCATGAGAATCAGGCCAACCGCGATGGGAATCGACGTCGTTCCCATGCTGAATTGATTGAGAAACGGGACGATGCCCGGCAACGCGTACCCCGCACCCACGCCGACCGCCATCGCGGCAAAGATCCACAAGGTCAGGTATCTGTCCAGAAACGACAGGCCGCCGGCGCGCGGCTTCATTGAGGTCCGGTCGCCCGGTACAACGTCCGTCATATCCATTCCCCCCAGTTCGACAGTTCTTCCGGCTGTCCGTTTGTTGCCGCCAAACTCAAGATTCCGGAGGCCTCGTCTGGACTAACCGCCTTGCTAAGATCTCCCACTTCCTCGATTTAATCGCCATATGGCCATATTGCCATTCCTCTGGCCCGGACGTCAACCAGGCGATCGAAATTATCTGGTCAAGCCAGAGTTCTGGGGGTCCCCAGGGGGGGCAATCCGTTTCAACCCGATCATCCCGACTCCCTCGCTTGAATCATCGAGAGCAGGATTCTCGACGTTCTCCGCGACGCCAAATAGAAGATCGACGTCCACGACGAGAGCATTCGCCGTGGACGTCATCGCATCAGTTATCCCGGGCCGTTCGCGAAGCTGCCTTCGGCCATCCGATCGGCGGCCGGCAGCCTACCGCGAGCCCGCTCAAGCATTGCCGGGATCCTCGGCCACCTTCATGAAACTGGTCAGGATAGCGCTGATGACATAGAGGATCGCGTAGATCCACATGACACCGCCGGCGCCCCATGGCCCGAGGAAGAGGGCTACGATTCCGGGTCCGAGCGACGCGCTCGCTCCGGCACCCAGGTTGAGGATCGCCATGGCCGCGCCTTTGCGCTCCGGAGCGAGCGCCGCCATGATCGCGCCGAGCGGCACGTAGGCTGACAGACAAGCTCCGTAGCAGATGCCCGCGATGACGGCGAACCAATAGAAGTCCGGTCCCGCCCTGAGCGTATAGTACAGCGCGAGCGTCGTGATCGCGCAGCCGGTACCGCCGAACAGCGCAACCGTCTTGCGCCACCCGAACTTGTCTCCAATGATGCCGAACAGCAGGTTCCAGATCATGTTGGAGAGCGCCAGCAGGGCGAGCAGGCGCAGCCACTGGCTGAGCGTGTAGCCGACCTTGGTGGTGGTGTAGATCGGCAGGAATACGAAGAAGCCGAGCTGCGCCGCCGTATTGATGGTTCGCACGATGCCGCCCATGCCGACCTTCGGTATCTGCCAGATGATCGTGATGCTGGTGAGCACCGTCTTGATCGGGTTCTCACCCTCCGGAGCCAGACGCCGGGAGCCGATGGGTTCGCGGACGAGCATCAATGCGATGCCAGCGCCGACCACGAAGATCAGGGCCCACCAGAGAGTCATGAGCTGGCCGATCATCGGAATCAGGCGGTCGGCGAGGAACGAGCCGAGGGTCGGGAAGCCGGCGGCGAAGGCGAGCCAGAACCAGCCGAGTGACGTCCCCAGGTTCTTCGGAGGCGTCGCGGCCGCGATCCAGACGATGAAGCCGTAGGCAAACAGGGGATAGCCGAATCCGCGCAGGCCGTAGAAGAGCAGGATTAGAGGGTAGCTGTCCGTGGCCACTCCCAGCCCGAGGAAGGCCGTGTGGAAGACCAACCAGATCACCATGCCGGCGAGCATGACCCGCTTCGGGCCCCAGAGGTCCGACAAGGCGCCCGAGAGCCAGGACGCGAATGCCGCCGTGGCGCCATACACCGTGAACACCAGCGCCACCGACGTTTCTGAGAATCCTTTACCGGTGAGAAAGACCGACAGAAATCCCGACTCGACGCCGCATGCGCACATGAGCAGCAGCACGGCGGGGAAGCCCCAGAATAGGGGCGGGTACATGCCGACTCGCTCCAGCAGCGATGAACGCGGCTCAGCGCCTTCGGTGCCCGAGGCTTTCATATGAGTGCACTCCTTGATCGTGAGCAGGTGGCTGCCCGGCGTTGGATGGGACCGGGCAAGCTACGGAATTCCTAGCCTATGCGACGGGAATCCCATTCGCAACGTTTTTTGCCGGGACGACGGCCGTTCGGGCGGGGAGCCAAGGCGTGGCCGAGCGCGTGTGGGTTCGCGGCCCCGGGCACTGCGCCCGACGGTCCGATGCGATGCCGCGCCGGTTGAGTTCGAGGATTTCCGACCGATGGACCCTGCAACGGGTGAAGAGCGTCACCAGGACCGCCCGGACCATTCTTCCTCTGACGTGGCGTTGGCGATCAGCTCGAGAGAACCTGTGGCGGCCCGTCCGCCACTGGCGTCCCGCTCTATTGCGGATTTGCGGTCACAGAAGAAACAAAGAAATCTTTCGCCCCTCTTTCAATCACTTCGGAGCTCCGCAATGCTTCATCGTTTGGCCGGCGATGCTACTTTACAAACAGGGATAGATCCCATAGGCGCGGCCACTGTCGGATTCAGCGTCTGTCTCATTTTCGGTCGCACTCCACTCCCGCCTGGAGGTTCGACACAATTCGACACAATTCGACACTTTCGGGGCATTGTCGACTGTCGTATGTCGACCCGATGGAGCGGAGCGCCTCATGCTCGGTGCCGCACCGATCTGGAAACCACGCCCCGGAAGGCGTGAAACAATCCGGGAACTGTCCCAGCGCGCCTCAATCTTTTCAATACCTTCCAGTGCGTCGTGGACTGTCGCCAAAGGACTCTTTCACACCCTCCCGGCGTGCTTGTCATCCCTATGGTGGCCCGCACCGGCCATCACAACGCCATTGCAGTTCGCGATCGATCTGGCGGTGCGGCCACCGTGCGAGTAGTTTGTCGCTCGCGGTTCGGCGGACAGGCCGGCTACGCTGTCGAAGCCACGGCCTGACTGTTGGTTGCCTTCTCGATACTGGCCGCCAGTTCGCGCAGGAGCGCCGCTCCGTCGCCCCGGTAGGCGCTGCCATGCTGGGAGGCGAGCGTCGACGGCCGCAGATTCGCGAGGCGCTCCAGGATGGGCGTGGTGTTGATCGCGTGGGCGTAGTAGTCCATCATTCCGCGCATGCCCTCGCTCGCGGTGAGTGTCTCGGATTCGGTCACCGGGGGCGGATTACTCCCCGGCTGGGTGAACAGATCGCCACAAAGGAGCGTCTTGGTGGATTGATCGAAGAGGATGCCGCAGTCCCAGCCGTGGGGGACGTGCGGCGTGTAAAGCCACGTCATGCGGCGGCCGCCGATGGAGAACTCCTCTCCGTCGCGGAAGCCGCGGGCTTCGCGGTCGGCGAAGTCGTTGAGCGAGGTGAGGACGCCGATCTCCGATCCGAACGGCGTCGCCTCGGGCGCGACTTTCAAGAAATCGTTCATCGCTCCGAACTCGTCGCCTTCGAAGTGCGAACCGCCGACCCAGCGGAGCTTCTCCGCCGGCATCACCTTCCGGATCGCTTCGAGCGTGAGCGGGAACATCTTTCGCCAGCCGGTGTGAAACAGCATTGGCTCGTCGTCGACCACCAGGTATGAGTTGACCGTGAAGCCCCCCGGAATGATGTCCAGCGGTGTGCAAATGCGGTAGATCCCAGCCGCAACCTCGTCGATGCGGGTGCCTGTCTGTTCGTTTGCGATCATCTGTATCCTCCTTGTTTGTGGATGGCCGTTTCCCAGAACGGTTTCATCTCGTACACCCGGATGTGTAACGAAGGAGCTCGGCGTTACACGTAGAATATGTGTTGATGCAAGTGGAACGGACCGACGCCGAATTGGTGCGGCGGATCGCCTCCGGGAAAGACCGCGAGGCTGAAGCTGAGCTGTTCCGCCGAATGGCGCCACGCCTCCGCCTGTATGGGTTGCGTCACTTGCGAGACGAACAGGCGGCCGGGGATCTGGTGCAGCAGGTTCTGATCACGGCGCTCGAAGCCTTGCGCGCAGGCCGTCTGCGCGAGCCGGATAGGCTCGCCTCCTTCATGCTGGGGACGTGCCGGATGACGGTGCTCAACTGGAAACGCGGCGACCAGCACCGCGAGCAGCTACTCGCACAATACGGCCCGGAGGTGCTCGCGCCGCCTCCATCGCCCGCGCCGCGGCTCGACCATGAGCAGCTCGCCCGCTGCGTGCAGGGACTCCAGGAGCGCGAACGCACCGTCGTCGTGATGACCTTCTATGACGAACAGACCGGCGCGGACCTGGCGAGCTTCCTCGGCGTCTCCGAGGCCAACGTCCGAGTGATTCGCCATCGCGCGATCCACCATCTCCGCGAATGCATGGAGGCGGCATGAGCGATCGGGAACGACAACGGCTGCCTGGATCCGATCGACGCGGCGGTGCTGGCCGACTATTGGCTCGCGGCGCTGCCGGCGTCCGAGGAAGAGGCCGTCGAAGAGCATCTGCTCGGCTGCGACCAATGCGGGGCGCGGCTCCGCGAAGTGATCGCGCTGACCGAAGGAGTCCGCAACCTGGCGCGGGAGGGATCGCTGCGGATGGTGGTGAACGACACGTTCCTGAAGCGTGCCGCCGAGGAAGGCTTGCGCTCCGCGAATACGCACCTCCGCCGGGAGGCGGCGTCCACTGCACGGTTACAGCCGAGGACGATGTGCTCATCGCGGCGCCTCGCCGCGGACCTTGAAGGGGCGGAGCGTGTCGATCTCTGATCTGTGACGGCACGGCGTCGAGCAGCTCCGGCTGGCGGATATTCCCGTAGAGCCCGGGGCAGAGAGCGTGATCTACCAGGAGTCGATCATGTTTGCGAAGGCGCTGCCGACGACCAAAATAATCGCGCGCCTGATGGTATTGGATGAAGCTGGCCGCGAGCGCATGGCCGGGGAGTATACGTTCAACCACAGGCGGTCATTGCCCGGGCCGGGTTCGGCGTCCCTAGCCCAGCCGCTCGATCAACTCGCACGTGGCGTCCAGGGCCGTGTTGTCCGCCAACGATGCCGCCCGCTGCCGGCAGTTCTCGCGGATGCCCGGAGATCCCAACAGCGCCTCGAGCTTGCGGCCAGCCTCGTTCGGCTCGTAGTGCTTCGGTCGGATGTAGTCGCCGGTACCCAGTCGGCGCACCCGCAGGGCATTGTCCGGCTGGTCGTGCGCGAAGGGCACCACCAGTTGCGGAACCCCCGCCGCCAGCGCCTGGGCCGTGGTCCCGATGCCGCCGTGGTGGATGAAGGCGGCCGCCCTCGGCAACAGGGTGCTGAAGGGGACGTAGTCAAAATGCCGCACGCCGTCCGGAAGAGCGCCGAGCTGCTCCGGGAACTGCGTCAGCAGGATCCCCCGGCGCCGCTGCAGCCGGCACACCTCCGCCGAGACTCGGAAGAAGTCCCGGCCTTGGGCCATGGCGGAGCCGGCCGTGAAGACGAGGGGCGGCTCGCCGGCGCGGAGGAACTCCTCCAGTTCCGGCTGGATCTGCCGTTCGTCGCTTTCGTCGTAGAGTGGGAAGCCCGTCAGGTGGACGTTCGGCGGCCAGTCGGGCGGCGGCGGCGCGTACCAGTCGGGGAACATCCCGATGACCAGTTCGGGGGAATGGATCCACCCCTTGAACAGACGCTCGACGGGGGGCAGTCCCAGCTCGGCGCGGAAGGCATTGACGCCGGGCCAGGGTCCGGTCGATGACCTGGCGGTCGATGAGCCGCATGTAGGGCTCCCGCAGCCAGCGCGGCAGCGCGCCGACGACGTCGGGGATCCGTAGCAGCTCGGGCGCTCGAGACTGCGGAGCATCGACGGCTGCAGATGCACGGTGGCGAGCGGGACGCCCAGCTTCTCTTGTGCGATGCGCGCGCCGAGGGCGGTGGCCGGAGCAGCCACGACGATCCTCCCCGACACGGTGCCTTTCGGCGATGGCCTCATATGTCCTCCGCATCCACGGAAGCATCAGGCGATTGGCCACCACGTAGAAGGCGCGCAGCGGGTGCCAGAGGTCCGGGTCCTGGACGGCGTCGCGGTATTCCTGCTCGGTGCCCGCCCCGATGAACTCGAGCCCCAGACGCCGGGCGAGCGGTTCAAAGACGCTGGCGGCGGCCAGTGTCACGTGGTGGCCGCGCTGCCGCAGAGCCAGGGCCAGGCCGACGTTGGGGTGAACGTCGCCGGCGCTGCCCAGGCCAAACACGAGAATCTTCATCTGTCTATGATTGTTGCCGATGTCAGGCCATGGGTTGACGTCGGGTCAAATGTGTTTGTTCAGTGAAAGGGCGCCGTGGGAAGGATGGTCCGCCCAGCGCACCCGATTTCCATATCGACGGCAGGATTCTGACGTTGACGTCTTTTTCCACTCTGTTTCCGGGGGCAGTCTTCGCCGGCTGTGGTGGGACTATCCGCCAACAGTGTCTGCCGAAGACATCGGCCGCCGGCTCGCCGGCCGCACCTGGGGCGGGCTTCCCTTTCCTCCGCGGCGGTTGCCGCCTATTGACGCTGCACCCCTGATGTATACTTCTTGCTGCAGTGAACTCCAATACTGCCAGGAACATAGGAGGAAGAAATGCTCAGTGAGTTCAAGAAGTTCGCCATGCGTGGCAACGTGATGGACATGGCCATCGGTATCGTGCTCGGGGCGGCGTTCGGAAAGATCGTGACCTCGTTTGTCAGCGACATCCTGATGCCGCCGATCGGCCTGCTGCTGGGCGGAACGGATTTCACCAACTTCTTCGTCACCCTTTCGGGAGGAACGTTCGGCACGCTGGAAGAGGCGGCAGCGGCCGGCGCGGTCACCCTCAACTATGGGGCGTGGCTCAACACCGTCATCGACTTCCTGATCGTGGCCTTCGCCATCTTTCTCATCATTCGCCAATTGAACAAGCTCAAGAAGAAGGAAGAAGAAAAGCCGGCGGCGCCACCGCAACCCTCGGCCGAGGAGAAGTTGCTCACCGAGATCCGTGATGTTCTAAAGGCTCGCTCCTAAGAATCGAAAAGATACCGGGCGACCAAGGATGGCCCGCAGAGACGCTGTGACTGCGGGGTAGCCGCCCGACTCTTTCACACCTTCCAGGTCGCGGGCCGGATGCTACGCGAGGTGAAGGAGTTCGACAGCCGTTCCCCTAGGGCTGCGGACGCCCGGGTGCGCACCCGGATCCGGGCCAGCAGAACATCGAAGGAAAACGGCCTGGTGAGGTAATCGTCGGCCCCCGAATCCACCGCGCACTTTATACTGTGGGTTGCCCACCACGCAAGCATCGCCGGGGAGCCGCCCGCTATGGGCGATCACCGCCTACTTCAATCCGATGGGGTACCGCCGGCGGCTCGATAACTTTCGAGTGTTTCGGCGCCGGCTCGCAACTCCGTTGATTGCGGTCGAGCTGGCATTCGGCTCCGGCTTCGACCTGGCCGAGGGGGACGCCGACGTTCTGATACAACTTCGGGACGGCGATGTCATGTTCCAGAAGGAGCGGCTGCTCAATGTCGCGCTGGCGGCCCTTCCCCATGAGTGTCAGGCAGTGGCCTGGCTCGATTGCGACATCATTTTCGAAGACGATGGCTGGCCGGAACGGACGCTCGAAGCGCTGGAGCACATTCGCCTGGTGCAGTTGTTCGAATCGTTCCACGAGTTGCCGGCAGAGGTCCCGCCCGCGGAGCTGATGCGGGCGCAACCGACCGCGACCCGCCGCGCCTGGGCGGCCGAACTCGAACGAGGCTCGTGCGCCGGCGACATCCTCACGGTGGACTTCCGGCTGCAGGGACTGGTATCCGGCGGCGCGTGGGCGTGCCGGCGCGAGCTCCTCGGCCAATCCGGCTTCTACGATGCCTGCATCATGGGCAGCGGCAACCGGGCGTTTGCCGCCGCGGCCGCCGGACGAGCACAGGACGCCGTCCGCTATCTGCATCTCACCCCGGCATGGCGGGCGCACTACGAGGGCTGGGCAGCGCCGGTCGCCGAGCGGACCGGAGGCCGGATCGGTTTCGCGGAAGGCAGCGTCCGTCACCTTTGGCACGGGGACCTGCGCAGCCGACGCTACGGCCAGCGACACCTTGAGTTCGAGAGGTTTCAGTTCGATCCCGGCGCGGACCTGACGATCGATCCGTGCGGCTGCTTCCGCTGGGCTTCCGGAAAACCCGAGATGCATCGCTTCGTCTGCGACTATTTCCGCTCCCGGCGCGAGGACGGGTGACGGTGACGGGCGGAGGCTGCGCCGCCGATGACGCTTACTTGTGGTGGAACTCGATCACCGCCTCCAACGAATCACGGTGCGTCTCCGGGATCATGACCTGGTCGAAGGTGGCCTGCATCGCCTCGCGCTCCGCGGAGCTCATCACGGCGCGGGCCTGGGCCATGGCGTCCTCCACCTTGTCCGCCGATTCGGCGTCCGCCGTCTGGAGCCACATGTAGCGGTTGCGCGGATCGGCCGTGTGCACAGACTCGTAGTCGACGCCGTACCCCAGGATGGTGCCGTCGGTCAGCAGTCCGGCGAAGATCGGCCGATAGTAGCGGTTGAAGGCATCCATCCACCGATCCGTCTGGCCGGTCCGGGCCGTGAACAGGCTCAGATAGAGGTAGCCGCCGGTGGCCTCGTTCCGGCGTGTCTCAAAGACGAGCGACTGGAGGAGCATGTCGGCGTGGGCTTCCGACGTGGTCGGCGGCATCTTCGCCTGGGACAGCTCGTCCAGCACCTTCAAAGACCGGGAGACTTCGGTGGCCGACCACCAGATGGTATCGGTCATGCCGTCCACGGCGTGCACCACGGGCGCCGAGCGTCCCCACTCGATGAGGGTGTCGTCGGCGAGTAGGCGGTCGAGCACCGGCTTGGCGTATTGGTTGAAGCGCGAGCCAAAACCATTGCGCTCAGCGGGCGCGATGCGGAATTGGGCGACGTAGGTGTAGACGGTCTGCCCCTGTTGTTGCAGAGCGGCTTGCCCGGCGGATGGCGCCGGCGCGAGAAAGAGTACCAGGGCACTCATCAGACAGACGATCGAGAAACGATTGAGCTGCATACCCAGAACCTCCGGTGGCTGTCTAGTATAGCCGGTATCGGTCGGGTGGCCAATAGGGTATTACTCCGAGGTAGCTCCCAGCCGATACCGCCGGGGTTGGGTGTCGCGCCGGGTCATAGATTGGGCGCAGAGGGCTCCTATGGAGGCGGCGCATGTCGAAACGACACATCGAGGTTCCCCTCTAGCCTCGTGCGGTGCGCCTCAAGTTCTGGACGCCGGAGGTGGGGCAGGCTCACAGCCTGGCTCACAGCCTGCGGCGGCCTCGCAGGCCGCCTGCTTTTAGCTATGAACAGGCGGGCCGAGGGCCCGCCGCAGCCTGGGAGGCTGCCCCACGCCGAGACTTTCATCCCTTTGGGTAGCTCGCACGGGCCGTGGGGACGGCGGCGCTTCGACCCATGATAATATCGATGATTGATATCATGGCCGGAAAACAGCCACGCGTGGATTTCATCCAACTTCACATCCTGCACCACGCTACCGAACAGGAAATCTACGGCCTGTGGATGATCGAGGAGCTGCGGGAGCACGGCTACAAGCTGAGCGCCAGTCAGCTCTATCCGCGGTTCCACAAGCTCCAGCAAGAGGGGTTGCTGAAGCGCTCCGACCGTGTCGTCAACGGCAAGCAGCGCAAGTATTACCGGGCCACCGCCGCCGGTGCGCGCTATCTCCGCCAGCAGAAGAAGAGGGTGATGGAGCTGGCCGGCGAAGCGCTCAGCGCCGACGAGATCCGGATGGTGCTCGAGATGCGCCTGTCGCGCGACGCACGGAAGAAGACCTGAATCAGATCGAACTGGGAAGGACTGGGAAATACCGTGTGCAGAATGATGCGAATCGTCGCGGCTGTGTGTCTCACCGCCGCTGGGCTGGCGGCCGCGCAGAACAGTCCGGTCACCATTGAACAGGCCATCGCGCAGGCCGCGAAGAACTACCCGGCGGTCCGTGCGAGTCTCTTCAACGCGGCGGCCGCCGCGTCGGGCATCGACCTGGCGAAGACCGCCTACCTGCCGCGCACCGACTTTCACTACCAGGTGAGCCGGGCGACGCGAAATAACGTCTTCGGGCTGACGTTTCCGAACCAGGTGATTGCTCCCATCTCGGGACCCGCCGGCGAAGACCAGACCGCCGCCAGCACCTTCGGCACCGCCATCGGGCTCGCCTTCCGGTGGGAGCCGCTCGATCTCGGGTTGCGAAACTCTCAGGTCGAGCTGGCCCGAAAGATCAGCGCACAGGCCGCCGCCGGCCGGGACGTGACGGAGTACCAGGTGTCCCTGGCGGCCGCCGATGCGTTCTTCAATATCCTGGCGGCACGGCAGGCCGTCACCGCCGCGCGGGCGAGCGTGGAACGCATGGAGGCATTCGCCAAGACCGTGGGGGCGTTGGTGCGGGCCGAGCTGCGACCCGGCGCCGACGAATCACGGGCGCGGGCGGAGCTGGCCCAGGCCCGCAATGAGCTGATCGCCGCCGAGCGGCTGGAACACGAACAGCGTTTGGCTCTCGGCCGTTGGATGGGCATGGCGGGAACGGAGGTCGAGGTCGCCGATGGGGCGCTGCTCGCCGATCCCCCTGCCTCGGAAGGGCCTGAAGCCGATCTCGCACAGCACCCGGAAGAGGCGGCGCAGGCTGCAAACATCGCCGTCATCGAGGCGCGTCGCGAGTCCATCGCGAAAGAGTACCGGCCGAAGCTCGAGATCCTCTCGACAGTCTACGGACGCGGCACGGGCGCGCGCCTGGACGGCACGTTCCAGGGCGGCGCCAACGGGCTGGCCCCGAACATCGGCAACTGGGCGGTGGGGCTGGGCGTGTCCTTTCCAGTGTTCGACTACAAGCAGAACCGGGTGCGGCAGGAGGTCGAGACCCAGCACGAGGCGGCCGAGCAGGCGCGGCTCGACGAGGTTCACGAACGCCTGGAGTCGGAAGTGGCGCGGGCCCGCCTGAGCGTGGAGGCGGCGCGGCGGATCGCATCGAACACACCGGCGCAACTGGACGCCGCCCGGACCCTGGAAACACAAGCCGAGACCCGGTATCGAGCCGGACTGGGAACAGCCGTGGAAGTGGCGGACGCGCAGCGCCTGCTGCGGCAGGCGGAAACCGATGATGCGCTGGCCAGGCTGGGCGTCTGGCGGGCGCTGTTTCAGTTGGAGGCCGCCGAGGGAGACATGACGGACATCCTGTCGCGCGCGAGCCGCTAGCCCGCGCGGCCATTGGGAGGGGCTTCTTATGTGGCTGATACACGCCGCGCTGCGGCGTCCGATTACCGTGCTCATGGTGATCGTCGGCGTCGCGTTGTGCTCGATTCTCGCCCTCAACCGCATGCGGGCGGATATCTTCCCCACGCTCGGAACGCCGATCATCTACGTCGCGCAGCCGTACGGGGGCATGGATCCCGCCCAGATGGAAGGGTACTTAGTCAATTACTACGAGTATCACTTTCTCTATGTCAGCGGCATCGACTTTGTGGAGTCACGGTCGATTCAAGGGGCGGCGCTGATGAGCCTTCACTTTCATGAAGGCACCAACATGTCGCAGGCGATGGCCGAGACGGTGGCGCAGGTCAACCGCGCGCGGTCCTTCATGCCACCGGGGACCGTGCCCCCGTTCGTGATGCGCTTCGACGCCGGCAGCGCGCCGGTCGGGTACCTCGTCTTCTCGAGCAAGACACGGACGGTGGATGAGATCTCCGACCTGGCGCTGTTCCGGGTGCGGCCGATGTTCGCCCGCCTACCCGGCGTCTCGGCGCCGCCACCGTTCGGCGGGACCGCCCGCAGCCTCGTGGTTCACGTCGATCCTGACCGCCTGCGCTCCTACA
The DNA here is from genome assembly GCA_963809945.1 of Bryobacterales bacterium. Taxonomy (GTDB): domain Bacteria; phylum Acidobacteriota; class Terriglobia; order Bryobacterales; family Bryobacteraceae; genus CAWELS01. Next base: position 19,553 of record CAWELS010000011.1, on the reverse strand, counting down.
ACATGTCGCCGGACGAGGTGGTGCAGGCGATCGCGAGGACAAATACGATCACACCCTCGGGGAACGTCCGGGTCGGCGACGTGAGCTACATGGCGCCGGTCAACTCGGTCGTGAAGAAGCCGTCGGAACTCGACGACGTCCCCATCCGCAGCGGCGCCGGCCCCACCGTGTATCTCCGGGACGTCGGTTACGCCGAGGATGGCGCCGACATACTGACGAGTTACGCCCTGGTGGACGGCCGCCGGGCGGTGTACATCGCGGTGACCAAGCGGTCCGACGCCTCGACCCTCGACGTGGTGAACCGGGTGCGAGACGCGATCCCGACGTTCGGAGCCGCCGTTCCGGACGACATCGACGTGTCGTTCGAATTCGACCAGTCGTTCTATGTCACCGATGCTCTCAAGGCGCTACGCTTCGAGGGGCTGCTGGGCGCGTTCCTGACCGGCATGGCGATCCTCCTCATGCTGGGCAGCCTGCGCAGCGCCCTGGTGGTGGTGACGACGATTCCGCTGGCGCTGCTCTCGGCCGTCGTGGCGTTGTGGGCGGCGGGCCAGACGATCAACCTCATGACGCTGGGAGGACTGACGCTTGCCATCGGCATCCTGGTGGACGAGTCCGTGATCGCGATCGAGAATATCCACCGCCATCTGGATGAGGGGAAGCCGGTGGCGCGAAGTGTGCTCGAAGCCAGCCGGGAGGTGGTAGTCCCCCGCCTGCTGATCATGCTCTGCATGCTGGCGGTGTTTGCGCCGTCGTTCTTCATGAACGGCGTGGCGCGGGCGATGTTCGTGCCGCTGGCGCTGGCCGTGGGATTCTCGATGGCCTCGTCGTTTTTCCTGGCCAGCAGCTTCGTTCCAATCCTCGAGACGTGGCTGAACCGCAAGCGCGCCGCGGAGACGGAGCGTAACCGGGAGTCCTGGTTTGATCGTCTGCGGTCACCGTACGTGGCACTCTCCCGCCGGTTCGTTCAGTTTCGATGGCCGGTCGCGGCGTGCTACGTGATCGTCACCGGAGCGCTCCTCTATGGCGTGGGCTCCAACCTCGGCACGGAGATTTTCCCAAGAGCCGATCCCGGGATGCTCCAGATGCGCTTGCGGGCTCCAACAGGAACACGCGTTGAGCGGACGGAGGTGATCACGCAGAAGGTGCTGGCGGCTGTCCAGGACGAGGTCGGCGCGGAGAACGTCGAACGGTCCCTGGCGTTCGTCGGCGTGCAGCCCTCGAGCTTCCCGGTGAACCTGATCGTCTTGTGGACCGGCGGGCCGCACGAAGCCGTCCTGCTGGTCGACCTCAACAAAGAGGCGGGCATCTCCACGACCGCACTCCAGGAACGCCTGCGAAAGCGCCTCCCCGAGATCGCTCCCGGAACCAGCGTCACCTTCGAGGCGGCCGACCTCCCCAGCCAGGTGATGAGCTTTGGCGCGCCGACGCCGATCCAGGTGGCAGTCACCGGCACCGATCTGGCGGCGGATCGCCGCTACGCCAGCACAATCGTTGACAAGCTGCGAGGGATCGATTCGCTGCGCGACGTGCAACTGGGCGAGCTGCTGGACTACCCCACCCTGGACGTCAGCGTCGATCGCGAGCGCGCCGGTCAGCTCGGCGTGACGGTAGCGGATGTGGGGCGGGCGCTCGCGCCGGCTACCTGGTCCAGCCGGTTTACGACGCCCGTCTATTGGGCCGATCCCAACAGTGGCATCGCCTATCAGGTGCAGGTGGAAACCCCGCAGGCCCGAATCAAGTCGATCGACGACATCGCGAGTTTACCCGTAAAGGCGAATAAGGGCTCGCCGACCCTGCTCCGCGACGTCGCCACCGTCACGGAAGGGCACGCCTACGGTGAGTATCACCGCAACAACATGCAGCGCATGCTCACGGTGAACGCCAACGTGATGGGCACCGACCTGGCGACGGCGGCGGCGCAAATTTCGGACGCCTTGAAGCGATTGCCCGAGCCGCCGCGCGGCGTCACCGTCAGCGTTCGCGGCCAGGTGGCGCCGTTGAACGTGATGATCGACAACCTGCGCCTCGGCCTGGGCCTGGCCGTGATCGCCGTTTTCATCCTGCTGGCGGCCTACTTCCAGTCGTTGCGCATCGCCTTCGCGATCATCATGGCAATTCCCGCCGTGCTCGCGGGTGTGAGCATCGCGCTGTGGCTCACCGGAACGACGCTGAACATTCAATCGTTCATGGGCGCCATGATGGCGATCGGGATTTCAGTGGCCAATTCGATCCTGTTGTGCACGTTTGCCGACCAGTATCGTCGCCAGGGCATGAGTTCCGCCGAAGCGGCCGTCGAGGCGACGCCGAACGCGCCTGCGGCCGGTCCTGATGACGACCATCGTCATGATCAGCGGCATGACGCCGATGGCGTTGGGCGCCGCGCAGACCGCGCCGCTGGCGATCGCCGTCATCGGCGGCCTGGTCGCCTCGATCATGACGACGCTGTTCGCCATTCCCTCGGTCTTCGCGATCGCGGAACAGAGGAGCGCGACGCATTCTCCGTCGATCGACCCGGACGATCCCGCGAGCACCCACTACGACGGTTCCAACCCGGCCCCGGCCGAAGCATGAGGAGCGAAACGATGCAGTTACTTCTACGGCTATCTTTGAGCGGCACCCTCGCGGCGGCGCCGATGTTATGGGCGCAGTCACCGGCGGTGACGACTGAGCTAACCAAGGTGGAGGCCCGGGCGCTCGACAAGACCGTCCGGTTGCCCGGCGAGCTCAATGCGTATCAGGCGGTGGACCTCTACGCCAAGGTCTCCGGCTTCATCAAGACCATTCCGGTGGACCGGGCGTCGCGGGTGAAAGCGGGCGACCTGCTGGCGGAGATGACCGCGCCCGAGATCGAAGCGCAGCGCGCCGAGGCGCAAGCCAGGATCCCCGTCATGGCCGCGCAGAAGGCCGAAGCTGAAGCCCGCCTGGCCGGGGCGGAGAGTACGCTCGACCGTCTCCGCGAGGCCGCCAGGACGCCGGGCGTGGTGGCCGGCAACGATGTGGTCCTGGCGGAGAGGAAGGTGGACGCCGAACGATCGGGTGTCGACGCGCTGGCCAAGAGCATGGAGGCGGCCCAGGCGGCGGTGGACGCCGTGGCCGAGATGGAGAAGTATCTCCGGATCACGGCGCCGTTCGACGGCGTGATTACCGAGCGGTTCGTCCATCCCGGCTCACTGGCAGGCCCCGAAGGCGGAGCAAAGCAGCCACTCATGCGGCTGGAGCAGATCAGCCGGCTGCGGCTGGTGGCGTCCGTGCCGGAGGCGTACGTGGAAAGCATCCACAACGGCCTGCGGGTCAGCTTCACGGTGCCGGCCCACACAGGTCGGACCTACAGCGGCGTGGTCGCCCGCCCGGCCCATGCGGTGGATCCGGCGACTCGCACGATGCCCGTCGAGCTCGACGTCAACAACGCCTCGGGCGAATTGGCTCCCGGGATGTATGCGGACCTCACGTGGCCCCTCAGCCGTGAGGGGGAAAGCCTGTTTGTACCGCCGTCGGCCATCAAGGCGACCACGGAACATATCTTCGTCATTCGCGTCGCCGGCGGCAAGGCGGAATGGGTCGATGTTCGGCGCGGCATGACGGTCGACGACAAGACGGAGGTGTTCGGCAAACTCGCCGCCGGCGATACAATTGTCCTGCGCGCGACCGACGAAATCCGCCCCGGAACCAGCGTATTGCCTCAATAGGGGCCGATGGAAGGCGGCCGTCGATCGGATGGGTTGTGGCGAGGCCCAACCGCATCGGTAACCAAAGCGCACCCTGGGGATCTTACTGGAATGAGAAAGAATAGCGAAGTGAGGAGGTAAAGGCCGTGTCTGTGTGGTCAATCAAGAGCCGGCGGCAATTCCTTGGAGGAGCCGTGGCGGCCGGCGGATTGGCACTGTCTGCCTGTTCCACGGACTCCGAGAGCGTGCCCGGAGAGGCGAGCGAGACCCCGGCCGAGGAGGCTGAAGAGAAGATATCTCCCGCTGAGGACCTGATGCGCGAGCATGGGGTCCTGAAGCGGGTCCTGCTGATCTACCGCGAAGGCATCCGCAGGATCGACGCCGGAACGGAGCTGCCACCCGAGACCCTGGCCAAGTCCGCCAACCTGATCCGAAACTTCATCGAGGACTACCACGAAAAGCTGGAAGAGGAACAGCTTTTCCCGCGCTTCCGTAAGGCGGGCACTCTGGTGGAGCTCGTGGATACGCTCGAGGTGCAGCACAAGAGGGGACGTCTGCTGACCGAGAGGACCGTCAGCCTTTCCACCGCGGTCGCCCTCAAGAATCCGCGGGACCGCGCGAGGCTCAAGGAAGCGCTGCACAGCTTCGTGCGGATGTACGAGCCGCACGAAGCACGCGAGGATACGGTTCTGTTCCCGGCGTTCCGCAAGATCGTTACGCCGAGCGAATATGACGCCCTCGGCGAGGAGTTCGAGGACAAGGAGCACGAGCTGTTCGGCGAGGACGGCTTCGAGAGGAACGTCGAGCTCGTCAGCGAGATTGAGAAGAATCTCGGGATCTACGACCTCGCGCAGTTCACGCCGCCGGCCTGAGGGGCGGGTGGTTTTCGGAGAAACCGGGCGCGACGTGTACGAGTATGGGTTACCCGGACGAAGACCGCTCCTTGCCAGTCGCGGCTCAGTTTCGGCGGCGCGCGAAATCTGAGAGCGGAGTCCGCCGCCAACCATCTCCAGCCGCGTGACCAATGGGCGCCCACCCAACAAGGGAGTGGTTTCCCAGGGGCCGGATGGGCGACACTGTGGGCTGGAGCCGACGCCCAACCTTGCAGCCTGGGACCGGCGGAACGGACCATCTCAGCAATGACCAGGAAGCGATTCACTTGGAAGACCAGAACCCGGGAGATTCTGCTCGGCGAACGCACCATCGTCATGGGTGTGCTCAACATCACGCCGGATTCCTTCTCCGATGGCGGACTCTACGCCGACCCGGAGCGCGCCCTCGCCCGCGCGCTCGAGATGGAGGACCAGGGCGCCGACATCATCGATATCGGCGCGGAGTCGACGCGGCCCGGCTCCAGTCGCCTCCCGGAGCAGGAGGAGCTGCGACGCCTGGTGCCGGTGCTGAAGCGCCTGCGCGATCGGCTGACCGTGCCCATCTCGGTGGATACGTACAAGGCCAGCGTGGCGGCCAAGGCGTTCGAGCTGGGCGCCGAGATCATCAACGATCCGAGCGCGCTGACCATCGACCCGCAATTGATCAAGACCGTCGTGCAGTACGACGGTGGGCTCGTGCTGAACCATATGCGCGGCACGCCGGAAACCTGGAAGAAGCTCGGGCCGCTGCGCGACGTCATCGGCGCCATCGAGCACGATCTGGAGGCGGGCGTGCGGCGGGCGCAACTGGCCGGGCTGGACACCGCGCGGGTGGTGGTCGATCCGGGGCTCGGCTTCGGCAAGCGCGGCGAGCAGAACTTCGAGATCCTGGCGCGGCTCTCCAAGCTCATGAGCGTTGGACGGCCGCTGCTGGTGGGGCCGTCGCGCAAATCGTTCCTGGCGCAGCCGACCGAGGAAGGCCAGCTCATGGGAACCGCGGCGGCGGTAACGGCGGCCATCCTCGAAGGGGCGCACATCGTCCGCGTGCATGACGTCAAGGAAATGATTCCAGTAGCCCACGTCGCGGATGCCCTGTTGGGAGTTGGCTGGTAGCTGGCGGCCGGTAGCTGGTTTGGTGGTTGACGGCAAGAAGGCGAGTCCGTCCGACCTCCAACGTTCACAACGAGCGTGAACGCCACATTGGCAGGACGTGCGCACGCTCGAAAACCGGCGAAGACCGCTCTCTGCCGGCACCGGGCATCGGTCGGGCCTTGAGCACCCCGCGCGCGATTAACCGGCCGCCCCGCCGAAGCCTACAGCGTGACCCACGTCCCCGTTTCGGCCGAGCGGAAGACCGCGTCGATCACCGCCATGTTGGCCCTGGCGTTCTCGAGCGGCACCGGGACCTCACCATCTTCGGCGACGGCCTTCGAGAACGTGTCGATTTCCACGGTGTACTGGTTGCACACCGGGAACTCCTCGACCGATACTCCGGAACGATCCAGGGCGCCAGTTTCATCGAGCCACAGACGGCATGGCCGGTCGGCCGGCGCATTAAACGGGATCTCTATCTCGATGCGGCCGGCGGTGCCGAGGGCGTGGACGCGCTGGTAGGGGATGAGCTGGGTGGAGACGGTCCAGATGGACTGGCCCGTGGGATAGTCGAGGATCGCGGACGTGAGCCGGTCGGTGCCGAGCTCCGGGTCGCGCTCGACGACACTGACTACGCGGCGCGGCTCGGACTCGAACAGGAAGCGCGACGTCGTGATCGTGTAGCAGCCGATGTCGTAGAGGGCTCCGCCGCCGGCCGCCGGGATGTTGCGGATATTGTCCGGGTCGGTGTTGGTGTAGCTGAAAAAGCTGTTGACCACGCGCAGGTCGCCGATCTTACCGGAGCGGAGGAGTTCCCGGGCGCGGAACCATTGCGGATGCGTCCGCACCATGAACGCCTCGCCTACCTTGACGCCGTGGCGGTCGCGGGCGGCGATCAGGGCGTCGACGTCGGCGGCCCTCATCGCGATGGGCTTCTCACACAGGACGTGCTTACCCGCCTCGGCGGCCCGGACCGACCATTCGATGTGCAGGTGGTTGGGCAGCGGATTGTAGATGATGTCGATGTCGGGGTCGGCGAGCAGCTCTTCGTAGGAGCCGTAGGCCTTGGCGATCCCCAGTTCCTCGGCGGCGGCGCGGGCATTGTCGAGATTCCGTGAGGCGATCGCGTGCAGCTCTCCCTGGGCCGCGCCGGAGAAGGCCGGCAAGAACATCTTGCGGGCGAAGTTGGCAGTGCTGAGGCAACCCCAGCGTAGTTTCCGCGACATAGGGGCAGTATCGCACGGCTTCGAGTGGGTGGGGCTGGCGGCTCTTGGAAGAGGCGGCGGAGGGCTTGGCCCTGTCGGGTGGACGTCGACATCCGCGGCCGACCTGGAGGCCGGCCGGCTAGCTGGGGATTGCGGGAATCGGAGGAATAGCGCGGCCTGGAGGTCGCGCGCCGGCGTGGACGCCCGCCTTACTGGGACGCGCCGACGCTGTGGCGGAGTTCGCCGACGATCTTCGCGGCGGCTTTGTTGAGCGACTTGGAGGAGCCGTCCTTGCGCGGTTGATAGGTCGACCACAGGACGCTTCCGGACTGGCGATCCACCAGGAAGACGTTGCCCCGGCCCCGTGAGAACGATGAAATCGGACGCGGCTCGTCGTTTGTGATGAGGCTACCACCACTGGAGACGGCCGGTTGGGCTTCGTCCGCGGCGGATTCGTCCTTCTTTTCCTCTACTTTCGGAGGCGGCGGATAGAGTTCCTCGAGCCGGCGCTCGAACTTCTCTCCGATCTCATCCGTCAGGAGGGCGTCGGCTTTCTTCGGGTCGGTGACCACGCGAAAGACGCCCTGTTCGGTGAGTTGGTTGGCCAGATACTGCTCCAAGCCGTTGGTCATCGGGAGCAGATACACGCTCTGAACCGACTTGAGCGCCGGCTGGCCGGCTGCAACCGCCGCCAGCGCCACCGCACCCCAGAGCAGCACGAGAGCTCGCTTCATCGTCTTCATCATACTCCTCGCCGGCGGCTTGATCTCACTTGCCCGGCGAGCGAAAAACCTGTCCCGCTGTGGCAGAATCGGACCATTCACCGGTCTTCTTCTATGAACGCCGCGCCACCGGGCAGGCGGCGAGCGGTGTATGCTCGTCGAAGCGAGCACCGGCGCCCGTACCCGTCGCGCTTTCTTCAAGACGTCCGGCATTCCGGAAAAGACGGACTACAATAGCATTTGTACAAAAGGCAGAAGATCACGGTCATCATCCCCTGCCTGAACGAGGAGCAGGGTATCGAGCAGGTCATGCGCCGTATGCCCGAGTTCGTCGACGAGGTGATCGTGGTGGACAACGGCTCCACTGACCGCACCCGCGAGGTGGCCGAATCGCTCGGCGCCCAGGTGATCCGCGAGGAGCTGCGGGGCTACGGCCGGGCCTACAAGCGCGGCTTCTCCCAGGCCACCGGCGACATCATCGTCACCCTCGACGGCGACCATTCCTACCCGCCCGACGCCATCTCGTACCTGCTCGAGGCCTTCTTCCATCTGCAGGCGGATTTCCTGAACGCCTCACGCTTTCCGGTACGCCTGGCGAACTCCATGAGCCTCAAGCACAAGCTGGGGAACCTGGTGCTGTCCCTCGCGACGTCGATGCTCTACTTCCGCTGGGTGCGCGATTCGCAGTCCGGGATGTGGGTCTTCCGGCGGTCGATCCTCACCGCCATGGACCTCATCTCCGACGGCATGGCCTTCTCCGAGGAGATCAAGATCGAGGCGCTGCGGTTGCGGAACGTTCGCTTCGAGGAGATCTCGATCATGTACTCCTCCCGCCTCGGCGAGATCAAGCTGAGTCCTTGGCGCGACGGACTCTACAACCTCTATTTCCTTCTGAAGAAACGACTTCGGCGGCGACGGCCGGTCTCCGAAACCTTTGCGGATGCCACCCGAACGTGATAGCCTGAGCACGCACCCGCCGGCGTGTCCCTCCCCATGGCGGAAGTGACGGTCATCATCCCGACCTACGGTCAGCAAGGCCTGCTGGCTTCGCTGCTGGCCGATCTCGGTCGCCAGACGCGTCCTTTGAAAGAGATCGTCGTCATCGACAATTGCTCGCCCGACGACTCGGTGGCGGTGGCGACCGGCGCCGGGGCCCGCGTCATTCAGATGGATGCGAACGTTGGTTTCGCCCGCGCTGTAAACCGTGGCGTGGAGGTTGCCGCCACTGACTATATTGCCGTGCTGAACAACGACGTCGAGCTCGCGCCGGACTGGCTCGAGCGGCTTGTCCAGGCGATCGAAACGACCGGCGCCTGGTTTGCCACTGGCAAGATTCTCCGCCATGCCGAGCCCGGCATCCTCGATGGCACCTACGACGCCGTCTCCCGCGCCGGCTGCGGATGGCGCTGCGGTGAGGGACGTCCCGACGGGCCGCTGTGGGACACGCCGTCCGATACCTTCTTCGCCCCCTTCACGGCAGCCGTGTTCCGCACGGAGCTGTTCCGCCGCATCGGCGGGCTTGATGAGCGCTTCGAGTCCTATCTCGAGGACGTCGATTTCGGCCTCCGGTGCGCGGCGGCCGGCTGCGCGGGACGCTACGTCCCACAGGCCGTCGCCCGGCATCATGGCAGCGCGACCCTTGGCCGGTGGAGCCGCCGCAAGGTCCGGTTGATGTCGCGCAATCAGGTTCTGCTCATCGCCAAGCACTTCCCCAGACACTGGTGGCTGCGGCTCGGCTGGCCCGTGCTCATCGGCCAGGTGCTCTGGGGGCTCGTGGCCGCACGGCACGGCGCGGCGCTCGATTTCTGCCGCGGCAAGTGGGACGCGTTGCGCCTGACCGGTAAGTTGCGCCGCGAATCCGTTCCGGCACCCGCGATGATGGAGATCCTGACGACGAGCGAGGAGACCATCCGGCGGCTGCAGCAAGCCACCGGTTTCGACCGCTATTGGCGATGGTACTTTCGACTAACATGAAGCGGCCGGGCATCGTCATCGTCACCTCGAACTCCGAAGCGGCGATCGGGCCCTGCCTCGATTCGCTTGCCGGCTCGGCCGCCGATGTCGTCGTCATCGACAATGCATCCGCGGACGGGACCGTTGATGAAGTCCGCCGGCGCCCCGGGGTGACCCTCATCGCCAACACCGACAATCGCGGCTTCGCCGGCGGCGTCAACCAGGGCTTCGAGGCGCTGGCGAACGAGGTGATCCTGCTGCTCAACCCGGACGCAATTCTCGCCACGCCGCTCGACGCGCTGGTGGCGGCCTTTGCCGATGAGACGGTGGGCGCTGCGGCCGGCAAGCTGATCGGTTCGGACGGCGCCGCGCAGGCCGGCTTCAACGTGCGCCGGTTCCCGACACCGGCCGCGCTCACCTTCGAGTGCCTCGGTTTGAATCGCGTGTGGCCGTCGAATCCAGTGAACCGCCGCTACCGCTGCGCCGATTTCGATCCGGACCGGGAGACCGACGTCGAGCAGCCCGCCGGTGCGTTTCTGATGGTTCGCCGGAGCGCCTGGCAACAGCTCGGCGGCTTCGATCAACGTTTCCATCCGGTCTGGTTCGAGGACGTGGATTTCCTGTTTCGAATGCGCCGGACGGGCCTCCGCGTGCGCTACATTCCGTCGGCTACGGCCCGGCACGCGGGTGGCCATTCGGTGGGGCGCCTGCCCGAAGGATGCCGCCAACTCTATTGGTATGCTAGTCTTCTAAGGTACGCGTCCAAGTCTTTTGCACTAGGTGGCCGGAAACTGGTCTGCGTCGCTGTCATCTTCGGCTCGCTCCTGAGAATGCTGACAGGGGTTTTGCGCGAGCGGAAGCGCACGCCGATCGTGGTCTATGGAACCGTGATTCGGCTCGCGGTCCACTCCCTGTTCACGGGACGGGTTCGAGGCGCGGGGAGGTTTGCTGCTGCTGGCACAACCCAATGATGAAGCTGCACGAGTAATAACTGGATTAAATCCTCCTCATGTACTACGACGACCTCGTTTCCGTTACCATCGTCACCTATAACAGCGGCCGGTTTATCAAGCGTTGTCTCGAATCCGTCCTCGAACAGAAGTATCCCAACATCGAGGTGGTTGTCGTCGACAATGCGTCAACCGACGGGACAACCGATATCCTCGAGCTGTTCGAGGACCGCTGTCAGGTCGTCTACAACGAGGAAAACGTCGGCTTCGCCGCCGCCCAGAATCAGGCCATCGGTATCTCGCACGGCCAGTGGGTGCTCACGCTCAACCCGGACGTCCTGTTGCTGCCCACCTTCATTCCGGCCTTGCTCGAGGCCGGTTACGTCGATCGCCGCATCGGCACCGTCTGCGGCAAACTGTTGACGCTCACGCCTGATTTCGATATTCCCGAAAAGCCGCTGGTTGACTCCACCGGGATCTACTTCAACCCGATGCTCCGGCACCTCGACCGCGGCAGCCAGGAGGTCGACAACGGCCACTTTCTCAACTTCGAGTACGTCTTCGGCGCCACCGCCGCGGCCGCGCTGTACCGCCGCGAGATGATCGACGACGTCACCATCGACGGCGAGTTCTTCGACCCCGACTTCTTCGTCTACCGCGAGGATGCCGACGTCGCCTGGCGGGCGCAGCTCATGGGCTGGCGCTGCATTTACACGCCGCGGGCGCGCGGCTATCACGTGCGCAAGGTGCTGCCGGGCAACCGCCGCGCCCTGCCGTCGGCCATCAACATGCACTCGGTGAAGAACCGCTTCCTGATGCGCCTCAAGAACATGACGCCCGATCTCTACCGGCGCAACTGGTTCTCGGTCACCGTGCGCGACCTGATGGTGTTCGGCTGCTGCCTGGTCCGGGAGCACACCTCGCTCAAGGCCTTCGGCTATCTGGCCGCCAACTGGCGCCGCATCCTCGAGAAGCGCCGCGAGATCATGCGCCGCCGCCGCGCCTCCGACGCCTACCTCGCCCGCTGGTTCTCCTACACCCCGATGAGCCGTCCCGCCCCCAAACCCTCCGCCCGTCTGCACGCCCGTGTCCGGGCCGCTCGTGGCTGATGAAGCTGGCCATCCTTGGCACCCGAGGAATCCCGGCCCGCTACGGCGGTTTTGAAACCTTCGCTGAAGAGCTTTCCACGCGCCTCGCCGAACGCGGCCACGCGGTGACCGTCTACGGACGCACGCCGCACCCGCAGCCCTGCTATCGCGGCGTCCGCGTGGAGTACTTGCCGACGATCCGGCACAAGTATTTCGACACCGTCGCGCATACGGCGCTCTCGACCCTACACCTGCTCCGGCATCGCCCCGAGGCGGCTCTCTATTGCAACGCCGCCAACGCGCTGTTCACGTTGCTGCCGCGCCTGGCGGGCGTGCCCGTGGCACTCAACGTCGACGGACTCGAGCGCCGGCGCAAAAAGTGGAACTGGCTGGGGAAGGCCTGGTACCAGATGTCGGAGTGGCTCTCGACCTTCCTGCCGAACGCCGTGGTCTCGGACGCCTCGCGCATCCAGGACTACTACCGGGCCCGCTACGGCAAGGCGACGACGTTCATCCCCTACGGCGCCGAGCTCGGCAAGGTCGCGACGCGCGACGTGCTCGACAAGCTGGGCCTCGAGCCCGGCCGCTACTTCCTCTACGTCAGCCGCATGGAGCCGGAGAACAACGCGCTCATGGTGCGCCGGGCCTTCGAGCAGGTGGAAACGGACTACAAGCTCGCCCTCATCGGCGACGCTCCTTACTCGGCCGACTACATCCGCCAGGTCCGCGATACGAGCGATCCGCGCATCGTCATGCCGGGCGCCATCTACGGTACCGGATACCACGAGCTCACCTCCCACTGCTTCGCCTACGTGCACGCCACCGAAGTGGGCGGCACGCACCCCGCGCTCATCGAGGCAATGGGCCGCGGAGCACTCCCGTTGTACCTCGAAACGGAGGAAAATGAGGAGGTGGCCGGCGGCGCCGGCATCGGATTCCGGCGACGACCTGGCGGCCGCGATGGCGCGGACCATCGAGATGCCGGAGGCCGAGCGCGACGCCTGGCGGACGCGAGCCACCGAGCGGGTGCGCGAGAAGTACAGTTGGGAAGCTGTCACGGATGCCTATGAAAGCCTTCTACTACAACTCAGGGAGTCGTAACAATGGTTGAGGTGGCCTACCGGTCTTGGGTCGAGGTCTCGCGCGAGCGTATCGCCGGTAATTTCCGCGCGATCCGCGATCTGGTGGGACCGAACGTCGAGGTGATGCCGGTGGTGAAGGCCGATGCGTACCGCCACGGCGCCGTCGAGGTTTCGCGTGTGCTCGAGACAACGGGCGCCCGGTGGCTGGCGGTCAGCAACGTGGACGAAGGCGTGGCGCTCCGCGAAACCGGCATCACGGCGCGGATCCTGGTGATGGCCGACTTCCTTCCGTTCGAGCGCAAGGCCCTCCTCGATCATCGCCTCACACCGGTGATCCATTCGCTCGGCGATCTCCGGGAGCTCGACCAGCTCGCCAAGCAGCGCGGGTCCCAGGTCCCCTATCACCTCAAAATCGACAGCGGCATGGGTCGCCTTGGGACGCGGGCCGAAGCCGCCGTCATCGGCGAAAGTGTCACCGGCGCCAGCCATGCCTACCTCGAGGGCCTGATGACGCATTTCGCCTCCGCCGCGCTCTACGACAGCCCCCAAACCGCCGAGCAAATGCAGTGCTTTCAGTCGATTACCGAGGCGCTACACGCGTCCGGCATCAAACCGCGCTATACGCACCTCTCGGCCACCATACCGGTCGCCTACGCGCTCAAGGAGGCCTGGGGCAACATGGTCCGGCCTGGTCACGCCATCTACGGGTATGTCTCGGGGCGCCGCGGTGACGGTCCGGCCAGCCAGTTGAACGTTCGGCCGGCGCTCGAATGGAAGGCTACGATCCTCGAAATAAAGGACGTGCCCGCCGGGGTGCCGGTCGGCTATGGAGCGATGTACCGGACGCGGAAGCCGATGCGGGTGGGCATTCTGGCCGTGGGCTACGCGGACGGTCTGCCTCATCGCCTGTCGAACAAAGGCCACGTCATCGCCGCCGGGCGGCTCGCTCCCATCCTCGGCGCGGTCTCCATGGATTTGACCTCCGTCGACCTCACCCAAGCCCCTTCCCTCCACGTCGGCAACTCCGTGACATTGCTCGGTGAGACCCCCAAGGTCTCGATCAACGCCCAACAGATCGCCCGGAATGCTGGTACGATTTCCTATAGTGTGTTGTGCGGGATTAGCGCCCGTGTGAAGCGTGTCTACACATAATGGCAAAGATGTTTTACTACATGGATAGTAAGACATCTGAAAACCGTAAATATCTGATTACAAAAGCATTACATCTTTTACGGAAAAGTTGTTGTCCGCCCATCCAACTGTGATAGACTGATCTTCCGCAAGCACCTGTTCGACGAAGGTAGCGGGCGTAAGACGTACTACTCGCCGTCGGTTCCAGCCGAATCGGACATAACAACGCGGGAATGTTTTCCACAGGAAGTGGAAAACGTGTGCATAATTTGTGCTCGGGAGCAGCGATCGTTGAAATGAATGTTTGGGACCAGGTCAAGCATCACTTTGCCAACGAGCTGACCCGGGAAAGCTTCGACAACTGGCTAGCTAAGACGGAACTGGACCACATCCAGGGTGAGGTGATCCACGTCAGTGTGCCCGACGCCGCCACCAAGGAATGGGTCGAGGAAGAATATTCACCTCAAATCCTCTCGACCATGCGGGAAATCGGTCTCCCGTACACCTCCGTCGTCTACTCTCTGCGGCAGCTCGGCAACAACTACGTCCGCAGCAACGGTCGTCCGTCCGAGAGTGACGCGGATACGATGTTCTCGCCCGCCGGCACGCAGCTCAACTCGCGCTTCACGTTTGAGACCTTCGTCGTCGGTTCGTGCAACCAGTTCGCTCATGCCGCGGCCCGGGCCGTGACCACGATGCCCGCCCGAACGTACAATCCCCTGTTCATCTACGGCGGATCGGGCATGGGCAAGACGCACCTGATGCACGCCATCGGCTACGGCCTGCTTACCAGCTTCACGAGCCTCCGGGTCGTCTACACCACCGGCGAGCGCTTCATGAACCAGCTCATCCGGTGTATTCGGACCGACAACATGCCGCTGTTCCACGAGCACTACCGCCAGGCGGATGTTCTCCTCGTGGACGACATTCATATCCTCGCGAACAAAGAGCGGACGCAGGAAGAGTTCTTCCACACTTTCAACGAGTTGTACGATCACCAGAAGCAGATCGTCCTGTCGAGCGACTCGCCGCCGAAGAACACGCCGGGTCTGGTGGAACGGCTCCGCTCCCGCTTCGAGTGGGGTCTCATGGTGGATGTCCAACCGCCGGATCTCGAGACGAAGATGGCGATCCTCGACCGGAAAGCGGAACTCGAGGGGATTCAGCTTCCCGAAGACGTCCGGATCTTCATCGCCACGAAAACGAAGTCCAACGTCCGTGAGCTCGAAGGAGCGCTCATCAAGCTCATCGCCTCTTCCTCGGTCACCGGTGAGAAGATCAACATGGGCATGGCCCGGCAGGCGCTCAAGCACCTCAGTCTCGGATCTGAGCGTCGCATCACGATCGATGCAATCCTCCGAAAAGTGGCTGAGAGTTTTTCACTCCAGCCGGCACAGATCAAGCAGCGGACAAACGCGCGCAAAATCTCCTACCCGCGCCAGATCGCCATGTACCTGGCCAAAGAGCTCACGCCGTCGTCGCTGCCGGAAATCGGCCGCGCCTTCGGAGGGAAGCATCACACGACGGTCCTGCACTCGATCCAGAAGATCGAGAACCTACGGCAAAAGGACCCTGACATCAACCGAATGCTCCACAGCATAATCGACTCATTAAATTAGACTTATGCGGTTTTCAACAGAGAGTCCCCACAGGTCCGTGTGGACGGCTGTGGGTCTTTGGCCTCCGGGCTGAGTCATGCACTTGGGACAACCTGGTTTTCCTCACGGTCGCAAGCAGAGAAGCCCTTGTATTTGGTATAATTTAGACGGAATTCAACATTTCAACAGGTCCTACTAAACCGATACTCAATACAAGGGTTATTATTACTTCGAACAGCAATAGGGATTAGGAGAGGCGGACAGCGATGGAATTCACCGTGAACAAAGCGGACCTGGTACGGGAGCTTAGTCTGTCACAGGGAGTTGTCGAGAAGAAGACGACCATCCCGATTCTCTCGAATGTCCTGATCGAGACGGCTGGTGATCGGATCCACCTGACCGCCACCGATCTCGAGCTCAGCATTCGGTGTTCGTGTCCGGCTACGGTGCGGTCTGAAGGAGCTGGAACCATTCCGGCCAAGAGGCTGCTCGACTATGTCCGTTTGTTGCCCGATGCGGCCATCAACATCAAGGTGGCCGACAATCATTGGGCAACGCTCGTTTGCGGACGGTCCCGGACGCGGCTTGCCGGCATGTCCCGGGAAAGCTTTCCCGAGCTGCCGACGCCGCCGGAGTCCGTCGCCACGTTGCCGCTGCGCCTGCTCTCGAGGCTCATCTCGAGGACCATCTTCGCGATCTCGGTTGAGGAGTCGCGCTTCACGTTGAATGGCGCGCTGATGCTGGTCAGGCCGGATTCCGTAGTCATGGTCTCGACCGACGGGCACCGGCTGTCGCTCTCGCAGGAGCAAGTGGATTTCGGCGAGGCGCAACCCGAGTACCGCGCGCTGGTGGCGCGGAAGGCGATGTCGGAGCTTTTGAAGCTTTCCCAGGAAGGCGACGAGGAGGCGACCCTCGACTTCGGCGGCGATGAGAATCATCTCTTCTTCCGGGCCGGCGACAGGCTTCTTATCAGCCGCAAGCTGACCGGCAACTTTCCGGATTTCGAGCGGGTCCTGCCCGCCGAGCAGCCGCACAGGATTGTCCTGGCACGCGACGAATTCCGGTCCACGATGGAGCGTGTCGCGCAGTTCTCTGACGAGCGCTCGCACGCGGTCCGGCTGCGGTTCCAACCTGGGGAGCTGAAGCTCCACTCCTCGCTGTCGGACACCGGAGACACCGAGGAGGTCCTGCCGATCACCTACGAGGGCCCGGCCGTCGAAGTCGGCTTCAACGCTCTCTATATCGGGGAGTTCCTCCGCGCGGTCGGCGACTCCGAAGTGTCTTTGGGCTTCCGTGATGCGAACAGCGCTGGCGAGCTCCGTCCCGTAACGGACAACGCCGGCTCTACCTATCGGTATGTCGTGATGCCAATGCGCATCTAGCACCCTTTGGGTGCCCACCGGACAGACAGAACAGCAGTATTGTATGGCAACCAATCACAGCACCGAGAATCCGACTTACGACTCCCGGAACATCAAGGTTCTGGAGGGGCTCGAGGCAGTCCGGCTCCGCCCGGCGATGTATATCGGCTCGACGGGAGAGTATGGGCTCCATCACCTCGTCTATGAGGTCGTCGACAACTCCGTCGACGAAGCGCTAGCGGGCTACTGCAACGAGGTCGATGTCAAGATTCATATCGACGAGTCGGTCACCGTTACCGACAACGGTCGTGGCATCCCCGTCGACATGCATCCGGACGAAGGAATATCTGCCGCGCAAGTCGTCATGACAAAGCTTCACGCGGGCGGGAAGTTCGATTCCAACAGCTATAAGGTCTCCGGCGGCCTGCACGGGGTGGGCGTGAGCTGCGTCAACGCCCTCTCGGAGTGGCTAACGCTCGAGATCTGGCGTGAGAACGCCCTGTGGCGCCAGGACTACGAACGCGGGATTCCCAAGTCGCCGCTCAAGAGGATCGGTAAAGCGGGCCGCAAGACGGGTACACGGATCACCTTCCATCCCGACCCCACGATCATGAAGGTCACGACCTTCAACTTCGACACCCTGGCGCAACGCCTGCGCGAGCTGGCCTTCCTCAACAAAGGGCTGCGCATCACGATCACCGACGAGCGCGAGGAGCCGGCCAAGGCCCACGACTTCCACTACAGCGGCGGCATCGCCGAATTCATCAAGCACATAAACCGCGGCAAGACCGTACTGCACGACAAGCCGATTCACTTCGAGGGCGAGCGCGAGCTGCCCACCGGCGGAACCCTCACCATGGAGGTCGCGCTGCAGTACAACGACAAGTACAACGACACGGTCTTCAGCTTCGCCAACAACATCAACACCATCGACGGCGGTGCGCACTTGAGCGGGTTCCGCAGCGCCTTGACCCGCACCATCAATGCCTACGGGCAGAGTGCCGGCCTGTTCAAGCGATCTGAAGGACAACCTCACCGGCGACGACGTCCGTGAAGGGCTCACGGCCGTGGTCAGCGTCAAGCTGCCGCAGCCGCAATTCGAAGGGCAGACGAAGGGGAAGCTCAACAGCGACATCCAGGGCTACATGGTCCAGTTCGTCAACGAGAAGCTCTCCGAGCACTTTGACCGCCAGCCGAACGTGATGAAGAAGATCGTCTCGAAGGCGATCGAGGCCGCCCGGGCGCGCGAGGCCGCTCGCAAAGCCCGCGATCTCACGCGGCGCAAGGGCGCGCTCGACTCCGGTGGTCTGCCCGGCAAGCTGGCCGATTGCCAGGAGCGCGATCCGGAACGGTGCGAGTTGTTCCTGGTGGAGGGCGAATCGGCCGGCGGCACGGCCAAGTCGGGGCGCGACCGGCGCTACCAGGCGATCCTGCCGCTCAAGGGCAAGATCCTCAACGTGGAGAAGGCGCGCTACGACAAGATGCTCGGCCACGAGGAGATCCGGTCGCATGATTACCGCCATCGGCACCGGCATCGGCGCAGGACGACTTCGACGTCTCGCAAGCTCCGCTACGGCAAGATCATCATCATGACCGACGCCGACGTGGACGGCTCCCACATCCGGACGCTGCTGCTGACCTTCTTCTTCCGCCACATGCAGGAGCTGATCACGCAAGGGCACGTCTTCGTGGCCCAGCCGCCGCTGTACCGGATCAAGAAGGGCAAAAAAGAGAAGTACATCAAGGATGAGAAGGACTTCACGATTGGGAGATTCTCCAGCCGGGCCACCGAGAATCTGACGGTGACGGCCACCGGTGACGGCGGTCCACTCTCCGGCAGAGAGCTGCGCGACTTTCCTGGTCACGCTCGACGAATACCAGCAGATCTTCAACCGTGTGCTGCGCCGGCTGCGCGATGTCCGCGTGGTGGCGATTGTCGCCAAACCGGAGCTCAAGCTCGATACGCCGGAACACTTCGCGACTGAGGAGAGCCTCCAGGAGCTGGCCGAAGAGCTAAAGGCCGTGGGCTTCGCGCCCGAGATCACGCCGGACGAGGAACACTCCGCCTGGAAGCTCATCTATCGCGACGGCACCAACGCTCCCCGGCCGATCGATATCGAGCTGACCACGCACCCCGAATACCGCCGTCTCCGTCACCTGGCCAAGATGGTCCAGGACCGCAACAAGCCGCCGTTCCAGATCACCAAGGACGACCAGCAGGAGACGCAGCGACGACGTGGTTGGAGTTGCTCGAGTTCATCAAGGGCGAGGGAAGGCGCGACTACAACGTGCAGCGCTACAAGGGCCTCGGAGAGATGAACGCGGAGCAGCTCTGGGAGACGACGATGAACGCCGAGACCCGGACCCTGCTGCGCGTGGAGCTGCGAGACCTGGTAGAGAGCGACGAGATCTTCTCGACCCTGATGGGCGAGAACGTAGAGGACCGCCGCAAATTCATCGAGGACAACGCCCTCGACGTCCGAAACCTGGACGTATAGCCGGCCGTCGCTCCCTTCGATTACGGCTCCGAGCCGAGTGAGGTCACCAGACAGGTTCCGGTCTTGTGCCGGTCGCGGAGTTACTCGTTCCCGGCCTTGAATCTCTCCGCCTTGCCGGGCTGGGTCATGGCCATATAGAGCGTCACCAGGTCTTCCCGGGCCGACCGCAGCCAGGTCACCGACGAGCTGGTCTGCTTTTTCAGGACCTCGTAGCCCGTCAGCAGATGACCCTCCGCTTCGATGAAACGCTTCTCGGAGACAAGGACGTGCCCGAGCTTGATTTGGGCGATGCCCGTGTTAAGCAT
The DNA here is from genome assembly GCA_963809945.1 of Bryobacterales bacterium. Classification (GTDB taxonomy): domain Bacteria; phylum Acidobacteriota; class Terriglobia; order Bryobacterales; family Bryobacteraceae; genus CAWELS01. Next base: position 28 of record CAWELS010000011.1, on the reverse strand, counting down.
ACGCAACCGAACCAGGTCATAACACGAC
>CAWELS010000010.1:0-44398 GCA_963809945.1 Bryobacterales bacterium | reverse complement strand
CCAGATTGCTCAAGCCACACGAGCAATTAGTATACGTTAGCTCAATGCCTCGCAGCACTTACACACCGAACCGATCAACGTCGTAGTCTTCGACGGCTCTTTAGGGGAGGTAAACTCCCGGGAAAATTAATCTTGGAGGGGGCTTCCCGCTTAGATGCTTTCAGCGGTTATCCTGTCCGAACTTAGCTACCCGGCAATGCAATTGGCATCACAACCGGAACACCAGAGGTTCGTCCACTCCGGTCCTCTGCCCACCCTGCTGCCGGGGGCGAAGCGCGATAGTCACTGCGAAAACAGTAGCTTAGCAGGCCGGCGGGAAATGATACCACGGCCGGGCGCGCGCTGATCGGCTACTACCGATAAACCCATGCCTGGCGGACGGGCTCGCTTGTGCCAGAACCGGCGGCGTGCGCACAGCAGTTGACTAAACAGACCGTTGAGGCTGGTCTTCCGAAGGAGAGAAACCTGATCGTGGTCTCCGAGCCCGCCCACAGCCCATAGAAACCGTCGCTGCTTCTCACTCCTCGTCTGGACTTCGGTACCCCGGTGCGGCACCCTTGTTCACTGGGGCCTCGGCCCGACCGAGGCGCTGGTTGGCGAACGCATGGAGGGAACGGTTCGGACACCCCGCACTGAGACGCGCTACTCAATTCAGGTCAATTAAGTCAGTAGTACCATTGCTTTGCACGGAATGGAGGTGTATAGGTCATCGACGACCATCGGTCGCTGGTTGTCCGTCATAGTCCTGGCAGGTAGCACGTGTCTGTTCGGCCAGTAGCTCGGGCTCAAGGACTACCTGCAACGCCTCCGCGTCGCTCCCGGAAACACGGTAGAACAAAAGATAACGTTCCTGGAAGGCGTTGGCGTGACCTTGAGCTTCCAGGGAGTCAGGGACCTCGAGGAACTCACCACCCCGCGCCCCAGGACAGTCCCCGCCCCGTTGTCGTCTAGTGGGTCACCGCAACTCCGCAGTTCCGACAGTGCGAACCGCTACCTAGGCGATCTCAACACGAACCCGTACGACCCAGATTCCGTCGCCAACCCGTACGGTCAGTTCGGGAGCCCGTACAGTCCGAATTCGGTCAACAACCCATACGGGCAGTACGGTAGCCCGTACTCGCCGCACAGCGCCAACAACCCGTACGACGCAGGCACCGAAGATCATTACGCCCAATGGCAAATACCTCGGCCGTTACAGCGCGAACCCGTACGATCCAGACTCGATTTCCAACAAGTACGGACGGTACTAGTTACAGCCCGGATTCCATCAACAATCCATTCGGAACATTCGGCAACCCCTACTCCGCCGGCAGCGCAACCAACCCCCATGCAACGGGCACAACCTTCAGTACAACACCGACCCTCCCGGCGCTGCCGAAGCTTCCGAGGCTGCCCGAACTCCCAACCCTGAGAAGGCAGCAGTAGTGACGACCGTCCGGAAACCTGGGTGAGCACCCATCCCCCTGCGGAAAGTGTCATCCCCGGTCCGGCCGCGAGACTCTCTCCCTCAGCGGCAGAGGTGAAGAGATATCTGGTCAGCATCTGCTGCAGTGCGCTGACCGGTTACCGCGCACATACCCGTGCCGTCGGGGACTCGCCCTGTCGCCATCCAGCGGCACGCGCCTCGCGAGACGCCAAGCAGACTTGGCATTAAAGGCGGCGTATCGAAGTCGTGAGAGCGCTGATCACGGTGTCCGAACCCTCCCCCAGAGTGGATAGAAACCGTCGTCGCCTCTCGCCTCTCAGCGCGCAAGTCGGTACGATGTTCTCGCCGCCCCCGAGAACTCAGAACGGGACTCTTGTTCCCGGCGGTTCATTCGAGACTGTCACGAGAGGAGCCTTAGCTGCGGGGAGTCCCGGAAGTGGCCGGGGAGCCAGCGGCAGCGCGGGGGCTGTGTCCCCCTGTGTCCCCCGGGTTTTCCGCCTTTGCCCTTTTCTTCGCTTCTGCCGCAACGTAGAATCAGTAGGTTACTCATTCCGCTTGCGCCCAGATTTTCCGAGTCCCATGCCGTCCACCAACCCCCCCTTTTCTCTGAGACACGCTGCGACGGTTCCATGTTCTGGCGTCTCCGGACAGTAGACCGTTTTAACCCTCCGCAGTGCTCGACCCGGGCAGCTTGCCCACCAATGTCCCGCTTCCGGCGGCGCACAGCCCGGCGGTGACAAACACGAGTGCTTCCCCCACCGTGGCGGCCGGGTGCAAACCCACCGGCAGAAGGTTCAGGCCGACACTGTAGGCCACCGAGCCCAGGAATCCGGCGCAGGCCCCGAGCACGAGGTGCCACGCCAGGCCGCTGGCATTGATTCGTTTCGCCTCGTCGGACTTCTTCCGGATGAACTGGTACAGGCCTCCCACCAGCCCCCCGACCAGGGCCGCGATGGCAAACGCCCAGGGGAAGACGAACGTTATCGTCTCGGTGGTGGACTGGAGCCCCTCGGCCTCGGCGGTTACCGTGGCTGCTCCGACGCCGCTTGAACGCACCGTCGCCGTTCCGCTGCCCGTGGCGGGATCGATCGCCACCACGGGCGGCTCCGGCCGGCTCTTTTCCGAGGAGAGCGTCACCGAAGGCAACCTGTCGCCAGGCGCGCCTCTCGCCGCCACGACCAGTTCGGCTGTTTCGAGCCCAAAGCCTTGAATCGTCCGCGGCGACGCCCGAACGCTCAAAACCGGCCGCACCACGGGTACCGAAAGCTCAATCCCGGCGGGATCGAAGTCGGACCGGATATGCACTTGGACGTCGTTCGACGGACTGCGGGCCGCGATGTCGACGGTCTGGAACGGCAGGTTGGTATGGTCGAGCGACACCGTGCTCGGGGTGATGGAGTCGGCGGCCCCGGTCACCAGCATTTGGATCGAGCGTCCCAGGGGGCGGGTCTGCGTCGGCCTTTCCTCATCCTCGAGCCCGATGTGAATCTGCCCGCTGAATCCGGAGCCCGAAAGCAGCCGCAGTCCACCTCCCGAAACCTCCACGACCGGCCGCAGCGTCAGTGTCTCTCCCTGGGCGTTGGTTCCGACGATGCGGACCGGGAGTTGCATCCGGACGTTCCCATCCTCGGTCTTCGACGTCGCCTCGGCCGGGGTTTCGCTCAGTCTGGCGGCCGCGTATTGTCCGGCCCTCAGACGCACCGATTCGATATTCGGTGGAAGGTCGTGCCCTCCCGTGCTGTCAATGATGTGCAGCAGCTCGGATGCCTCAGCGCCAAGCTTGTCTCGGGTGACGGTCAGCCCTTGCGCGAGCAGCAGGTGGAACGAACCGATGAACGCCGTCAGGACGAGCAGACGCATCGTCGAAGCTCTCATGGCATTTTTCCCCTCGCATATTTGCCGGATATCTTATATGAAACCCGACGCTGGCCACAGTATATCTCGCGAGCGACTATCAAACCAGTGGCTTTCTCAATTGACAGCGGCGTCAATTCAAATGTACGATTCTCTCACGGGATGCGAAGAGGGACGGTGCGGTGTGGACTTGGCGCCGATGCGTAGCTGAATCACTCGGGAACCGGCCGGATGGCAGGCGAATTGCCACCTACGGGCCCAGCAGCGATGAAGCAACCGAGGGGAAACGCATGCAAACCGAGGTCGAAGCACCAGCAGATCAGGGACTTGGGTTTCCTGGCGTTGGTGTTGCACCAGGCCGAATTCAGCATCAAACCAGACGTCCCGAATAGTGATAGGGAAATTTCTACTCGCGCCTTGGAAAAAATTACCAAGTTGCGTGAGTCCACGAAGGCCGTCTGGAGCAGTGATTTCAGTCTTCTTTTCCGCCTTTCTTAGGCGGCAGGGGGTGCTGGGGTCCAGGTCGATGGGGGGGCGCTCACGTGAACTGCCATCAGAGATCGGCTGACCGGCAGAACGGCTCGACTCGCCCGCTATTTTCCTATCTGCCAAAGCAAGACAGCACAAGTAGCCGGCCCGTTGCACGAGCGGACTCGTCGCGGGCGTTCAGAGGAGGGGACTCATGCCGAAGAATCTTTCAGTGTCCATTGAAGCGGGGGTTTCCGGCGGTCCGTCGGTCAGCGCGTCTCACGGGATTCAGATCACGGCGTACGATAGCGTCGAAGTCACCATCCCGGGAGCCGCCGATCTCGGCTCCGCAACCGACGTGGCAGTGGATGTCCAGCCGACCGCAGCGGCCGGCCAGGTTCTTTTTCTTTCGATCAGTTCCAGCCGTTACGGCGCCAACCTCGAGTACGACGTGGGCGGCGGCAGTACCAACGTGGCGTTGGACGGTCCGCACGTGTTTGTCGGACAGGGGGCCATCGCCCTGCTGGGGGCCGTCCCCGAACAACTGACATTCCGCAATGGACTGGGTGACGGGTTGAACGCCACCCTCACCATCCTCGTGGGCCGGCAAGCCACCAGCTAGCCAGCGCGCAGCGACAAGGAGAAGACGCAAATGCCGACAGCACCAACGTATCCGGGCGTCTACATCGAAGAAGTTCCGAGCGGCATACGCCCGATCATCGGAGTGGCCACATCGATCGCCGCCTTCATCGGGTACTTCCCGAGAGGAGCCTTCGAGCAAGCCGTCCGTATCTTCAATCAACAGGACTTCGACCGCGAGTTCGGCGGAATGGCCGGCGACAGCCTAGCCTCCTACGCGATCCGTCAGTTCTTTTTGAATGGCGGAACCCAGGCGTGGGTGGTCCGGACCGCTGGCGCCGGCTCCACCGAAGTGTCGGCCGTCGTGCTGCAGAGCACTGCCGACGCGGATGCGCTCGAAGTTCGAGCGGTCAACCCCGGGAGCCTGGGGCGACAACATCCGAATCGACGTTAACTACGGGACCGCGACACCGGCCCAGACCTACAACCTGGTGGTCAGCGAAGTCGTCAATGGTGCGGTGGCCCGGACCGAGTCGTTCCTGAACCTGTCCACCAACTCGGGCGACGCGCGCTACGGCATCGACGTGGTTAATGACCAGTCGAAGCTCGTTCAGCTGACCGAGCTGGCGGCGTCCACCATGCCGGCGCAGACGGGGACCGTCAGCGACCTGATCACGGACATCTCGACTCTCGATCTCAGCGGCAACGTCTCGATTCAGATCGGCGGCGACAGCGGCGGTCCGGTAACTCTGGCGTCGTCCCCCACCACTATGGCGACCCTCGCGTCTGCGCTGCAGACGGCTCTCCGCAGCGGCCGGAGCGGCGTTTGCCAACGTCACGGTCGCAGCGGTCGGCAGCATTGGGACCGGTGCGTTCCTGCAGGTCCGGGCCGGCACGGAGACCGCCGGCGACATCGTCAACCTGACCGGCGCGTTGGCCACCGAGCTCGGTCTCGCTACCGGCAATAACCAGAACGTCCAGCAGTACGCGCTGGGCGGGGGCGCCGTGGCGCACCAGAACGGCGCCAACAGCGGCGCCGCACAGAACGGCAGTAATGGATCCCAGCCCGGCGCCACCGAACTCGTCGGCGCTCTCGCGGCGCTGGATCCGGTCGATCTGTTCAACATCCTCTGTATTCCCCGCACGGACCAGTTGCCCGACGATGAGGCCTTCACAGTCATTTCAGAAGGCATCGGCTACTGCGCCCGCCGCCGGGCCTTCATGATTGTCGACGTCCCCCAGGCGGATATTACCCGCGACGAGATCACCGAGATCGAAGCGTGGCTCGACGAGAACGCGACGCTGCGCCACGAGAATGCGGCGCTGTACTTCCCGCGTCCCCGTGTACCGGATCCGCTGAACGAATTCCGGCTCCGGTCATTCCCCGCCAGCGGCACGATCGCCGGACTCTATGCACGCATCGACGGCGCGCGCGGGGTCTGGAAGGCACCCGCCGGTCTCGAAGCCCAATTGCGCGGAGTCCAGGAGCTAGAGCTGAAGATGACCGACGAGCAGAACGGCGTCATCAATCCCGATCGGCATCAACGCCCTGCGAACCTTCCGGAACGTGGGCAACGTCTGCTGGGGTGCACGGACGCTCGCCGGCGCCGACCAGCTTGCCTCCGAATGGAAGTACGTTCCTGTGCGGCGATTGGCTTTGTTCCTCGAGGAGAGCCTGTACCGCGGTACCCAGTTCGCGGTCTTTGAGCCGAACGACGAGCCGCTCTGGGCGCAGATCCGCCTGAACATTGGCGCTTTCATGCAGAACCTGTTCCGCCAAGGCGCTTTTCAGGGCTCGACGCCCCGCCAGGCCTACCTGGTCAAGTGCGACAGCGAGACGACCACCCAGGACGACATCAACCGGGGTGTCGTCAACATCATCGTCGGCTTCGCGCCGTTGAAGCCGGCCGAGTTCGTCATTATCAAGATCACGCAACTGGCGGGACAGAGCCAGGGAGGATAAGATGCCGCAGTTCACGGTCAACGCGCAGAGATTTGATCCTTATAAAAATTTCAAGTGGCGCCTCAAGTGGGACGGCAAGTACGTGGCCGGGGTCAGCAAGTGCAGCGGCCTCAAGAAAACGACGGAGGTGGTGGAGCACCGCGAAGGCGGCGACCCGTCGGCGGTCCGCAAGATGCCCGGCAAGACCAGCTACGAGGCGATCACGCTCGAGCAGGGCATCACCCACGACACGGAGTTCGAGAAGTGGGCCAACAAGGTGTGGCTGATTGGCGCCGGACTGGGCTCGGAGGTATCGCTCCAGGATTTCCGCAAGGACATCTCCATCGAGCTCTATAACGAGGCCGGCCAGGTCGCGCTCGCTTATAAGGTCTACCGCTGCTGGGTTTCCGAGTTCACCGCGCTTCCCGAACTGGACGCGATGGGCAATGCCGTCGCCATCCGCTCGCTGAAGCTGGAGAACGAAGGATGGGAGCGAGACGTGGAGGTGCCGGAGCCCCAGGAACCTTCTTTCACGGAACCCCCTAACTAACGGAGAGCCGGGATGCAGGGGCTCACTGCGGGACAACTGCTCGATCTTGCCGAAGCCGGACACCGCCAAAGCTGGACGGGCCGCGGCGTGTTGCTGCTGGAGTGCGCCTGGCCGGAGGCGACCTACGAGGAGCGGCTGGCGCTGGCCTGTGGCGAGCGGGATCGCGCGCTGATCGGCCTTCGGATGGCCACGTTCGGCCGGCAGGTGCCCGTCTATACCGCCTGCCCGGGCTGCGGTGAGCAATTGGAGGCCGAGTTCGACCTGTCGGCGCTGGTGGAAGCCGGGCCTTCGGAATCCGCAGTCGTCGCTCGTGCGGGCGAGCGTGTGTTGCCGGTCCGTCCGCTCACGAGCGCCGATTTCCTCGCCGTTGAAGGCCTCTCTCCGGCGGAGGCGGCCAGAGAGCTTGTGCGCCGCACTCTGACGGCCGGCGATGAACCGCCTCCCGAGGTAGACGAGGTAGACGACGACCTGCGCGCGGAGGTCGCGAAGGCCGTAGCCGTGGCCGACCCGTTGGCCGAGATCAAGCTGGGCTTCGCCTGCCACGCCTGCCGCCGCGCCTGGAGCGAAACGCTCGACATCGTTGACCTGTTTTGGAAAGAAATTGAATCGGCCGCGCGGCGAGTCGCGTGGCAGGTTCATACGCTGGCCCAAGCCTACGGGTGGACCGAAACGACGATCCTTGGCCTAACCATGGCACGGCGCAACCTTTACCTGAGCATGTTGGCCCATGGGTGATCTATTTCAGGAACTCGCAAACCGGGCCCGCGGCCAAGCGCGCGTAGTACAGCCGCGCCTGCTCAGCATGTTTGAGCCGGAGACGACGGTAGAGGAGCCAGCGCCCGAGGCCGAGGGATTCGAAACGATCTCCGAATCCGGTGCGCCCTCCGCGCAGGACCGCTCGCCGCGTTCCAAAGCAGCACCCACGGAGTCCCCTGGGCATCCCCGTGAGCGCCTGATCTCCCGCGCCGAGTCCGCCCTGCCCGCGACCCTTCGGGCGCCGACACATGGAATTCCGGATTCCCGCCAGGAGTCCCGGCACCTCCCCCAAGGACGGGAGGACGCCGGTGCCGCTGCGCCGACAATCCCGCGGTGGACTGCGCCGGGGCCAGCTCTCGAGGATCGTTTCCCGCCGGTTTCCGAAGCGCCAAAGCTGCCGCCGCGGACCGTCCCCGGTTCCCCCTCGGAACCTACCCTGGTCGCCCCGGGCGCACCGTCGACGTCTGCAGACTCGAAGCGGGCTCCCCTCGCACCCATTCATCGGCCGTCCATCGCGCCAGCTTCGGAGCCGTCGCTCGAATCCCCGCGAACGCTCTTTGAGGCCCGGCCAATCCCTGCTCCCGCACCCGCACCCGCGCCCCAGCGCCTTGTGGAGGTTCGAATCGGCCGCATCGAAGTTCGTGCCGCCACTCCCGAACCACCTCCACCGCCGCGTCGCAGGCGAGAGCCACACGTGTCGCTCGGTGACTACCTGTCCCGGCGTCAACGAAACGGAGGTGGGTGATGGCGAACGCTCTCGCGCTGGCCGGAGTCACCGCCGTTCTTCGCGACCTGCTGAATGACGGCCTGATCAATCGCAACGTCGGATCGGCGTTCGACTTCGAGGTGACGGTCCAGCCGCCGGACCTGCTGTCGAGCTCGACCACCCAGCCGACCAACCGGCTGAACCTGTACCTGTTCCGCACGACGCCGAATCCCGGCTGGGTGAACGTTCGCTACCCGTCGCGCAACTCCGGGGGCGAGCGCATCTCGAACCCTTATCTCGCGCTCGATCTGCACTACATCCTGTCGGCGCACTCGACGGAGAACTTCAATGCCGAGATCCTGCTCGGCTTCGGGATGCAGGTGCTGCACGAGATGGCGGTGCTTGATCGCGACGATATCCGCAACAGCCTGTCGGGACCGGGCGTGGTGGACGGCAGCATCCTGCCGGCCGCGTTTCAGACTCTGGCCGCCGCCGATCTCGCCGACCAGATCGAACAGATCAAGATCGCGCCCCAGAACATGAGCCTGGAGGAGACGTCGCAGATCTGGACGGCGGTGAACGCGCCGCTGCGCATGTCGGCGATGTACCTGATCTCGGTGGTCCTGATCGAGAGCCAGGCGTCCACCCGATCGTCCCTGCCTGTGAGGAGTCGGGGGCTCTATGTCCGTCAGCTCAAGCGGCCGCACATCAGTCGTCTGCTCTCCCGGGCCGTGCCGGCGGACCCGCCGGAATTGAACCGGCCCATCGTGCACGGCGACCACCTCGTCGTGGAGGGCTCCGGATTGCGGGGCGACGTTACTCATGTGCGCGTCGGCGAGGAAGAGGTCGTACCCGCCGATGCCGATCTGACGGACCGTCGTGCGATGGCGGCCATCCCGGCGACGCTGCACCCCGGCGTGCAGGGCGTCCAAGTCGTGCATCGCATCGGCAAGGAGCCGCCGTCGGTCGGCGAGATGCCGTGGGAGACCTCCAACTTGGTGGCCTTCGTCCTGCTGCCGACGCTGGCCGCTGTCGATCCGATCCAGATCCTCTCCGTCCAAATGGAGGACAACAACGAACCGACCGGCCCCGTGCGCGGCACCATCCGGATCCGCTTCGCCCACAACGTCGGGGCCCGCCAGCAAGCGCGCCTGATGTTGAACGAGTTCCATCCGCCGATCACGCGGCGGCCCTTCGCCCATAGCTTCTCCGCGGCGCCGCTCGCGCCCACGGTGGAAGAGGTGACCGAACGCGATTTCGAGTTCACGGGGGTGGAGCAGGGCGCCTACCTGGTACGCGTGCGTGTGGACGGCGCCGAAACACAGCTCGGCTTCGACGGCAGTGAATATAACGAGCCGACGCTGACGGTGACAGGCCCATGAGTCAACGGATCGAGCAATGGCAGCGGGATTCCCGGCAGGTGCTGGAAGCGCACCTGTCGCGCGTCCGAAGCCACCTGGAGAGCTCCCCGGAAACCGTCGCGGCGCCGCCCGAACCGCTTCCCCGCGGCGCGTTGGATGTCGTGGTCGAGAAGTTCTCGCTCGGCAACTTCGAGCGCGACGTGCTGCTGGTATGCGCCGGGGTGGAATTCGACGCCCGGTTCGCGCGCCTGCTGGCTCGGATCACCGGGGACGAGCGGCTCTGCCGGCCGACGTTCTCCCTGCTGCTGTCGCTGCTTGCCGAGCCGCACTGGAGTGCCATCGCGCCGGACGGGGCGTTGCGCAGCGGACGGCTCATCCACGTGGAGAGTAGTGCCGGCCTGGCTGGCTCTCCGCTGCGGATCGAGGAGACGGTGCTGCACTTCCTCACCGGCCTCCCGCAGTTGGACGAGAAGCTGCGCGGACTGGTGCGTCCGCTGCGTCCGCCGCAGTCGATGGCCGCGGGTCACAGAGATGCGTCGGAGAAGCTGGTACAGGCCTGGTCGCGTCCCGCCCAGGATGGCCGCCGGCGACCGGTGTGGCTGGTGACGTCCGATGTCGACACCGGCCGGATGGTGTTTGTCGATGCCTGCCATTCGATCGGCTTCAAGCCGTTCGTGGTGGACGCCGCCGCTTTGCCGCGAACGGTCGGCGAGGTGACCGAGATCGCCTCGACCTGGGAGCGCGACGCCGTGCTCCATGACTCGACGCTGCTGGTCGACCTGTCCGCCGCGGAAGCGGAGTCGCGCCGCGCCGCTGGCTGGCTGCTCGACGGGTTGCACGGCCTGGTGGCCACGGCGGGTGAGACCGGCGTCGCGTCCGCGGCGATCCGGCCGGTCCGCATCGAAGTGGCGATTCCCAGCGCGGCCGAGCAGTTGGATCTCTGGAAAGGCGCTCTCGGGTCCCGGTACGAATCCCTCAATGGTCAGGTCGGCCGACTGGTGCAGCAATTCTCGCTGCCGGCCCGCGCGATTTACGAATCGGCGCAACAGCTCGCTCTGGAGGAGGCTGGGGACGCCGCGGCTACCGGCCGGGTCCTGTGGCACGCCTGCCGGCGGCAAGCGCGAGGCGGGATGGAGAACTTGGCGCAGCGGATCGACGCCCGGGCGCGCTGGGGCGATCTTGTCCTGCCCGCGGCACAGCTCGAAACGCTCCGGCACATCGCCGTCCAGTTGCGCCAGCGTCATCGCGTCTATGAATCCTGGGGCTTCGCAGGCAAGAGCAGCCGCGGCTTTGGCGTGAGCGCGCTGTTCTGGGGGCAGAGCGGAACCGGCAAAACGATGGCGGCCGAGGTGCTCGCCAATGAACTGGAGCTCGATCTCTACCGCATCGATCTCAGCGCCACGGTCAGCAAGTACATCGGCGAGACGGAGAAGAACCTGCGGCGGATCTTCGACGCGGCCGAGGCCAGCGGTGCCATCCTGCTGTTCGACGAAGCCGACTCGCTGTTCGGCAAGCGTTCCGAGGTGAAGGACAGCCACGACCGTTACGCCAACCTCGAAATCAGCTACCTGCTGCAGCGCATGGAGGCCTACCGCGGCTTCGCCGTCCTGACCACCAATCTCAAGGGCGCGCTCGATCAGGCGTTCCTGCGGCGGCTCCGGTTCGTCGTCCAGTTCCCGTTCCCCGGCCCGGTGGAGCGGCAGAAGATCTGGCGGAACGTCTTCCCGGCCGCCACACCGCACAGTGAGCTCGACTACGAGAAGCTTGGACGGCTCTCGGTCAGTGGCGGAAACATCGCCAACATCGCCATCGATGCCGCCTTCCGGGCCGCCGAAGAGAACGCAGCGGTGTCCATGCAACACCTGCTCGCCGCCGCGCGGGCCGAGTACAGCAAGATCGAGAAGCAACTCAGCGACTCCGAGATCCGGGGTGGGCGTGAGCTCTGAGCACACCGAGATCATCGTGGATCGCCTCATTGTGGAGGGCATCGGCAGCGCCGGCGCACGAGCACTGGGACGCGCCTTTGAAACCGAGCTCGCCCGGCTGCTCGAGACCGAGGGGCTTCCTGAAAGGCTCCGGCAAGGGGGAGAACAGCGCCCGCTCGAAATTGCGGATTTCTCCCTGACCTCGGAGATGTCACCCGAGACCGCTGGCCAGAAGCTGGCTGCGTCGGTCTACGGGCAACTGAAAGGATAATGGCGACGCGCACATTGGTTAAGGAAAGGTCTCGCGGCAGCGGCCGCCGGCGCGAGGCGCCGAAACCTTCCGTGCGCCGATCGAACCCACCACCTGAATTCACCGAGCGCGCCTCGCTCTACGGCAGTCACGATCTGGCCTCGGTCGCGCTGCTCGACTGGCACGCGGAAGCCCCGCCTCCGCCCTCCCGGAGTGGGATGAAACAACGCTCGCGGCGATCGACGGTGTCGAGCCGATCGAGCTGCCGCACCGCGAATTGCTGGAAGCGCGCTTCGGGCAGCCGCTCGATGGGATCGAGGTCTACAGCGGTCCGCGCGTCGAGTATGAGTTGGGCGTCCGTGGGGCCGAAGCCGCGGCCCGGGACCAGGTCATCTTCCTCGCCTCGCCCACCGCGGATGTGGAAACCACGGCCCACGAGGTGGTGCACACCCTGCAGGCGGACGCAGCGGGCTTGGCCGAACCCGGGACGTCGGCGGAACAGGAGGCGGAACGGATCGCCCGTGAGGTAGGCGCGGCCGAGGAAGCGCGGGCCGTCGAAGTCTCTCTGCCCGACGGTCAAACGGCCTACCGGACCGCGGCGCCGGTGGCGGAGCCGCCCGGGGAAACAACGGCCGAAGAGGAGTTCCAGAAGGCCGTCGAACCGTCACCCGCCGAGACCGTGACCGCGCCGGCCCCGCAGACCGAAGGCGCCGCCGCAGAGGTCCCAGCCGCTGCCGAGGCTCCGGCGGCCGACGAGCAGTTGGCCCAGGAGCAGGAGGCCGCCGAAGAAGAGCCACAACCGACCTTCGAGCCGCCGGAGATGCCAGCCACCGAGCTGTCCCCGGAAGAGCAAGCCGCCCGCCAGGCCGAGCAGGAAGCCGCCCAAGCCGCGATTGCCGCGGCCGACAGCGCCGGCGGCGTTGTCGGGGCCTATGCCGACGCACCTCCGAGCGTCAAGGCGGCTACACAGGCCACTATCGGCGATCGCATCGACGGCGTGGTCGAACAGGATCAGCAGGAGTTCGAAGCCGAGATCCCGGAGTTCCACGCGCAGATGGGCGGCGACCTGGAGGGGGAGGAGGTCGGCGAGGTGGCCGCCCCCCAGGCCGATGCGGTGAACCTCGAGGACGGCGTCCCGGCTGCCGCTCCCGAGCCCGACGTTCCAACCACGCCGGAACCGGCTCCGTTCCGCGGCAATGAGGGCGTCATGGGCCTGCTGTCGCGGCTGTTCGGCGGGAACTCGGCCGACGCCATCGGCCAGTCGCTGAGCCAGGTCAAGACGACCGACGAGGACATCGAGACTTCACCGGGCGATAAGCCCGCAGTCCCGCTCGAAGGCGAGACCGATCCCGACCGCGTCGAAAACCAGCACGCCGCCGGTACCGAGCAGGCACAGGGCGAGAAGGACAAGGCGGTCCAGTCGGTGTTGGACGGACCGGGTCCCGAGCAGGCTAAGCTCCGCGAAATGGATGAGGTGGTTCCGCTCGCGGAGCTCCGCCGGCCGGAGATCGAGCCGTTGCCGCCCGCCGCGGGCGCCGGCGCGTTCAACCAGATGGCCCTGCCCGAGGAGGTGGCCGCGCAGTTTGACCAGGATGTCGGACCTGAGATGCAGGCGAACCTCGGCGAAGCACGCGGCGAGTTCGAGCAGGCGGAGACCGACCGCGATACCCAGCGCCAGGAGGCGCTCGACACCGCGGAAACAGCGCACGCGGCAGCCACCGAAGAGGCGGATACAGAGCAACGCGGGAAGGTGCTAGAAGCACGCCGGACGATCCAGGAAGAGCGCCAGTCCACCATCGACCAGCAGGACCAGGCGGTCAAGGATCTAGAATCCGAGGCCGAGACCGAACGCGCTGCCTCCCAGCAGGACATTCAGGACCGGGTCGCCGAGGACGAGGGCAAGATCTCCGACGAGTACGACCAGGCGGAGACCGATGCCCAAGCCGAAGTAGACTCCGGCGAGAAGGACGCCGAAGACGAGCGCGAGGCCGCCGAAGCCGAGGCCGAGGACCAGAGCTGGTGGGACCGCGCGGTCGACTTCGTCAAGTCCGCTTTCGCCGCGCTGACGGCCGCCATCAACGCGATCTTCGACGCCGTGCGCTCGGCGGTGAAGGGCATCCTGGAAGCGGTCCGTGATCTGGCCAAAGGGCTGATCGATCTCGCGGCGGACTTCATCAAGAGCGCCATCGAGGCCTACGGCGAACTACTCAAAGGCCTGGTGGGCGGGCTGCTGGGCGACATCTTCCCCGGCCTCGCGGAAGCGCTGAACAACGCCATCGACGGCGCGGTGGAACTTGCCACCCAGGCCGTGGATGCCGTCGCCGAGACGCTCAAGAAGGGCGTCGACGCGGTCGTCGATGGTCTCGAAGCCGGCCTCGACGCGATCCTCGACGCCTTCCAGGCCGCGATCAATGCGGCGCTCGCCGTGCTCGAAGCGGTGCTCACGGGCGACTGGGGTGCGCTGGCGAAGAAGGTGCTCGAAGCCGCGCTCCACCTGTTGGGGATCTCGCCGGAAGCGTTCTACTCCTTCATCGGCAATGTCCTCGACACCATCCAGCTGATCATCGACGACCCGATCGGCTTCCTCGGCCACCTGCTCGATTCGGTGCTGCTCGGCTTCCAGAAGTTCGCCGACCAACTTCCTCGAGCACTTGAAGCAGGGCATTATCGCCTGGCTCACCGGAGCGCTCGGCGACATCCAGATCCCCACCGAGTTCAGCCTCGCGGGCGTCCTCGACCTCGCCCGCCAGATCCTCGGCCTGACGTGGGAGTGGCTGCGCGCGAAGGCCGTCAAGATCGTCGGAGAGAAGAACGTCGCGCGCCTGGAGTTCATGTACAGCTACATCCAGACGCTGATCGACGGCGGCTTCCCGGCGCTGTTCGACCGCCTCAAGCAGGACCTCTCCGGTCTGGTGGAGACGGTGCTGGACGGCATCAAGGAATTCCTGGTGCAGAAGGTGATCATCGCCGGCATCACGTGGCTGGCGAGCCTGTTCAGCCCGGTCGGCGCGCTGGTGAAGCTCCTGTTCACCATCTGGAATCTGATCCAGTTTCTCCGCGACCAGTTCCAGCGCATCATTCAGGTTGCCCAGACCATCGTCGAAAGCATCGGCAACATCGCCCGAGGCGTGATCGACGCCGCCGCCACGAAGGTAGAGGGCGTACTGGCGAACCTTCTGCCGGTGGCGATCGACCTGGTGGCGAAGCTGCTCGGGCTGACGGGCGTCGCCTCCAAGGTGCGCGACGTCATCGGGCGTGTTCGCGAGCGACTCGACCAAGCGACCGACGCGCTGATCGAGCGAGTGCTCAAGACCTTTAGCGGCGGTGGCGCTGGTGAGACGGAAGCCGAGGCCGCGCCGGCACCCGAGGGCGAGGCCGGAGCCGTTCACGTGGGCGAGGTGTTGACGGTTCCCGTCGAGGGTGGTGCCTCGCACACGCTCTCGATCGCCGTCAGCGGGACCAATGCCACCGCGATGCTGGCCTCCGATCCGCTGCCTGTCTCCCAGTGGCTGGGCCGGCTCTCCGAACAGGCGAACGCGCTCGAAGACCCCGCAAAGAAGCAGGAAGCGCAAGGTCACATCCAGGCCGCGCAAACGGCGCTCGGCAAGCTGGATCCGCAAGCGGACCAGTTCGTCCAGCAGGCACAGGCAACCCCGGCCGAGGGCACCGCTCCCGCCCAGCCGCTCGATGACACCGAAGTCGACCGTCTCGAAGGCGAGTTGCGCGACGCCCTGGCGAAGGCCTTCGGCGCGCTCGGCGGCGAGGGGGCGGCCGTGCTCGATATCTTCGCCGACCAGATCGCCAAGGCCCACGAGACCGTCCGCGGCAAGCTGTCGAGCACGCTCACGGCGAAGCAGGCCGAGTATCAGACGATGACCTGGGAGCAGGTCCGCGCCGACCTCGTCGCCAATGTCGACGTCTTCCGATCTCCGCTGCTCAAGAGCCACAAGTACGGCGAGACGACGCAGGCGCTGACGCTGTTCAAGCTGAGTGATCTGGCGGCGGCCGAAGGCGTGGCGGTTCCGGAAGACCGCGAGAGCTTCATGAGCAACTGGGTGGTCGCCAGGGTCAACAACAGCGACGAAGCGCCCTACGCCGCGGCCCGCGAGAAGCTCCGCCAGAACCAGCTCGACGGTGTCTCGGCCGGTGTGACCGAAGCTCTCGACGCCGCTGTCCGCGCATCGCTCACCGACTTCGATCAGAAGAACGACCAGCCGGACCCGGCCATGGTCAGCGCCGTCAGCGGCAATATCAGTGGATTCCTCAAAGCCGTTGCCCGGCGCGATTCGGCGTTCGGCGGCCTCGACATCAGCGGCGACCGTTGGGAGACCTTCTACTGGGGCGAGAAGCGAAATCGCGAATGGCTGAAGGCGCGCTTCCGGCGCGGTGGCGGCAAGCACGAGTGGATCCCCACCAACTACGTGCCCCGCGTGGTGGAGCGGGCGCGCAACTCGCTCGCGGCCGAGGGTCCACCGATGGCCGAGCTCTGGGTGACGTTCCAGGACAACTTCCGCAGCCCGACCAACATCCTGGTCTATCCGCCCACCGGCCGGTATCTGCGGACGGCCCCGTATCTGCGGGACCCGGCGCCGCCGCACAAGAAAACCAAGGACGGGCCGGTGACGGTCCTGCAGGGGCACATTGGCGCGGTCTACGCGCCGGTCCGCGACGACGGCTACTCCGGCGACGTGATCGGGCAGACCAAGGCGCAGGGTCCCTGGCACAACGATCTCCGCGCCATCTTCGACGCCAACTTCGGCGAGGCCGACAGCCGCCAGGGGATGACCAAGATCCTCGGCGGCATCGACAGCTTCGTCGAGAACAACCTGTGGAAGGGCGACAGCGTTCCGAGCGCCGGCTTCGACGAGTACTACACCAAGGCCAAAGGCGCCGCTGATGGCGCCGATCGCGAGAAATTCAGCGACGTCAAGAGCCGCGCCGCCGGGGCCGCCACCACCATCGAGAACGATTTCCAGACCGCGCGGAACGCGGTGGGCCTATGAGGGGGAGCTGAAACATGGGATCACTATCCGGAGGATTGAAGTTGTTGCGCGGCGCGCTGGTCGCGTTTCAGCTTCCCGACCCGACGCCGAAGGTCATCGCCTTCCAGTTCAACCCGACCAAGCTCCAGCGGACCCTGACGGCCAAGACCACGGGGAGGAGAAGGCGCGCCGGGCGAAGCGCTGCGGCTCGCCGGACCGCCCGAGGAGAAGATCAAGGTCGATATCGAGCTGGACGCCGTCGATCAGCTCGAAGTGGGCTCGCGCACGGCCGCCGAGAACGGCATCCATCCGCAGCTCGCGCTGCTGGAGCTGCTGCTTTACCCGAGCACGGCTACGGTCATCGCCAATACGGCCTTGCTCGCGGTGGGGACCATCGAGGTGGTGCCCATGGAGGCGCCGCTGGTGCTCTTCATCTGGGGCAAGAACCGCATCGTCCCGGTGCGCATCACGTCGTTCAGCATCTCGGAGGAGGAGTACGACAACAACCTGAACCCGATCCGCGCCGGCATCTCGCTCGAGCTGCAGATCCTGACCTACGACGACCTGTCGCGGACCAACCCCGGCCACTACGTCTACATGGCGCACCACATGGGCAAAGAGGTGCTCAGCCGCATCGGACAAGGCCAGGGACTGGACGCCGTCCTCGGCGGAGACGTTTCCCTGCTGTGAGGTAACACATGTTTGATCCGACCAGCCGATATTACAGCCTCGAAACGCTGACCCTCGAACGCGAGGGCAAGGACCCGGTGAAGTACGTCGCGCGCCGCTTCCTGCCGCGTCCCGAGAACCTGCAAACCCTGGCCGAGACCGCCGTCCAAAGCGGCGACCGTCCGGACCTGTTGGCGTGGCGGACGCTCGGCGATCCGCTCCAGTTCTGGCGCCTGGCCGACGCCAACCGCGCCATGGATCCCGGCGAGATGACCGACGAGCCCGGCGCGACCCTGCGCGTTCCGGTGCCGCAGCCTTAAAGGAAGATTCGCGTGAGCCTGTTCGGAGTGCACTTGACGATGCTGATCGGACCGGTGGTCCCGGTGCCGGCGCCCGTGTTATTGCTCGACGCCCTCGACAAGATCGAGGTGACCCATAGCGACGAGGAGCGATCCGGCTTCCAGATCGTCTTCCGGGCCTCGCGTCAGCCGCTCGCGCTGCTCGACTATCCGCTGCTCGACAACCCGCTGCTCGTGCCCGGCAATCGCGTGATCCTCACCGTCACCTTCGGCGTGGTACCGGAGGTGCTCTTCGACGGCATCATCACGCAGCAGCAGCTCGACCCCGGCCAGAAGCCCGGCGAGGCGACCTTCACTATCACCGGCGAGGACGTCTCCGTCGCCATGGACCGCGTCGAGAAGGTCGTCGAGCACCCCGCGCAGCCGGAGACCGTGATCGCGCTCAAGATCATCGCCTCCTATCCGCAGTTCGGCCTGATTCCCGAGGTGATTCCGCCGCCGTCGCTCGACGCGCCACTCCCCGTCGACCGCACGCCCGTGCAGCGCGCCACCGACCTCGCTTACCTCGTTGAAATGGCCGAGCGCTACGCCTACGTCTTCTTCGTGACCCCGGGACCCGCACCCGGCATGAACCGCGCCTACTGGGGGCCACCGCCGCGAGTCGGGTTCCCCCAGCCGGCGATCTCGGTGAACCTCGGCCCCGACACCAATGTCAGCAGCATCAACTTCCAGAACGACGCGGCCGACGCCGCCAACGTCCAAGGCACCGTGCAGGACCGGCAGACCAACAGCGCGGTGCCCGTCCAGACCACGGCCAGCCTCCAGCCGCCGCTCGCCACTTCGCCCGCGTTGCAGAACCGCTCGCTGGCCGGGACCCGCGCCTACCAGGCCGGCGGCGGACGCACCGTGACGCAGGCCTACGCCGAGGCGCAGGCCGAGACCGAGCAGTCGACGAAGGTGGTCAAAGTGGAAGGAGAGATCTCCGATCTGGGCCGCTACGGCACGCTGCTCAAGGCCCGGGGCACGGTGGGGATGCGCGGCGCGGGCTACAGCTACGACGGACTCTACTACGTCAACAGCGTGACCTCGACCATCACCCGCCAGGGCTTCACGCAGAAGTTCTCGGCGACCCGCGAGGGCACGGGATCAACCGTTCCGGTGGTACGCGTATGAATCGATTCTATGGAAAGTATCGCGGCAAAGTGGAGAACAACGTCGATCCGCTCCAGTCGGGCCGTGTTCAGGTCAGTTGCGCGGCGGTGCTCGGCGAGGGCCGCCTCAGTTGGGCGATGCCCTGCACGCCGTACGCCGGCTCGGGCGTGGGATTGTTCACCGTGCCGCCGGTGGGGGCCAACGTCTGGGTGGAGTTCGAGGGCGGCGATCCCGACTACCCGATTTGCGGCGGCTATTTCTGGGGCACCGGGGAAGTGCCCGCCCAGCCGGCCGATCGCCGAGATGAAGATGCTCAAAACCGAGTCGATCACGCTGACCCTCAACGACACGCCCGGCGCCGGCGGCTTCACGCTCGAAGTCAATCCGCCGGCCGTCTCCACGCCGATGAAGCTGAGCTGCACCGCGGCCGGTATCGAGCTGAGCCATGCCGCCGCCAAGATCAAGCTCACGCCGGCCAGCGTCTCGGTGAACGACGGCGCCCTGGAGGTGATCTGATGCCCGGATTCCTGTACCACATCGGTGTGGTGGCGATGTGCGCGCACGGCGGCGCAGGTCTCGGCCATATCGAGTAATCCGCGCGTGACGGTGAGCGGGCAGCCCGTGACCACGGCGTCGGACACCTACCCGATCGCCGGCTGCGCCTTCAACGTCAGCTCGGCACCGCATCCGTGCGTCACCGTCCGTTGGCTTGCGCCCGCCGTACGGGTGAAGGTGGGCGGCCAGCCGGTAATCCTGCAAACCAGCCCCGGACTGACCCAGGCCGCCGACCAGGCGCCGCAGGGATCGCCGATCGTCGTGACTGGGCAAGTGAGGGTAAGGGGGACCTGATGGCGGACCGTTTCGACATCGCCTATCCGTACCAGCTCGACCGTCGCGGCCGCACGGCGGGAGCTGCCGAGGACCGCCACGTCCGCGACCTCGTCGAGCAGGTTCTGTTTACCGCGCCCGGCGAACGGGTCAACCGCCCCGACTTCGGCAGCGGCTTACTGCGGCTCGCTTTCGAGCCCAACAGCGACGTGCTCGTCACCACCACGCAGTTCACCGTCCAGGCGGCGCTGCAGCGCTGGCTGAGCGACCGGATCGAGATTGAAGCGGTGGAGGTCGCCAACGTTGAGTCCACGCTGCGGATCACGGTCGCCTACCGCGTCCGCCGCACCGGCCGGCGGGAGGTCGCCACCTTCGAGCAGGGAGTCTAGCTATGGAAGTCGGCCAGAACGCTCGTTACTACTGCGGAGACGAAGAACGCCGGGACGCGCTCGGGCGGGCGCTCGCGAACGGCGTGGTCCTCAATGGCATCGACTTCCTTGAGGTGATCGACACCGAGCTGGTCGGCACCCCGGCCGAGTCGAGCCGACAGCAGCTCCTGCTCGTCCAGTGCTTCGCCGACGGCATCGACGCGCTCGATCACACGAACGTCCGCATCGAAGGCGGCGTGCGCATCACGCCGGTACATGTCCGCTGGGCACACGTGCTGTCCGACATCTCCGGCGCCGGCCCGTCCGAGATTCCCGCCGCGGAGCGCGACTTCCTGGCCAACTACCGGCTCGGCGAGTTGGACCGCGACCGCATCGTCGCCGTGGCCACCGACGCACGCGGCGACTTCTCGCGCTACACGCTCTCCCTGGTCGCCTCGGGCGACACCGTCCCGCCGTCGGGCTTCGACCCGCGTCTGTCGAGCGTCTCGTTCTCCTTCAAGGTCGAGTGCCCGAGTGACTTCGACTGCAAGCCCCCCACGTCGTGCCCGCCGCCCGATCTCGACGAGCCCGAGATCGACTACCTGGCCAAGGACTACACGAGCTTCCGCAAGCTGATGCTCGACCGCATGAGCGCCATCGCGCCCGACTGGCAGGAACGCAGTCCGGCCGACCTCGGCGTCGCGCTGGTCGAACTGCTCGCTTACGTGGGCGACCAGATCAGCTACTATCAGGACGCCGTCGCCACGGAGGCCTATCTCGGCACCGCCCGCCAGCGCATCTCCGTACGGCGCCACGCGCGCCTGGTCGACTACTTCCTCAGCGAAGGCGCCGCCGCCCGCGCCTGGATCGCGCTCGAGGTCGACGCCGGCAGCGGACTCGACGGTGATGCCGTGGTGAGCCCACCCGAGCCGCTGCTGCCGGGTCCCGACCCCGGCCAGGATCGTCCGGGCATCCAGCTCGTCACGCGCGTTCCCGGCCGGGACGTGCTCCTCAGCGCGGCCGACGTCGTCGATGCTGTCCGCAACGGCGCCGTCGTGTTCGAGACGCTGCACGGGCTCACGCCGCACGCCTCGCTCAACGAGATCGAGTTCTACACCTGGAGCGACCGCGCCTGCTGCCTGCCGGTGGGCGCCACGCGGGCGACGCTTCGCGGTCCGCTGCCGAACCTGCGCGCCGGAAGGCTGCTTCTGTTTGAGGAGGTGCTCGGTCCGAACACCGGCAGTGAGGCCGACGCCGACCCCGCACATCGTCACGTCGTACGCATCATTGATATCGCGCGCGGCGTCGACCCGCTGGTCGAGTCGCCCGGAGACCCGCCCGTCGAGGTGGTCGAGATCGAGTGGCACGCCGAGGACGCCCTGCCCTTCCCGCTCTGCCTGTCGAGCGAAACGGATGCGGAGCACGGTGCGCAGTTCGTCCCTGTCGTGAGCGTTGCCCGGGGCAACGTGCTGCTTGCCGGACACGGCCGCACGATGCCCGTCGAGGAGCTGGAACCGGTGCCGGACGACCCTTTCGAGTTCCGGCCGTTGCTCGCCAACGGACCGCTCACGCATGCCGCTCCGCTGGGAGCCAACTTCTCGCCCGAGGCCGCCGGCGTCGAAAGCTGGCCCTCAGCCGCCAGTGCGCGGGCCGTGTTGCCGTCCGCTGCGGTGCCCGAGATCCGGCTCGTCACCGGCGGCGGCGAGCGCTGGACCCCGGCGCGTGACCTACTTTCGAGCGGTCCCTTCGCCAACGAGTTCGTCGCCGAGATCGAGGACGGCGGCCGAGCCCGGTTGCGCTTCGGCGACGACGCCGACGGGAAAGCCCCGACCAGCGGCACGGTGTTCGACGCCCGCTACCGGGTCGGCAACGGCACGGCCGGCAATATCGGTCGCGATAGCCTGGCGCACGTGGTCGGGGCTCCGGCCGGGATCACTCGCATCTGGAATCCGCTGCCCGCCGAGGGCGGCGTCGAACCGGAGACGCCCGAACAGGTGCGCCGCTTCGCTCCCCAGGCGTTCCGCGTGCAGGAACGCGCCGTCACCGCCGAAGACTACGCCCGCGCCGCCGAACGCCACCCCGACGTCCAGCGCGCCGTGGCCCGGTTCCGCTGGACGGGAAGCTGGTACACGGTCTTCATCAGCGTCGATCGCAAAGCCGGACTCCCCGTCGATCACGACTTCGAAACCACGATCCGCAACCACCTGAACCGGTTCCGCATGGCCGGCTACGATCTCGAAATCGACCCGCCGCGCTTTGTACCGCTCGACATCAAGCTGGTGGTCTGCGTCGAGGAGGGTTACTTCCGCGGCGACGTCAAAGCCGCGCTGCTCGAGCGCTTCAGCAGTCGCCGCCTCCCCGATGGCACGCTCGGCTTCTTCCATCCCGACAACTGGACCTTCGCCCAGCCCGTCTATCTCAGCCGCATTTATGAAGTCGCCGCGGCTGTGGCGGGCGTCGATTCCGTCGTCGTCGACCGCTTCCAGCGCTGGGCACGCGTGGCGCAGAACGAGATCGCCAACGGAGTGCTCGCCACCGAGCGGCTCGAGATCGTCCGCCTCGACAACGACCCGAACTTTCGTGAGAACGGACTCCTCGAATTCGAAATGAAAGGGGGCCTATGAGCACCTTCGAAGAGCTCAGAACGGTGTGCGAGTGCTGCGAGGGCGTTACCCGTCTGACGCCGGCGAGGTTGTTCAATCGCCCCGGGCTGCCCGCGCTCGCCTACCGCGCGGGCACGCACGCCCGCTTCAAATCCTCCATGCTCGCCGCCATCTCAGGCACCGAGTCGCTACGCGCCCTCACCACCCGCAAGGACGAGGACTACACCATCGCCTTGATCGACGCCTGGGCCGTCGTGCTCGACGTGCTGACGTTCTATCAGGAGCGGATCGCCAACGAGGCGTTCCTCCGCACGGCGCTCCAGCGCCGCTCACTGCTCGAGCTGGCGCGGCTGATCGGCTATGAGCTCGGTCCCGGCGTCGCTGCCGGCACGCTGCTGGCCTTCCTGCTCGATGCCTCGCCGGGATCGCCGCGGGAAGTCACCATCGCCCTCGGCACCGCGGCGCAGAGCCTGCCCACCAAGGAACAGGTCCCGCAGACCTTCGAGACAACCGGGGAGTTCCTCGCCAAACCCGCCTGGAGCGAGCTGAAGCCGAGGCCGACGCATCCGCAGCTCTTCGACTCGACGACGCGACGCCTCTACGTCGCCGGTCTGGCCGCGAACCTCAGTCCCGGCGATCCGATGCTCCTGGTCACCGGCGACGACGGCTCCGAACAGGAGTTCCTGCGCGTCGTCGAGGTGACCACCGATGCCAAGCAGAACTGGACCGCTGTCACGCTGGAAGGCGAGGTCCTGGGACCCAAGCCCTATGTGCCGCCTTCGAAGTTCTTCGGCGCGGTCGAGATCGAAGTCGGCAGCCCGTTGAACGTGATGGTCACCGGCGTTCAGCAATCTGCTGTCAGCACGGCGCAGCTCCAGGCGATGCTGCTACTCGGCGGCTATCAGACCATCGACTTCGCCGACAGCCTCGCGAGCGACCTGTCCACCCCGCCGCCATCTCCGCCGCCCACCGCGCCCGGCCTTTATGCCTTGCGGGTTTCCGCCTCGCCGTTCGGCCACAATGCGCCGCTCTGGGACACGACCCCAACGGACTGGCGGAACGCCACCGACGGCGTGTTCAAGAACGACTGGGAAGGACGGTCGATCACGAAAGACTCCCAAGGCAGCGACCTCGACTCCGGCTCGACCATCCGCCTGGAACGCTCGTTCTCCGAGCTTGCTGGCCGGGCAGTGGGCCGTGCTCGCGGGCACGTTCCAGGTCTCGGGCGAGGACTTCCGCGTGTACCGGATCGGATCGGTCAGCGAAGAGTCGGTGGCGGACTACGGCCTCAGCGGGAAGTCGTCCCGCCTCGTGTTGACGGAAGCGCCGGGAGACGACGCCGCGCCGGTGGCCGACATCTCCGACTACACGTTCCGCAAGACGACGGTACATACGGCGTCCGAGTACCTGCCGCTGGCCGAGCTGCCGATCGACACCATCGAGGCCGGCGCCGAAACACTGGAGCTCGAACAGGTCGTGCCCGACCTGCTGCCCGGCCATCGCCTGATCCTGGTGGGCGAGCGTCTCGGCGAAGAAGCGGGCGTGAAGGGCGCCGAGGAGATCGAGCTCGCCGACGTCGGCCAGGGCGCCTACACCACGCTGGTCCTCAAGACGCCCGCTGAAATTCGGCTACCGCCGCGACACGGTGACCCTCTACGCCAACGTGGTCGCCGCGACGCACGGCGAGTCGCGCCAGGAAGTGCTCGGCAGCGGCGACGCGGCCCTGGCCTTCCAGCAGATGAAGCTCACCAAGTCCCCGCTGACCTACGTCTCCGCGCCGGTCCCGAGCGGCGGTGTCAGCACGCTGGAGCTTCGGGTCAACGACATCCTCTGGAAAGAGGCGTCCAATCCCCTGGAGCTGCTGGCCGAACGACCGCCGGTACATCCTCCGCCGCGACGACGCCGGCAACACCTACGCGCTGTTCGGTGACGGGGTCAACGGGTCGCGCCTCCCCACCGGGACCGAAAACGTCACAGCGAAATATCGCAGCGGCATCGGCACGCCACGGCCTGGTGGACGCCGGCCGCATCTCGCTGCTGCCCCGGAAGCCACTCGGCGTCCGCGGCGTTACCAACCCGATCGCGACCTCCGGCGCCGAGGATCCCGAGACCCGCGACCAGGCCCGCGCGAACGCCCCGCTCACCGTCCTCACGCTCGACCGTGTCGTCTCGCTCGTCGACTACGAGGACTTCGCCCGCGCCTTCAGCGGTATCGGCAAGGCCAAAGCGGAGTGGATCTGGCGCGGCGGCACCCGCATCGTCTACGTCACGGTGGCCGGCGTCGACGGAGCGGACCTCGTAGGCTACACGCTCGACAATCTCATCGCGGCCATCAACGGCGCCCGCGCGCCCCACCAGCCGTGGGAGATCGCGCCGTACCAGAAGCTGCTCTTCGACATCGAGGCGCGCATTCAGGTTGACCCGGACTACATTGCCGACAAGGTCGTCGCCGCCGTCGAAGCGAAACTCCGCGACACCTTCTCCTTCACCGCCCGCGACTTTGCCGAACGCGTTGCCGAGAGCGAACTGCTCGCCACCATGCAGTCGGTCGAAGGGGTGGTCTCCGTCGTCCTCGACGACCTCTCCTACGTGCTCGACGCCGGCGGCAACGCCCCCGACGAGTTCGGCCTGCCCTGCCGCGGCGCTCTGTTCGACACGGCGGCCCGCAAGGTGCTCCCCGGCCAACTGCTGATGCTGACGCCCACCCCGCTTGCCCTGGAGGTGATCGAATGAGCCGCTACAACGGCGACACCCTCTACCAGCTCGTTCCGGCCGTCTACCGCCGCCGGGACGCCGAGCTCGGCTATCCGCTGCGCGACCTGGCCGAGATTCTCGCCTCGCAAGCCGAAGTGGTCGAGGACGACATCACCCGCCTCTACGCCAACCAGTTCATCGAGACCTGCGAAGCCTGGGTGGTCCCCTACATCGGCGATCTGATCGGCGTCCGGAACCTCTACGACACCCAGCGCAGCCGCCGCGCCGAGGTCGCCAACACCATCGGCTACCGCCGCCGCAAGGGAACGGCCGCCGTGCTCGAACAGATCGCCCGCGACGTCACCGGCTGGCCGTCGCGCGTGGTCGAGTTCTTCGAACTGCTCGGCTGGACGCAGTACCTCGTCCACCTGCGTTTCCAAAGCCCCCGCACGCCGGACTTCCGCGACGGCTTCCAGATGGAGCTGATCGATGGTCCGTTCGATGCGGCCGCACACACCGTCGATGTCCGCCGCGTCGCCAGCCGCCGCGGCAAGCACAACATCCGTAACGTTGGCCTCTACGTCTGGCGCCTGCTCTCGCTGCCGAACCTGTTGTGCCAGCCGCATACCGTCGACGACGCCGAGGCGCGGTACACCTTCAACCCTCTCGGCATCGACGCGCCGCTGTTCCACCACCCGGTCTCGGAAACCGGCCCCGCGCACATCGCGGAGGAGGTGAACGTCCCGGCACCCATCCGCATGCGGGCCCTCGACTGCGACCTGGACCCCGACCAGGGCCTCTACTACGGCGCCGGACGCAGCATCACGCTGATGGTGCCCGACGCTGCCGGGGAGGCCTGGGAACCGCACCCCGGGCGCTATGTCGCCTGCGATCTCGGCGACTGGAACCGGTTCCTCGAGCCCGACATGATCGCCATCGACCCCGTCCGCGGCCGCCTCCGCTTCGCCACCCCCGGCGATCGCCCGGAGCTATTCCGCGTCAGCTACTACAAGGGCTTCAGCGACACGCTCGGCGGCGGCCAGTACGAGCGCGCCGCCACGCTCGCCACGCTGCGAACCGCCATCGTCGGCGACCCGAACGATCCGCTGGTCGCCGCCGTCATCGGCCAGATCAACGCCGAGCCTACCGACACCACCGGTATCTTCGACAACCTGGCCGACGCCCTGGTCGACGCGCAGGCCGGCTGGACGGATGACAGCCCGCGGGTCATCGAGATCCTCGACAGCCGCATCTACACCGATGCCCTGCCCGCCGTCCAGATTCCCGACAATGCGCACCTCACCATCCAGGCCGCGAACGAACAGCGCCCCCTCCTGCTCCTGCCGGCGCCCTTTACGGTAAACGGCGGCGACGGCAGCGCCCTCCATCTCAACGGACTCATCATCAGCGACGCCGGCCTCACTCTCGGCGGCGAACTGAACCGCCTGACTGTGGAACACTGCACGCTGGTCCCCGGCCTTGCTCTCGCGCCCGACGGTACACCGTCCTCTCCCGGCGCGGCGAGCCTGATTCTGAGCACCGGTAGCACGGAGGCGGCTGTCGCCCGCTCGATCCTCGGCGCCATTGAGGTGGCGTCGGACGCGACGGTGTCCATCTCCGACTCGATCCTCGACGCCGGCGACGAGACGATTCCC
Source organism: Bryobacterales bacterium (assembly GCA_963809945.1). GTDB lineage: Bacteria > Acidobacteriota > Terriglobia > Bryobacterales > Bryobacteraceae > CAWELS01. Next base: position 17,331 of record CAWELS010000010.1, on the reverse strand, counting down.
GCCTATGGCGGCGCCGGCGGAGAGGCGTACGGCGGTCCGCTGACCATTTCCCGTTCCACCGTCATCGGAACCATCGACACCCAGGAGATGACCCTCGGCGAGAACAGCATCTTCCTCGGCGTCGTCACCGCCGAGCGCCGCCAGAAGGGCTGCGTCCGCTTCTCATGGGTGCCGCTGGGGTCGCGGGTGCCCGCAGCGCTACCACTGCCAGCCTGAGATCCCGGAGGGGACCACGGCGCAGCAGGCATCCCGGATCGCCGCCCGCCTCAGGCCCCGGTTTACGAGCCTCCGCTACGGGGCACCCGCCTATTGCCAGCTCGACTGGCGGGGCCCGTCGGAGATCTACCGGGGCGCTGACGACGAATCCGAAATGGGCGTCTTCTGCAGCCTGAAGCAGCCGCAGCGCGAAGCGAGCCTTAGAGTGCGGCTCGACGAGTATCTGCCAGCCGGACTCCAGGCCGGCATCCTGATCGCAACGTAAGGGAGCGCAACTCATGAAAGGTGATTTCACCAGAGACACATTCCACCCCGAGAAGGGCTACAGCAGCGTCCGCATGCAGCAGGGACGCGTCCAGCTCGATGCAGATTGGAACGAGCAGGTCGACATCCAGGCGCACCTACACGCGATCGCCCTGCGCGATATCATCGGCGGCTGCTGCGTCCCCGACGCCGAGCCGGACAGCTACCGCGTCGCCGCCGGCAACGAAGGTCTGACCATCGCGCCCGGCCGGATGTACGTCCACGGCGTGCTCTGCCGATCCCCGCAGGAGCAGACGCTCGCCCTACCCGAGGACAACGGCACCTACGTCGTCTACCTCGAGGTCTGGGAACGCCACCTGACGGCGATCGAGGATCCGGACATCCGGGAGATCGCCCTCGGCGGTCCGGACACCGCCACCCGGACGCAAACCGTCTGCCGCGCCCGGCTGGCTCGGGTCGAGGACGGAGTCACCTGCACCAGCCAGTGGTCGCCGGCAGGCAACACCACCGGTCTGCTCACCGCCTCCACCAATCCCGAGGCCGAATCCACCCCCTGCGCCGTGCCCGCCAGCGCCGGCTACACCCGGCTCGAGCCCCAGCTCTATCGCGTCGAGGTGCACCGCTCCGGCGACACCGCCTCGGGCCAGCCGCCCACCTTCAAGTGGTCTCGCGACAACGGCTCCATCCTCACCGAGTGGCTCGAAACCAACGGCGACGAGCTGACCGTCGCCGACCTCGGCCGCGACGACGTACTCGGCTTCCACAACAACCTCTGGATCGAGCTCGGCCACGACGCGCTCGACCTCGACGGCGTCCGCCGGCCCCCTGGTCGAGATCGTCGAACGCACCCCCGACGAGAACGGCCGGTTCCGACTCCGCGATCGACGCGCACGGCCAGACCATCCCCGACGTGACCGACCGTCTCTCATCCCAAGATCCGCCGCTGGGACCAGGACGACGGCTCCAATGCCAGCGTCCGGCGACATCGACATCGTTCCCAACACCGCGATCGACCTCGAAGGCGGCATCCAGGTCACCTTCGCCGACGGCTTCTACCGCAGCGGCGACTACTGGCTGATTCCCGCCCGCACCTTTGTCGGCGACTTCATCGGCGACATCCTCTGGGAGCGCGACGCCGCCAATGTGCCGCTCGCCCTCCCACCGCACGGCGTCGAGCGCCGCATCTGCCGCCTGGCCGTGATCAACGTCGATGACGAGGAATTGGCCGGCGAGCCGGAAGACTGCCGTCACACCTTCACCTCGCTCTGCCGCCTGCGCGTGGCGGGCGGCGGCTGCTGCACCGTGACCGTCGGCTCCGGCGACGGCGATTTCTCCACCGTCAACGAGGCGCTCGCCGCGCTGCCGGAGGAAGGCGGCACCGTCTGCATTCGTCCCGGCGAATACCGCGAGCGGATCGTCCTGAACGATCCCCGGAACATCACCATCCACGGCTGCGGCCGCGATTCCCGCCTCGTCGCCCCGGACGGGACCGATCCGGTCATCGAGGTCAACAACGGCCAGGACCTGACCATCCGCTCGCTCGGCATCGACGCCCTCGCCGCCACCGGCATCTCCATGCGCGGGCCCAATCTGGCCAGCGTTTTGCTCGACGAGCTCGACATCCAGTGCCCGAAGCGAAAGCGCCGTCCGCGTTCAACTCGGGATCGATATCACGCTGCAGCGCAGTACCATCCGCGTCGGCTCGCTTCCGCCTGGCACGGCTCCGGCGGTCGGACGTCCCCCAGCCGTGTACCTCCAGGGCGAGAACCTCTGCGTCGACAACAACCTGGTCCGCGTCAACCCCGGCGCCGCTGCGAACATGCCCGCCGGCGGCATTCAGATCGGCGGCGGTTCCGAGCGTGTCCGCCTGACCGGCAACCTCATCGACCGCGGCACGGGCGTCGGCATCACCCTTGGCAGCGTCACGCGGAACGTCGAGCCTGAACTTCAACGAGGCGTTCGGCACTTTCTTTAACAGTCCTACGCCGCCAGAGCCGAACGAGGTCATCGGCGCACCCGCCCTGAACAACGGTGTCAACTTCTACACGAACAATCTGCCCCAGCCGGAATCCGTCTTCGGCGCGGTCAACGCCAGCGGCGACTTCGTCCTGGTCGACAATCCCCCCAACACCGACCCCGCGGCCGTCGTCTCCGACGGCGACCTCTCCGACATCGTCATCTCCGGCAATCAAATCACCAACATGGGATCGAGCGGCATCGCCGTGGCGCATTTCTTCGACATCGTCGAGGCCACCGGCGACTTCATCTCCATCCAGGGCCTGGAGATCACCGGCAACCGCATCGAAGGCTGTATGGCGCTCCCGCGGCAGGAGCGGCCGGAAAATCTCCAGTTCGACGCCGGCGACGGCGGCATCGCCCTGGCCGACGTCACCGACCTCACCGTCCGCGACAACGTGATCCGCGACACCGGCACCGACCAGCGGGCCGCCATCTGCGGCATCTTCCTGCTGCACGGCCGCGCCATCGACATCTGCGGCAACCACATCACCAACAACGGCCCGCGCCCCCAATCGGACCCCGAGCCGTCACAAGCCGGACGCCGCGGTGGCATCGTCATCGGCTTCGCCCAGGTCAAGACGCGCACCGTCGACGCCCTGCCCCAGAAGGATCTCGCCAGCGAGCGTCAGGACGGCACCCCGGCCCTCAAGGTGCACAACAACGTCGTGGTCGCCAACGAAGGCCGCGCCCTGGAAGTGGTGGCGCTCGGTCCGACGACGATCCATGGCAACCAGTTCACCTCCATCGGCGCCGACCTCCGCAACCGCCCCGAAAGCGGCCTCGACCCGAGCTCTGGCAATTCCCTGCTGAGCTTCGCCGACGCCATCGGCGGCGCCGTCGTCTTCGTCTTCAATCTCGGCGTCTCCAACGAACTTTTCCTCCAGCTATTCGGCTTCAGCGGCCTCAACATCGACGGGCTGTTCGCCCAACCGGAGGGCGACCAGTTGAACGAGCGCAACATTCTAGCCAACGGCAACATCCTGTTCAACGACAACCAGGTGGTCCTCGACGCCCTCGAGCGCACCAACACGTTCGCCTACAGCGCCATCTCCCTGCTCTGCCTGGACGACGTCTCGATGCACGGCTGCCAGTCCGACTGCGACCTCGTCAGTGACATCGTCGGGTCCAATTTCATCGGTTGGGGCTGGTCCATCCGGTGCGACGACAACCGGTTCAAGGAAGGACTGGTCAACGCCCTGGCCAGCGCCATCACCATTGGCCTCATGAACACCACCACCGACAACCAGGGCACCCACTGCTTCGTCCGCGTGGCGCCTCAATTACCGAACTTCGACGAAAACACGGTCCTGATGGAGCGCATCACCGACAACGCCTGCGGCGCGGCCAACGAGTTTGGCCAGTCTCTCGCCAATGCCTTCTTTGGAGGCGGATTGGGATAACCATGAGCGATAACAAGAAGCTGACCCAAGAGGAGTTCCAGAAACAGACGGGAAACCTGGCCCAGGTTCTCGACCGGATGCGCGATCTCGGTTTCTCCGGCATCGCCCGCATCGAGCGTGCCCGCGGCGCCGGACTGGTCCGCGAGGTGGCTCGCCGAAAGGCCCGCTCGGGCGCTACGGAGTCCGAAACCGTAGCGGAAGCCGCCCGCGTCGGCGCGCAGGTGGAGCGAAATGCCCGGGTTGCCGCCGTTCGCCGGGCCGTCGAGATCAGTCAAGACGTGAAGTCCGACCTCCGCAGGGTCACCGGCCGCGTCCTCGACGAGCGCGGCCTTCCCGTGGTCCGCGTCAAGGTGGTTATCTCCAAGGACGACGCACTCGAAAAGCCGCTCGAGACCGATCTCACCGACCGCTCCGGGACTTACTTGGTGGAAGTCACCCGCAGCCAGTACGCCGCCTACTTCCGCGGCGCCAAGGAGTTCGTCGTCACGGCGCTCGATCAGGCGGGCAAACCGCTACGGGAGATCCGCCAACCGATCCCGGAGAAAGACACGCCGGTACGCATCGTCAACCTGTCGTTGAAGGCGGCTCCGAAACCGGACCTGCCGAGCGGCCCCAGCGGGCCGGCGCGCCCTACCGGCGTGGACCTTTCCGCGGTCCCCGGTCTCGGCCGGGCCAGGCTCGCAAAGCTCAAGGACGAGAATGTCGTTGGAGTTGCCGATCTGGTCGGCCTGGCTCCGAAACGTCTGGCGGAGGTGATTGGCGTCAACGAGGATGCCGCCAAGGAGATTCTCGGCGCCGCCAAGGCGCTACTGAACACATAGAGGCGAGTCAGATCCAAGTTCGGCGGTCGGCTATCAGCAATTAGCCTCTCGACGCGGCCATCCTCGCCAGGGTACGCGACCCCTACCGGCTGGCGGATCTGTGCCCACGGCTCTTCCGCTCTCGCCATGGCCCAATCCAGCGTCCATTGAAACCACGTGGGTTCCGCGTTATGTTTCTGGAGAACGTCCGGACACGCGGACCTCCACGCCGAGCTCCGTTGCTGACTGCCGAATGCTGATCGCTGATCGCTAATAGCGCCCGTGTTATTCTGTTTCCACGCGTCCCGCCCGAAGAATGCCGCGTCATCCAACGTTTCCCAGAGTCTGCATCGCCCTCGGCTTCCAGGACACGGAAGCACTGTTGCGGTGCGCTCGCGAGGAGGCTGACAGTGGCGGGACGTTCTTCGAGTTTCGCCTCGATTACTTGAGCGCCCCGCAAGAAGGCATCCCTGCCATCGCCTTTTTTCTGCGCGAGTATCCCTCCTGCCAGGTGCTTGCCACGTGCCGGCGGCGCGAGAACAGGGGCTACTTCGACGGCACGATCGCTGAGCAGGTGGCGCTGCTCGAGGCGGCCATGGGGGCCGGCGCACGCACGGCGGACCTGGAGATCGAAAGCGCCGAGCGGGTAGCCGACGGCGTGGACCGGCTGCGCTCGGCGGGCCAACTCGTCGTCTCGTATCACAACTTCAATGGGACTCCGGCGATGGCCGCGGTGCTCGGCCGCATGGAGCGCGTACCGGCGGATGCCTACAAGATTGTCACGACCGCCCGGAAGCCCTCCGACATACAGCGGCTGCTGACGGTTTCGCGGGGCCGCACGGGCACGCCGCTGATCCTGATGTCGATGGGCGAGATCGGGTTCCCGTCGCGAGTCGTCGGGCCGATCTATGGCAGCCTATACTCCTATGCCGCGCCCGCAGGGGCGGCCGGGACGGCGTCCGGACAGGTGGACGCGCACCAGCTTCGACAGCTCTATCACCTCGAGCGGCTGAGTCGGAAGACTCGAATCTTCGGCGTGATCGCGGACCCGGTGGGACACTCGCTCTCGCCGGCCATCCATAATCGGGCGTTCCTGTCTCGTCGCATCGATGCGGTCTATGTCCCCTTCCTCGTGCCGGCAACGCGCCTTCGCGATTTCTTCATCGCCGCCAGGGATCTGCCGGTTACGGGCATTAGCGTGACGATTCCGCACAAGCAGAAGGTGATCCGATATCTGGACGTGATTGACCCGTTGGCGCGGCGGATCGGCGCGGTCAACACGGTCTGGCGGAAGGCCGGGAAATGGCGGGGCCTCAATACGGACGTCGCCGGTGTCATCGTGCCGCTCGAACGGCGGTTGCGGCTGGCCAAGGCGCGCGTGCTGGTGGCCGGCAACGGTGGAGCGGCCCGAGCGGCAGCGTTTGCCCTCGCCGACAAGGGCGCCTGCGTCTTCCTCACCGGCCGTGATCAGGAACGGGTGGAGAAGCTGGCCCGCGCCGCGAACGCCCAGGCGGTGATGCGCGAGGACCTTGCCAATGCCCGCTTCGACGCCCTGGTGCACGCGACTCCGATGGGCATGCACCCGAAGGTGGACGAGTGTTTCTTTGACCGGAAGGTACCGGCCGATGTCGTTCTGGACATGGTCTACAATCCCGAGGAGACGGTCCTGGTGCGGCGGGCGCGGAAGCAGAAGAAGGAAGTGATCACCGGGATGGAGATGTTCATCGAACAGGCGGTGCACCAGTTCGAGCTGTGGACGGCGACGGAGGCGCCGCGATCCGCCATGGAGAGCGCCGCCCGGGAGGCGCTTGCGGAGCGGGCAACTCCTATAATCGGAAGGTAAGCGATGGCGACGACATTGACGCGTAGAGAATTGGCGGCGGCGTTGGCGGGCGCGGGCTTGGTTCCGGCGATGGCGCAGTCGCAAGACGGGGCGGCGGGGGAGCCGCTCGAAGCCGCCCGGCAACAGATCCGCGAGTCAGTCGGGAAGTTGGAGGAGTTCGATCTACCTACGTCCACCGCACCCGCCTTTGTCTTTGAACCTTGAGCACCGCCGGAGGATCGCATGGCCGAATTCAGCAACGATATCTTCTTCGCCGGCGCCGCGGAACTGAACGCGCGGCTCAAGACCCGTGAGTTCTCCTGCAAGGAACTGACGAAGGCGTTCCTCGACCGGCTGGAGTCGCGCGGTCCGGAGTACAACGCCCTGGCGTGTCTGATGCGCAAGCGGGCCCTCGACAAGGCAAAAAACGTCGACGACGAGATCAAGCTCGGGCGGGACCGTGGTCCGCTGCACGGCGTCCCCTGCGGTGTAAAGGACCTGCTGGCCATTGAAGACTACCCGACCACCTGGGGTGCGAAACCGTACGCCGACCAGATCTTCGACGACACCGCCACCGCGGTCCGGAAGCTCGACGGCGCCGGGGCGATCGTAATCGGCAAGCTGTCGATGGTGGAGCTGGCCGGTGGCGGCGGCTACAACTCGCCGGGCGCGTCGCTGCAGGGTCCGGGACTGAATCCGTGGGACAAGACCAAGTGGTCCGGCGGTTCCTCGAGCGGTCCGGGCAGCGCGGTGGCGGCCGGCTTGACGACGTTCGCCCTGGGGTCGGAAACCTCGGGCTCGATCCTCACTCCGAGCGCCTTCTGCGGTGTCACCGGGCTGCGTCCGACCTACGGGTACGTGAGCTCCTACGGCGCGATGACCCTCTCCTGGACGATGGACAAGATCGGTCCCATGGCACGTTCGGCGGAGGATTGCGGGCAGGTGCTGCAGGCGATCTCCGGCGGCGACAGCGAGGACCCGCTTTCCTCCGGCAAGCGGTTTTACTACGCGCCCCGCTTTGCCCGCGACTTCAAGACGCTGACGATCGGCTATGCGCCGGTGGATTTCGACGGGTGGGCGGCCGAGGAGACGCGCCCGGCATTGCACGCGGCCTTCGATGTCCTGCGCGGCATGGGCTTCGAGATTAAGGAAGTCGAGCTGCCGGATTTTCCCTACGGGCCGATGACGGGAACGATTATCGACGCCGAGGGCTCTGCCGCTTTCGAGAAGCTGATCCAGAGCGGCGACGTGGAGCAACTCGCCGACCGCGGCCAGATCGCCGGCCTCAAGGCGGGGCTTGAGATCCGTGCCAACGACTACCTGCGGGCGATGCGCATCCGGCGCCTCATGCAGGAGGCGTTCCGGGAGCTGCTCGTCGATATCAGCATGCTGGTGACACCGACGCGAATGAGCACCGCGCCGAGCGCCTTCGAGCCGTTCGATGCCTCGGGACCGGAGAGCCCTGAGCCGAAATCACGCGGCCTGCGAAGCATCATCCCGGCAGGCAACCTGGCCGGGCTGCCGGCGCTGTCGCTGCCGTGCGGATTCGCCGGTGGATTGCCGGTGGGTATCTCGCTCGTCGGCCGGCCGTACTATGAGAATACGCTACTGGCGGTGGGGAACGGATTCCAGTCGGAAACCGACTGGCATAAGCGCCGGCCGCCGGTGTAAGTGGCCGCCGGTTCTACTTACTCGCTTGCATATGGGGTGAGCCCCGGCGTTCATACGAGTGTAACCGCGGCAGGCACGAGTGCCCACGCCACATCGGGGACCGGCTCACATTGTCGCGTGCGCAGACGCCAATCAAGTCAGCACTCGTGCGAGCCGGGTTGTCTCCTCTTGCCAACACCGGTGGTTACCCGACGGGAGAGGCCGTCCCGAATTCAGTTACTCGCCCTTGTACCAATCGGCGTTGATCTCCGCGTACGGGGACCATTCGTCCGGGAGATCGTCGGCTTCAAAGATGGCCGAGACGGGGCAGACCGGAACGCAGGCGCCGCAGTCGATGCATTCCTCCGGGTCGATATAGAGCATCTTCTCGGTTTCGAACCGCGGCTCGTCCTTGCGGGGATGGATGCAATCGACCGGGCAGGCGTTGACGCACGCGGTGTCCTTGGTTCCGATGCAGGGTTCGGCAATGATGTAGGCCATGGCTTCCGTCCGGGCTCACGCGTCGCGGCCGATGCCCCGCACGACCCAGGCGCGATCCCTACTGGATTCTGATGACGCACCGTCGCGCGGCGACGCACGGACCTCGAGACGGGCCAGCGCCGGCTCCTCAATCGAGACGCAAAAAGCTCCCGCGGCCACGCTGTGATCGCCCGCCGGATGGCCGTTCGCGGTGATCGACAGGCGCATGGCGGCAGGGGCAAGGCCCCGGATGCGGATCGGCTCGCGTCCGGGCGGGACCATCCATTCCATCCTGGCGGCGGCCCATCCGTCGCGATGCAGTCCGCCGGGCGCGTGGCGCAAACGGTCAATCCAGCGGCCGGTAATGGAGTGGATAGGGAAGCCCCCCCGATAGGTCTCGAGCGCCGCCAGCGTCACACCGGGCGGGTAGCGGCGCCCCGAGTAGCGGCGGAGGAGACGGACAATTTCATCAAGGCGCCGGCGTCCGCCGCGGAATGACTTGGCCTCTGATGCTCGCGGATGGCGCCCATCGGCCGGGGCAGATAGTGAAGCGGCGCGCACAGACCGAGACGGATGAAGAGGTCCCAATCGAGCGTGTAATGGAGTTGCTCATCGAGGTACTCGGCCTCCTCGAGCGCAACGCGGCGGAAGAACACCGACTGCTGGAGGATGTAGTCGGAGTGGTGGATGAGCTTCCAGAGATTGAACGGCTCGGTGAACGGGAAGCGGCCGAGGCGGCGGCCGTGCCCGTCGATGCGGTCGCCTTCGCCGTAGACGGCCGGGGCATGCGGGTTCGCTACCAGCGCCTCGACGGCGGCGCCGACGGCCCCCGGCAACAACAGATCGTCGGAGTTGATCCAGGCGAGCACCTGTCCCCGCGCGCGGCGGAATCCCTTATTGATGGCGTCCGCCTGGCCTCGGTCCGGCTCGGAGACAAAGGTGAGGCGACTCGAATAGTCCCGGACGACCGTGGCGGTTTCATCGGTGGATCCGCCATCCATGACGATGTACTCGATGCGGGCGTAGTCCTGGCTGAGGACGCTTTCGATGGTTGCGCGCAGGAAGCGGCCCTGGCTGAATGACGGGGTGACAATTGTGACCGTGGGGCGCTCCACCGTGATCCATGATACGGGTTCGGCGGCGGGAGCGGTGTGGCGGACGCCGGCTCTTGCCGTGCCATGGCGATGTTTTTGGGTGTAGGATTATGAGGCGGGTTTCGGTCGTCCGACGGCTCTCACCGCGCGGTGCCGTGCATCGCGCCTCGGGGCCGGAGTTGACGACCGGCGCTCGCCAGAAAAGGAGGTGCCAGTCGATGAGATGGATGCAAGCTCGCTACGCTCTGACAGCACTATTAGCTTGTGGTTTGGCCGCGCCGCTTATGGCGCAGGCGCCGACAGCGCCGGCGCAGCCCGGAGCGCCGGCGGCGAAGCCGCCAATGCGGCGCAGGCCGCCGCCGCCGAATAAAGTCTACTTAATTTCCCCTGAAAAAGATCATGGCCGTCCCAACCGGCATGAATACGTGAAGGACATGGCCGCTCTGAAAGAGTGCCTGGACAACGCCTCGAACGTGTCCGGCATCGAGACCCAGACGGTGTCGGACAGGTGCCAGGCTCGAACGTTTTGGGCCGCGCCGCCGTCGTGGTCGTGGAAAGCAGCGGCGACCGCGTTCCGGGTGAGACACATGTCATGTTCCCCCAGAATGCGGCCACCGATTCGAAGACGTACGATCCGGCCACCATGGAGAAGCTCAAGAAGATCGATGCCCTCATGAAGAGTGGTGTCGGGCTTGTGAGCATCCACTACAGCACCTGGATTAACAACGAGACCGGGCGTAAGTTCTGGCTCGATTGGGTCGGCGGCGTGGCCGACTACGGCCAGGACGATTCCAAGGTGATGGTCGCCGATTGGAACGTGAAGCCCGTCAACACCGACCATCCCATTCTCCGTGGCGTCACGCCCTGGACCGAGCACGAGGAGTTCTTCACCCAGGAACTGCTGCCGCCTGACCCGGGCCGGACACCGCTGATCGAGGTGACCAAGACAGACGGCGGCCCCAGCTACACCGTCGGGTGGGCGGTGGAACGTGAAGGCGGCCACCGCGGCTTCGCCTACACGGGCTCGGATTTCCACGCCAACATGGCCAATGAGCAGCAGCGCCGCTTGCTGGCCAACGCCATTCTCTGGGCCGGACACCAGGAGGTGCCAGAGGGTGGTGTCGCATGTCCCGCTCCGCAGAGCGCTATCGATGCCGCCAACGCTCCGCCGCCGCCCCCGAGACAACCCCGAAACGATTAGCAATCGGGGGAGACGGGGCTCTTTCACCGGAGGAGCCGGCTCGACAGTTGTAGGTCCGCCTGACGGATTTCGTCCCGGCGTCCGAACCGTTCGCTGATTCGGCGAAGGCAACGGATGCCAGGCGGGCGGACCTACGGTCGAGTTCCGTATCCCCGGCGTCACGGACGACATCTCGCAGAATAAGTCCATCCTATTCCCTTTCACCGCGAGTTACAGCCGCCGTCTAATAGCCCGTCGGGGATGTTCCCCGCCATTCAGTAAGTGGATGGGGGCGTCTCTGGGAAGTCGGGCTTGCCAATCACAACGTAGGCTATAACTCGCGGAGAGCACTCAGCGTTCCTTATTTCTGGCCACGGGCAGTGAACTGCTCGCCGACTATTACATCCAAGCCGGCTGGCCTGCAACACCCATAAAGAAGGTGCATATAGGAGGAGCCGCTACCTGGGGGCAGGCTGCAGGAGATACGGTCTGAGTTTCTCGGCCAGGGCCTTGACGTTTGGAGCCCGGAAGACTGAAGTCCCTTGCCCGGGAACGACATGAGTCACCAGCCTGGCGCCGACCAGGCCGGACCAGAACGGCCGCGCGTCTCGAAATTGTTCGCCGTGCGCCTGCACCAGGACGACTGTGCCCTGGAATTGTGAAGGCCGGTAACGCGCGGCGGCGGCCCGGTGAATCTCCTCAATCCTGATTTCGCGGGCGGTCTCGCGATCTCCACTCAGCGGCGTCCGCCACCTGGCGACGATTGTCTTCTCGACGCCCCTGGCAATCCGGCGGATCCGGTAACGAAGCCGCGAGCGAAGGTAAGGGACTCGCCGCTCCCGCGGGATACGGGACAGATTGCGCCAATGATAACGGAGCCCGTCGGCAAACGAGCGGACTGTCTTCCAGGCGCCGTCCGTGTTGAATGAAACCAGCAGCGCCACCTCTTCGCCCTGCTGTTGAAGCTGGACAGCCATCTCGAGCGCGATGTAGGCTCCGATGCAGAATCCGCCCAGGTAGTATGGACCCCGAGGCTGCACGGACTGGATGTCCGCGACGTACTGCGCGGCGGTCTCCTCGATCTGCGTCGCCGGCAGCGCGTCATTGGCGAGGCCACTGGACTGTAGCGCGAAGAGTGGCTGGTCCGGACCAAGCTCGGCGGCCAACTGCGAATAGAACAATACGTTGCCTTTGGCCCCGTGGACGCAAAACAACGGGGGCCGCGCCCCAGCGGGCTGAATCGGAACCAGGGAAGACCAGGGCGGCTTCCAACCAGAGTCTCGCAGCACACGCGCGAGCTTCTCGGGCGTCGGCGCTTCGAACAGGGTGGCCAAGGGGAGACGCCGGCCAAATGCCTGCTCGATCATCGTGAACAGGCGCACCGCGAGCAACGAATGCCCGCCGGCGTCGAAGAAGTTGTCGGTCACGCCGAGCGAGGAGTCGTCGAGCGTTTGCCGCCAGAGCCGCAGCACCGCGGCTTCCGCCGGGTCGCGCGGACCGACCGTGTGGCATCGCGGCTCGGTGAAGCCGTCCGCGGGGAGGGCCTTGCGATCGACCTTCCCATTCGGCGTGCGCGGAAACTGCGAGAGTACCACGAACTGTGCGGGCGTCATGTAGTCCGGTAACTGCCGACTCAAGAACTCCAGCAACTCCGCCGGCTGGGGGCTATTCGCTGGCGGACACTCACAGTAGGCGACCAGCCGTGCCCTCTCCGTGCCGGCGTCGCGCAGCTCGACCACGGCCTGCCGAATTCCAGGGTGGCTCGCGAGCACTGACTCGATTTCTCCGAGTTCGATACGGAAACCGCGGAGCTTGACTTGGTAGTCCGTGCGGCCGATGAACTCGATATTCCCGTCCGCGCGGAAGCGGGCGAGGTCGCCGGTCTTGTATAGACGGCCGCGCGCGTGCGGGTCGAAAGGATCCGGGACGAATCTTTCCGCGGTGAGTTCAGGACGACGCCAGTAGCCCCGCCCCACGCCGGCGCCGCTCAGATGGAGCTCTCCCACGACGCCGATTGGAACGGGCTGGCCATGCGTGTCCAGAATGTATGCCTTGGTATTGGCAATCGGCCGTCCGATGGTCACCGGGCCGCCTGCCACCCGGAGGGCCCGGGTCGCGAAGACGGTGGTCTCCGTCGGGCCGTACAGATCGTAGACGCGCTCGACGGCTCCACGCTCGTAGATCCTGTCGACCAGCCATGCTTCCAACCTCTCACCGACCAGGTTCACCGTCCGCACGCTGGGCGGCAGCCGATGCCGGGTGAGCAGCGCGGCTATCGCGGAAGGAACGGTGTTGACCAGGGTGACGTCACCGCGCCGCGGCAGTTCCGGAAACGCGAGCAAGTCATCGGCGAGAACGATCGCGCCGCCCGAGCTCAGGGGCGCGAAGAGCTCGAAGACGGAGATGTCGAAACTGAGCGAAGTGGATGCCAGCACGCCGGCCAGTTCCTCGCTCGTGTACGCCTCGCAACTCCAATGGATGAAGGCCGCCGCGTTGTGGTGTTCGATACAGACCCCTTTGGGCTTGCCCGTCGAGCCGGAGGTGTAGATGATGTACGCCAGGTTGTGCGGCTGCACGACGCGCGCGACGCTACCGGTGGCGTCCGGCAGATCCGCCAGACCGTCGGGGCCCAGCACAACGGTGGTTGCGGCGCACGGCGGCAACTGCTCGCGGAGATCCTCCTGGATGACTATCACCGGAGCACCGCAGTCCTCCAGCATGAACTCCAGGCGGGCGCGTGGAGCGGACGGCTCGAGCGGAACGTAGGCGCCACCGGCCTTGAGCACGGCGAGCGCACCCACGACCATCGCCGGCGAACGTCCCAGGCACAGCGCCACGGGAACATCCGGCCCGACGCCGAGCGCTTGCAGGTGGCGCGCCAGCAGGTCCGCGCGGCGGTCGAGCTCGGAGTAGCTGATCGCATCTTCCCGCCAGATGACCGCCGCGGCATCGGGAGTCCGAGCCACCTGTGCCTCGTACAGCTCGTGAAGACAGGCGGCGGGGAACTCCCGCTGCGTGTCGTTCCACTCCACCAGAATCCGATGGCGTTCTTCCTCCGGCAGCAGATCAAGCTCGAACACGCTGCGATCCGGATACGCGGCGATGGCGGCTAGCAGGGTATTGAAATGGGACGCCAGACGCTCGATCGTGGCCGGCTGGAACAGGTCGCAATCGTACTCGAGCACCGCGTTGAATGACGTTCCGGGCTCATTGATGGCCAGGTGCAGGTCGTACCTGGCAGCCCCGCTGGACACTGGCAGCCGGCGAGTGGTGAGGCCCGCGAACACGGGCCGCGGCCCTCCCTTGGTGTAGTGCACCAGCATCACCTGAAACAGCGGCGAGTGGCTCAGGTCGCGATCCGGCCGCAGCTCGGCCACCAGCCGCTCGAACGGCAGCTCCTGGTGAGTCAGGGCCTCGAGCGTCACGCCGCGCACCTCGCGGAGCAGCTCACGGAAGGTCGGCTCCCCGGTGAGCCGCGTCCTCAGCACGAGCGTATTCACAAAGTAGCCGACCAGGGGCTCGACATCCTCCAGGTCCCGATTCGCCACCGGCGTTCCGACGCAGATATCGTTCTGGCCGGAGTAGCGCGCCAGCAGCACCTGAAAGGCGGCAAGCAGCGTCATGAAGGTGGTTGCGTCGGTCTCGAGACCCAGTTGCCGAAGCCCGGCGGCGACGTCGACTGGCACGGCGAAGGAGACGCGGGAACCCCGAAAACGCTGGCGCGTCGGCCTCGGGAAATCCGTCGGTAGCGGAAGGACCGCAGGGCTGTCCGCCAGTTGGTTCCGCCAGTACTCGAGCTGCCGGTCAAGGGTCGCACCCCCGAGGTCCCGCCGTTGGCGCAGAGCGTAGTCGGCGTATTGGATCGGGAGGTCGGGCAGGTTCGGCGGCCGGCGCTCGACGACGCTCGAGTAGAGCTCGGCCAGTTCGCGGTGGATGATCCGCACCGACGAGGCGTCGGAGGAGATGTGATGGAGCGTTACGAGCAGCACATGCTCGTCCGGCGCCAGGCGCACGAGGGCGGTCCGAATCGCTCCATAAGATAGGTCGAACGGCCGCCGTGCCAGGGAGTGGATCGTCTCGCGGACCGCGTCATCTTCCGGATGAAGGCCTCGTCCGGAGAGATCCACGACCTCGAGCTCACAGCCGGCGCCCGGAACCGGAATGGGCTGTCCGTTCTGGTTCACGATTCGCGTTCGCAGAACCTCGTGCCGGGCCAGAAGACCGTCAATGGCATGCTCGATCGCCGCTACGTTCAGCGAGCCTTGGAGGTGCAGCGCGAACGGGGTGTGATAGAGGGGACGGTCGGGCTCCAACTGGTGCAGGAACCACATGCGTTCCTGCGCGAAAGAGAGCACGGACGGCGCCCGCGGCTCTGTCGAGGCCGCCGCCACGGGGTCCGTGACGTGCTGCTCCCGCAGACGGCGTTCGAGCAGCGCTCGCTTCGCTGGAGAAAGCTTCGAGAGGCGCTCGCCGAGCGTTGCCCGCGCGTCTTTCTCAATGGGCCCGATCACTGGTCCCCGTCTCCCAGGAGGGAGGCCGCCTCATCATCGCTCATCTGTTCGATCTCGGCGAGCAGATCCTCGAATTTGTCGCCGTCGGGCTGGGTCGTCTCGAGCAATCTTGCCAGGCGAGCTACCGTGGGAGCTTCGAAGATCGCCCGCAACGGCAACTCGAGAGCCAGCGACCTGCGGACACGGGCCACCACCTGCGCCGCCCGCAGCGAGTGTCCGCCCAGCGCAAAGAAGTTGTCGTCCGCGCCAACGGATTCCACCTGCAGCACCTCCTCCCAGATCTCCGCGAGCTGGCGCTCGAGCGGGCTTTGAGGGGGGCGGCTCGCCGGCCGGGCGGCGACAACGGCCTGTCGCGGGTCGGGCAGAGCGCGGGTGTCGATCTTGCCGTTCGGCGTGACCGGCAGCCGGTCCAGGAGTGAATAGGAGGTCGGAACCATCGCCGCTGGAAGCTGCTGCCGTAAAGATGCCACGACCCGCGACGCGTCGATCTCGCCTGAAGACGTGGGCACGATGTAAGCGGCGAGCTCGGTTTCGCCGGGCGCCGGTTTCCAGGGGCCGACGAAGCACGACTTGACCCCCGTGACGCCGGCCAACACCGAGCGCACCTCCTCCGGTTCCACCCGCACGCCGCGCACCTTCACCTGCGCATCGATGCGCCCCAGGATCTCCACGCTGCCGTCGGCCCGATAGCGGCCGAGGTCGCCGGTGCGATAGACCACATCGGCCGGATCGTTCCGGAAGGGATTTGGAACGAACCTCTGCTCGTTTTCTCCGGGGTTGTTGATGTAGCCACGGGTCCGAAACGGCGTTCGGATCAGGATCTCGCCGGTTTCGCCGGCACCGCAGAGACGGACGCCGTCCGACGCCACCAGAAGCTGCGAATATGGCAATGCGTGGCCGACCGGCAGAGGCCCGGATGGTGGGTCCTCCGGTATGATGCCGCAGGCCTTCACCATCGTGGTCTCGGTCGGTCCGTATAGATTGGCAATCCGGAAATCTCCGCGCACCGAGCGGCGCAGGCGTCCGACAAGGTCTCCGGTTAGCGGCTCTCCGCTCGAGAGAAGCCACCGGAGCGAGGGCAGATGGGTCTCGTCCGGCAGGCCGTCCAGCCAGGCGCGGGCCAGCGTGGGGACCGTGTGGAGGATCGTGATTTCCTCTCGCCGGAGCCAATCGAGGATAGTATCCGGTGTCAGGCCCTCGTCGGGAAGACAGATTGCGGCGCCAGACACCAGTGGCAGGAAGACGTCCCTGAGGACCGGGTCGAACGACAGGTTCGTCAGTTGGGCCACGCGATCCTCCGGACCCACACCGAAGCGGTCGCGTTCCCAACTCACGAAGTGGCTGAGACCCTTGTGGGTGCCCAGCACGCCCTTCGGCGTCCCCGTGGTTCCCGACGTGAAGAAGATGTAGGCGGGATCGTCCGGCTCGGGCGGCGCCAGGTTCGCGTTCGTCTCCCGGAGAGCGACTGCGGCACGACCGGTCGCCGGATCGACCCTCAGCACCTCGCATCCTTCCGCATGCATGTCGTCCGCGCCCTCGCCGGCCACGAGGAGGAACTTCGCTCCGCTTTCCCGCAGCATCAACTGGCGGCGTTGCGGAGGAAGATCGCCGGCCACGGGGACCATCACTCCTCCGGCCGACAACACGCCCAACATCGACACGATCACGCCGAAACTCGACGGTCCGGTGATCGCAACAACGTCCCCTTGCTGCAGGCCGCGAGTCCGGAGCGTTCGCGCCAGCACAGATGAGAGCTGGAGGGTCTCGCCGTAGGACCACGTGCTGGGGCCCTGCCGCACCGCAATCAATTCCGGATGTTGCCGGGCGAGGTCCGCAAACACCTCGGTGACCGGCGGAAAGTGCGGCTCCTCGATCACCATCGTGGGATCGGGCAG
>CAWELS010000009.1:0-149592 GCA_963809945.1 Bryobacterales bacterium | reverse complement strand
GCATGGCTGAATTCGACGCGCTCGCGGCGGGCGTAGGCGGGGATTTCGAGCTCGTCTTCCAGGCTCTCCTCTTCGGGGATCACATCCTCCGGCGCCGGTTCCTCATACACCGGTTCCGGCGGAGGCGGCGCGGCGAACGGATCCTCGTGCACCTCACCGCGGGCCGCCGGTGTCTCGAAGACCTGGTCGACGATGGTCGGTTCCGGCTCAGGGGCCGGGGGCTTCTCCCCGGTGAACGGGAAGCGGTCGGACTCGATGAAGTCGGACACCGGCCGCCGCTCGATCTCCGGCAGGTTGTCGCGATGGAAGCCGGTGGCGATGACGGTGATCTTGACCGAGTCCGTCATCGACTCGTCGAGCACCACGCCGAAGTTGATCTGCACGTCCTCGTACTCGGTCGCCTCGCGGATCAGCGTGCAGGCCTCGTGGACCGAGTGGATGCCAAGGTTGCTGGCGGAAGTGATATTGATCAGCACGCCGCGGGCGCCCTTGACCCCGCCCTCCTCGAGCAGCGGACAACTGATGGCCAGCCGCGCCGCCTCGAGCGCCGCGTTCTCGCCCTTCGCGGTGGCCGTCCCCATCATGGCGTAGCCCATGCCGAGCATGATGGCCCGGATGTCGGAGAAGTCGCGGTTGATCAGCCCCGGCGTCGTGATGATGTCGCTGATGCCCTGGACGCCCTGCCGCAGGACGTCGTCGGCCGTCGCGGAACGCCTCGACGAAACTGGTGCCGCGCGGCAGCAACTCGAGCAGCCGATCATTCGGAATGGAGATCACCGTGTCGACAGTGGAGGCCAGGTCGGCGAGGCCCTTTTCCGCCACCTTGAGCCGCTGCGGACCCTCGAAGAAGAACGGTTTGGTGACCACAGCCACCGTGAGCGCGCCCATCTCCTTGGCCAGCGCGGCGACAACGGGCGCAGCGCCGGTGCCGGTGCCTCCACCCAGGCCGGCCGTGACGAAGACCATCTCCGCGCCCTCGAGCATCGTCGATGATGCGTTCGGTGTCCTCGAGCGCGGCGCTGCCGCCCGAGCGACGGGTCCGAGCCCACGCCCAGGCCGTTGGTGATCTGCTGCCGATGGCCACCTTGTTCGGTGCACGGTGACGCTTCGAGCGCCTGCTGGTCCGTGTTGACGACGTAGAACTCCACGCCAGCTCAGACCTTCATTGATCATCCGCGTCACGGCGTTTGAGCCCCCGCCGCCAACGCCGATGACTTTGATCTTGGTATCGAGAGATTGGTTCGTCGGCGATCTCGAATTTCAGGTCGTCCAGGTTGTCTTTTAGCGACATTCCAGTGCCTCCGCCGGCTGCCCTTTATTGGGGGCTGCCAGTACGCGGCGCGCGCCGGCTTCCGCGCCGCGACTGCGCCTCAGCGCAGCACCAACCCCAACAGACCCGGGGCGCGACGGCGCCGGCTTCCCCGATGCCGCAGGCGGGCCGCGTACATAGCGAGGCCGGCGGCCGTTGTCCAAGCCGGGTCGTCACACTCCTCGGGATAGTCCTTGATTCCTGCGGCGAGGCCCTTGCGGGCCTGGCAGTTCAAAACCCGTTCCGCCATGTCGCACATGCCGGCGAGCTTCGCTCCACCGCCGGTGAGCACGACGCCCTCGACGAGCGACTGCTCCATGCCGCAGTAGCGCAACTCCGCTTCGATATAGAGGAACAGCTCCTCGGCACGCGCTTCCAGAATCTCGTTCAAACGGCGTACCGGCGCCTGGACCGGCTCCCGCCCGTCGGCCGACGGCACCACGATGATGCTGTTGTCGCCGGTGAGCCCCAGCATCGCGCAGCCGTACTCGCACTTGATCGCCTCGGCATCCTCGTAGGACACCGTAAAGCCCCAGGCGACGTCCTTGGTGAAATGGTCCGCGCTGATCGGCAGGCTGCGCGAGTGGACCAGCGCGTCGCCGTCGTAGACCACCAGGTCGGTCGATTGCTTTCCGATGTCGATCACCGCTACGCCCCGGCTGCGGTCGTCCTGCAGCACCGAGGCGTAGGCGCCGGCGAGCGGTTCGAAGACCGTTTCGTCGACGGCCAGGTGCGCCTCATGCACGGCGCTGACGACGGCCTGGGTCTCGAGCGTGGACGTCGTTACTAAATGGACGTTGGCTTCCAGGCGCGTGCAGACGGCGCCGCGGGGGAAGTGGTAGCGGGCGCGGCCGTCCACGGTGAAGTCCTGCGGGCAGACGTGCAGGATCATGCGGTCGTTTTCGAGATTGACGTCGGCCGCCCGCTCAACGGCGAACTGCAGGTCGCTCGCGTCCACTTCGCGCGGCCGCCCGAACTGGTACGGCCAATGGTGGTTGAATCCGTAAACCGGCGGGCCGCCGACGCCGACGACCACCGACTCGAGCTGCACTCCGGCGGGCTCGACGGCTGCCTGGACCGCCTTCAGAATGGAAGCGGTCAGTCTCTTCTGGTCGTCGACTCGACCCTTGTGCCAGCCGGCGGTCGGTGCCTCGCCGTAGCCCAGGCAATGGATCTTGCCGTTTTCGAGGCCCAGAACCATGCACCGCGTGCGGCTGCTTCCCGTGTCCAGGCCAGCGACCATCTGCATGTTCAAGCTCCCTTGCCAACGCCATCGACGGCGGTGATCCGATCGTCGATTCGCAGGTCGAACGTGGAGGCGGCCGGGACGCGGCGCTGAATCTCCGCGTAGTGGGCCAGGAAGTGTTCGACCCGTGAACGGAAGTGTTTCCGGCCGAGTTGGAGCGTCACGGCGTTGCCTGCGACGCTCATCGAAACGGCCAGGTTGTCGGGATGACCGACGTCGATTTCCGAGATTCGTTCGGCGAGCGGACCCAGGCTCGTGAGCATCGCCATCGCCCGGCCCACTCGCTCCGCCCGCGCGGACTCCTGCTGCTGCTCCTCGATCCCGCGCAGCACCGGTAGATCATAGTCGCTCTGGACCGGCGGGTCAAGCAGAACGCCGTCTTTATCGATCAGGGCCACCTGCTGTCCACCATTCCGTCGCGACGACAACTGCACGAAGGCCACCGGCTGGCGCTCCCGGATCGAGACGCGCACGCGGTTGGGCCAGATTCGCAACACGGCCGCATCCTTCACCCAGTTGATGGCGAGCAGCCGGCGGCGCCGCTCGGCCAGGGGAAACACGTACAGGCTCTTGCCCGCGTCCTCGGCGAAGACGGCTTCCACGCGATCGCGGGAGGCGTGCTGGATGCCCTGGATCTCGATCTTCGGCGCGCCGCCCGCATAGTCTTCCGCGAAGCCGAGATGGAAACGTGGACTCCCGATCAGGAATTGTTCGGTCGAGTGAAACGCCTGCGCCGCCGCCACCAGCAGTATCATCACCGGGAGGATGCGCAGCACCCAGCGCAGGACGACGCGGGGATCGGGCGATATCACTCCCCGTTTTGCTTCCTGCTTCTTCTTGCTCATGGCTTTGCCCCCGCGATGCCTTCGAGCAGGCGGATACCGGCCCGGGAGACGCTGCCCGCGCCAAGCGTCAGCACCAGGTCGCCGGGCTCCAGCGCGCCCAGAACGGCCGCCACCGCCTCGTCGAGGTCGCCGGCATAGTGTACCGACCGGTGACCGTGGTCGCGGATCCGCTCGGCCAGCACTTCGGCGGTGACACCCTCGATCGGCATCTCCGAGGCGGCGTAGATGTCGGTGACGAAGACCGAATCGGCTTGATGGAAGGCGCGGGCGAAGTCGTCCATCAGCAGGCGGGTCCGCGAGTAGCGGTGTGGCTGGAAGAGCGCGACGATGCGCCGGTAGCCGCACTGCCGGGCGGTTTCGAGCGTCGCCCGGATTTCGGTCGGATGATGGCCGTAGTCGTCCACCACGGTGATGCCGCCCGCCTCGCCCACCTTCTGGAAGCGCCGGTCGACGCCCGAGTAGTCAGCCAGCCCACGGCGGAGACCTTCGATGTCGACGCCCAGCTCGATGCCGACCGCGATGGCGGCGGCGGCGTTCAGCACGTTGTGCCCACCCGGGATGTTGAGCCGGAACTCGCCGAGGTCGCGGTCGCCGAAACGCAAGGTGAAACGGGTGGCCAGCCGCTCCGGTTGCTGCGCGATCACGGTGAGGTCGGCCTGCGCGCTGCGCCCGTAGGTGATGGTGCGGCGGGTGACCTGGGGGAGGATCGTCTGGACGTGCTCGTCGTCGAGGCAGAGGACGACGGCGCCGTAGAAGGGCACCTTGTTGGCGAAGTCGGTGAAGGCGGTAAGGACGTGGTCGAAGTCACCGTAGTGGTCCAGGTGCTCGCGGTCGATGTTGGTGATCACCGCGAGGATCGGCGCGAGCTTCAGGAACGAGCCGTCGCTCTCGTCGGATTCGACCACCAGGAAGTCGCTTGCTCCTACCCGGGCGTTGGTGCCGCCCATCGCGCTCACGCGCCCGCCGACCACCACCGTGGGATCGACGCCCGCGTGGCTCAGCAACGTGGCCAGCATCGACGTGGTGGTCGTCTTCCCGTGGCTGCCGGCGACCGCGATGCCGAACTTCAGGCGCATCAGCTCGGCCAGCAGTTCGCCGCGCGGGATGACCGGGATCTGGCGGCTCCTGGCTTCCTGGACCTCCGGGTTGTCTTCCTTCACCGCCGAGGAGATCACCACCGCTTTCGCCTCGCCGACGTTCTCCGCGCTATGGCCGGCCGTGATGCGCGCCCCCAGCGCGGTCAGGCGCTCGGTAATGGGGCTGAGCCGAAGATCGCTGCCGGTAATCTCGTAGCCGAGATTCAGGAGCACTTCCGCTATGCCGCTCATGCCGATCCCGCCGATACCGACGAAATGCAGGCGCTGGGGTCGAAAAAACATTTTTATTCTGTATTGTTTCGTCTTTGTGAACCCTTGTCAATTGCTATTCGGGAATACTTTTGCGTCGCCGGTTTGGGACCGGGCGGTTGCCCTGCGACGAGCTGATTGGCTCGCCTCCTCGGGCACGAACCGAGCTTCGCCAGCGACCTCATGCCAGTTCCTCCAACAGGTCCGCCGCGCGCACCGCGGCGCCGGGTTTGGCGAACGTGCGCGCCGCTTCTCCCATGGATCGCAGCCCTTCAGCGTCACCCGCCAACTCCCGCACCTCGGCGAACAGCCGCTCGCCGGTCATCTCCCGATCGGGCACGAGGCGCGCCGCTCCGGCCCTCGCGAGCGCCTCGGCGTTCTTGAGCTGATGGTCGTCGGCGGCGAACGGGAAGGGAACCAGGATCGACGGTTTCCCCGCCGCCGCCAGTTCGGCCACTGCACCCGCGCCCGAACGGCAGACCACCAGGTCGGCCTCCCGGAACGCCGCCGGCATGTCGTCGATGAACGCGACCACCTCGCCGTCCAAACCCGATTGCCGGAACCCTTCCGCCAGTCGCCCGGGCGTCGGCGGCGCCGGTCTGCTGAATCAGCCGGATCCGGAACGGCGCCTCGCGGAACAGCGGCCAGCTCTCGCGCATTGCCCGGTTGAGCGTTCGCGAACCGCGGCTGCCGCCGGTGATCAGGACCGTCAGCATATCGGCGCGTTCCTTCATCGGGATGGCGAAGAACTCGTCGCGAACCGGCAGTCCGGTGATCTCGCTGCGCCCTGCGGGAAAGTATCGCGCCGTCTCGGGAAAGCTCAGCAGCGCCCGCGCCACGAATCGTGCGATCTTCCGGTTCGTGAATCCGGGCACGGCGTTCGGCTCCATGATCACCACTGGCAGCCGCCGGGCGAGCGCCGCCAGCGTCACCGGTCCGGCCGCGTAGCCGCCCATGCTGAAGACCGCCGCCGGGCCGGCAGTTTCCCGATCAGCCGCACCAGGCCGAGCGTCCGTAGCGGAAGCTGCACGAGCGTCTTCAGCACCCGGGCCAGCCCGACGCGATTCAGCCCGCCGATCTCGATCCACTCGATCGGAAAGCCCGCCGCCGGTACCAGCTTCGCCTCCATGCCTTGTCTGGTTCCCACAAACAGTACGTCGTGCGCCCTCTTCCGCAGTTCCCGGGCCACGGCGATGGCCGGAATTACGTGCCCGCCCGTGCCGCCGCCGGCCATCAGGAACAGGCGCCGGTCACTCATCGAGCCCGCTCGCTGACACTCATGAGCAGCCCGAGCGAGATCATCGTGCCGAGCAGCGAACTGCCGCCATAGCTGATCATCGGCAGGGGAATGCCCTTGGTGGGACCGAGGTTCATCACGACGCTCATGTTGATGAACGCCTGCAGCACGATAGTCACCGTCACTCCGAGCGCGATGTAGCGGCCGAAGTCGTCGAGCGCGATCCAATACAGCCGGAACCCGCGCCAGAGAATGATGACGAACCCGCATAGCAGCATCGAGCAGCCGAACATCCCCAGTTCCTCGCCAACCACGGCGAAGATGAAGTCCGTTTGCGCCTCCGGCAGGTAGAAGAGCTTCTGGGTGCCGCGCATCAGTCCCTTGCCGAGCACGCCGCCCGAACCAACGGCGATGAGCGACTGCTGCACCTGATAGTTGGCGCCGCCGCCCACTTTCGCCCGGTTCATGTAGCTCTCGAAGTGTCCGGACGGATCGACGAGGTTGATGATCTTGTGCTGCGGGTCCACGAAGTTCACGACCCGGTTTAGACGGTATGGCTTGTGGACAATGGCGGCCGTCAGCAGCACCAGGCTGAGTGCGCCGGCGATCACGAAGTAGCGCCGCTCGAGGCCCGCGACGTAGAAGACCACGCCCGCCGTACACATGAGCACGACGGCCGTGCCGAGGTCGGCGATCACCACCGCGCCGCCGAGCATCGCCATCGCCATCGTCGCCGGAATCACGGTGTGACGGCCGTTGATGTCAGAGGCGCGCTGCGTCACGAAGTAAGCGAGAAATACCACCAGCACCGGTTTGGCCAGCTCGGAGGGCTGTAGTTGTGTCGGTCCGAGGTAGAGCCAGCGCTTGTTGACGGGGTCGGTGAAGATGACGACCAGTAGCAGCATCACCACGCCGCCGAGCAGCGTGAATATCCATTGCGGCGAGCGCAGCCGCCGGTAGTCGTACTTCGCCAACGCGAGCAGCGCGCCGAGTGCGATGACCGCCGCGACACCCTGGCGCAGCAGGAAGTGGTAGCTTTCGAATCCGTAGCGCTGGTCGGCGATCACCGTCGACGAGCTGTAGATGAACACCAGCCCGAAGCACACCATACCCAGAATGGTGAGAAACAGTGTCCAGTCAGTCTTGACGCGCATTCGCCACCTCTTTCCCCGCTGTTCCGGTGCTCGCCAACTCGGCTACCAGGCGCTTGAACTCGCGGCCGCGGTGCTCGTAGCTCATGAACTGATCGAAGCTTGCGCACGCTGGCGCCAGCAGTACCGTGTCGCCCGCCTTCGCCCGACGCTGCGCTTCGGCGACGGCCGCGGCGAGCGTTCCGCACTCGACCATCTCGACCGCGCCGGCGATCTGGCCGCGATCTTGTCGGCCGCGGCGCCGATCAGCAGCGCGGCCTTCGCCTTCGCCGCCAGCGGCTCGCGCAGCATCGTGTAGTCGCTTCCCTTGTCCTTGCCGCCGAGGATCACCCAGAGACCGCCGTCGAACGCGGCGATCGCCTTGAGGGTGGCGTCCACGTTGGTCGCCTTCGAGTCGTTGAAGTAGTCGACGCCGTCGACCGTGGCGGAGAACTCGAGCCGATGTTCCACTCCCGGAAACGTGCGGACCGCCGCGGCGATGGCTTCGAGCGGCGCTCCCGCCAGGTGTGCCGCCGCGCTCGCCGCCATCACGTTCTCGATATTGTGGCTGCCCCGCAGCGGGATCGCCTCCACCGCGATGAGCGGCGCACCGTCGTAGACTACCGTGTCAGCTTCGATCCACAAGCCGCGCGCGACACGCTCCGTGATCGAAAACCAGACCGGCTCGCCGCGCGCCACCCCGGCCCACGAACGGCAGATCGGGTCGCCGGCATTCAACACCGCCACCCCGCCCGGCTGCTGCGTTTCGAGGATCCGGCGCTTGGCCGCGGCGTAGGCGTCCATGGTGTGGTGGCGGTCCAGGTGGTCCGGGGTGACGTTCAACACCACGGCGACGGCGACCCGGAACTCCTCGATCGTCTCGAGCTGGAAACTCGACAGTTCGAGCACGTTCCACTGGTCCGCGCGGCTCGCCTCCACCATGTTCGTTGGCGGATTGCCGATGTTGCCGCCCACTTGGACGCCGACGCCCGATTCCCTCAGGATGTGCCCGGTGAGCGCTGTCGTCGTGGTCTTCCCGTTCGATCCGGTGATACCGATTGACGGCCCCGCGAGAAACCATCCGGCCAGCTCGACCTCGCCGATCACCGGTATGCCGCGGCTCCGGGCAGCGTCCAGCTCGGGCAGGTCCGCCGGCACGCCGGGCGAGAGAACGATTAGGTCCTGGTCCTCGAACACCGCCGCCGACTGCACGGCGAAGCTCGCGCCCAACTCCTCGAGCCGCGGTCTGACGTCGGGCAGCGCGTCGAGCGGATAGACGTCGGTCGCCAGCACCACGGCGCCGTGATGGACCAGCAGCGCCGTCGCCGCGAGGCCGGAACGCCCCATGCCGACAACGACTACCCGTGACTGGTCCAGCCTCTTCATCGCAGCTTTAGTGTCGTGAGGGCGAACAGCGCCATCACGAGTCCGACGATCCAGAAACGGATCACCACCTGTGTTTCGGTCCAGCCCAACTTCTCAAAGTGGTGATGCAGTGGCGCCATCAGGAAGATCCGCTTGCGGCGCAGCTTATAGCTGCTCACCTGCAGAATCACCGAGAGCGCCTCCATGACGTAGACGCCGCCGACAAAGATCAGCAGGATCTCCTGCTTGATCAGCACCGCCACCGTGCCCAGCGCGCCGCCCAGCGCGAGTGATCCGACATCGCCCATGAAGACCTGCGCCGGATGGGCATTGAACCACAGAAAGCCGAGCGACGCTCCGGTGAGCGCGCCGCAGAAGATCGTCAGCTCATGGGCGCCGGGCACGCGCGAGAGCTCCAGATACGAGGCGAAGACCGCGTGGCCGCTTACGTAGGCGAGCACCGTCATCGCGCTCGCGGAGATAATCATCGAGCCCGATGGCCAGCCCGTCGAGCCCGTCGGTGAGGTTGACCGCGTTGGCCGAGCCGACCACCACGAGGACGAGGAATCCGTAGAAGAAGACGAACGCCAGCGGATAGGTCACCGGCTGGTGGAGCAGCGAGACGATCAGCAGGTCGGGCTTGAACTGCTTGAAGAACGGCACGTTCATGGCCGTGGTGTAGAGGCCCTTGAAGTGCATCACCGACAGCAGTACGCCGAGCACCAGCGCCGCCAGGATCTGCAGCGTGAACTTACTGCGCGCCGTCAAGCCGAGGTTCTGCCGCTTACTGATCTTCGAGTAGTCGTCGTGAAATCCGATCAGCCCGAACGTCAGCAGGCTGAACAGCGCCACCCAGACCTGGGGGTTGGAGAGATCGGCGAACAGCAGCGTCGGCACGATGACGGACACGATGATCAGGACGCCGCCCATCGTCGGCGTGCCGGCCTTCTTCTCGTGCCACGTTGGCCCGTCCTCGCGGATGTGCTGGCCGATAGAGAGGCGCCGCAGCCACGCGATCATGGCCGGTCCCAGGAAAATGCACATGGCGAGCGCAGTCAGGCTCGCGAGCGCCGTGCGAAACGTGACGTAGCCGAACAGACGGAGGGGCGAGAACAGCGGGTAGAGCGTCTCGTAGAATAGCCAGTAGAACATCCGCTTCCCCTACTCCGTTCCGTCGCCGGATTGCCGCCGCGGGTCCCCGGGAGCGCCAGGGAGGTGGTTGCTCACCGGCGCGGTTTCCCTGGGTTCGCCGCGGGACAAAAGACGTTCGAGGGCCCGTTCCACATGGGTGCCACGGGACCCTTTGAAAAGAATGGCGTCGCCTTCGCGAGCGAGCGCCGCCACGTAGTCGCCGGCCTGTTCGGGCTCAGAAAAGAAATACGCGGCGCTGTCAGGTAAACCTGCCGCCACGGCTGCGTCCGCCATTTGGCGAGCCGCGCCGCGTATTCCCACGAGCACATCAACCCCGCACGCCGCAACATCGCGTCCAATCTTCTGGTGCAGGGTCCCGGCCAAGCGACCGAGTTCGAGCATCTCTCCCAGCACGGCGATCCGCCGCCGCGCGGGAGTGTCCCGGAGGGTCTCGAGCATCGCTCGGACCGCGTCCGGATTCGCATTGTAGCAATCGTCGATAATCGTCACGCCCCCATGCCTGAAGCGTCGGCCGCGCATCGGCGCCGGCGCCAGCTCGCGCACCGCCTCGCGCAGCGCGCCGGGAGCAATCTCGAAGACGCGCGCCACCGCCAGCGCCGCCAGGATGTTCAGAATCGCAGTGGCGCCCCTCGAAGCGCGTCTCGAACCAGCCGGCGCCGGCGACGCTGGAACCGCGTGCCCTCGTCCGTACGCTCCATCGCGACGGCCGCGGACGTCGGCGCGCTCGGAGAAACCGAACGTGACTACCCGGCCGGCGTGGACGTCGGCGAACGCGCGCCACGCGTTCGTCATCGGCATTGAGCACGGCCGTGCCGGTAGGCGCGAGCGATTCGATCAGCTCGCGCTTGGCCAGCGCCACGCCGTCGATCGAATCGAAGCTCTCGGTGTGCGCGAAGCCGACGTTGGTCACCACGCCGATGTCCGGACGCGCGATGGCGGCCAGCGCGCGGATCTCACCGGCATGGTTCATGCCGAGCTCGATCACGGCCACTTCCGCGCCGTCCGGCAGTCGCAGAATCGATAGCGGCAGTCCGACGTGGTTGTTTAGATTGCCGACC
The DNA here is from genome assembly GCA_963809945.1 of Bryobacterales bacterium. Classification (GTDB taxonomy): domain Bacteria; phylum Acidobacteriota; class Terriglobia; order Bryobacterales; family Bryobacteraceae; genus CAWELS01. Next base: position 138,904 of record CAWELS010000009.1, on the reverse strand, counting down.
GTCTTGCCGACTTGCCGGTTTTGGCCGAGCAGGCTGCGCGATGGTGTCCTTGGTCGTCGTCTTGCCGGCGCTGCCGGTGATGGCGACCACCGTACCCGCCCACCGTCGCCGCGCCCAGGCGGCCAACGCCTGCAGCGCGGCCAGGGAATCGGAGACCGGCAGCAGCACACCTCCGGTCTCGACGGGGCGGTCAACCACCGCCGCCACGGCGCCCTTCTCGAAGCGCCTGGGCGAGGTGGTCGATGGCCGTCGTGGTTGGGTCCGCTGGAGAGCGAAGAACAAGTCGCCGGGTTGGATGGTGCGGGTGTCCACGCTCCAACCGGACACCGACACCGATGGCGGTGCCACGCTGCTTCCGATTGCCCCGGCCACGTCCCCGAGGGAGATCGTCATCGCTTGTCCTCCCCGCCGTAGCCGAAGCCGGCGCAGCACGTCCCGCGCCGCCTCGCGATCGTCGAACGGGATCGGCCCGTCCCTCAGAATCTGGTACGTCTCGTGCCCCTTGCCGGCCAGCAGGACGATATCGCCGGCGTGAGCCAGGTCGAGTGCAATCCGGATGGCGGTCCGCCGGTCCGGCTCCATGTGAAGCTCGGTGTCGTGGCGCCGCAGCCCGACCAGCGCGTCGTTCATGATCGCGACAGGATCCTCCGAGCGCGGATTGTCCGACGTCAGCACGACAATGTCGCTAGCCGTGGCGGCCGCCTCGCCCATGAGCGGACGCTTGGTGCGGTCGCGGTCGCCACCGCAGCCGAACAGTGTGATGAGCCGCTTGGGCCGCAGTTCGCGGGCAGCCGCGATCACGTTGCGTAGCGCGTCGTCGGTGTGCGCGTAGTCGACCACCACCAGGAACGGCTGCCCTGCTACGATGCGCTCGAAGCGTCCCGGCACGGCGTGGCAGTCGGCGATCCCACGGATCAGCGTCTCGGGCGTGACCTCATAGCTGATGCCCACCGCGAGCGCCGCCAGGATGTTATAGACGTTCATCCGCCCGAGCAGCGGCGAGCTGACCTCGTGGCGCTGTCCATTCCACACCACGTTGAAGCGGACCCCGTCAAAGCCCGCGCGAACCTTCTCGCCGCGGACACCGGCGCCTGCGCCCAATCCGTACCACAGCACCTCGGTACCCGCCGCCACCTGGATACTCGCCGCGTACTCGTCGTCGCGATTCAGGACCGCGTAGCGTGGCGCCGGAACATCCCCGCCAGCGAACAGCAGCGACTTCGCCTCGAAGTAGGCGTCGATGGTTTTGTGATAGTCCAGGTGGTCTCGAGTCAGGTTGGTGAACGCGGCGGTGTGGAACTGGAGTCCATGTACGCGTCCCTGTGCCAGCGCGTGCGAGGAAACCTCCATTACCGCATGGGTCCCGCCGAGCGAGGCCAACTCGGCCAGCATCCGGTAGATATCGAGCGACTCGGGTGTGGTGTTGAGCGCTTTCAGACGGCGGCCGGCCAGCACGTATTCGATAGTGCCCATCAGCGCTGTCGTCCGTCCCGCCGCGCGGGCGATCGAATCCACCAGGTGGGCCGTCGTGGTTTTTCCGTTGGTGCCCGTGATCCCGGTGACGGAGACCTTCTCGACGGCCGCGCGGTGGAAGTTGCGCGCCGATGTCGCGAGCGCCCGGCGTCCGTCGCGCACCAGTATCCAGGGAGCCGTGAAGCCATCCGGCGGCGGCGCGTCGCACACCACCGCTACGGCCCCGCGCTCCATCGCCTGCGGGACGAACTGCCGCGCGTCGAACTGCTCTCCGAGAAACGCGAAGAATAGGGTTCCGGGGCCGACGCGGCGCGAATCGTACTCGAGCCCCGACACGTGCAGCGCGGCCATCTCCCGGTCGAGCTCGCCGGTGAGACCGGCGCCCTCCAAAATCTCCGCGACTGTCATTCGAATTCTAGTGTGCAAACTCCACCAGCACGGCCTCTCCCACCGGAAGTACCGAGCCCGGCGACGGGTGCTGTGCCCGGACAAGACCGGCGCCCACGTATTCGACCGGCATCCCCCGGCGCGATGTTTCCTGCAAAACGTCCCGCAACGTCTTCCCGTAGAAGTTCGGAACCGTCGGTCCGAAGATGTACGGCGACGCGCTCTGCCCGGCCAGCAGCACCGGCTCGTCTTTATTTTCCGGTGCGACTCCCGACAACGCCTCCCCGGCCGGCATCTCCGGTGGGGCGCCTAAGTCCGCGAATGCGAGATCGTCGAAGGCGCCGGAATCGGGCGCGGGCAGTGGGTCCTCGTCTTCGGTGACGACGTCGGGGACGGTGCCGAGGAAGCGGAGTGCCGCCTGCGCGACCTCTTTGAAGACGGGTGCCGAGACGATGCCGCCATAGCGGCCCGCGCCGTTGAGCACGACCACTACGACGACGGTAGGATTCGATACCGGGGCGAAACCGACAAACGAGGCGTTATATCGATGCGAGTAGTGGTGGGTCTCGAAGTCGAAGATCTGCGCCGATCCCGTCTTGCCGCCCGCCGAGTATCCGTCCAGGTGGGCCGCCCGGCCGGTGCCCCGGATGACGACGCCTTCCATCATCTTCCGCATGGTGATCGCCGTTTCCGGCGCAATCGCGCGGCGGGCCGGCTGGAGCGGTTCTTCCACGCGCCCAGCGCCGGGCTTCTCGCGCCAGAGGATGAGGCGCGGCTTCGGTAGCAGCCCGTTGTTGGCGATCGCCGAGATCTCCAGCGCCAACTGCAGCGTCGTCGTGCTGATCTCGTGACCCATTGCCACTGAACCAATCGATGTCCGCCGCCAACGATTAAGTTCCCGCACGAGGCCCGACGACTCGCCCGGCAGTGGGACACCCGTCTTCTCGCCGAACCCGAAGCGCTTCACATACTGGAGTAGCCTCGCCTCGCCGACCCGTAGCGCCGCCTGGATCGCTCCGATGTTCGACGACTTCCATAGGACCGCCTCGAGCGGGAGCTTGCCATACGCATGGATGTCGCGGATGCGCCGTCCAAATAGGTTGAGCACGCCCGGACCGCAATCGATGATCGTCTCCGGCCTCAGGTCCGTCGTCTCGAGTGCGGCCGAGAGGGTGACTGTCTTGAAGACCGAGCCCGGCTCATAGGGGACCGACACCGCCTGGTTCGTGTGCGCTTCCAACTCGCTCGCGGTTTTTACCGGGCTGTTGGGGTCGAACGACGGGTAGCTTGACATGGCCAGGATCTCGCCCGTCTTGGGGTCCATGACCACGATACTGCCGGTGTCGCTGTTCCATTGCCGCGCCGCTGCCGCGAGCGCCCGGTCGGCGACAAACTGGATTCGCTCGTCAATCGAGATGCCGACGTCGGTACCGGGTTCCGGCTTGACCACGGAGTGGCTCTCGACGGCGCGCCCGCGCGCATCCCGCAGAATCCGCGCGACACCCTTGCGGCCCATCAGCTCATCGTTCAGGCTCAGCTCGAGTCCGGCGTTGCCGCTGCCGCGATAGTCGGTATCGCCGAGAACGTTGGCCGCCAGCGAGCCTTTGGGATAGTAGCGGCGGCTGTCGGGGTGGAATTCGATCCAATCGAGATTCAGGCTTCGGATATTCCGCGATTCCTCGGGTGTGACTTTCCGTTTAATGGGCAGGTAGCCGCGGTTGTTCTTGACGGCCCAGTCGATGCGGGCTTGTAGACGGTCGCGGTCGAGGTGGAGAGTCGGAACGAAGATGTCGCGGGCGATGCTCAGGTCCGGGGCCAGGCGCGGGTTGACGACAATGGTATCGGCGGGCACGCTGAGCGCGAGCGTCTGGCCGTTCCGGTCCACGATGCGGCCGCGCGGCGCGGGAATTTCGACGGTCTCTGTGGATTGGCCACGGGACAGCTCGGCATAGTGTCCGTACCGGATGATCTGCAGGTAACCGAGCCGGACGAGCAATACCAGCGCCCAAATGAGTAGCAGCCGGGCGACCATGCGCAACCGGCGTTCTCCATGCAACTCGGTGCGCGACGCTGGTGGTTGCGAATTCAACGGGAGCCCCCTTGTCTGGCGGCCCGCCTACCGGCCGAGCTTGGCGTATGCCCCGTCGGGCGCGGCTCCGAGCGGAACCGACGTCTCGGGCGCCGGATCGACCAACTGCTGCATCTCGGCCAGTTCCGCCAGCCGGGCGGGATTGAGCAGGCTGGCTTCCTTGAGATCCAGCTCCGCGCGCTCGCGCAACAGGGTCTCGTGCTGGCGCGCCAACTCGCCGATTTGATACCCGGCCAGGACGTTATAGGCGACCGGGAAGAGAACTCCAACCAGAAGAGCCACGGCCAGGCCGGCGCTGCCCATGTAGCGCAAGCAGGCTTTGGTCGACTTCGGGTCGGCCTGGGGATTGACCCTCGAGTTATCCACCGGGCGGACCCAGAAGTAGATCTCCTCGTTCGGTAACGCCCTGAGGCCGCACTCGTCGCCGCTGTTGTCCCGCACTCCTTCCGCGGCACCCTCCCGGGCCCCGGCAGCGGATGTGATCCAGTTAAGCAGGTTTGAAACTGTCGCCATCCCTCTCTCCCGTCTCTTTGATTGCGGCGGGGATGCTAAGCGCTTCCCGGCCGGGCGGCGTACCTAAACCATCTCCAGGGCCCGCAATTTCGCGCTCCGCGAACGCGGATTCTCGCGGGTCTCCGTATCGGACGGCTTCACCACGTGCTTGGTCAACACCTTGGCCCGGCCGTCGCGGGCCAACGACTGGAATCGCCGCTTTACCTTCCGATCCTCCAGCGAGTGGAAGGTAAGGAACACGGCGCGACCACCGCTCGATACCACTTGCGGAAGCACCTCGAGCAGCGCGTCCAGCTCCTCCAACTCCTGATTCACCGCAATTCGAAGGGCCATGAAGCTGCGTGTCGCCGGATGTAGCCGCGATTTTGTCGGTGGCGCGGCCGACCGGATCACATCCGCCAAATGACGGGTGCTACGAATCGGCCGCGCCTGAACGACTGCTCTGGCTAACCTCCTAGCCCTCCTTTCTTCGCCGAACTGGAAAAGCAGATCTGCGAGATCCTTCTCGGCGATGCGGTTCACAAAATCCTCGGCCGTCGTTTCCTGGGTGCGGTCCAGGCGCATGTCCAGCGGACCCTCGCCGGCGAAGGAAAACCCCCGCTCCGGCCGCGTCAACTGTTCGTAGCTGACGCCCAAGTCCGCAATCAGTCCGTCGGCCTTCCCGATGCCGAGCTGCTCCAGGGCAGCCGGCAACTCTGAAAACTTTCCGTGGCGGAATACGATCCGCTCCGACCAGGGTTCGAGCCGCGTGCGCGCCCGCTCGAGCGACTCCCCGTCCCGATCGTTCGCAATCAGCCGGCCCGCGCCCAGCAGCCGGACGATCGCCTCGCTGTGCCCGCCCAAGCCCGTGGTCGCGTCGACGTAGGTGCCGTCCGGTCGTGGAGCGAGGTACTCGATCACTTCCTCGCGCATGACCGGAAAGTGTCCCATGACCCACGTCTAACGCACCCCCAGATCCTCGACGTCGCTGACCTTGGCGGCGAGGTCCGTGGCCGCCTCCTCGAGGCGCTTGTCGTACATCTTCTTGCCGTAAACCTCCACGTGGTCCTTCGACTGCTCGAACCAAACCGGCTCATTACCGATCTCGAGCTCCTTGCGAAGGGCCGGCGACAAGAGAATTCTTCCTTGTTTGTCCAGCGTGGCCGCACTACCATAGACCTTGGTAATGAAGAGCACGGCTGCGGCTGCTTTGCTCGTTGAAGCGTCGAGCTTGGCGCGGTTCCGAATCCAGGCCTCACGGCTGTAGATCCGAACAACGCACCGGTCGAACGTCGTTACAAAGAAAGTGGAATCGCCAGTGTCTTCCAGGTACTTTCGTATCGGTCCCGGAACCTTGACGCGCCCCTTGTCATCGGCGCTGCCCTGGACGAGTCCCTCGAAATCCAGAACGCTGCCGAAATTGGCGATCTCTTCTTCCACCTGGCCACCTTGAACCACGTTCAGCCACGTTTGACCACATCATTGTGACACAGGGGGTATAGGATTGCAACAGGTTTCTCTGTCACTCTGTGTTTTCTCGCGCCCCGTTCGTTGAGATGTGCCCAAAACTATAAGGCTCCTGTTTTCTGTTTATTAGCGGAGTCGGTGGGCGACTGTCGACGGTGCGGCGCGGCGAGACGCCGATGGGGCGGGAGGGGGCGGACCGGGCGTTTGGCGATGCGATGTCCGCGGGCACGGCTGGCGGCGAAGTGGTCGGATGTGGTCGATGGGCGGTGCCGCGGCCGGGTACCACGGTGATCGTTGGGGGCATTCCGACGCGCGTCGTAGGAAGTGGCGCCGCGGCCCATTTCTCGTAAGGGACTGATAATAAGCAGTTGATGTAGGAATTGGCTTCGTTCCGAAACCCTTCACGTCATGTCCGGTTGACGCCCTTCGGTCGCCTATGGCGGGCCCTTGGCCCTTTGTTCCCGCGGACGATCGCCGGCCAGCCCCCGATCACTGGGATGCAATAATCGGATACGGTCCGCCATGACCAAGGCCGAATACCGGAAGATGGTCGAACAGTTCCGCCGCGAGTGTGCCCGGAACGCCTTGGCCGAGCCCGGCGTGCACTCCTTCGTCGTGGTCCTCGATCACCTGAAGGCCAGCTTCAACGTCGCGAAGATCTTCCGCAGCGCCGACGCCTTTGGCGCCCGTGAGGTGCACCTGGTCGGTATCGCGCCGTTCGCGACGGCCCCGGCCCGCGGCAGCTTCCGCAAGGTCCCCGCCCGGTTCCACGACAACATCGCCCCGGCGCTCACCGACCTGGAGGCGCGCGGCTATTCCCTGATCGCCTTCGATCCGGTGGCCGAGCGGACCCTCGACGAAATCGAGCTGCCCGAGAAGAGCGCCTTCCTGTTCGGTCATGAGGAGTTCGGCTTCACCTTCGACCCGCAAGGCTACCCGTCGCTCGTCTCCGTCCGCATCCCGCAATACGGCGCCGTGCAGAGCCTGAACGTCAGCGTGGCCGCGTCGATCGCCATGTACGAGTACGTCCGCCAGTGGAGCCCCCGGGCCGGCATCCGTCCCGCGCCCCCGCAGACCACCCTCCCGCGAATGAACACGAAGCGATTTTCCGATTCCTGAGTCCGATCCTGCCGGATGCTTCAGGTTCTGCGGAAGTGGTCCCAGCCCGCCGGCGAGAGGGGCTGGCCGAGGTAGGTGACCGCTCCGGGCTCGCCCGCGGTCGCGCCGCCGATCCGGGTGAGCGGCACGTCCTCGTACGCGGCCGGAAGGTCGATCTCGCGCGGCACCGCGAAGAGTAGCTCGTAGTCCTCGCCGCCATGGATCGCCTGCTCGTCGGTGGCTCCGGGGAAGCGCGGGACCGGACGATCGATCACGGCCGCGACGCCGGATTCGAGCGCCAGCCGGTGCAGATCGATCGAGAGGCCGTCGCTCAGGTCCATGGCTGCCCGGACACCCTGCTCACGCAGGAAGCGCCCCAGCTCGAGCTGCGGTTGCGGGCGTAGATGCCGCTGCCAGCCCTCGCCGGCGCCGGTTGCGAGACCGAGCGCCGAGCCGCCGAGAGTGCCCGAGACGTAGAGCTGGTCCCCGATTCGGGCGCGGTCGCGCCGCATGGCCTCATCCGGAGGTACCGCACCGCAGACGACGACGTCGCAGACCAGTTGCCGGGCGCTCGACAGATCGCCGCCGATCACCGGTGCGCCGGCCGCCGCCGCCTTGCCGAGTCCGTCGTAGAAGCCGGCCAGCCAATCCTCGTCCACCCAGTCCGGCAGAGCGAGGGAGATCAGGCTGAAGCAGGGGGTGGCGCCCATCGCCGCCAGGTCGCTCAGCGCCCGGGCCAGCGCTTTGTAGCCGACGTCGGCCGCCAGGTGGGTGTCGCGGCGGAAGTGGACGTCCTCGACGACCAGGTCAGTCGATAGCACCCAGTCTTCGCGGGCGCCGGGGGGCCGCAGAATAGCGCAGTCATCGCCCACCGCCCGTACGATTCGTGCGTCCCGCACCGGCCCCAGCCGGCGGCGAATCAACTCCACCCGTTCGAGTTCCGACATTGAGGAACCCTATTCTACCCCTCGCTCCGGGAGCCTGTAAGGCGGCCGCCGGCAGCCGGTGCCCGAGGGGCGCGGATTTTTCCGAAGAAACGACCTGCGTGTCCGATATGGAAATGGAAGCGAGAATCTTCTCTATCAGGAACAGCCATGTACTCTATTTCTTTGCGTCCAAGGTTGGCCACACCACTGTTTGTGGCCCTGTGCCTTTTGTTACTGAGCGGCGCGCTGCTGGCGCAGGACGCCGTGGTTCGAATCCCGACCGCGGAGGCATCCCAGGCAGCGATCAAGACCGTCACGCCGACCTATCCGCCGCTGGCCAAACAAATGAAGCTCTCCGGATCGGTGGAGCTGGATGCGATCATCGACGAATCGGGGAATGTCTCCTCGGTCAAGGTGGTCAAGGGAAATCCCGTGCTCACCAATGCCGCCGAGCAGGCTCTCAAAAAGTGGACATTCAAGCCATTTGTCCGTGAGGGGAAACCGGTGAAGGCCGCGGCAATGTTCGCCTTCAGCTTCACACCGTAATCCATTCGCAACTCTTCGTTCGAAGCTCCAACATGGCTGCCGGCGGCGTCCTCCGCGGCAGTACAGGCCGGCCCCGTCCTGGGGTTCGGCCCTCTTTTTTGGGGCCGGAAGAACACTCGCCGCGCGGCCCGGAGTCGGACCTCTTTCTCTTGAAATAGCGGGGTTGGTATACAATGCGTGCTCAGATAGTCATATTCGGACGCGCTTCATCATGGATAAATACATCATCATCGGTCCACAGGGTTCGGGGAAGGGGACGCAAGCCCGGATGCTGTGCGACGGCTACGACCTGGAGCACATCTCCATCGGCGACATCTTCCGTTGGAACATGGCGCACCACACGAAGCTGGCGGCGCGCATCCGCCGGATCATGAATAAAGGACTGCTCGTCCCCGACGAGATCGTCGAGGAGGTGGTCCGCAAACGGCTCGAGGAGCACGACTGGAACTACGGCTTCGTCCTGGACGGATTCCCCCGCACCCGGTCTCAGGCCGAGTACCTGTTCGAGAACTATAACCTCGACAAGGCCATCTACCTCGACATCCCGGAGGAGGTCGTCTATGATCGCGTGATGCACCGCGCCAAGGAGGGCGAGGGCTCTGGCTTCACCAAGCGTGCCGACGATAACACCGAGGCGCTCCGGGTGCGGCTGCGCGAGTATTTCGAGAAGACGGTGCCGTTGCTCGATCTGTTCAAGGCCAAACAGATGCTGGTCAGCATCGACGGCACGTGCACGATCGAAGAGGTCTTCGGCGCGATACAGGACTGCCTGCAATTGGCGGAACCGAAGATCGCCGTTGCCAAATAGCAGGTGGCCGGGCGGCGCGTGGCTCCCGCTCCCCACGATGAGCCGCGGCCACTAGCTGCGTCCACAGGGAGCGGAGCCGGCGTCTTATTCGAAGCTCCGCCCGGCAAGGTGATACCCATGTCCGCCAGCCCCAGAGTCTTCCTGCCGCCAGTCCTCTACCCTACGATCGTCTCCCGATAGATCCGGTCCAACTCCCGTCGGGCAATCGACGCCCACGGACTCAGCGGGTCCAGCTTCAAATAGGACTTCCAATGGTGGATCGCCTTGAGCGACTGGCCGGAGGCCTGGTACAACAGGGCGATGTTGTAGTGGGCGTCCGCGTAGTTCGCGTTCAGCTTGAGCGCCGACTCGTATTCGAGCAGCGCCGCGGTCCGATCGCCCATCTCGTCGTATAGATTGCCGAGGTTGAAGTAGGCGAGCGCGTAATTCGGGTCGGCCTCGATGGCTCGCTTGTAGCAGGTCTCCGCTTCCCGGTAGTCGCGGGCGGTGAAGTAGATCGTGCCCAGGTTTACATGCGCGCCCGCGAAGCCGGGGTCGGCCTCCACAACCCGGAGGTAGGCCTGGATGGCGTCCTCGGCCGCGCCCCGCTGTTCGAGCTCGAGCGCCTCCTGGAAAAGCATATCGGCCAGGGCGCGGTCCCGCTCCCGCTGTTGCGCCGCGGACTTCTGCGCCGCATCGTTGGGGAATGACACCAGGGTGCGGATCTCGTCGGCCTTGAAATCGAGCAGGAGCTGTCCGGACACCGGCTCCATGGTCTGGCCGCCGAGCTGCACCCGGATGTGGCGCCCCTCGCTGAAGAGCCGCAGCTCGACCAGCGGGTCGTCGACCTCCTCGAGTTTTTCCCGCAGGGCAACCAGCGCCTGGCGGATCTTGACCGTCGAAACTCGTGCCTTCCGGAGCTTGGCCAGGGTCCGCAAAGCCAGCAAATCAACGAAGCCGTAGTCGGTAGTGGTGGCCACCAGATCCTGTTTCTCCCAACTACGGAGCTGGCGTTCGGTGACGTCCAGTAACCGGCGGACCTCGGCGCGCGAGTACACTTGTCTGGGCTCCTCGCCGGTCACGCGAGAATTGTAGCATGGTGGCCCGACGCTTCCGAGTCGCCTGAAAGCCGTCTTCTGTCCGATAAGGAAGACAGGCGGATTCGGACCCGTCGGCGCCGCCTGCAGAAGATGAAACCTGCATCTCATTTGAAAATAACGGGTTCCGGGGATCGTTTCGGATCCCTTGACAGCAGGGTCCAGGGAGTACCATACTGAGGTTGTGCTGCAACTGACTTTCAATTCTGTGATGGGCAGGGGGGCGGTTGCCCTCGCGTCTCCGGCCACCCTGGTGGAGCTTCGCTCGGGGCAGGAGGGTGTGGTCGATCGGCTCGATCTGCCGGACGATATAGCCCGCCGTCTCATGGAGTTGGGCTTCTTGCCCGGCAGCACGGTGGTGGCCGCTCGTAGCGCTCCGGGCGGCGATCCGAGGGTCTTCCGCGTCGACGGTTCCGAAATTGCTCTCCGCCGGGAGACCGCTGTCCACATCTACCTCCGGGATGGCCTCGAGGCTGTCCCGCCGGACCCCGAATGAGTTCTGGCTGTCACAGCTCCGCGCCCGCGGTTCCTGTGCCGAACGAGCCGGCCGCGACGGCCTCCTCGTTTCACAGCGTGGCCATCGTCGGCCCGCCTAACTCCGGTAAATCGACACTCTTCAATAAGCTGACTGGCCTGCGCCAGAAGGTCGCCAATTACCCTGGCGTGACCGTGGAGCAGCACGTCGGCCGCATTCGGCTGGCTCATGACCGCGAGATTGAGCTGGTGGACTTGCCCGGCGTCTACAGTCTGGATCCGCGTTCGGAAGACGAACGAGTCACGCGGGATGTCCTGACGGGGGAGATGGCGGGCGTGGCCAAGCCCTCCGCGGTTATCCTGATTCTGGACGCGACCAACCTCAGCCGGCACCTGTTGCTGGCGGCTCCGGTGTTGAGCCTTCGCCTGCCGACGCTGGTGGTGCTCAACATGGCCGACTCGCTTAGGGAGCGTGATGGGCATATCGATATCGTGGCACTCGCGGCGCAGTTGGGAGCGCCGGTCGTGCTTGCCAGCGCCGCGACGGGCGAAGGACTGGAGCCGGTCAGGGAGTTCTTGAACGGGGACTTTGCGGTTCCCTCGCCGCGCGAACTGCCGGTGATCCAGGACATCCCGCGATGCCGGGCCTGGGCCACCCGCGTGGGCGCCGAGGCCGCCTACCGGGCGCCGGCGCCGCCTCGATGGACGCGCCGTCTCGACGCGGTCTTCCTGCACCCGGTTGCCGGGCCGCTGGTCTTCGTGCTGGTTGTGCTCGCCGTTTTCCAGACGATCTTCGCCGGCGCGCAGCCTCTGATGGACGGTGTCTCCGCCTTCGTCACGTGGTCCGGTGAACAGGTTGGGACGCTGCTGCCGGCGTCGCCGCTCCGGGACCTGCTGCTCGAAGGAGTCTGGGGCGGTGTGGGTTCGGTGATCGTCTTTCTGCCGCAGATCCTTTTGCTGTTCGTTTTCATCAGCATCCTGGAGGACTCGGGCTACCTGGCCCGGGCGGCCGTCATCGCTGACCGGACGATGGCCAAGGCCGGGCTGCAAGGCAAATCATTTATCCCGCTCCTTTCGGCGTATGCGTGCGCCGTGCCGGCCATCATGTCGACGCGCACCATCGAGAGCAAGCGGGACCGGATCGCCACCATTCTGATTGCACCGTTCATGACCTGTTCGGCGCGCCTCCCGGTCTACACGCTGTTCATCGCCGCCTTCATTCCCGATGCCCCGTTTCTCGGGCCGATCGGACGGCGCACGACGGCGATGATCGGGCTCTACGTCCTTGGCTTCCTGGCCGCCGTGATGACGGCGAAGCTGCTGAAGTCTTCGGTTCTCAAGAGCGGACGGTCGCCGTTTGTGCTCGAGCTGCCGCCCTACCGGCGGCCTAATGTGCGAACGATTCTGCTGCGGCTCTATGACCGCGCCATGATCTTCTTGCGGCGGGCGGGCACGGTGATTCTCGCGGCCGCCCTGATACTGTGGGTGCTCGCTCACGTGCCTCTCGTCGACGGCCGGGCGCCGGATATCGCCGACAGCGCCGCCGGCACGTTGGGCCGCACCATCGAGCCGGTCATCAAACCACTCGGTTTCAACTGGAAGATCGGGATCGGCCTGATCAGCTCGCTGGCCGCCCGCGAGGTGATCGTCGGCACGCTCGGCACGATTTACGGCATCGAGGGCGACGAGGGTTCCTCTGGATTGCAGGAAGCGCTCCACTCGGACCTTACGCCGGGCGGGGCCGTGGCCCTTCTCGTCTTCTTCGCCTTCGCCATGCAGTGCATGTCGACCGTGGCCATCGTGCGCCGCGAGACCGGCGGATGGCGATGGCCCATCCTGCAATTCGTTTACATGGGCACGCTCGCCTACATCGGCGCCTTCATCGCCAACTGGGCGGTCATGACCTGGATCGCCTAGGATCGGACCGCCACCGGCTGACGTCGGTCACCCGAGACTTTCATCACTTTGGGCGGCCCGCCGGGCCATCGCGAGTCCTTGCCGGTCGCCGCGCGGCGGAGTTGAGCAGTATCCGATACCAGCGTTGACGGGCGCGATCTTCGGAGCTCGGGTGGCGCCACTTGCGAGCCGGGTTGCCTCTTGCTGCTGCCTGCCTGCGGCCGGCCGGGCCAACTTTTCGGCGATCTCGTACGTCACTTCCGTTGCCCGGGCGCATCGAATATTGGAGAGACTCTCGCAACGGCCATGCACTCCGCCGGCCGGCCACAACACGGGGCCCGCTCGCCCGGACGCCTTTCTCCGGGCTATCATGTGCAATGGTCAGGAACCCAAATAGCTCATGAGAAACGTTGTCATCATTGGATCCGGCTGTGCCGGCAACACCGCGGCCATCTATGCGGCCCGAGCGAACCTGAGTCCCCTCGTTATCTCCGGGCATGAACCCGGCGGCCAACTCTCGCTCACGACCCTGGTGGAGAATTTCCCGGGCTTTCCCGACGGGATCAATGGACCGGACCTCGTCGAGAACATGAAGAAGCAGGCCGAGAACTTCGGTGCCGAGTTCCGGCACGGAACCGTGATCGAGGCCGACTTGTCGAAACGCCCGTTCCGGCTGAATATCGATGGAGAGTGGATCGAGACGCGGACGCTGATCATCGCCTCCGGCGCCTCGGCGCGCTGGCTCGGACTCGAGTCCGAGCAGAAGCTCATCGGCCACGGTGTCAGCTCCTGCGCCACCTGCGACGGCTTCTTCTATCGTGGCAAGAAGATCATGGTGATCGGGGGCGGTGACTCGGCGCTGGAGGAGGCGAACTTCCTTAGCCGGTTCGGCTCCGAAGTCGCGCTGGTCCACCGGCGGGAGGAGTTTCGCGCCTCCAAGATCATGGTGGATCGTGTCATGGCCAACCCGAAGGTCAAGATCCTGACACCCGTCGTGGTCGAGAAGGTCTTTGACCGGGGAACCGGTGTCGTCACCTCGGTCCAGCTCCGCAACGTCGAGACCAGCGAGAGCTGGGAGAGGGAAGTCGACGGCTTTTTCGTCGCCATCGGCCACATCCCGAACACCAAGGTGTTCCAGGGGCAGATTGACCTCGACGAGGACGGCTACATCCTCTCCCGGGGCGGCGCCCGCACGAACATCAAGGGCGTCTTCCACGCCGGTGACGTCCAGGACCGCGTCTACCGGCAGGCCATCACCGCTTCCGGCGCCGGCTGCATGGCTGCTCTTGAAGCGGAGCGCTTCCTCGAATCCGGGGAGTGATCCGGGAGACCGAAACAGAAGCGAGCCGCCACGGCGGATGTCCGCCACAAGCGGACGATGAAAAACGCAAGTCACTGACAGCATTACTGCTTGCAGCTCGTGTTTTTCGAAGGAACCAGAGAGCTCGGACCGGTCACCAATCCAGGTTGTTCCGGGGCCGCGCGCCCATGTGCGAAATGGGGCAGTTGTTCCCGCCTGCCCCCACTTCCCTTACATTGCCCGGGTCAGGACCTCGGCGAGTTCGTCGGTCGTGAGGACGATCGGGTTGGCTTTCATGCTGCTCGCGCGGGCGGCCTTCTCGACCACGGTCGGGATGTCCCGATCGGTTAGGCCGTAGCTGCCGAGGGGCGGGATCGCCAGCGCGTCCACCAGTTCCCGAATCTTGGCGACCCCGTCCTCGGGCGTTGCGTCCGCTTCGCCGGTGAGCATGCGGGCGATGGTCCCGTAGCGGGCGAGTGCTTCGTGATCGGGTGCCCGGGACCGGAGCGCGCGCAGGTTCATCTCCATGCCGTAGGGCAGCAGCGCGGCGCAGACCGCGCCGTGGGGCGCGGGGAACATGCCGCCGACCGGCGCGGCGAATCCGTGGATGACGCCCAATCCGGCATTGGCGAGCGACAGGCCGCCGAGCAGGCTCGCCAGGGCCATGTCGGCGCGGGCGTCGCAGTCCTGCGGCTCCTCGCAGGCGCGCCGTAGCGAGCGCCAGGCGCGGCGGATGCCGTCGAGGCAGAACATGTCCACCATCGGATTGGCGCGGGCCGAGACGTAGGGCTCGATGAGCTGGGTGAGCGCGTCGAGGCCGGTGGAGGCCGTGATGGCCCGGGGCAGGTCGAGCGTCAGCTCCGGGTCGATCACCGCGAGGCGGGGCAGCATCAGCGGGCTCCGGAGGCTGGCCTTCACTTTGTGCTCGGGCGAGGCGAGGACGGCGTTCCGGGTGACCTCGGTACCGGTGCCGGCCGTGGTGGGGACGGCAATCATGGGCACCGACGGCGCCTCGATCTTCCGCCCCTTACCGACGACTTCGATGTAGTCGAGCGGGTCGCCGCCGTTGCCGAGAATCGCAGCGATCGCCTTGGCGGCATCGAGGGCGCTGCCGCCGCCGATGCCGATCACGATGTCGCAGCCGTCGGCGCGGGCCTGGTCGACGCCCGATTGGACGGCCGGGATGGTCGGTTCGCCCGCGACGGAGAACAACGAAGCGGCGACACCCTGCTCGGACATCCGGGCCATCATGGGGGCGGCGCGGTCGTGAGAACGCCCGGTGACGACGAGCGCTCGCGAACCCATCCCGGCCGCCGCCGGAGCCACTTCAGCCACCTTGCCGGCGCCAAAGACGATCTGCGATGCCGTGGCGAATTGAAACTGCATCTACCAGCCGGCCTCGTTGGGAAAGATATTGGTGAACTTCACGGCCTGCCGCGGTTCGGCCATCATGTCGGCGACCGTGTCGCGCCACTTCAGGTAGTGGGCGGTCTCTTTGTGCCTGCCCGGATCGTCAGCCGTACGGTAGACCTCGACGAGGACGAACCGGGTGGGGTCGTCATCCTGCTGGACGACATCGAAGCGCGCGATGCCAGCTTCCTGGACGCTATTCCGGGCGTTCTCGACGCTCGCCTTCCGGAAGGCGTCGACCGACTCCGGCTTGACGTGGACATGGACGTGGACGATCAGCATGGATCTTTATTATCCAGCGATCGGCGGTTGGTTGTCAGCAGATAGCGGTCAGGGGGCGCTGAGAGCTGACCGCCTTCCCCGTCAGATCTTCGACTCTTTGTAGATAACGTGCTTGCGGATGGTGGGGTCGTACTTCTTGAGCTCGAGCTTCTGCTGCCGGTTCTTGGTGCTCTTCGAGGTCGTGTAGAAGTGCCCCGTCCCGGCGCTCGACACCAGCCGGATCTTCATGTTGTTCTTGGACGCCATTAGACTCGGACTCCGTTCTTGCGCATCTCGGCGACGACAGCGTCGATGCCGCGCTTGGTGATGATCTTGATCCCCTTGGCGCTGACCTTCAGCTTGATCCAGCGGTTCTCACTGGGAAGCCAGAAGCGCTTGACCTGAATATTCGGCTTGAAGACGCGCCGGGTCTTATTGTGCGCGTGCGAAACGCGATTTCCGGAAATCGGACGCTTTCCTGTTACTTGGCAAACAAGGGACATACTAAGCCTCTGGACAACCGTGGTGTCTTGGCGGGGAACTCCCTCACGAGAGTATAGCACAGCCATTGGGGCGCCGGTTTCCTCTCGAGCGTCAAGTGCGGTGGCCCTTCCCGCCGGGCCGCCTCCCAGCAGGCAATTGCAACCAAATCGCCATTACCTTCGTCTGTAAATCCAGAAAACACGAGAGTTCTAATCAAGCTCGGCATCGAGCTGGCGGGCATGTCGTGAGGGGCGTCCGTCTGGTCCGAGTCGCATGCCGAACCGCGGACTGGCTCACCCCTCCCGGGGCGTTGGTGCGCCCTCGCGTTCGCCCGCCGAAACTGAAGAGGTGTTCATGTTCAGAGTGCTGATCGTATTCGCCTTACTGTCGAGCGCGGCCTCCTCCCTGGCGGCCGCGGCGAGCGGGGAGTCCGCGTGCCGGATCCAGGATGCGTCCGTCACGAACCAGACTCTGTGGCTGCTCTGCAAACAGGGTACGGTGCGGGCAGAAAGCAAGGATCTTGCGACGAGCCATGAGGTGACGCTGGCTTCCGACGAGAAGATGCTCGCAATCCGGTTTCTGGATGTCGACCGCGGGTTCGTCTCCGGCGAGAACGGCACGCTCCTCGCCACCGACGACGCAGGCAGGAACTGGCGCAAGGTGGAGGTTCCCGCCCAGGAGCACCTGACGGACATCGATTCCGTCGGGGAATCGGTTTGGGTCGCCGGCTGGAACGGCGCCATGCTGCACTCGGCCGACGGAGGGCGCACCTGGAGCCGCCAGGCGACGGGCGTCTCGCAGGGACTGGAGGACGTCTACTTCGTCGATCCGATGCACGGCTGGGCCGTCGGATGGGTGGGCACGATTCTCCGTACTACCGACGGCGGCGTCACCTGGACACAGGAACGCAAGCAGGCGGCGGACTGGTCGCTCCACGCGGTCTACTTCCGCGACGCGGATAACGGATGGGCGGTCGGCTTCGGCGGACAGATCCTGCGCAGCCGCGACGGCGGCGTCACCTGGGAGGAGCAGAAGAGCCCGGTTACCGATTCGCTGACGGCGGTCCGGTTCGACAACGCCGACCGCGGCTGGATCACGACGACCGACGGGCTGCTCGCCACCGACGACGGCGGTGCGAACTGGCGCCACGTTGAGATGGGCACCTGGCTGTTCCTGCGCAAGCTCGTTGAGTTCGATGGTTCGATCTGGGCGATTGGGCCCGACGAGGCGCTGAGGCAGTCCGGGCCCGAACTGGCGTGGCAGCGGATCGAGCTGGTGGCCCCGGCGCTGTCCGAGGTCGGATCGGACCCGCAGGTGGCGAAGGACGTGCCCTTCCTGGGCGAGTCGTGATGCGCCGGCCTGGTAGCGGCTGGATGTAACGGGTGACGGTCTGATAGATCATCTTAGCGGGACAGACTGAATTGCCACGACTGCCGTGAAGGACTATACCTCGTGGTGGGTGTGGCTGGTACGTGCCTCTCTCCACTGGGCAGGCAGCGAATGGCACAAGGCAGGAGTCAGGAGTCAAGACGGGGTTAGGCGACGGCTCGGAGGCCGGAGAATGCGCGACGGTTCCGTCCGGGGCACTCCATCCAAGAGGAGGAAGAAGCAGAAAATGACAAAGAAGCGAATGGAAGTGAAACGATCTTCAGCAGTGTTCTGGCTGCTGGGGGTGCTGGTACTAGGCGGTCTGCTCGGCTCACTGGCGACGGCGAAGACTGGACTGGCGCCGGTGGCCGTTACGGGCGCGAAGGCCGTCTTCCAGGTCGCCAAGAGCGAACCCCTGGTGAACGCCGCCTCATTGACGGAAGGCTTTCGGCCGCTGGTAGAGAAGGCCCAGCCGTCGGTGGTGAGTGTCCTGGCGACCCGGGTGACCGAGGTCCAGCAGGGGCAGTCGCCCTTCGCCTCCCCGTTCTTCCGGGATTTCTTCGGAGGGCAGTTCGACGTCCCACAGGAACGCCGTGAGCAAGGGCTTGGCTCCGGACTCGTCGTCAGCGACGACGGCTACATCCTGACCAACAATCACGTGGTGGACAAGGCGAGCGACATCAAGGTCTCCCTCGCCGACGGACGTGAGGTCAACGCCAAAGTGGTCGGGACAGACCCGCAGACCGACCTCGCGGTGCTCAAGGTCGACGAGACCGGTCTGTCCCACTTGACGCTCGGGGACTCCTCAACGGTCGGCGTGGGCGACATCGTCCTGGCCATGGGCAATCCCTTTGGTATCGGGCAAACGGTGACGATGGGGATAGTCAGCGCCACCGGCCGCGGCGGACTCAACATCGAGGACTACGAGGACTTCATTCAAACCGACGCCGCCATCAACCCGGGCAACTCCGGCGGGCCCCTGGTCAACGTGCGCGGCGAGGTGGTCGGCATCAACACCGCGATCCTCTCGCGCAGCGGCGGCAACCAGGGCATCGGCTTCGCGGTACCCTCCAACATGGCTCGCGGGGTGATGAAACAGCTCGTCGACAACGGGCGCGTGGTCCGGGGGTATCTGGGCGTCATGATCCAGCCGGTTAGCCAGTCCGTGGCCAAGGCGTTTGACCTGAAGGAGGCCAAGGGCGCGCTCGTCGGCGACGTCGAGGCGGACGGACCGGCGGCGAAGGCGGGCCTCAAGACCGGCGACGTCATCATCGGAGTAGACGGCAAGCAGGTCCAGGATGCCCGCAGTCTTCGACTCCAGATCGCGAGCACCCAGCCGGATACCAAGGTGAACCTGCAGGTGATGCGGGACGGCCAGTCGAAGGACATCCCGGTCACGCTGGGCGAGCTGCCGACCAAGGAGCAGCGAGCCGCCGGCGGACCGCAGGAGCAGTCCGGGGCGCTGGACGGAGTTAATGTCGATAACCTGACGCCAGGCATCGCCGGGCAGCTTGGTCTGTCGCGGGACGCCTCTGGCGTCGTCGTGACGGGCGTCCAGCAAGGAAGCACTGCCGCGGAGGCCGGCCTGCGTCGTGGTGACGTGATTCAGGAGGTCAACCGGAAGGCCGTCAACGATGTGGGTGAATACGAGCGCGCCGTGCGGCAGGCCGGCGGCGGCCAAGTGCTCCTGCTGGTCAACCGCGGCGGCAGCACGAGCTTCGTGGTCGTGGAGACGGAGTAACAGACGGTGCGAAGACTGGGCTTCCCGATCCTTGCATGCGTCGTGTCGCTCCTCGCGCTGAACGCCGGTCCGCGGGCCCTCGGCGCCGGCGATGTAGGCGATGTACCGGATGCCTGTTGGATCCGGGACGTCGCCGCGCCCGGCGACGGCTCTGTCTGGCTGCTGTGTGAACAAGGCGCCGTCCTCCGGACCGCGGACGGCGGCGCCCACTGGTCCACAAAACCGGTCGCGGATAATATCGAAGCGCGCGCCCTCGCGGTGGTGGACTCGCGCCGCGCATTCGTCGCCGGCAGCGGCGGCGCGCTGCTGGCAACCGGGGACGGCGGCGATAGCTGGCAGCGTCTCGAATCCGGAACCAGCAGCGATCTGAACTCGATCGCCTTTGTGGGCGACAACGGATGGGCCGTCGGTGATGATGGCATGGTTGTCCATTCCGACGACGGCGGCCGTTCGTGGCGCCTGCAGCGGGCCTTCACTGAGTCCAATCTCGAATCCGTCTACTTCACCGACGAGATGCATGGCTGGGCTGTCGGTTGGGGCGGTACGGTCCTGCGGACCGACGACGGGGGGCGCTTCTGGGAGACGGTGGAGGCCGAAGGGATCCCGTACGTGCTGTCGGACGTCTACTTTCGCGACACCCGGAACGGTTGGGCGGTCGGCATTCCCAGCACGATCGTTCGAACCCACGACGGGGGCCTGACATGGACCCCTCAGCCCTGCCCGAGCAACGGCCGGCTGAACTCGATCACGTTCGCCCCCGACGGCCGGGCTTTTATCGCCGGCGACAACCTCCTGGTGAGCGATGACAGCGGCGAGAGCTGGCACCTGGTGCCGTCAACCCTGCACGAGGCGCTCCGGGCCGTTGTCGTACGACAGGGCTCCCTCTGGGCGATCGCGCCCCGCGCCATCGCCATCAGCAAGGATGGGGGCGATTCCTGGAGCGTGGCGCGGGCCATTCCCGGGCCCCCTGCCGGAACCGAGGGGAACCCGGCATCAGTGCCCAACGGCTAGGTCCGGCGCGGAGAGCGGTAACTCGCCCGCCCGCTCGTCCGGGATCCCATTCCGCATCGATCCGCATTTGTGGGCGTCCCCATCGGGGGCGGCCCCGGCAGGCGCGGCGCAGCCATTGTCCGGAAAGAAAATGGCCCGAAGCTCTGTGTCGGGCTCCGGGCCACAAATAAACTCATGCCCGTTTCCACGGGCCACCACCGCGACGCGAAGGCGCCTTCCCGGGAGGGGGCGGGACGGCCCTCGCGTCGCGTTCGCTCAGCCTCTATTACACCTGGAGGAGCTCGATGCCCTTGTCTTTGCCCAGGTTGCGTGAGTACTTCTTGTCTCTCTCGTTGTTCCAGTGCTCGTGGACACCATACGGCGCCTCGATCAGTTTGCCGCTGGGCTTATACTTCGTGCCCGACGGCGGATTCGGCAGGTTGGCCAACTCGTGCATGTATCCGTCCGGCATGCCGCGGCACGGCGTGGCCCGCGGCTCGTTCCGCAGGAAGTCCAGCCCGACCGAGTCGATGGCGACCGGATCCTGTGACATGAAGAGGCTGGCCGTCCAGTTGTCACCGAACGACTCGAAGCGGACGATGTTGATCTCGCACTCCTGCGCCGCGTACATGCCGTCGATCATCCACAGCAGACCCTTGTCGCCGAAGTGCTCGTTCGTGACCAGGTCGACGAAGGCGTTGTAGGAGTCGATGGGACGGGTCTTGCGGACGTAGTTGTGCAGCGGCCGAGGCCCCCAGTAGTCCAGATCCGGCCAGTAGATGGAGCCGAAGTTGCACTTCTGGGTCAGCGTGACGCCGGCGATGTCGTGGGCCCGGAACAGAGCGGCATTGATGCGGTACTTGGCATCGACGACAAGCGTCGGTACCATGGCGACACCGATCTCTTTGTCGGCGAAGACGATCGGCTTCTCGCGGTTGGGCACTGCCGCGATGCGACCGTTGCCGGCCGTTTCCGGATTCACCATGAAGGTGATGTCCTTGAATTCACCGCCCCGGCCCGTGACGCGCTTGTAGACCGGGTCGCTGATGTAGCGGCCGCTGGCGACATCGTAGAGGGTGATGTCCTTGCCGGGCACGCCCGCTTCCTCGACGAGGTGGCGGAGCAGCGAGTCGACCATCTGCGGGCTCGGCATGCCTCGTCCCGACGGCCATGTCCAGTCCGGCGAGTTCGGCCGGTCGTTGTTGAAGTTGTACTTGATGGTGATCTTCTCACCGGGCTTGTAGCCGACCTCTCCGAAACCGTGGGTCTTGTTGTAGTTCTTGAACAGGGCGTCCCACGCCTCTTTGTTCGTGTTCTTGCCCATCAAGCCCTGGATCGACTTCGAGAACATCTCCTCGACGATCTTCGGGTCGCAGTTCGCGTCGTCCCACCACTCGCCGTTGGCGCCTGGCGAAACCGACATCCGCTGGGTCACGCCATCCCAATGGACTGCTTCCGGACGATG
Organism: Bryobacterales bacterium; assembly: GCA_963809945.1. Classification (GTDB taxonomy): domain Bacteria; phylum Acidobacteriota; class Terriglobia; order Bryobacterales; family Bryobacteraceae; genus CAWELS01. The sequence goes on along the minus strand of CAWELS010000009.1, from coordinate 117,154 downwards.
CGCCCACGTCACGCGGCCAGGGTTCAGCCCCTTGGCCACACCCATCGGGTTGTTCGGGCCATCGATCGGAACAAACGGCGGACCCGGATCAGGACGGACCATACCCCCGGGCCGGGGCCCTTGGGCTAACGCACGCGGACAAACTCCCAGAGCAGCCGACGCGGCGAGCATGTCGCGCCGTGTTAATTTCGAAGCTTTCATGGCTTGTTCTCCAATTCCCTATAAAGCCTACTGCATTATCTCGTCCGTGACCGAGGAGTTGACGCCTCCCTCTGGCACTTCCATCCCGGCCGCCCAGACGATTCCATTCAGTACGAAACGGCGGACGTTGTCAATAGCGATGTTGTCGTGGAAGTCGAATCCGCCGTACGCGAATCCTCGGCCTCCGTCCACACGCTCGTACGCCCACGCCGCAACCTCCGGTCCATCTGGCTTGGCACCCCACCACTGGACGTCCATCGGATGACCGATCAGCAGATCGGTCCGGCGATCCGGACCGTCCAGGTCGATCCGGAAGGCATTGTAGAAGATCTCCTCCCGGAATTCCCACGGCTCCACCCCCCTCAGGATCGGATGATCGGTGTTTTCGAGCTCGATCTTCCACTGGCCGCTGGGGTTCTTGGAGGGACCTTGAACCCAAACGCCGCCAATCCAGTTGAGGTAGTTCGACCTGGCCTGAAAATGCTCCGCCCACAACCCGTAGTGGAAGATCACCACGCCAGTCTTCTTCTTGTCGATGATGGCGTTGAGTTGCTTCAAGTACTCGGTGGTCTCCGCATCGTACCGACGGTGGTTGGTACTGGGATCCTGCGGAAAGATCGGGTGCTGCTCTTTTTCCGCTCGGTCGGAGCTGCCGTCAATGACGATCACGGTCGCGTTGCTGAGCTCATTGACGTCCGCCGGTTTGCCGCCGACAAAGAGCTTGGTCGTGATCCCATTCATGTTTGGCGAGTTCTCGAGACAGTAGGCGAGAACCCGCAGGTCTTTCTCATACTCGTGCCTTCCCGGGCGTCCATGGTCCTTATTGCCGGCAATGAAGACGAACTCCTTGTCCTGACCATAGGCCGCTTCCGGAATGAGTGCGGTGCCGAACAACGCTCCGGCGATCAATAAAGATAAGACGATCTTGAATTGACGCATAGTTACCGCTCGAGCCTCTCATCGCGGGAAGGCCGGTCCATATCAGCCACCGGTCGCACTGCCTGGGGGACTCGTTCGCGAGAAGGGATCGTGATCGCGACACGTGCCGAACCCCGAGCGGGGCAGGGAAGCCCGTCGGCTCGCTCGCCGTCATTCATTCGCCTTGGCCGGTTCGGGGATGGAACCATCATGGCAATATCTCTATTTCGCTAACGCTCGGGCCGGGCCCGCCGGCTCCGGCAGAGACCCTCGCGCTCCGGGAGTCCTGTCCTCCCGGCACTCACGGCAGCGATCCTGGACCGTGAGATCCTGTTCCGTTTCGTTCTCACTCCCTGTGTCCTCTCCAGTGTACGCGATTTCACGATCTCAAGACCCTCTAAGTTGATTATAGTGTCCACTTTTGCTGTTGTGCAGGGGGAGAAGGGGGTATCGAAGGCACAAACGCGCCCCCCGGGCCCCGATCGGGGGCGCAACTTGTTGAATTTCCCGACGGTGGGGGCGTCCCAACCGCCGATCCGACGCCCCGCCACGCGAGTTCTGGAAGTCCAGGTGGAAGTCCAGGTGTCGACGGGGTCGTCCGGTTCTGATAGACTCACGTCGATCTTGATCTCGCGGCCCGTGCGATTCCGGCTGCAAAGCAACCGGGCGGATCATCGACGGAGCGATCCCCATCGGGACATCTCCGTCGTGAGTGCTCGTATCAATGCAGTTGGGATCATTCGTCCGAACGCTAGCCTTCGGGCGAAAAACGTTTCACAATCGAGTGTCCGCGTGCGTCGGTCGCATTGCGACGCGGCGGAACGTGCAGAAGACCAAAAGGAATGATCTAGGAGTCTGAGGATGAGGCTTTACCTGTTTTTATTGACGATGTTTCTTGGCGTCGTACTCGCAGTCCACCTCGCCATGAATGGAAAAGTAGGCGACGCGATCGGCAATGCGCGCGTCGGGAACGCTGTTTTTTGGTGCATCGGTGCGGTGATGGCTGTTCTGATTGGACTGAGCGGGTGGCATTCGGGCGCGCTCGCCCCGATGCGGCAGCTCAATCCACTGCTGTTGACGGCCGGCGCCATTGGTGCGTGTCTGGTGTTCGGCATCGCCTGGGCGATGCCGCAGATGGGCGCCGGACCGGCCATGATCGCGCTGCTCGCCGGTCAGATCGTGGGAGGTCTGGTGCTATCGCACTTCGGATGGCTGGGGTCGCCGGAGGATCCGATCACGCTGATGAAGATAGTCGGCGTGGCCCTCATGGTCGGCGGCGCCGCCGTTGTGAATTTCGTCAAGTGAGGCCCGGATCGCATAGCTGATCCACATCTCGTCCCCGAGATCTGGAGGAGCTCCACGGGGGATTGGGGCATCTGCTACCGGCCCCGTCCCCCGCTTCCGGAGAGCGCACAGCGCCCGGCGCGAATCGGACGAGCATAGCAGGAGAGCCTTCTCAGCTCATGTACCAGCCGCCGTTGACGTGGATCGTCTGGCCCGTCATGTAGCCGTTCTTCGCCAGCATCACCACCACGTCGGCGACCTCCTCCGGCTGCCCGAAGCGTCCCACCGGAATCAATGAAGCACTGGCGTTCAGGTTGTTCCGGACCATGTCGGTTTCAATCAGCGCCGGTGAGATCGCGTTGGCGGTGATCCCTTCCTTGACCAGCGCGGCGGCGTAGGCGTGGGTCAGCCCGATCATCCCGGCCTTCGAGGCGGCGTAGTGCGGTCCGACGACGCCGCCGATGTGCGCGGCCACCGACGAGATGTTGATGATCCGCCCCCAACCCTGGGAACGCATCGAGGCGAGCGCGGCCTGCGTCACCAGGAAGCTCGACTTCAGGTTGGTGTCGACGATATCGTCCCAATCCTCTTCCGTGATTTCGGCCACCGGCTGCGGGCGGATGATGCCGGCGTTGTTTACCAGAATCGAAATCGGTCCGAGCTCGGAGGTGGTCTTGTCGACCAGGCGGCGGACATCGGCGGGGTGGCGCACATCGGCCTCCACCACCACGGCGCGGCCGCCGGCCTCGCCGATATCTCGCGCCACCTCGTCGGCTTCGGCGCGATGAGCGCGGCAGTTGACGGCGACGCTCACTCCGTTCCCGGCCAGGGCGATGGCCACGGCGCGGCCGATGCCCCGGCTGGCCCCCGTGACCAGGGCAACTCTTCCAGCCAAGTCAGTCATGCCCGCGATTGTAGCAGGCGGGTCGGCGATCACCGTGGTTGAAGGTCGCGCCTTTCGATCGCCGTTCGCACTCGGCCGGTCGGTACCCGCTGCGAGCCGTGACCGAAGGGAGCGGAGTTCGATCTCCGTACCGCGCTGGGCCGAAGCACCCGGCGCGCCCGAACGCATGGCCCACAGAGCGGCTTCCCATGGGCGGCACAGCGCAGCCGTCGCGACTCGGGCGCTCCGCGGACGCCGGGGCTGCGTTGAGACAAATGACACAGAGTAGAATGAAGGCGGTCGATGCCGCTCCCTGCCAGCCGCCCAACGGATCCGCCCGATTCGCTCTCCCTGCGGTCCAACTTCGCCTGGACGTTTGCAGGAAATGTTCTCCTTTCGGCGAGCCAGTGGGCGGTGCTCAGTCTGATCGCCAAACTCGGCGATCGCGAGATGCTGGGCCGGTACGCGCTCGCCGTGGCGGTGGCGACGCCGGTGGTGATGCTGTCCCATCTGAACCTCCGTGCCGTGCTGGCCACCGATACCGAGTACCGGCACTCCTTCGGAGACTATCTGGCGGTCCGGTTGCGAGCGAGCGCGATCGGACTGGCCGCCATCGCCGCGCTGGCGTTCGTTTCCGGACGCGGCTCCTGGACGGTAGCCGCCGTCATCTTCCTCGTCGGCGTGTCGTTGAGCGCCGAGACCGTCAGCGACATCTATTACGGCGCCATGCAGCGGCGCGAGCGGCTGGACCTGGTCGCCCGTTCGATGATCTTCCGCGGGGGTGTTTCGGTGGCCGCTCTCGGCGCGGTCCTGTGGGCCACCCGCGACCTGGTCTTCTCGGTCGCCGCACTGGCGCTTGTTCGGATTGCGGTGCTGGTGGCTTACGATTTGCCGCGGGGCACGGCCGGTGAAACCCTCCCGGCGACTGCACCCCAAGCCCGGCGCGAGATCCTGTCGGCGGCGCTGCCGCTCGGCGTTGTCCTGATGCTTGCCTCGCTCAACGCCAACCTGCCCCGCTACGCGATCGAGTATCATCTGGGGACAGCCGAGTTGGGCGCCTTCGCCGCCGTGGCGTCATTCATCACGGTGGGACGCACGGTGATGAATGCGTTGGGTCAGACCGCCACACCCCGCTTGGCGCGCTCGTTCAGCCAGCGGGAGCGGAAGCAATTCGGCCGGTTGGCCGCCGGGTTGGCCGGAATCGCGCTGGCGTTGGGCGTGGCCGGGGTCCTGTGCGCCGTCCTGATCGGGACCTTTGTTCTCGCCGTCGTCTTCCGGCCCGAATACGCGGCCCACAACTCGTTGCTGATTGCAGTCATGTTCGCCGCCATCCCGATGTACATCGCGATCGCCATCGGCTACCTGCTCACGAGCACGCGCGCCTTCTCAGCCCAGATGCCGCTGCTCGCGGTGGCAACCGGGACCTGCGCATTGGCGAGCTGGCTGCTCGTGCCCCGGATGGGGCTCGCCGGAGCCGCCGCCGCACTGGCGATCGCCGCGGTGGCGCAGACGATCGGCGGGTTGTGGATTCTCAGGCAACGGCTGCGCCAACTGGAGTCCGCCGCGTGAGGAGCGCGCACCAGACCGACATCGTCGAGCGGGCGGCCGGCGCTTTGCTGTGTCTGTTCGTCTTCACGATTCCCATTGAAAAGGTGATCTTCGTGGGGAGCCTCGGGTCGATCGCCCGGACGCTCGGGATGGTCGCCTTCGCGGCCGGCGCGTTGGCAGCTCTCAGGCGGCGATCCGTGCGGTTCCCCAACCTGGCGCTGCTGCTGGCGGGAGCCTTCGCGGTGTGGACCGGCTGCACCTACTTCTGGAGCCTGTCGCCATCCGATACGGTGCGGGTGACCTTCACCTCGCTGCAGTTGTGCGCGATGGCGTTCCTGATCTGGGACCTGTGCCGCGGACCTCGGCTCCAGAAGCTCCTGCTCGCCGCCTATGTCGCCGGGGCGGCGGTGGCGGCAGTCAACACGCTCGTCCGCTACGCCCAGGGACTGCAGACCTACTATCAACGCTACGCCGCCACCGGCTTCGAGCCGAACGATTTCGGCGTCACCGTCGCGCTATCGATTCCGATGGGTCTGTACCTGACCCGTACCACCGGTGGCGCTGCCCGGTGGGCCGCCCGCGCGGCCATCGTACTCGCGATTTGCGGCGTCTACCTGTCGGGGTCCCGCACGGCGCTCATCGTCACGGGGCTCGCGTTCAGCTACGTCGCCCTCACCTGGCACGCCGCCAATGCCCGGGAGCGGATTTCCGGCCTCGCGCTGTTCATCGTCTTCATCGGCGGCTACTTCTTCTTCGCGCCCCAGCATTCGCGCGACCGGCTGTCCGAGATCCCGGAGGAGATCACCACCGGCTCGCTCCACAACCGGAAGACGATCTGGAAGAGCGGCCTGGTTGTCTGGCGGGATCATCCGTTTCTGGGGATTGGCGCCGGCGCCTACCCCGAGGCCGTCCGGCCGGAACTCGGCGTCCCGGCGCTCGCGGGGCACCGGTACGTGGCGCACAACACGTTTATCTCGGTGCTGGTCGAGTGCGGCCTCATCGGCTTCGCCGTCTACGGCGGGATGCTCTGCCTGCTCGGACTCTATACCCTTGTCATGCGGCCCGAGGCGCGGGCCCTCTGGATGGTGATGCTGCTCACGTGGGCGGCCGGCGTTTCGACGCTGACCTGGGAGCACCGTAAGCCCGGCTGGCTGATCTTTGCCCTCATCATGACGGAGTGGAGCCGGTCCTTCTGGCCGGCCCGCAAGCAGACGTGAAGATACGGGTCCTTGAGATACTGGCCACCTTGAAGCGCGCCGGCGCCGAGCACGTCGCGACGGCGCTCGCCTGCCGGCTGGACCGCGATCGCTTCGAGACGGCGGTCGTGTCGCTGTTCGACGCCTTCCCCGGCGGACTCGAGCCCGTCCTCGCCGAGCACGGCGTGCCGGTGTGGCACCTGGGCAAGCGCCGCGGACTCGACCTGCGCATCTACCCCCGTCTCGCCCGCATCTTCGCCGAGTTCGCGCCGCAGGTGATCCATACGCACTCCTACGTGATGCGCTACGCGCTGCCGGCGGCGATGGGGAAGCGGGCGGCGATCGTTCACACGGTCCACAACATGGCGGGATCCGAGGTCGAGTGGCTTGGCCGCATGATCCACCGCGTCGGCTTCCGGTGGGGTGTCGTGCCGGTGGCCGTCGCCGACGAGGTCGCCCGGTCGGTGCGGGCCGTTTATGGCATCGAGCCGGCAGCCACGATTCCGAATGGCATCGACACCGGGCGCTTCCACCGGCCCGGGGCCCGCGGTCCCTGGCGGCAGGCGAATGGCTTTGCCGAGGAGGACGTGCTCGTCGTCTCGGTGGCGCGGCTCGATCCGCAGAAGGAGCCCGTCCGGCTGATTGAAGCCTTCGCGGCGTTCGCGACGGGCGACGCGCACGGCCGCCTGCTCATGGCCGGTGACGGCGCCTTACGAGACGAAGCCAGATCCCGCGCCGAGGCGCTCGGAATCGCCGGGAGGGTCCACTTCCTCGGCGTCCGGTCCGATGTCGCCGACCTGCTTGCCGCCGCCGACGTCTTCGCTCTGGCATCCTCTTGGGAAGGCCACCCGATTTCGGTGATGGAGGCGATGGCTGCCGGACTGCCCGTGGTCGCGACGGCGGTGGGCGGCGTCCCGGAGCTGGTCGACGACGGCGTCACCGGACTGCTGGTCCCGGCCGGCGATTCCCGGGCGCTGGCCGCGGCGCTGGCCTCGCTCGTGACCGACGCCGGGCGCCGCCGGGAATTCGGCCGAGCGGCCCGCGAGCGTGCCGGGGAGCTTCAGCCTGGACGCGATGGTGGCCTCTTATGCTGCGCTCTTCGAACGGCTCGCCGGAGGACGACGATGACGGCCCGAGTGGTTCTGCTCACGACGAACCTCGCGCGCGGCGGCGCCGAGATGCAGGTCGCGCAACTCGCCGCCGGGCTCGCGCGCCGGGGGTGGGAGGTGGCCGTCGTCTCGATGCTCCCCGTAACAGCGTTTGAGCGGGAACTCGCCGATGCCGGGGTCGCCGTCCATTCGCTCGAAATGAGCCCCGGAAGACCGGACCTGCCCGCGCTCGTCCGCCTCGGACGCCTGCTCGAGCAACTGCGGCCCCAGGTCCTGCACGGGCACATGTTTCACGCGAACATGCTGGCGCGGGTGATCCGCTTTCTTTGCCCCGTGCCGGTCGTGATCTCGACCGCGCACACGCTGATCGAGAGCGGCCGCCACTCCGGCGACCCGCGGGGACGCGAGCGCATCTACCGCTCGACCGCCCGGCTCGCCGATGCGACCGTCTGCGTTTGCGACGCGATCGCCGCGCGTTACGCCGAACGGAAGATCGTGCCGCGCGCCCGGCTGCGCACGATCCCGAACGGCGTCGATACCAACCGCTTCCGTCCCGACGAAGCGACCCGCCAGCGTATGCGCGGCGAGCTCGGCCTCGGCTCCGGGTTCGTCTGGCTCGCCGTCGGCCGCCTGATGTGGAAGAAGGACTACGAGACGATGCTCGCCGCTTTTGCTCGCCAGGGTCTGGGAACGCTGCTCATCGCCGGCGAGGGTCCGCAGGAGGCCGAACTCCGCGAGTTGGCCGGCCGCACGGGCGCCGACGTCCGCTTCCTGGGCCTGCGCGAGGACATCCCGGCGCTAATGTCGGCCGCCGATGGTTTTGTTTTGTCATCTGTCGTCGAAGGGTTGCCGATGGTCCTGCTGGAGGCAATCTCGAGCGGACTTCCCTCCGTGGCGACCAACGTCGGTGGTACGGGCGAGGCGGTCGTCTCTGGCGAAACCGGCTACCTCGTCCCTCCGGGCGACGGGGACGCGCTGGCTACGGCAATGGGACGGCTCATGAACCTGGCGCCCGAGGAGCGCGCGGCGATGGGCGCCGCGGCCCAGCGGTACGCGGTGGATCGGTTCGACCAGGAAGTCGTCACCGGCCGGTGGGAGAGCCTCTACCACGACCTGCTCGCCGCCAAGGTACCGGCATGGGCGCGCCAGTGACGGAGCACACCATGGACGTCACCAACCGGTTCGTGCTCGACTTCGCCCGGCGCTTCGCCGCTCAACGTCCCGGTGCCCGGATCCTCGACTACGGCTGCGGCGCCGGCAAACTCGTTGTCGCCGGCCGCGAGGCAGGCCTCGAGTTTCAGGGCGCCGACGTTTATTACGGCGGCTCCGATACCCGCGCCGACGCCGAGCGCGCCGGCCTGCTCGGGACCGTCATCCACGAGATCCGCGACGGGCGCACGCCGTTCGACGACGCCTCCTTCGATCTCGTCGTGAACAACCAGGTGCTCGAGCACGTCGACGATCTCGGCGCGGTCCTCGGCGAAATCCACCGCATCCTCGCGCCGGGCGGTATCGTGCTCAGCCTCTTCCCCTCGCGCGACGTCTTTCGCGAGGGCCATATCGGCATCCCGTTCTCGCACTGGTTCCCTCGCGGCAGCCGGTTGCGCTTCTACTACGCCTGGGCCCTGCGATCGCTCGGCTTCGGCACCTGGAAGGAGCAGGCGCCCACCTGCCGCCAATGGGCCCTCGACAAGCTCGACTGGATCGACCGCTACACGCGCTACCGGAGCCGGTGGGAGATCGCCGCCACCTTCCGCCGGTACTTCCGCAGCCGGGGCGCCGAGGCGGATTACATCCGGTTCCGCCTGCTGGACCGTCCCGGCCGTGGGTTGCTCGCTGAGCTGCTCGATCTGCCCGGAGGTTCCGCTGCCGCCACGGCTATCTTCCGGAAGCTGGCGTTCCTCGTGCTGGTCTCCCAGAAGGACACGCCGTGAAGATCGCTTACGTCATCACCCGGACCGATGCCGTCGGCGGCGCCAGCATCCACGTCCGCGACCTCGCCCGCGCGATGATCGAGCGCGGCCACGAAGCGGTCGTGCTGGCCGGCGGCGCCGGACCCGTCAGCGAACAGCTCGCAGCCGCCGGCATTCCGTTCCGCCCCCTGCGCCACCTGCGCCGGCCGATCCGCCCCGTCTCCGACCTCCTGGCCGTCGGTGAGCTGAAGGCCGCGCTCGACGACCTCCGCCCCGACCTCGTCTCGACGCATACGGCCAAGGCGGGCTGGGTGGGCCGCGCAGCCGCCGGCCGCTGCCGCCTCCCGGTCCTCTACACCCCGCACGGACTGTCCATTGGGGATCGCATCTCACCAACGCAGGGCATCTTGTTCCGCTGGGCCGAGCGGGCGGCGTCGCGATGGGGCAGCGGCATCATCTGCGTCTGCGAGAGCGAGCGGCAACTGGCCTTGCAGCACCGGATTGCACCACCCGATCGGCTCCATGTTGTGTACAACGGGGTGCGCGATATCCCCCAGGAGCTCGTCGCCAAACCAGAGCGCGAGCCCATTCGGGTCGTCTCGGTTGCCCGCTTTGCCCCACCGAAGGACCACCGGACCCTCCTCGAAGCCCTGGCCGCGATGCCGGCGGCGGACTGGCGCCTGGACCTGATCGGCGACGGGCCGGGCGAGGCCGGTGTCCGCGCCCTCGCCCGCGAGTTGGGCATCGCCGGCCGTATCCGCTTCCTCGGCTACGAGCAGACCCCCGAGAAGATCCTCGCCGACGCGCAAGTCTTTGTCATTAGCGTCACTTTCGGAGGCTTTCCCGCGGTCTGTCCTGGAGGCGATGCGGGCCGGACTTCCGGTTGTCGCCTCCGATGTCGGGGGCGTCGGCGAGGCTGTCGCCGAAGGCGTCAACGGCCTGCTCGTGCCTCGCGGTCAGCCGCAAGATCTGTCGGTGGCGCTGGCCCGGCTGGCCGCCGGCGCCACTCTGAGGAAACAACTCGGAGAGGCGGGACGTCGAATCTACCAGAGGCGGTTCAGTTTGGACCGGATGATGCAAGGTACCATGGAGATATACGACATGGTTCTTTCCCGGCCGCAACGACGGAGAAATGTTTGAAACGATGCCAGTGACGCCGACCGAGACGGATAACCCGTTCGCAACAGCAATAGAGTTTCCCCGACCGTTTGTCGGCCTGGAGCCGGATGCCGGTCTTCTGCGTCCCGGCGCCCAGCAGGCCAAACGTGTCCTCGATATCCTGTTCGCTCTTCTCCTGGCAGGGGTGGCTCTTCCGTTTGCAGTGGTGATCGCGCTGGCGGTTCGGCTGGAAACCCGTGGTCCCATCTTCTTCCGCCACGAGCGGATCGGCCGGGATGGCCGGCGCTTCGGTCTCTGGAAGTTTCGCTCCATGGTGGTCAATGCCGACGCGTTGCTCGAGGACTACCTCGACCGCCACCCGGAACGCCGCCTGGAATGGATCGCCAAACATAAGCTGAAGAACGATCCGCGCACCACACGGGTCGGCCGGTTCCTCCGCCGGACCAGCCTCGACGAGTTGCCCCAGATCTGGAACATCCTGCGGGGCGACATGAGCATGGTCGGTCCGCGGCCGATCGTGGCCGCCGAGGTCGAGAAGTACGGTTCGGCCTACGAGCTGTACTCGCAGGTCGCGCCCGGCCTCACCGGGATCTGGCAGGTCTCGGGCCGCAACTCCACCAGCTATGTCGAGCGGACGCAGATCGATTCCGACTACATCCGCGGCTGGACGCTGATGGGCGATCTGAAGATTCTGCTGCGCACGATTCCCGTCGTGCTCGGCCACCGCAACGCCTACTGATCGCGCTCCGATCGCCACCGATCCGCCCCCGGCCATGTGATAGAATCGCCACCGGCGGACTACGGATACAGATATCTGAATATCCGATCTCCGCTCGCAGGGGGCGATGAGTCAGGACGGCGGAGTTTTGTGCCCTCGGTGTCCATCCGGTCGGCCCTCAGCCCGCCGTTGGAGCAGATGCGACGCCCGAACAGCAACTCGGCTGCATTTCATACCCCATCTCCCGCTGTGGCCCCGGTCCGGCGGCTATCGCCTCCATCGGGAGTCAATTGCCTCGACGAACACGAGCCGCAAACCTTCCCTTCGTCAGTGACCTGCATTTTCCATCGCTCGATCGTGGCGGACATCCGCCGCAGCGGTTCGCAGGAGGAATCATGTTGCGACTGATCTCTACACTACTTGGCCTGCTCGCGGCCAGCATGCTGTACGCGGAAACCGGCATCGACGCGTGGCTGCGTTATGCACCGCTCGACGCCGGCTCGGCCCGGCAATATGAGGAGGCTGTCCCGGCCTCGCTCACCGTGGTCGGCGACTCGCCCGTCCTCGCCAACGCGAAGAAAGAGCTCATCCTCGGTGTACAAGGCATGATCGGGAGAACGCTGCGGCTGGACTCCCGGGTGCCGGCCGACGGCGCCATCGTCATCGGCAAGCTCGCCGATGTCGAACCAGGCCGCGCCGCAGTTCGCCCTCGACGCCACCCTTGCGCCGGAGGGCTACTGGCTTAAGACAGTCTTCGTGAACGGCGTGCGCTACACGGTGGTGGCCGGCGCGGACGACTCGGGTGTGCTCTATGGTTCCTTCGCGCTGCTCCGCAAGATCGGAACGGGCGCCTCGATCGCCGAACTCGACGAGAAGCAGGCGCCGTCGTCGCCCATCCGCTGGCTCAACCTCTGGGACTTCATCGGCGCGCCTCCGGGAGCTCCCGGCGCCGGCGCGGGTCCGGGGGGCGTCTCCATCATCTATGACCAGGGAAAGGTACGCGATGACCTGAGCCGTTTGGACGGCTTCGCCCGCATGCTCGCCTCGGTCGGCATCAACGGCGCCGCCATCGCGATTGTCAACGCCGATCCGCGCCTCATGAGCGAGGAGTGGCGGCCGGAGCTGGTGCGCATCGCCGGCATCCTGCGCCCCTGGGGCATCAGGATGGTGCTCCCGGCGGACTTCGGCAGCCCGGAGATCGTCGGCGGCATGGACACCTACAACACCAACGACCCGCGTGTCGCCGAGTGGTGGAACAAGATGGTGTCCGACCTCTATGAGGCCGTCCCCGACATGGCCGGCTTCGTCATGAAGGCCGACTCCGAAGGCACCCGCGGCCCGGCGGCGTACAAGCTCTCCATCGCCTCGGCCGCCAACACGATCGCCCGTGCGCTCAAACCCCACGGCGGCCTGCTCCTCTATCGCGCCTTCGTCTACAACCACCACGCCGACTGGAACGACATGAAGGCCGACCGCGCCCGCGACGCCTACGACAACTTCCACCAGTTCGACGGCCAGTTCGAGGACAACGTCGTCATTCAAATCAAGAACGGCCCGATCGACTTCCAGGTCCGCGAGCCCGCCTCCCCGCTGTTCAGCGGACTGGAAAAGACCAACCAGGCGATCGAGCTCGAAGTCGTCCAGGAGTACCTGGGCGGCGGACGGCACCTCGTCTACCTGGTCCCCTGGTGGAAGGACAACCTCGACTTCGATCTCAAGATCAACGGCGACGGGACGCCCGTCAAGGACGTCATCACCGGCAAGGTCTTCCATCGGCCGCTATCGGGCTTCGTCGGCGTCACCATCACGAGCGCGGACGACACCTGGTGCCGCGGCCAGTTCGCCCAGGAGAACCTCTACGGCTTCGGCCGCCTCGCCTGGGACCCGAACCTGAGCGCGCGGCAAATCGCCGACGAGTGGACGCGCCAGACCTTCGGCCAGGATCCCCTGGTCGTTCGCACCGCCGTCGAGATGGAACTTCGCTCCTGGTCCGTCTATGAGAAGTACACCGGACCGCTCGGCCTGCAGACGCTCACCGAGATCACCGGCAACCACTACGGCGTCGCCGTCGAGGCTTCGGAGAACAACGGCTGGGGCCAGTGGCACCGCGCCGATGCGAAAGGCGTCGGCATGAACCGCACCATGGCCACCGGCACCGGCTACACGGGCCAATACCGCCCGGCGGTCGCGAAGATGTTCGAGTCGCTCGACACCTGTCCGGATGACCTGCTGCTGTGGTTCCACCACGTTCCCTACACGCACATGCTGCATCGCGGCACCACGGTCATCCAGTACCTCTACGATTCGCACTACGAGGGCGCCGAGCAGGCGGCCGAATACGTACGCGATTGGAAGCTGCTCGATGGCCGCATCGACGAGCAGCGCTACAACGATATCCTGGCGCAGCTCACCTATCAGGCCGGCGCCGCCCAGCTCTGGCGGGACGCCGTGGCCGGCTGGTTCTACAAGACCTCCGGCATCGAGGACGAGAAGGGCCGCGTGGGCCACTACCCGAACCGGCACGAGGCCGAGTCGATGAAGCTCACCGGCTACGAGCCGCTGAAGGTGGAACGCTTCGAGACGGCTTCCGGTGAGACGGCCGTGCTGTGCAAGCAGGAGAGCTGCTCGGCGAGCTTCCAGTTCGACGGCAAGCCGGGCTGGTACACGCTCAACGTCCGCTACTTCGACTACGCCCAGGGGCAGGCCCGGCTCCGGCTGTGGGTCGGCGATCAGATGATCGAGGAATGGGCCGAGGACGCGACGCTTCCCACCCGGCGGCCGATTCCCGACGGCACCGCATCCGTGCGGCGCCTGATCTCCGGTGTCGCCCTGCGTCCCGGGGACCAAATTCGCATCGAGGGGATCCCCGATCCCCCAGAGGACGCCGCCCTCGATTACGTCGAGGTTCTGCCCGAGCGGAACTGACGGCGCGGGCGCCATTTGAACGGCCGGGCGGCGCAGGAAGCCGACCGGCCGGAACATCTTTTTCTTGCCCGGCGGGCCAGGGTCACTGGATGGCGTGAAAAAGTCTGGGGCCGGGCGCGCTTCAGTCTATGTCCCGGCGTTCCGAAGGCGTCGTGGACTGTTCCCCAAGGACTTCTTGCCCTTTCTTCCCGCCGTGTCCCCGTTTGCGTCCAACCGCTGCCCGCGCTTTCGCCGCGTCGCGTGGTTTCCGGTCAACCTCGAGCTTCAGTGTCCGGCGGAACCGGGCGATCTCTTGAGGCGTCAGCTCACGGTACTTGCCGGCCGGGAGCGGACCGAGTTCCAGGAACCCGATCCGTGTCCGGCGGAGCTTTTCAACCAGTCGGCCGAAATGCTGGAACATCAGGCGGATCTGGTTCTGCCGGCCTTCGGTCAGCCGCACCTCGTACCAGGGATTGGCGGCGCGCTTGTGGACGCGGATCTTGGCCGGGGCGGTCCGGCGTCCATGGATCGGAACGCCGGTGGCGAAGGCCTTCTCCTGTTCGGCGGTGATGTAGCCGTTCACCTTGACGAGGTACGTCTTTTCCAGGAGGCTGGCGGGCGCGATGATGGCGTTCGAGAAATCGCCGTCGTTGGTGAGCAGCAACAGTCCCTCGCTCGCGTAGTCGAGGCGGCCAACGGGGAAAACGCGTTCGTGGATCTTCTTGAGGTAGTCGACGATGGTGGGCCGGCCTTCCGGGTCCGACAGGGTCGTTACGCAGCTCTTCGGCTTGTTGAAAGCGTAGTAGACGCGGTTGCTACCCGCGTGAATCAGCTTGTTATCGACCTTGATGTGATCGCGGGTCTCATCGGCGCGGGCGCCGAGCTCGGCGACCACCTTGCCGTTCACTTTGACGCGGCCGGCGAGTATGTACTCCTCGGCCTTGCGCCGACTGGCGACGCCGGCGCGGGCCAGGATCTTCTGCAGGCGCTCTTCGGGCAATTTACTCCTTGGGGGATGCTTGGCGTTCGGTCTCGCTGTCGTGGGCGGGATCGCCGGTCTCCGACTGGGGACCTTTCGGTTCGGGCTCGTCGCTACCGGCCAGCGCGACCGGCTCGTCCTCGTCTTCGTCCTCATCCTCGTCGTCAGCCGTCGCGGCTTCCGGTTCGCGTTCGGCCGCAGGCTCTTCAGCGGCTTCCTCGACGTTATCGGGTTCGGCTTCTGCTTCGCCTTCCGTCGCCGGCTCGGTCTCCGCGGTCTCGGCAACACCGGGTTCGGCGGACTCGGCTTCGGCAGGCGAGGCGGGACCTTCCGGCTCCTCGGAATCGGAGAGCGCGATGCGGGCCAGTTCCTCGAATTCCTTGAGCGTCGGCAACTCCTTCAGGTTCTTGAGGCCGAACTGCACCAGGAAGTCCTTGGTGGTCTTGTAGAGAATCGGCTTGCCGACGACGTTCTTGCGGCCAGCCGTGGTGATGACCTTGCGGTCGAGCAGCGTTTTGAGGACGCCCGCCCCCTGGACGCCGCGGATCTCCATGATCTCCGGCGCCGTGATCGGCTGTTTGTAGGCGACCACCGCCAGCGTCTCGAGGGCGGCCATCGACAGCTTGAACGGCTTCTGGAGCTTTTTGACGAAGCTGCGGATCGCCTCGTGGTGCTCGGCCTTGGTGGCCATCTTGTAGCCTTCGGCCACTTCACGGATGGCGACGCCGTGCTCGGCCTGCTCGTACTCGGCGACCAGGGCGTCGAGCGCGGCCTGGACGGCTGCGACCGGCTGGTCGAGCGCGTCGGCGATCTGCTGCGCCGTCAGCGGATCGTCGGTGATGTAGACCGCCGCCTCGATGATCGCCCGCAGACGCGCGGCCTCGACGGCCGGCTCTTCGGCCTTGTCCTCGAAGAAGAGTTCGCCGGGCTCGCCGGGGGCCGCGGATGGTTCCTCCGGGGCCTCGACGGCGGTCTCATCGGCCGGTTCGTCGGCGGTCTCGACCGTAGCTTCATCGGCCGGTTCGTCAGCCGGCGCAGCGTTCTCCGCCGGAGCTTCACTATCTGGTTCCACGGCGGCCGCCGCGCTCTCCACGGCAGCTTCCCCCGCCGATTCGCCAGCGGGCTCGTCGGCCGAAGTGGCCTCGTCCGGTTCCCGCACTTCTTCCTGTTCAGCGGGCGTTGCGATGTCCTTCTCTTCCATTCCTTGTTCTCAGTCTAGGCGAGAAGCTGTCATACAGTCAGCTATCAGCTCCGTGAAAAGTCGCGCCATCCCATCGCGGCACGCTCCGCTCCCTTCGGTCACGGCTCGCAGATGAGCGTTCGGCCCCATGCGAGCCGTGACCAGAGGGAGCGGAGCAGGGCGCCTCGATCCCGGTGTTACGCTCGCTCAAGCCCGTCGCGACTTTCATCATTGGCGGCCCGTGCGGGCCCGGGAGACTCCGCTAAAAGTCGCTTACCACAACCGGCCGGAGATGAGCACACGACCGTGGCGTGCGCACCCTCGAAAACCGGGCCGAAGACCGCTCCCTTTGGTCGCGGCTCTGTTAGCGGCACTCGGCCGAATCTGAGCCGTGACCGAAGGGAGTGGAGTCTGCTGGGTTTCAGCCCTATTTTTGCCGGCCCCCAGGCAAAGTAACACTCGTGCGAGCCGTGTTGGCGCCTCTGCCAACACCGGACGCCGGACAGCCACCGTCCACAGTCTCTCGATAGAGACTTCCATTTCTGGTGGAAGCACGCCCCGGCCACCGCGACGCCCTGACGGTCGCGGCCCCGGCCTCATGGCCAAACCCTGGCGCCGGTGACGCCGATCGCCAACAGCTCCCCCTCAGTTGTACCCTTCTTCGATCGCGTTGACGAGGTCCTCGGAGGCCAGGAACTCGTCGAATCCTTTGTGCCGGCGAATGGCGATCTCGCCGAACATCTCCTCCTGCACGATGGCCACGGCCTGGATCTTCACCAGCTCGAGAATCGCCAGGAAGAGGCAGATCATCGCCTTACGGCTTCTCTGGCGCTCGAACAGGCGACGCACCGGCACCATCTCGCCGGACGGCTTGGGACGCAGCAGGTTCTTGAGGAACATCATCATCTCGGGGACGCTGACATCCTCTTGGCCGACCTCGTAAAGCGGACGGTACTTGGCCCGGTCCAGGACGGTCTGCAGGGTCTTGACCAAGTCGACCAGCGAGACGGCGAGGCCCGGGCCCTCGTCGTCGGCAAGGAACTCCTCGATCGCCGGGCTCGACCAGACGGCCTCCTCGACCAGCCGCTTCTGCTGCAGCATCTCGGCGGCGTTCTTATACTTCTCGTGCTCGATCAGCCGGTTCACGAGCTCCGAGCGCGGATCCTCGTCCTCGCCCTCCACTTCGGCCAGTGCCGGATCGCGCGGCAGCAACATGCGCGACTTGATGTGGATCAGGGTCGCCGCCATGAAGACGAATTCGGCGCTGAGCTCGACATTCAGCTCGGTGGCCTGCTCGAGGTACTGGAGGTACTGAGAGGTGATTTTCGCGATCGGAATGTCATAGATATCGATCCGCTGCTTGCGGATCAGGTCGAGCAAAAGGTCGAGCGGACCCTCGTATTCATCGAGGTGGATGTTGAGCGGCGATGACACTCCCTACACGATAGCACCGGCGGGTTCAGCGGTCGGTGAGGATGCCCTCTTTCTCGGGTTCCGGATTGAAGATCAGCACGACGTCGACGGTTTTGGCGTCGTCGTTGACCTTGATCTCCGAACTCGTCTTCTTGAGGTTGTCGAAGACTCCGGCATCGCGGATGCGTCCGAGAAAGAAGTCCGGATAGGCGGCGTCGAACGGAGCGCCCGGCAGCATGCCCCACATCTTCCGCACGGCAAACTCGCCGTGGAGATCGAGCCCCTGGATGGTCAGCTCGCCGAAGCCGTACTGGGGACCGGGCACGACGTCGATGTAGATGTCTACGGTCCGGGCGTCTTCGTCGACCGCGCGGTGGGCGGAGGCGTCGGCCTCCATGTAGCCCTTCTCCTTCATCCGCTGGCGGATGTGATCGAGGGCGTCGATGACGGCGGTCATATTGGCGACGTCACCGCTCTTGATGTCGGCGAGATCGTAGAGATCCTGGTCCATCGACGCGGTGCCCTTGACGAAGAGTTTGCCGAAGTTGTAGCTTTCGCCCTCCACAACAGTGACGGTCACCTTTATGCCGTTGACATCGCCGCCCGCCGGCCCGGTCTTGATGGTGGGGAAGCGGACCCCGATGCGCCCGCGCGCCTCGTAGATCGGCCGCACGCTGCTGGTGAGCAGCATACGGAAGCGGCCCTCGGTGTAGCGCGCTCCGACGGCGACGCCGTCGATCGAGTTGCGCAGCACGTCCTCGGGGATAATCTCGTTGCCTTCGAAGTCCACCTCGGCGACCACCGGCATGGCGTCCTTGGGGTGGAACATGATGTAGAGCTCCTCGGGCTTGTCGGCGGTGAGCTCGCCGCGGATCTCGCGGGGCTTGCCCTGCTGCGCGAGGTACTCCTCGATGTAGCCGGCGTAGCGCTCGATGAGGCGCTCGGTCCCGGGCACCTCGTTGACGAACAGCGGATCCTTCTGCCGCAACCAGGCGTAGAGATCTTCCGCCGGGACGTCGATGTTCTCGAACCGAACCGGATAGATCTGCTCGATCTCGGCGACCTCGAAGGTGACCTGGTAGCCGTCGCCGCTCGCGGTGGGGCCGAACTCGAAGGCCACGGTTTCGAGCACGCCGGTGGCGACCAGGCGGTCACGGGCCTCCTCGAAGGTCGCCTTGTTGACCATTTCGCCGATCTTCAGTCCCGTGGCTTCGCGGAACCGGTCGGCGGAGTAGTAGTGGTTGCCCTCGATCGAAATCTTGCGCAAGGGGAACCTGGCGGCGGCCGGATCCTGCTGCGCGGAGACCGGGAGGGCCGCGAAGGCGAGCAAGGCGACGACACACGGGAGCAGACGCTGCATGTTACCTATATATTGACGCGCTGGGAGGCGTTGCGGGTTGCGGGGATTGGTGCGAACGGAATCCTGAGTTCTTCGAGCTGGCAGCGGCATCCGATAATCGTGGGCTCCAGGTTGGCGGCGGCCAACTGTTACAATACGGACAAAGGCACCTTCCAGAGACATGTTGGGCACTCAGACCATCACCGAGGAGATTCTCGACCTCAAGAAGCAGCCGGCGCGCGATCCTGCTTGCCCACCATTACCAGGAAGCGGAGATCCAGGAGATCGCCGACGTCGATCGGCGACAGCCTCGAGTTGGCGCGCAAGGCCCGCGACTTCGAGGGTGACGTCATCGCCTTCTGCGGCGTCTGGTTCATGGCCGAGACGGCGAAGATCCTGAATCCCGAGCGGACCGTGGTCGTGCCCGACGCGGAGGCCGGCTGCAGCCTGGTCGATTGTTGCCCGGCCGAACAGCTTCGCGCCTACCGCGAGCGCTATCCGGACCACGTCATCGTCAGCTACATCAACACGTCGGCCGAGGTGAAGGCCGAAAGCGACATCCTCTGCACGTCCCGCAACGCCGTCGACGTGGTCAACTCCATCCCGCGCGATCGGACCGTCCTGTTCGTGCCGGACCGGAACCTCGGCAAC
The DNA here is from genome assembly GCA_963809945.1 of Bryobacterales bacterium. Taxonomy (GTDB): domain Bacteria; phylum Acidobacteriota; class Terriglobia; order Bryobacterales; family Bryobacteraceae; genus CAWELS01. Next base: position 97,799 of record CAWELS010000009.1, on the reverse strand, counting down.
TACGTCAAGCGGCAAACGGGCCGCGAGAACATGAAAGTCTGGCAGGGAGCCTGCATCGTCCACGCGACTTTCTCCGGCCGGCGCGTGGCCGCGGCTCAGCAGCCGAGTTCCCCGATGCCCTGGTGGCCGCCCACCCGGAAAGTGCCCAGGACGCCCTGGCGCTGGCGGACTTCATCGGCTCCACCTCGGCGATCATCAAGTGGTGCGTCGAGCATCCGGGCCGGGAGATTCATCGTGGTGACCGAAAGCGGCGTCAACTTCTCGCTCGAACGGATGGCGCCGGAGAAGCAGTTCCACTACATCCACAACGAGCAGTGCAACTGCAGCGAGTGCCCGCACATGAAGCGGAACACGCTCGAGAAGCTGCGTGATTGCCTGTCCTCGACTCGAGCCCCGGGTCGAACTGCCCGACGAGCATCATGACCAGCGCGCTGGTCCCGCTCGAGCGCATGCTGGCCGTCAAGACCGGTAAGTAGACGAGCCATGGCCGCATCGCCCGTGCTGATCGACAGCTTCCATCGCCTCCACGATAACCTGCGCATCAGCGTCACGGACCGCTGCAACATCCGCTGCTTCTACTGCATGCCGGAACATCCGGTGGAGTTCATGCCGCGCGCGGAGATCCTGTCTTTCGAGGAGATCGAACGCTTCGTCCGCATGGCCGCCGGCCTCGGCGTCCGCAAGGTGCGCGTCACCGGCGGCGAACCGCTGGTGCGTAAGGACCTGCCGGTGTTGATCGAACGCTTGGCCGCGATTGACGGCATCGACGACCTCGCCCTCACCACCAACGGCGTGCTGCTCGCCGATCTTGCCCAGCCCGCTTTACGACGCCGGCCTCCGCCGCATCAACATCCACCTCGACACGCTCGACCCCGGACGCTTCTTCGAGATCACTCGCCGACGCGACCTGGACCGGGTCCTCGAAGGGATAGAGGCCTGCCGCCGCATCGGCTACGATCCGATCAAGATCAATGCCGTGGCCGTCAAGGACCTGGTCGAGCCGGATCTGGCGCCGCTGGCCCGGTACGGGCGGGAGCGCGGACTCGAAGTCCGCTACATCGAGTTCATGCCGCTCGATGCACAAGGCCTCTGGTTGCGCGACAAGGTCCTGCTCGCCGACGACATCGTGGCGCTGCTGTCGCGCGAGGTCGGCGCCGCTCGAGCCGGTCCCCGACGGACCGCCCAACGCGCCGGCCACCGAGTACCGATTCACCGACGGCGGTGGCCGGGTCGGCTTCATCCGCTCGGTGAGCCATCCCTTCTGCCACAACTGCAATCGCATCCGGCTGACTGCGGACGGCAAGCTCCGCTACTGCCTGTTCGCGATCGAGGAGACGGACGTGAAGGGTCTGCTGCGCTCGGGCGCCTCCGACGCGGAGATCGGCGGGGCTCTGCAATCCACGGTGGCAGCCAAGTGGGAGGGGCACGAGATCAATACCCAGCGCTTCGTCCCGCCGCCCCGGCCGATGTACTCGATCGGCGGGTAGCCTCCCGCCAAGTCCACTCATTGTTTGTCCTGAAGCCAGGAACCGCCGACCGCGTCAAGGGCTTCGACGCGCGGGGATCCGGCAGCAAGGGAAGCCTTCATCGCACATCTCTCGTTTCCACGAGCAAGTTTGCGCGAGATAATACCGCCCACGCGGCCGGCGAAATGCCGATGGTGGTCCGGTCTTACTTGACCCGTAAGTCTAACGGAAGACAGGGGCCGCACCCACGATTATCAGGCCCGACTCTTACTCCATCACCTTTTGAGGAATGAGATCCTTTTGAAATCTGTCACGGGTACTGAAACGGGGGCGGCCGTGAGCCGTCTCCATTGGACAGGAACCTCGTGGCGATGCCGGGGCGGTATGGCCACTTGCGGAGGCGGCGTCACGTGTGGAGTCGGAGAATGGTATAATCAAACAATAATGAGCGGAGCAATTCGCACCAACGAATGCGAACCCAGTCGCATGAATCAATGATGTAGCCGGTGCCCATTCCGGGCGTTCCGGTCTCCCACGTTTTTCCCAGTTTCACACTTTAGCCAAGTAGCAATTCAAAGGAGAGGTTATAACTGTTTTGATACGAGTGTCCCGTACGCTCTCGCTGTTTGTGTGGTTGATCGCTCTTCCGGCGGTCACGCATCCCGAACCGCGTCTGACGAGCACAGTGTCCTACAGGGAAGACCCGCGTTTTGAGCGGCTCAAGAGCTATCTGAATGAACGGCAGAGCCCTACCGCAGAGCTGACGGCAGACTTCATTGCCGCCGCCGACCGCTACTCCCTGGACTGGCGGCTGTTGCCCGCCATCTCCGTCGTGGAGTCCGGCGCGGGAAAGCGCTACAAGAACAACAACATCTTCGGGTGGGCATCATGCGAGATGTACTTCCCGACAGTCAGCTACGGCATCCACTACGTGGCCAGCCGCCTGGCCGAGTCCGAACTCTATCGGGACAAGACGACGGAAGAGAAGCTCCGCGTCTACAATCCGTACGAGCACTACCCGGGCAAGGTACGAAGCGTTATGCGCGCCATCGGACCTGCCCACTTACAGCTCAGGGCGTCGCGAAAGTAAGCTTCCCTTACTACTCCATCATGTAGACGGCCAGCACGGCACCGCCGAAGACCAGGATCGAGGCGATTGCGATCGCAGCCCACTGGAACATACGTTCGCTGGTGGAACGCTGCACCGCATCGTCATGTTTCATTTGCTCGTCAAGGCTGTCAAACATACCAAACCCCCCAAATATTGGGTTAAGAGTCCGTTGACGATATAAATCCGGCCACACCAATGATACGTCCAAGAGGGACAAAAAGCACGAAAAATCGGTCATTGGTGGGGTCGGTTGCACTCCGGCCGCCGCTTCACTGTCCCACCGGAGACATTGCGGGCTACCTTCACGCCACCATCCTGGACCTCCCGTAGCGTCCCCCCACCGGAACGTCCTCACCTTGGCCCCGGTGCCATGTCATCCGCGATGGAACGTCCATTCGGTCAACAACTTCCGCCACGCCCTGCCGGCACAACACCCCGTCGAATTCGGGCGCTGAGGTCGTTGACGCGGATCTTGGGCTGGTCTCGGAAATGGCAGACTCCGCTCCTTTGGTCGCGGTTCGTATCGGCATCGCGCGGGCCTGTTGGGGCGCACTGTGGGCGGGGTTGGTGGCTGGCGGTTGGTTTTCGATGGCGGTGTTACGGTTGCGGAGGCGCGGGACCGGGTGTACGGCGATCATCTGCTTGACCCAGGCATCCATTTCCTTAATCGAAGCCGACAGGGGAGGGATATCGCTGATGTTGTTGGCGACCTGTTGGGTTCGTTTGTACACTCTTCCGATGTCCACCGGACAAGACAGCCGGTGGCCGGTGGTTTCGGTGAACGTCTCGCGCACGTCGCTACTCAAGGTCTTCCTTGCCGAACGTCTGGAGCACGAACGCCGGCGCGGTTAATTACTTTCCGCTGCAGAATGGGAGAGGCGGAGAAACACCAGGTTCACTGTCGAGCAATCTCCCCGAACCGCGCCCCCGTCATAGTTTCTGAAGTTGTTGAGCGAATGGATGTTCTATCGTAGATGACGTGAGGGCTGGGGCTGTAGATGTGGGCGTTCCGGTAGGGGGACACTGCTGCGGTGCAGGTCAGGGAAGGTGACGTTGACGGTAGCCCGCGATGTCCCAGGAGGGCGGAGGGCGGGGGGCGCCGATGCGGCGATCGGGTCGGCGATTGCGCGAAGACCGGGACAGTTGGCGCCAGAGCCCGTTCCGGGGAAGGACGATATTCTCGGACAAATGGATCCTGACGCGTTTGGCCGCGACAGCGATTCCGAGGCGACTTGCCGGCGCGCGTGAGGCTGAGGACCAGCGCATCGCGGGCTTGGAAGCTGTGAAAAATAGCGCGGGGACAGTCCGCGACGCCTTCGAAGGTCTTGAACAGCTCGAGGCGGGCTGAGACAGTCCCCGGATTATTTCACAGCTTCCTGGGGCCAGCACATCGAGTCTATTACTGCCGCGGTTCGAAGCGCACTTCAACCTCGGTTCTCACCTTGACAGGCTTGCCATTCTGGACCGTGGGCGTATAACGGTATTGAGACCACGGCACAGCCTCACAGAGCTGCTTGCCGGTTGCGAGTTGCGAGATTGTTCCGTCCCTGCCGACGATGATTCCGCAAACAATCGTTCCCCCCGCGGGCTCCCAAAGGGGCGCGGTTTGAGCGGGTGCGCTCTCGATCAGAAGCGCTTGTTGCTTCTCCGCCGGGACCTCGATATCCCACTCGTCCTCGGGCTCGGCTTTCTCCGATTCCGCGGAACCGGGAACGGGCGTTAGCTGCTTGACCAGGAATACGGGCCGGGCAGGATACCGTTTCACCCTGCGGCGCAAAGCGTCCACATGTGCATCGGTCACATCAAAGGACAGGTTGGGCCAGGCCGTTTTGACCACCCGCCGGCAGCTTGACTCGAGCGGATAGCCGTTCTTGCCCTGGTCCGGGTCGCCAATCTCGTCAATGAGCTTTTGTGCGTCGACGCCCTCGGCAACATACGTGCCGGGTTCTACCTGAATGGCCCTGTTAAAGAACAAACGGTAGTGATGCATGCCTTCCAAAAGATAAATGGTAGGTCCACCTCCGTTCAGAGCGGCATCGGCGCTGGACGTTTCTGACAGATTTATTTGGATCTCTCCCTGGATCTTGTCTTGCACCACCTCGGCTTCGTCGGCCGATGGCTTGCTGGAGCAGCCGCCTAATGCGGCAAGAGTGAATACGAGAGAACAGAACAGATATGCATTGCGATTCATACGCAGTATCCCCGATCTCGAGATGTGATTCTCCGAATACGAAGGCACCACCGGGCGTGATCGTTACCAACTGATCCGTCGCCCATTCGGCCCTGCAACTGGTCCGCTGGCTTGTGCCGGCGGACTCCAGAAATACAGTAATCGCCTTCTTGCGGCTGATCAAACTCATGACCTTGCCGTTGATGACTACACTCGTGCATTGGCTGGTATATTTAACCGGACTTTCCATTTTCGGTTTCCCGGCTCGCCGTCAGTATACACCTGACCGCCTCTACGGCGGCCGTCAGGCATCTTTTTTTCTCCGAGCGGTCGCCTCTGGGCACCCGGAGGAGACCGCTCCGCCCTTCCCGGTAAACCCGAAACTCGGATTGGAAGGCGGGCCTCGAGCCAGCTCGGGGGGGCAGCCACTGCTCCCCGCGACTTTCATCCCTTTGGGCGGCTCGCGCCAAGCTGAGCAGCCGGGGACTCCCTCCTGGTCGCGGCCCGGCCGAAGGGTGCCACTCTCCAAGGAGGAAGGACCTTCCAACCGGGCAACCGGGCGCGGCTGGGTCGAGAAGCTCTATGGCGTTGGCGGTCCGCTCTCGCCCTGCTGCACCGTCTCCTTGCTCTGGCTGCCGGACAGGAGGCGCTCGAGAATGCTGACGGCGGCCCCTTTCACAAGGCTCGAAACGTTCGATTGCGCGCATTGCGCTTGGCGCGTTCCTTGCATTCTCCACTGTCCGGGGCAAGGGAGCGATCATCATCAAACCGCTGGCCTGACGTAGCAAGGTTTCTGCCGTAAGCTGTGAGAGGACATTCCGATGGCTCAACCTCTCGCCAAATCGCCCGAGTACCAGTCGCTTCTGGCCAGCCTGAAGCACCGCATCCAGGAGGCGCAGGTCCGGGCGGGCCTGGCGGTCAACCGGGAGTTGGTTCTGCTCTACTGGTCGATCGGGCGCGAGATCCTGTCGAGGCAGCAGGCGCAGGGCTGGGGCGCCAAGGTGATCGATTCGCTGGCGAAGGACCTGCGGCGTGAGTTCCCCGGCATGCAGGGACTATCTCCCAGAAATCTCAAGTACATGCGGGCGTTCGCCGAGGCCTGGCCGGACGAGGGATTTGTGCAACGGCTTGTTGCACAAATGCCCTGGTTCCACAACTGCGTCCTCCTGGACAAGGTCAAGGCTCGCGAAGGAGCGCCGCTGGCACATCCGCGAAACCATCGAGAACGGCTGGAGCCACATCGTCCTTGTCCTCCAAATCGAAAGTGGTCTCTATCGCCGGCAGGGCCGGGCGCTGACGAACTTCAAGCGCGCGTTGCCAGAGCCCCAATCCGACTTGGCGCAGCAGGTGCTCAAGGACCCATACAACTTCGACTTCCTGACGCTATCGGCGGAGGCCAAGGAACGCGACCTGGAGCGGGCTCTGCTCGACCACGTTCGGCATGATAGACCATGAGTCATCCCATGACAACAACGCGAAACTTGTGGACTTGCGGGTTGCTCCTTGCATTGGTGGGCGTGCAGTCCGCCGCCGGGCAATCCACGACCCTGAGGCCGGAGACTTCCGCGGCGTTCGACGCTTATGTTCGAACAGTCGAAACACAGATGCGGCAACGCGCCGACGGGACGAAGAGCTTTCTCTGGTTGGACGAACATCCGGATGAGCGAGCTGAAGTCATGGCCGGCAAGTTCGTCATCGAGAAAAGGACGGCCAACGGAGGCAAGGCGCCACACGGCTTGATCCACGACTGGTTCGGTGCGATGTTCCTTCCGGGAGCGTCGATTGAAGATATAGTCCAATTTTTCCAGGATCCTTCCGCGCAGACGGGCTTCTACCCCGAGCTCCTGACGGCGAAGGTACTCAGCCGCAACGGCAACGAGTTCCGAATGTACCGGCGCCTTTTGAAGAAGAGGATCCTGACGGTGGTTCTCGACGGTGAGTTCGAAGTCCGATATGAGTACCCATCCGCATCCCGATGCTTCGTATCCGGGCGCAGCACGAGGATTGCGGAGGTGAAGAACCACAATACCCCCGACGAGGAGGTTCTGCCGGTTGGGGAGGGGCACGGGTTCCTGTGGCGGATGAATGCATATTGGCGGCTCGAACAGATCGACGGCGGCGTGCTAGCTGAGTTGCGAACGATGTCCCTGTCCCGCGGCATTCCGACCGGCCTGGGGTGGATCATCAAGCCCTTCACCAAAGACATTCCGGTCGAGTCTATTACGAGCACGCTCGAAGGGACGCGGAAAGCAGTGGCGAAACGCTAGCTTCGAGAGCTACTGCCGCCGATGGTGGGGCTGGGGCCGCCGGTATGCCCGAGGTCGTCCCCCGAGGTCTGCCCAGTTAAGGTGATAGCATTTTCTACGAAGGAATCTGGGGATGCTCATTTCGGGGGCTCCTGTTTTGGGAACAGGGTGAATCAAAGATGCAATACGGACCAACGAGGGATACGTACGACGTTATCGTCATTGGATCCGGAGCCGGAGGCGGCACCGCCGTACATGTGCTGACCGCGAAAGGAATCCGCTGCGCCCTGCTCGAAGCGGGAGCCATGCTGAACCCGGAAGCGGATTTCAAGGAACACGAGATGCCCTCCGACTACGGCCACCGTGGAGCGGAGGAAGGCGGCAAGCAGTACTTCGGCGAGGGCAAGCCGTTCGGCTTTTTCTCCACCACCAGTGGCGGCTGGGAGTTGGACGGCGAGCCATACACGGTTGCCCAGGGGAGCGAGTTTCGATGGTTTCGCTCGCGTGTCATCGGCGGACGCACCAACCACTACGGCCGCATGTCGTTCCGGTTCTCCGATTATGACTTCAAGCCCTACGATCGCGACGGCCTGGGATTTAACTGGCCCATTTCCTATGAGGATATTTCTCCCTACTACGACAAGGCCGAAGAGTTCATCGGGGTCGTTGGCTCCAAGGAAGGCATCCGCAGCGCACCCGACGGGATCTTCCATACCCCGCCGCCCCCACGCGCGCACGAAATCCTCATCAAGAAGGCCTGCGACAAGCTGAACATCGCCTGCATCCCGAACCGGCGTGCCGTGATCACGCACGCAATTAACGGCCGGCCTCCGTGCCACTATTGCGGGCAGTGCTCCCGCGGCTGCGTCACCGCGTCGAATTACTCCTCCAGCCAGGTGCAGGTTTTCCCGGCGATGGAAACGGGGAACCTCACTGTGTTCGACCACGCGATGGCTCGCGAGATCGCCACCGACAAGGCCGGGAAGGCCACCGGCGTGGTTTACATCGACAAAGAGTCCCGCGAGGAGAAGCTGATCACGGGCCGCGTGGTGGTGGTGGCGGCCAGCGCCTGTGAATCGGCGCGCCTGCTACTGAACTCGAGGCCCCCGGATGGCCTGGCAAACAACTCCGGGCTGGTTGGACGTTACCTGATGGATACAGTGGGCTTCAGCCTCAGTGGTACCGTGCCGGCCTTGGGCGGGATGCCCCACTACGACACCGACGGCTCCGGCGGAGCCCATCTCTACATGCCCTGGTGGCTCTGGGATCAACCGGGCAAGATCGACTTCCCCCGCGGCTACCACATCGAAATCGGCGGCGGCTACTCGATGCCCGGCGTCGGCTCCTTCCACGACATCGCCCGCCGCTCCGGCTTCGGCAAGGTCCTGAAGGCCAACGTGCGCAAGGAGTACGGCACGGGCGTCGACTTCGCCGGGCGTGGGGAGATGATCCCGAATACGAAGAGCTATTGCGAAATCGATCCCAACGTCGTGGACAGGTGGGGGATCCCCGTGCTGCGGTTTCACTTCCAATGGAGCGACTACGAGTGGAAGCAGGCCAGGCACATGGAAAAGTCTTTCATCGACATCATCGAAACCATGGGCGGCACGGTCTCCGGCCTAACCGCCCCGGACCGTGAGCGCTCCGGCATCTCCGTCGGCGGCACCATTATTCACGAGGTCGGCACGGCCCGCATGGGCAGCAGTCCCAATAACTCGGTGGTCAATGGATTCTGCCAGACGCACGACGTCCGGAACCTGTTTGTATGCGATGGGGCTGTCTTTGTCAGCAATCCCGACAAGAACCCCACCCTGACCATCAACGCGCTCACCTGGCGCGCGTGCGACTACATGGCGGAGGAAATGCGAAAGGGGAATATCTGAATGGCCACACCGATGGATCGCGTTCCGCGGCGCGAGCTGCTGAAGCAGATCGCCCTTTCTATCACGGCTCTCGGCGCCGGCTCCATGACGCTTGATGCCGGCCAGATGGTCCACCAGGCGGCGGCCCAGGCGAAGTCCGCCACCGGCGTCTACCAGCCGAAGCTGTTCCGCGACCACGAATACCAGACCGTCGCCCGCTTCGCTGAGTTGATCGTGCCCGCCGATGAAGTCTCCGGTAGCGCGGTGGATGCGGGCGCTCCCGAGTTCATCGATCTCTTGTGCAGCCAGAACCCGAAGCTGGCCGACATTTTTACCGGCGGCCTTGCCTGGGTGGACGCCCATGTGCGCGCCGCCCATCAGACAACCTTCCTGGATGCTGGCGAGGCGCAACAGATAGCGCTGCTCGAATCGTTTGTAAGCGCCAGCAGCGAAACATCGGAGCGCCGTTCTATACAGTACGAGCAGACTCCGCTGCTCGAATTCCGTGGGTATGGCGTATATAGCGGCACTGACCTGGGGCCGGGCGTGTATTTCTTCGACTGGATCCGGAAGATGTCGGTGGATGCGTTCTACACCAGCCCCATCGGGGTCAAAGACTTAGACTATCGCGGCAATCGCGCCACGTCTTCGTACATAGTCCCGCAGGAAGCGATCGACTGGGCGTTGAAGCACAGCCCGTTTGCCTAGTAGCTGTCCCGGAAGTTCGTAGTGGGGCGGCCCCTCGGGCTGCGGCGACCTCGTCGGCCGCCCTTCTGACTACCCGATCGATCGCGACTTTCAACGGAGCGATACAACGACGTCAGTCTTAGTCGTAGCAGAAGACCGTCTGGCTCCAGTTGCCACGCTGGGTAACACGGTGCACGGGATTAGGCACGACGAGTCGCGGTGGCCGGAGCACCTGCGAACACGTCTCCGCCGCCCCCCGCCGCCCCGGGACATTGCGGGCTGCTTTCACGCTACCTACCCCATACACCCCGCAGCAGTATCCCCGCAACGCACCCTCCGTGAAAAGGTGTCAGAGGTTGACCCTATCCACCCTATCCGCCTCCGACAAGTACCGCTGGCCCAAACCATCAACAATACCCTGCAACGAGGGTCAGAGAGCCATGAACACCTGGCGGTTCGAGTTCCGGCAGACGGAGCAGGTGCCGGTTCCGGCGTAGAATGCCTTCGAGTTGCCGGTAGCGATACTCTTTGCGGTCTGGCCAATATAGTTTGGACTGGCGCTCTGACGCTGCCTGGATGTTTGCCGAGGCAGCGCCGCTGCAAGACAGAATGCGCAGTACGAAACACGAGGCCTCTGCTGGAGCCAAGCCCTGATCTGCTGATTTCGTTCCATTCCGCCGAGAGTATATCACCTATCGTTCAAGTAGTACCAGGCAGTACCACCGGGAAATTCGAAAGGTGGATCTGTCCCTGGAATCTGCTGCTCAGCTCGCGAAGTTCCTGGACGCGCTAGCACCTTACCTGTGACAGAGCCAGGGCTAGGCTGGACAGATCTAATCTCGTCGACGAGCCAGCTCATCACTGCGTAAAACCTTGCGAGTTCGGGCTCGTTATTGAGGGCTGCGATGTCGAAGGACGGATAAAGGTCCGCCGATCTCTCGGCGATGTTAACCCCCTGGATTTCATTCAGGCGTTTAATAAGTTCCAGGCGCTTCTCAAGCGAGTCATACGGCGGCACGCGTTTTAGCCGGCCGAACCGGATCTCAATCTTGCCATATGTGTAGATCGTGAACGCGACGTGACGGTGTCCATCATGGATAAAGTCCGCGATCCTGGAGCCCTGACTCGAACCTGAGCCCCAGGAACTGGAGGGTAGCGTCTCATCGATCCATTGAAAAATCTTGCGGGCTGTTGTCATCGTCTCAGCATCCACTTTACGTTCAAGTCCGGCCAAGAAGCTCTCCCTGTCCCATCGCCTACTGCACCGATTTCCCCCCCCAGGGGGAAATCGTACTGTCTGACCGATCAACTTCGGCACAAGCGTCTTCACGTCCGCGCCGACGTATTGTTTGATCTCGATCGCGAAGACCTCCGCTGGATTCATCTGTAAGTTCAGGAATTCAACGATGCGGCCGAGTTCCCGCGGTATGACGTCGGCTACGATGACGAGACGGATCTTGCCAGCCCGGAGATTGGTATCGACCGTGCTCCAGAAGGCCTCCGCGCTACCGTCCACCTCGTCGGATTTGACATCGAGAAAATCGGCCAGTTGGCTGCTCCAGTCCACATCGGAGTCGTAACAGTTCTCGATGTAGCGCTCCGAATGTTATCGGTCGGCCAATGGACGGATCGCATTTGCAGCGTAGTCTAAGATCTGGCCAATGACTTCCCGACGCAGTCGTGTGTCGCTGCTGCGTTTGACCTCAACGAGAGTAGGGATGCCGTGCTGGTCCACGAAGAGATGATCGAGCGCCCATCTGTTAGCGCCGGAATCCTCACCGGGCACACCAGCCTCGCGCTCTATGAGAAGCCATCGGAGCGGTTCGTCACCGGGCATTTGGTCACCCGCAAGCACGTCAGGGTGACTCGCAATAAGCTGTTGAAGGACACCCTCAGTGTCGTACGCAGATTCGACCATCTCGATGAGCTGATCGTCAGGTTGAAGGGGGAAGTGTTCCAGACATGGACTCTGAGCATTATAGGTCCAGCAGGGCAGGCGGTCACGACAATTCCGGAGGACGACAGTGCACTCCTCGCCGAAAGGCGCATGGCGCCTGATCCAAGGCCAATGGGCGGCGGATGGTGGCGGATAGGGTCAACGACCTCTAACCCCGATATGGCACGAGCAGGGGTAGCGAGAAGCCGCCGAATCTGGCATAAACATAATCGTGACAAAACGTCGCGCGCCAGAGAAGAGCAACTTCTCGCTATGACAGAGTGTACCCAAGCCAGCTTTGCCTTCGCCAGTGATACTCAGCGCACCGTCGTGGCGAAGTTCGACGGTGGAACGATCACCACCGAAGGCGGCGGTCTGCTGCTGCACCAAGTCGAGCAGAAAGCGGGCATCCTGCGGCAGTTTGCCGCCTGCTTCCGGGATTTCCGGGATCCGACGCGGATCGATCACACGGTGGAGGAACTCGTCCGGCAGCGTGTCTACGCTCTAGCGCGGCTACGAAGATCTCAACGATCACGACCGACTCGGGCCGACCCGCTGCTGGCGATGCTGTCGGCAAGGCCGAGTGGAAGGGCGCGACGGCGCCGGCAGCGAGACCGGGCCGGCGGCCGCCGGCGAGCGCGCCCTGGATCGAATGGGGCTGACACCGGCCGACGCCGACGAGGAGTCGCGTTCTAAGAAGATCGTCCTCGACACCGCGGCCGTCGATCGAACGCTGATGAATCTCTATGTGCAGCGGCAACCGCGGCCGCCGAAGCGGATTCTCCTGGATCTGGATCGACCGACGACCGGCTTCATGGGCGGCAGGAAGGGCGCTTCTTCCACGGCTACTACGGCGGCTATTGTTCCTCCGGCTGTACGTCTTCATCGGGGAGATGCTGGCCTTGTCTCGGCTCCGGGAGTCGAACGAGGACGCCTCGGCCGGCGTAGTGGAGGAAGTCGAAAGAATCGTGAAGCGGCTGCGGGGACAGTGGCCCACGGTTCAGATCATCCTGCGGGCCGACTCCGGCTTCTGCCGTGACGAACTGATGAGCTGGTGCGAGCGGAATGAGGTGGACTACGTGTTCGGCTTGGCTAAGAACAGCCGCTTGTTGAAGAGAATCCGCCGACCGCTGCAGAAAGTGCAGCGGCGGCAGGCCGAGACTGGTCGGCCGTACGACGATTCCACCAGTTCCGGTATCGGACGCGGAACAGTTGGAGCAAGAAGCGCCGGGTGGTGGCCAAGGCGGAATATCTGGAGCAGGGGCGAAATCCTCGTTTTGTGGTGACGTCGCTGAGCGCCGAGCAGATGGGCGCCCGGAGCTTGTACGAAGACTTCTACTGCGCCCGAGGCGAGATGGAGAACCGGATCAAGGAGCAACAGCTCGACCTGTTTGCCGACCGGACCTCCACGGCGTTCATGCGATCCAATCAGATCCGGCTGTACTTTTCCTCGATCGCGTACTGCCTGCTGCAGGGGCTGCGGGAGTTGGGGTTAGTAGGAACGAAGATGGCGAAGGCGCAGTGTTCGACGATCCGGGTACGGCTGCTGAAGATTGCGGCGCGGGTGCGGGTGACGGTGCGGAAGGTGTGGATCTCGATGGCCTCGGCCCATCCGGCGAGGGAACTGTTCGCGGCGGTCTACTGCAATCTCCAGAGACGGATGCCACCGTGGTGTTGAAGCCGGAGTTCGGACCTCAAGTATCACGGGAAGCAGACAGGCCCCGGCAGCGGCCCTGGCGGGAGTATCGGCAAAATCGGTTTGAAACCGTCTTCCCAGCCCGCCGAAGCGTTCGAGGCCCCATCGCGGCCCACAAACACCCTGCTGTAACGACAATGCCGGCCAACGACCCGGAAAATCCGTTCGTCCGTCCAAATCAGTGCCAGGTGGCCGGTGTGGTGAGATATCCAGGCTACACATTTTTCAGCCGGTGGCTTTGGAGGTCGTGGATGCGGCCGAGCTCGTTGAAGGTGCAGGCGGTTTCTTCATCAGCCGTGGTCGGCCACGGGGCGCTGGGCGAGCGCGGACGCCGAGGTCGTGCTCGAGGTGGTCCAGGAACTTGTCATCGCCGAGTGGCCAGCCTTTGCGCGTTGCCTCGCGGATGCGCTCTGTCGGCTAAGCTATTTCAGGGATAGTTCTAGATCGAGGTTTTGACCCTAATCTCACGTCCGGCCGGTGCGGGGCGGGCAGGGCGGATTCGGAGGTTCCGTTGCGAGGACACCGCTGCGGAAGGTGCCGGGTGGGTTGCGCGAAGGAAGCCCGCAATGTCCCCGGTAAGGTGGGTGGCGGGGTCCGGCAAGGCGGATCGGTCGATCCGCCGAAATGGGGATCATCTCCGTTCCGCTCGGGAGTCAATGTGCCCGACCCGGTCTGCCGGTCTGCCCCCGTCTCGGACTCGGAGCAGCTCTATGGCGTTGGCGTTCCGCTCTCGCCCTGCTGTTCCGTGTTCTTGCCCTGGCTGCCGGACAGGAGGCGCTCGAGAATGCTGACGGCGGCCCCTTTCACAAGGCTCGAAACGTTCGGCCGCACCTTGGGGGCGTCGAAGGTTCCCGTTACCTCGAAGGGGATGCTTACCTCGGCCTCGCCGCCCGTGTTCGTCCGCGCCATCAGCGCAGTCGCCACGTCTCCCGTCATGTGCGCGACCAGATTGAAGTTAAGCGCGCCATCGAACGTGAAAGAGCCGCCGCCGGTGAGCTTGCCCGCTGGACTGTCGAGCGCGATGTCGGCGAGCGTCGCCGTTTGCGACCCCAGCCGCAGATTGCTGAACAATGTCGTGAAGGGCGTCTCGTCGCTCTGGTTCTGGAGTGACGGCAGCGCCTGGCCGGACTGCAGCGCCCGCTGTGCCTGGAGCAACGTCCCGGCCGTACTGACCACCCGCTCAAAGGTGTTCATGAAGGTCAGCCTGCCCTTGTCGAGGTGGATCTCCGCCTTGCCGTCGAGCGAGTCGACCAGCGCCCGGCCGCTGGAGCCGGCGAACTTGAGTTCGAAGCCGGTGATGGACGCGAGACCATAAACCTGGCCGGCGCTCTCGGAGAACGCGGACAGGATTTGATCGATGTTCACGCCCTTGAGCGAGCCGGCGAGCGACCCCCGCACGTTCCCGCCGTTCAGCGCAACGTCGAGCGCCGAGTTCAGCTCGCCCTCCCCCAGTTGGAGGCTGGCGCGGTCCGTCGAGACATGGATCGACGGTGCGCCCAGCGGATTGTCCACCCGCAGGCGCAGCGGCGCCTCGCCGTCGAGCGGCAGGCGATGGTCGGCGTCGCGCCCCAACTGGAATTTCGAGAAGCGCAGTAGCCCGGTGCCGGAGATCTGCTTCATCAGGTCGCCTGCCATCTTCGCCTGGACCCCAAGCGTGCTGTCCTTCCCGGGGTACCGCAGGAGGTTGCCGAACTGCCGGACGCGATAGTTCTCCGGGATCTCCTCGGAGGCGATCGTGACCTCGAGCGCGCCTTCCGCCGGCCAAGCCTCTGGCTTGAACGGACCGCCGAACCCGTCGAAGCTGAGCTTTGAGACGTCGCCGCCGAACAGGTCGCCGTCGAGACGCAGCCGGAACCGCGAGTCGGGCGTGAAGTCGGTGAGCGCGACGTTGAGCCCCGAGACGCGCAGGAAGTCATAGGCGCCGCTCGGCTCGGAGAATGTGACCGTGCCGTTCTGGAGATACACGCCGTCGACGGCAAGGTCCAGGCCGCCGCCCGCCTCGCCGCCTTCCGGTGTGGCGCCCTCCCCGCCGCCCGTGGGCGCGAGCGCGGCGAGGTTCGTCTGGCCCTGGGCGTTGGTTTCGACGCGCACCGTCGGATCCAGCACCACCACCCGCTGGACACGCAGCTCGTGCGAGAGCAGCGGAAACAGGTCGACCTCGACCGACACCTTATCCGCCTCGATCATCGGTTCGCCGGAGAAGCCTTTCGGGTTGGCGACGACGACGCCGTTCAAGGCGATGGCCGGTTGGAGGCGAAACCATCGCGCGAGGTCGAACTCCCCGCCGGTCGTCGAGACCTCCACGGGGAGGCGTTCGTTCAGCTTCTGGAGTGCGGCCTCGGAGGCGTCGCCCGAGACGATCGATTTCAGAATGAGTCCGGTGGCGAGCAGCAGCACGAAGGGCAGGCACACCACCACGGCAATCACAATCAAGAGCCGGCGCATGGCTTCAGTGTACGAGCGCGGGGCCGTTCCGTCCACCGGTTTGCGCTGTCATCCTAGGGCGGGTCTTCGGAAGCATGGGACTAATATGGGCCTTGCGTGCGCCACGTCGGGTCTCCGGTCGCAGCAGGTGCCGGACCCGCGGCCGACATCCCCGTCGGCCTTGCTCCCGAAAACGCAGAGCCGGACCGGAGGTCCGGCGCGGCCGTTGACGGCCGCCTTACAGCGGCTGGAGCCGGCAACCTAACCCGCCGGGGCGGCTTCGAGCTCCTCGTCGGTGGGGACGTGCAACTCGCCTTCGGTCGCGGCGATCACGGCGGCGCAGGAGAGGTCGCCGGTGACGTTGACCACCGTCCGCGACATGTCGAGGACGCGGTCCACGCCCAGAATCAGGGCGATGCCGCTCTCGACCTCCGCCCCCAGCCCGACCGACTGCAGCACGATGATCAGCGTGATGATGCCCGCGCTCGGCACGCCGGCGGCGCCCACCGACGCGAGCGTCGCCGTCAGCACCACCATGAGCTGGGCGCCGATGTCCAGATGGATCCCGTAGATCTGCGCGATGAACATGACGGCCACGGCTTGGTAGAGGGCGGTGCCGTCCATGTTGATGGTGGCGCCGAGCGGCAGCACGAAGCTCGAGATGCTCTTCGAGACGCCGAGTTTCTGTTCGGCCGTCTCCATCGTCACCGGCAGCGTGGCGTTTGACGACGAGGTGGAGAAACCGAAAAGCTGCACCGCCACGATCCGCTTGAAGAAGGTCACCGGGTTCATCCGGGCGCCGAAGCGCACCATGAACGCAATGGTGGTGCAGAGGTGCAGAGCCAGCCCCAGCAGGACCACCAGAGAGTAGATCAGCAGGCTGCGCAGCAGGTCGAGGCCGAAGCGGGAGATCACGGACGCGATCAGCGCGAAGACCGCGTAGGGGGCGATCTTCATGATCCAGTGGATGACGGTGGTCGACGCCTGGTTGATGCCGTCGAAGAAGTGGATGACGGTGTCGCGAGGCGCCCCGCGAAGGGTGCTGATGGCCGCGCCGAAGACGACCGAGAAGAAGATCAGCGGCAACAGGTCGAAATTCGCCGCCGACTGCACCGGGTTGCGCGGAATGATCCCCAGCAGCACGTCCTTCACCGAGGGCGCTTGCTGGGCCAGTTGCATGCTGGCCGAGGCCTCGGTCTGGAACTGAGAGGCGAGCGAATCGCGCGTCGCCGTATCGATCCGGCTGCCGGGGTGGATGAGGTTCGACAGCACCAGCCCGATGGTCACCGCCAGCGCCGTCGTGAGCATGTAATAGACGACCGTTTTGCCCCCGATGCGGCCGAGGCGCGTCAGATCGCCGAGCGAAGACGCTCCCATGATGATGCTGGCCACGATCAGCGGAATGACGATCATGGTCAGCAGGCGGATGAACGCCGTGCCGATCGGCTCGATGAAGATCAGCGCCGAGGCCAGCCAGTCGAGGGCCAGGAAGTTGGCCGCCGCACCGACGATCACGCCCGCTAACAGCCCGATGAGGATCTTCGTGTGTAGCTGCATTGGGATCTCCTTATTCTACGGAATTGCCTTTTGCGGACGGGCCAACGCGGCCGGCCGGGTCGCCGGAAATCAAACGCGGCTGATGTTGGGGATGCGGAAGCCTTCGACGGCGCGGGCGGACTGGGGCGCCTGCCGGACGGTGGGAACCGCCGGCTACAACAGGTGCTTCCGCTGCTCTTCGAGGAGCTTGACGATATCGCCCACCTGCTGGGCGTGATCCCGATCGGCCACCAGGATGGCGTCGGGCGTGTCCACCACGATCAGGTTACTGACGCCGAGCAGCGCCACCAGTTTGCCGGGCGCTTCGACGTAGTTTCCGGTCGCGGCGAGCGCGAGCGTTTCCGAACGGGTGACGTTGGCCTCCTGCCCGACGGCCAGCAGTTCGTAGAGGGCCTTCCAGCTCCCGAGATCGTTCCAGCCGATCTCGTCGGCGGCGATGCCGAACACCCGGCCGGCCTTTTCGAGGATGGCGTAGTCGATCGAGATGCTCTCGGTCAGCGGGAAGGTCTCCGCCAGGCGGGCGGCAAACGTGCTTTCGGTCACCGGGGGCAGGGAAGCGAGCAGCGAGGCGGTCTTCGACAGGTGGCGCTTGAGCTCGCCGAGAATCACGTCGGCCCGCCAGAAGAACATGCCCGCGTTCCAGTAGAAGCACCCCGCTTCCACGAACCCGCGCGCGGTTTCGAGATTGGGCTTCTCGCGGAACCGGACCACCGGCGAGGCGGTGAGGCTTCCCGCCGCCACGCCATCGGGGAACTCGATGTAGCCGTAGCCGGTTTCCGGCCATCGCGGCTTGATGCCGAGAACGACCAGGTGGCGATTCCGTTCGGCGTCGGCGAACGCCGCCTCGGCCAGCTCGCGGAACCGGTCCGGATTCTCGATGTGGTGATCCGACGGGAAGACGCCGAGCACGGCATCCGGGTCCGCTGTGTGCAGCAACTGTG
Source organism: Bryobacterales bacterium (assembly GCA_963809945.1). Taxonomy (GTDB): domain Bacteria; phylum Acidobacteriota; class Terriglobia; order Bryobacterales; family Bryobacteraceae; genus CAWELS01. Next base: position 79,703 of record CAWELS010000009.1, on the reverse strand, counting down.
CCGCCAGCCCGATGGCCGGGGCGGTGTTGCGGCCGACGGGTTCGGCGATCACCTGCCCGGGCGGGACGTCCGGCAATTGGGCGATGACATCGTCGCGCAGCAGCTCGTTCGTCAGGACCCAGATCCGCTCCGGCGGAATGAGCGGGCCGAGCCGCGTGACGGTTTCCTGGATCAACGACCGTTCGCCGGCCAGCGCAATGAGCTGCTTGGGCGTGCGGCGGCGGCTGCGCGGCCAGAATCGTGTGCCGCGGCCCCCGGCCAGGATCACACCGTAGCGGTTATCTGTCCCCATCGGAATCGTCAAAGCCTACCGGCCGCCGTCGCCCGGGATCCGGCTGCGGCCGGGAGCACCAGGCTCCGTGTCCGCTTTTCCGAAAGACGCCTTCGCGCATCAATCAAACACCGGCGGTGACGGGGGACCGCCGACTGGCCCGTCCCCGGGTCGTGACCTTGTTCCGTTCATGATAGCAGGCGGCTCGGGGCGGCAGACTCGACTCGCCGACCAGCGGGGAACGCCCGTCCGGCTCCGCCTCGGCGGGGCGCCCGCGCCGGTGCCTTATTGCAGTTGTCCGGCCGGGTTGCCCGCCGCCGACTGGTCATAGCCGTGGATCAGGCGGAACGTGCGGTTCCAACGTGTCTTGGTGAAGAAATTCTGGGCCAGGTCGAAGATGTGGTGGATGTTGATGGTCGGGCTGACCAGCTCGTCGGTGGGTGCATCGTAGGACCAATAGATGATCAGCGGCTTGCCGATGATATTGCCGCGCGGGACGAAGCCCCAGTAGCGGCTGTCGAGCGACTCGTCGCGATTATCGCCCATGGCGAAGTAGGAGCCTGGCGGAACCACCAGCCAGCCATCCTCGACATTGTGCTCCAGCATCTCCTGCGCCGGCGCGTAGAGACGGACGTTCGGCTCGCCGGGGAAGTTGTCGCGGTAGGAGTCGATGTAGCTCGTGCGGTGTATTTTGTACGGTTCCACGAGCTTGTGGCCGTTGACGTAGACCTCTTTGTTGACGATCTTGATGCGGTCGCCGGGGACGCCGATCACGCGCTTGACGAAGGTCTGCGAGATGTCGATGGGATACCGGAACACGATGATGTCGCCACGGTCGACGTTCTCGTAGGGCAACACGTATTGGCTCAGCCGGCCGGCCGGCGCGTAGGCGAGCTTGTCGACCAGCAGATGATCGCCGATCAACAGCGTGTCCTTCATCGAGCCCGTGGGAATGACAAAGGCCTGGACCAGCGTCGTGGTGCCGAACAGCAGCAGGAGAATCGTGACCGTCCACTCGGCGATGGCACCGCGCTGATGGTCGGCTTTCCGGGTGGCTTTCGTGCTGGCCGGCTTTTCAGCTTCGGTGGCGGCGTTCTCCTTGTTCAACGAGGCTCCTTTGTTGTTCATTTTATCCAATCGGTGTAGGCGGCCCCTCCGCCCCTCAGCTCTTCGGCCGGCGCGACGTCGACGTCTGCAGCCGCAGGACCTCGACCAGCGACACGAAGAGGTTCAGCAATCCCAAACCGCTGATGGCGCCCCGGAAATACGGGTTCATCCACACTTGCCGCCATTCCGGCGACATCCACGAGAAGTAATTCACGCTCCAGTATTGAGACCAGGGGAAGGCGATCAGAAACATCCCCATCTCAAAGCACAGGATGGCCAGCAGCAGGCCGACCAGCTTGTTGTACCAGTGGGGCGCGGTGTGCTCCTGGCTCGAGGTGACGTTCATGGCGCTGTTGGTTGAAGCCGATGACATCAGGTTGCCAATGCCTCCTCGAACAAATCCATCTGCCCTTCCAGCATCGCCAGGCGGCGCTTCCGGGCGCGGGGCATCGGCGGCAGGCCGCAAGCGATCCGCACCGGCTCAAACGTCCGGCGGTGTTCCGGCGTGGCCCCGTGGAGCTCGAGGGCGCGGCAATGTTCCGGGGTGCCGTACCCCTTGTGACGCGCGAGTCCGTAGGCGGGATACGTTGTATCCCAGCGGCACATGGCGGCGTCCCGGTCGACCTTGGCGAGAATCGAGGCGGCGGCGATGGAACGGCAGCGCGCGTCGCCGTGAATCAGCGCCTGCTGCGGCAGCTCGATGTCGACCGCCAGCGCATCGACCAGCAGGTAGTCCGGGGCGGGGTCGAGTTGCTCGAGCGCGCGCTTCATCGCCAGCCGGGAGGCCTGATAGATGTTGATGCGATCGATCTCGGCGGCGTCGGCCGAGGCGACCGCCCACGCCACGGCGCGCTCCCGAATGCGGGCCGACAATCGTTCGCGTTCCTCGGCCGGCAGCACCTTGCTGTCATTGAGACCGCGGATCGGGCGGTCGGGATCGAGGATCACGGCCGCCGCGAATACCGGTCCGAACAGGCAGCCGCGGCCGGCTTCATCGACGCCCGCAATCGCGCGGTAGCCGTTCGCACGGGCGGCGCGTTCCATGTCGCCCCGGCAGCGAAAGCCGGTCACGGCCGATCGCGTCTTTCCTCGAGCCGCCACCGCGGTGCTCACTTCCCTTTGAAACGGGTGTCGCGCTCCTTCAACCGGGCGGCCTTGCCGCGGAGGGCCCGCAGGTAATACAGCTTGGCGCGACGCGCCCGGCCGGTGCGGATCAGCTCGATGCGGTCCACCACCGGCGCATGGATCGGGAAGATCCTCTCCACGCCCTGGCCGAAGCTGATTTTCCGGACGGTGATCGTCTCGGACACACCGCTGTTGTTCCGCGCGATGAGTGTTCCTTCAAAAGCCTGCAGGCGCTCTTTCTCACCTTCGCGAATCCTGACCTGTACGCGGACGGTGTCCCCCGGCCGGAACTCCGGGAGGTCTTCCCGCAACTGCTTCTTGCTCACCTTCTCCAACAATGCGTTTCTCATGGTGATCTCTTCCTGAACTCCTTGGCTGCGTCCGCGCGGTCTTCGCTGGGAGCCGCTTCCTTTGGTCACGGCCCGGTAACCGGAAACGAGCCGCGACCGAAGGGAGCGGAGGCTCCCAACCTGCGCCTGCGTAGCGCTAATTCTTCTCGTCCGTGCCCAGTCGGGCTTCCAATAACTCCGGGCGGTGGCGCGAGGTCTTCTCGACCGCCGCCGATTGCCGCCAGCGGCGAATCTGCTCGTGATTACCGCTCAACAAAACTTCCGGCACCCGCCAGCCGCGGAACTCCGCCGGCCGGGTGTAGTGCGGGCAGTCGAGAATCCCCGGCTCCCCGAACGACTCGGCAACGGCGGACTGCTCGTTGCCCAGTACTCCGGGAATCAGCCGGGCCACGGCATCGACGACCACCGCCGCCGCCAGCTCGCCACCGCTCAGCACGTAATCTCCAATCGACAACTCTTCATCGGCCAAGTGCTCGGCCACCCGCTCATCGACGCCTTCATAGCGCCCGCAGATGAGCATGATCTCATCGACCGCGGCCAGCTCCCGTGCCTTCTCCTGCCGGAACAGCGGACCTTGTGCCGACAACAGCACCGCGCGCTGCTGCGCCGTCCGCTCGGGCCAGATTTCCTCGACCGCCGCAAACAGCGGCTCCGGTTTCAGCACCATGCCTTCACCGCCGCCGAACGGCCGATCATCGACCGTCTTGTGGCGATCGCTGGTCCACCGGCGCAGGTCGTGGACCCGGATATCCAAGTGGCCCGCTTCCGCCGCCCTGGCGACCACCCCGTGATCCAACGGGCCGTGGAAGAACTCCGGAAAGATCGTGACAATGTGAAAGATCATCCCGCGTTCAATTCCAGCAAGCCATCCGGCAGATCCACGGTGATCCGCCTCTTCTCCACATCGATCCCCACGCAGATCGCTTTCGTGAACGGCACCAGGACCTCGCGTCCCGCGCCCGTCGACCACTTGGAGCAGGCCGTTGCCGCCCGCTTCCATGAAGTCGCGAACCGTGCCGATCTCGCGGCCCTCGCCGGCTTCGATCACCTGGCAGCCGACCAGATCCGCGTGGTAGTACTCACCTTCCGGCAGCGGAAATCGCTCCGCCAGCGGGATCCGAACCTCGGCGCCGCGCAACCCTTCGGCGTCCGAGATCGACTCGACGCCTTCAAACCCGAAGATCAGCCGCGGACCGTGCTCCCAAACATTGGAAACGCGAAACGTCCGCACCTGGTTCGGGAAATCCGCCCCGTTGAAGAGGCTGACTTCATCCAACTGCTCGAACCGCTCCGGATGACTGCTCAGGGAGACAGCACTCAGCTCTCCCCGACGCCCCCACGGCTTCAGCAGGCGGGCGACCGCGATCCACTCTTCCGGCGACTCGGGCGATCGACTCATGCCACCACGCTGTCGGCGCCCGTCGGGAGCCTACTCCAGGATCTCGAGCGTGAACCGGCGGTTCAGCTTCATGCCGGCCGCGCCGAGCAACGTCCGGATGGATCTGGCCGTTCTCCCCTGTTTGCCGATTACCTTTCCTAAGTCGCTGGGCGCGACGCGGAGTTCCAGGACAGTTACCTGTTCTCCTTCCACCTCGCGCACGCTGACTTCCTCGGGGATGTCCACGAGAGCCTTCGCAATATCCTCAACGAGTTGCTTCATCCCTGACATGACAGCGTCTCCTCTCCACTTGAACCCCAGCCTCCCCTCGGCCGTCATTCACCGCCATCACAGCGTACCCCGGTAAATCCCGGAAATACGTCTGTCTGATCCGATGATAACACCGACTAGGTTTATGCCAGCCAACAAGTTGCGGATTCCGGCGGGAGCCTTTCAGAGAGTCGCTCGTTCGGTCAGCGCAGCTCGCTTCGGCGCACGACCGTTTCAGCCGGCCGGCGTTTCCGCTGCTTCCTGTTCCGGTTTCGGATTGGACTTGAGCAGCCGCTTCACTGTGTCTGAAGCCTGTGCCCCGACGCTCATCCAATACTCGATCCGATCATGCTTCAGCACGACCTCGGCCGGTTCGGTGACCGGGTTGTAGTGGCCGACCATCTCGATCGAATCGCTATCCCGTGGCTTCCGCTTGTCCGTGACGACGACCCGATAGGTCGGCTTCTTTTTCGAGCCGAACCGGGCCAGCCGAATTGTTACCATAATGCTGTTTCCTTATTCCTTTTGATAGCGTCTCCCGGGCAGGTGTTACGCACCCGCACCGCCAAATTCAAGGCCGGTCTGACACGCTTCGCCCGGCCCTCGAGCGAGCTAACCGAAACCCCGCGGCATCTTCATCTTCGCGAGCTTCTTGCCCATCCGCTTGCCCATGAACGCCGCCGGAGAAGCTCCGCATCATCTTCCGCGCCTGCCCGTACTGTTTCAGTACCGGTTACCTGCTGTACCGTCGTGCCGCTGCCCCGCGCGATCCGGCGGCGGCGCGAACCGTTGATGAGCATGTGGTTGCGGCGTTCCTTCGCGGTCATCGAGTCGATGATCGCCTCCACCCGCGTCATCTCCTTCTCGTCCACCTGGACGTCCTTGATGCCCTTCATCGGGCCGATCTCCGGCATCATCTTGAGAGATCGATTCGAGCGGACCGAGCTTGCGGAGCTGCCGCAGCTGGTTGCGGAAGTCCTCGAGCGTGAACTCGTTGTCGAGGATCTTCCGCTGCATCTCCTCGGCTTCCTTCTGAGTCGATCTGGCCTTCAACCTTCTCGATCAGGCAGAGCACGTCGCCCATGCCGAGGATGCGGGACGCCATCCGGTCGGGGTGAAACTCTTCGAGCGCGTCGAACTTCTCGCCGACGCCGACAAACTTGAGCGGCTGTCCGGTGACGGTGCGAATGGAGAGCGCCGCGCCGCCGCGAGCGTCGCCGTCCATCTTGGTGAGCAGAACACCCGGTAATGCCTAGCCGGTCATGGAATTGCTTGGCCGACTTGACCGCGTCCTGGCCGGTCATCGCATCGGCGACAAACAGGATCTCGGTGGGGTTGAGCCGTTCCTTGAGCTGGCCCAGTTCGTCCATCAGCGCATCGTCAATGTGGAGGCGGCCCGCGGTGTCCACCAGCACGACGTCCTTGCCCGTCTGCACGGCCTCGATACGGGCCGAGCGGGCGAGCGCCAGCGGATCGTTCTCTTCCTCGGGCTTGCCGTCATAGTACGGCAGGCCGATCTGCTTGCCGATGACGCGCAACTTGCTTCCTCGCGGCCGGCCGGTAGACGTCCACCGAGACCATGGTCGGGTTGTGGCCGTTCCTCTTGAGCCATCGGGCCAGCTTGCCGGTGGTGGTGGTCTTACCGGAACCCTGAAGGCCGACCATGAGGATCACGGTCGGCGGCTCATTGGCGAAGCGGAGCCGGGAGTGATGGCTGCCGAGGACCTTGACCAGCTCGTCGCGGACGATCTTGACCACCTGCTGGCCGGGGGAGAGCGCCGTGAGCACGTCCTCGCCCATGGCCTGCTCCCTGATGTTCGCGATCAGCTCCTTGACGACCTTGAAATGGACGTCGGCCTCGAGGAGAGCCATGCGGATCTCCTTCAAGGCGGACTTCCATGTTCTCCGCCGACAATTTGCCTTCGCCGCGCAGGTTCTTGAAGACCCGCTGCAGCTTATCGCTTAAGTTCTCGAACATCTCTCACACCCGGAAGCCGCGCAGCACGGCTCCGATTCTTTAACGCCCGCACCGGGCGACCAGGATTCTCACTGTGGTCGGGAATGACGGCGCACCGCTGCCGAGACAGTTCTTTCATTATAAACAAACGACGCCCGGGCGGCGGGTGGACCTTGGCCATCCTGGCCAAGGAACAAAGCATAATCGACTATCACGCTACGGGAGGCAGCGGTTCAGGAACGAACAGAGTCGTTTGAACTGGGCGCGACCGTGAGAGGATAGGACTATGGCAGAGGCGATAAGCCGGGATCCGGAAGTGATGCACGGAACGCCCGTCTTCCGGGGGACTCGTGTGCCAGTGCAGACTCTGTTTCAATACCTCGAAGGCGGTGAAACCCTGGAGGATTTTCTTGAGGGATTCCCGACGGTGAGCCGTGAACTAGCTGTGCCGGCTCTTGAGGAGGCCAAGGACCTGCTGCTGGCGCACTCCTGATGCGACTCTTGCTGGACCAATGCGTCGACGAACGCCTGCGTCGTCTGTTTCCATCCTCCGCTGTCTGGACTCCTGCCGCCGCATGAACCACCCGGAGACCGTCCGCTTCCATTACCAACACGAACAATTCGGGCGGCGGTGGCTCGGGCAGACCTGCCACGCGATGGGATGTCGGAACATCCTGGCCTATGAACCGCGGCCAGGCAACTTCTCCCAGTTGACCAAGCACGTCGGCGATCTGCCCGGGGTCCTTTCGAGCGCGTCCGCCTCTTGAAAGTCGACTGTGAGGGCAGCGAGTTTCCGATTCTCCTGACCAGCCGGCTGCTGGCAAGAGTCGAGAGGATTGTCGGCGAGTATCATGAGATCCCGCAGGAGCAGATGGAGCTGCTGCCGGAGGGTACGCGCGTCGACGGCGTCGATTCCTATTCGATCGAGACGCTCGCGGCGCGGCTGCGGGCGGCCGGGTTCCACGTGTCGGTCCGGCCGGTCTCCAGCAGGCGGGGGATCTTCGATGCCGTCAGGGAAGGGTGACGTGCGAGGTTTGCCCAGACTCCTCTTCCTCAGCTCCGCCTGGCCGCGCCGCCGCGGAACGGGCCTGTCGATGCGCGCCTGGGCCGTCGCCGAGGCGCTTGGCCGGCGCTACTCGGTGTCGCTCGTCGTTCCGCGGCCCGACGGGCTGCCCGTCCCGGGCGTGCTGCCGGACAACGTGTCGGCGGCGGGACCCACATCCTACGGCCCGGCGGAACGAGCCCGCGTCCGGGCGGCCATCCTGTATCGTTCCCGGCGCGGCGAGCCGGAAGACTGGCCGTGCGGGGCCCGCCTGCCGCGTCACATCGAGGCTGCGAAGTTCGACGCCGTCCACCTCTTCCGCCACTCGATGGCGCCGTATGCCGCCTCGTTTCTCGGCCGCGTGCCCTGCCGCCTGGACCTCGATGAGAGCGAGGTCCGCACGCGTCTCCGCATCGCGCGGCTTTGCGAGGAGAACGGCCTCGCCGGCCGGGCGCGCCGGCTCCAATCCGAGGCCCGTTTCCTCGAGCGCGAGGAACGGACCTGGCTGCCCGGCTTCGACACCGTCTACGTCTCCTCCGATGCGGAGCGGCAATATCTGACGGATCGCCAGCTAACGTCCGCGGCGGTCCTGCTGCCGAACACGGTTCCGGTTCCGCCCGCCCCGCCCGCGCCCTCCGCCGGCGGTGAGCCCACCCTGCTGTTTGTCGGGAACATGAACTACTACCCGAACGAGGACGCGCTCTGCTTCTTCGCCAGCGACGTGCTGCCCCTGCTGGCGGAGGCCGGGCGGACGTTTCGCGTCCAGGTGGCCGGCTACGGTCCGCCCGCGCTCCGCCGGACCATCAACGCGCGTGCCGGAATCGAATGGCCGGGCTTCGTCGACGACCTGGCATCTCTTTATCGCGGCGCGCACCTCGTCATCGCGCCCATCCGTGCCGGCGGCGGCACCCGCATCAAGATCCTGGGAGCGTTCGCGAACCGCCGCGCGATCATCTCCACCCCGGCCGGAGCGGAAGGCCTGGAGGTCGTCGACGGCATCCACCTTCTGCTGGGCGAAACGGCGCCGGAGTTGGCCGCGGCCTGCATCCGCCTGATCGAGCACCCGGAATTGCGGGACGAGATCGCCCGGGCCGGCTACGATCTCGCCCTCCGCCGCTATTCCCCGTCCCGGCTTGAAGCGATCCTGGTGTGAAGACGATCGGCAATGTCGCGGCCGTCGGTCAGCGGGGATCATCCCACGTCCGGTATACTTCCCTTGAAACAGGTCGGAGGAGCCCCCGCGTCGGTTAGCTGGAGGAATAACAATGGCGGAAAATCGTGGTGGCTGTCAGCCCGACATGAGCGTCGTGGTGCCTTTTCTGAATGAAGAGAAATGGCTCCCGCACTGCCTCCGGGCGCTCGAGGCCCAGACGCTCCCCCCCGGCCGCTTCGAGGTGATCCTCATCGACAACGGCTCCACTGACCGGTCGGCGGAGATCGCCGCGTCTTTTGGCCGTGCCACGCTCCTCCACGAATCCTGCCGCGACCCGTATCTCGCGCGCAACCGCGGCATCGGCGCGGCCCGTGGCCGCTACGTGATTTTTCTGGATGCCGACTGTGTCGCCCAGCCGGACTGGCTCGAACGGCTCGCCGCGGAAATCGACCGCTCCGCCGCCCCCATCGTACTCGGCTATCTGGCCTATCCCGACTCGAACTCCTCGCTCCTCCGCCGCCAGGAGAATTACTACGACGCGAAGCTCCGTTATCTACTCGATAATAGGCTCCGAAGTTACTATTTTGGCCACGCGGGTAACATGGCTGTGCGGCGCGATGTCTTCGAGTCGCTGGGACCGTTTCTCGCGATGCCGATCGTCGGCGACACGGAGATCATTCATCGGCTGTTGGAGCGCTCTCCGGAGGCGCGAGTGGCTTACGCCTCCTCGGCCCGGGTGGTCCACTCCGAAGTGAACAGCTTCGCCGCCTGCCTCGCGAAGCTCTATGAATGCGGTATCCATTCGGAGACCTACACCAATGTCAGCGGCTACCGTCTGCTGCCACTGGCCGAGAAATGGCGGATCTTCCGGCGATCTGTCCAGGACGAACACTACGGCCCCTGGGCAACGCTCGAATCGCTCCTGGTGCTGCTGGCCGGCTTCGTGAGTTTCCAGTGCGGCCGTCTCCGGCCCCCCGCCGGCCGGCTCCCCGACGGCCGTCCCGGACATGGACCAGGCCTGACCGGCCGCGCCGCCATCCCGTCCCCATCTTCCCCTTCACCGAGGCCACCGGCTACCGCTACACTGGTGAATTGGACGAAGAAGTAAAGGGGAAAATATACGACTGGCGCCTCCTCCGGCGCCTGCTTGCCTACGTGGTGCCCTTCTGGCCGGTGATGTCGGTGGCGCTGTTTCTGCTGCTGATCAACTCCGCGATCCAGGTGGTCGGTCCCCTGCTTACCAAGTCCGCCGTGGACCGCTATCTGGTCCCCTCCAACGCCGTGGCCGGACGCTACTTCTGGGACCGCTACCTCTCCACCGATCCGGTCCGCGGCCTGGCCCAGCTCGGCACCGCCTACCTGATCATCATCCTCGCCGGACTGTTTCTCCAGTACGGTCAGCAGTACCTGATGCAGTGGACCGGCCAGCACGGCATGTTTGTCCTCCGCAAGGAGTTGATCGCCCACCTGCAGAAACTCGACGTCTCCTTCTACGATAAGAATCCGGTCGGCCGCCTGGTAACTCGCGTCACCACCGACGTCGACACCCTCAATGAAGCCTTGAGCTCGGGCATCGTCACCATCATTGCCGATGTCCTGATGCTCACCTTCGTGATGGTTGCCATGTTGCAGCTTAGTCCTGGACTAACGGGCGTCCTCTTGCTGGCCTCGCCATTCGTCTTCGGCATCACCATCATCTTCCGCCGCAAGGTCTCCCGCAGCTACCGGCGCATCCGCGTGGCCATCGCCAAGATCAATACGCATATTCAGGAACACATCAGCGGCATCCGCGTGCTCCAGCTATTCAACCGGCAGGCGCGCAGCGACCATCAGTTCGACGTCATCAACCGCGAGCACATGGATGCCTACAAGGACGCGATCTTGGCCTACGGCTGGTTCTACCCGCTGGTCGAATTCATCGGCATGGTGGCCGTCGCCGGCCTGCTGAGCCTGGGCGGCTACAAGATCGAGCAAGGCGAGCTAACCCTCGGCATCCTCCTGGCCTTCTTCCAATACGGGATGCGTTTCTTCCGCCCCATCCAGGATCTCAGCGAGAAGTACAACATCCTGCAATCGGCCGTGGCCGCCTCCGAGAGGATCTTCGATCTGTTGGATACCCAGCCGGACATCCAGGCGCCCCCGTCGCCCACCCCTTTCCCCTCCGGGCCCGTCCGGGTGGAGTTCGACCACGTCTGGTTCGCCTACAACAATGAGGACTGGGTGCTCAAGGACGTCAGCCTGACCATCGAGCCCGGCGAAACCATGGCCGTCGTCGGCCACACCGGCGCCGGCAAGACCACGCTCATCAGCCTGCTGCTGCGCTTCTACGACGTCAGCAAGGGCGCCATCCGCGTGGGCGGTGTCGATATCCGCAACATGGATCCGGCCGAACTCCGCCGGCACTTCGGCGTGGTCTTGCAGGACCCGCACTTGTTCAGCGGCACCATCGAACGCAACATCCGCCTCGGCACCGAGTGGATCAAGGAGCATCATCTGATCGCCGCCGCCGAGCAGGTCAATCTGCTCGACTACATCCACTCCCTGCCCGGCGGCTTCTCCCATCCGGTGCACGAGAGCGGCGCCGGCATCTCCACCGGACAGAAGCAGCTCATCAGCTTTGCCCGCGCTCTGGCCCACCAGCCGCGGTTTCTGATTCTGGACGAAGCGACCTCGAGCGTCGACACCGAAACCGAGTTCCGCGTGCGGGAGGCGCTCGCCAATCTCGTCGAGGGACGGACCTCCATCATCATTGCCCACCGCCTGTCGACCATCCAGAAGGCGAACCGCATCCTCGTCATGCACCACGGCGAGATGCGCGAGCTCGGCAGCCACTCCCAGTTACTCGCGCAAAAGGGCATTTACTGGAAGCTCTACCAGTTGCAGTACAAGGACCAGGAAATCTCCGCGCCAAAGTAGCTGGTGGCAGGTAGCAGGTGGCCGGTCGCTGCTGAAGCCACCTCGTTCCTCCGCCCCGGAATTGAGTGTGGCGTGCGCACCCTCGAAAACCGGGCAGACTCCGCTCCCTTCGGTCGCGGCTCGCAAGTGAGCGTTTGGCCGGCTGCGAGCCGCGACCGAAGGAAGCGGAGTCTGCCGAGCCGGTTTCAGCCCTATTCTTGCCGGCCGCCAGGCAAAGTTGACACTCGTGCGAGCCGTGTTGGCGCCTCTTGCCAACACCAGACGTCGGCCCGCCATCGAACAATCCCCCGAGAAGCCCCAACTCCTGGTCCAACGCAGCTCAGCGGATACGCCCCGCGCCCTCGATCCGATCCAGCAGATCCGTGTGGCCGAACTTCCGGGCCAACTCGCGCGCTTGTTCGAGGCACCGCTGGGCCTCGGCGCGATCCCCCGCCACAGTGTAAAGCGAAGACAGCCGATAGAGTAGGTCGGGCGACTTCTCGTCCTCCACTGAGCGCACTTCGCGAAACTGCGCGAAGGCCTCTTCATAGCGGCGCTCATTGACCAGCAGCTCGCCGAGAAACATGTGCGCCTCCCGGAACCCGTCGCGGCACTCGATGGCCGTCCGGTACAGGCGTTCCGCCTCCCGCTGCTCGTTGTTGTGTTCCTTCAGGTGGCCGAGATAGGCCAGCGCGTCGGGGTGGTAGGGATTGAGGCGCAGGGCTTCCTCGAAGGCCGCCTGGGCCTCCTGAAAGCGCCCCTGGCGCAGCAACAGCAGTCCGTAGTTGGCGTGCGCGTCGGCCTGGGTGCTGTCGATCTGCCGCGCGGCGGTGTAGTGGTCGAGCGCCTCGTCGTACTTGCCATCTTCGATCGCGATCCGGATGAGGCGGGCCTGGGCGGCGTCCGATCGGGGGTCCATCGCGAGGGCCGTGCGATAGTGTTCCCCGGCCTCACGCAGCTTTCCCTGCGATTCGGCCTCGAGCCCCAGGCGGAGCTGATCGGAGGCCCGCGTCTGCTCGCCGAAAACCTTCTCGAGCAGCGGATCCGGCAGTGGCGGGGTCTGAAACCGATAGCGGTCCGCCAGCAGCATCTGTTCCCGCACGGTGGCGTCGTCGTTCAGCCGCAACGCGCTTTCCGCCCACCTTCGGTGGGCGTCGCCGAACGCCGGGTACCGCTCGCACGCCTTCTGGAACGCGTCGCGGGCGGCGGCCAGGTCCCCGCGCTGGCTGAACACGCGGCCGCGCCAGTACTCGCCGAGCGCCGCCGCCTGCGGGTCGGGGGCCAGTTCGCCGGCAAGCTGTTCGCACTCGGTCATGTTGCCCATGCGGAAGGCGACCTCGGCCAGGCGAAGCTTCGCGGGCAGGTAGCTTCCATCCACCATCAGTGCGTGCCGGAAGCTGGCGGCGGCCGGATCGTAGTTGCTCTTGGGCCGCCTGCGTCACGGCGACGTAGTAGAGCCACCGGAACTCCTGGGGAGCCAGCAGAAAGGCCCGCCGGTAGAGGATCTCGGCGTGTACGGCGTCTTGCAGTCCCTCGAGGACGATGCCGAGCTGGCCGTTGGCTTCGGCCGATCCAGGCTCCGCCAGCACGTCCTCATAGCGGCCATCGACACTCGATCGGAGCGGCAACTTATCCCGGTCCGGCAGATCCGGCAAGCTGGGCTGGAAGGAACAGCCGCACACGACCAAAAGACAGCAGAGGACCGTCCAGCGCATGTTCTCTGATCGTACCGCCTCCGGGACGGCGATGTCGCGCCTGGCGCCCGGTAACGGCGATGCCGCGCCGCGGGGCGTGCTGTCAGCCGATGCCGATGCCGATAACGACTTTGCCGAAGTGGCTCCCGGACTGCAAATGCCGGTAGGCTTCGGGCGCCTCCGCGAATCCGAACACCCGGTCGATCACAGGCCTGAGCGCTGCCCCGCCGATGGCGCGGTTCATCGCCTCGAACATCGCCACCGAGCCGACGTAGATGCCCTGCAACCGGATCGTTTTGGCGAAGATCCGGTTCGGCTGGAAGTCCCCGCTGCCGGCCAGGATGCCGATGAGGCTGACCGTCCCGCCCGCCCGGACCGCACGAAGCGACTGCTCGAGTGTCCCGGCCCCGCCGATCTCGATCACCTGATCGACGCCGCCGCCGGTCAGCTCACGAACCGTATCGCCCCACTCGGGATTGCTCTTATAGTTGATCAGTTGGCTGGCGCCGAGCTCCCGCAGGCGCTCGAGCTTGGCGTCGCTGCTCGAGGTCGCGACCACCCGGGCGCCGGCGAGCCGTGCAAACTGGAGTGCGAAGACCGACACGCCGCCCGAACCCAGCACGAGCACCGTCTCGCCGGGATGCAGGTCGCCGCTCTCGAACATGGCATTCCAGGCGGTCACCGCCGCGCAGGGGAGCGTGGCGGCCTCCTCCCAGGAGAGATGATCGGGGAAACGCACCAGACCGCGCTCGTCGAAGACGCACTGTTCGGCGAGCACGCCGTCGATCGAGCCCCCCAGGGCCGATCCTCCGTACGCCTCGCGATTGGGGCCGTCGAGCCAGGTCTGCATGAAGCCCGCGGCCACGCGGTCGCCCGGCTGGAAGCGGTCGGCTCCCTCGCCGCTGGCGATCACCTCGCCGGCGCCATCCGACAGCGGAATGAGGGGTGTTCCGAGGCCCCGGTCGCGGGCCCTGCCGGCGATCACCAGGTCACGATAGTTGAGCGACGCCGCTCGCATGCGCACGAGCACCTGGCCGTGCCCCGGCTGCGGATCGGGGAGGTCAACCATTCGCGGCTCGTTGGTGCCCGGCGCGGACGGAATCTGATAAGCCTTCATGAAGCGCAGTCTAACAACTCCCGCCCCCGCCGGTGCAATTGTGGGTCTCACCCGCGGGGACGCGTGTGGAACAAGAATGAAACCCACCTAAGCCGGATCCTCGTGGCGGAGCGGCAGATCCGCCTCCCCCGACCCACGCCACCCGCCTCGTCGGGGACCTTGCGGGCTTCCGTCGTGTGGCCTTCCCGGAACCTTCCGCAGCGGTGTCCCCCGCAACGGAACCTCCGCATTCGGCGCACCTGTATCTGCTTGATACGGGATGGGTCTCAGATGAGCCCGTCCCTCCCATCGCACCCGCCGCTCCGCCAACGGGACCCTCGAACGCGACCTCCCCCACCTCGCCGCCCCGCCCATCGGGACCCCGTCTCGAAACGGAACCCCCATTCCGGAATGAAACACCGAATCCTCTTACTCCGCCCCCAAAATCACCCTCGGTCCAGTGCCGAATCTTTGTCAGAAGGCAGAATTCCGCCACCCAAACAGCCCTCCAAAGCCTTCTGTAGCGCTTCCATCCAACTTGGTCACCCGCTTGCATTGCACTTCCGCGAGATGTTGAACGGCATCGCCACACAACTCGAACACTACATGGACCTGCTGGCGGCCCGCCAGCGTGTGGTCTCGTCCAACATCGCCAATGCGGACACGCCCGGCTACCGGACCCGTGACATCGACTTCCAGCACGAGTTCACCGCGCTTGCTCAGGGCGCGACGCCCACGGTCCAGGAAGTGGACGGCCTGCAGTCGAAAACCGACGGCAACAACGTCGACATCGACCGCGAGGCGCGGCTGCTGGCGGAAAACGCGTTGCGATTCAACCTCGCGTCAAACCTGCTGCGCGCCCAGATTCAGATGGTCCGCAGCGCCGTCCAGGAAGGCAGAAACGGATGAGTCTTTTCAGTTCTCTCTCAGTGAGCGCCTCGGGCATGGCCGCGCAGCGCACCCGCGCCAGCCTGCTGGTCGAGAATCTGGCCAACGCCGAGACGACACGGACGCCCGAAGGCGGGCCCTATCGCCGCAAGGACGTCGTCTTCGCCCCCGAGCCCGACGCCGGCTTCGCCGACGCCTTTCATGCCGAGCTCGGCGAGGCGGGAACCGGTGTTCGCGTGGACCAGGTCATTGAAGATACCCGGGATCCGATCCTGCGCTACCAGCCCGGCCACCCCGACGCCAACGCCGAGGGCTACGTGGCCTTCCCCAGGATCAATCCGGCCGAGGACATGGTCGATCTGATGGACGCCTCCCGCGGCTACCAGGCGAATGTCTCGGCCATGTCGGCCATCAAGAATATGATCAGCCGCTCGATCGAGCTGCTCCGGTAACGCCATGCCCTCACCGATTCACGCGCTCGGAATTCCGCCCGGCATCCCCGAAATCCGGACCCCGTCCGCGCCGGACCGCGCCGGTGCCGCCGGCAGTGGCTTCCGCCAGGTGCTCTCCGACGCCGTCGCGCAGGTGGAGCAATACCGGCAGACGGCGGAGACCGGCGTCGGGGAGTTGCTCTCCGGCCAACGCGAGGACATCCACAACGTCGCGCTCGCCACCCAGCGCGCCGAGTTGGCCTTCGAACTGTTCCTGCAGACGCGGAACAAAGTCGTCCAGGCCTACCAGGAAGTCATGCGCATGCAGGTGTAACCCGGTAGACGGTCATGGAACAGCTCAGAAAACTGCTTGCGAGTCTGTCGCCGCGGCAAAGGATCTCCATCGTCCTGGCCGCTCTTGCCGTCGTGGCCGCGCTCTACAGCCTCTCGCACTGGAACAAGGAACGGGACTTCAAGCCGCTGTATACGGGCGTCGCGCCCGAGGACGCCGGGCAGGTGATCGAGCGTCTGCGGGCCGCGGACATTGAATACCGGCTCGCCGACGGCGGGGCCTCGATCCTGGTGCCGTCCGAACAGGTGGCCGAGATGCGGCTGCAACTCGCCGCCTCCGGCCTGCCCCATAGCGGCCGCCTTGGTTTCGAGCTGTTTGATGGAAACAACTTCGGAGCCACCGACTTCGCCGAGCAGGTGAACTACCACCGGGCGCTCGAAGGAGAACTCGAGCGTTCCGTCACCGCGCTGTCGGAGGTCGAGGTCGCCCGCGTTCACATCACCCTTCCCAAGGAATCCATCTTTGTCGAGTCGCGCCGCCCCGCCAAAGCCAGTGTGATGGTAAAGCTGCGGCCCGGCACGGAACTCTCGCCGCAGAACGTCCAGGCGATCTGCTATCTGGTGTCGAGCGCCGTCGCGGGCCTGGAGCCGAAATCGGTATCGGTTCTCGACATGCGCGGCAACCTCCTGAACCGCTCCCGGACCGGCGAGACCCTCGATGCGAGTGTCCCCTCCGATGCGCTGCTCGAATATCGCCACAGCATCGAGCGGGATCTGCTGGCCAAAATCCACACCACACTCGAACCGCTGCTCGGCCCCGACGGCTTCCGCGCCGGCGTGAGCGTCGATTGCGACTTCACTTCCGGGGAGCAAAGCGAGGAGTTCTTCGACCCCAACCAGTCGGTGATGGCCTCCTCGCAGCGCACCGAGGACCTCAGCGGGACCGGTCTCAGCACCGGCGGCGTGCCGGGGACCGCATCGACCCTGCCGCGCTCCACCACTACCACCGGACGGACCGGCAGCGGCCACACCCGGAGGACCGAGAACATCGCCTACCAGACCAGCCGCACGGTGCGGCGCGTCCGGCTGCCGCAAGGTGACGTGAAGCGCGTCTCGGTATCGCTGTTGGTGGATCACGAGGTCGAGTGGCAGGGACAGGGCGAGGAAGCGACGCGCCAGGTTGTGCCGCCCAGCGACGAAAAGCTCGTGGCCATCCGCGAGCTGGTCAGCGCTGCGATCGGTCTGCAGCCGGACCGGGGAGACCAGCTTATCGTGGAGAGCCTGCCGTTCGAGTCCACGCGCAACTGGCAGCCACTCGAGACGCCGCCGTCCGCGCCTTCCGGCCTGCCGATCACACTGCCGTCGTGGCTGACCGATATGCTCGGCGAGCGAACGCTCCTCGTCGTCGGCGCCGGGGCGGGCCTGGCCGTCCTGTTGGCCGTGATCTTCCTGCTGTTTCTGCTTCGCCGCAAGGGGAGCCGGCGCAAGGTCCAGAGCGTCTCCACCCGGAAAGCTCTTCCCGTTCCACAAGGCTCGGCCGAAGGTGATTCCGGCGAGGAGACAGCCGGCGTCCGGACCCAGATGGAGGAGCGCCTGGCGGAGCAGACCGCACTGAAGGCGCGCCTCGAGCAGGAAGCACTGCGCTCGCTCAAACTCCCCTCGGTTAAGACGAAGAAGGCCGAGGTGCTGACCAAACATCTGAGCGATGAAGCCCAGAAGGATCCCGTGGCCATGGCGCAGTTGGTCCGCACCTGGCTGAACGAAGAGGGGTAGCACGGCATGATCACCAACGCAGGCCCCGAAGATCGAGTATCCGGCCTCCGCAAGGCGGCCATTCTCGTCGTCGTCCTCGGCCCCGAGATCAGCGCCGACATCATGCGCAACCTCAGCGAGGAGGAGGTGGACTCCATCAGCCGCGAGGTGGCCACGATGGGCGCCATCGCCCCGGACCACGCCGAGAAGATCCTCGAAGAGTGCTACCAGATGCAGCTCGCGCACAACTACGTCATCAAGGGTGGCGTGGACTATGCGCGCAAGATTCTCCTCAACGCCTTCGGACCCGAACATGCCCAGAAGCTGCTTGATCGGCTGATGAAGACGCTCGGCAGCGAATCCGCCAGCTTCGATGCCCTGCAGAAGGCCGACCCCCAGCAGCTCGCCAAGTTCATCCATAGCGAGCACCCACAGACCATCGCCCTGGTCCTGTCGCACCTCAATCCGTCCCAGGCGGCGGCGCTGCTGTTTTCCCTGCCGTCGGAGCTGCGTTCCGACGTCGCCCTCCGGATGGCCAGTCTCGACCAGATCTCGCCCGAGGTGATCACCAAGATCGCCGGCATCATCGGCCAGAAACTGAAGGCTCTCGGCGAGGTCAGCCGCGAGTCCTACGGTGGCATCAAGGCCGTCTCCGAGATGATGAACCGGCTCGATTCGAGCACGAGCAAGGAGATTCTGGAGGACATCGAAGAGGCCGACACCAGGCTGGTCGAGCAGATCCGGCACCTCATGTTCGTCTTTGAGGACCTGCTGCTGCTCAATCCGGACGGCATCAAGGAGGTCCTCGCCCGCGTCGACCGTAAGCTGCTCACGGTCGCGCTCAAGGGCACCAGCGACCGCTTGAAGGACCACTTCCTCCAGTGCATGTCGCAGCGTGGCGCCGAAATGCTCCGCGAGGACATGGACGCCCTGGGCCCGATCAAGATCAAGGAGGTCGAAGCCGCCCAGCAGCAGATCATCGCCATCGTCCGGCAACTGGAGGCCGAGGGCGTGGTGAGCCTGAAGGGCACGGTGGGAGAACAGTATGTCGTCTAGAATCCTCACCCCGGAAGAGGCCGCCGAGGTCACGCCAATCCAATGGAAACAGACCGCCGGGGGCACGACCGGATCGCTCGCGCCCTCGGCCGGCGTGCGGCCGCAATCGCGCGCCAACTCGGCCGCGGAAACCGAAGCCCTGCGGGCGAAGGTCCGCGAACTCGAGGCCGAAGCGGCGGCTCGGGAGTCCCAGGCGCGCAAGCAGGGCGTCGAGCAGGGCCGCGCGGAGACCGAGAAACGGCTCAGCGCGCCTCTCCAACAGGCCGCCACCCACCTCGCCGGCCAGATTGCGGAATTGGCCAGGATGAAGCCGGGACTTCGGCGTGAGGCGGAGGAGGACATGGTCCAGCTCGCCATCGCCATCGCCCGCCGCATCTTGCGGCGCGAGCTCACCGCCGACCCGTCCGCCCTGCTCGGCATCGCCAAGGCCGCGCTCGACCGCGTGGACGCCCGCGAGGTGTTGCGCGTCCGGATCCACCCCCACGACACCGATCTGATCCGCCAGGCCCTCGACAGCCGCGGCGCCCCGCCGCGGATCGAAGTCCAGCCCGACCAGGGTCTGGAGCGCGGCGGCATCGTGATTGAGACCGCCCGCGGCAACCTCGACGCCTCGGTCGATTCGCAGCTCGCCGAGATCGAACGCGGCTTCACCGACCTCGTCCGGCGGGGACGTCCCGGTGGCTCGGAGGGCCCCCAATGGGGATGAAGCGCACAAGATCGGATTTCGGCACGCCTCGGGAGGCGCGTTTCAGCGGCGCCCCCGTGCGGACGCGGGTGGGACAGCAACGAGACCCACAGACGGCATCCTCGGCGGACCGGCCGGTCGGCCTCCCCGAACGCCATCACCAAGCCGACCGGGGCTGGCTTCCGTTGCGTAGCCTGCCCTGCACCTTCCGCAGCAGTGTCCCCCGCAACGGGTCCTTCGAGCCCGACTTGCCCGGTCCGCAGTATCCCGCGGATACGAAATGGGGTCTCAGATGAGCGGGCGCGGAGCTTCAGCTCCGCTCTTGCCGCGACTGACTTCCAACAAAAACACATGAGCATCGACGCCATCTCCCTCGCCCCCTATCTCGCCGCCGTCAACCAGGCCGACCCGATGTGCTGGACCGGCACCGTCTCGGAGATCGTCGGCCTGCTGGTCGAATCCCGCGGACCGGCCGCGGCGATCGGCGACTTCTGCGAGATCCGTACCTCGGCCGGTCGCCCGGTCCGGACCCAGGTGGTCGGCTTCCGCGAAGGGCGCGTCCTGTCCATGCCGCTCGAGGAGATCGACGGCCTTCAGGCGGGCGACCCCGTCTTCGCCCGCCAGGAAGAGTCCCGGATTGCCGTCGGCCGCCAACTCCTGGGCCGCGTCCTCGACGGCTTCGGCGAACCAATGGACGGCCGCGGCCCCATCCAACGCGAGGACAGCTACCATCTTCACCAGCCGCCCCCGGGACCCCTCGACCGCGTTCCGATCAGCGAGCCGCTCATCACCGGGATCCGCGCCATCGACAGCCTGCTCGCCTGCGGCAAGGGACAGCGCATCGGCATCTTTGGCGGCAGCGGCGTGGGCAAGAGCACACTGCTCGGCTCGATGGCCAAGCACAGCCAGGCCGATGTGAACGTGATCGCCCTCGTCGGCGAGCGCAATCGCGAGGTGCGCGAGTTCCTCGAGCACGAGCTCGGCCCGGAGGGCATGGCCAAGTCCGTCGTCATCGCCGCCACCTCGGACCGCCCGGCGCCCCTGCGGCTCCGCGCCAGCTTCGTCGCCCTGGCCATCTCGGAGTACTTCCGCGACCAGGGAGCCGACGTCCTGCTGGTCATGGATTCGGTCACCCGCCTGGCGATGGCCCAGCGCGAGATCGGTCTGGCGGCCGGCGAGCCCCCGAGCCAGAAGGGCTACACGCCTTCGGTCTTCAACCTGCTGCCCCGCGTCTTCGAACGCGCCGGCCGGTTCAATGCCGGCTCCATCACCGGCTTCTTCACCGTGCTGGTTGAAGGCGACGACTTCAATGAGCCCATCTGCGACGCGGTCCGCGCCATCCTCGACGGACACATCGTCCTCTCCCGCGACCTCGGCGCCGCCGGCCACTACCCGGCCATCGACATCCTGCAATCGGTCAGCCGCCTGGCCTCCAAGCTGGCCGACGCCGAGCAGCGCGACAGTAGCCGGAAGCTGCGCGAGGTGCTCGCCACCTACCAGCGATCCGAGGACCTGATCAACCTCGGCGCCTACATGGCCGGCTCGAACCCGCAGCTCGATGCCGCCATCCAGTTGCGCCCCAAGGTGCTCGACTTCCTCCGCCAGCAGGCCGATGAGACCAGCCCGATCGAGGAGACCCGCGAGGCGATGCGCGCGCTTGCGGGTGTCCAGCAACCGGCCGGTATCCGGAAGCCCGGTGGCGGTTGATGAAGCGTTTCGACTTTCCACTGGAGCGAGTCAGGCGGTGGCGGCAGACCGAGATGGACCTCGAACAGGCCGCCCTCGAGGCGCTCTTCGCCGAGCGCCACCGGCTCGAACAGGCCGCCCGCGACCTCGAGGATCGAGTCCGGGCGGCGCGGGAAGCGCTCTGGCAAAGCGCCACGCCGGGCGCGACGGTCAATCCTCGGCGCCTGGTGGAACTGGACGAATACCGCTCCTACGTCCGCCGCGAGCAGAACCGCCTCCGCCGCCTGGGGCAGCAGCTACACGTGCAGATCGTGCAACAGCAAGCGAAGCTCATGGAAGCCCGCCGCCGCCATCGCCTCCTCGACCGCCTCCGCGAGCGCGCCCTGGCGGAGTGGGAAGCGGGCTATCAAAAGGAGTTAGAAGAAACCGCCTCCGAACTCTACCTGGCCAAACAAGCCCGCGAACGCCGAAGACGCCCCTCGTCGACGCCTGACCTCACCGCCAACGGCCCCTGACATCCGGCACTAACTCAGGCGCGGGCCAAGGACCCCAAGCCAAGGAAAAGTCGCGTGACTGTGCCGCCGCGCTTCAATCTTTCCAGGACCTTGCGAGGCGGTGGATTCTTCCGGCGCGCCCTTTCCTTTGAAAAACACGAGCCGCAAATAGCAATGCTGTCAGTGGCTGGCGTTTTTCGTCGTCCGATTGCGGCGGACATCTGCCGTGGCGGCTCACACCTTCCAGTCCCCGGATTGGCCCCCCCCCCGGTCGATCTAACGGAGTTCCTTCAGCTTCAAATTGCGGAACGTGATCTCGAAGCCTTCCGCCTCGAGCGCGATGTAGCCCTTCCGGATGAGGGGATCGTTCCACTCGCTGACCGGCGCCCCGTTCACCCACAGCGAGAGGGTGTCGCCCTCGCTCCGCACCTCGTACACGTTCCACTCCCCGGCCGGTTTTACGCGGTTCTCCTTCATCTGGTCCCGGAGGTTCACCCGCTGAATGCTGCCGTCCACAACCGTATCGCCAATCAGGTAGCCCCCGGCCAGCGTCGTCTGCGCCTGGTGCCAGATCTCGGCGTAGCGCGACAGCCGCACTCCGATCCCGCTGTTGTATCGGGTTTCGTTTTCCCGCGGCGTGAATCGCCATTCCACGTGCAGGATGTAGTTGCCCAGCTCCCGGTCCAAGAGCAGCCACTCGTGCCCCTTGTCTCCGTCGCAGACGAGTTGCCCCGCCGCCGGATGCCACTGTATCTCCGGCACGCTCTCGACGCCCTTCCAGGGAACCCGCGTCCAGCCCGTCAGGTCCGCGCCGGGCATGATGTCCACCCAGCCGGCCGGATCCGCCTGGAGTGCGCTCTCCTGCGCCCCGGCGCTCAAGCTCAGTACGAATGCCAGTATCAGTACACCAATGAGGAACCGCATAAATATATCTCCTTGTCCTGAACCAGAACTTTTCCTGGTTTGCCGTCAGTATACACCGGCCTGCCGCCCCCCAGGCCTCTAACGCATTGGTCACGCCAGGCTGCTCCTCCGGGCACCGGCGATGGCGAGTCCGGCGGCGACGGAGCCGACACACGATCAGGCGGACGGCGGCTCTACCGAAGTGGCTCGCTGGAGACCGGTGGCCAGTTCCGGCAGGATTCCCAGGCGCGCGTAGATCGGGCGGACGAGAGCGCGGATCCCGGGCAGCGCCCGGTAGAACCAGATGCTTCCCCCCAGGCACAGCGCGCCGCCGAGGGCAATCGTTACCGGCGCCCCGAATCGAGCAGCCAGGCCGCCGGCCAGGAGGCTGCCAAAAGGCGTCATGCCCATGAAGGCCATCGAGTAGAAAGCCATCACCCGCCCTCGCTTGTCGTCATCCACGATGGTCTGCAGAATGGTGTTGCTCGACGCCATCTGCTGCATCATGCCAAAGCCGGCAATGGGCAGGACCGCCAGCGACAGCCAGAGATGCCGCGAGAGGCCGAACACGATCAGGGCGGTGCCGGACAGCGCGGTCGCGATGACGATCCGCTTCCCCAATCCCAACACGGTCTTACGCATCGCCAGTGTTACGGCGCCGGCGAGCGCCCCCGCTCCGGACGCCGCCATCAGGAAACCGAGGGTGTGCGCGCCCCCGTGCAGTACATCGGTGGCGAAGACCGGCATCAGAACCGTGTACGGCATGCCCACCAGGCTGACCAGCCCGAGCAGCAGCAGCAGCGAGCGGACCGGAGTGAAGCTGACCACGTACTTCCAGCCCTCGCCCAGTTCGTGCCGCAGTTGCCGCCGGGGCTTGGACACCGCGACCGGCGCCAGTCTCATCAGCAGGAGCGACACGATGACGGCCACATAGCTGATCCCATCGAGCAGAAAGCAGTATCCTTCACCGCTCGCGGCGATCATCAGACCGGCCAGCGCCGGCCCCACCAGCCGGGCGGCATTGACCATCGAAGAGTTGAGGGCGATGGCATTTCCGAGGTCCTCCCGGTGATCGACCATCTGGACCACGAACGCCTGGCGGGTCGGCATGTCGAAGGCGTTGATGAACCCTTGCATCAAGGCCAGCAAGGCTATGTGCCACGTGGCGATCACTCCGCTTAACGCGAGCGCCGCCAGCGTGAGGGATTGCGCCATGGAGAGGATTTGGGTGATGACGAGCGTGCGGTGGCGGTCCCAACGGTCCACCCAGACACCGGCCACGGGGGCGAGGAAGAAGGCCGGGACCTGTCCCACAAAGCCCACAAGGCCCAGCAGAGCGGCGGAGTCGGTGAGCCGGTAGACCAGCCAGCCGGTGGCGACCCGCGTCATCCACGTGCCCACGAGAGACACGCTCTGGCCGCTGAAGAAGAGCCGGTAGTTATGAGATCGCAGGGAGCGCGCGGCGAAAGCCCAGTTACTCACAGTCTCATTGTCTCGCTCGAACGCTGATTGCGGATCGCAATTCGCCTGCCCGCGTAATCCTCGGAAGTCCAGTTCCTCGGTCCCCCCGGGAGACCAGGGACCAGCCGGAGCATTCCCGGTCTTCCGGGAGCCGGAAAATAGTTGCCCGCACCAGCGCGGCTCACCCGAGCGCCGCCAACTCGCGAACCATCTCGCCGGTTGTGCGCTGCCGGCAATACCCGCGGTTATTCGCGATCGAGGTCGCGTGACGCTCTTCGGTCAGCGTCGCGCAGGCGTCTGTCACCAACGTGACCAGATAGCCATAGTCGCACGCATCGCGCACCGTGGAATCGATACATTGCTCGGTCATCACGCCGCTCACGATCAGATGTTTCACCCCGAGATTGCCCAGCACGTAGTGGATGTTGGTTGAGATGAACACCGAGGATGACGTCTTCGGAATCACGATCTCGTCTTGTTCAGGCGCTATCGCGGCGATCACGCGAGCATCGCGCGATCCCTTCGGACAGAACAGTCCGGAGATCTTGTAATCCAGCCCCATATCCCGCCCGTCGGACGTCAAGCTCTCCATCACCGTGTACATCACTTCAATCCCGGCCTTCCGGCAGGCGCCTTGAAGCCGCTGCATATTCGGGACCGCTCGCTCGCGCATCCGGAGCAGGAAATACCCGTAGCGCGTTTCCATCTCTTCCGGTGTAAGTCCCGCATACATCCCGCCGCCTTCCGCCGAGTAATACTGCACATCGACAAACAGAAGCGCCGTCGCTCCCGCTCTCACCGGCAGGTCACGAGATAGGCCGAAGTCCCTCATACTTAGTAAACCTCTGCGTAACGCGCACAGATTTCTTCCGGCGATGCTCCTTTCAGCGACTCGATCTCCGCCCGTTTGAAGACCAGGTAGGCAGAGTTGGTCTCGTCACTCCACCAGGAAGCTCGTGCTTCGTCCACCTCGAGCGCCGCGAGCGCGGCTTCGAGTGAGCGCGGCAGCAACGGCGCCTCCGCCTCCGCGGCCGGCAGTGCGAGCCCTCGCGCGAGCCCGTCCACTCCCGCCCATACGATCGCTCCCAGCGCCAGGTAAGGGCAGTTTGACGCGTCGGCCACGCGGAACTCCACATGGAACTGCCGCTCCGGCTTCTCGGGCGAAGTCCGAAAGATCGGCGCCACCCGCAACGCCACCCCGCGGTCCTGCACACCGAGATCGGCATGCACGGGCGCCCAGCGATTCGGTATGAGCCGATAGTAGGAAGCGACCGACGGAGCGCGAGAAAGCACAAATCGCGGGCAGGTGCGCGAGCACGCCGGCGAAGAACGGCGCCGCCTGCTTCGAAATGCCGTAGGTCGAACCGGGGTCGTAGGTGACCGGCTCGTCACCGTTCCACAGGCTCAAATGGATGTGCGTGCCGTTCCCGATCCCATCCGGCTCCAATTTTGGCGCAAAGGTCGCTCGCTGCCCCGTGCGCCAGGCGACCGCGCGCGCCAACTCACGCATCACGACGGCGGCATCGGCGGCCCGCATTCCTTCCTCGGCCGCCACCGTCGCCTCGTATTGCCGCGGCCCGTATTCAGGCAGGAAACTGTCCGGCTTGAATCCGGCCGTTCTCATCGCCCCCAGCAGCATCTCGCCGAAACACCCCTGCCGGCGGAAGGCATCGAGCGCGTAGGTCGCCCCCGGCCGGTCTTCCACTCCGCTCAGCATGAATTCCTGCTCGAAGCTCGACACCAGTCTGAACCCGAACGTCGCCAGCTCTTTGAGCGCCCGGGCGAGAAACGTGCGCGGGCAGTACTCCCAGGGGCTCCCGTCGGTATTCACGATATCGCCGAGATAGAACCGCTCGGCCGTCCCGTCGTCGAACGGGACCTCGACGCGCACCCGCCGATCGGGCCGGATGATGAGATCTCCCGTGGTGCCGAACGGGGTCGTGTAGATCGGCCCGAAGCAGGACATCATGATGTTGGAGTGAGTCAGCCCGACCCCTTTCTTCAGCCGCACATCGAGATCCGCCTCGGGAAAGGCCTTGCCGCGCACGATGCCCGCCCAATCACAGACGCCCGCGAATACGAGCGGTTCTTTCGTCATGAATCCCCTCCCTGATGAAGCATCCCCTGGTTCCATCCGCGGTCGAAGTACCGACGTGGAGCGAGCCACCCGTTGGCCACGCCGGCGGCGGGCCCACTCTCGACGCTGCTGTCTCAAGCATATGCCAACTCCGGTTGGAAATTCCTCATCTGGCAGGTCGAAAATCCCCCCCCCGGAGAAGCCGGTTGCGGACGCGGCGCTATTCGCGGAACACCGGACCTTCCACCTGCGTATCCTGCTCCAGGAACGCTATATGAAACAGATCCTCCGCCGGTTGCTCCGCTCGCCCGTATTCACCGTGTTGACGCTGGTGACCCTCGCCATCGGCATCGGTGCCAACAGCGCCATCTTCACCGTAATCGAGGGCGTGTTGCTCAGGCCGCTTCCCTATCCGGAACCCGACCGGCTGGTGGGCGTGTGGCTGACCGCGCCGGGAATCAACCTCGAGGAGGTAAACGCCTCCCCGTCGATGTACTTCGTCTACAGCGAGCAGAGCCGGACGTTCGAGCAGATGGGGGTCTGGGGGTATGGATCGGTGAGTGTCACCGGCACGGCCGAACCCGAGGAGGTCGACACCGTCCGGGTGACGCCGGAGATCCTGCCGATCATGGGGGTGCAACCGGTGTTCGGCCGGCTCTTCAACAAGGCTGACGACACGCCCGGCAGCCCCGAGACGGTCGTCCTGACCTATAGCTACTGGCAGCGGCGGCTCGGCGGCGACCGGGAGGTCGTCGGGAAGCGCCTGATGCTCGATGGAAAGCCGACCGAGGTCATCGGCGTTCTCCCGGAAGGCTTCCGATTCATGGACACCCGGGCGCAGATGATCGTTCCGATGCGCCTGGACCGGAACGAAGCCCATCTCGGCAACTTCAGCTATCAGGGAATCGCGCGCCTCAAGCCCGGTGTCACCCTCGACCAGGCGAACGCCGACGTCGAGCGCATGATGCAGATCGAGCTCTCCACTTTCCCGCCGCCGCCGGGGTTCAGTACCGACATCTTCCAGAGCGCCCGGATGGCGCCGAATCTCCATCCGCTCAAGCAGGACGTGGTGGGCGACGTCGGCACCGTGCTGTGGGTGCTGACGGGGACCATCGGGCTCGTCCTGCTCATCGCGTGCGCGAACGTGGCCAACCTCCTGCTGGTACGGGCCGACGGGCGCTCCCACGAGCTGACCATCCGGGCGGCGCTCGGCGCGGGACGGGGTCGCATTGCCCGCGAGCTGCTGGGGGAGAGTGTCCTGCTCTCGCTGGGCGGCGGGATGCTCGGTATCGGCGTCGCCTACGGGGCGCTACGGCTTCTGCTGTGGCTGGAGCCCTCCGGACTTCCGCGGTTGAGAGACATCGCGATTGACGCCCCCGTGCTGGGGTTCACCCTGGCGGTCTCGCTGGTGGCGGGCCTGCTGTTCGGGCTCATCCCGGTGTTCAAGTACGCGCGGCCCCAGCTTGGGGTCTCGTTGCGGGCCGGCGGAAGAAGCGTGAGCCAGAGCCGGGAACAGCACCGGACGCGCGGCCTGCTCGTGGTGGTGCAGGTGGCCCTCGCCCTGGTGCTGCTGGTTGGCTCGGGCCTCATGATACGGACGTTCCAGGCGCTGAGAAACGTCCACCCCGGGTTTGTGAAACCGGATGCCGTGCAGATCGTCCACGTGTCGGTGCCGGGTGAGCCGGAGGAGGTGATCCGCAAGCAGCAGGCGATCGCGGAGAGGTTGCAGGCGCTGCCGGGAGTGGAGTCGGTCGGCGTGTCGAATTCAGTGATGCTCGACTACGAGCGCAGCATGGATCCGATCTATGCCGAGGACCATGCCTACCGGGACGGCGAGATTGCACCCCTGCGGATTTACCGGTGGATTGGTCCCGGTTACTTCAAGACGCTGGGGACGCCGCTGATCGCGGGTCGCGACCTGGAGTGGGCCGATGTGCTGAATCGCCGAAAAGTAATCCTCATCTCGGCGAACCTGGCCAAGGAATACTGGGGGAACCCGGCAGCGGCCATCGGGAAACGGGTTCGGGAGGGGCCGCAGGGCGAGTGGCGGGAGATCATCGGCGTCATGGCGGATGAGCACGGAGACGGCCTGGATAAGCCGGCGCCGACCGTGGCGTACTGGCCCATGCTGGTCGAGAACGTCTGGGGTGACCATGTGCAGGTGCGCCACGGCGTCGTCTTCACCCTCCGGAGCGATCGGGCCGGACAGGAGGCGTTCCTGAAGGAGGTGCGGGCCGCGATCTGGTCGGTCAACAGCAACCTGCCGGTCTCCGGCGAGCAGACGCTCGGGTTTATCTACCGCCGTTCCATGGCGCGAACCTCGTTCACCCTCGTGATGCTAGGCATCGCCAGCGCGATGGCCTTGCTGCTGGGCGTGATCGGGATTTACGGTGTCATCTCCTATTCGGTGTCGCAGCGTACGAGGGAGATCGGCATCCGGATGGCGCTCGGCGCGCGGGAGGCGGAGTTGAAGACGATGTTCGTGCGCCACGGGCTCCTGCTGGCGGGGATTGGCGCCGCCTGCGGTCTGGTGGCCGCGGGCGTACTGATGCGAGTGCTCTCGGGGCTGTTGTTCGGTGTGCACCCGTTGGACCCGGTAACCTATGGCGCGGTGACCGTCGGGCTGGTGGCCGCGGCCATGGTCGCGAGCTACGTTCCGGCCCGGCGCGTCACCAAGGTGGATCCCGTCGAGGCGCTGCGGAACGAGTAGGATGTCTTTCCGCTCAACACGACCGGAACCGGCTCGGTCCACTCAACGAGAACCTGAGGGAGCGTTCAACCACCCCGATCACGAAGGGCTCGGGCTACGCCGCCGAGGAATCGGAGGCCGGCGGGTAAGTCCCGAGAACCTGACAGCATCCCGGAATCCGCTTTACACTACGTACGGTTCCCGATACTCCCGCGTCAGCATCTGGTTCGCTTCCCAATCGTTGACAAAGCTCCGGCCCCGCTCGTCGAGCGTCAGCTTCCGGCCGACGCGGTAGCTGATATTCGCGAATGTGACAGAGATTCGCCGACGTCACGCCGATCTCGATCGGCGCGTGCAAGTCGCCTGGATTGCGGCTCCGGACCGCGGCCAGGAAGTTCTCCATATGCGCCTCGGTGCCGTCGTCCTCGCTCCCCCGCGGCTTGTCCATCACCTTCTCGCTCTTCTCGCCCTTGTAGACCTGGCACCCCGCGTTGTCGAGCCACATCCAGCCGTCGCTGCCGAAGTAGATATCGCCGATCGTGTTCCCTCCGGCTTCACCGGCAGTCCACCCTCCGGCGGCGTGAACAGCCCCCGCATCTCGAACTGAATCTGCCGGTCGCCGTAGTCGAATGTGGCCATCTGCGTATTCGGCGTCTGCTGGTCGTCGTCGTAGATGATACTTGCCGCCGCCGCGAGTGAACCGTCTTCGGCAGCGGCAGTTCGCCCATCCCCCAGCGCGCCAGGTCCATTTCGTGGACCCCCTGGTTGCCGATGTCCCCGTTCCCGGTGTCCCAGAACCAATGCCAGTTGTAGGCATATTGGTTCTGGCTGAACGGCTTCTCCGCGCGGGTCCGAGGAACAGGTCCCAATCGATGCCCGGCGGCACCGGCTCGATCGGCGTGTGGCCGATCGACGGCCGCCGCTTGAAACAATGCCCCTTGGCCATGTATAGCTCACCGATGAGGCCCTCCTTGATCAACCCGATCGCCTCGATCTTGTGCGGCGCCGAGCGGCCCTGGGAACCAATCTGCACGATCCGGCCCGTCCGCCGCACCACGTCGATCGCCTTCCAGCCCTCGTAGGGATTGTGGCAGGCCGGCTTCTCGCAATAGACGTCCTTGCCCGCCTTGCAGGCCCAGATCGTCGAGAGCGAATGCCAGTGGTTCGGCGTGGTCATGGCGACGGCGTCGATCTCCCCATCGGCGAACATGTCGCGCATATCGCGAAACTCCTTCGCCTTCGGACTGCCGTCCCGGGCAGCATCGCCTGGCCGCGTTCCCGGCTGGCCTGGTTCACGTCGCACAGGCCGCCCACGCGCTGCCTTCATTCGGCTCCAACGCCCGACGTGATCCGCGGCCCCGTCCGCCGACGCCGACGATGCCGATCGCCACCCGGTCATTGGCGCCCGATCACCTGCGTGGCGGATGCGGCGAACGCCGCGCCCTGGAAAAAAGTGCGGCGAGAAATGCTTGCCATGACATGATCTCCCTTGAATCACGAGATGAACCGAGCGGCAGTATACTGCATCGACCGCCCGCCTCTCCGCCTCAAATCTGCATCGTGGCCACTTCCACCGGCGACCGCGAGCCCTCCACCACGACGATGCCGCTGTCGGTGACATGATGCGCCTTGCGGTCCTCCTCGAGGTCGTAGCCGATGCGTGCGCCCTCGGGGATCGCGGACGTTCTTTTCGAGGATGGCGCGGCGCACCTTGGCCCGCCGCCCGATATCGACGTTGTCGAAGAGGACCGAATCCTCCACCACGGCGCCGGAGTGGATGCGGCAGCCGCGGCCCACGACGGAGTTGCGTACGGAGCCGCCGGAGAGGATCGAGCCGCCGGAGATGATCGAGTCGATGGCGTGGCCGCGGCGGCCGTTCTCGTCGAAGTTGAACTTGGCCGGCGCGTCGGAGTAGCCGGCGGTGTAGAGCGGCCACTGCCTGTTGTAGAGGTTCAGCGCCGGGGAGATGGCCCGCAGGTCCATGCTCGCTTCATAGTAGGCGTCGATGGTCCCGACGTCGCGCCAGTAGGCCGGCATGTCGGGCGGATCGCCGGGAATCTGTTGGTCCGGAAGTCGTAGGCGAAGATTCGCGACCGTCCCACCATCAACGGCAGGATGTCGCGGCCGAAGTCGTGGGTGCTGTCTTCCGGCCGGCGTCGGCGTGCAGCTCCTCGAGCAGCGCCGGCGTCGAGAAGATGTAGTTGCCCATCGAGGCGTACACTCAGGTTCGGGTTGCCCGGGAATAGTCGGGGCGTTGGCATCCTTCTCGACGAAGCCGATAATCGATCCGTCGCGCGCCGTTTCGATAACGCCGAACTGCCCGGCCTCCTCGCGCTTCACCGGGATCGCGGCCACGGTCACGTCCGCGCGCTTCTGCTCGTGGTACTCGATCATGTGCCGGATGTTCATCCGGTAGATGTGGTCGGCGCCGAAGATCGCCACGATGTGCGGTTCGGCCTGCTCGATGAGGTTGATGTTCTGGTAGATGGCGTCGGCCGTGCCCCGATACCAGGTCTCGTCGGCCGAGCGCATCTGGGCCGGAACGGGAATGATGAAGTGCGACCGCAGCATCCCGCTCGCCTCCCAGCCGTCCCGCAGGTGTTGGAGCAGCGACTGGCTCTTGAACTGGATCAGCACATAGGTCGAGTAGATGCCCGAGTTGACCAGGTTGCTGAGAACGAAATCGATGATCCGGTAGCGGCCACCGAATGGTACAGCGGGCTTGGCGCGCTCCTTGGTCAGCGGGTAGAGCCGGGTTCCTCTTGCCCCCGGCCAGCACGAACGAAAGAACGCGAAGCTCCATGGCGTATCCCCTCCTCCTTACGGGAAGTCCTCATTCTCGCAGTCCTTCCGGTGGGAGGCAAGGGATTGGTGTAACTGTCATCTGCTCGAAACGAGACTACGGGCTCCACACCATTGGGGAGCCGCCCCGGCCCGGCCTCAGCTCTCCCAGTCAAGCGCCAGCCGAACCAGCGCCCGCACCGCGACCCCCGTCGGACCCTTCCCCATGAACGGCTTGTCCTTGTCGAGCCACGCCGTCCCGGCGATGTCCAGGTGCACCCACGGCAGCGGCTCGGCGAACTCCCGGAGGAAATACGCGGCCGTGATCGACCCGCCCCACCGCGAACCGATATTCGGCAAATCCGCGAAGGCGCTCTTGAGCTCGTCCTTGTACTCCGCGTCGAGCGGCATCCGCCACATCTTCTCGCCCTCGGCGCCGGCGGCCGCGAGCAGGCGCTCGGCCAGCTCATCATCGTTCGAGAACAGACCCGTATTGACGTGTCCCAGCGCGACCACGATGGAACCGGTCAGCGTGGCCAGGTCCACCAGGTGGGTGCAGCCCAGACGCTGCGCGTAGGTCATCGCGTCGATCAGGATCAGCCGGCCTTCGGCGTCCGTATTCAGCACCTCGACTGTCTTGCCGGACATCGTGGTGACAATGTCGCCCGGACGCTGCGCCCGGCTTCCCGGCATGTTCTCCACCGTGGGCACCAGCGCCGTCACCGCGACCGGCGGCTTCAGGCGCGCGATCGCCTGCATCGCCCCCAGTACGCTCGCCCCGCCCGACATATCGGACTTCATCTCGTCCATGTTCGCCGACGGCTTGATCGAGATCCCGCCGGTGTCGAACGTCACACCCTTGCCCACGAGCCCCAGGTGATCGCCCCCGTCGCCGCCTTCCGGCCGGTAGCGGATCACGATCAGCGCCGGCGGCTCGGCACTCCCTTGCGCCACGCCGAGCAGCGCGCCCATGCCGAGCTGCCGCATCCGGTCGCGGTCCAGGATGTCGCATTCCAGGCCCGCGGCTTCCGCCATGGCCGCGGCCCGGCGCGCCAGCTCGCCCGGCGTCAGGACGTTGGCCGGCTCATAGACCAGGTCGCGCGCGGCGTTCTGGGCGCCGGCGAGCGTTTGTCCCCGCTCGGCCGCCTCGTCGAGCGCGGCCGCGCCTTCCGGCAGGGCGAGCGAGAAACCGGCCACCCGCTTTTCGTCCTTCTCTTGGCCGGTCTTGTATCGGTCCGGATCGTAGGCTCCGGTGATCGCCCCCTCGATCGCCGCGGACACGAACTCCGCCTTCTGGAACTCCGCCGGCAGCCACAAGGCGAACCGCCGCACCACCTTCGAGCGGTACCCGCGAACGATCGCCCCCGTCACCCGGCGTAGCGTCGCCGCGTCCCACTCCTCCGGCTTGCCGCAGCCGGCCAGCACCAGACGCTGTGCCTTGAGCCCTTCCGGACGCCGCAGGAGTGCGCTTTTCCCCTTCTTGCCCGTAAACTCGTCCGACGAGTAGAGATCCGCGATCGCCTCGTCGGCCGCCACGCCGATCTTCGGCGCCTCGTCCTCGAAGCAGGGTACGATCATCGCGTCCGCGATCACCTCGGCCACCGGCCGCCGGTTGATTCCTGTTTCCATTGCCTCTCCCCTAATCTCCTTCCTCTCGAGTCCCATAGAGTGAGTTTGCCCCGCCGTTCCGCCGTGGAGCGAGCCGCCAGGCTCCCCACGCCGGCAGTCATGCCCGCGGCTGACCTCCGGCCGACGGTCCGCCACTCTTTTTCACGACCCCCGTCCTCACAGATCCCGCAGATTCCTCTGGACCGCCGCGCGCGCCTCCGCCTCCTGCTCCCGCGTCCGGATGGCGTCCCGCTTGTCGTGCTGTTTCTTCCCCCGCGCCAGCGCGATCTCGCACTTGATCCGGCCGGCTTTCAGGTAAACCCGCGTCGGCACCAGCGTCAGCCCCTTGTCCTTGCTCTTCCCCGCCAGCTTGGCGATCTCACTGCGATGCAGCAGGAGCTTCCGGCGCCGCTCCGGGTCGTGATTAAAGATGTTGCCGTGCGAGTACTGGCCGATATGCACGTTCGCCAGCCACGCCTCGTTGCCGGTGATCTCGGCGTAGCCGTCGCGAAGCTGCACCTTGCCCTCGCGCGCCGCCTTGACTTCCGTGCCCGTCAGGGCGATGCCGGCTTCGTACCGGTCCATCAGGTGGTAGTCGTATCGGGCCTTGCGGTTGTCGCTGAGGATCTTGATTCCGGTCTGTGTTTCGGCCAACTCGGGTACACCCGTTGAAGTTCGCCCTCCACGCCTGGAACCCGGTGTGCGTCAGATGTTTATAGGCGAAGAGGTCGTGTGAAACCTCATCTTAGCACAGGTGCCGGATCGATAACATGCGTTTTCTCAATCGGTTAGCAGCCATTCTGGCGTTTCTCGGCTTGTTCATGGCCGGCAGCGGAACGCTCGAGGCGCGCAACAACAAGGCCTGGAAGCTCTACCAGCAGGGGCAGGAATATCAACTGCGGGAGGACTGGGACAAGGCCCTCGAATATTTCGAACAAGCCTTTGCCGAGGACCCCGCTGATACCGCCTACCTGATGGCCGTCCGCCGCGCCCGCTTCGAGGCCGGCCGGCTGCACATCAACCGCGGCGACAAGCTGGTGGATGAGGGCAAGCTCGATGAGGCCCTGGCCGAGTTCCAACACGCCTACGCCCTCGACCCCAGCTCGAGCATCGCCGAACAGAACCTCCGCCGCACCTACCGGATGATCAAGGACCTCGAGGAAGCAAAGAAGAAAGGCGAGCCGGAGGCCGAGGCGCTCATGACACCGACCGAGCGCGCCCGCCAGGAGACCGAGGAGCGGCTCGAGCGCATCGAGCCCATCCCGGAGCTCAAGCCGATCTCGCGCAACCTGAGCACGCTGCGTATCAACAACCAGCCGGCCAAGGTGCTCTACGAGACGGTCGGCAAGCTGGCCGGCATCAACGTCGTCTTCGACCCGGAGTTCCAGGCCGGCAGCGGGAACACCTCCGTCGACCTTTCGAACACCACCCTCGAGGAAGCGCTCGAATACCTCTCCCTGCTCACCAAGACCTACTGGAAGCCGCTTTCCGAGAACACCATCTTCGTCACCAACGACAACGTCACCAAGCGGCGCGACTACGAGGACATGGTCGTCAAGGTCTTCTACCTGAAAAACATCACCGACGTGCAGGAGTTCCAGGAGATCGCCACCGCCGTCCGCTCGGTCACCGACATCCGGCGCATGTTCACCTATAACGCCCAGAACGCCATCCTCGTGCGCGGACGGCGGACCAGGTGGCCCTGGCCGAGAAGCTCATCCACGATCTGGACAAGCCGCAGGCCGAGGTCGTGGTGGACGTGATTGTGATGGAGGCCAGCCGATCCCGGACCCGCCAGCTCGCCGCCAGCCTCGTCTCCGGTGGCGGCGACAGCGGCATCAATCTTCCCATCTCGTTCAACCCGCGTCAACGCCGTTCCCGCCACCGGCGGCACCGATACCCCGACCACCACGACCCCGAGCACCACCTCGAGCGGCTCCTCGATCCGGCTCGGCGATTTCGGCATCCATCAGCATCAACGACTTCACCACCTCTCTGCCCGGCGCCCTCCTCAAGGCCCTGATGACCGACGGCTCCACCAGGATTCTGCAGCGGCCCCAGGTGCGCGCGTCCGACGGGCAGGCGGCCTCACTGCGGCTCGGCGACCGCGTCCCCTATGCCACCGGCAGCTTCCAGCCGGGCGTCGGCGCGGTCGGTGTCAGCCCGCTGGTCAGCACGCAGTTCCAGTTCGCCGACGTGGGCGTCAACGTCGACCTCACCCCGAAGATCCACGACGAGAGAGAGGTCTCCCTGCACATCGAAGTCGAGATCTCCTCGGTGCGAGAGCGGATCGACGTCGGCGGCCTCGAGCAGCCCGTCATCGGCCAGCGGAACGTTACCGAGGACATCCGCGTTCGCGACGGCGAGGTCACCCTGCTCGGCGGCCTGACGCAAACCCAGATCACCCGGACCAAGAGCGGTGTGCCGGGACTCGCCAATATCCCGATCATCAAGTGGCTCGGCTTCAACGACGAGACCAAGGACACGACAGCGAAAGCGAGCTGCTCATCGCGCTGATCCCCCACATCGTGCGGCGGCCCGATATCAGCGAACTCAATCTGCGCGGCATCTCCGCGGGCAGCGATCAGGTGGTCAAGGTCCGGATGGCGCCCGGCGGCGAGCCTGACGAAACGCCGGCCGCAACGAGGATCCATCCCGCCGGCCGCGGCCACTCCCGCCGTGGAACAGCCGGAAACCCCGGCCGGAGCCGCCGGCGCCGCCCAAGCCCGAAACTCCGGCCCCGCAGGCGACGCTCGGCTTCACCCCGCCGGCGGTGTCCACCCAGCGCGGCCAGACCTTCAACGTCGCGCTCACGCTCGCCAACGCCACCGACGTCTTCAACGCGCCGATGAAGTTCGAGTTCGACCCGCAGGTGCTGCAGGTGAACGACATCCAGCGAGGGCAACTGCTGCGCGGCGACGGCCAGCAGGTGATCTTCACGCGCAACATCATGAATGATTCCGGCTCCGTCTCCATCGTGCTGAATCGGCTCCCGGGTCGCCGGCGGTATCAGCGGCACCGGCACGCTTGTCTCGTCCTGACCTTCCAGGCGGTGGGGCCGGGAACCACGCCAGGTCCGAATCCCCGATCTCACCGTCCGGGATTCGCAGATGGAGCCGATCCCGGTCACCGCGCCGGTCTTGGGCGTCACCGTGGAGGAGTAGGTGCGGCTACGACGTAACCGCCAACGCGGCCTCATGCTGGTCGAGCTGATCGTCGCCTTCACCATCATGTTCATGCTGACGGCCATGGCCGTCCCGCTCGCCCGCTACAAGGTGCGGCGCGACCAGGAGCGCGACCTGCGCTAGGCACTCCGCCAGATGCGGATGCGATCGACAAGTACAAGGACGCCGCCGACCTGAACCTGCTCGGTCCGCAGGAGATCGACAGCGACAGGCTATCCGAAGACCCTCGAGGTGCTGGTGGAGGGCGTCGACGCCGCCGGATCGGTGGACAAGAAGTACAAGTTCCTCCGCCGGATTCCCGTCGATCCCATGACCGGGACGAAGGACTGGGGACTGCGCAGCATCTCCGACGACTCGGATTCGATGGCCTGGTGCGGCCAGAACGTCTTCGACGTCTACACCAAGATCCACCGCCCGCGCGGGCGACGGTACGCCGTACTCGGAGTGGTAGCAGGGGAATGATGCGTTCAGAAACGCGGCTTCACCCTTATCGAAATGATGATCGTCATGACGATCATCTCGATCCTCGTCTCGATCGCTGTCCCCCTCTATCAGAACTCCATCGATCGCGCCAAGGAATGCGTCCTGAAGAACAACCTCTTCACGATCCGCACCGTGATCGACGAGTACAGCTACGACAAGAAGAAGGCCCCGCAGACGCTCGACGATCTGGTCTACGAAGGCTACCTGCGCCAGATCCCGATTGACCCCATCACCGGTAGCGACCAGACCTGGGTTGTGATCACCGAAGACGCCCTGACGGCGGTCGACCAGAACGAGCCCGGCATCTTCGACGTCCGCAGCGGCGCCGAAGGCCAAGCCCTGGACCAGACCCCCTTCAGCGACTGGTGACGCCCCGCGGCGGCCCTGCCCCGGGCCGACTCATTGGCCAGGCCACCCACGGTGGCGGTCCCGCCGTCGATCTCGATCCCCTCACCGGGGACATCGCGGGCTACCTTCACGCAACCACC
This sequence comes from Bryobacterales bacterium, assembly GCA_963809945.1. Classification (GTDB taxonomy): domain Bacteria; phylum Acidobacteriota; class Terriglobia; order Bryobacterales; family Bryobacteraceae; genus CAWELS01. The sequence goes on along the minus strand of CAWELS010000009.1, from coordinate 42,407 downwards.
CGGAACCTCCCGCAGCGGGTGCCCCCCGCAATGGGTTCTCCGAACTGGTGCCCCGCCAATCTCGCCGCCCGCCTCTCCGGGACTCCGCTCCCTTTGGTCACGGCTCGCATTCAGCACGAATACTGCGCGCTGCGAGCCGTGACCGAAGGGAGCGGAGTCTGCAGTCCACATTGCGACGCGACGGTGTGCCTTCCAAAGGATCTCCCCACCGTCCGAGTAAGTGGCCCCCCCCGCCAATCACCCCGCCGCCGTCCCGATCAGATGCAGAGCATTCTCCCCTGCCAGCTTCGCGCATGCGTCTGTCTCCCCCGCGACAAACGCCTCGAGCGCTTCCCGCAGCGGCGCGGCCACCCAGCCCAACCGTCCCAGATGCACCGCGGCCGTCAACCGCACCCCGGGCCGGTCGTCCCGCAGGAACTCCGCGATCCTCGTCAGGTTCTTCTCCGTCTCGCCGATGTAGCAGAGCGCCTCGGCGGTCACAATGCGGACCACTTCGGAAGGACTCTCGCGCGCCGCCCCCTCGAGTGCCGCGCCCGCTCCTTCGGCGTCCCCTTCGAGCACCCGGCAGCCGACCGCCCCCCAGTACTGCACCACCGTGTTCTGATCCGCGAGGTGGTGCGCCATCATCGGCAGATTCGTCGTGTCGGCCGCCGCCGCCAACTCCACCACCCGCAGGATGTCACCGAGCGGATACCGCCCGTCGTCCCGAGACGCCTCGTACGGCGTCGTCCCGCCGGCGAGCCGTTCCAGCTCTGTCTCCGGGCAGAAACCCGTGTCGCGCACCTCCATGCGGTGGCGCCGGTGGACCTCCCGTAGGCTCACCAGCATGTCGTCGAACTCCGCCTGGCCGGCCAGGTTGTTCATCTCGTGCGGATCGGTCTCCGTGTCATACAGTTCTTCATCGGGGGCCGGCTCGAAGATGCGCCGCTGGCTTCGGGTGAGCTCGCCCTCCTCGTATAGGCTCCGCATCTCGGCCCACGACGGAATGGCGTTCCGGCGGGCATCGTACTGCGCCGCCGGAACGAGCGGCGGGTAGTTCCGCACGTACTGGTAGCGCGCGTCCCGCACCGCCCGGACCAGGTTCGGGCAGGCATCCGCGCGGTCGCGCGCCAGGTGGACGTAGTCGCGCCGCGCCCCGTCCGCCTCGCCCGCGATGGCTGTTCCCCGCATCGTGTCCGGAACCGTGGCGCCGGCGAGCGAGAGGACGGTGGGAGCGAAATCCTCGAAAGCCACCAGCCGGTCGGTGCGCGTCCCCGGCTCGGCCGGCGCCAGATGATGGAAGCGCTCCGGGAACCGGATGATCAGCGGCACGTGCACGCCCGAGTCGTAGAGGAACCCCCGGGTCCGGGGCAGGGCGCCCCCGACGATCGAGAAGTAGAACACGATGGTGTCGCCGGCGGCCCCGTTGGCCTCCAGTTCGTCGAGAACCTGCCCTGTCTCCGCATCCATGCTGGCGATGGCATCGTAGTAGCGCGCCCAGTCGTTACGAACGACGGCCGTGTCGGGATGGTAGGGCGGCAGGACCACCCGCTCCGGATCGTGCCGCGGACGCCGCCGTTCGCGAACCGCCTGGTCGCCGGTGGCGTCGAGCGCGTGCAGATGAAAGAACGGCTGGCGCCGGCCGCGGTTGGCGTACGTGGCGTCTTCCCCCGTCCCGTCCCAGGCTTCGTCCGGAATCGGTACGTTGCAGCTCGCCCCACCGCGGCACGTGCAATAGTAGCCCGCCTCCCGAAGCAGCGCGGGCAGCAGCCGAACCGGCCGCGGCAGCGCCACGGTGCTGGGCGTATTGCCGGCGCCGAGCACATTGGCGGGAATTCCGGTGAGCAGGGTCGTCCGGGCCGCCCCGGCCACCGGGTAGGTGGCGAACGCCCGTTCAAAGAGAATCCCGTCGCGGGCGAGTTGGTCGAGTTGGAACGTGCCGGCGTTCGGATCGCCGTAGCAGCCCAGGTTCGGACCGCTATCCTCGCTCGCGATCCACAGAATATTAGGCCGCGAGGAGAACCCGCCGCACCCGGCCAGCCCGGCTCCGGCCAACAGCGCGCGAGACACGAACCGGCGTGTCAGTTTCCCGCTCTGCCCCACCCATCGAATATAGCCCGCCACTCTGTTGAAAGTCATTGGACGCAGAGCGGAGCTGAAGCTCCGCGCCCGCTAAAGCGCGCCTTCCATGGCGCACCGGAGCCTTCTGGAAGGCAGGCTTTAGCCCGCTCGGGGTTTCAGCCCCGACTCCCAGCGACTTTCATCCCTTTGGGTGGTCCGCGCGGGCCATGGGGAGCGACAACAGTAACTTACTGTCATAGAATGGAGCCGGAGTAACTCCCAGGATGTTCGAGTGACCGAGACGAGCTTTCGCTCCAAAGTTGACTGGTGGCTGGCCGCCATCATCGTGGCCGGGCTCCTGTTGCCCGTCATGACGATCGTCCGCCACGGCTGGAGCACCACCGCTGCCCTGGCGGAGGTCTTCGTCATTGGACTGATGCTGGCCGTCTGCTGGCCGGTCCGGTACACGATCGGCGAATCGGAGTTGCTCGTTCGTTCGGGACTGTGGCGCCGCTACGTGGCGTACACACAAATCAAAACGGTCCGCCCGACGCACAATCCGCTGAGCGCTCCGGCATGGTCCCTCGACCGGCTCGAGCTCGAACTCGATGGCGGCGGCTTCCTGCTCATCTCACCCGTCGACAAGGAGCGGTTCCTGGCGGAGCTGGCAGCCCGCGCGCACCTGCAACGGCTCGACTCGGGTCTCGCTCGTGGGGCCGAACTGCACGGCTAGCAGCTTTCGACCAGCCCCTCCCATGGAACGCCGCTGAAGTCCAATGCTAGACTTGTAGCGAGCGGCGCTTCTCCCGCCTGTTCCCCGGTCGTCTAATGGTAAGACATCGGCCTTTGGAGCCGCGAATCGAGGTTCGACTCCTCGCCGGGGATCCACCCTTTCGCCCGTCTATTCTCCGATCGAGCGTCCAGGAGCCCATATCGCACTGTCGGCCGGTGTTTCGTGGCAGCATAGGAGTGGGTGCAACTACGATGATTGACGTCAAGAATGCTGTCCAGATCGCGAGAAGCCATGCGGCGGAGATGCTGGGAGCGGATCACCCATTCAGCCTCGAGGAGATCGAACTCGACACCTACAAGGACCGCGAAGTGTGGAGCATCACGCTCGGCTACCCCAAAGATCCTCAGCTACTCGCCAACGTCTTTGGCGCATCTCTGCAATACAAGCGGTTTCTCATTGATAGTCAAACTGGCGACCTGGTGGCCATTAAGCTCCGAGAGGTCACGACGCCGTGACCGCCGCTTGAATGATGCTGCCGTCCGAACTTGGCCTTCTGGTGGACACCAACCTTCTCGTGCTGCTCGTCGTCGGTAAAGTGAACCCCCGGCGCATCGCGACGTTCAAACGTACTCGCCAATTCACGCCGGACGACTATCGGCTCCTATGTGAACTGGTTGGCAGATTCGGTCGCTTGTACACTGTCACCCAAGTGATGGCCGAAGTCAGCAACCTCACCGATCTCCCCGGGCTGGAGCGAGTGGCGGCTCGCGAGATCGTGCGGGCGATGATCACAATCTTGGAGGAGCCCCCAGTCTCGAGCAGGCAGGCAGCAGAGAATAAGTTCTATCGAGATCTTGGACTGGTGGACGCCGCGATCGCCACTGCAGCGCAGCAGTACGGTTGCTGCGTTCTTACGCACCGACCTCAACCTCTATCTCGCCCTCGCCCGACACCTTCCAGTCGAAACCTTAGATCTCGGTCTCTTCTGTTTTTCTGTTCTTCGCTCGGACGAGCTGCGATAGCGCTAGCCATTGGCCTCCTTCCGCGCCGCATCTCCGGCGCGATCCGCCGTCTCCAGCCGCGCCGCCAGCCGCTCGGCGAACTCCGCCGGGTGGACCGCGCCCAGCCGCTGGACCGGTGTGTTGGTGTACCCCGTCAGCAGCTTGCTTGGCCGCACGATCACGCACCGAATCCGCGGATATTGCAGCGGCGCCGTACGGGCCAGCATCTCCACCGCGGCCTTGGCCGCCGCATAGTGCGGCCACTCCTGCACCGGCTCCTCGACCACGGTCGACGAGATCAGCACCAGGCACCCGCCGCTCCCCTCCAGCAGGTCCAGCAGCCCGCACATCGGCTGGAGCGCCATCGCCACCGCCCCGGCTATGTAGTCCGCCACCCGCCCGGCGGCATTCGGCTCGAGCCGCAAGTTGAGGATCGGAGGAAACGCGTTGCAGACGAGAAAATCGAGCCGCCCCGACGTGGCCCGGACGCGTTCCCGCACCCGCTCGATGGCGTCCGCGTCCCCCGCGTCGCCGGCGACTTCCCGCTCTCCATCCCGCCCCGACCGCGATAGCGAAACGACAGCCGCGCCCCGCGCCGACAGCGCCGCCTCGAGTGCCGCGCCCAATCCACGACTGGCGCCGATCATCACCGCCGAACGTCCGGCGAGCGCATCGCGCCGCGCCTCCGCAACCGGCCGGCCCGTGTCGTCCCCGGACTCGACCGATGCCCGCAGAAACGACCAGCATTGCCCGGACGCGAGCGCGGACTCGCCGTCGGAAACCCTCACCCGTATCTGCGCCTTGTTGAAACGTAAGTCGAGCTTACTGACCTCCGCCCGGTAATCAATCGCCGAGTAAGTCCGCCGCTTCCCGCCGAGCTCCAGCGTGACCCTCGAGAACAGCGCCCGTTCGCCCGGTACTTCCATGCCCACCAGATAGCTCGCCCAGCAGAACAGCGACGTCAGAAACGGGTCCGTGCCCCATTGCGCCGCCAACTCGCCGAGCGCCGCCGGATCGCACGCGTACCGGCCGGCGACGGTCAATCCCTTGACGACTTCCTCGATCGGCCGCGCCATCGCCCGTTCTGTCTCGAAGTGAGCCGCTGGCGGCGGTGCCGCCGGTCTCGACACCCTCCGACGGCTGGGCCTCGAGCGCCACGGAGGCCACCGGCACGCTGCCGTCGAACAGAAATACTTTCCACCGCCCGCCGTCGCCCGCGGCTTCGAACGACGGCGGCCCAATGCGATAGCTCACGCCCACGATCATCGGCCGGAGAAAGTCGGCGGTAAACGAAGTCGCCGCCCAGCCGGCCGGCACCGGAATCGCGCCCAGGCAGACCAGCCCGCCCAGGCACCCGAACACGAGCGGCTGCCCGTAGGAAGTCACCCGCGCGTACTCGCTAGACAGGTGGAGCGGATTGCGATCGCCCGACGCCCGGCTGAACAGCAACAGATCCGCATCGGTGAACGTCACGGAGGCGCGCGCCTCGGCCGGCCGGTTCGATTCGGGAGCCATCGGAGCGGACATACGCAAAGCTGCCTAACCCTCGCCCAAACGCTTCGCCAGGGCCTCGTATGAACTCAGGTGTTCGATTTCGCCGGCCGCGAACTCCACCTCGAACTCCTCTTCAACGGCGGCCACCAGATTTGTCGTGGCGAGTGAATCCCATCCCGGCGTCCGCTTCGTGCTGGCGCGCATCACGTCGGCGTCGCTCAACTCCGGAAAAACCGCGCGGAAACAGCGGATGAGGCGTTTCGAACAATCAGTCATAGAGGATCTCCGTCTCGTGAAACAACGGCGGACAGCCGCGCCGGAACTCGCCCGCATCCAGCACGCCCGCGCCGGCGCCGGTCTGTTCGAGAAAGCTCCGCAGCGGACCGTTCCGCGCCGTCGGCTGGAAGTCCATCTGGATGGTACCCCAGCGGTCGGCCAGCAGCTTCAGGCATTGGTGCTCGATGCGCCGGGAAAACGCACGGCAGCTCATCACCCACACATGTAGCCGGAAGCCGCCGTCTTCCTCCCGTCCGGACAGCACCGCGATCTTGCCCAGCTTCCCGAAGCGGTCTTCATATTCGACCACGATGAGGTGGTTGGCCGGGTCCGCGATCATGCCGTTCCACTCCGCGGCCTCGAACCGGCGCCCGTTCAGGTTGAACTGGTTCGTCTTGTTGACCAGTTCCAGCGCGCGCGGATCGCTCGGCTCCCGTAGCCAGTGGAACGTGATCTTCGCCCGCGCCCCTTCGAGTAGCGCGTCGAGCGAGGCGTCGCCGGCGGCCGCTTGCCGGATCTGCTGCCCGCCGCGCAGGCTTTCGGTCCGCAGCCGGTCCTCTGCGTTCACGGCGCGCTTGCCGAAATGCTCGCGCAGGATGTCGAACAGCGCCGGATCGTCCCGCTGGAACCCGATGCACTCGATCGCCGGAAATGCCGCCTTGACCTGCTCGATCTCGAGCGGATTGTCGTCGACGAACACCACGCTGTCGGCGCCGATGTTCCAGGCCTCGAGAATGCGGGCGATCGATTCCGCCTTCGGCTGCCAGTTCGCCTCGATCGGGAACAGCGACGATGGTTTCACCGCCAGGTCGGCGCGCTTCAGCGCCTCCCGCACCAGCGCTTCGTCGTTCTTCGACGCCACCCCGATCAGCACTCCGGCCCCGGCCAGGCAATTGAGCAGCTCCTGGTACAGCGCGTGAAACTGCGTCTTCCGGTCCAGGTCCCACGAGATCTCTTCCGGTCCGTCGTCTCCCAGCACGCCCGCCCACAGCGTTTCGTCGAGGTCCGTGATGAGCCCTTTCTTCGGCGTGCGCGGCAGTATCGTCCGCGCCAGCCTCGCGGCCACCGCGTCGAGATAGGCGAAGCGGTACGGGATGCCGTTCATCAGATCGGTCCGCAGGTCGTGCATGACCGGCGGCAGCGACTCCGGATGCACCACCGTGGCCGCCGCCTCCGCTGCGAACCGGTAGACCATCTCGTGCAGCCGCGCCTGTATCGGGTGCAGCTCGCCCGGCACCGTATGGAACACGGGAGCTTGGCGCATCGCCGGCAGCGCCACCGCCACGGGCACGCGCCGCGCCAGCACCTCGATCGCCGCCCGCAGGCGCCGCAGCCGCGCGTCGGCGTCGGCGAGCAGTGAATCGTCCACCCCGCGCATTGTGCGCCACCCGAGCCGCGGATCGATATCCGCCCACTCCAGCACCACCGCCACCGCGTCCCACTCGCCTGTGGCGCCTTCGAGAGTCCCGCAGATGTCCCCGTAGATGCCCGCCTGGACCGTAACCGTGCGCTCCGGCAGCAGCAGCCGCAGGTGTGCCTTCAGCGCCGTCTCCAGGTGTAGGGAAGTGAATCCGCATGCCGCCAGCACGCGAAACGGCTCGCCCGATTGCGGGGCGTTGGCGATTTCGAGAGCCTCAACCAGCTTCATTGTCGTGATAGCAGTAGACGCCCCGCGACGCCATCTCCTCGAGCGCCTCGAGCACGTGCCGGGCCCGGAAGGCGGCCATTGTCAGCGTGCCCACCGTAGCCTCGCGCCACTGGCCGGCGCCCCGCAGCGCCGTCTCGATGGGCTGTAACGTGCGCCGTCGCGAGACATTCGGATCGTACAGGCGCATCGGAGCCGTCTCGAGCACGGTGTCGCGCGAACGGCAGCGCATGGTGAACGTTTCGCGGGTGAACGGCGAGAACGGCATCCGCGGTTCCAGCCGCTCCTCCGCGCAATGGAACAGCGTCACGGTGGGTGATCCCCGCGCCCGCCAGCGCTACCTTTCCGTCGCGCTCGAGCAAACGGTCGAACGGCGTATTCCGGCCGCACGGGGTGGCCGCCGAGATGGTGACCGTCGATCCACCACTCCGAATCCTTGCCCCACACCGCGACCGAGTGTGTCGGATGGAGGCTCCGCACTACGCCTGGCGAACGGCGAAACACCTCCGTGATCAGGCCCGACTGCGACGGCGTCGTCCGCGGGTTGAAAACCTTGCCTGAGCGCGCGTACTCCAGCGCGCTACCGGACATCGAGAACGTCGGCATCATGAGCACGCCGCCGGCGCCCACGGTGTCCTGGAACGCGACGATGATCTCGCCCACCGCTCCGTCGAAGCCTTCGAACGCCGCCATCCCGCTGTGCAGAAGCACCGCGTCGCCGGCCGTAAGGCCCACCTGCCGGATCGCCGCCCCCAGCTCCGCCGCCCCGAAGCCGAAGCGTGCGCGGATGTAGCGGGCCCGCGCGCTACGGTACGGACCACGCAGGCCGGACTTGGCGAGCTGGACACATTGATCGAGCATGCTCACTGACCGCGGCCCGTCCCGTTGAAGAGTTCCGGCGCCAGCCGCATGAGCAGTGCATCGGCAAAGAACTTGGTCGCCCAGTTCAGGATGCGGTGCCGCCCGTAGCTGCCCCAGACCGGCCAGGAACCGGGCACGCCGCCGCGGATCGACGGGTCGGAGTTGCTGACGTCGTGCCGCGCCATCAGGTACCGGTTCACCTGATCGGCCGCAGCGCCGAAGCTGCTGTCGCCGTCCAGGTGTTCGAGCTCCGACCAAACCATCGAAGTCTGCGCCGAGCCCGTCAGGCAGCACCACCGGGCGGCGCCCTGGAACGTGCGGTCGATGCGTCCGGGGATGAAGCCTTCGCTGTCCATCAGCTCTCGCAGCGCGACCCCCGTCCGCCGCGCCGCGTCGATCATGTCCTGCCGGCCGGTGAGTTTGCCGATGCCGACCAGCCCCTGCATGGTGTAGGCGATGGTGTGCAGCAGCGGCCGCACGGGGTCGTCCAGGCAGCAATCGTCGAACCAGCCGTTGTTTTGCTGCCTCGACATCGCGTACTCGGCGTTCTTCACCGCGGCGTCTATGAACCGCGCCTCGCCCAGCGCGTCGCCCATCTCGGCGAGTCCCCAGGCCGCCTTCACGTTGTAGACCGTGCTCCGGTTGTTCGCGAACTCGGAGTTGCCTTTGATCCAGTTGCCGTCCGGTTCCTGGCATTCGATGAGCCACTCGCAGGCGCGTCGCCCGGCATCGGCGAACCGGTCCGCGCCGGTCTCCCGGTAGAGCGCGGCCCAACCGAGCAGAACCATGCCCGTGTTGAAAATGGCCGGTGTCGGATTGGTGTTGTACATCCCGCCCATCACCGCGCCGCAGTCCATTTGGACGTCCGCCTCCCACTCCCCGGCCGCGATGGCGCGCTGGAGGTCGTCCTGGGAGTTACGGAACTTCGCCAAATCGAGAAACGTGGGAATAATATAGCCCGTTGTTTCCGGATAGCTCGGCAGGAAGCCTTCGCCGAAGACGCAGCCGTAGGAGATGCCCCGATCCGTGCCGAAATCCTGCGCCCGCCGCAGCCAGTCGGCCGTTTCGCGGAGATGCAGTTCGGCGTCCAGGTTGGAGTGCAGCGGCGAATATAAGGGATCGCGCTTTCTCCGCTCGCGAGCGTCGGCAATCTGATTCACCGCGAGACGAACCACACCTTTCGGCAGTGAGAGAAGGTTCATGGGCGTGCTACAGGTTGTATTCTATCCTGGACCATCCGCGGTTTGAAAGCTAGTGGACTGTCGCGGCGGCTTCGTTACCAGCAGCGGGGTAGTAGTTGGCCCGATTGTCCTGACCGTGAGGAGGCGCAACGGGCACTGCGGATTCGTGATGTGCCGGGTCGAGGGTCGACACGCCAACCGGCCGGTGGCGGGAATCCGACCGGCTTCCGGCGTTCACAAAAGTGTGAACGCGGCAGGCACGAGATGCCCACGCTACATCGACCGGCCGGCTTGCACTGTGGCGTGCGCACCCTCGAAAGCTGGGCAGACTCCGCTCCCTTGCGGTCACGGCTCGCAGCCGGCCAAACGCCCACTTGCGAGCCGCGACCGAAGGGAGCGGAGTCTGCCGGGTATCGAAATCCAAGACGCAGGCCACTAGCCACCGGTCTTTCTTCCCGGCTCGTGCACCGGCTATAACTTGAGTTCTGCGCGCGCCCGCCGGGTCTCGATACGATCCCGGGCCCATCCCCATGGTCAGCCTGCCGGCTTCAAAACCGCGCTCCTCCAAATTTCGGGTCACAACCATTTGAAATTTTCTATCTCCTGACGTATCAACCACTTACTCTCATCCCGCAGTCCGATCCCCAGGTTCGCCGCGTTACCCTCAACACCGAACCCGCGAATGCCCGCCGTATTCGCGCAACAATCCCTACACGCCAAAAGGAGAAACAATGGCCACATCGGCTCAAGTTACTGCCAATCGCGCCAACGCGCTGCACTCCACCGGCCCCCGGACCGAAGAGGGCAAAGCCCGTTCCGCCGCCAACAGCTTCAAGCACGGCTTCTTCTCGAAGGCCTTCATCGTCAGCGACGACGAACAGGCCGACTTCGACACGCTCGTCGCCTCGCTCGAGCAATCGCTCCGGCCGGACGACATCATCGCCGAGGACCTGTTCGCGCAGCTCCTCCACGCCACCTGGAACCTCCACCGGCTCCGCCGCCTCGAGAACGAAATCTATGCCGGATCGGTCAATCCCCTCCTCGACGACGGCGCCACCCAACGGCTCGAACTGCTGGCCCGCCACCGCGTCCGTTTCGAGCGCAGCCGCCGCGCCGCGATGAAGGAACTCCGGGAGCACACCACCGGCGTCTGCAACCGCTTCGGACTCCCGGTCGAGGGGCTCGACGATGTGCCGCTCACCGTCGACGTCCACCGCGTCCACAAGACGCGCCGGGAGATGTTCCGGGCCTTCCCGCGCGAAGCCTTCCTCGACCCCGAGCAGAAGCAGCAGGAGCAGGAAGAGGAGGAGCGCCGCGAACGGGAGCGAGCCACCCGGCTGGCTGGGGCGATGGCCGACGACGGCCGCCTGCGCTACGCCGACGGCACGCTGGCCCCCGAGGGAGCCTTTCTCTACCACGCCGGCACCCGGTAGCACGAACTGGCAGGCGAAACCGTCCCCTGTCACTGAGTTTCCGCGACCCTTCCATGGCGCGCCGGAGCCTTTTCTGGAAGGCAGGCTTTCGCCGGCTCGGGGCTTCAGCCCCGACCTTGGTTCCGGAAATTCCGTGACATCGAGAGAAACAGCCTGCCCCGCACGGCTGCCGGCGCCTGGCTCTTGAACTAACTAAGATAACTAACCGTTCACTTGGATCAAGTGGGGCAGGCATTTCCGCCTGCCGGGCGGTTTCCGCCGTCAACTTACTAAGTGGAACCCCGCGTGACCGACAACCGACCCGGCAGAGAACCCGACGTGTGCCACCCGCCTCCGGTCACTCCAAATCTTTGCGCTCTCTGCGGTAAATCCCCCTGCCGCTCCTCAAGCCGCCCCTCTGCCATTGGCTTCGTTCCGAATCCCACCCACTCGAATCTCCCGTACCTGCTCGGCATGTGGCTCAAACCGGTTATAATCAAAAGGATAACTCGATCCTGATTCGATTATCGGGCGCCCCGCCGGCCGCCGCGGCCGGGCATGGGGCAGCGAAGGTGGGCACTGGGACACGACGACAAACCGTCGTGTCAACGATCCCAAGGGGGGGCGCGGAGGGGACAAAAACCGCCCCGGGCATAGAAAATGGAATCCAAACCACGTCTCATCGTCGTCTCCAATCGCCTCCCGGTCACGTTGCGCCGCCAGGGCGGGGATTGGAAGGTCACGGCCAGCGCTGGTGGACTTGTCACCGCCATGGACCCGATCCTGAAACGTACCGATGGTCTGTGGATCGGATGGGCCGGCGACTCCTCGGTCGTCGACGACCCGCGCCGCCAGGAAGCCGTCGACCGCTCCGCCGGCGGCCGCCGCTTCGTCATCGTCGAGCTGCCGCAGAAGACCGTCGAGCTGTACTACGAAGGCTATTCGAACCAGACCATCTGGCCCCTGTTTCACTACTTCCCTTCGCTGATTTCCTATGATCCGAAGAGCTGGCAGGCCTACGTCGACGCCAACCGGCGGTTCTGCAACATCGTGATCGAACAGGCTCACCCGGGCGACATGATCTGGGTCCATGACTATCAGCTCATGCTGCTTCCCCAAATGTTGCGGGAGGCCATGCCCGAGCTCAAGATCGGCTTTTTCCTGCACATCCCGTTCCCGTCATCGGAGATCTTCCGCCTCCTTCCCGGACGCGATGAGCTCTTGCACGGCCTGCTCGGCGCGGACCTGATCGCCGTCCAGACGCACGCCCATCTCCAGCACCTCCGCTCGGCACTGCTCCGCATCGGGGGCCTGGAGAGCCAGACCGACAAGGTCGAGGTCGGTGGCCGCGCCGTCCGCCTCGAGGCTCTCCCCATCGGCATCGCCCCGGCCGAGTTCCGCGCCATGGTGACCGGCGATCCGGAGACCGCCGAATATCTGAGCCAATACCAGCAACGCTTCCGCGACCGCCGGCTCCTGCTCTCCGTCGACCGCCTCGACTACACCAAGGGCATCCCGGAGCGCCTGCGCACCTACCGGCGGCTGCTCGAACGGTCGCCGCAGTTGCGGGGCAAAGTCGTCCTCATCCAGGTGGCGGTGCCGTCGCGCGAGCGCCTCTCCTCTTACGCCCGGCTGCGCCGCCAGGTCAATGAAATGGTCGGCGCCATCAACGGCCAGTTTGCGACGCCGGACTGGTCGCCGCTCGTGTACCTGCAGCGAGGCATCTCCCGCAGCCAGTTGGTGGCCCTCTACGCGATGGCCGACGTCGGTTGGGTCACTCCGCTGCGTGACGGCATGAACCTGGTGGCCAAGGAGTACGTCGCCTCGAACGGCGGCGATGGCGTGCTGGTGCTCAGCGAACTCGCCGGCGCCGCCGCCGAAATGGGCGAAGCGCTGCTCGTCAACCCCCTCGATGTCGACCGCACCGCCGGCGTCATCGAGCGCGCCCTCTCGATGAACCTCGAGGAACGCCGCACCCGCATGGCCGCCCTGCGCCGGCGCGTCGAGCAGAACAACGTCTTCAAGTGGGGCGAACGGTTCATCTCCTATCTGAACGAGGCGGCCGATTCCCGCGCCCGCCGTCCCACCGGACAGCCCGGGATTCTTGATTTCGGCCCCATCGTCAGGGAGTACCGCGCGGCTCGCGGCCGGCTGCTCTTTCTCAACTACGACGGCACGCTGTCCACCTACACGGGCCGGCCCGAGCAGGCGGCGCCGTCTGATGAACTCTCCCACCTGCTGCGGAAGCTCGTCCGGCAGCCCGGCAATCACGTCGCCCTGGTCTCGGGCCGGCGCCGGGAGGACGTCGAGCGGTGGTTCGGTCGGATCGAGGGATTGTGCCTGGCGGCCGAGCATGGCGCCTGGCTGCGTCCTTGCGAGTCAATGGAGTGGGTGGCCCGTCATCAGCACTACGGGCAGGACTGGAAGCCGCACGTCTACGAGCTGCTCGAGGAGTTTGTCGACCGGGCTCCGGGGAGCCTCGTCGAGGAGAAGGAGAACTCGGTCGTCTGGCACTACCGCATGACGCATCCCGAGTTCGGCGAGTGGCTCGCCGGGGAGCTGATCGGCGTGCTGGAGGGCATGCTGAGCGAGACCGACGTGCGGGCCGTCCACGGCCGCAAGTGCGTCGAAATCCGTCCGATGGGCATCAACAAGGGACAGGTGATCGTGGAAGCCCTGGCCCGTTACCCGGACGCCGACTTCCACTTCGCTGTCGGTGACGACCGCACCGACGAGGACATGTTCGCCCGGCTCGCCCCCGACGCCTGGACCGTCCGTGTCGGAGAAGGCGACACCGGCGCCCGCTTCTATCTGCCGAGCCCGACACAGGTCCACAACCTGCTGCGCGCCTTCGCCGAATCCGCCGCCGAAGCCGCCGGCGCCGGCAGCGACGACTGACCCCCGGCAATATTCACGCCCCGATGTGGCGTGCGCACCCTCGAAAACCGGGCCGACGACCGCTCCGTTTGGTCGCGGCTCTGTTGGCGGCACTCGGCCGAATCTGAGCCGTGACCGAAGGGAGCGGAATCCGCCGGGTTTCAGCCCTATTCTTGCCGGCCCCCAGGCAAAGCAACACTCGTGCGAGCCGCGTTCCCATTCCTGTGAACGCCGGAAGTCGTACCGCTATCGATGGTGGCCAGCCGGCGGCTCGCTCCACGTCGGTTGGATGTGCTGGCTGTAGCGGAGTGAACGCTGGCAGGCGACACCGCCTGTTCGACTGGCGAGGCTACTGCTCTTCCCACTCGCGCTCGAGCATCTGCGTGTACTCGCCGGACGCATAGAGCGAGAAGTCGAAGCGGCGCGGGTTGAGCTCGGTGTACGTGGTCAGGTTCAGGCGGGCGGCGAAGAGGTGGTCCGCGTAACGGTAGTAGTTGCGGAGGAACTCGTCGGCGAGCTGCGGCCGTGGTGGCGGCTCCTCAAAAACCGAGTGGATGCCGAGGGCCCTCGAGAAAATGCCCTTGTAGTCGGCCACGCCCCACTTTTGGAGCTTGTCCCGGACCGGCTGCGGCGCTTCATAAACCAGCAGGTTGGCGAAACTCTGAAACTTGATGCCCTCGTCGGTCAGCTCCGGCGTATGCCGGATGAAGTCCAGGCATTGATCGATCCACCGGACCAGATCCTTGCCGACGTAGAGCAGCATCCGGAACTCGCAGTACCGGCCGACAAGCAGTTGCCGTTCGAGGTCCTCGCGCGAGCGCTCGCCGCCCGGCAATAGCCCTTGGAGGATCAGACTCGCACGCGAACTCTCAACCAACTGCTCAGGGCCGTTGGAGTCCGAGAACGGATGAAGGATCAGAGGAGGAAGTGTCCAGACCTGATTGCTGCTGGTCGTACCTGTAGCCATGCTCAATTACTCATCGACCAGGATGCCACGATTCGTTAGCCTCGTCACCGCGGATCTCGAATCCGCACCGCGCCCGAACCTGGACCGGCGGGCAACACGACGAACTCCGGCCGCTTATCGGCCTCGGCGAGATCGGTCACCACGTGGGCGACCGACCGCAGCAGGCCCGCCGTCGACGAAGCGGTGATCTTGTCCCAGGTGTCTTCCGGCCGGTGGTAGTCGCCATGCAGACCGGAGAAGAAAAAAAGGACAGGTACCTCCTTTGTCGTGAAGGCGGTATGGTCGCTTGAACCGTACGCGGCCGTTTCGGAGAGGTCGAAGGTCAACGGCGAGGCCGCATCCTCGCGCTCGAGGATCCCCCGCAGGGTGGTGCCTGTCCGAACGCCGCCGACGTACACCTTGTTGTCCCGAATGCGGCCGATCATGTCGAGGTTGATCATTGTGACGGCGTCGGAAAGCGGCAGCAGCGGGTCGCGTACGTAGTAGCTCGAGCCAAGCAGGCCCAACTCCTCGGCCCCGAAGGCCAGAAACAGAACCCCGCGGCGCATGGGCGGGCGGCTGGAGAACCAGCGGGCCAGCTCGAGCAGCCCGGCTGTTCCGGACGCGTTGTCGTCTGCCCCCGGGTGGATCGTCCCGGCCGACGAGGGCCTCATCGAGAACTGCTCGCCGAGGCCCAGGTGGTCGTAGTGGGCGCCGACGATCACGTATTCGTCGGTCCGGCCGGGCAGGTAGGCAACCACGTTGTGCACGGGATGGCTCCGGCCGTGGAGATCGGTCCGCAGCGAGATGCGGAGGTCTGCCGGGAAGGCGAAGCTGTGAGGTTCCAGTTGCTTGTTAATCTTCTTCTGGACCTTATCGAAGTCGAGACCGGCCGCCTCGAACCAGTCCCTGACAACCGGTACGCTGACCTGCACGAACGGGATGCCGGAGTTCGCCGGATGCGGCAGCCGCGAGAAATCAGTGAGGTTGCCGAACAAGCCGCCGTGCTGTTCGCTGTCGTTCACCATTACCACGGCGCGGGCCCCGTGGAGCCGCGCGTTGATGGCCTTGGCGTACATCTGGGCATGCTCGGTGTAGACCTTGCCGGCGAATACCGAATCGCGGTCGTGCTCCTGCGGCTCGTGGTTGAGGACGAGGACGATCTTGTCCCGCACGTCGATGCCAGCGTAGTCGTCATAGCCGTATTCGGGGGCGCTGATTCCGTAGCCGGCGAATTCCAGGTTGCCCTTGGCCTTGCCGCGCGCCGAGGAGACGATGGGGGTGAATTCCCGAAAGAGCTCGAGCTCGTCTTCCTTGCCGCCCGACTCGACCAGGAACTTGTTGCCAGAGCCGAGCTCGGCGTCGATGGTGATGTTGAAGTCCTGGTAGGCGGTCTTGGACCCGTCGGGCGGGGTGAGACCGAGACTCTCGAACTGATCGGCAATGTAGGCGGCCGCTTCGTCGAGCTCCGGCGACCCGGAGCCGCGCCCCCTCATCTCTGAAGAAGAAAGGTACTTGATCGCCTCGATGTACCGGTCGGCATCGATGTCGGCGGGCTCGGCGGCCCGCAGCCCGGCGCCCGCGGACCACGCCGCGAGGGCGAGTAGAACGGCAAGGGCGCGGAACTTCGACATCCGGGGAGCCTATTGGCTGAGCGGCGTGGGCAGCGTCACCGAGCAGCAGTCCGTGTCGCCGGCGTCGTGGGCCGTCTTCTGGTAGTCGATCTCGAACTGGATCACCTGCTTGAGATTGGCCCAGGGAAGCTGCGACGAGAGGCGCCGCCCGTTGATGAACATCGTCGGCGTCGAGTTCACGCCGAGGGCCTGGGCCTCCTTGACGCTCGCGGCGACCTCGGCCTTCGCCTCGTCCCCTTCGAGACACTGCGTCAGGCGCAGCGTATCCATGTTGGGCAGAGTGCCGGCGAACTCGAGGATCTTGCCGCGAAGATTGTCCGCCGTGATCTCGGACTGATGGTCGAAGATCCAGTCGTGATAGGCCCAGAAGTCATCCTCGGACTGCTGGTAGAAGCACCGTCCGGCCACCGCCGCGGCCTCGGCCCAGGGATGGATGGAAGGAATCGGGAATTCCTTGAAGTACAGCCGCACCTGGTCCGGGAAGTCCTTGAGCAGATTCTGGCGGATGGTCTGCGCTTCCCGGCGGCAGTACGGACACTCGAAGTCGGTGAAGACCACGATCCGGACCGGGGCGCCCGGGGTTCCCATCGACGGCGCGCCGGCCGTGGTGATCTTGTCGTAGTTCTCGTAGAAGGGATTCTTGCCGATCTCGTACACGGCCGCCTGCAGGATCTGCTTGCCGTCCTTGGAGACGTAGAAGGACTGCTCCTGCGAAGCGTTGCCGGCGGTGCCGAGCACGTTGACCACATAGAAGCCCTCGATCTCGGAGGGTTTGGGATCGGAGACCTGGATGGTGATTTGCGGGCCCCACAGCAGCAGATGCCGGACATAGGCTTCGAACGTCGCCTTATCGAGCGCCGATTTGCCCGGCTTGGCGTCGGCGGCTCCGAGCGCCGTGGCCATGAGCAGCGCGAGTGTAACGGCCACAAACTTGTACATATTCATCATGATACAGCAGCCCTGCTAGTTGAGACGCACGACGGGCCCTCAAGGTTTGCGGACACCGATGGTCAGCAGGATGTTGGCGTAGAGGTTCTGGTCGGCGGTCTGAATGGTGAGCGCGAGATCGGGCGTGTTGACGGCTTTATAGAAGTCCCACCGCTCGATCGGCTCGAGGCCGAGTGTGACGCCGGCGGCCTCGATCGCGCGGCGGTATTCGGCCCACACCGGCGGATCGCCGGCCATGGCGTAGGGACCGGAGCTCTCGGGCTTCATCGTACTGATGCGCTCGAGCGGAATGGCCGTCAGCAGCGCCGACAGCACCTGTGTGCAGCTCACTACGCCGGGCGATAGGTTGAGGCTGACCAGCTCGGCGGCGGGACCGAGCGTGGTGGCTGCCGGGTAGTTGCCATCGGCGATCAGTACCTTCGAGGTATGCCCGGAGCGGGCGAGCACCTCGCTGATTCGGGGATGAAGGAGTTGATGAAGCAGCATGGGTATACGGTAGCAGGGCGCGCCGGCGTCCGTCGCGGGTACAATCCGGGTGCGGCAGCTGCGCCGGTCCCGCCGGTCACCGCTCGCCTTCACAGTGCTGGCGCGTATACGAGCCGCGACCAGAGGGAGCGGTGTCTGCCCGTTTTGCTCCCTTTCGGTTACGGTCCGCGGTGCTGCAGGTGGACCGGAAGGCGTCCGAACTACAGGAGTTCCTCCGACAGGACGCGGAAGTTCGACGGGGTCACCAACTCCACGCGGATATCGAGGCGGGTAAGGCGGCGGAGCTCCTCGTGCAACTCATCGGACGGCAGGTCCGGACTCGCCAGGTGCAGGCTGCCGGCCTCGATCCGATAGGGAAACACGTTCCAACGTTCGATGACCGCGGCGGGGAGCGCCCGGGCGACGTTACGGTGGACCTCGGCGGGCTCAATGCGTCCCAGGGCGAGGCCGAGCTGAAGGCTGATGGCCTCGTAGACCTCCTGCTCGCCGAGCAGACCCGTCCGGACGAGGTGCTCGGCCAGCTCGCCCCCCGGCGGCATCGTCGACAGGGCGTGGGCGAGCTGATCCGTGGTGAGGTAACCGGAGCCGGCGAGGATCTCCGCGAGGGGACGCTTGTGTGGCAGCAGCGCGGCCCGGCAGGGGTAGGCGTGGTCCGTTTTCACCCACACCAGCGGCTCGCGGCGGATCTCGGCTCGCAGGAACGTGAAGACTGCCCGGGTGGTGGCGACGCTGTTGAGCCAGTTGCCATAGACTACCCGCAGCGGCACGCCGAGCGCAAAGATCCAGCCGTAGACGCGGGCGACGCAGGCGGCGCGCACGGTCAGGTGGATCACCTGAAAGACGACGTTGACCGCCATCAGCCGCCACAGCAGCGGATGTGCGAGGGTGGCGCCCAGGCCCCACTCCGGTCCGCCCCGGCTGAGCAGCCAGGTGGCGAGGGCATAGACCAGGATGAGGTTCGCACCCAGGCTGACCGGGTTGCCGAGCAGTCCTTTGCGGTCGCGCCAGAACCAGTAGGCCTGGCGGCCGGCGCCGCGCCAGCCGTAGCGCTTCCAGGTCTGCAGCGCAATGCCGGTGACCCAGCGGGTCCGCTGGCGCACGGCTTGGCCGAAGCGGCGCGGGAAGTACTCGCGCGTCGCCATCGGGACGCCCTCGCGGAATTGGATCGGGACGAAGGTCTGACGCAGACCGAGCTTCTTCAGGCGCAGGCCGTTCTCGTAGTCCTCGGTCAGGCACGCCGGCTCGAAGATGCGGTTGGACTGGGACGCGGCCAGTTGCTCGAGCGCCCACCGCGTGTAGCCGGTGCCGACGCCGCAGGAGGGCAGAAAGCCGCCCATCGCAACGCGGGCGACAAGGTCGCGGGTATGGCCCTCGGCGAAGTCGTCGCAGTAGAGGCCGTGGGTGAAGTTGCGAAACGGGGTCGGTAGCGGCAGGACGGGAACCTGGACCATGTCGAATTCCGCCGAGTGGTAGTTGATCCAGTGGAGTTCGTCCGGATGGATGAGGTCCTCGGCGTCGTGGGTGAGCACGATGTCGAAACGGACATCGCTCTCCTCCTCGAACAGCAGCATGCGCTGGAAGATCCAGTTGAGGCAGTCGGCTTTCGAGGTGGGGCCGTCGTGCGGGCACCGGGAGAGGTGAACGTTGTCGAAGCGCGACTCGAGCTCGCGCCCGGCCGCAACCGTTGCCTCGTCGTTGGGGTAGGCGCCGATGAAGACGTCGTAGTTGCGGTACCGGATGGCCGAGCGGTTGTGGGTCACCATGTCGCCGATGACGGCGGCTTCCCGCCAGCATGGGACGAAGACGGCAATGCGCCGGGCGGGCGCCTGGATGACCTGGCGCCAGGGCGGCGACGGCGGGGCCACCGCGTAGTGGCGCAGGAACGCCAGCAGGACGATCAGGTCGTCGACGCCGCTCACGAAAATCCAGGCGGCGATGGGTAGCAGGGCTCCCCCCGCGAGGCGGTCGAGGAAATCGGCGAGTTGGATCAGCGCGCTCTCCACCTGACAGGTAAGTGAGTTGGGCGAGCCGCGGCTCTCATGGGAAATCGCCACCCCGCCGGCTCGTTCGACGCCGGCCAGACCTTAGTAACGCCGGGCGGCGCCTGTCTCTCGGATGCTGTGGGAAGATTGAGATGTGAGACGAAACTGGGGCGTGCGGCTCGCGGGGGTGCTGGCCGCTCTTCTGTTTGGCGGCGTCATCGCCTCGCAAGCGGTCACCGAGCCGCAGAACGACTTCCACTTTTCGATTGTCGGCGACCGCACCGGCGGGGCCCATCCCGGCGTCTATAGCCGCGTCTGGCGGGAGATCGACCTGCTTGGCCCCGATTTCGTGATCAACGTCGGCGATACCATCGAGGGGATGCGCGACGACACGGCCGAGTCGCAGTGGGAGGAGTTACAGCCTCTCTTTGACCGTTACCGCAAATATCCGCTGTACTTTACTCCGGGTAACCACGACGTTTACTCGGAAACTTCGCGGCGGGTATATGAAAAGGAGACTGGCCGGCCGGTCTGTTACTCGTTCGACTACCAGCAGGCGCACTTTACTGTGCTCGACAACAGCCGCACCGAGGAGTTGAGCGAGGACCAGTTGCGCTTTCTCGAGAAGGACCTCGCGGCCCACCAGGACCGCGATCCCAAGTTCGTCTTCTTCCACCGGCCGTTCTGGCTGGTGCCGGTGCGGCTGCACAGCGGAGAGTTCGCGCTTCATCGGCTGGCCCGCAAGTACGGCGTCGACTATGTCATCAGTGGGCACGGCCACTTCTTCGCGCGGCTGGAGCGGGACGGTATCGTCTATCTCGAGGTCGGCAGCTCCGGCGGTCATATGCGGGGGCAGGCCAGCACGGAGGGCTTCCGAGGCGGATGGTTCTACCACCACGTGTGGGCGACGGTGAAGGGTACGGACGTGAAGCTGATGGTCAAGGAGGTGGGGCCGCCGTTCGGAGAGGGGCGGATGTTCCCCGCTTCCGACTGGGGCGAGAACGGTCCGGAGTTCGATGTCGAGGATCCGGCGGCGGGACGGGTGCCGGATCTGTAGCTGGAAGCAGGTGGCGGGTGGCAGGCGCGGGGGGCGGACCCGAACGCCCGCCCCGCCCGAATATTACTGAGTATCGGCGGATGGTCCGTAGATACCCGGCACCTTGCCGCCCATCGACCGGAGATAGGAGCTGAGCTGCCCCCGGTGGTGGACCGAATGCTTGATCGTCATCGCCAGAAAGGTCACGCTGGGCATCTGCAGCATTCCGAACAGGTCGATGATGCCGGCCAGTTTCTCCCCAGACATGGCGCGCACGCGGTCCAGGGCGGTGGGAACCTTCTCCTTGTAGCGGGCCATCGCATCGGCCGGGCTCATGATGCCGCAAGCATCGGAATCATCCGGCGGCGGCGCGAACGCCCCGTCCGCGATCGAGTTCAGCAGCCACTCCTCCTCGAGTGTGATGTGTCGAACAAGGCCCAGACCGGTCTTGGACTTCGAGTCCGGCTGATAGTCGAGATGGTCGTTTGGTACCGCCTCGAAGACGCGCAGGGTGGTCTGCATCTCACCTTCGAAATCGGCGACTAGAAAGTCAGCGACAGTTTTGGCTGCATTGGGATCCATGAGAAAGCTCCTTTTCAGTTGTTCCCGCCGGACTGATGTCATGCGCGACCTGGGCCATGCGGGAACCGTCTCGCCGCCCCGCTGGCCAGACCCGGGATTGGCGAGGGCGATGGAGACCGTCGCCGCCCGGTGGGTCAGTCAATGCGGAGTGAGCGATCCCTGCGCCAACAACGTCCCAGTTCCGAGGGGATGCTTCCGACGATTGTAGCCCAGGATCGCCTCCGCCGCCGCGCTGAACGGCGGCGACAGCGCATCGGGCGTCGGGGGAACATCGCTTGGCGGGCACGGGCTGACCGGCTACACTCAGAGATCGGTTCCAATGCAAGCATTCGTCCAGTCGCTCAGCGACCTCATTTACGCGAACCTGCTGATCCCGCTCCTGCTCGGCGTCGGGCTCTATTTCACCGTGCGGATGCGATTCATTCAGGTGCGCCACTTCCCGTACATGTTCCGGGTGCTGGCGGGGAGCCGCCGGGCCGGGGAAGGGCAGATCTCGTCGTTTCAGGCCCTGGCGACAAGCCTCGCCGCGCGGGTCGGCACCGGCAACCTGGCCGGTGTCGCGATCGCGATCACGATGGGCGGACCGGGCGCCGTCTTCTGGATGTGGATGGTCGCGTTTCTGGGAATGTCGACGAGCTTCATCGAATCGACGCTGGCGCAGGTCTTCAAGGTGCGGGGTCCGGACGGCGGCTACCGCGGCGGACCGGCCTACTACATGCAGCGCGGTCTCGGGCAGCGCTGGATGGGCGTCGTTTTTTCGCTGTCGTTGATGGTGGCCTTTGGCCTGATCTTCAACGCCGTGCAGGCGAACACGATCGCTCGGGCGTTCGATGAGTCGTTCTCGATCTCCACTTACGTCATGGCGGCGATCCTGGCCGTGCTTACTGGCCTGATCATCTTCGGCGGCATCCGCGCGGTGGCCCGTTTCGCCGAACTGGCCGTTCCGGTCAT
Source organism: Bryobacterales bacterium (assembly GCA_963809945.1). Classification (GTDB taxonomy): domain Bacteria; phylum Acidobacteriota; class Terriglobia; order Bryobacterales; family Bryobacteraceae; genus CAWELS01. The sequence goes on along the minus strand of CAWELS010000009.1, from coordinate 20,322 downwards.
GGCCGTGTTCTACATGGTGCTGGCGCTGTTCGTGGTGCTACGGAACCTGGGATCGCTGCCGGGGGCGATCGCGTTGGTTCTCGAGAACGCATTCGGTTTCCGGCAAGCCGCCGCCGGGGTGGTTGCCTACTCGGTGCGACAGGCGGTCATGAATGGCGTTCGCCGGGGCCTGTTCTCGAACGAATCCGGCGTGGGCAGCGCGCCGAACGCCGCCGCCACGGCCGATCCGCAGCCGCCGCATCCGGCCTCGCAGGGCTACGTGCAGATGCTCGGCGTCTTTTTCGACACGATCGTGATCTGCACCTGCACGGCGGCCATCATTCTGGTGTCCGGCGCGTTCGTCCCCGGCGGCGAGGTGAGCGGCATCCAACTCACGCAGCAGGCGCTGTCGACACAGGTCGGCGCCTGGGGGAGTCCGTTTGTCGCAATCGCGGTGCTGCTGTTTGCATTCACGTCGATCGTGGCGAACTACTCCTACGCCGAGACGAACCTGCTGTTCCTGAACGGCGGCCGAGGCGCGCTCACTGCTTACCGGATCGTCGTGATGGCGATGGTGGCTTTCGGCTCGGTGGCGGAGGTGCCGTTGGTGTGGGCGATGGCCGACGTCTCGATGGCTCTAATGGCGCTGCTGAACATTGTCGCGATCGTGCTGCTATCGAGGATCGCCCTGGCCGTCGCGGCGGATTTCAACCGGCAGTTGGAGCAGGGAGTCCGGCCGACATTCGACGTGTCGGCGATTCCGGGGTTGGCTGCGCCGATGCGAGCCGGGGATCTGGGAGGCTGGCGGAACCGACTGACGAACGGATTCGGCACACTTCGTGACAATACCCGGAGCTTACCCGACCGGGACCTCTACTTGGGTAACGAAGACGTCAGGGCGAAATCGTCGATCAACTTCCGACGAGTCGGCTGTCTCTAGGAACAATGACAGGGCCTCGGCGAGGTTGGCTCGGGCTTGTTCGATCGTGTCCCCTTGGCTTGCAATGTCGAATTCCGGACAGATGGCGACGTAGCCGTCGCTTTCCCGCTCGATTACTGCTGTGAGACGCCGCGCGGAGGGCATGCTTAGATTCTACCTCCAGCACGAGATCAGCCGGCGATGATTTACTGAGGCTCTGGACCATTGTCGAGCATGTCGAGTACTTCTTGCTCGATGGTCCTACGTCTGGTCGATTCGGTGTTCTGTCGAACTCGCGCTTGAGCCCGCGAGAACGATGGCCAATGCAACTTCATCCAAGTTGCCACTGACCGCGAGCACCCTGCGTTGTTTCTCTGCAACTCCGCCTTGAAGACCCGTCCGGACCTGGAGTACTCGACAAGACGGACGCTTCCAGCCAGCACCCGATCTACCGCAACCGGAACTCCAAAAAGTACTGATACGGCAGAAAATCGTGGCTCGCCGTCTTCTCAAAACCTACCGCAGCCAGCTCTTCGACAACCTGCTCCTCGGTCAGCTTCATCCCCGGCGGCGGGCCGACCGGCAGCTCACGCTTGTAGAAGTCGATGATCACGATGCGCCCGCCGGGTTTCAGCGCAGAGCGCAGTTTCTGGTAGTAACTCGCGCGGTCGTGTAAGTGGTGGATGACATCGCAGATGAAGATCGTATCCACGCTATCGGCGGGGAGCTTCGGGTCGTCCGGCGTCGCCAGCACGGTCTCGACATTCTTCGGCGACGAAGCCGCCGCCTTCTCGAGCAACTCCGCGTCGATGTCCACCGCATAGACCTTGGCGACGCGAGGTGCGATGCGGCGGGTGAAGTAACCGGTACCGGCGCCGATGTCGGCCACTATCTCGTCGGGGCGCAGAGCGAGCGCCTCAACGACCTTGTCCGGCATCTGCCAGGCGGCGCGGCTGGCGGCTTCCAGGTTCTCCGCGTACTCGGCGGCCGAGCGCGGCGGATGATGCTGCTGGTGCTGTGTTTGCCCCAAGACGCCCACCGCGGCTAGCAAGCCAATCAGGATCTTCATGCGAGTTCGCTCCGCTTTCTTCCGAACGAGAGGTAGATCACCATGCCGATCACCAGCCACACGAAGAAGCGCAGCCAGGTCTGCAGCGGCAGGCTCAGCATCAGTACCAGGCAGAAGGCGATGGACAGCAGCGGCAGCCACGGCACCAGCGGGACGCGGAAGCCGCGCGGACGGTCCGGCTGGCGGCGTCGCAGCACGATGACGCCGGCCGAGACGATGATGAAGGCGAACAGCGTGCCGATGTTCGACAGGTCGGCGAAGGTGCCGATATCCCAGATGCCCGCCGGGATGCCGACGACGATGCCGGCCACCCAGGTGCTCACGTGCGGTGTCCGGTGCTTCGGGTGGACCTTCGAGAAGACCGTGGGCAGCAGTCCGTCGCGCGACATCGCGAACCAGACGCGGGCCTGCCCGTACTGAAAGACCAGCAGCGAGGAGATCATCCCGACGACCGCCCCGACACTCACCCACCGCCGCACCTCGTCGTAGCCGATCCGGCGTAGCGCATCGGCCACCGGCGCGGCGCTGTTGAGTGTTCTCCAGTCGGCGATGCCGGTCAGCACCAGCGCCACCGACGTGTAGAGGATCGTACAGATCACCAGCGTCGCGATGATGCCGATGGGCAGGTCCCGCTGCGGGTGGCGGCACTCCTCGGCCGCCGTCGAAACCGAATCGAAACCGATATAGGTGAAGAAGACGATGGCGCCGCCGGTGAGCACGCCCTGCCAGCCGTTGGGCATGAACGGGTGCCATCGGCTCGGGTCGACGGCGCGCGAGGCGGCGATGATGAACAGCAGGATGGCCATCAGCTTGACCGCGACCATCACGTTGTTGGCGCGCGAGCTTTCCCGGATGCCGTGTACCAGCACGACGGTGAGCACGAGCAGGATCAGCGCCGCGGGCAGGTTGAACCAGGCGCCGGAAAACTCGCCCCCGACGACCATCGGCTGCGCCAGCACGGCGGGTATCTGAAAACCGAAAACATTATCCAGGACGTCGTTGAAATAGGCTGAGAAACCCACCGCGACGGCCATGTTCGAGACGGCGTACTCGAGGATCAGGTCCCAGCCGATGATCCAGGCGACAATCTCGCCGAGCGTGGCATAGGCGTAGGTGTAGGTGCTGCCGGCCACCGGGATCATCGACGCCAGTTCGGCGAAGCACAGCGCCGCGAAGCCGCAGCAGACGGCCACCAGGATGAACGACAGCGAAATGGCGGGTCCCGCGCCCGGGCGCCCGATGGTCGAGATGGCGTGCGGACCGTTCAGCAGCAGGTCCAGCACCGGCGCGTGCAGAATCGAGTGGTAGCTGAGCGTCTCGCCGGCGGCCGCCGTGCCGGTGAGGACGAAGATGCCGGTTCCGATCACGGCGCCCAGGCCGAGCGCGGTCAGGCTAACCGGCCCCATGCTGCGCTTGAGACGCTTGCCCTCACGCTCGGACGCCGAGATCAACTGGTCAATGCTCTTGGTACGGAACAGTTGCGAGGCCATTCGGAGCGAGTCTACCGTATCGAGTCGAAGCGGGGCCGGCGCGCTGGCCGGCCGGAGGCCCACCGATGGAATCCGCGGGCGATGGCTCGAGGATCAGTGAAGGCCGGCGAGCCCCGGAGGGCAGACCGATTTGATCTGCCTCTTCGACGCTGGGACGGGACCGGGAGAGGGCGAGCCAATCAGCCTGCTCCCCAGCCGGCGCCGGTCCCTACTACCGCTTGCGCTGGCCTTTGCTGACGTGCCGGATCTTCTTCTTGGTCGAGCCCCGGTCCACGTCGGACGGCCGCTTGGCCTTGGGCGCCGCACTCTTGCGGGCCACACGCTTGGCCTTCTTACGTTCCAGTTTGTCTGTGGTGGTCTTGGTATTCATTCTGTTATTTTCAACCCCGCGTATTTCACAACCAGCTTCTTGAGACCGTAGCCCGGAAAGTTGACCGTCAGCTTGGCCTCCTCGCCTTCGCCCTCGCGCCGCAGTATCATCCCACGGCCATATCGCGGGTGCTCGACGGTGCTGCCGGCACGGTACTTGCCCTTCGGACGCCGGACCGCCGGGATGCGCTGCCTGACGACGGACGCCTTGGGCGGGGCCGGCGGGCTCGGACGCTTCGGCGGAGGGGGCTCCATACCCCTCTCCTGAAAGAACTGGGTGATGTTCTCTAATGAATTATAAGTCTTTCCGGTGTAGGTGTTCTTCCGGACGGATTCCCGCACCATGTGCTGCTCGGCGAACAGGTCCAATTCCGGCACCGCACCCACCGGGCTGCCGGGCGCATCAAGCCGGTCGACGTACTTCGTCGGGACCTCGAGCAGGAAGCGCGACATCATGCGCGGCTCGAGCGGTCCGCCGCCGAACTTGCGCCGTGCCCGCGCCCAGGTGAGGATCAGCCGCTTCTCGGCCCGCGTCATGCCGACGTAGCAGAGCCGCCGCTCCTCCTCCATCTGATGCTCGCTCTCGAGCGACCGGGAATGGGGGAACAGCCCGTCCTCCATGCCGGCCAGGAAGACCACCGGCCACTCCAGGCCTTTGGCGTTGTGCATCGTCAGCAGCGAGACCTGGATGCTTTCGTCCAGGCGGTCGGCCTCGCTCACCAGCGCGGCATGGTCGAGGAACTCCGACGGTCCCTCGCCCCGCAGGCCGGCTTCGACGGCGGCGTTGACCAACTCGTCGAGGTTTTCCAGGCGCGTCTCGGATTCCGGCGTGCCCGCCGACTCGAGCATCTTCACGTAGCCGGTGTCCTGGACGATCCGCTTCATCACCACGCCCACCGACTCGCGCCCGGCGACATCCGCCAGGTCGCGCATCAGGTCGCGGAAGATGCTCACCGCCGCGTGGGCCCGGGTCGGCAGCAGCTTCTCATCGACCATCTGCTCGAGCGCGGCCCAGGGACTTACCCCCTGCTTGCGGGCGTGGACCTCGATCTGCTCCACCGTCGTCCGCCCGATGCCGCGCGCCGGCCGGTTGATGATGCGCTGCAGGCTCACCGGATCGTTGGGGCTCACCAGCAGCTTCAGATACGCCAGCACGTCCTTGACCTCGGCCCGGTGGTAGAAACTCAAGCCTCCGACCACCACGTAGTTGCGGCCGTAGCGGCGCAGCGCCTCCTCGATCTGACGCGACTGCGCGTTGGTGCGATAGAGTACCGCGACCCGGAGCTTCGCGTCCCCGGCCAGCAGCCGCTCGATGGTGTCGGCGATGAAGAGCGCTTCGTTTTCCGCGTCCGGGGCCTGGTAGACGCCGATGCGCGCGCCTTCGCCGGCCTCGGTCCACAGCGTCTTGCCCTTGCGCTCCTTGTTGTTGGCGACGACGGCGCTGGCCGCCTGGAGGATGTTCTTCGTCGATCGGTAGTTCTGCTCCAGGCGGATGGTGACGACGTCGGGGTAGTCGCGCTCGAAGTCGAGAATGTTGCGGATATCGGCGCCCCGCCAGCCGTAGATGGACTGGTCCTCGTCGCCGACCGCGCAGACGTTGTTGTGCGTCTGGCTGAGCAGCCGCATCAGCTCGTACTGGGCGCGATTGGTGTCCTGGTATTCATCGACGAGCAGGAACCGGTGGCGCGCGTTGGCGGCGCCGCGGACGGTCTCGTCGTTGCGCAGCAGCCGGACGGACTCGAGCAGCAGGTCGTCGAAGTCGAGCGCGTTGGCCTGCCGGAGCCGCGCCTCGTACTGTTCGAAGATCACCGCCATGCGCTCGGTCTTGGGGTCGGTGGACTTGCCGTAGATCTCCTCGGGCGACTGCTGGTGGTTCTTGGCGTGGCTGATTCTCGACAGGGCCGCCCGGTAGGGCATGAACTTCTCATCGAGGCCCGCGTGCTTGTAGGCGGCCTTCAGGGTGGCGAGCTGGTCGTCTTCGTCGTAGATCAGGAAGCTCGTCTTGAACCCCGGCCGGAGATCGGCGAGCGAGGTCCCGTCACGCCGCAGCAGCCTGACGCAGAAGGAGTGGAACGTCGACAGGAAGGGCGTCGCGAATGAGCCCTGATCGGCCAGCAGGGCGGCGACGCGCTGGCGCATCTCCTCGGCCGCCTTGTTGGTAAACGTCACCGCGAGGATCGCGTGACCGGGCACGTGAAGGGCGTGAATGAGGTAGGTGATCCGGTGCGTGATGACGCGGGTTTTTCCGCTTCCGGCGCCGGCCAGGATGAGGAGCGGGCCCTCGCCGTGGCAGACGGCTTGACGCTGCGGTGGATTCAGACGTTCCAGGAAATCCATGAGGAGGTGCGGTCTGCCCCGATTTTAGCATGGGTGGCGGGGCCATTATATGAAAGGATTTTCACCCTCAAAGTGGGATATATATTCCCCCCCGTTTGTATCCATTGCTTCTTGCCTGGTACTAGCAGTACTGGTATAAAAATGATTATGACGAAGCAGTATTCCACCTCCCCACTTCTACTCTCGATCGAAGAGGAGCTCGAGAAGCTCTACGAACGGCGAGCCGTAATTGAGAATCTGATTGAATCCCTGGAGCAGTATTCACAGAACGGGAAGCGTGACCCGGGCGCTGGCGTCGGCCCACCAGCGGTTGGATTGGTCGACTTGCGGCGGCTCGCTTCCTGAGGGCGAGCGGGAAGCCCCGAGGGCGGCCATACTGGCGGAAATCGGTGCGGAGTTTTGCGCCCCTTCAGGGGTGGCGGTAGGCCCTTCGCATCCCGAAGCGGCGGGTTGCGACCGGGCGGTCCGACGGCAGGTGTGTATTGCCTGATGGCATCCCCGCCTAGTAACCTAGCATGTTGCTGGTGCGCCTTTGCACATAGCAGCCCGGACGGGGTTGCGTTCCGCGGGCCAGCCACAAGGATGGCGTGCAAACAGATCACGAACTGATCCGTCGTGCCCGGAGCGGCGATGATGTTGCGTTCAACCAACTCGTACAGGGTCTTCGGCGGCGGATTCTGGGGACGATTGCTCGCCTCATTGGACGCCCCGAAGACGTGGAAGACGTCGGACAGGAAGTTTTTGTCCGGCTGTACTTCTCCCTCGACCAGCTTCGTTCCCCGGAGGTATTCGAGCCATGGCTGTACCGTCTGACGGTCAACGCGGCCTACGATTATCTGCGGAAACAGAAGCGGCGGTCGGAGTCCCGCATGGCGGACCTGTCCGAGCAACAGGTGATGCTTGCCGACGCGGCCGAAGGCAGCCGGGTCAGTAGTGAAGAGCAACAGAACGCCAAAACGCGCGAGTTGGTGCAGGCGCTGCTGGCGGAGGTGTCCGAGGAAGATCGTATTCTTCTGACCCTCAAGGAAATTGAAGGACTCTCGTTGAAGGAGCTTGAAAAGATCTACGGTGTCAACGAGAATGCTTTGAAGGTCCGGCTGTTCCGGGCCCGGAAGAGAGTGCTGAAAGCCTTCGAGCGATCGCGGCAGGAAGAAGAAGCCGCGAAGCACGCCGAAGGTGGAGAGTAGTGGGGGAGCCAGTGATGGAGAAAAACGATCGCGATCTCGATCAGTTGTTCGCCGCCTACCGGCGCGCGTGTCAGCCCCCGATGGTTGCGGGCGACTTCATGCCCGTTATCTGGAGCCGTATTGACGCCCGGCGGAGCTTCAGCCGCGCCCTGCGCCGCTGGACCGCGACATTCGTGACCGCCGCGGCCACGCTGTGCGTCGTCATGTCGATTTACATGGCAATTCCGCTTCGCGAGGAGTCACCGGTTCACACCATCACCTACGTGGAGACATTTGGGCAGGACGGGTCGTCGGAGACGATGGCGTACTCGGAGCTTGCCAATTTCGACTGGTCCGGCAACCAAGCCGGCAACCAAGGAGGACAATGAGGCGATCCACGTCCATCTTGGTCCTGTACCTTTCGGCGGTCTTCTTGAGCGGCATCGTGGTTGGCGCGGTCGGCCACAAGCTCTATACCGCGGAGACGATGGTGCGCGCGACCGATTCGCGGAGGCCGAGCCCAGAGGAGTGGCGCCGCGAATACATCCAGACGATGACGACCCGCCTGGATCTCTCCTCCAGGCAGATCGATCAGTTGAACGCTGTTCTCGACTTGGCCCGGGACCGTTTCGTCGCCCTCGATAAGGAAGTGATTCGGCCGCAGCAGCACGCCATTCGAGCCGATCAGAACGAGGCCATCAAGTCCATCCTCACCGAGGCTCAACAGGCCGAGTACGCCAAGATGCAGCAGGAGTGGTCCGAGCATCGCCGGCGATGGGCTGAACAGAAGGATCACGACCGGCACCCGAAGGGTGAGTAACGAGTCGCGAGGGCTCCGGAGCGTCCGCTCCGGAGCGGCGGACCGATGGATTCCTCTCTCCGTCGGCGAAAATCAATCCAGATAAAACCAGTCGACTTTTAGGGGTATCCGTGCGTGGACGTCCTGGAAGACGAACCATCTGTCGGGCCGGACTCGGGGCCTGGCGCGGATCTCAGATCGAGGCCGACAAACCTGTCAGCGACGGGAGCAGCCGTGAAGGGCGGAGGGCCGAATGGTCCGCGGCGGATCGATGGATCCGCCTCCTCGGTGTCGCGACGGGCGAGCCGCTCAGCTTGCCGGCCGATCGGCCTGCCCCCGGCGACGGGAATCGCGCTAGCCGGCTACCTTCTGCTTCTTCGCGGCCTGACGCTGCGCTTCGAGCTCGCGGGCGCGGGCGTACTTCTTCTGGAAGCGGTCCACGCGACCCTCGGTGTCGATCAGCTTCTGCCGGCCGGTGAAGAAAGGATGGCACTCCGAGCAGATGTCGACTCGCATGTCGCCCTTGTGGGTCGATCGCGTCTTGAAACTGTGACCGCAGGCACACGCCACGGTAATCTCTTCATAGGCGGGGTGGATCCCTGCTTTCATCGCGGTAGCTATCCTCTCTCGTGTAACTTCGATCCGGGATTCCCGGGGGAATCACCGGTGTTTCGGTTTCGCCACCGGCGCGCCCGGCCCCATCCTTCCCGCAGCGCCCTGGCGCCGGGTCCTGTCGGAACGGCAATTGGCATGGGTGGGTACGCGACTCGGCCGGAACCGAAAACCTAGTGCCAGTATATCAAAATAGGCAAGCCCAACAAGCGCAAAGCCCCCGGGGCCGGCCGATGTTCGTCCACCTGACCGCCCCGAGGGCTTCCTACCAAAACAGCTCGCACACACATCCCAGTCACGGTCAACGTACGGTCGTCACAACCGCAGGCCGCGCCCGGCGCTCATGCGAGCTGGATAGCCGTCTGCAAACTTGCTGGTGAATCCAGACTACCCAATGGATCCATCAGCCCTCGACGTGAGTGACCGGTCCACATGTACTACGGTCTCGCCACTGATCGAGTCCTGAACCGTCGGTAACCGGAGCCTTAGCTGTCGGTCACCCCCATCGGTGTTTGCACGTTACTACTACCAGAACTCATTCTACTGGACCACCTCCTTTCTTCAGTGATGTTTTCATATTATTGGCAGTCCGCTCGAATGTCAACAGTCAAAATCCGCAGTTAGCCAACATGTTGTAGGTTACTGATCGACGCTACAAGAACTTGCGTAGGAAGCGCACGATTGTGTACCCGTCCATCCAATTGAAAGGGAACTGCCCCAGGGTGTAGTGGCCGCAGGGGAGACAGACGGTAGAGGTGGCGTTGAACGACGACATGAACTCGTGGGAGAGCTCGGGGCGGAACACCTCGTCGTAGCGGGCCCAGATCAGCAGAGTGGGGAAATCCCGGGACGCAAAACGATGGGCGTAAGTGGCGGGACTGATGATGGACCAGATGCGGCGCAGTTCGGCGCGAGTGATCCAGCCCTCCAGGCCCCGGCGCACGTACTGGGTTGCCACTCCGGTCCAGACGACGTCGCCGAAGTGCGAGGAGACATGGTTGAACGCGCCCATCCGGACCCGCTCGTCGTGAGCGGCGGCGATGAAGGAGACGCAGGAGCCGAGGCTGGTGCCGACGATGCCGAGGCGCCGGTAGCCGCGCGCTTCGAGCCAGTCCAGGCAGCAGCGGGCATCGATGACGGCCTGGCGGGTGGCGTGGATGGTCCGGCCCAGGTTGCCGGAGACGTGGAAGTCGGCGCGCTCGAGGCCGGCGGGCATCCGGCAGTCGTGATATGGCTTGGTCAGGCGCAGGGCAGTGATGCCGAAGCGGTTGAGGAGCCGGCAGAGCCCATGGTGGGCGGTCGAGTCGGCATTCCATTGCGGCACCACGACCACGGCACGGCCGTTGTCTTCGCGGGCCGGGAAGAAATCGGCGCGGACGGTGTTGTTCTCCGGGTAGGGACTGGTGACGGGACTGGTGAATTCCACCCGTCCGGGCGATTCACGGAAGTCGTTCGGACGGGTGTAGGAGAAGAAGGACTCCGATTGCGGGATGATCTGCTCGACGGCGACCGCGAACGCCTCCGCCGACGGCGGCTCGGGCGTGCCGAGGTCCAGCCACTCGAGCCCCCATTCGAAGGGGAGTGTCTGTCGGTTCGTATCGCGGGAGGCGAGTTTATGTTCCCAATTCCCGATCCAGCGGTTGTACCATCCGGGCATTTGGAGCGTATTACAGTCTAGCAGCGCGGAGAAGGGAAGCGCCACGACGACCGGTCATGGGACTCCGTTGAACGTCGCACCTTCCCGTCGCTGTATGGGCGGCAGACTCCGCTCCCTTCGGTCACGGCTCTAACTTCGGTCACGGCTCTAATTTCGGTCACGGCTCCAATAGGGATGTGCCGCTCAACGGACGCCGTGACCAGAGGGAACGGAGCAGGACGCCTCGATCTACTCCGATGAATGTGTCAGGCAAAAAGAAAAGCCCCGCTGGTCAGCAGCGGGGCACACGTTGTAGCTGCATGGAGGCAACTACCACTGAGCGAGAGATACCTCAAAACCCGTGCTAGGGAATGTGCAATCCGGGGGCCAACCGGAGCCGGCCACGAACGGGACGGCGCCGCTTTCGGCCGCATGACCGGATGATTGTGCAACTGTTTGATTTTAAGGCATCTTGCTCTCCACTGGCCGGAGAGTCTCGATGGTGGGCGTACGGAGGTGGCTCCCGAATCCAGTAGGAGTGAGGCGCCAGATTCTGTTACTTCCTGAAGCCGGGCCCGGCTACGGCCTGCGTTCCGGGACGCTACAATTGCTGAGGAGCGCTCGGGGCAAATGTCGCCACCGGGCGCGAGGCGCGCATTTCGGGGGGGGCGCCGTCGCCAGGCGAGAATCGTCCACCGGGATCGGCTCCCCGAACGGTACCACGTAACGTATGGCGGGAAATGCTGTGAGCGAAACCGATCCAGCGGTCGAGTGGGGGCTCGACGCCAGGAAGGCCCGGGCCGCCATGGCCGGCTTCTTTCTGGCTGGGCTATTAATGTCCTTTCTCGGCCCGATTCTGCCGGCCTGGGGCTATCATCTTCGGTCCGACTTCTCCACCGCCGGGCTACACTTCCTGGGCATGGCTCTTGGCACCGTTGCCGGCACCTCGGCGGCGCACCGGCTGATCCCGCGAAAAGGCCTTTCCTTTACCCTGGTCGCCGCATCGGCCACTGCCTGCGCGGCGCTGCTGTACCTGTCGGCGGTGTCTCCGCCGCTGTCCTCGTGGTGGCGTTTTGCCGGCGTCTTTCTGGTCGGCCTGGGTGCGGGGCTGCTGGTGAGTGCGCTGTTCCACGCGATTCTGCCCCTCTACCGGCACGACCCGGCCGCGACGGTCAACATCGCCGGCGCCGTCTTCGTGCTTGGCAGCCTGACCATGGCGCTGCTGGTGGCCGGCACGTTCTACGTGTATACGGTCCCGAGCATCCTCTTCCTGCTGGCGCTGATTCCGGGATTCTTCGCGGGCATGTTCTTCCGGAACAGGTTCGATACTCCGGTGGCCGACGAGGAACTGAGCTGGCGGCAGGTCTGGCACGACTTTCGCGCCCCGAGCGCGGTGATGTTTGCCCTGTTGCTGTTCATCCAGTTCGGCAATGAATGGTCAGTGGCCGGCTGGCTGGCGACGTTTCTGATTCAGCGGATCGGCGTCAGTCCCGCGGCCTCGCTGATCCTGTTGGCGGTGTACTGGGTCTTTCTGCTGCTGGGCCGCGTCCTGGCTCAGGCTTTGTTGCCGCGCGTCTCCCACAGCCGGATGCTGATGGCCAGCGTGCTGGCGGCACTGTTCGGATGCCTGGTGCTGAGCTTCACCCGGACCACGTTCGGCGCGGTCTTCGGCATCCTCTTCCTCGGCAGCGGCTTCGCCACGGTCTATCCGCTGGTGACCGAGCGGATCCGCGGGCAGTTCCCCTACTTCCATCCGAGCCTGTTCAGCGGGATCTTCACCTTCGCGCTGGTGGGCGGGCTGCTGGCGCCCTGGACGCTCGGCTATCTGGCGGGCTGGTTTGGAATCCGCGTGCTTCTGCTGCTGCCGGCCGTCGGGACGTCGTTCGTATTCCTGCTGCTGTGTCTGATCTGGCTCGAGGCCCGGCTCAGCGGGCGCGAACCGGGCAAGGCGCCCCGCGGGCACGCAGTATAATCCGGACAGGGATGGTCCGGGCACTACTTCTATCGGCGGTCTTGTCGATGGCGCTTTCCGCCCAGACGCTCGAGGAGCGGGTTGCCGCCATCGCGCAGGAATCGGTGGTGGCGCAGCAGGGCTTCTGGGGCGCCGAGGTCGTCGACCTGGCGACCGGCGATGTGCTCTTTCGGCACGACGAACAGAAGCTGTTTCTCCCGGCCTCGAACGCCAAGCTGTTCACCACCGCCCTGGCCCTCATGCGACTGGGTCCGGAGCACCGCATGAAGACGCAGATCCTGGCCACCTCGGCGCCGGATGGCGAGGGCGTGGTCCACGGCGACCTGGTGTTTGTGGGCGGCGGCGATCCGACGCTCTCCGGCCGCGACGTTCCTTACAGCAAGACGCCCCGCGCCGCGGATCCGCTCGGTCCGTTTCGCGAGCTCGCCGCCAAGGTGCTCGATGCCGGTATCCGCCGCGTCGAGGGCGACATCGTGGGCGACGACACGGCCTACGTTTGGGAGCCCTACCCGGTCGGGTGGGCGCAGGAGGACCTGTTCTGGGGATACGGCGCTCCGATGAGCGCGCTCACGCTGCACGACAATGCGTTCCGGCTCTCGGTGCTGCCGGCGTCGCGGACCGGCGAGCCGGCGCGGCTCATTCTCAAACCGCCGGAGGACTACTACGCCATTCTCAACCATGTCCGGACCGTCGCGAGCGGCACGTCACGGGTGATGGTGGACTGGCCGCATGGCTCGCGCGAGATACACCTGTGGGGCGCGGTCCGGCCGCGCGCCGGGGTGGTGAAATATCTCGCCATCCGCGACCCGGCCGAGTACGCCGCCTGGCTGCTGGCCCGCTATCTCAAAGACAACGGCGTCGAGGTGACGGGTGAGCCGCGGGCCGAGCATCAATGGCCCCGCGAGGAAGCCGCGGCGCCGGCCGTCGCGCCGTCCGGGACCGTGCTCGCCGAACGGCTCTCGCCGCCGCTGTTCGAGATCCTCAAGATCATCGATAAGGAGAGCCAGAACCTGCACGCGGAGCTGGTGTTGCGCGAGGTCGGGCGGGTGGTTCGCGGCGAGGGATCGCTCGGTGCCGGCCTGAAGGAACTCGACACCTTCCTCGGAGAGATCGGAATCACCCCCGAGGAGTATCGTCTCGAAGACGCCTCCGGCTTGTCGCGCGTGGACCTCGCTTCGCCGGCGGCTTTCGTGAAGCTTCTCTCGAGCATGTACCTGTCGAAGGAGCGCGATGGCTGGCTCGACCTGCTGGCGGTAGGCGGCGAGGACGGCACACTCCAGTACCGGTTCCGGGAGACCGCCGACCGCGGCCACGTGATGGCCAAGACCGGCACGCTGACCGGCGCCAGCGCGTTGGCGGGATATGTGCAAACGGTGTCCGGCAAGACGCTGGCCTTCTCGATCATGGTGAACAACTACGACGCCCCCTCCCGCGCGGGCAGGGAGTTCATTGACGGCGTGGTCGGGGAGTTACTGCGGTAACTGCCCGATGTTACTAGATTAATCGCAGAGGGCGCAGAAGGATAAGAATAATGCTTTTCACGGTTGGATTGGCAGACGAATCCTTGGGATCATGGCGTTGCGATCAAACCTTTGAAGCGGCCTCCCTTCGCCGTTCTTCTGCTCGCAATCAAGATCTCAGCATCCGCTGCGCTCTTTGCGGTTAAGAACCCGTTCTACGGTGAGAACCAGTGAAGACGATCTTTCACGTCGACATGGACGCCTTCTTCGTCTCCGTCGAGGAACTGTTCGACTCGTCGCTTAAGGGGAAGCCCGTGGTGGTGGGCGGGCGGCCGGATCAGCGCGGCGTGGTTTCGGCTGCTTCCTACGCCGCCCGGAAGTTCGGCGTTCATTCGGCGATGCCGCTGCGCACGGCCTATCTGCGCTGCCCACACGCCGTCTTTCTCGACGGCCACCCGACGCGCTATCGCGATTACTCGCACAAGGTCTTCGGTGTGCTCGAATCGTTCACGCCGCGCGTCGAGATGGCGTCGATCGACGAGGCGTACCTCGACCTCACCGGCACCGAACGCCTGCACGGCAAGCCCCTCGATGCGGCCCACGCGCTGCACGCGGCGATGAAACGCGAGACCGGACTGAACTGCTCGATCGGCATCTCCACGTCGCGGATGGTGTCCAAGGTCTGCTCCGATCAGGCCAAGCCGAACGGTGTTCTCTGGGTGCTGCCGGGTGAGGAGGCGCGGTTCCTGGCGCCGCTCGACGTGCGCCGGATCCCGGGTGTCGGCAAGGTCACCGAGAGGCACCTGCTCGCGGCGGGCATCCGCAAGGTCGGCGACCTCGCCCGTCTGGACGAGGGGTTCCTGCGCGAGCGGTTCGGCCAGTGGGGCCTGGCGCTGGCGGGCAAGTCGAAGGGCCTGGACGCGGGGGCCTGGTTCGACGGCGAGATCGGCGAGCGGCACGACGCCGAAGTCGATCAGCCACGAGCACACCTTCGGGACCGACACCACCGACCGCGCCGCCATCGACGCAATGCTCGCCCGGCTGACCGAGATGGTGGCCCGCCGTCTCCGCGAGCACCGCCTCTGTGCCCGCACCGTCCAGATCAAGATCCGCTACACGGACTTTTCCACCTTCACCCGCGCTCACACGTTGCCGCGGCCGACGCACCTGGACACCGAGCTGCTCGCGGTGGTCCGCCGGCTGTTCGCGGCGAACTGGACAGGCGCGCGGGTCCGGCTGATCGGTGTCTACGCGCAGTCGCTTGAGCGGACCTCCGGCCAAGCCAGCCTGCTCGAACAGGATCGCGTCGAGCGTTGGGAGCGGGCGCTGGGCGCCGTCGACCGCCTACGGGACAAGTTCGGCGAATCGAGTGTGTCGCTGGCGGGGGGGTTGAAGGGCCGGTTCCGCGAACGAACCCACGAGAACCCGGCGGGGCTTCCGGGGCGGGGGAGGGAAGAAGATTAACCGCAGAGACGCAGAGAGAAGATTAAATTGAGGATTTGGCACCGCTTGGCGCGGGGCAGGAACTGGATTCAAATCGACGTCGATCGCGCCGGGCATACGACCGGTCAGTAGACATGGGCTGCCTGACAATCCGTTTTCAGACGGGCAGCCCACACTGAACTATCATCAGTCCAAAGGGCCGACGCACAAAAGGCCTGTCGCAATAGCTTTTTGCCCTCTGCGTTCGCTGCGCCCTCCGCGGCGAAATATCTTATTGCGCGAAGTTCACGATACCCGCGAAGCTGTCGGCCTTCAGGGCCGCGCCGCCGACGAGGCAGCCGTCGATCTCCTCCTGCGCCATCAGCTCTTTGACGTTGCCCGGCTTGACGCTGCCGCCGTAGAGGATGCGCACGGCTTCCGACGCCCCGACGCCGTAGCGCATCGCGACCGCGCCGCGAATGACGTGGTGAGCGTCGGAGGCGATCTCCGGGGTCGCCGTCTTGCCGGTGCCGATGGCCCAAACCGGCTCATAGGCGATGACGATCTTGGCGAACTCGTCCGGTCCGAGGCCCGCGATGCCGCCGTCGAACTGCGCTCTTGAGCACGTCGGCGGTCTTGCCCGCTTCGCGATCCTCGAGCAGCTCGCCGACGCAGACGATCGGCTTCAGGCCGTGCGCGAGTGCGGCCTGGGTGCGCTTGAGCACCGTCTCGTCGGTCTCGCCGAAATACTGCCGCCGTTCGCTGTGGCCGATGATGACCCACTTGGCGCCGGCGGCCATGAGCATGCCGCCGGCCGTCTCGCCGGTGAAGGCGCCTTCCTTCTCCCAGTAGAGATTCTGGCCGCCGATCTCGATGCGGGTTCCCGCGACAGCCGTAACGGCGGACGGGATGTCGAGGAACGGAGGGCAGATCACGATCTCGCAGCCGGTAGTGCCGGCCACGAGGGGTTTGAATTCGTCAAAGAATGCAGTGGTCTCCGCGGGCGTCTTGAACATCTTCCAATTGCCCGCCATGATGGGGGTTCGATTACTAGCCATAAACTAACAGTGTAGCCCGGCCGGGCCATCGGGTTCCTTGCCTTTTTGGGGAATCGGAAGACACCGGACAGCGGAAGGACGGCGCCCCCGGGCTTTACTGCGCGCCGCGTCCCAGGACGATCACTTTCACCGTGTGGAACATCACGTAGGCGTCGATGGCCGGGTTGAGGTGCTTGATGTAGTAGAGATCGTACTCGAGCTTGCGCATGGTGTCCTCGATATTGTCGCCGTACTTGTACTTGATCTGCGCCCAGCCGGTGATGCCGGGCCTGACGGCGTGGCGCTGGCGGTAGAAGGGGATCTTCTCGGCCAGCTCGTCGACAAACTCGGGCCGTTCCGGCCGCGGGCCGACAATCGCCATCTCGCCTTTGATCACGTTCAGTAGTTGCGGGATCTCATCGACCCGGTAGCGGCGCAGGAACCGTCCTACCGGGGTGATGCGGGGATCGTTCTTCTGCGCCCATACGGCCCCGGTCCGGGACTCCGCGTCGATGTACATAGAGCGGAGCTTATAGAGCGTGAACACCTTGCCGTCCTTGCCGACGCGCTTCTGCTGGTAGACCGCCGGGCCGCGTGAGGTGAGCTTCACCAGCGCCACCGCCAGGAGCAACACCGGCAGCGCGAGGGCGAGCAGCATGGCAGCGAGGATCGAGGAGTATAGCGACTGCAGGGCGAGCACCTGCCGGTTGGGCCCGAGCCCGCTCGAGAAGATCAACTGCGAGGGATAGAGCTTGCCGAGGCAGACGCGGTCGAAGGCCAACTCGTAGGCGGCCGAGATCTCCTCGATCTGCACGCCCGAGAAGCGGAGCGCCAGGAGGTCCGCCAATGGCATACTCCTGCGGCGCTCCTCCACCGCGACGATGATGCGGTCGGGCTGGTGTTCGGCGACCACTTCGCGAAATCGATCGGCGGAGCCGAGACAGCGAAGGCCCAACGCCGATTCCTCCGTGCCCGAGGTGCTGACGAAGCCAATGCCCACCTTGCCGAGTTCCGGCTTCTCGCGAAATCGCCGGTCGAGCTCGCCGACAAGCGGGCTGTAGCCGAGGAACAGGACCTTCTCGGCGTGTATCGCCGAGGTGACGGAATCGCTGAAGACGATGCGCCAGCTCGGCAGGGCCACGATCGCGAGGCTGCTGCCGAGCAGCATGACCCACCGCGGGAACACCAGGCCGGAATCGGTATAGTTCAGCAGCGCCTGAAAGAGGTAGGCGAGTCCGAGGGCCAGGCAGATCTGTTGCACGAGAAGGGCGCCGGAGGCGACGCGGAGGTCGTCGTAGAGGTCCTGGAAATACAGGCTACCGACCACGACGAGTGTCAGCAGCAGGATGCGCAGGAGCCCGTTGGCGTGCAGGAGAAAGACCCACGGGTCCGCTTCGGCGATGATACAGACCGCGGCCACGTAGCAGGTGATGATGAGAACGGTCTCCGAGACGAGCATCGCTCGCGTACTGGGGGACCCCAACAGCTTCTGGATTCGCATGTCACACCAGTTAGCCCGGTGATGGGAATTCAAGTGTAGCACGGTGTTTACAGGTGCCGAACCTGCGGGCCGCTACACCGGCGGGCCACGGCCGCCGGGGCCGTTAGGGACGGCTCGTCCGAGGCGCGGTCGCGGGATCCGGCGGCCTCGAATCTTCAGCTGGGAATATTGGCCAGTGCGGGCACAGCGGGAAGGGACTGCCCGGGGTGGTTGAATTTCAGAACCTGGATCAGATAGAGCGTGGCGGCGCCGAGCCAGAAGGCGCTCCAGTCATAGGTCGGATCCACGAGACATCGCGCCAGGCGGCCATAGAGCGTCCACTTCTTGAAGACGTCGGAGCTGCCGGTCGACTGGATCAACCGATAGAGCTCGAGGGCCGACCGGCGCATCGCCCCGTGCACGTACCGGGGGGTGAGCTTCGCCGTGGCGTACGGCAGGTCCGCCCACTGCGGGTACGTCTTGGCGATGGTTCGATTATGGAAGTCCTTCTTGATCGTGTAGGACGCCGGCAGGCCGATCAGGAAATCGAACAGATCGTGGTCCAGGTAGGGAGCGTAGACGGTCCGCACGCCGGCCATTAGCGCGTAGGGTCCGAGGGCGATCTCGCGCCGGGTCCGGTTCCAGAAAATGAACGTGGTCAGCGGATTGACGGCGTCCTGGTGCCGTCGCAACTCCTCTTCGAGGCGCGCCGTGGCGCGGTCCTTGTTGAATCTTCCGTAAGCGTCGCGGCTCAGGAGCCGCTCGAGGAAGCGCTCCCGCTCATCCGCCATCAGGTTCGCCAGCTCGCCGAGGCGTCCCCGCTCGTACAACTCCGACTGACGCGGATCCAAACGATGCCCGGCGGACAGGACGTCGCCGCCGATGCCGTCATAGACGACGATGCCGGTCTGCCGGCAAAGGTAGTCGGACAGGGGGAGCATCCAGAGATGTTCGTCCGAACAATAGTTGGACAGCTCGTTCTTGCGGGCTTCGCCGCCGATCGACCACTTGTCGCCGTGGATCGTCTCGTGCGGCACGCCGCAGGCCTCCGCCACGCGGACGGCCGCGGCGACTTCCGGACACTCGCCGATCTCGCCGATCTTCACGGTGACGCCCAGGTCCGGCGGCGTGTCGTTCGCGCAGAGCTCGAAAAAGACGTGCCTGGAATCGCGGCCGCCGGATAGCGGGACGATCCGGCGTCCTTCGGCCGGCACGCGGCGCCGGACGGCGGTCCGGAACAGCTCGATATAGCGATCCACCGCCGCTTCGGGAGAACAGGTGACGCGCTCGGTTCGGATCTCCTCAGTGGAGATTTCGAGTCCCTGTCCGGACCACTCGAAGCGGGCGTTGGGCGGGACGGCCCGGATCGCCTGAAACGGCGTATCCTCGCCGAGGAAGAAACCGATGCGGAGATAGACCGCGAGGGCGGCCTCATCGAGCTCGTCCGATACGCCGTGGCGCAGCAACGTCGCCACGGAACTCGAAACCGCGATCGAGTTGCCGGTCGCGGAGTAGTAAAGCGGGTACATCCCGTAGCGGTCGGTGATTGCCGACAGGCGCCGGCCGTCCCACTTCCAGTGGGCGAACACGCCGTCCGGAGCCGCGCCGCCGCCCCGCGAGAGCTGGTGTCCCAGGCTGCACTCGGCGAGCCCGGATACGGCGACACCGGCGCCGGTCCGCTCGAGCAGCAGGTACGGCGGCGAAACGCTCTCTACCGAATCAATCGTCATTGGTCAGTGGTCCGACACAAACACCCGCAAGCACCACCGGGAGGGCCGCCAAGCGGTCTCGAAGCCGCGCGAGGGGCCGCGGAGTGTTGCCTCTTGATGTGTTCCGTTTCATTCTATCGGAGCCGCCCGGACCGGGCCTGCGCCATTTCAACTTATCGACCCCGGCTGGTGCGGCTCGAATGAAAAGAACGGCAATCGCCCGGCTCAGCTTTTGCGCTCGGAGCCCGCGCCGATCCGGTTCCGGTGCTCGTAGAACTGCTTCAGCACCTCCAGGGCGCGGCCGGCGGCGTTGCCGTCCCAGAAGGGCGGGCAATCGCCGGTCTTGGGACGCGTCTTCAGGCTGTTCCACGCCTCGAGAATGCCGGCCCGGCTCGTGCCCGCCAGAATGTTGGTTCCTTTTTCGATGGTGATCGGCCGCTCGGTGGAGTCCCGCATGGTGACGCAGGGGATGCCGAGGACGGTGGTCTCCTCCTGGATGCCGCCGGAATCGGTGAGTACCACCGAGCTGTTGGCCATCAGGCACAGGAAATCCAGGTAGCCCAGGGGCTCGATCAGTTGGATGCCGGCGCTCGGCGGGGGGCCTGCTTCTTCCAGCCGGGCGCGCGTGCGCGGGTGGACCGGAAAATAGAGGGGCACTTCCTCGGCGATTGAGGCCAAGGCGCCCATGACCTCGGCGAGCTGCTCCGGGTCGTCGACGTTGCTCGGGCGATGGATGGTCACGACGCCGTAGCGGGTTCCGCCCACCAGCTCCAGCCGTTCCAGGATGCCGGATTCGCGGGACCGCTTCAGGTTGCGGCGTAGCGAATCGATCATGAGATTGCCGATCAGGTGGATCTCTTCTTCCT
>CAWELS010000008.1:0-52294 GCA_963809945.1 Bryobacterales bacterium | reverse complement strand
TGCTTGCCGCCCTTGGAGCCGACGTATTGCTCGAGGTGACGATGTCCACGGCACGATCCTCTTCCAGGTCGACGGCCAGCACATCGGAGCCGACGCCCCGAAATCGTTATGATCAGCTCCGGCACCGAACTCCGCCTCACCTGGCGCCTTGGGATTCCGCACCGTCCTGTACCGATCGAGGACGGGTGGGCCGTGAGGGATTACTCTCCGGGATCGACGTCAACGTCCAGGTGCGACCCAGGCGGACTTGCCCGCGGTCGGTGGGAATGCCGTCTCCGTCCACATCGGCGAAAGTCGTCCCCCGTGGGGCTGCGAGAAGGTGACCCCGCCAGCATTCTTGGTGGTGTGGTCGCCCATGATCAGGTGTTCCACGAAAGAGATCTTGCCGGCTGCGTCGCGATTCTGCTCGAACCACGCAAGGCCGAAAGTATGCGCTTCCAGGCTGGTCACCACGTCATTCAGCCCGTTTCCATTGACGTCGTAGATTCCGATCAAGCTGCCGCCGGTCCACCGTGCGAATGCCTCCGGATGGTACGGCCAGGTCTCCGGCTGGCTTCCGGCGGAGGCTGTTCCCACCACCCGTACGCCGTGACGATATCCGTACGCCCGTCGCCGTTGATGTCTCCGATGCCGACACCGTGCTGGATCGCATAGCCTTTCTCGGAAATCGAATGAATGATCCACGGCCCGGTCGGATTGGCGGGATCGGGCTTCGCGTATCGCACGAATTGATCGGCACCGTAAACTAGCTCGGGTTTCCCGTCCCCGTCGACGTCGCCCAGCACCGAGTTCTCCTTCTGAATGGTGTCCACCACGGTGAACCGGTCCCAGCGGCGTGCTTCGCCCTTCGGGTTGATGTACAGGACGGCGCCTTGCCCGGCGTGACTGGTAGTCAGCACATCGGGCCACCCGTCATCGTTCAAATCCGCTGCGTGCTCGACCCAGCTGTCCTGCGCGTAATTAGTGGATGCGTCGTAGGTATGGGCCAGGTAGATCTCCCGATAGTTCGTGTAGTCGGGGCCGAAGTAGATGTAAGGCCCGGCGATCACGTCCAGGATGCCGTCCCGGTTGAAATCAGCAGCGGCGGCCGAGAGCGAGTAGAAAAGGTCATTGATGCGCTGCATCCGGAAGCGGCTGGAGACCTGCTCCACAGGTGTCGTTCTGAGCGCGGCATCCTTGTAGGCCAGGTCGCGGAACCGCACTTCGCCGGAGCCGCCGACGTAGAGCGCGAACGGCCCGTAGCGCCCGGCGTCATCGTCTGCATAACCCTGAGCCCCGCGGCCGCCCCCGTTCAGGGACGACTTGATGATGTTGGCGTCAAAAATGATCTCAGTCCGGTTCCATTCGCCCGGGCGCAGGTCGGCTGCGGGGCGCCTGAAAGGAAGATTGACGCCGGCAGGCGCGCGCGGTGGCCCGCCGCGACCCGGACGGAATCCGGCGGGCGCTGACGGATCCGGTGGAGAAACGAGGCGCAATTGCCCCACCGGGGGATAGTTGGGGAAGGGCAGCGGCTCACGCGTGAGTACCCGTCCCTGCGGATCCAGCGTCACGCGGTAGGACGCCACGTCGCCCTCGTCCAGCGATTGGTAAATCCCCTTCATCCCCTCTGGACTCTTCTCGAGGCGGAACAGCACGCCGGTCTTGCAGCCGCCGGTGCACCGGAAGGAGGTGTAGAAGAGAATGTCCTGGTAAGAACCATCCAGCACGAGCCAGCCGCCGCCGGCTTGTTGTGGCGTCCCGATGATTTCGCCGTTCTCGGCCCGCCAGTCGGCTTGCCCCATCACGTGCCACCCGGTGAGGCTCGAGCCTTCGAAGGTTGACGTCGGCACGAAGGTCGGACCGGCGTTGAAGACCTGCGCCACGAGGGGCGCGGCCAACGCTGCTATCAAACATGCGACTTTGCGAGACATTTGAATTCCCTTCTGCTCTCTATGAGTCAAACCCCAGTCTTCGGGCCGACACAACGCGTCGCTCCGCCTCGTACACTGCTGAAGCCCCGCCTGCCAGCTCAGAAACTGAGCCGAAGAGCAAGCTGGAGCAGCCGCGGATCGCTGACCTGACCGATATTTTGTACCAGTCCGATAGAGAGTATAGCTCGTCGAAGAAGCCCCGGTCCGGCAGATCTTGGGCTTCCTCGACGACTGCACCGGCTGACCACTTTCAAGCCGTAGGCGAAGCCGCCGCGATTCTTACCGCCGCCGGCTCGGGAATGTGGCGGGGCGCAGAGTGGAGTCACAACCTAATCAAATTTCTCCGGATCCGTCTATGCGGTTGAAATGACGATGCTTTCACCGGCCAAGCCGGTTCCTCGGCCCCTTCTCACGGGCTGTTCCGGAGTCCCTCCATGCTAGCCTCGAGGCGGCCCAGGGAGGGCCCTACCCATGACCAGTGCAGCCGTCTCCCATGTGACGATGCTGTCGCCGCTGCAGGCCAGTGTCGCCCTGGAAATCGCCTCGGGCCGCTCCGTCACGGAAGCCGCCGCCCAGGCCGGCGTCCATCGTTCCACCGTCTATGAGTGGATGCACTCGGAACCGGCGTTCAACGATGCCGTCGAGGAGTCCCGCCTCGAGTACATCGAATCGTTGCGCAACCAGCTCCGCTCCATGAGCGCGAAGGCGCTCGCCCGCATCGAGGGGCTGCTCGATGACCCCGCCGCCCCACCCTCCGTCGTTCTACGCGCCGCCTTGGCGGTACTCGGACGCCCTCGCTTCCCCGAGCAGGGCTGGAACCTTCCCGAACCGGTCGACACACCGGCGAAGGAAAACTACGTCCATGATCTTGCCCTCGTCGAAGCCGACTACAAGGCCCTCTGTCACAGTGAGAAACTGGCGCGAGCCGAACGCCCGGCCGCCGAAACCGACACAATCCGACGGAATCCGACACAAACTCCGACTTCTCCTCGAATTTCCTGCACTGACCGTCCGCCCCAGGTCCCGCGCAACGCCCCTTGCCCCTGCGGCAGCGGCAAAAAGTACAAGAGATGTTGTGGTGTCTCCGCCGCGCCCGTGCTCAACGGTGTCGCCGCGCCACGGACACTCCGCTGAGACTCATCAGGTCAAACGCCTGCCGGCAGAGGTTCGACGTCTTCTAGCTTGAGGGGAATGTCTGCGACACAGATCCAGGATTGGCGTCCCCAAGGGGATTCGAACCCCTGTTGCCGCCGTGAAAGGGCGGTGTCCTAGGCCGACTAGACGATGGGGACCTGAGAGAGACGACTGCCGTGCTACTACTGTTAAATCTAGCTGTTCGGCAGTCTTGGCGTCAACTCGAACCGGCCGTTCGGACTGGCGCTAGAGCGTCTTGAGGTACGCGATGATGTCGGCCTTCTCCGCATCCGTCAGGATGTCCTTGTAGGACGGCATGCCGTTGCCACCCGCATTGATGAAGGCCAGCACGTTCTCCTCGGTGGGCTTCTTGCCGTTGACCAGCGCATCCTGCTTGAACAGGCCCATGAGGCTCGGGCCGATCTTCTTGTCCGGCTTGTCCACGTTGTGACAGATGCCGCACTGCCCGAACAGCTCCTTGCCATGAGCCGCATCGGCCGCCGGAAGCCGGGGAACGGCCACCATCAAGAGAAACAGGGCGCACGCCAGAATGGTCAAATGTTTCATGTGTCCAGTAGGTCCTCCTCTGCGGATATCCATCAGTCTACAATCATCAGGATGCGTCCCGCTATCCTGCTATTCGCCAAGGCTCCCCGCCCCGGGCGCGTCAAGACGCGCTTACAGCCGCGCCTCACCCCCTCACAGGCCGCCACACTCCATGAAGCCTTCGTCCGGGACGCGCTCACGATGCTTGCCGGCACGGTGCCGGCATCGGATATCGAGTTGTACACCGACATATCTACAGATGCATGGGCGGACATCGAAGTTGCGCGGGCGCTGCAAGTGGAGGGAGACCTTGGCGCCCGGATGCTGGCCGCGCTCGAGGCCGGTCTCGCCGCCGGACGGCCCCGCGTCACCATTGTCGGGTCGGATGCTCCCACCCTGCCGCCGGACCACCTGAGGGAACTGCTGGCCGCCGACGCCGACGTCGCCCTGGGGCCCACCGAGGACGGCGGCTATTATGCGATCTCCTGCCGCCGGACCCGTCCGGAGATGTTCCGCGGCGTCGTCTGGTCGGAGGCCCACACGCTCGAGGACACGGTCCGCGCCTGCGAGGCGTGCGGCCTGAGCGTCGCGCTGGGGCCCGCCTGGTGGGACGTCGACACACCGGACGACCTGCGGCGCCTGGCCCGGGAGGCCGTTCTGCCGCCCCACACACGGCACTGGTTCGCCGCGCAGGC
This sequence comes from Bryobacterales bacterium, assembly GCA_963809945.1. GTDB lineage: Bacteria > Acidobacteriota > Terriglobia > Bryobacterales > Bryobacteraceae > CAWELS01. The sequence goes on along the minus strand of CAWELS010000008.1, from coordinate 48,009 downwards.
CCTGCTAGGCGTCCTTCCGCCAAGTGACAGCCCCCCCCGTTGAGGGCGAATCCATCCGGTTCACAGTCCGCGGGTAGTGCGGTCATAGGATGGAGCTGAGAGCTTGACAAGGCGACGGGATGAAGATAGTACCAGATCCGGAGAAGGGATCAAAGGGTTCGAGCAATTGGAAAGGTGGTCCTGAATGGGAGCACGCTGGATCTCGTTGATAGCGACGCAGATCCGCGAAAATGTTGACATTTTGAGACGACCTTTTGATACTGGTAGAAGAGTTGTTCACCAGTGGTGAACTGCCATGGCTAATCGAAAACAGTTTCAAAAGGTGCCTGACCCAGATCCGGAGTTGATGCGGCTTTGGAGCGCATCTAAAGACGTGACGGAAGAGGAACTTCGGGAACAGAGGGTGAGCTTCGCTTTTGGCAATGCCCCCGTTGCTTCTTACGACCGGATCACTAAAGACAGCGTTCGGACTGCGTCCACACACATAAAGCTCCAAGACTGATTTCTTAAGTCTAGTGCTATCTTCCCCACTTTCAGGCTATGTCCGTTAGAGAAAAGGACGATCCGTACCTTTACGCCAAAATCGAAGAGCAAAACCTGGTGCGGCAGTATGATTTATTGGCGAACTGCATCGAGATCGGCCTGAAGAAGGGCATCGAGTCTTTCGACAAGTACACGCTCTGGGCCCTGAACTACGCAGCCGTAACAAATATCTCGCAGTTCGGTGGGCGCTACCGAGAAGAGCCTATCTATGTGGGGAATCATTGCCCACCCCACTTCAGGGAGGTTCCCAATCTGATGGACCGGTTCTTTTCCTTGATTCATGAGAACTGGGAAATCATGGATCATCCCACGGTGCTACCCGCATACGCACTATGGAGACTCAATTGGATCCACCCGTTTGTGGAAGGTAACGGGAGAACTGCGAGAGCCGCATGCTACTACCTGCTTTGTATGAGGCGCGGCAAATTGCTTTCGGGCAGCAGGATCGTTCCCGAGCGCATCAGAGAAGACCGGCAGCCGTACTACGCCGCTCTACAAGCTGCGGATACAGCATGGGAGCAGGGCCATTTCGACGTTTCCGTGCTGGCGGACTACTTGGGCGGTTTGGTGAAACGGCAACTCTCCGAGACGGATTGACCCACTATCCGCCCGCTCCCGGCGGACTCGCTAGAATGGTGTTATGAGGATCCTCCTGTTCAGCGGTAAAGGAGGTGTCGGAAAAACCAGTATCGCCGCCGCCACTGGGATTCGACTGGCGCAGCGAGGTTACCGAACGCTCGTGATGAGCGTCGATCCCGCGCACAGCTTGAGCGACTCCTTCGATCTTGGCGGCGATCTGTTTGCCGGCGTCACTGCCGACCCCTTCAAGATCGGCGACCATCTCTTCATCCAGGAAGTCAACATCCAGAAGGAGATCAAGCGGCATTGGAAGGAGATCTCCTCCTATGTCGTCGCCATCCTCCGCACCACCGGTATCAGCGAGGTGGAAGCCGAGGAGCTGGCCATCCTTCCCGGCATGGAAGAGCTGAGCGCGCTGATGTACGTCAACCAGTACCGCAAGGAGTCGCGCTACGACGTAGTGGTGCTTGACTGCGCTCCGACCGCCGAGTCGATGCGCTTCATCAGCATGCCGACCACCCTCGACTGGTACATGAAGCATGTCTTCGTCTTCCAGCGGGCCGTGGTGAAGGCTGTGCGTCCATTGGCCAACAGGGTTTCGCCAGTGGAGTTGCCCACGGACCGTTACTTTGCCAACGTTCAGGACCTGTTCGGCCGGCTGGACGGCATCAACGACGTGCTGGGCGATCCCCACATGACCAGCGTCCGGCTGGTGACCAATCCTGAGAAGATGGTCATGCGGGAAACGCAGCGCGCCTTTGTCTACTTCTCACTGCACGGCCTCACGGTGGACCGCGTAATCGCCAATCGGGTTCTGCCGGACGAGGTGAGCGACCAGTTCTTCTCGACCTGGCACCGGACGCAAGCCCAGTCCCTCGAAGAGATGGACGCTTACTTCGCACCCATCAAGGTGCGGCGCGTGCCCCTGTTCACGCAAGAGGTTCTGGGACGGCAGCAGCTCGAGCACCTTGCCGGTCACCTCTATTCAGAGGGCGAGGATCCCGCGGAGGCGGCGAGTCTGGAACAGCCTTATCACTTCGAGAAGGTCGACGGCCATTACGAGATCCGATTGCAGTTGCCGTTTGCCACGAAGGGCGAGATCGGGCTGTTCAAGAAGGGGGATGAGCTGGTGGTGGAGATCGGGAGCCTGCGGCGGCATATCGGGCTTCCCGTATCGATGGTCGCGTTGTCGCCGACGCGCGCCCGGCTGGAGAATCGTCAGTTAACCGTCGAGATGAAGGAGATCTCATGACCGAGAACGAAACCCACGAAAGCCACGAAAGCCCGCATTGTGAGCACGAGGGCCACACCTGTTTCTGCATGGGCGCCGGTCCGGAGCTGTTTTCGATGTTCAAGCGATTGGGTCCGGATTCGGCCCGCCGTCATTTCCGCAACGCCCGCATCGAGATGCTGAAGGGCATGCGCGAGCTGATCGACAAGCGCATCGCCGACCTCGCCCAGCACGCCGATACCAGGGGAACCAAGGTCACCGTCGAATAGCGCGCGGGCACTCGGGACTGTGCGCGGGGCGTCGCCGGTTGGGCGGTGCCCGGACGGCTGTGCGCGCCGTGATCGTCCCAAGCCCAATACTCTTCACTTAGCCCGGACGCCTGTTCGTCGGACGTAAGGCGGTCGTCTACGACCGCGCCGGACCTCGTGGTCCGGCTCTCCGATGCTCGGAAACGGCCGACGGGGACGTCGGTCTGCGGGACTGGGACACGCCCATCAGATACCTGAGCGGTATTGGTTCTGAGCCTGCATCTTCCGGCGGGCTCGAGCATCCTACTAATTTCGGCACCTGCCACAGGAGGAGGGATCATGGCTGAGCTCAAGGAAGGCGATAAAGCGCCCGACATCACGATCGCAACCGACACGGGCGAGACATTCCAATTGTCCAGTCTGAAGGGCAAGACGGTTGTTCTCTATTTCTACCCAAAGGCCGATACGCCGGGCTGCACGAAGGAGTCATGCAGCTTCCGCGACACGCTGTCTGAGTTCCGCAAGCGAAACGCGGAGGTGATTGGCATCTCACCGGACAAGGTCGACAAGCAGGCCAAGTTCAAGTCGAAGTACAGTCTGACGTTCCCGCTGCTCGCCGACGCCGATCACCAGGTGGCCGAAGCCTACGGGGTCTGGAAGCAGAAGAGCCTGATGGGCAAGAAGTACATGGGCATCGAGCGGACCACGTTCATCATCGACGGCACTGGCAAAATCACCAAGATCTTCCCCAAGGTAAAGGTGGACGGCCACACCGAGGAAGTGCTCGCGGCCATTGGGTAGACCAGCAACCGTCTGATTCCGCCCTCCGGCGCCGGGAGCAAAACGGAGCCGAAGCCCATAGTGTTCACCAACCCTGTGGGGCAAGCTTCAGCTTGCTCGGGGCTTCAGCCCCGATCTTCATCACAACAACCGGGCATTAGCCAATTCCGCCTCCCGCCCCGCGTGGCATGATGGTGTTGTTCGCATGGCGGAGTTCAGTGTCACAGCCGACCCCGCGCCCGGCGGCAATTCCCGCCTTCTATATTGGGCGTTGGCCATCGCGGCCGTGCTCGCTTATCTGGCGGTGTTTAAGCTCGCGCCGGAGTGCGCGGGCAACGAAGGCGGCAAGCTGGTGATGGGCCGCCGGCTGCTTGATTCCTCTTTCCTCGCGACCGATCCCGCCGTCGCCGGTGACGCGTGGGGCTTCCACTTGTCGCTCCTGTACTCGAGCATCGTGGGCGCACTATGGGTGCTGCTCGGCAAAGGCCTCGCGGTCGCAATGGTGGGCCGGGTTCTGGTGTGGCTCTTTGTACTGGTGGCATTGGCCCGCTTGATCCGGACGCTCGGCCTCTCGCCCCTGGCCACCGCGCTCGCGCTGCTCGCCTGGCTCGTTGTCGGGCAGTCGGCGGGGGCGGACGAGTGGATCTTCGGCAGCCTCGAAGGCAAGTGCTTCGCCTACGGCTGCCTGTTCCTTTCCATGGAAGCTCTGCTTCGCGGACGACCGGTCGCGGGCGGCTTCTTCGCCGCCCTCGCCACCTGGTTCCATGTCCTGGTGGGTGGTTGGGGATCCATGGTGCTGGTCGCCGTCATGCTCTGGCGGCGCCGGGACTTCGCCTGGCGCACGGTCGTCCACTTCTCTGCCACGGCGGCGGTGCTGGCCTCGCCCCAACTGGCCATCGCGGTCTCCTATGCACTCGGCGGCGCCGCGCCGGGAGCCTCGAACCTCGACGTGAACGGCATCGTCGTCTTCTTTCGCACCCCGCACCACATGGACCCGGCCATGTTCCTGAAGCTCTCTAACGCGGTCCTGATCGTGGTCCAGGCGATGGCTGTTCTTGTGTTGATCGGACGCGCGGTGAGCGCCCGCGACGCGAGGTTCCTGCGATCCGTGCTGGCGTTCGTGCTCCTGCTGTTCGGTGCCGGGTTGGTGGCCCGCTGGGCCGGGGTCGTCTGGTTCCTGAAGTACTACCCATTCCGGCTCGCCGACGTGCTGGTGCCGCTGCTGTTCTGGCTCACCACGTTTGGATACCTGGTCCGCGTCGTGGCCACCGGTCCAATCAGGTTCCCCATTGCTCTATTTCGTAACTGGCGTCTGCTGCGATCGCGGTGGCCGGCCGCCGCCCTGCTGGTGACGTTGGCGGTCGGTCTATACCAGGTTCACGAGGTCTACTGGATCCGCCGCTGGGAGCTCAGCACGGTCCACCGCCAGTGGCGGCAATTCCTGGCCGGGGAGAAGCGCCCCTATGCCGGGATGACGGGCTGGATTCAGGGGAACACGTCCAAGACCGCACTGTTCCTCATCCCGCCCTGCGAGTACACCTTCTGGATCGAAGCCGAGAGGCCGGAGGTGGTCGACTTCAAACACTCGCCCCACAACGCGAAGGTGATCGACTGGTACCAACGGATCAAGGCGCTCAACGGCGGGCGGGAATTCAAGGAGCGCGGCTTCGACGCCTGTCGCGAACTGCGCCGCAACTACCCACGGCTCACGATTCCGCAATTGCGGACCATCCGGCAGGACTACGGCGCCGACTACTACCTGACGGACACCGAGCGCCAGGATCTCGCCGGGTACCTCGTCCATGCCAACAAGCAGTACTTCCTGTACGAACTGCGCCCGCTGGCTGAAGCCCAGGGTTCCGCGCCGTAATCAGCAGATGCGCGGCAGTTGTTCTCCGCTGAGCATGTCGAGCACGCGGCGGCCGCCTATCGAACTGCGCAGGACTACTGTCCCCCGATGGTCATCCGTCACGGTGCCCGCGACGCTCGCCTGCCGGCATATCTCGAACTCCCGCAACAGCCCCACAGCCCGTTCCGCCTGCGCCTCCGGAAGGAACACCGCGAACCGGCCCTCGTTGGCCACGTAGAGCGGATCGAATCCGAGAATCTCGCAGGCGCCACGCACAACCTCCGAAACGGGGACCACCGTCTCGTCGATCTCGATGCCGACCGAAGCCGCTGCGGCGATCTCGTTGGTGGCCGAGCTGAGGCCGCCGCGCGTGAGGTCGCGCAGGCAGTGGATCTCGAGGCCCGCGTCGATCAGCGCGTGGACCGGCGACCACAGCGGCGCCGAATCGCTCACCACGGGCGCGTCGAATTCGAGCCCCTCGCGCACCGACAGGATGGCGACGCCGTGGTTGCCGAGGTCGCCGCTCACGATCACCCGGTCGCCGGGCCGGACCGCGCGTGGCGTGATGGGCCGCCCGCACTCGACCAGTCCGATGCCGGCCGTGTTGATGTAGATGCCGTCGCCGGTACCCTTATCGACGACCTTCGTATCGCCGGTGACCAGCTCGACACCGGCCTCGCGAGCCGCCTCCCGCATCGACGTGACAATGCGGCGCAGATCGTCCATCGGCAGCCCTTCCTCGAGGATCATGCCGCAGCTCAAGTACAGCGGTCGCGCCCCGCACATGGCCAGGTCGTTGACCGTACCGTGGACGGCCAGCGAGCCGATGTCGCCGCCGGGGAAGAACAGCGGCCGGACGACGTAGGAGTCGGTGGTGAAGGCGAGGCGCCGGTTGCCGAAGGAGATTACAGCGCCGTCGTGGCCTTCCGCGAGGAGGGCGTTGGAGAATGCCGGCACGAAGAGCGAATCAATGAGGTCCTTGGTGAGCCGGCCGCCGCCGCCGTGCGCCATCAGGACGCGGTCCGGCCCGGAAGCCGGCAGCGGGCAGCTCCAGGAGAACTCCTTCTCACTTTTGGGCATAGCGGTAATAGGCGGCGCAGGCGCCTTCCGAGGAAACCATCGGCGCCCCGAGAGGGTGTTCCGGCGTGCAGCGGCTGCCGAACGCCTCGCACTCATGCGGTTTGCGGATGCCCTGCAGGACCAGCCCGGCGATGCACTCGGCCGGCTCGGCGACGTCCCCGACGCTGATCTCGAATCGCGCCTCGGCGTCGAAGCGGCGGTAGGGCTCGCGCAGTCTCAGTCCGCTGGCGCTGATCTCGCCGATGCCGCGCCAGGCACGGTCGCCGACCTCGAACACCTCCGTCATGATCTCACGCGCCTTCGGGTTGCCGTCGTTGCGCACCACGCGGGCATACTGGTTCTCGATCTCGGCGCGGCCCGATTCAAGCTGGGCCACCGTCATCCGGATGCCTTCCAGCAGGTCCAGCGGCTCGAAGCCGGTGACGACGACCGGCACGCGGAAATCCCGGACCACCGCCTCGTACTCCTCGACGCCCATTACGGTGCAGACGTGCCCCGGCGCCAGGAACCCCTGAACGCGGCAGTTCGGCGACGACAGGATGGCTCGCATGGCCGGCGGCACCAGCACGTGAGCCGAAAGGATCGAGAAGTTCCCGACTCCCGACCGGGCCGCCTGGTACACGGCCATCGCGTTGGCCGGCGCCGTGGTCTCGAAGCCGACGGCGAAGAAGACGACCTCGCGATTTGGCGTCGTTTGCGCAATTCGGACCGCGTCGAGCGGCGAATAGACAATGCGGACGTCGGCGCCGGCGGCTTTCGCCTCGAGCAGGCTGCGCGAGGAGCCCGGCACCCGTAGCATGTCGCCGAAGGAGCAGAAGGTGACACCGGGTCTGGCGGCGATGGCAATCGCCTTGTCAATCAGCTCGATCGGGGTGACGCAGACCGGACAGCCGGGACCGTGCACCAGCGTGATCTCATCCGGCAGCAGGTCTTCGAGACCGGTCTTGAGGATCGTGTGGGTCTGGCCGCCGCAGACCTCCATGATGGTCCAGGGCCGGGTGGTGAGCCGCCGAATGGCGGCCGAGACGTCGCGCGCGGCCGCCGGGTCGCGGTATTCGTCGACGAACTTCACGACGAATCGTCCTCGAGCTCAGCCAGTTCGTCCATTCGGGCGAGTTCCTCGAAGATCCGCGCCGCCTCCGCCTCGTCCACCGTGCTCAGCGCCATGCCGACGTGGACAAGGACGTAGTCGCCCTCCCTCGCCTCCGGGGTGAAGGCCAGGCTGATCTCTTTCTTGACGCCACCGAAGTCGACCTGCCCCCGCCGCCGCAGCGGGTCGTCGGGTTCTTCCACGCTGATCAATTTCCCTGGAACGGCGAGGCACATACTTGGACTCCAGACGCGGCACGGCCGGCCACCTGCCGCCTTGCTGCCGGCCGCCAGCGCTTATGCCTTGATGGCGGTGTCGGGTTGCTCGAGCGGACGCTTGTAGTCGCAGTCTTCGTTGGGACACTGGATCTGCGCTCCAGCTTTGAGCCACTTCTCGACCAGGTAGTTGGAGCCGCACTGCGGGCACTTCTCCGAGACCGGCTTGGACCAGGAGACAAAGTCGCAGTTCGGGTAGCGGTTGCAGCCGTAGAAGGTGCGGCCGCGTTTCGAACGCCGCTCGACCAGCTCGCCCTCCGAGCACTTCGGGCAGGCTACCCCGATCGTCTTCTGCTTGACGAACTTGCACTCGGGGTAGTTCGAACAGGCGGTGAACTCGCCGAACCGGCCATGCTTGAGCACGAGGTTCTTGCCGCACTTCGGGCAGATCTCCTCGAGCGGCTGATCGGCCTGCTTCTGCTGGCCGTTGATCGGCTTGGTGGTCTTGCAGTCCGGGTAGCCGGAGCAGGCCCAGAACTGGCCGAACCGCCCCTTCTTCAGCACCATCGGACGGCCGCAGTTGACGCAGTATTCCTCGCCCTGGTCGCCGAGGGACTCCTTGTCCTCGTCGGGCAGCTCGACGTTCAGCTCACGCGTGTTAGTGCACTCGGGATAGCCGGTGCAGGCGAGGAACCGTCCATGACGGCCCCAGCGGATGACCATGGGCTTGCCGCACTTCTGACACGTTTCGTCAGTCGGCTCCTCCATCCGCTTGATGTTGGTCATGTTCGTCTCGGCGTGGACGAGGTCGACCTTGAACTTGTCATAGAAGGCGGCCATGGCCGTGCGCCAATCGCGCTTGCCATCCTCGATCTCGTCGAGCTCGAGCTCCATGCGGGCCGTGTACTTGACATCAAAGATGTCATCAAAGCACTCGAGCAGCAGATCGGTCACGACCATCCCCAGCTCGGTGGGATAGAACTTGCCGCCCGTCTTCGTGACGTACTCGCGGTCCTGGATGGTGGACAGGATCGACGCATAGGTCGACGGACGGCCGACGCCGTCGGCCTCCAGCTCCTTGACCAGGGTCGCTTCGGTGAAGCGCGGCGGCGGCTCGGTGAAATGCTGTTCCGGATGGATGGACTTGAAGTCCAGCTCCTCGCCCTCCGTCACCGGCGGAATCTTGTGCTTGAGCTCCTCGTCCTCGTCGGTCTTCTTGTCCTTGCCCTCCTCGTAGATTCTGAGGAAGCCGTCGAACTTGGGCGTGGACCCGGTTTCGCGGAACAGGTAGTCGGCGCCGTCTTTCCCGCGCGCCGTCACCTCGACCACCGTCTGGTCGAAGACCGCCGGCATCATCTGCGAGGCGACGAATCGCTGCCAGATCAGCCGGTAGAGCTTCATCTCATCCTCGGCGAGGTGCTTGGTCATCTCGTCCGGAGAACGCATGGCCGAGGTCGGACGGATGGCCTCGTGCGCGTCCTGAGCGTCCTTCTTGCTCCGGTACACCACCGGCTTCTCGGGGACGTACTCATTCCCGTACCGCTTTCCAATCATCTCGCGGACCTCGCCGATGGCGTCATTCGAGACGCGCGTCGAATCGGTACGCATATAGGTGATGAGGCCGACGGCGCCGTCCTTGCCGAGCTCGACGCCTTCGTAGAGCCGCTGGGCCAGGGCCATGGTTCTCTTGACGCTGAAGCGGAGCTTACGGGACGCCTCCTGCTGCAGGGTCGACGTGATGAACGGCGGCACCGGGTTGCGCTTCTTCTCCCGCCTGGTGACGGAGGCGACCGTGTAGGCGGCCCCCTCGAGCGCCGCGACCACCTGATTGGAGGCCTCCTCGCTCGACACGTCGATCGCCTTGCCGTCGCGCTTGACCAGGTTCGCCTTCAGCAGCGGCGGCTTGCCGGCCTTGAGTTGGACCTCGATGGTCCAGTATTCGCGCTTCTGGAACGCCAGAATCTCGCGTTCGCGATCGACGATCAGGCGCAGGGCGACTGTCTGCACGCGGCCGGCGGAGAGCCCGCGGCGCACCTTGTCCCACAGCAGCGGGGAGATCTTGTAGCCCACCAGGCGGTCCAGGACGCGGCGAGCCTGCTGGGCATCCACCAGGTGGTTGTTCACGAAGCTCGGGGTCTTGAAGGCTTCCTTGATCGCCCTCGAGGTGATCTCGTTGAACATGACCCGGTAGACCTTGGGCCCGACCTTCTTCTTCCCCTGAAGCTCCTCGGCCAGGTGGTAGCAGATGGCCTCGCCCTCGCGGTCCGGGTCAGCGGCCAGATAGATGGCCTCGGCGCCCTTGGCCGCCTGCTTGAGTTCCTGGATCAGCTTCTTCTTGCCTTCGATCACCTCATAGTGCGGGGTGAAGTTGCTGTCGACGTCGACGGCCAGATCTCTCTTGGGGAGATCCTTGATGTGACCCAGGGAGGCCTTGACGGTGAAGTCCCGGCCAAGGTACCTGCCGATCGTTTTCGCCTTCGCCGGCGACTCGACGATGACGAGAGATTTTGCCATATCTATACCCGATTCGTATTAGTGCTGCCGACAAGCGGCCCGATTCCAGCCCCCAATGAGAGTGTAGCGGAATTCACGCTGCACCTACAAAGCGTTGTACAACAATGATTTCCGCTGGTCGCGCCATCTTGCCGACGCGCCCGTTCCAACATCGAACCACCGGAAGGCTTCCCAGCGCGACATCCGATTCCGTCCCGGAAACCCGGACTGAACCCTACCAGCTTGGCGCGGAGTCTCGAAAAAGCCCGGAATACCCATCGTCCGGAGCTACGGCCGAAGATGCCAGCCCGAGGAACTTCTACCACACTTTAGCAAAGTGTTTTCCGGGGAGTTGCCGCACCAACCCGAGCATCTCCAGCTCGAACAGGGCGGCGAACACCTCCGACGAGGAATAATTCTCCACCTTTTCCAACACCTCGTCAACCTGACAGGGTTGGTCGACCCGCAGGATCCCGAGAATCTCGGTGCCGACGCCGGCCGGCTGGTTCCAAGGGTAGAGATGCCTGGGAGGATTCAGAAGTTTCACCGGCGGACCGTGTGCCGGCCGCCGCTCGAGCCAGATCGCCCAGGCGGCGGCGAACGCCGGCCGGCAGCTCGTCGACCACGTCGGTCCACTCCTGAACGAGCTTGGCGCCCTGCTTTATCAATAGGTTGGGCCCCCAGCTCATCTTCGATGTGATGTTCCCCGGAACGGCGAACACCTCCCGTCCCTGTTCCATGGCGAGCTTGGCCGTGATGGAGGATCCGCTGTACTGCGCCCCTTCCACCACCAGGACTCCCAGGCTGATTCCACTGATGATCCGATTGCGGACCGGGAAGTTCTGCGGATGGCCGGGCGTTCCCATGGGGAACTCCGAGACCAGCAGTCCCGCAGCCGCGATCCGCTCGGCGAGTTTTTTGTTCTCCGCCGGGTAGATCCGGTCCACGCCGCAGCCGAAGACCGCGATGGTGCTACCGCCGGCCTCGAGGGCGGCGCGATGGGCGGCGGTGTCGATGCCACGGGCCATCCCCGAGGCGATGGTCAGACGAGCCCGGGCCAGGTCGGTGGAAAGGCGCTCGGCCACAGCGACGCCATAGTGCGTGGGGCGCCGCGTTCCCACCACACCGAGCGTTGGTGTCTGCAGCAGCTCCACGCGTCCGCGCACGAAGAGCAGTACCGGCGGATCGTGGATGGCCCGGAGGGCATCGGGGTAACGCGGATCCCGGATGGGAACCAGCGTTGTCCCGGTGTCGATGACCTGCTGGTGTTGGAGGACGGCCTCGTCGAAGGAGCAGCCGCTCGAGATGCTCCGGGCGATGCTGGCCGGAACCCCCGCCCCTTCCAACTCGTCGCGGGAGGCGCGAAAGACGGCCACGGGGCTCCGGAACCGCTCGATGAGCTGCCAGGAGCGGCGGGTTCCGAGCCCGGGGACCAGCTTCAACGCCAGCCAATGGAGCTCCTCTTCCTTGTCGATGCGAGCTTCGGGCGCGGCCCGGTCCGTCAGAGAGAGTGTTTCCACCACATCAGATGGTGGCGGGACGGCGAGCTTCTTCTCACGTGCCGGTTATCCGGCGGCGATGGCACTCGCCGCGCTGTAAGGTTTTCAGCGCCCGGTTGGCTAGGGTGCGGGCGACTCCGCGAGGGGGGTCAGGTCGCCGGACGACTTCCCGTCGGGTCCCTGGATCGTGTCCACCGTACTGCCGTCGGTGCTCATGGTAAGCGTGTGCTGCTGAACGCCATCGACACGGCGCTCCGGGCTTGACGGCAGGGGTACCAAGATTGGTGATTCCGGCATGGGAATGACCAGGTCCGCATCGAGCGTGAAGACCATCGGACTGTCGGCCGCCACCACCACCATCCCCGCGTTGTTGTCGCTGCTGTCAGCGGTTAACGACGCCGCGCTCCTGGTCTCCGCGAGCCTGTGGATCAGGCTTTCGATGCCGGTGGTCGCTGAAACCTCCTGGACGCTGGCCGGTGTGTCTCGAGCGTCCCGGTCGAGCCGACTGGTCCTGATTTCCACCGACTTGCCTTCGGGCAGCTCCATCCGCGTCAAACGAAGCACCGCGCGATATTGCCCGGACGCATCCTCCTCCAGCTTCTCAATCACGCCATCGATGGGGGTGCCCGCGTTGACGTACATCACGCGGTTCCGGGAAAGCGGGCTCTCGAGTTGCGCCTTGAAGGTGTCGCCCTCGGCGGAACGGCCCGACATGATCGCATCGACATTCCGGACGGCGAGCGTGGATCCCCGAGGGATCACGAGGCTGTCCTTATCGACCTTCTGTCCGCAGGCCAGCAACAGGGCGGCGCACAGCAGCAAAACCGGCAGGCTGCGCTTAGATTGGGTCCCCATCACTCCATACTATCCGAACTATCCGAAGATGGCGGCGGGTCCTCGGCCGAAGGCCACCGCGCATCCCGCTTTTCGAAGAATGCGCTGACCCCCTCGCGGAAATCGGCGCTACCGAACGTCCGGAGGCGCATCGTGTGACCCAGGCTGACAGCGTCGGAGGGCGGTTGGTGCCGGGAACGGTGGACATAGTCCAACCCCCGGCGAATGGCCTCGGAGCTGAAGCCGGCGATCGTGGCCGCAACCGACGCCGCCCGGTCGGTGAGTTCCGCGGCCGGGGCGAGATGATGGACCAATCCCCAGGCGAGCGCGTCCGAGGCGGTGATCGTCCGCCCGGTGAGGCTCATTTCGAGCGCGCGCCTCTCCCCGATCGCGGTGGCCACGGATCGAAACACGACGAACGGCCACAGCGCGAGCCGGATCTCCGTGAGGCCGAACGTGGCATCATCCGCCGCGACGACGACGTGGGCGTTGGCCACCAGCCCCAGACCGCCCGCCAGGGCCGGACCTTGGACGGCGGCGACAATCGGCTTCGTGATGCGGGCGCCCACGGTGAACAATTCACTATGGACGGCCGCCTCCTCTGGAGCGTCCTGGCGTAACACCTCGGTCAAGTCCATTCCCGAGCAGAACACCGGTCCGGTGGCGTCAATCAGGACGGCTCCGATCCCGTCATCCAACTCCGCCTCGTTGAGGGCAGCGACGATGTGGGTGCAATCGATGATCCGCAGGGCGTTCCGCTTCTGCGGACGGTTCAGGGTCAGGCGTAGAACACGCCCGTCGCGCTTGCTCAGGAAGCTAGTCGGCATTCATCTGCTCCGCGCGGCGCGGTGGCCGGCATGCCCCCCAGTATATGCAAGTCGTGGATCGGGAACACGATGGATGTCCCGGTATGCCGCTAACGTACGGTGGCGCGGGGCCGAAAGCGATTCTGCGAGAGGCGCGATAGGATAGATGTAAGAGGAGTGCAATGCGAATTCCAATCATTCTGAGTCTTCTGCTGATGGCGGCTGGCGCCGCGCTCGCCCAGTTCACTGTGGAACCGGCGGGCGCACCGCCTTCTGAACTCTCACCCGAGATGGTGGCGGCGCTCCAAAGCGAGGGGCACAAGATACTGGATAATGGACAGGTGTACGCCGAGCTCTGGTTCCGCAAGACCGGAGTCGACGGTCCCGATTCGGGCGAGATCGACGTCAGTTGGTCCACGGCTCCGCACGGCGTATTTATCGGCGCGATCCGCTTCCCGAAGGGAGTCCAGGACCGCCGTGGCCAGCAGATCCAGCCCGGAGTCTACACGTTGCGGTTCAGTTACTATCCGGTGGATGGAGCGCATCAGGGCGCCGAGCCCAGCCGCGATTTCCTGCTCCTCTCAAAGGCCGCCGACGACACGGATCCGACGACCAAGCCGGACTTCAAGACGCTCGTCGCCGAGAGCCGCAAGGCATCCGGCACGCCGCACCCGGCCATACTGGCCATGTGGAAAGCAGATTCGGATTGGAAGCCCGGCCTGGTGGAGATGGGTGAAGACCAGGTTTTGAACGTCAAGATCGGAGACACCCAGATCTCGGTGATCGTCGAGGGTGTGAACACACACGGCTGATCCGCGGACACACCTACCCAGTTGACCCGCACTCACCGGCAGCGGCCTTCGTTCCATGTTTGATCACCTGACAAGTTGAAACGGTAACCGAAGTTGAAGCGCTTTCTCTGGTTCCTGTCACTGACCGTTTGCCTGACGGCAGCAGAGTATCAAGCCCCGGCGGGGGAGCAAGCCGCTAACCCCCGTCCCGGCGCGATCAGCGTGCTGCCCGGCGGGCGGATGATCGACGCCCAAGGGCGCCAGTTCGCCACTGGTCCGGCGCCGTTCGGCCTCGCCGTGGATCCGGAGGGCGCCCAGATCGTGACCGCCAACGGGGGCGGCGGCGAGTTCTCCCTCACCGTACTCGAGCGAGACGACCGGGGCCGCATTGCCGGACGCCAGATCGCGTCCCCGCGCTCGGATGACCAGGAATCGGATGAGGACACGTGGCGCGGCATCTCGATCGGCCTGGCGCACACCGGCGACGACGAGGTTCTCTTCTCGGAGGGCGACACCGGGCGCGTGCTCCTGGTACGGCTGCGGCGCGACGAGGTGGTGATCGAGCAGGCCTTCGATCTGAATACCGGCGGGGCCCGCGACAGCTACTCCGGCGACTTGGCCTACGACCCGGCCCGCCACCTCGCCTACGTGGCCGACCAAGCGAACTGCAGGTTGGTGGTGCTCGACCTCAGGGGCAAGCGGATCGTGGGCTCGATCCCCGTTGGATTCCTGCCGTTTGCCGTGACGCTGGCGCCCGACCGGCGGCGCGTCTACGTTACCAATGTCGGGATGTTCGACTACCAGCCGATACCCGGTGCCTCCGTGTCGCTGGCGCGTTCCACCGGGCTCTCCTTCCCGGCGTTCGGGTTCCCGTCGGCCGAGGCACGCGGCGGAGTGAGCCGCGCGACGGCCGGGGGCGACGTCGATGTGCCGGGGCTCGGCGATCCCAACAGTGAACGGTCTAACTCGCTCTACGTGATCAACGTGGAGAAGCCGAGCGAGCCGGTGCTCGTTGGGCGGGTGCGGACCGGGCGCCCCGTGAGTGACGATTCCCCGGGAGGGAGCAGTCCATCGGGCGTCGTGGTTGGCGCCCGGATCTACGTCGCCAATGCCCTACAGGACTCGATCACGGTGATCGACCCGGCGACGCTCAAGGTGGTCCGCGAGATCCCGCTGCGCATTCCCGGGCTCGAGGAGTTCCGCGGCGTGATGCCGGCGGGGATGGCCATCCACCGGGGCTCGGGCTGGCTGCTGGTCGCCGAGGCCGGCATCAACGCCATCGCGGTGATCGATACGGCGACGGATCAGGTGCTGGGCCACATCCCGGCGGCCTGGTATCCGATGCGCATCCAGGTGCATCAGGACGACGTCTATGTCACCAACATCCGCGGTCACGGCACCGGGGCGACGGCCAACCGCATGATCGCCGTTCCGGGAGCGGCTCGGACGCGGCATGGGTGGAGTCCTTAGCGTCTTCCCGCTGCCGGCGCGCCGCGACCTGCCACGGCTCACCGAGCGGGTGATGGAGCTCAATGGATTCACCCCGCAGCGCGCCGCGGCCCCGCCGGAGTATCCCGACGAGATCCGTCATGTGATCCTCATCGTCAAGCAGGGCCGTACCTACGACGAGATCCTCGGCGATATCGGCGCCGTGGGCATCCACGAAGCCGACGGGGCGCCGATGCTGGCGATGTACGGCCGGTTCGGCAGCGCCCGGGCCAGCGTGCGCGGTTTCAGCAGCCGTTTCAGCCTGCGCAACGTGAACGTGACGCCCAATCATCACGCTATCGCGACGCGGTGGGCCTTCAGCGACAACTTCTACTCGGACGGCTCCACCAGCGTCGGCGGGCATCACTGGCTCGCCGGTGCGCCGCCCAATCCGTGGTCGCTCAGCTCCCTGCTGGCCGCCTACCAGGGGGCGAAGGGCTTCCGGCTGGAGACGCCGGCGGCGGGACGACGCGCCTTCGCCGGGACCCAGACGTCGGTGCAACCGGAAGCGATCCCCGAGTTGGGGACCCTGTGGAGCCATCTCGCACGGCACGGCATCAGCTTCCGGAGTTTCGGAGAGGGCTTCGATCTGGCCGGCGCGCAGACGGGTCCCGGTATGGAGCCGACTGGAACCAGGCTGCTGACGAACGTGCCGATGCCGGAGCCGCTGTACCAGGCGACCTCGCGCGAGTACGCCGGTCCCACTCTCGCGGTCCCGGACCAGTCGCGGGCGGACCAGTTCATCCGCGAGATCAAGGAGCAGTACCTGGAGCCGGAGCGGGAACTACCGGGCCTCCTCTACGTCGACCTGCCGAACGACGGCATGGGCGACGCCCGACCCGCCGACGGGTATCCGTTCGCCGCTTCCTACGTGGCCGACAACGACTACGCGCTGGGACGGATCGTCGAGTTCCTCTCGAATACACCGTACTGGAGGCATCTGCTGATTCTGGTGACCGAGGACGCGAGCCAGGGCGGTCCGGACCACGTCAACGCGAACCGGGTTCCCTTACTTGCCGCCGGGCCGTGGGTGCGGCGCGGCTACATCTCGCACCGGAACGTCAGTTTCCCGGGCCTGCAGAAAACGATCTACCGGGTCTTGGGAATCCCGCCTCTCAACCTGCTCGACGCCGCGGCTACCGATCTCGGCGACCTGTTCGCCGACGAGCCGGACTACACGCCCTACGAGGTTCAGGAGATTCCCGAGGATCTGTTCGTGCCGGCGCGCGCGCGGCCGGCGTCGATGCGGCAGTAGTCTGCCGGTGATACCGGTCTACCGGCGGCGTTATTCCTCCGGATCCGTCTCTTCCTCGGCGGCCGATTCCCGATGGGAGCGGTGCGAGGAGCCCGCGGTGGTCTTTGACGTCGACCGTTCCTCGCCGTCATCGTCCCACTTCGACGACCGTACCCGCTTGCGGCGATGTTTGCGGTAAGGCTTCAGTCCGACGTTGCCCAGTACGATGTAGCCCATGAAGCCGGCGACCCAACTGAAGACCGCCGCTGGATTGGCGACCGCGCGGAAGTGCTCGGGCATGGGGACCAGCGGCAGGAGGCCGACGATCGCTCCGATGGCGAGGGCGCCGAAACCGGCGTAGTTCACGCCGGGCCTGGTATGCGGCCAGCGTTTGTCGTGCTGCCAGTAGTCGGCCGCCATGATGCCGCAGATGGGAGCGCAAATCGCCGCCAGCACGGTAATGAACGTCTGTAGGTTGGCGGCCAGGCCGGTGATCGCGAACAAGGCCCCGCCGGCGCCGACGATCCCGGTCACGACGGGTCTGGGCAGCTTGGGGTACATGACGCCGAAGCTGTCCGCCGCGCTCCAGGCGAAGTAGGCGGACACCGGCAGCGCGCCGGCGAGCAGGATAAGGGGAATGAGCATGCGGAGGCCGCCGGCCACGGCCACCGACGTTTCCAGGTACCCGAAGCTCGAAATTCCCGGGACCAGCGCGCGGGCCCCGGCCACGGTGAAGACCGCGAGGGTGCCGGCGATGATCGAGGGCAGGATGATCGCGGCGATGCCGGCCGATTGCAGGTCCTTCTTTGACGAGCAGTATCGTCCAATGCCCGGAGAGGTCACGGCGATGGCCGAGAACAGGCCGGTCACCAGGTGGATCTCGAGCATCATCGCCGAGTAGGGCTCCGGCAGCTCCAGGCCATGCATCGAGAGACCCTGCCAGGAGTTCCGAATGCCGAGGACGAGAACGATGGCCGGCAGGCCACCCAGCACCAGTGCGATCCGGGAGACCACCCCGATCCCCAGCGAGCCGATGGCGGCCGCTACCACGGCCCAGACGACGCCGACCAGCAACAGTATCGGCGAGCTTCCGCCGGCCTCCGCTCCGATAAGGGTCAGAACCGTCCTGGCGGCGAGGTAGGACGCCCCGCCGAGCATCACCACCTGCACGATGGCCACGACTACGCCCGGGACAATCTCCCCGCCCCGCGAGCCGAATGTGGAGCTGCCGAGGACGCCGACGGGGTAGCCGGTCTGCATCCCCATGATGGCGGGGATCCTGAAGAACAGGAAGTAGGACAGCAGGCCCGCAATGATGAAGCCGAACAACAGCAGACCCAGCGGGGCCCGATTGACGGTATTGGCAGACAGTCCTTCGAAGTAGCCGAGCCAAAGGAACAGCGCGCCGTAACAAGGTCCGAGGTACCGATACCATGGCACACGGTCGTTGGGGGGGATGGCTTTCGTGTGAGCGAGATAGGCGCGCATGTGTCGATAGGCTAGCGTTGCTTGTGGTGGAAACCGGCTCTGTGCGCCCCGAGCCGGCGCGAAGCTCGTGTCTGTGTATCAGCCTCCGGGCGCATCGACCTCACCAGTTCCAGCCAGATCTTCAATTTTAGTCCCATGGCAGTCGATTCGCTGAGGAATCGACGCACGCATCGAAACTTGACCCTCATGGGCGCCGAGCGATGAGTCGTCGGCGGACGGGTGATGAGGGTGCAGAGCTTCGGCTCGCGCCGCGTCCGTCATTAGCTCCCGGAGCACCGTCTCGAGCGGCGCTACGAGCCGGTCGAGGTCCGAGCGGGCAATGTCCCGGCAGAAATGGGCCGGCGATGCGGTCTCGAGCGTAACTCCGTCGGGGCGGCGGATCGCGGCGATGCGGCACGGCAGGAAGGCCGCGAACCGGATGTCGGCGGCCAGCAGTGCTCCGTAGAGTTCGCTATGGCAGACGGTGAACGAGATGGCGTCGTGCATCGTCTTCCGAGCCTCGTCGCCAAGAAGCGCACCGATCGCCGTCACCGCCAGAATATGTGCGCCGTGCTTCGGCGCTACCCGGCAAAAGGCAGCCTCCATCTCCTCCAACTTGTGGACAGACTCGACCTGGATCATCCGGGTACCTCTTCAAGATGATATAGCAGGTGGCCGGCGGCGGGGGGCTATAGTTGGGCGCGGCTCCGTCCAGCTACGGTTTGAAGTCCACCGGAGTCTCGATGGCCGGGGGGGTGCCCATATCGATGAAAGTTTCGGCAAAGCGACTTCAGAGTGAGTTTCAATGGAACGGATCGCCACCGGCTACCAGCTACGTGCCGGCCGCGGCCTTGCGCACGTCGCGCAGGACCAGGCGCCACGGGGCCCAGCCGCGCGCTGCGCCGTAGTCGTCGGGCTCCATCGTGAAGGCGACGTCGATGGGAGCGCCGGGCTCGAGCTCGGCAGCGCGCTCGGCGAAGTTCCAGGCGGTGAGCCAGAAGGTGCGTCCGCCCTGGCGCACCGGGACCCTCAGGTGCCGCTCCTTGATCGGTTTTGGCTCGGCGGCCACCTCGGCGCCTTCGGTGACGAAGACCGGCGCCGGGTTGCCGCAGCCGAACGGCTCGAAGCCGAGGACGTCGGCCACGGCGTCGTCGTTGAGCTCGGCGAAGTCGACGCGGGCGTCGATGGTGCAGATGGGGCGGAAGTCATCGGGGCAAAGCTTCGATGCGGCATACTCCGATAGCCGCCGGCGAAACTCGGAGATCCGTTCGGCCGGCAGGCTGAGACCCGCGGCTTGCCGGTGGCCGCCGAAGCGCGTGAACAGCTCCGGCATCGACTCCAGGGCGTCGAGCAGGTGGAAGTCCGGAATGCTGCGTCCGGAACCCTGTGCCATGCCGGTTTCCGGATCGACGCTGAGCACGAACACCGGCCGGTGAAAGCGCTCGACGATGCGGGTGGCGACGATACCCACCACGCCGCGATGCCAATCGTCGCAGGAGAACACGAGCGCCGGCTGGTCGTCGGTCACCGGCTCGTGAGAGCACTCCTCGAGAATGCACCGCACGATGGCGGCTTCGGTTTCCTGCCGCTCCTGGTTCAGCGAGTGCAGCCGCTCGGCCAGCGTGCGCGCGTACGCCGGGTCGTCGGAGAGAAACAGATCGATCACGTCCTTCGCATTGGTCATGCGCCCGGCGGCGTTGATGCGCGGCGCGATCCGGAAGGCGACCTGCCCGGCCGTGGGCCGTTGTCCCTGGGTGAAGCCGGCGACGTCGAGCAGCGCCCGCAGGCCCGCGTTCCGGACGTCCGCCAGCCCATCGAGACCGTACTTCACGATCACACGGTTTTCGCCGACCAGCGGCACGACGTCCGCCACCGTCGCGATGGACACCATCTTGAGCAGCGACGTAGCGACGCGCTGCCTTCGGGCTTCGGGCCACTCGAGCGCGTTCATCAGCGCCTGGACCAGCTTGAAGGCCACACCGGCTCCGCAGAGGTTCTTGTCCGGGTAGGTGCAATCCGGCCGGTTCGGATTTACTACCGCCACCGCCGGCGGGAGCTGGGCCTCGGGTAGATGGTGATCGGTGATGATGACGTCGACGCCGAGCTCGGCGGCGCGCCGCACCGTCTCGCCGGCGCGAATGCCGGTATCCACGCTCACCACCAGCTTGACGCCATCCGCCGCGGCTG
The DNA here is from genome assembly GCA_963809945.1 of Bryobacterales bacterium. Lineage (GTDB taxonomy): Bacteria > Acidobacteriota > Terriglobia > Bryobacterales > Bryobacteraceae > CAWELS01. Next base: position 27,595 of record CAWELS010000008.1, on the reverse strand, counting down.
CCTCGATCGCTTCCGGGTGCATGCCGTAGCCCTCGCCGAAGCGGTCCGGCACATGGTAGGAGACGGTTCCACCGGCCAGCTCGATGGTCTTCTTGAGGATCACGACGGAGGTGGATCCGTCGACGTCGTAGTCGCCGTAGAGCAGGATCTTCTCGCCGCCCCGGATGGCCTGGACGAGCCGGTTGGTGGCCGCGCCCATGTCCCTCATGAGCAGGGGGTCGTGCAGGTCGGCTAAAGAAGGGTGCAGGAAGGGACGAGCGGCGATCTCGTCCCGGTAGCCGCGATGCCACAGGACACGAGCGGCCGGCAGGGCGACGGAGAACCGCCCGGCAATGGCCGCAATCTCGGAGTGGGCTGGCTCCGGCAGAAGCCAGCGGGCCGGCTTACGCATCAGCCACCGGCATCAGTTCTTCGAGAAGTACGGCCCGACGTCGTCCTCGTCCTCGAGTCCTTCGAAATCGTCTTCGTCCTCGCCGGTGAAGTCGTCGATCTCGTCGGCAATATCCAGTAGCTCCTCGTACCACTCGGCGCGCCGGGTGAAGAAGTAGGTCCGCCCCTGGTACTCGAACGAGAGCTCGACCGCGGACGTGAAACCCTCGAACACGCGGAGCTCGCGCAGCCGGCGCTGCAATTCCGCGTACTCGTCGTCAGGCATGTCGGCCGAGTCGAGCTGATCGAGGACGTCCTCGATGAAGTCCGGCGCCAGCTTGCGATGGTGAAAAACGATCAGCTTCACGTCGAGTTTCTTCGGAAGCTCGAGGAAGAGCTTGAAGTCCGGGTACTCGTCGATGTCCCAGTGAATCATGCTGGACGGGTCGGCGAGCCGCGGGAAGCCGTGGAAGACCACGAGGTTCTCGGCCGTCAGGTACTCATCGATCTCAGTCTTGAGAGTTTCCAGATCGCGTGTCATGATCGCTCCGCGAGAATCAGGATATCATTCCCATCCTGGGTCGCCAATTCCCTGGCCAGAGGCGTGACGATAGTCCTCGGCCCGATGAATATCTTCCGATGGTTGTCCCTGGCCGCTCGCACGTCGCTTTCACAGACGAAATCGGCGATGCGGACCGGCGGTTCATCGGCCGGTGGTTCCAGGGGTGTTTGCCGAACGGCCGGCTCGGGCGCGGCACAACCACAACTGACCGCGGCCGTTGCCGGCTGCTTCTTACTCGCGAGGAACTGGTCGACGACGCGGGCGGCGACACTCGCCGGCGTCGACGCGGCGGGGGCCGAACTGACGGCCCCGCGATCGCGCAGATATCGCTCCACGGCGGCCTCAATGACGGCTCTCGTCACCACCGGGTCGGAAGTTGCGGCCGCGCGGGACGCGGCTACGGGAGGCGTTGGGACCGGCGCGCGCGTCACGGTGTTTTCGTCCGGAACCTGGAACGCCTCGTCCGCCCGGCGCACGGCCCACGCCACGCGCTTGATGTTGATCAGGTGCTGCGGGCCGACGTTGTCGCTGGTGGCATTGCCGGCGGCGGCGCCGCAGCCGAGCGTCATGGACGGGAAAACGTTGGTCGTGATGCCGACCGAACCCTGCGGCGAGGGCGTGTTGACGAGCACCCGGAATGCCGGCATCCGCAGGCCGAACTCGCGGATGCGCGCATCGTCATTCGAAAAGATCACGCACGTGTGGCCGAGTCCGCCGAGTCGCAGAACTGCCTCGCAGGCGTCCACCGACGCCTCGAAGCCGCTGGTGAAGTGAAGCGCCAGAACCGGCGACAGCTTCTCCCGCGACAAGGGATGCTCCGGACCGATACCCGGAATCTCCGCGGCGATGATCGACGTATCCGGCGGAACCGAGAAGCCAGCCATCTCGGCGATGCGCATTGGCGACTGACCCACGCACTCCGGCGTCACCGTTCCGTGGGGCGAGATCAGTAGCGCGCCGAGCGCCTTCGTTTCCGCCTCATTGGCCAGGTACGCCTTGTTGCGGCGCAACTCCTCGAGCACCTTCGGCTTGAGATCCGTGCAGGTGATGAGCGCCTGTTCGCTCGAACAGACCGTACCGTAGTCGAAGGACTTGCCCTCCACCACCATCGCGACGGCGGCGGCGACATCGGCGGATTTCTCGAGCAGCACCGGCACGTTCCCGGGGCCGACGCCGAGCGCGGGCTTGCCGCTCCCGTAGGCGCTCTTCACGAGCCCGTGCCCGCCGGTCGCCAGGATTATGGCCGTTTTCGGATGGCGCATCAGCTCGTGGGTGCTCTGCTGGGTCACCGTTCCGAGGCACTGCACGATGCCCTCGGGCGCGCCGCCGCGGACCGCCGCTTTGGCGAGCAGGTCCGCCGTGTGGCAGCTACACTCGCGGGCGCGCGGATGCGGACTCAACACCACCGCGTTGCCCGCCTTGAGCGAGATCAACGTTTTAAAAATGACCGTCGAGGTCGGGTTCGTTGTCGGGATGATCGCGGCCACTACACCCACCGGAACGCCGATCTCGATCACCTTCTCTTCCGGCAGCTCGCGCAGCAGGCCGACTGTCTTCATGCCGCGCATCTTGCGGGGCAGGTAGTCGGCGTTGAGCAGGTTTTTCGCGGTCTTGTCGCGGGCGTTGCCCATGCCGGTCTCGCGGACGGCCAGCTCGGCCAGCGCGCGTGCCTGGTCACGAGCCGTGGCGGCGGCCGCCTCGACGACGGCGTCAATCTGATCCTGGGAGAAGTGACGATACCGGCCCCAAGCGGCGTGTGCCGCCTCGACTCTGCTGCGGGCCTCCTGAATCGCGACTAGATCCTGGTCCTGGAGCATCGCTGTCACAGATGGTGCGAGAAGGCCCGCGGTGGCCTTCCCAAAGAACCTTCACGCCTCGGCCGTACCGGGCGGCCGCCGCCAGCAGCCCACCCGAACCGCCTACTTGGCCGCTTTCTTCGTTCCCGGCAGCACGCCTTCCACGTCCGCGTGCGGCGCGGGAATCACGTGCACGGACACCAGTTCGCCCACACGCCGGGCGGCGGCCGCCCCGGCATCGGTGGCTGCCTTGACCGCTCCGACATCGCCGCGCACGGTCACCATTACGAGACCGGCGCCGACGTACTCCTTGCCGGTGAGGACCACGTTGGCCGTCTTGACCATCGCATCGGCGGCCTCGATGGCGGCTGTCAATCCCTTCGTCTCGACCATTCCAAGAGCTTCCATAGGACTCCTCACACGCGGCTGGTTGAATCTCTAACGGTACCACAAGTTCCCCGGTTTGAATTTGAACCGCAAAGGACGCAAAGGACGCAAAGGTTTTCTTTGACGCAGTACGTCCTTGACACCATCGCGCGCGAAACCATCGGCGGTTGCCGCTACTGTGCCGGACGCGTCAGCTAACGCAGCGGAAGCCCCTTCTTGAGACCGTTTGGCACCCCCTGACGAGCGCTGCACCATCTGGATGGCCTGCCAACGATGTCCGTCCCCCAACAACCCGAACCATCGACAGGCTTCATCCAACTCCTAATCCTTCGCGCCCTTCGCGGTAGGACTTTAGCCCCCCTCCGCGAAGCGCGTCAGGCGATGCGAGAGGTCGCGGGTCTGCGGGTAGATGTCGCGGTAGATGCCCATCAACTCGGCGTAGCGGGCCGCGCGCTTGGGATCGGGCTCGACTTCGGTGGTCGTCGCGCCGCTCATCGCTTCGGCGGCTTCTTTCATGCCGCTGAACCATCCCGCCGCCACCGCCGCGCACATCGCCGCGCCCAGGCTCGACGCCTCAACCGTCTGCGACCGCTTCACCGTCTTGCCGGAGATATCCGCGATGATCCGCCGCCACAGCGCGCTGCCCGCGCCGCCGCCGATGGCGATGTACTCCTGGACCTTCACACCCGCGTGCTCCTCGATCATCGAGTTCACCAGCTCCTGCTCGAGCGCCACGCCTTCGAGCAGCGAACGGTAGATGTCACCACGATTGTGGCCGCCGAGGAATCCGACCATCGCGCCGCGCGCCTGCTGGTCCCAGTAGGGCGTCATCACCGCGCCCCAGTAGGGAACCAGTAGCAGGCCGTTGCTGCCCACCGGGGACGCTTCGGCTTCTGCTTCGAGCCTGGCGTAGATGCCTTTGTCGGCGCCGTCGCTACCGCAGAGATTTTTCACGAACCAGTCCACCAGGAAGGTGCCGGTGCGCAGGCTGGTCTCGCAGTAGTAACCGACGCCCGAGCCGCTGCCCATGGTGCGCCAGGCGAGATCGATTGCGTAATCGGTGATGTAGACCCCGCCGACCACCGCCGTGCCGAGGTTCAGGTAAGCGCGTTCGCTGGCCAGGGCATTGACACCCAGGCCGGCCACCTGTCCGTCGCCGCCGCCGGCCACCACCGGCGTGCCGGGGCGCAATCCCGTGGCCGCGGCCGCCTCGGCGGTGACCTCGCCCAGGACCGTGCCGGGCGCGAGCGCCTCGGGGAGCTGCTTCTCGTCGATCTCGAGCGGACCGAGGATCTCGGGCGACCATTTCTTCGCCTCGAGATCGAACAGCCCGAGCGGATCGGCGCTCGCCCAACTCGTCCGGAATTTGCCGGTCAGCTTCCAGGTCAGGTAGGCGTGTACGTCGCAGAACATCGCCGCCGCGCGGTGCGTCTCCGGCTCGTTCCGCAGCAGCCAGGCGATCCGGTACGCCACCGGCGCCATGTCGACCGGCTTGCCCGAGATCTGGTGGATCCGCTTGGGACCCACGCGGCCCGAGAGCCACGGCACTTCCTCGCGGCTGCGCTGGTCGAGCCACACGATGCCCGGGCGGAACGCATTCCCGTCGGGGCCGAGCACGGCGAACGTCTCGCGCTGATTGCTGACGGCGACGGCCGCGATCTGGTCCGCCGGAATCTTCTCCGTCAGTTGCTTGAGAGCCACGGCGGAGGAGTTCCACCAGTCGAGCGGGTCCTGCTCATACCAGTTGGCGACGGGGCTGTTGAGGGGAATGGAACACCGGCCTTCCTGCTCCGGGGTCCCGTTTTCGGTCCAGGCGATCGCCTTGGTCGCGGTGGTGCTGCTGTCAATGCCGACTACGAATGCCATCGTTGTAGTGATCCTTCGATGAGCCGGCACGGCATCCCCAACCGGGATCGGGAGTTGTCTCGCGATAGCGCCTCGATACGCACTTGGCCAACAGCGCCGATGCTGTCAGCAAGGTGCGTTCAGTTGCCGAGGACGTCCGCCGTGGCCGTTCACCCGGGAACAGATTATCAAACAATCGGGCGTCCGGCGACGGCTCGCGGATACGACCGGCTGGCGAGGAGCCGCCTATCGGCTGGCGCGCATTTCGGCGATGCGGTCGACGAGCGCCTGGTAGTCCTTGGTATCCATCTTCTTGCCTTCCAGGTCAAAGTCGTAGGTATCGCCGGCGAATGGCACGACCTTCAGCTCGTACGGATTCTTATGCTTGATCTCCTGTATGTCCGACAACTGCCACTGCCGGGAATGCCCCACATCGCTCACCGACTCGAAGGTGATTTTGTCTTGCCCGATGATAAGCCGGCCTTCGCAGCCGCCCACCAGATGATCGTGCCGCACCATGTAGGTGGTGGAGGCGCCGGCATTTGCGGTCGCCGTGCTCGTCGGGGGTGTGCTGCGGCCCTCGGCGTGGGCCCAATCCGCCAGGACCTGGGGGTTGGAGCCAGGCGACATACGAAAGCTGAACTGGCTCCGTTTGCCTTCTCCCGCCTGGACGGGTTCCGATGTCTGCACCTGGAACATGTCGCCGTCGGCACTGCTGCTTTCGATCGCGCTGCGCCGGATCGCGAACGACGCGTCCGGATTCGTGTCGTCCAAAAAGACGAGCACATCCTTGGCCAGAACAACCGTCCCCGATGCCGTGCCGAAAGGCACCGCCAACTGCGCCTTCTGCACCTGCACTTCACTCTGGGCCGCGAACACCGGCGCGCCCAACCCGACCAGGCAGAAAAGTATTGTCGCTATTACCCGCATAGTTCACCTCTGGGGAACGACAGCCCTTGGCGGCCCTCCGTTACATATGGTGTTGGCCCGTCCGCTCAGGGAGGGGTCGTGGCCGCCGCCCCGATCCTGCCGGTGATGCGCCGGTACACCACCGCCGAGGGCGACGTGAAAGCCTGGCGGTAGTTGGCGAGCCAGGCGGCGAGGTCCGGGTACTGCCCAATGCCAAGCACCGGGTTGTAGGGTCCCAGGCCGTCGACAATCCACGTAGGGCTCGTGCGGGTCAGCTCTTGCCGATTCTGCCGGGCAAGCTCAGGCACCGACGGCCGGCTGTCGACGAGGTGACGGTCGGCGATGACGCCGGTCAACGGCTGCGAGTCGAGAAATGCTGTCCCGGCGGGCAGGCGCGTGAGGACGTAGATGTCCGGACGGTAGCCCCAGACCAGCAGCGAGTCGCCCGGGGCCGCGAGCCGGTCGAGCCTATCCGCCACTTCGACGCTGCCGTCGTACATCGCCAGGTCCGCCCATTGATGCGGGCGTCCGGTGGCCGATTCCCAGGCGAGTGTGGCGTAACGCGGCCCGAAGCGCACCAGCGGGATGAGCAATAGCGCCAGCACCGCCGTCGCCCGCTTGGGTCCGAGCAAGGTCAGGCCGCGCGCCGCGAGCAGGACGGCGATCGGCAGCAGTTGCAGGTAGTAGCGCGGAAAGAAGCGCCAGCCGGCGGCGATGCCGAGGATCGCGAGCAGCGTCCAGCCGGCGAGTTGCAGCCGGTCCCGGTCGCGGGCGCGAATCCAGAACCAGATCATGCCGGCGACCAGGCACGCGTGGAACAGCAGCCAGTCCTGGGTACGCCAGCCGAGCTCCGAGAAGGGACCTTTGGCGAAGGTGTCCTTCACGTAGACCTGCCCGAAGCGCCAGACCTGCTCCCAGTAGGCGGCCAGCGAGCCGGTGGCGGCGAGCCATCCGGCGAAGAGAACGTTCGGCACCAGGAACCCGGCCGCGAGCGCTGGAATCGCGCGGTACTGCCACAGCAGACACGCCGCGAGCACATAGACACCCTTCGTGTGGACCAGCATCGCCACGCCGGCGGCCAGCCCGCTCGCAAACGGACGCCCCTTCCACGCCAGGTAGACCGCGGCGATGTGAGGCGCCATCATGATCAGGTCCGGGGCCAGCGACATGACGGCCGACGGGAAGCCGAACGTCAGGAAAAAAGCGCCGAGCGCCGCCGCCAGCAGCCCTTCCCGCTCGCTCCAACGCTCCCGCGCAAAGCGGTAGAGCAGCCAACTGATGAGGGTGACGAATAGCGCATCCCCCAGCCGCAGCGGCCAGCCGGCGTGCGCGCCCCAGAGAAGATGGAGGCCGATCGCCAGCGGCGGTTTATCGAACCAGAAGTCGCGGTAGGGGAGCTTGCCGGCCAGCACCTGGAGTGCGCCGGCGGCCGGGTAGCATTCCTCGATCCAGAGCACGTCGAGGTGGCACAATCTTGCGGCCAGAACGATGAGGAAGATCAGGCCGAAGACCGTGCGCGGCCGCACTCAGAACTTCTCCAGGATCCGTTTCAGGGCTTCCCGAAAGCCCGGACCGTACTCGGGGTCGGCGAGGGCGAACTCGACGAACGTTTCGAAGTAGCTCGGGAAGTTCCCGATGTCGTAGCGGCGCTCGCCTTTCGGCAGCGGGTAGGCCAGCACGCGGCGGCCTTCCTCGCACATGCGCTGAATGGCGTCGGTGAGCTGGATTTCGCCGCGCTCGTCCGGCTTCACGTCGCGGATCATGTCGAAGATAGTCGGCGAGAAGACGTAGCGGCCGGCGATGGCCAGGTTGCTCGGCGCGTCGTCGGGCGCGGGTTTCTCCACCAGGTTGCGGACCCGGTACGACATCCCGTCGCCATCCACCGGGTCGATGACGCCATAGTGCGAGGTCTGCTCCCGCGGCACCTCCTCCACAGCGATCACACAGCTTGCGCGGCGTTCCTCGAACAGCGAAACCATGCGCCCGAGCGTCTGCGAGGTGGACTCGCCGTTGTTGCCGAGAATGGAATCGCCGAGGGCGACCGCCACCGGCTGCTCGCCCGCGAAGTTCTCCCCGCAAAGCACGGCGTGGCCCAGCCCGAGCTGCTCGCGACTGCCGGGTGTAGTAGAGATGCGCACCCAGGACCTCGAACTCCACCTGGCGGAGGAGCTCGACCTTGTCGCGCGCCGACAGCGTCTGAATCAACTGCGGATCGCTGTCGAAGTGGTTTTCGATGATTCGTCTTGTTACGGCTGGTGACCATCAGGATGTCGTGCAGCCCGTTGGCGACCAGCTCCTCGATCACGTACTGCACGATCGGCTTGCGCGCCACCGGCAGCATCTCCTTGGGCTGCGACTTGGTGGCGGGCAACAGGCGGGTTCCGTGACCGGCGACCGGTACGATGGCGCTGGAAATCACCCCTAAACTATATAACGGAGCGCGAATCCGACACTTGACCCTTCGACTGCAACCCGCCGACCCGCAGGAGCGCCTGGACCGGTATCTGCACGAGCAGCTTCCGCAGTACAGCCGGGAGCGTCTCAAGAGCTGGATCAAGCAGGGCCGCGTTCGCGTGGACGGCCGTCCGGCGAAGCCGTCGGTCGCGTTGGCCGGCGGCGAGTCGATCGAAGTGGAGCCGGCCGAGCTGCCACCGCTCGAAGCCTTCGCCGAGGAACTGCCGCTCGAGATCCTCTACGAGGACGAGGCCGTGGTGGCGGTAAACAAACCGGCCGGGCATGATTGTCCACGCAGGCGCCGGTGCTCGATCGGGGACGCTGGTGAACGCGCTGCTTCATCGCTTCGAGACGCTCTCCACCGCCGGCGGGGACCTTCGGCCGGGCATCGTGCATCGGCTCGACCGCTACACGAGCGGCGTGATCCTGGTGGCGCGGACCGATCAGGCCCACCGGGCGCTGGCGTCGCAATTCGCCTCGCGTGAGGTCGAGAAGGTATACCTGACGCTCGTCCACGGCCGCATCGAGCAGGATACCGGCCGGGTCGAGAAACCCATCACGCGCGATCCGCGGCGGCGCGACGCGCATGACCGCGCGGCTCGAACACGGCCGCTCGCGCGTTGACCTACTACCGCGTGCTGCGGCGCTTCGACAAATACACGTACCTGGAGGTGCGCATCGGGACCGGCCGCACACACCAGATTCGGGTGCATCTTTCAACCATCGGATATCCGGTGGCTGGCGACCGTCTGTACGGCGCTCCGCCGATTCCGGCGGCGAAGCGCCGTACTTTCTCCACGCTCACCGGATCCGGTTCTGCTCTCCGGCTACCGGGGAACCGGTGACCGTGGAAGCGCCGCTCCCGGCCGACCTCGCGGAGTGGCTGCAGAAGGTCGAAAATGGACGAGCAGGTATAATTGAAAGAAGGTAGTGATGAGACGGCTGTTTGTTTTGTTCACGACGGTATCTGGGCACTTCGCGCTGGTGGCGAGCGCCCAGCCCGATCAGCCGCAGCTAGCTCCGGCCCCCCGAGCGAACAGCGATTGGCCGAACAGACGAGGATCGTCCTCGACGTCACCCGTGTCAACGTCCTGTTCACGGTCTCCGACAAGAAGGGCCGGTTCGTGACCGACCTGACCAAGGATGACTTCGAGGTTCTTGAGCACGAGAGAGCCGCAGCACATCCTGGAGTTCTACGGCTCTGTCGGATCTGCCGCTCCGGCTGGCCATCCTGATCGACACCAGCAACAGCATTCGCGACCGCTTCAAGTTCATCCAGGAAGCCGCCATCGAGTTCATCAACAGCGTGATCCGGCCAGACATCGACAAGGCGATCGTGGTGAGCTTCGACACCGGCGTGGATCTGATCGCTGCGATCTCACCAGCGACCCGGAGGAACTGGCGGAGCCATTCGCGGCCTTGCGGGCCGGCGGCGGCACTGCGCTCTACGATGCGATCTTCTACGCCTGCCGTGACAAGCTCATGGAAGACAAGCCGCACGCATAAGTTCCGCCGCGCGCTGATCATTCTCGGCGACGGCGAGGACAACCAGAGCCGCTATTCACGGGACCAGGCGCTCGAGATGGCGCACCGCGCCGACGCTGTCGTCTACACGATCTCCACCAACATCTCGCGAATCCAGACCAACGGCGACAAGGTGCTCAAGTACTTCGCCGAGGAGACGGGCGGGCTGGCGCTGTTTCCGTTCAAGGTCGAGGACCTGGAGCAGTCCTTCGAAACATCGCCAATGAGTTGCGGCACCAGTACAACATCCTCTACCGCCCCGAGCCGATGGTCGCGGACGGCCAGTATCATCCGATCCAGATCCAGATTCACAGACCAGACGAACCTGGTGGTCCGCGCCCGGCGGGGCTATTACGCCCCGCGCTGTAGGGTGCGTACATCGCTTCCGCCGGTTGTATAATTAGGTCTCAAGCCATCATGGACGAAAAAGAACGCGCGCGCGCACTGGGGCTGACCCTCAGCCAGATCGAGAAGCAGTTCGGTAAGGGATCGATTCAGCGGCTCGGCGTCGAAGGACGCCGTGGTCGTGATTCCGAGCATCTCCACCGGGTCCATCTCGGTGGACGCCGCTCTGGGAGTGGGCGGCTTTCCGCGGGGACGGATCAACGAGATCTACGGGCCGGAGTCGTCCGGCAAGACGACGGTGGCGCTGCACGTGGTTGCCGAGGCGCAGAAGGTGGGCGGCATGGCTGCGTTCATCGACGTCGAGCACGCGCTCGATCCGACCTACGCCAGGAACCTGGGCGTCGATGTGGACAACCTGCTGGTCTCCCAGCCGGACTACGCCGAGCAGGCGCTGGAGATCACCAGTGCGCTGATCAGCTCGGGCTCGATCGACATCCTGGTGGTGGACTCGGTGGCGGCGCTGGTGCCGAAGGCCGAGCTCGACGGCGAGATGGGCGATACGTTCGTCGGCGTGCAGGCGCGGCTGATGTCGCAGGCGATGCGCAAGCTCACCGGCAATGTCTCGAAATCGAAGACCTGCCTGATCTTCATCAACCAGATCCGCGAGAAGATCGGCGTGATGTTCGGCAGTCCGGAAACCACGTCCGGCGGCCGGGCGCTCAAGTTCTACTCCTCGATCCGGGCCGACATCCGGCGCATCGCGGCCATCAAGGACGGCGACAAGGTGATCGGCAACCGCACGCGGGTCAAGATCGTGAAGAACAAGGTGGCGCCGCCGTTCCGCGAGGCGGAGTTCGACATTCTCTACGGGCAGGGCATCTCGCGCGAGGGCGACCTGATCGACCTCGGCGTGGTCACAGAACCTGGTCGAGAAGAGCGGCTCCTGGTACAGCTACGGCGGCGAGCGCATCGGCCAGGGCCGCGAGAACGCCAAGCAGTTCATGCGGGACAACCCGGACCTGCGCGAGAAGCTGGACGGCCGAACTCCGCGTCGCACTGGGGCTGAAGCAGGTCCCGCCGGCGGCGACCGAGCCGGAGCCGGAAGCGGAACCGGCAGGCAAGGCAGGGAAGGCCCGCTAGTCGCGGAGCCACCGGGCAGGCGAATCCGCCTGCCTCACTTGCCAACAAGTCCGTTTGCCAACGATTCTGTCGGGCAATTCAGGTTTCGTCCCGCAGAACCCCTGAGACAATCCGTTCTCGCCGGGCACCATTTCAGTGCAGCCACAAAGAACGCTCAGGCTGCCCGGGAGGTAATGGTGAAGAACGACGAACGGCAGCGGCAGATCGACCCGCGCTCTTATTGACATGGACAAGCAGTTCGGGCGCGGGACGGTGTTGCGGCTCGGGTCCCGGAATGCACTGCCGGTCGCCGTCATCCCGAGCGGGTCGCTCGCGCTGGATGCGGCGCTCGGCGTTGGCGGGCTCCCGCGCGGGCGCGTCGTCGAGATCTATGGGCCGGAATCCTCGGGCAAGACCACCCTCGCGCTCCAGGCGATCGCCGAGCCCAACAAGCAGGGCGGGACCGCCGCGTTCGTGGACGCCGAGCACGCCCTCGATCCGGCCTACGCGGACGGCTCGGAGTCGATATCGAGAACCTGCTGCGTCTCACAGCCCGACTACGGGGAACAGGCGCTGGAGATCACGCTCGGCGCTGGTCGGCTCCGGAACTCGTGGATGTCGTGGTCGTCGATTCGGTCGCCGCCCTGGTACCCAAGGCCGAACTCGAAGGCGAGATGGGCGACAGTCACATGGGTTTCACGCCCGGCTGATGTCGCAGGCCCTGCGGAAGCTCACCGGCGTAGTGGCTCGAACCAGACCTGCCTCATCTTCATCAACCAGGTGCGCGAGAAGATCGGCGTGATGTTCGGCAATCCGGAGACGACCACCGGCGGGCGCGCGCTGAAGTTCTACTCTTCTGTACGCCTCGACGTCCGGCGTATCGGCGCCATCAAGGACGGCGACAAGGTTATCGGCAACCGCACGCGGGTGAAGGTCGTGAAGAACAAGGTCGCCGCGCCGTTCCGCGAAGCCGAGTTCGATCTCATCCACGGCGAGGGCGTGTCTCGGGAAGGCGAACTGCTCGATTCCGGTGTCCAGAAGCGTGGTCGACAAGAGTGGCACCTGGTTCAGCTACGGCGAGGACCGGCTCGGGCAGGGCCGCGAGAACGCAAAATCGTTCCTGCGGGAGAACGCGGTGCTCCGCGACCGCCTGGAAGCGGATATCCGAAACGCCCTGGGGCTGCCGCCGACGGACAGGAAAGAGGCCGCTTCCGCCAACTCTCGCAGAACCTCCGACGTCGCCGTGGCGTAGAAAGCCCGGAGACAAGGGCCGCCACGCTCTTACTGGCCTCCAAACCCCTAGAAATAGGGGTTCCGGCGTGGTTTTCTCTTTACACTTCGAGTCTGAATCCTTTATCATGAAACAGCCGCGTGGCATGTGTGGTCTGTCGCGCGCTGACTGGGAGGGGACAACGCCTTCCGTCGGCGTGGCGGGGAACCGGGCAGGACGCGCGGGCATCGCCCCTCGCTCGAGCGGGCGAGCAAACTTGAGACATTGGGAGACAGATTACGCATGGCAACAACGAAATCCACTGCAGCGAAGAAAATGACGCAAACCGACTTCGTGAAACACATCGCCGAAGTCGGCAGCGTAACCAATAAGGTCGCGAAGGAGATTATCCAAACCTACGCTGACACCGCGATCGCCCAGACCAAAAAGAGCGGCGTATTCGTTCTGCCCGGCCTCGGCCGCCTGAAGAGGGTGGAGCGCAAAGCCCGCATCGGACGCAACCCGGCCACCGGCGAGAAGATCAAGATCCCGGCCAAGAAAGTCGTGAAGTTCACGGTGGCCAAGGCCTGCAAGGAGGCAATCGTTCCTCCTCGAAGAAGAAGTAGGGTTTTCGCGGAACTCTATCCGCTTGGATGAACCCCGCGACCTCAGTCGCGGGGTTTTCCGTTTCTGGAGGGATCACCCGCCCCAATTGCGGGCGGTCCAGCAGCAGGTTAGGCCTGCTGCTTCTTTTCGCCTTCGTCCGGCTTGTCGTCGCTCTTCAACGCGGACTTGAAGTTCCGGATTCCTTCACCCAAACCTTTGGCCACCTCGGGGATCTTCCGGCCGCCGAACAGCAGAACGGCGATGGCCAGAATGACGACCAGCTCCATGGGGCCGATAGATCTCAGCATGTTGACTCCTATCTCCGTGCAGTCTCCGTCGTGAGAATCGAGCCCACCGCCAACGGAATAGACGCACTAGACTGCGCTAATGCGCGCTGCCAGGGACACTTTCATTGTAAGGACCGTCTTCCAGGCGCGTCAAGGAGGCCCCGGAATAGGTGGCCGCCCCAATCTCTCCTATACTGTGTAGAGAACCTGGAGGAAGGCAATTTAAGGTGCGTCTCGTTGGGCTTCCACACACTGCCGGTCCGTTGCGATACTCCGTCAGCGCGCAAGCGACGCTAACCCGCATATCCGGCGCTTGGTTTCGCGCCGGTCGCTGGGTGCTGATGGCCGCGATGCTGTTGAGTCTCGTCTCCTGTCTCGGCAACAAGGCGGAGCGCGTCGAGCGCTTCATTGCCCTGGGCAACGGCTATCACGACAAAGGTCAGTACGAGGAAGCGTCCATCATGTACCGGAAGGCGCTTCAGTACGACCGCCGGTCGCCGGAGGCCTGGTACCGGCTGGGGCTCAATGGGCTGAAGAGGGGCCAGCTCGAATCCGCTTCGCAGGCGCTGATGCGGGCGACGGAGCTCGATCCCGACAACCTGGACGCGCTGCTCAAGTTGAGTGAGATCCACCTGATGGCGCTCACCTCCCCGTTCCCGGTGCAGCCGGGGAGGACGCTTCAGAACCTCATTGATCTGAGTGTCAAGGCCGAGCAGCAGCACCCAGATGCGTTCGAGGTCCTCTTCGTGAAGGCTCGAATCCTCCAGTATCAGGGGGCCAACAAGGCAGCTCTCGAATTGTATCGGCGCGCCCGGGATCAGCGCCCGGACGACGTTCCCATAAACATCTCTCTCGCCAATCTGTTGATGCTTCTCGGGCAGTACGACGAAGCGGAGTCGATTCTGCAGCCGCTCGTGGACGCGCCCACTCCGCCGGCCATCGTTTTCGACTACGCATATGCACTCTACGCGCGGCAGCGCCGGCTCGACGAAGCCGGGAAGATCCTGCGCGAGAAGTGCGAACGATTCCCGGACTCGGCGACCAACTGGATCACGATGGCTCATTTCCAGCGCGGCATGGGCAATACCGGCGAGATGGAGAAGGCGCTACGGCGGATTCTGGACGATCCGAAGGCATTCCCCGACGGCCGTAACACCGTGGGCAATTTCTACCTCACGGCCCATCAGCCGACTGTCGCCATGCGCTACTTTCGGGACGGGCTCGACAACGATCATGACGCCGAACGGTCTGCCCTGTACCGGCAGGGCGTGATCCGCGCCTACCTGGACGAGGGCGATCAGGAACATGCCGCGCAGGAATTGAACGCGCTGCTCGACACAAGTCCCGACAACCCGGCCGCGCTCGGCCTGCGCGGCCTTCTCGGTCTGCGCTCAGGCGACCCGGGGCGGCTGAAGTCCGCTATCCAGGACCTGCAGCGGGCCGTGGAACGGATGCCGCAGAACTATCTATACCGGTTCTACCTCGCTCAGGCGTACCTGGCGAACGGCGACGAAACAGACGCCACCGTCCAATTGCGGGAAGCGATGCAGCTCAACGAGCAGTTTGTGCTGCCGAGGTATACGCTCGCGGAGCTTCACCTGCGCAATCGCGAGTTCACCCAGGCGGAGCTGATGGCGAAGGATATTCTCGGTGAACGGCCGAACGACACACGCGCCCGCCTGACACTCGTCTCGGCATACGCGGGCCTGGGCAATTACGACGACGCGCGGAAGGAGATCGAGGTGCTGCGTCAGCAGGGCGTCCAGCAGTCCTTGCTGGACTACCATCTCGGCCTGGTGGAGCGCGGAGCGGGTGACCTTCGCAAGGCGGAGCAGTACCTCCGGGCGGCGATGAAGGGCGACAAGCCGTATGCGGCGGCGGCCCAGCCGCTGTTTGAAGTGCAGTTGGAGCTGGGCAAGCTGGACGAAGCCCAGTCGTTGATCGAGAGCCGCCTCGAGCAGAACCCCGCGCAAACCCAATTGCAGGTCCTGCTGGCGCGGGTTGCCATGGCCCGCGGCCAGTTCGACCACGCGACCGAGATCCTCAGGGGAGTGCTCGACCGGGATGCATCCAACCCGACGGCCCAACTTTACCTGGGACAGATTCTGCTCCGGCAGAACAAGGGCGACGAAGCGATCCAACACCTGCAGCAGGCGATGAACTCGAGCACCCCGCCGCCCCAGGCCTACTTCAGCTATGGTACGGTCCTGCTGACACGAGGCCAATACCAGGAAGGCCGGCAGGCGCTCCAGCGGGCGGTCGAGTTGGCGCCCGACTATTCGGAGGCGCTGAACAACCTGGCCTGGGCGATGGTCGAGACCGGCGGTGACCTGGACCAGGCCCTCACCTACGCCCAGCGGGCCGTGGCGCGAAAGCCCGGCAACGACGATTTCGCCGACACGCTCGGCTATATCTACATCAAGCGGCATCTGAACAAGGACGCCGTCGAAGTGCTCGACCCGATCGTCCGCCGGAACCCCACCCGGGGCGCGTTCCGTTTCCACCTGGGCTTGGCCTACTATCAGAGCGGGAACATCGAGGAAGCACGCCGCCAGTTCCAGGCGGCGCGGGACAAGACCCTCACCGCGGACATGAAGAAGTCGCTCGAAGATCTCCTCTCCGAGATCGGCGAATCATAGCCCCGACCGCCGTCTTCCGGCCGGTAACGACGAACCGCGAATCTCACCGAAAGCCGCGCGCATTGCCGGTCAGGCGAGTGGAGAGATTTCCCGATCCTGTCGATATGTGCTAGCGAACAGACAAATTTTCCGAGTGCCGGTTGCGGCCTCCTACGTGTATGAAATTTCGACGGCGTACGGGCGCGCCGCTTCCGACGGGTGTTATCCTGAAGGTGGCTCAACAAGGGGGAAAGTTTTGAACGATCACCTGAAAGAGTTGATGCAGGAACTCGGGAACGCGATCAACGAGTCACTGTCAGACTCGGACCGGATTGCGTCCGCGATCGGGGAAATCAAGCGGGCAGGTTATGACGTCTTCCTTGTCCTGGAAGCAACGATCGGGTTCAACAAACGCAGCGCTACCGGGGACGATGACTACGATGCCGAGACCGACGTGGAGCCCGTCGGCGAGTCGATGTTCGAGTCCACCCAGAGGATCCGCTGGACCTCGCAGGATCACAAGTTCCTTCGCGCCCTCAAGATCTCGGTGGACGAGGAAGATTAGTCGAGTAACTCCCGATAGACCGCCGCTGTCATCCGGACCGATCGGTCCCAAGTAAACTCCGCCGCCCGTGTCCGCCCTCTATTGCGCAGTGTCTCGCAGTACTCCTCGTCCTGTGTCAATGTGCGGAGCCCGGCGGTGATCGCCTCCTCGTCATGAGGGTCAACGTAGTGCACCGCTTCACCTCCGACTTCGGGCAACGCCGACGTGGTTGACGTCAGCACGGCGACGCCCCAGGCCATCGCTTCGAGCACCGGAATCCCGAACCCCTCATCAAGCGACGGGAAGGCAAGGACGCGAGCGCGTGCATAGAGGGAGTCGAGCTCGGCCGCGCTCACGAAACCTGGCGTCCGGATGCGATCGGCCACCGGACTCTGCCGGATCGCCTCATGGGTCTCCTCGGCGCCGTAGCCGTCCCCGCCCGCCAGCACCAGCCGCCAGGGCGGCGGCAGCGCACGAAAGGCGCGAACCAGCCGCGCGGTATTCTTCCGCCTCTGAATGGCGCCCACGCACAACACCAGCGGCTCGCGTTCGGCGCCCACCGGCACAGAGGCCGGTGGACGGACACCGTGAGGGACGACGCGAATCCGAGCGCGGTCGACGTCGAGGCATTCCTGAACCTGCCGGGCAGTGAATTCGGACACGGCGATGATGCGGTCCGCCCGTTCGGCCGCGGCTCGGGCCTGCTCGGCGAACCGGTGGCGGAACTCCGGCGTCGAATACTCACCGGTCAGGACGAACAGATCGTGGAAGGTCGCGATGCGGCGCCGGTAAGCGGCGGCGGGGAGACGTTGGTTAAGGCCGTGGAAGAGGTCGGCGCGGAACAGGCTGCGAGTCTCCCACAGAATGCGCCGGCGGCCGTTTGGCGGAAGGCGATGCCGCAGCGACCGCAGATAACGATGCGGACGGTAGGCGAGGACGATGCTGTCGTCGGGGAACTCGCCGGCTAATCCGGCGATCATCTCGGCCGAGTAGACTCCAACCCCCGTGGGTTGCTTCTGAGCCGCATAGGTGGCGTCCAGGGCGATTCGCAACCGGTCGTGCTCCAACCGCCCCGGACCGGCGCCGACTCACTATCCGGCGGTACCGGCCGAGGCCAGGCTCCGCCCATTCTCGCACAACGTTTCGGCGGCCGCCTCGAGCAGCCAACTGACCGCTTCGGGGCCGGCGGCTGTTCCTATCCTCACCTGCACCAGGCAGCCACCCGAGTGATGCCCGTTGGCGTTCCTGATGCGCGCTCTCAGACGGCCCTCGATCTGCGGCAGGCCCATGCACTCGTCGTCCGGCTGCAGGGCGGCAAAGCGCGCCGGCCCGAGCCGGCCCAGAATACCGGCCTCCTCGAATTGATGGCGAAGAGCCTCGGTCGTGCGCATGACCACGAGGTCCCGTTCCTCGGTCCCGTAGAGGTCGCGCAGGCGCTCGAGACCGTCCAGCTCGAGAACGAAGAGTCGTGGCTCTCTTCCAAGGTCCGCGCAGCAATTGGGCAAGGCGCGAAGCGACGCGATGGAATCCGCTTTCCGTATAGATCCCCGTGGTCGGGTCGACGAACAGGAGTGATCGCAGGGCCGAGTGCCGCCGGTGCCGCTCGATGGCGCAGCGCAACGCCCGGGCCAGCGGGACGCAATCCAGTTCCGACTTGACCAGGTAGTCCTGTGCTCCTTTCCGCACGAGGTGGACCGCGTCGCTTTCCGTCTCGTTCGAGCAAAGAAGATCACCGGTACTTCGGGCGCCTGTTCCTCTACCCGGACGAGCGCACCGGCGGCCTGCCCCGCGCCGATGTCCAGGTCGAGAAGGACGGCGTCGAACCGGTCATCGGCGAGCCGGCCGAGGAGATCGGACGTCTGCTCCGCCAGATGCAGCTCGCATGGACGCAGCCACTCACGGCTGAACTGTAGCTCTTCCAGTTCGGCGAGCGCCTCCTCGATCAGGTGGATGTCGTCGAGGTTGTTGCTGGCCAACAGTACTTTCCAGGGCCGCTTGTTCATGGGCGATACGCTCCTGTGGGGATTCCGAGGAACCCCTTAGAGGGAGTGGATCGAGCGGTGGGATGTTCTCTAACGAATTCGCGAAAGTCTCGACCAATTGAGATCTGGAGCGCGGCGCCTGCCCGGCAATGGCAGTCATGCCGTCAGCTCCCGGCGGTCGACTTCCCCGGGGCACTGACGGCTTCGCCAGCGGCTCGCTCCCGATCGGCGTCGCTGCCGGCGAGAGCGGCTCCCCGCCGACGAGCGCTTAACAGGCGGCGCGATACTCTTTGAGCTTTCGGTAGAGGGTCGTACGGCCAATGCCGAGGAGGTTGGCCGCCACGGCGCGGTCCCCGTTTGTGTACTCGAGCGCGTCCATGATCGCCCTTCGCTCAACTTCATTGAGGGGTAGCACTGGCGGGTCGGGGACGAATGGAGCCGGGAGCTCATCGGCGTCCGTCTCGCTCGCCGGAACGCCGCCGTTCCACATGGCCGGGCCCGCACCGGCGCCGGCGGCCATCGACATGGCGGAGGCCTTCCGCGCCCGCATGAAGTTCTGCACCGGCGACGGCAGATCGTTCAAGTGGACCAGCGGGCCGGTGTTGATCGCGACCACTTGTTGGATGCAGTTCTCGAGTTCTCTTACGTTGCCTGGCCAGTCATATTCGATCAACGCGTCGAGCGCCTCCGGCGTGAAGCGGATGATGGGAGCGTATCGTCCCAGGAAGTGATCGATCAGCGGGATGACATCCTCCTCTCGCTCCCGCAGCGGAGCGAGCTTCAGGCTGACGACATTCAGGCGATAGTACAGATCCCGGCGAAACGTGCCGCGTTCCACCTCGCGGACGAGATCGCGGTTGGTGGCGGCGAGCACGCGGAAATCCAGACTTCCGGGACGTGAGCGAGCCGACCGGGCGGAATTCCTTCTCCTGCAGGACACGCAGAAGCTTGGCCTGCAGGTCGAGCGGCAATTCGCCGATCTCGTCCAGGAATGCCGTGCCGCCATCGGCCAGTTCGATGAGTCCGGTTTTCGCTCCCACGGCGCCGGTGAAGGCTCCGCGAACGTGGCCGAACAGCTCGCTCTCCATCAGCGGGCCCACCAGCGAAGAGCAGTCGATCGTGACAAAGGAGCCCGACGGATTGACGTTGTGGACCGCCCGGGCCACCACTTCTTTGCCCGTGCCGGTCTCCCCGAGCAGCAGTACCGGCCAGCGTCCCTGGCCGACCTTATCGACCAGCCGCAGGATCTGGCGCATGCGCTCGGATTGTCCGACGATTCTCGGGCCTGCTAGTCTCGAGCTGATCAGTCATTTCCGGTTCATCTCATTCGTGTCAGCGGTGTCTTTGGAGCGATCCGGCTAAACGATCGGCGCGTCCAGCGGGAACACTCCTTATGACTAGTGCGGTCCGCCAAGCAAAAATCTAACCGAGAATTGATCCCTTCGGACAATACCGCAATCGGTTGTTTCTTCAGGCTCTTCTGGGGCCTTCTGATAACCCCCATCTGCGTGTTAGGTCCTAGTACGCTCCACCCATATGTGGGTATCGGAGTCCGTTTATCGTGGGGGCTGGGCGCTGCATCGGGCGCGGTGCGTAAGCTGTTCAGTGGAGCGGCTCGCGAGAAACTACTGAGTATCCGTAGACGGGAGGCTGGCCGGCGCCTCGTCGAGACGAACCACGAACGCTTCACCATGTTCCGCGCGGATCCGCTCGGCCAGGCTGAACGCCGATTGCCAGTCCGAGCCGCATCCAACCAGGACACGCCAGAGGGGCGCATCGCCCTCGCGCATCACCAGCCTCGCGCAGCCGTACAGTGCGTCGGCCTGGTCGCGGATTTGTTCCGCGTTCGTCAAGCTGCCGAACGCTCCGACCTGGACCGCGAACGCTTCCGCTGTGGGCGGCTCCTCCGATTGACTCGCGGACGCTCCACCTTCAGCGGCTGCTTCCCGACGAGCCTCGGGCGGGGGATCGGTCAACGTGCGCACGCGGACCTTCGCCGTGCCCGGGCCGATCATGTCGATCGGGCGGGCGGCGGCGAGAGAGAGATCGATGATTCGGCCGCGGACGAACGGACCGCGGTCGTTGATCCGAACGTCGACTGTCTTCCCGTTGTCGAAGATTGTGAACCCGCACCCAACTTCCGAACGGTCGGGTGCGATGTGCGGCGGTGAGCTAATCCATGTCATACACCTCGCCGTTCGCCGTTCGCCGGCCGTGATAGGGATGGCCGTACCAACTCGCGATGCCGGTCTCTTCACGCGGCACCGCGACGGGTGCGGGCGTTGGCGAGCGCGGGCTCTTCTTGCGGCAACCGCCGTGCTCCACGCAGACAGTACGAGGAGCGGCCAGAGCCGCGCTGGCCGATGACCTTCGTTGCGGCGTTGCGAAGCATGCAACGTTCACAGAAGCTCAAAAATGTTCTACAACAATTCTACCCATAACGTTTGTATAGCGCCAGGGCGAAGGCGTGGGTTGTGCGAACCTTCGACGTCAGTTTTTTTCCTTGACTTTCACCGCAAACACCCTTATATATGAATCACACTGCGATCTCCTCGAGAGTCGCAAATATGATGTTTAGGGAGAATCAATCGATGAAGTACGCAACCAAGAAGGCTGCGAAGAAAGCGGCTCGAAGGCAGCCAAGAAGGCCGCCGCAGAAGAAAGCCGTGAAGAAGGCGCCGGCGAAAAAGGCCGTGAAGAAGGCACCGGCAAAGAAGAAGGCTGTAAAGAAAGCCGCCGCCCCGAAGAAGGCCGTCGAAAAAGGCCGTGAAGAAGACTGCGGCGAAGAAGAAAGCGACCAGAAGGCGAAGAAGAAAGCCACGAAGAAGAAGTAACCTCCTCGCAGTTTAACGAAGCTTCCTTTGCGGCCCCGGCTCTCGGGGCCGCATTTATTTTCCCCCTCCGTTCTTCCGCAGCTGCAGCGTGAGGAACGTCTCCCCCATGCCAAACATCAGATTCTTCAACTGTAGCAGCCGGCGCTGCCGTTCCGCCGGCTCGAGCCGGCGAGCACGCAGCCAAACTCGTCCCCTTCTCCGGTCCGCAACAAGTGCGGCCGAGCGTTTCAAAGCGCACCGTCTCGAAACCGGCGTCGTGCGCCGCGTCCTCGATCGCGGTGAACGGCACGTGAGCCGTGATGTCCTGTTCGCCGGGAACTCGAAGCACCTGCTCCATCGCGCGATGCCGGCGATAGCTCATCAACGTACCTTGCGGAAACCTGCGCAGCCCGGTCGTCGTGTAGCCATAGTCGATGGCCAGCAGATAGCCCCGGGCGAGCAACGCTCCGATCGGCGTATCCATGGCTGGGCGGCAACGCCGATCACCTCCAAGCCGCCATCGGGACCCTCCGCGGCATATACGGCGAGATACGCGGCCGACTCTCCCTCGACGGTTCCCCTTCCACCCATTCGATCCACTATCGCCGGCGCCGACTCGCATCATCCTGAAGCCGCTCCCACGGCGGACGGCGACATTCACCGGCAGTGCGTCGAAGAACTCGTTGGCGAACACGACGCCGCGATGGCCGCCGGCAGAAATTCGCCCATCTCGATCGGCGCGATAGTCGGCATCGAGGAACTCCGGGCCATTTCCGCGCGTCCCGCGCCGAATTCAACGACCGGCAATGGTCGCCCCCCCCTTTTCGCGCGCACAGGTCGCGGAACACCGGCGATCAGGAGTCCGAACGCCGGCTGGATCTGTTCGGCGGTGTAATAGTCGCCGTGCTTTCCGAAAGGGTCGCGCGCCGGTAGTAGCCGTGCTGGGCGTGATACAGCGCCACATCCATGAAGCGGCGGAAAAGCACGGGACCGCCGCGCCGAATCTCGTCGCGCAGCATTTCGCCGACCGGCGTCATCGCTTGTCCTCGCGGCTTTGTGGCGTCGAGGAAGAGCTCGACGAGGTAGTCGTGGAGGCAGTCGTAGAGGAGCCGTTGGAAGGTCCAGGTGAATTGGCCGCTCTCGATGTCCCGGGGGTGAAGCGGCGCCTTGTACAGATGAACGCCGGGCACGGGATTCTTAAGGTCGATCACGAGTTCGATGGAGCCATCATCGTTGCCGCGCGTCGAAGTAATCAACGGATGCTCGTAGCGGCGCAATTCCAACCGCACCTTGTCGATGGGGCGCATGCCGCGCTACCTCATGTCGCGGGCACTCATTCAAAGGTAGCAGGGCCGGGGGTTGCTATGATGGGCGGAACCCACATGAGCAACGTATCGGATCGCTGTTTTGCCAGGCGATGGTATCGGCCCCGAGGTCACCGCGGAAACTCAAGGTGTTAGAGGCGTTGAGGCCCGGCTGACGGATACGCATTTCGAGTACGAGGAGTTTTCCGTGGGGCCGGCGAGTACCTGGCCAACGGCGACCCTCCTTCCGGCCGGCACGATGGAACGCGTGAAGGAGTACGATGCGATTCTTCTCGGAGCGATAGGGCTCCCGAGTGTTCGCTGGCCGTGGGGCACGGAGATTACGCCGCAACTGGATTTGCGGGAGCGGCTGGATCTCTATGGCGGAGAGAGGCCGATTCGCCTTTATCACGAGAACGACACGCCATTGAAGGGCTATTCCGGCGGAGATATCGATTTCGTCATCGTGAGAGAAAGCACCGAGGGCCTGTTCTCCTCCCGGACCGCCACGTTTGAAGGAGCGCGCGCGAAGTCACCGACACGATGCGAATCACGCGCCATGCGACCGAGCGGGTCTGCCGGTACGCGTTCCGGTTGGCGGCGAAACGCCGCCAGCACGTCTCCCTGGTGGACAAGGCGAACGTCCTGCCTTCGATGGCTTTCTTCCGGATGATTTTCGACGAGGTGGCGGAGAGTATCCCGCCGTGAAGATGGACCACATTTACGTCGACGCCGCGAGTCTCTACCTCGTCCGCCGCCCGGAGAGTTTCGACGTCATCGTCACGGAAAATATGTTCGGCGATATCATCTCGGACCTCGCCGCGGGGCTGATTGGAGGGATGGGAATGGCGCCGTCGGGCGACGTTGGCGACAAGTACGCCGTGTTCCAGCCGTCTCACGGTTCGGCGCCGGATATCGCTGGACAGGGCAAGGCGAATGCCACGGCGATGATCCTCTCCGCGGCGATGATGCTCGACTGGTTGGGCGGCCCGGAGTGCGCCCGCGGCGCGGCGATGATCCGCGGCGCCGTGGAGGCCGTGTTCCAAATCCGCGGACCGCACTCCGGACATGGGCGGCTCGCTCACCACCACCGCGCTCGGCGACCTGCTCACCGGCGCGCTCGGTTAGGCTGAATAGTGTAATGGCTGTTCCGCGCACCATCCGTGTCAAGCTGCTCTCCGACGATGCCGGCGCCATCAGCATCACGCCCGCCGTCGTGCAGGAGATGCCGACGCCCGAATTGCTCGCGCTGGTGATATCGAAGATCGGCAAGGACAGCGAGCGCATTCGCCGGGTGCTGAAAGCGGGCACGCTGGTTCTTGCGCCTCGCGCTATCGCTGGGAGGCTGGGAACCGGAGCCGGCCGAAATCGAGGAGCTCCTGGCGCCGTTTCCAGACCCGGAGCCGCAACGCCCATTCGAGGCGGGCGGCTGTTCACTGGTCGTGTTGCGATTCCGGTCCGGACCCAGCGCAGAGGTGGAGCCCAAGGAACTCGCCCGCCGACGGCTCCTGCACCGGACCAGTTTTTGGGAGGCGCTCCAGGTTCTCCTGACAGTGTCACCGCCGCGGTATGAAGACTACTCTTACCAGGAGCACGCGGACTGCTATCGTCTCGAACCGGACCGCGAGGCGGTGATGCATCTCCAGTCCGCCGCCGAGCTACTCGTCCACAGCCAGCTAGCCGCTCAACTCCGCACCCACGAAATCACCGCCATCGATCTCTACGTTCCCCGCGGCAAGTAGGGTGCTGCGTTGCGGATTTCCTCAATACCCGCCGGCGGCAACAGAGCGCCTCGTCCCTTACCTGCCGCGACCGTCCGGGGGTTCCCACAGCCCATGAGCGCCGCCCATACGGATGAAAGTCTCTTCCTCGGAGTCCAAGATGGGATCGGGGCTGAAGCCCCGATCGGGCTCGAAGCCCGCCTTCCAGGATTCACGACTCGGAAGGCGCGCTGCAGCGGGCGCGGAGCTTCAGCTCCGCTCTGCGGCGACCGACTTTCTAAAGATGCGCAACGCTCCATGCCGACGGGCTTCCCGTTGCGCCTGCTCCCGCGCTGTCCGCGCGCGTCGTCCCTGTTGCGGCTGGCTATCAGTAGCGGAAGACGGCTGCCACCAGACCGCCACCGGGAACTTCACCGGGCGCCACAGCGTAAACCGCGCCTCCCTGCAGCAGCGCCTGAATCGCGGTGAAATTGAGCAGATCCCGATCTCCCGGGGCCTTTTCGTCGTGGATCGTTACCGTGTGCGTTTCCTGGTCGCACCGGCCCCAAATCTGCCGTCCGACGGCGACGAAAAGCTGGTCCACGCGGCCCTGGCACGCTGCCGGCACCACTTCGCGGACATCCTGAGACGAGCGGGCCGAACTGGCATGATGCTCGAAGCGCTGCGCCGCGTCGGCACGGGCCTTGCGGAAGTGGGGCTCGACTACGGCCCAGGCGTTCGACTGCAGATCCTCCGCCCGCCTTCCATCCGGGTTGCCGGTGATGCCGTGCTCCATCAGATGGCCGTACGTGTTGACCTCGCGGTACAGCGGGAACAGGTACTCGACCCCGGCCAGCACGAGCGGCGCGTGGTCGTCCCGCAGGACCTCATGGACACCTTTGTCCACCATCCGGAAGAACTGCCGCAGGTCCTGTTTGTCGTCCTCGGACCCTCCGCCGTGGCCGTGAGCCAGGCCGGCATGGCCCCGGCGCTGCTTCTCGACGCCGGCCAATTCCAAAACCTGCTCCAGGCTCCGCGGCGTCGCCGGTGGCAGGTCGACGATTCTCGCACCGTACCTCGTGCATTCGAGGAAACGGATTTCGTTCTTGCTCAGTGAGAGCAAGTAGTACCGTCCGTCTTCGGTGAACAGGCGCAGAAGAGGCTTGACGTGGAAGCGGTCCGTGACCACGAGGAGATCGTCCACGTGCATCGGCAGGCGGTAGTAGTAGAAATGGTCCCGGGAGCGGAAGATGGCCAGACCGTCGCTTTGGTACTGCCAGAATCCCGAATTCTCGCAGAGCTTCTGGATCGGCGCCAGGAATTCCCGGATCTCGGCGGTCCGAAGCTTCTGCGCCTGTAATTGCTCTTCTACCTGTCTGATCTGATTCTTGAGCCGGATGGCGCCCTGTCGAACCTCGGCGCCCAGGCGATGGGTGGGGAGGAATATGGAAACACACGGTTCCTCGGCTGGTTCGATCAGAGTGCGTAGTTGTTCGTGGCGTAGCAGTTCCATGTGATCCCTCCAGTACTAGAGTAGCCGGTTTTTCATATTTTGTCGGGGAAAGGAAACAGCATTCTAATAGAGCTCGCGGCGCGGGGGCCGGG
Organism: Bryobacterales bacterium; assembly: GCA_963809945.1. Lineage (GTDB taxonomy): Bacteria > Acidobacteriota > Terriglobia > Bryobacterales > Bryobacteraceae > CAWELS01. The sequence goes on along the minus strand of CAWELS010000008.1, from coordinate 1,616 downwards.
CGACGTTCCCCCGCTTTGACACGCTTCTCCCGGTTTCCTATACTTGAGGAGGCGGGCGACGGTGTGCCTGTTGGAGACGCCGTCCGGAGTGGTTCTGAATGTTCATTCTGCTGACAATCGTTCACGTGATCGTGTGCTTTTTCCTGGTGATCGTGGTGCTGCTGCAGAGCGGCAAGGCGGCCGACCTCGCGGGCGCCTTCGGTGGTATGGGCTCGCAGACCGCATTCGGCCCGCGCGGGTCGGCAACGGTGCTTTCCAAGGCCACGACGATCGCAGCTGGCTTGTTCATGGTCACGTCGCTGACGTTGGCGATTCATGCGACCCGGGGCACGGGCGGCACCAGTCCGTCGGTGTTGGGATCGGAAGCTACGGAGACGCAGCAGCCGGCACCGGCCACTCCGGCTCCGACTGAGAGCGCTCCCGCGGCACCGGGAGGTCAACCCTCGGTGACGTTGACAGATCCGTCGACCGGCAAGTCTGTGACGCGGCCGTTGGACATCACTCCGGAGCCGTCCGGGCAAGCCGGACAGCCAGCCGGGAACACTCCGGATTCGAACAATTGAGACCGCCTGATGAACGGGCCGCGGCCCGTTCGGGATTAAGTAGTAATCCCCACATGCGGATGTGGCGGAATTGGCAGACGCGCAACGTTGAGGTCGTTGTGGGGTAATCCCCGTGGAGGTTCAAGTCCTCTCATCCGCACCAGCACTTAAGTGCTGGAATTCCAGCTTGTTTGGCTAGCGCCCCGACACCCGTGGGGAACGAACCGGTTCGACCATGTCCCGGTCTATCTCTACTGCCACCGAGCGCTGTAACAAGGTGACGCTAACCACCACCCGCCAGACGTCCTTCTGACCTACGAGGAGACCTTCCAGTCCCACCATGGCGCCGCTGCGAATGCGGACCCGCTGGCCCGAGGCGAGGAACGGCCACGGCCCGGCCGGACGCTGCGAGGCGAGCACCGTGCGGACGGCATCGATCTCGGCGTCGGGGACCGGGGCCGGGGCGTCGCCGAAGCTGACGATGGAGATCGCGCTGGGGAGGTTGAGGACGGTGAGCCGGTCGCGCCGGTGGAAACGGCAGAACACGTACGCGGGGAACAGGCAGGCGTTGACGATCTTCTTTCGGTCGGACCAGCGGCGAAGAGAGCGGTACAGCGGGAGATATGCCTCCAGGCCCCGCGCGAGCAAGATGATCCGCGGCAGCCTTCTCATGGCGCGGCTTGACGGTCAGGACGGTCCCGGGTGATCGTTACCGGCGGTCGTTTCCACAAGATTCGGCGGGGGTGGCCGAACGTCAGCGGGAACGGTTGTTGCCGCCCTGCGTCGCCAGGATCGCCGCGGCCGCGCCGCCTCCGCCGATCGCTGCCACGACCAGGACAACCGTGCCGGCCGATACGCCACGCTTTTCAGCCGCCGGCGTCGGGGTCTGTTGGGGTGAGGGCTGGCCGGTGGCGGGTCCCGCGGTTGCGGGCTGCCCGACCGGCTCGGCGCCAATGGCCGAAGCCACCGGTTCGCAGCCACCGGCGGCGTAGCGGTTCAGACTGGTCACATCCACGACCTGGGCGGCGATGGGGGAGGTGGCTGACGTGTCGGTCGTTCCGATCACCTGCACCC
>CAWELS010000007.1:0-28195 GCA_963809945.1 Bryobacterales bacterium | reverse complement strand
CAGTCCACCCGGACCGTAGGAGAACATGGCGTCGGCCGGACCGGCGGAGTTCGAATTCCGCAAGAACCAGGTACCGGTCGCCGGATCGTAGAGCCCCACCGTGTCAACCCCGTCCGCATCCCAATCGCCGGCCAGCGGAATCCAGCCCAACCCGCCGGGACCGTAGGAGAACATGTTGTCGGCCACGCCGGAGGAGTTCGAGTCCCGCAGGAACCACATACCAGTTGCCGGATCGTACAAACCGGGCGTGTCGTCTCCGTCGCCGTCCCAGTCGCCACCCAACGGAATCCAACCCAGACCGCCGGGACCGTAGGAGAAGGTGAACTCCGCTGGCCCCGCGTCCAGGCTGGCGCGCAGGAACCACATGCCGGAGGCCGGATCGTACAATCCCGCGCCGTCCCAGCCGCTTCCGTACCAGTCGCCGACCACCGGCTTCCAGCCCAGCCCTCCCGGACCATAGGAGAAGGCATAGTCTGCCGGCCCCGCGCCATGAGTCGAACGCGGGAATCAGGTCCCGGTGGGGGCGTGGTAGAGGCCGGGCGTGATCGTCCCGTCGGCGTTCCAATCGCCGGCTAAAGGGGTCCAGTCCGTGCCGCCGGGGCCGTAAGGGTACGTTAGGTCCGCAATACCGCTGTCCGCCGTGTAGCGGAGGAACCAGGTGCCGGTGGCTGGAGCATAGAGCCCCGGCGTGCGGGCATGCGGTGCCTCGCGGTCAAAGAATCGAGGGATCGGCGCCGTCTCGCTGGCGGTGATGTCGGCGCTGACCGGTCCCAGAACGCCGGTGATGTCCGGTTCTCCGGCGCCAGTCAATTTCACACCGAACGTCAGAATGTCGTTCTGGACCGGCGACTCCTCCAGGATTTCGTAGACAGCCGTGCCGGAGCCGTCGGTGATGGGGACAGCCGCGATGCCCGGCGCCGGAGCAAGCTGGGTGGGCTCGATCGGATTCGCGGGATCGCCGCCCGTTCCGTCTGGGGAAAAGCCCACCAGTGACAGCCGTCACCGGATCGCAAGAAGAGCCAAGGCTGCAGCCGGTGGAGGTAGGCTCGACAGAGACGAAAACCTGCTGGCCTGGCGGTACGTTCTTGAACCGAAGCAGCAGCCGAGTCCCCGTGTCGGCGAGGCCGGCTTGGTCGAGGGGCGCGGGAAACGACGAGTTGTAGAAACCTGTTTCGGTGAGGTAGTACACACCGGGGACATTCTGATCCGAGATGGCGCCCGGGTCGGCAACGCTCGTGGCCGTGTTGCGGCGCCGGAAGACGGTGGCGAAACGCTCCCTGAATCCGACGTCATAGTCGTAATCGGGGCTTGCCGATGAGTCCCACCAGAAAGACAGTGGGTCCTGAACGAAGGCAACCAGCGCGGGGTTTGCGTTGTGGACGAAGAACTGCCGTTCGCCTGATGTGGAGATTGTGGCTTCCACCCTTCCGGCAACAGGCGGAAGGGGCCAATGGAAACGCTTCCCATTGAGACTGACATTGACTATTCGAAGGATCCGGTTGTTCTTCTCACCCTCCCCCGGCGGGTCGACCGGAACATTCTCAAACCGGACCCGATTGGGCGCCACCAGACGGCCCTGGAAGACATTCGGCACGGCGCCCGAGGCATAGTCGACTCCGGGCTCCGTACCGACTCCGGTCACGCTGCAGAAAGAGCCTCCTGGACAGACGGTTTGGTTGTCGGGAAGTGGTTCATCGATGAGGAGGAGCGCTTCCAGATAGTCACCATTCAGCCGCCGGCTGGTGACCGGAGCGTCGTACTCCACATCGATGTCCGTCAGGGCGACCGGCTCTCCGAGTGCGGTCGGCGTCCCGCCCGTGCAGACGAGGGTAACCTCCCCAACCCGCTCCACCAGTCCGGTAATCCGGGACGAGGGGAGGAACTCCGGAGTTCGCGACACACTGAAAACCCGGCGCGGTTACCAGGAACGTACCGGTGTCCGACTGCCGGGTATTGTTTGTCTCGTCGGTTTCGGCTACGTCGTTATGGGCGTCCACGGTGGCCAGCAACAGGTACTCTCCGGGTGTGAGGTCGGCGGGGATGGTCACCAATGAACCTGGCGAGCTTGAGGGCTCCGCTCTGGTAGCTGCACAGAGCGAAGCGGCCTCCCGCGGGTACCGCCGGCAACTGGCACTCACCGATCACGCTGTCGTCGGTGGTATCGTCCGGCGTGCCCAGCGGAGAAAGCGAGTGTCGCAGCGTGCTTTCCGCCGCATCTTCATCGCCGATGTTGTCGACGGCTGTCTGTAGGTGTATCGTGGCGCCGGCCCACGAGCTTGCCGGTGGGTAGAGGTCCTCTATAACCAAGTCAGGCCCCTGGGCTCCGGCGGCTGCTACGGTCATAGCGGACGCCACCATGAGACAGAAGATATGTCGGGAGGATGCCTTCATCATGCGACCCTCACTTTCGATCTGCGCAGCGCTCTGATCACGGCGCGTCCTCACCAAGCACCCACCACCGGCAGCCAGCCGAGGCTGCCCGGGCCGTAGGAGAACATGTTGTCAGCCGGACCGGCGGAGTTCGAATTCCGCAAGAACCATATCCCGCTCACCGGGTCGTAGAGGCCGACCGTGTCGACCCCGTCCGCATCCCAATCGCCGGCTAGCGGTATCCAGCCCAGCCCGCCGGGGCCGTAGGAGAAAACCAGGTTGGCCGCGCCAGGGGTATGGTGATTGCGCAGGAACCACATGCCGGTAACCGGGTCGTAGAGTCCCGGCGTGTCCTCCCCGTCGCCGTCCCAGTCGCCGACGATCGGAATCCACCCGAGACCGCCCGGGCCATAGGAGAACATGTAGTCCGCCGAGCCCGGCCATGGGATGTTCGACAGGAACCACATGCCGGTGGCCGGATCATACAGTCCGGGGGAATCCTTGCCGTCGCCATTCCAATCACCGACCACGGGCCGCCAGCCCAGGCCGCCGGGTCCATAGGAAAACGGCGCGGACGCCGGCCCGGGACCGTGGATGTACCGGAGGAACCACATCCCCGTGTCCGGATCGTAGAGACCTGCCGTACTGCTCCCGGTTCCATCCCAATCGCCCGTGAGAGGAATCCAGCCGGAACTCGACGGACCATAGGAATACATCCAGTCCGCCGCGCCCGCACTGGCCGTCGAACGAAGGAACCAAAAGCTGCTGACTGGATCGTGCAGACCGGGAGTGTCGGCTGAATGGAGACTCGGATCGACAAAACGCGGGACGGGCGCTGTAGCGCTGGCGGTATTGTCAGCGCTGATGGGAGCCAGCATTCCCGTGATCGTCGGCTTGCCCTCGCCAACCAGCTTCACGCCGAAGGTAAGTGATTCGATGGAAAATGGCGAAGACTCGAGGATCTCATAGACAGCGGCGCCGGAGCCTGCGGTGGTCGGAACGGCCACGATACCCGGAGTTGGCGCCAATTGAGTCGGCAGGACTGGATCGCTTGCACCTCCGCCTGTCCCGTCCAGCTCAAAGCCCACGAGGACAGCGGCGGGAGGATCGCAGATCGAGGAACCACAGCCGGTCGAAGTCGGCCCGACCGAAACGAAGACCTGCTGTCCGGAGGGTACATCGTCGAACCGGATTAGCAGGCGTGTTCCGGTATCGGGGAGGCCGGCTTGGTCTAGCGGAGCGGGAAGCGATGAGTTGTAGAAGCCCGTCTCCGTGAAATATGCCGAGCCGGGAATGCTCTGATCGGCGAGCTCTCCGGGGTCGGACGCACTGGTTGCGGTGTTGCGCCGGAGGAAGTCCATCGCGGACTCCTCGCCGAACGTGACGTCGTAATCATAGTCGGGATTCGCGGACGGCTCCATCGTCAACTCGAGTGGAGACTTGGAACCTTCGGCAAATGCTACAACCTGCGGTAAGTCGTGGAGAAAGAACCCGTTGGGTCCGGTTGCAGAGACGGTTGCGTTGGCCGACTGCGGGTACAACGAAGGCAACTCGTTACTGGCAGGGGTTTCGATCTGCGTGGCGTCGACCCGGACGTTCACGATCCTGAATATCCGAGTGGTGCTCTCCCCCGGCGGATCGATCGGCACGTGCTGAAACCGGATCCGATTGGGCGCGACCAGGAGTCCCTGGTACACGTTGGGCACTAAACCGGAAGCAAAGTTCACACCGGGTTCCGCACCGACGCCGACGACGTCGCAAGCAGCGCCACCGGGGCAGGTAACCTGATGTTCCGGGCTAGGTTCGTCAATGAGGAGCATCGCCTCCACATAGTCGCCGTTCAACTTGCGGCTTGTGATCGGCGCATCGAGTTCCACGTCGATGTCGGTGAACGGCACCGATTGCCCGAGGGGCGTCGGACTCCCGCCCTCGCACGACAGGACAACATCGCCGGCCAGTTCCGCAAGACCCGTAGAACGGGCCAGGGCAGCTACGCCAGTCTGCGCAACACACTGAAAACCGGGAGGCGTAACGGTGAATGTGCCGTTCGGCAAGAAGGAAGACAACAAGATAGAATTGTTCGTCTCATCTGACTCGACGACTTCAGCGTCAGCATCGACCGTGACAAGGATGAGATACTCGCCTGGGGAAACATCGGCGGGTATAGTAGCGACGAGATCGTTATCGTTGAAGTTAGGTGGCGAAACAGGCTCTGTTGGCCCGCAGTTCGAGGAGCGGCCGCCCGGCGGGAGAACGGGGAGCCGGCACTCGGCAAGCGGGATGTCATCGCTGCGATCCGCAGGCGTGCCGAGCGGGGAGAGCGCAAAACGAAGAGTGTTCGCCCCCGCATCTGCGTCGCCGCGGTTCACGGCTAATGCCTGAACCGAAAACGACGCACCAACCCAACGGCTGGCTGGCACCTGAGAAGGCGAAATCACCAGGTCCGGAGCCTGACAGAACGCCCCCTTCGGAACCAGGGCGCAGAACAAAGCGAAACAGCAGAACCATCGAGTCAGCATAAGAGTCTTCCATCCATTCCGTTGGCCCAGGATCACGTCGTCACCAGGCGCCCACCACCGGCAGCCAGCCCAGCCCGCCCGGACCGTAGGAGAACATGTTGTCCGCCGGCCCCGCGGAGTTCGTGTTCCGCAGGAACCACATCCCGGTGACCGGGTCGTAGAGTCCGACCGTGTCCACCCCGTCCGCATCCCAATCGCCGGCCAGCGGAATCCAGCCCAACCCACCGGGACCGTAGGAGAACAAATGGTCGGCCACGCCGGCGCCGTTCGAGTCGCGCAGGAACCACATACCGGAGGCCGGGTCGTAGAGACCGGGCGTATCGACGCCGTCGCCGTCCCAATCCCCGGCGATTGGAATCCATCCCAGTCCAGTTCGACGTCGATGTCCGTGGCTGGGAGCGACTGCCCGAGCGGAGTTGGCGTCCCACCCTCGCAAAACAGGACAGCATCGCTGACGAGTTCCGCAAGGCCAGTCGGACGGGCAACCGGAGGAATAGGGTTTTCGCTGACGCACTGAAAGCCCGGTGCCGTAACGGTGAAGTTGCCTGCCGACGAGAGGGTACTGTTATTGGATTCGTCGGATTCGGCAATGTCGTTGTAGGCATCGGCGGTGGCCAGAAAGTAGTACTCTCCGGGAGGAACGTCGTCTGGTATGGTCACAATGCTCCCCGGGTATGCCGGGGGACTCCCGGGCCAGGCGAGTATTGGCATGTCGTCTTGCCGGCAGGAACCAGGCATTCGCCGATGACTATGTCGTCGCTGGGATCTCCGAGCGTACCGAGCGGAGACAGCGAATGGCGGAGGACGCTATCTGCTCCCGGCGCCCCGAATCTGGCGGTCGTGACCACGACATTGACAAAGAACGAGGCACCTTGCCAGCGGCCGGTCGGCGCATCGAAGTCTTGGACGATGAGGTCCGGGGCGTCACAATACGCCCCGCTCGGAATCAGGGCGCAAAACAAAGCGAAACAGCAGAACCATCGAGTCAGCATGAGAGTCTTCCGTTCCTTCCGTAGGGCGGGATCGCACCGTCGCTACCAGACACCCACAACCGGTACCCACCCGAGTCCACCGGGACCATAGGAGAAGATCACGCTCGCCGGACCACTGCCGTTGGAGAAGCGGACAAACCACGTCCCCGACGCCGGGTCGTAGAGGCTGGCGGCATCATAGCCATCGTTGTTCCAATCACCAACCACGGGGATCCAGCCGAGTCCGCCCGGACCGTAGGAGAACATCGACTGGGCGATCCCGCTCTCGTTCGAATTCCGCACAAACCACATGCCGGATGCCGGGTCATAGAGGCCGGGGGTGTCCCTCCCATCCGCGTCCCAGTCGCCCGCCAACGGAATCCAGCCGAGACCGCCGGGGCCGAACGAGAACGTCAGATCCGCCGGTCCGGCGGAATGGCTGTTCCGCAGGAACCAAGTTCCTGTGGCGGGGGCATAAAGACCCGGCGTGTCGACGCCGTCCTTGTTCCAGTCGCCCACGAGTGGGATCCAGCCGAGACCGCCGGGGCCGAACGAGAAGGTGACGTCGGCCGGTCCGGCGCCGTGGCTGTTGCGAAGGAACCAGGTTCCCGAGGAGGGGACGTACAAGCCCGGCGTGGATGTGCCGTCGCCGTCCCAGTCGCCGCTCAGCGGAATCCAACCGGCGCCGCCCGGACCGTAAGGGTAAGCGTGGTCGGCGCTGCCGGCGGTCGCGGTGTCGCGGAGGAACCAGTAGCCGCTGTCAGGAACGTAGAGTCCAGGCCCGTCGGGAGGTGAGACACCGGCCTGGCGGATGGTGACGGTCTGCCCAGCGATGGTCATGGTGCCTTCGCGTGGGGGGCCGGTATTGGCGTCGAGCCAGAAGCTTTGCAGGCCAGAGCAGTAATAGGGTTGCGTCCGGCCGCCGTGAATCCATTCGGCGTGCGAGGTAGCCGTCCAGACGCAGGGTAGGCACTCCACATTGACTTGCACCCTCTGCGATACCGATTGGCCGTCACCGAGTTCGAACCGAGTCGGCCACACATCGTAGTCGCAGGTCGCCCGGCTGTAGTAGGCGGTATAGGTTGTTGGGATCTCAGGCGTCGTAACCGTATGCGTCGCCGCCCCGTCGTCGCTCCAATGGGAGAAGGTATAGACATAGGGCTCGACCGCCTTTGGCGTCACCGCCATCAGTTCATGTTCCACACCCGGCGCCCATTGCAGCGTCTCACCCGGATGGACTCCGGCTCCGTCCGCCCCGACAGGCAGACCGGGCGGCTCCGACACGATCTGCACCGGGATCGTTTCGGCCAGCGAAGAAATCTCGAACTTGGCCACGTACGCATCGCTTTCCCCGCCGAGCTCGTCGTCGATCGCGTTCACCGTGGGCAAGTCGGTCGAGTCGGTACTGCCGGTGATGTAGATGTTGCCGGCGGGGTCGATGGCCATATCCACCAGGTCTTCGGGACGAGTGCCACCATAGAAGCTCGAGAAGAGCAATTCTGAGCCGTCGGCGGCCAGTTTCGCGACAAACGGACCGGTGTAACTGTCGGGCGCGGCGGGGAACGGAGCAGCGACCATCGGGAAATCGCCGGACTTTGTCATGCCGCCGATGTATATGGCGCCGCCGGCGTCGACGGCGATCGTGACTCCGAAGTCGGGACTAGATCCACCGAGATAGGTCGAGTACAGTAGCGTTTGGCCATCCGCGCTGAGCTTGCTAACGAAGACGTCTTCGTAGTTCTCTCCGCTGTAGTCGCCGTCGTACGGGGCCGCAACTGGGAAGTCCGGCGATCGGGTGTCGCCGGTGACGTAGACGTTTCCCGCCGGGTCGACGGCGATCGAGTTGCCGCAGTCGTCTTGTGCGCCTCCCAGATAGGTGCTGAAAATCCAGGTTGTTCCATCGGCGCTGAGCTTCGCGATAAAAACGTCGTCGCGGTAGTTCTCTCCGGCCCGTTCCGACTGCAACGGAAGGTATGTCGGAAAGTCGAGACTCGAAGTGCAACCGGTGATATGGGCCTGGCCACTTGTGTTGACGGCGATCCCGCGGGCGACTTCAGTATGGAACCCGCCGATTTCCTTGTAGTAGGCAACCGAGTCACCTGCTGGGGCGAGCTTCGCGACATACACGTCATCGGTACCCAGAAGCTGCCGAACAGAACCGGTCAGATAGACTGCACCAGCCGTGTCTACAGCGATGTCCGAAGGTTTGTGGAGACCGGGCATTGTCGCGTAGACGAGTTGATCTCCCGCGGGGCTGAGCTTGACGACGAAGTATCCGGCCGGTTGACCTAGAATGTAGTCGGTGGGGAAGTCCGGCGATTGGGTGTTCCCAATGACGTATGCGGCCCCATTGCTGTCGACTGCGATCCCATAGGCTTCGTCGTCGTACATGCCGCCCAAATAGGTCGAGTAGACAAGCGATCCATCGGTGGCGAGCTTGACAATATAGAGGTCGTCGTAGCCTGCCAGTTCTTCGGAGTAACCCGCTTCCGTCGGGAAATCCGTTGTTCTGGTGGTCCCGACGATGTAGGCCGCACCAGCGGCATCCGCGGCGATCCCGGCCGGATCGTCGATGGTGCCGATTGATTCATCAGCGACACTACCACCCAAATAGGTCGAGTAGCTCAGAATCGGATCAATGACCAGCGCCAAGTCTCGCCGATACGGGTCGACCTGGAACCGTACCAGCCGATCATCGGAAATCGTGTACGAGCAGTCGATTTGCGAGCGTTGGCCGTCCACTTCCTGCCACACCCGGGGAACATGTAACGTGAACAGGCCTTCGGAGGTGTGAAGGAGGAGATTGCCGTCAGCGTCCAGTTCCAGTCGGTCCTCGCCGGTAAACTCGAGTTCGATCTGCTCCGGCCGGGCGCCCGGCTGAACGATGAAATCGTACTCCAGATGGCCGCTATTCCCATAGAAAACGGCATCAATCCCTGGGTAGAGCTCGCGATAACGAACCCGGCCGAAATGTGGCACGTTATGGTGCCATTCGCTTGGGTCGGTCCCGCGAAAGTAGTTACTGACACCGGGGAGCCGGTTTTCTCCAACTACGCTCCTCGGTTTCAGCGAATCATGAAACTGCATCTGAACAGTCGAGCCTCGCCCGGTGTCGAATAATAGCGATTCTTCCATCAAGAACATCCGGTACCGGGAGTTCCGGGCGAGAAAGCGCACCGGCGCCCGATACTGGCCATGGTTGGCCTCAAACTCGAATGCGCGTATCAGGGGTACTGGTTCTATAGTTAGGGGTTCGGAAACCGCTGCTGGGAGCGAAAAAGAAAGGATAGTGGCGAACGAAATGAGTGCACGGGGAACCGTCATGTATCACCTCGGCAAGACTTGACCAGATCCTCATTATAGATAAAATCGGACTTTCAGGTATGAGAAATAAACAGAGGCTCGGACACTAATTCGGAATGAGGCAATGGCATGCCGAGAACAGGCCGCGGCCATTATCCAGAAAAGAACCAGCGAGTTCTCCGGCAATCACGGGGCCAACAGTCCGTCTTTGACTCCGGTCGTCTCCCTACTTCGAGCGGCGACGACCCGCTCAGCCCACCGCACGGCCGCCAAGAGTGTACCGTAGTATCTGGAAACTCTGATGAAGACTGCGATTATCGGCCTGCCAATGGTAGGCAAGACGAGCCTGTTCAAGATTCTCACCGGCGTCGGCGAGGATACCCGGGTGGGCGTGATGGAAGCGCGGCAGGGAGTCACCAGGGTTCCCGACGACCGCCTGGAGGCGCTGGCAAAGGTGTTCGAGCCGCCCAAGGTCACCCACGCCACGATGGACTACCTCGACTTCCCGTCGATCTCCAAGGAGGCGCTCCGCAACCCGTCCTATCTGGCGTCAATGCGGGTGGCTGACGCGCTGGCCCACGTGGTCCGCGTCTTCGAGGATCCGACCGTGCCGCATGAGAAGGGCTCGGTCGATCCGATGCGGGATATCGAGGACGTCGATATCGAGCTGGTGCTCTCGGACCTGGCGGTGATCGAGAAGAGGCTTGAGCGTCTGGAGAGGGACCGCAAGAAGGTCAAGGACCCGAACCTCGATCGTGAGGCCGAGCTGCTGGCCCGAGCCAAGGAGATGCTCGAGGACAACCGGCCGCTGCGCGAGCTCGAGCTACCCGATGAAGACGAGAAGCGGATCCGCGGCTTCCAGTTCCTCTCGCAGAAGCCGATCCTCTACGTCTTCAACATCGGCGAGGAAGATGCCGCCCGGCTCCACGAGGTCGAACAGGAGTTCGCGGCCAAGGTGGGCGAGCGGCGGGCCACGGCGGTGACCGCGATCGGCGGCAAGATCGAGGCCGAGCTGGCCGAGATGGAGCCCGAAGATGCCCAGGAGTTCATGGCGAGCTACGGGCTGGCCGAGTCAGGGCTCGAGCGGATGATCGCGGCCGGCTACCGGCTGCTGGGGCTCATGAGTTTCCTCACTGCCGGCGAGACGGAGTGTCGGGCGTGGACGATCCCCATCGGTTCGACCGCCGTCACTGCCGCCGGGGCGATTCACTCGGACTTCGAGAAGAAGTTCATCCGGGCCGAGGTGGTCAACTGGAAGACCCTAATCGACCAGGGCGGCTACGTGGGCACCAAGCAGAAGGGCCTGCTGCGGCTCGAAGGCAAGGAGTACATCGTGCAGGACGGCGACGTCCTGGTCATCCGGCACGGCTGAGGCGCCGGCCAATGACGTCGCGCAAGCCGCCGGGCCCGAGGATCGCGAGCAGCAGTCCGATGACGAGGCAGCCCCAGGTGAACCAGTCGCCGTGCCGCGTGTAGAAGGTGGTCTCGTGGACGTAGGAGAAGCCGAAGCGTCCGGCGATCTCCTCGTCGGCGGGTAGCCGCTGGCGGATCCGGCCGGCCGGGTCGATCGTGACGGTGAAGCCGTTGTTGGTGGACCGGACGATCCAGCGGCGATTCTCGGCCGACCGCATCCGCGCGATCAACAGGTGCTGGGCGCGGGCGGCACTGTGGCCGAAGTATCCGTCGTTCGAGATGTTGAAGAAGACCTCCGCCCCGCGCGCCGCGAACCGCCGGACCAGGTGCGGGAAGACCGCCTCATAGCAGATGAACGTGCCAGCCTTGTGGTCGTGGATCGGCATGATCTTCACCTCGCGACCCGGCGCGAAGTTGCCCGCCTCCTGGCTGATCTTGTTGACGAAGTCGAACAGCGGCGGCACGAACTCACCGAACGGAACCAGGAAAATCTTGTCGTAGCGGACCACGGGCTGGCCGGCGGGGCTGACCAGTTGCGCCGAGTTGAGCGGCGCGCCTTCCTGGGTGAAGGAGACGCCGCCGGTCAGGAAATAGCTCCGCGTCAGCCGGGCGAGGTTGTCGGCGGCACGGTGAAAGAACGGATCCCGCTCGTAGTAGAACGGACCAGGCATCTCGGGCCAGATAATGATGTCGGGCGGCGCGTTGCCGTCGAGCGTCGCCTCCATCGAACGGTAGGAGAGCTCGTCGATCATCCGGTGAGCGAAGCCGGCGCTCCAGGCCTGTTCCATGTCGATGTTGGGCTGGGTGACGACGGCCGTATGGTCTGGCTGGGCGGGCTCGGGCAGCGGCGGCAGCACGAACAGCACTACGAGGACGGCCAGCCAGGCCAGCTCGCGCCGAGGCCGCCGCATGAGGATCAGGGCCAAAGCCACGGCCAGCATCGTGAAGACGAACGACAGCCCGTAGACGCCCACCCACGGGGCCAGCCGCATGGGCAGGCTCATGTCGATGCCGGCGTTGCCGAGCGCCATCCAGGCGAAGCCGAGCGGTCCGTGGGTGCGCTCGATGCCGATCCACAGGGCGGCCACGGCCGGGACCGCGTACCAACGCCGCATGAGGGGGCCGGCGAGCGCGGTGAACACGGCCATGTGCAATGCCTTGCCGAGGCAGAAGAGCAGGAAGACGGCCCAGCCGGCGACATCGCCCATCCCGCCGTGGTAGGAGAGCACGAACTGGATCCAGTAACAGACACCGAACCAGTAGACGATGCCGGCGAGCTCGCCGATCAGGAAGCGGCGCCACCACCGGTCCTCGCGGGCGGCGGCCCAAAGCAGCGGCGTCAGCGCGATGGGCGCGAGCCACGTGAACGAGGCTCCCGGGAAGGTTAGGATGAGCAGGGCGGCGGAGAGAATCCCCAGCAGCAGACGGGTCCGCATGGGTGGCTAACGAAGGGGACAGACAGCTCTGTCCACTGTGAGATCGGTTCGTGTATTCAGCATTTCGGTGTCCGGGACGGAGTGGGCAGTCCTTCTTCAAATCGGCTAACGAAGGAGACAGACAGCTCTGTCCACTGTGAGATCGGCTCGTCAATTCAACATTTCGTGTCTGGACAGAGTCGCCAGTCCCCTTCTTACTTACAGATTCTCCCACACGCGGTCGGCCATGTAGGAGCTGCGGACCAGCGGGCCGCTGAAGACGTCGCGGAAGCCGATCGAAAGGCCGTAGCGGCGGTACTCTTCGAACTGCTCCGGGGTGACGTATTCCGCCACGGCGAGATTCCGCCGGGTCGGCTGCAGGTACTGTCCAATGGTGGCGACGCCGACGCCGGCCTCGCACAGGTCCCGGAGCACCGCCTCGACCTCCTCGGGCTGCTCCCCGAGACCGACCATCAGGCCGGACTTGGTCAGCGCCGCCTCGCGGTGGCGCCGGGCGAAGGCCAGCACGTCGAGCGACTGCCGGTAGCGGGCCTGCGGACGCACCTTGCGGTAGAGGCGCGGAACGGTCTCGATGTTGTGGTTGAAGACGTCGGGGCCGGCATCGAGGACGCGGGCGACGGCATCGAGGTCGCCTTCAAAATCCGGCGTCAGGACCTCGACGCGGGCCTCGGGCAGCGCCTCGCGGACGGCCGTCACGGTGGCGGCGAAGTGGGTGGAGCCGCCGTCGGGCAGGTCGTCACGGTTGACGCTGGTGATGACGACGTAGCGGAGACCGAGCTCGCCGGGCCATGCGCGCCACATTGGCCGGCTCGCCGGGGTCGAGCTGGAAGTCGTGCTTGCCGGGCGCACCCTTGGGAACCGAGCAGAAGCCGCAGCCCCGGGTGCAGAGGTTGCCGAGGATCATGAAGGTGGCGGTCCGGCGGTGGAAGCACTCGTGGATGTTGGGGCAGCGGGCCGACTCGCACACCGTGTGCAGGGCGTGCCGGCGCAACTCGCCGCGCAGCCGGGTGACCGATTCATGATGGACCTGGCCGTCGCGCAGCCAGGCAGGCAGGCGCGGTCCGGCAGCCGAGGCGCTGCGGATCTGAAGAAGAGGACCGTTCAGGTTCGATGACACGTCGTCTTCCCAGTGTAGCGAGGCCGTGGCTTCGCCGGCCGGGACTTGTAGGAGCGGACGTCCTCGTCCACGGCCGACCTCCAGGCCGGCCCTCAGAACCGCGAAACCAGTGAGGAGCGCGACCAGGAGGTCGCGCGCGGGCGTGGACACCCGCCTTACGCGCTGAAGATCAACCCTCCGCTAGTAACTCCGCGCGAAGGGCTTGAAGCCGGCCGCTTGAAGCTTCGACCGGGTGTCGGAGAGTTCAGTCCCACCGCTGAGCGGACCCACCAGAACGCGGACCAGGTCCTGGCCTGGAACCGGCGCCAGGTGACATGTGAATCCGCGCTTCGCCAGTACGTCGCGGAGCACCTCGCCCTCGGGCTGGGACGTCGCGGCGACTTGCAGCCACGTGGTCCCGCTGGGCGGGTCGCTGACGCCGCTGCTGCTCACCACCGGCGGCGGCGGAGGAGTGGGCTTCGGCTGCTCACGCACCGGCGGACGGACGGGTGCGGGCTTGGGTTCCGGCGGCAGCCTACGTACCGGCTCCTCGACGGCGGGCTCCGGCGGCGGGGTCTCCGTGGATGCCCGGACGTCCGGCTCCGGCGGCGGCTGGTTCGGCCGGTCGGACTCGACCACCAGGGGCTGCCCGGGAGCCGAGGCAAGCTGGGTCGCCGCCTCCGTGGCGGTGTTGCGCCCCACGATGTAGCCCATCGTGAAGAAAACGCCCAGCAGCACCACAACTATGAAAAATACACTGAGCAGTTGCTTGTTGCCCAGTATGAGTTCGAATTCGCCTTCGTCGTTCTTCGCCATCTACTCCGCCCGGGTCCTGATTCCTTCAAGGAACGCGAGCCGCACATCTCAATGCCGGTAGCGACTCGTGTTCTTCCTCGTTCGATTATGGCGGACTTCCGCCAGTGGCGGTTTGCCACCTCTCCTTAAGATTCGTCAGACGGTGGAATTTCTTTAGTTTCCGCCGCTTTCTTGGCGCCCGCAATGTGGTCGAGCGCGCCCTTGGCCGAAGCGAGTATATCAATCGGAAGCGGGAAGACAATCGTCGAATTCTTCTCCGAGCCGATCTCGATCAGAGT
This sequence comes from Bryobacterales bacterium, assembly GCA_963809945.1. Classification (GTDB taxonomy): domain Bacteria; phylum Acidobacteriota; class Terriglobia; order Bryobacterales; family Bryobacteraceae; genus CAWELS01. The sequence continues at coordinate 13,993 of CAWELS010000007.1, read as the reverse complement.
CTGCAGGTAGCGCAACTGCAGCGCGATCGGCTGGGTGGCGATCAGCGCGGCGGCCTCGGTGAGCTTGGTGGCGGCGGTGAATTCGCCTTCGGCGTGGATGATCTTGGCGCGCCGCTCGCGTTCGGCCTCGGCCTGGCGGGCGATGGCGCGGATCATCATGTCCGGCAGATCCACCTGCTTGACCTCGACCATGCTGACCTTCACGCCCCAGGGATCGGTGTGCTTGTCGAGCACGGACTGGAGCCGCAGGTTCAGCTTCTCGCGCTGGCCGAGTAGTTCGTCCAGGTCCACCTCGCCCAGGATGCTCCGCAGCGTAGTCTGGGCCAACTGGGAAGTCGCCTAGAGATAGTTCTGCACCTCGAGGACCGCCTTCTGCGGCTCGATCACGCGGAAGTAAACGACCGCATTCACCTTGACGGTCACGTTGTCGCGCGTGACCACGTCCTGCGGCGAACGTCCATCGTCTCCACCCGCAGAGTCACGCGGACCATCCGGTCGATGGGAGGGAAGAGAGGATCAAGCCCGGCCCCTTGGGCTGCGCAGCACCCTGCCCAGCCGGAAGATGACGCCGCGCTCGTACTCGGCCAGTATCTTGATAGCGGACAGCAAGTACAGGACGATAATGATGACTGCGATCAGTGGAATGCTAAGCATGTGACCCTCCTTCGGCGCCATCGGGCTCCACCGTCAGCTTGAGCCCATCGACAGCCGTCACTCTTATGCGGGTGCCGGCCGCCACCGGAGCGCTGGCGACCGCGCCCCACAACTCACCGTGAACGAAGACGCTCCCCTCGGGCTCGAGCGCGGTGGAAGCCGATCCGACGGCGCCGATCATCCCGTCGCTGCCGGTGACCACCTTGCTCCGCCGGGCCCGAACGACCAGCGTCACCAAGAATACCGTAATGAGCGCGAACGGCGCGCTGACACTGACGGCCGTCGTCCAGTGGATGCGCATCGACGGGGGCCCTTCGACCAGCAGCATGGCGCCCAGCGTCATCGCAACCGCGCCGCCGAGGCCCAACACCCCGTGCGAAGCGATCTTGGCCTCCAGAACGAACAGCACCACCGCCAGAATGAGCAGCGCGGCGCCCAGCCAATTGAGCGGCAGCACCGACAGGGCCGTCAGTCCGAGCAGCGCCATGATGCCACCCGCGACCCCGGCAGGATCAGGCCGGGCGAGGAGAACTTCGACATAGATGCCGAGCGCTCCGAGGGCCAGGAGAATGAACGCAATGTTCGGATCCGCGATGGCGGAGATGAACCGCTCCCGAGAGCTTCAACTCGTAGTCCGTCACATGGGCGCCGGCCAGATCGAGCGTTACCTTCTGGCCGTCGAAGCGGGTGATCTCTCGTCCGTCGAGATCGTCGAACAGCTCGCTTTCATTGGGGGCGATCAGGCTCGATCAGGTTGTCCTTGAGCGCCTCGGTCTCGGTGAACGCCTGGGCTTCGAGGACGGTCTTCACGGCCAACTCCGCGTTGCGGCCGCGCTTCTCGACGATGCTGCGCAGGGCCGCGGCGGCGTCATTTTCGACCTTCTTCCGCATGACGGGGTCCATCTCCTGCCCCATCAGGACCGGCGAAGCGGCGCCGGTGCGCGTTCCCGGCGCCATGGCGGCTACGTCGCCGGCTTCGAGAATGAAGAAGCCGGCCGAGGCCGCGCGTCCACCACTCGGGGTGACGTAGGTGATCACGGGCACGGGCGAGGCGACGATCGCCTCGGTGATTTCACGCGTCGAGTCGAGCATGCCCCCCGGCGTATTCAGCCGGATCAGCAGCGCCGCCGCCTGCTCGGACCGCGCCTGCGCGATGGCGCGGCCGACAATCTCCACGGTGATCGGGTGGACGACGTTGTCGATGTTGACGGCCACCACGTGCGGCTGGGCCGAGGCGACGCCGCCGACAGCCAGGACAATGAGGACGACAAGTACTAGGCGTTGCACCGTTTTGCTACCCCAACTATATCACCGGAAGTAGTGGGTGGAGGCACGAAAAGTCGTGGTGGTGCAATCAGTTGTCGGGGGGAGAGCGGTCAGCTTTCAACGGTCAGCTCCCAGCTTCGGGATTGCGCGGCGACCGGCCTGGGACGCCCATCTTGCGGACTCGGAGGGATCAGTTCCACCTACTGGGCCGCCTCTATCCGGGCAGATGCCGTGGATTCCGTGGGTGTGTGGGAGCACTTCACGCGGCGGTTCGAAAGAGCCGTGGGCTGACCGCTGAAATAAAGATAGCGGGCCAACTTGCCCTGTAAGTCGGCCCGCTATCGATTACTGTGGAAAATGCTCTGCAGTTACTTCGCCTTGCGAATGTAGATACTGCCATTCACGGTTTTGAACTGATACTCGGGACCGCCGCCGTTGATCGTGCCGTACATGGAGTTATCCACGCTGACGCGGTACCGGCCGCGGCCGCCCTGGTCTTCTTCCACCTTGGGCTCCCGGGGACGGGATTGCATCGCGATGTCGAAATCCGTGTAGACCTTGCCGTGCTCGGATTCGAGCTTCACAGTGGCCTTTACGTCGGGCGGGAACGTCACGTCGATCTTGCCGTTCAGGGTACTGAACGACATCAGCTTGTTGGGCGTGACGCCGCGGAAGGTGACGTTGACCGCGCCATTGACCGCGCTCGCCACCACCAACCCGGAGACATCGGTTACGCTGACGCTGCCGTTGACGTTGTTGGCTTCGATCTCGCCGCTGACACCTTCGATCGAGATGCTGCCGTTGACGGTGCCGATCTTCAGCGACGTCTCGCGGGGGACGCGGATGGTCAGGTCGACGGTCTTATTCGGGATGCCCGTGTCGATGCGGACAACGTTGTTCTCCTCGGTGGCCCGGAGGCTGGTTCCGCCCAGGCTGATCACCTGCATCCCGCGGGTATCTTCGGTCTTCTTCCTCATCACGATCATCACGACGGTCCCCGCGCCGCGTGGCCTCGACGACGATCTCCTTGCCGTCGTAAGCGGTCACGGAGATCCCGCCCTGGACTAGGTTGGCCCGCACGGTGCCCGGCCGCGAGGGATCGCTGAGCGGGACCGTAATCTTGTCCTGTCCGTAGGCCGTGAAACCCACGAACAGCAGCAACGCCGCCGGGATCAGCCACCGACAGACTGGCTTCTTTATCATTACTTGCGCTCTGACTGTCATTGTTTTCTCCTGCTTAGAATTCGAACGTCGCCGTTGAAGGCGTCGAAGGTAATCTCGGGTCCGCCGGCGCCGATGCGCAGGGCGGTGAACTCGCTGGTTTTGATGACGCGCATGCCGCCGCTCATTTTCTCGGTCGGCGGGGCCGACGGTCGACTCTTCACCGGGAAGTCCGAGTAGACCTTTCCATTGAATGTCTTCACGCGGATATCGGCCGCCAGGCCGGCGGCAAACTCCACTTCGACATCACCGTTGAGCGAGCCGAAGTAGGAGGCCGACCGCGGGTTCCGGGCGAGGGTGACCTCGAGCGGCTTATTGAGCGCGTAGGCTCGGCCGGAGCCCGCCACGCCGCTCATCACCACGCCGCCGTTGACGTTGTTCACCTGGAAGTCGCCGGTAGTGTTACGGACCGTGATGTCGCCGCGGTTGACGGTCCGGACGTCGAGGCTCGCGGCGGCCGGCACCCGAAGCGTGAAGTCGAAGTCCGACTCCCAGCCGTAGTAGCGCCGCCCGCGGTAGTTCATCCCGCCGTCCTGGAGCCGGTACGGACCGTCCACGTAGAGCAGCAGCCGGCCGTCCTCCTCAGTGATCTCCAGGCGCTCCTTCTCCCGCGCCTCGGCCGCCTTGGCGCCGGAATCGGCCCGCAGGCGCCGGCGCACTGTCAGCTCGATCACATCGCCCGGGTGGCCTTCGACGTCGATCGACCCGTTGACGTTGTCCACCAGGATGTGCGGCGCGGCCCCGAGGCGGAAGGTTCGCTCGGTGACGTCCGTCTGATCGACCTCCGCGGCAGCGAGGCTCATGCAACCCCAAAGAGCCACGAGCAACAGCCATGTCCATCGTTTCGCGCTCATGTTGTCCTTCCTCACTGCGTCACCAGTTCCAGCCGCTGCTTGACGACCGGGTTCAGGTCGTCGGTCCGCGCCAGGCGATCGAGGGCCTCGGTCGCGTACTCGTCCCGCATGCCGGCCAGCGCCTCGACCAGCTCGATCTGGACGAGCGGCGAATGCTGCCGTCCGAGGGAATCGGCCAGTCCGCGGCGGACCTGGGACCGCTCGGCGAAGTGCCGGAGTGCGTCGACGGCGGACAGGCGGACGTTGACGTTCGAGTCGGTATCGAGGGCGGTCAGCAGGGCGTTCAGGATCTCGTCGTTGGGGTCGGCCAGTTGCTGGCTCCAGCTCACGGCGCGGAGCCGTTCGCTGGCCGAATCCTGGCGGAGCAGCGAGAGCGTCATCAACTGGCGCATCGAGGTCAGCTCGTCTCGCAGCGTGGCGATCTCGGTTTGGGAGTGGCTGCGGTCGGCCACCGCCAGTCCGCCGAAGATGCCGGCGAGGAAGAGGGCCACCGCGCCGGCCCACCGAAGGACCGGTTGTTGCCACCAGCTCAGCGAGAAGCCGCTTGCGCGCTGCCGCTGGCTCTCGCGCAGACCTTCCTGGTAGGCGCCGAGCATCGAGTAGAAGCGGTCCCGTAGCGCCTCACTGGGCTGTTCGCGCGGGACGGTGCTCAGTTTGTTCCACAGCTCGCTCATGGTCTCCAGCTCCTCGCCGCAGGGCCCGCAGTCGGACAGGTGGGCCTCCAGCGCGATCCGGTCGGCATCGTTCATCGTGCCTTCCAGGTATTCGATCAGTCGTTTGCGGATCTGTTCGCAGTTCACCGTGCCTTCTCCTGGGCGATTTCCGTAAAAGTGTTTCGTAGGGCCTCGAGCGCCCGGTGGACGCGGGCCCGGGCGCTACCGGCCGTACAACTGAGGACCTTGGCGATCTCGTTGCTCTTCATTCGCTCGAAGCGGCTGAGTACGAGGATTTCGCGCTTCTCGGCCGGCAGCCGATCGAGCGCCTGGAGCAGGATCGCCTCATCCTGGCGGTATTCGATCTGAAGGTCGACGCCGGGCGCAGGGTCCGAGAGGAGGGTCTCCATCTGGGCGTCCGGCGCGAGCGGCGTCTCGGCGCGTCCCTTGCGGAGGGAGTCGATGTGCGCGTTCCGGGCGATGCGGTAGATCCAGGTGGTGAAGCCGCCGTCATCGCGGTAGGTGTGCCGGTGTTTGAGGACCCGGAAGAAGACCTCCTGGACGAGGTCCTCGCTCACGTCGCGCCGACCGGTGAGACGCAGCAGATAGTTGAACAGCGGACCCGAGTAGCGCTCGAACAGGAGGCCGAGCCGTTCGACCTCGCCGTCCCGGACCTTCCGCATCAGCTCGTCGTCTGTCAGCAGTTCCACGCTTGCTCCGTTCTCCTTACAATACTGACGCCGGGGCGGATTGTGACAGGTTGGTTTGCGACTGGGGGGGAGCCGGAAGTTCACTGGGCAGGCGGAACCGCCCAAAGCCACTTAGTTTTTCTCATGTGGTGGTGTGATCGCGCTGTAAGGCGGGCGTCCACGCCCGCGCGCGACCTCCAGGTCGCGCTGTCCACCGGTACGTCGGACAAGCAGGAGCGTCCATGTTCTCAACATCTTGTAGGTGCCGGCGTAGCCGTTCTCACTCGCAGAGGGCCGACCTGGAGGTCGGCCGCGGACGTAGACGTCCGCCTTACGATGACACCTTGGACGCCAAACTAACTGACCTTGGGCGGAACCGCCTGCCCCACTGGGCGGAACGGAGCCAAGTCAGAAGAAAGCGTCGGGAAGTGTCGGATTCTGTCGGATTCCTGCTCGGCCCACGTCAAGGGCCACCGTAGGGAACGAAGCCGATTGACCTCGACAGGAGGAAATGACGAAAAGTGTCGGGAACTGTCGGATTCTGTCGGACGCCGGCGCTGGCTCCTACCGGACACCCTACCATGCCGGGACGAGAGAACCGGGCGCCTGCAGCCAGAAGTGATTGGAAAATAAGAGGGAAATTGTTATCGACGAGGTGTCACTCGGGAGTTTCCCCGTCGGAGTGGGCCGGCCGCCGGCACGAGGGATGCCTACAGAAAGCCGATGGGGCGGCGGGGGTTCTCCGGAGGCTCGATCAGGCGGCGGATGGCGTCGAAGACCACCTGGAACTGCTCGTCGCACTTCTGCTCCAGCTCCCCGAGCCGGGTGGCCAACTCGTCGTGCTCGGCGAGCAAGCGCCGGAGGCGAACGAAGGTTCGCATGATCGCGATGTTCACCTCCACGGCGCGGTCGCTCCGCAGCACGCTCGACAGCATCGCCACGCCCTGCTCAGTGAAGGCATAGGGCCGGTACTTCGGGTGGCGGCCGCGGCCCTCTAAGGTCACAATTTGTGACCTTAGAGAGGTCCACTCCTCGGCGGTGAGCTGGAACATGAAGTCTGCCGGGAACCGGTCGATGTTGCGCTTCACCGCTTGGAGCAGCGTCTTGGCGGGGACCTCGTAGAGCTCGGCGAGGTGAATGCTCAGCAGTACTTTTCTCCCCCGCGCCATGAGGATCTTGCGCTCGATGGCGCCTTCTGGAATGGGTATCGAAATCGCCGCGGTGCTCATGGTCGTTCGAGACGCTCCAAGACACTCAGTGCGGCGAAAGCATCCTCCCTCTCCCTGATTCATTGCACCCGCCCGCTACTCGTGGCGGAGGGCGATCTGCGGGTCGACCAGGGAGGCGCGGCGGGCGGGGATGAAGGTCGCGATGATGGCAACCGTCAGCAGGGCCGCGCCGACGGCGAGGAAGGTGCCAGCGTCCTGCGCCTTCACGCCGAAAAGCATGCTCCCGAGCAGGCTTGCCAGCGGGAACGAGACGGCGAGACCGATGACGAGGCCAATGGCGGCCAGCTTCGATCCCTGGGCAATGATCGTCCCGAGCACGCGGCCGCGGCCGGCGCCGAGGGCGATGCGCACCCCGATCTCGTGGTAGCGCTCTACCACGCTATAGGACATCAGCCCGTAGAGACCGATGGCGGCCAGCAGCAGCGCGGCGGCGGCAAACGCTCCCAGCAGCGCAGTCACCAGAAACGTGGGCGCCACCGACTCGGAGACGTAGTCCTCCATCGTGTGGACGTCGTAGACGGGCATCCGGGCATCGATCTCGCGGACCTGTCTGCCAATCACCGGCCCGAGCGCGGCCGGATTGGACGCGGCATGGACGACGAGCGTCGTCTCTCGCACGGGCGACACGTAGAAAGGCGCATACAGCTCCATGCGCGATTCGTGATCGACGCCGTAGTTCTTGACGTGGCGGACGACGCCGACGACCTCGAACCAGGGGGCCTTCTCGTCGTCCGGGGGTCCGAGCTTGACGCGCTTGCCGATGGGATTGTCGCCGCTCCAATAACGGTCGGCGAAGCGTTCGTCGACGATTACCGCGAGCTGGGATTCGGCGGTGTCGTGGTCGGTAAAGTAGCGGCCTTTCAGAAGCCGAATGCCCATGGCGTCGAGGTAGCCCGGGCTGACGCGGCCGATGTCGGTGAGATCCATCTGGCCCGGCTTGGGGATCGGCGTGCCTTCGACGTAGACGCCGGTCTGCGAGTGGCCGAGCAGCGGGGTCGCCACGCCGGCGGCCTCCACCTCGGGTAGCGCGTCGACGCGCTCGATCAACTGCCGGACGAATCGGATCTGCTGGTCCTGCCCGGTGTAGTCGGTCTCGGGCATGGAGAAGCTCACGGCGAGCCGGTTCCGCGGGTCGTAGCCGGGATCGGCGTGGATGATGTTCGAGAAGCTGTGCATCAGCAGCGACGCCACGAGCAGCAGCACGGCCGCCACGGCGACTTCCGATATGATGAGCAGGCTCCGGAGCGAACCGCGCCGTCCGGCGCCGCCGCGGCCGCCTTCCTTGAGAGCTGTTGAAAGGTTGACGCGTGAGCCGGCGAAGGCGGGGGCGAGGCCGAACAGCAGTCCGGTAAGCAGGCACACGCCAGCGGCGAAGGCGAATACCCGGGGATCCATCGTCACGTCGGCGATCTGCCGGAACTCTTCGGGGACAACCGCCACCAGGCCGCGCAGGAAAGCCCAACCGGTCAGGAAGCTCAGGACGCCGCCAAGCGAGGCCAGCACCAGGCTTTCGGTCAGAAGCTGACGGATGACACGCCCGCGACTGGCGCCGATGGCGGCCCGGACGGCGATTTCCGGCCGGCGGCTGGTGGCCCGCGCCAGAAGAAGGTTTGTAATGTTGCAGCAGGCGATGAGCAGCACGGCGCCTACCGTCGCGAGCAGCAGAAACAGCGGGGCTCGCAGGGAGCCGACGGCGGCGTCGTCCAACCGGCGGATGCGGACGCCGTTGCCCGTATTGGTGTCCGGGTACGCTTCCGCGAGCCGTTGGGAGATCGCCGCCATGTTCTCGCGTGCCGTCTCCACGTCGACTCCATCCTTCAGGCGGGCGATGGCGGAGATGCCGTTGTGGCTCCCCCGGAACCGCCAGCGGATCCCGTTGAGGCCGATTGGGAGATAGAGGTCCGGCGGATCCAGAGACGCCTTGAAGCCAGGCGGTGCGACGCCGACAACGGTGTATTGCTTGCCATCGAGCCGGACGGTCGTGTCGAGGACCTGTGGGTCTTGTCCGAAGTGCGCCGCCCAGAACGCGTAGCTGAGCACCACCACCGGGGAGGCTTCCGGACGATCGTCCGCAGCCTCGAAGAACCGTCCGATTGTGGGGCGGGCGCCAAGCATCTCGAAGAGACCCGCCGAGACCAGGGACGCGCGGACCCGCGTCGGCTGATCGAGTCCGGTCAGGTTGTAGTTCTCGTTCGCCATGGCGGCGATGGCGTCGAACACCTCGTTCTGTTCCCGCCAGTCGAGGAAGTTGGGATACGCCACCGACATTCCGTCCATGCGCGGGCTGGTCTCGTTGAGTAGCACCAGTTCCTCCGGCTCGGGGAAAGGCAGCGGTCGGAGTACGAGCGAGTTGACGAGCGTGAAGATCGCCGTGTTGGCGCCGATTCCGAGCGCCAGCACCAGCACCATGACCGCGGCAAAGCCGGGGTTGCGCGCCATCTGGCGGAAGGAGAGCCGGATGTCGGCGCGCAGCTCGTCGAGCCACTGGAGGCCGCGCGCCTGGCGGCAATCTTCCTTGTACAGATTCGACGCCGCCGAACTCGATCCGCGCGCGGCGCTGGCTTCGTCCGGCGGCAGACCGGCGCCGACCAGGTCGTCGACGCGGCTCTCCAGGTGGAAGCGTGAGCTCGTCGGTCATGTCCGACTCGAAGCGCGGCGGCGGGTGACGCGTCAGCCGAAGGGACTTCAGCCGAGCCCGGCATGTCCTACACCTCCTCGGGCCTTGCCGCGAGCGCGGCCGTCATCGCCGCGGCACGGTCCGGTTCCAGCTCGTCGGTCTCTTCGCGCAGCCGCGTCCGCCCGGCGGCGGTCAGCTGGTAGAACTTCGCGCGCCGGTTGTTCTCCGACGTGCCCCATGCGGCGACGACAGGCCCTCTGCTTCTCGAGCCGGTAGAGCGCCGGATAGAGCGCGCCCTGTTCGATGGTCAGCGTGCCGCCCGAATCTGCTGGATGCGGAGCAGGACGCCGTAGCCGTGCTTCGGTCCGAGCGAGACGGCCTTGAGGATCAGGAGGTCGAGCGTGCCGGGCAGCAGGCCCGATTTGGCGTTCATGGGCTCTTTCCTTACTTCCTTAGGAGAGTGTATCCGGTCTCTCCTAAGCTGTCAAGGAGAAAGGTGGCGTGGGGGCGGCGGTCCCGAGGCTTTTGTGGGGCGGCCTTCAGCAGCGGCCGGGCCCCGCTCATCTGGGGTCCCGATGGGATACGGGGCGACGCGGGCTTGTCGCACTCGGTGGCCCGTTGCGGGGGACACTGCTGCGGGAGGTTTAGGGGGGGCGGGGGCGTTGGTCGGGGGAGGCGGATCGGACGATCAAGCCTGGCGGCTCGCTCCATGTGGGCCGGCAGGAATCCACCGGGAGCGTCTTTGTACAATGAGGCCGAGGTCCAACCCCCATGCGAAACTTTGGCAGTCTTTCGGAACGAGAGATCCTGGCACTGGCGATTTCCCTGGAAGAGGAGGATGAGCGCATCTACGCGGACTTCGCGGAAGGTCTGCGTCGAGACCTTTCCCGCGACGGCGGCGATGTTCAACGGCATGCGCGCCGAGGAGTCCGGCCACCGGCGCCGCCTGATCGAGTTGTACCAGGAGAAGTTCGGCGAGCACATCCCGCTCATTCGGCGCGCAGGACGTCAGCGGCTTCGTAAACCGCAAGCCGGTCTGGCTGGTGCGGCCGCTGGGGTTGGACACGGTGCGCAAGCAGGCCGCCTCGATGGAGATCGAGACCCGCCGCTTCTATGAGCGCGCCGCCGCCAAAACGCAGGACGCCGGTATCCGCCAGTTGCTCGACGACCTGGCCCAGGAAGAGCGCATCCATGAGACCCGGGCGGAGGAGTTGGGCAAAGACAAGCTCTCCCAGGACGTCAAAGAGCGCGAGGACGAGGCCAACCGGCGGCTGTTCGTGCTGCAGATCGTGCAACCGGGGTTGGCGGGGCTGATGGACGGCTCGGTTTCGACGCTGGCCCCAGTGTTCGCCGCCGCCTTCGCCACCCACAACAGTTGGGACGCTTTTGTCGTTGGTCTCGCGGCCTCGATCGGCGCCGGCATCAGCATGGGCTTCGCCGAAGCGCTGTCGGACGACGGCAGCCTCACCGGCCGTGGCCATCCCTGGGCGCGCGGCATCGTCTGCGGCCTGATGACAGCCCTGGGCGGGATCGGCCATACGTTACCCTTCCTGATCTCCGACTTCCGGGTGGCCATGGTGGCGGCCGTGGCCGTGGTGGTGGTTGAACTGGCCGTGATCGCCTGGATCCGGAATCGCTACATGGACACCCCGCCGCTGTCGGCGGCCTTGCAGGTGGGCTTGGGTGGGATTTTGGTCTTTGCTACCGGGGTGCTGATTGGGAGTTCGTAGACTGGGCAGCACATCGGCCAGCGTCACGTAGTCGGTTACTCGGCCAGCTTCTTGTATAGCGAGCCGTACTCCTCGTGGCTGGCGAGATAGGCGGCCATCGTTTGGGGACGAGGACGCGCATTTCGATACTTCTCGATCAGGTCCTCGAGCGCTTCCTCGACCAGCGCCTGGCTCTGCCGGCCATCGGCGTTGGCCAGTTTCCGCACTGCCGCCAGCACCTCAGCGTCGATCTGAGTCGAGGATTTCTGGCGGGTTCCGGACATGGCGCCAATTCTCCCGTTGCCAAAATGTCATGACAGATCTTGAGATGTCAAGGAGGCGGGCCAATGTGCTGTCGCTTGGCCAGTGGCCGACCGACGGCCCCCTCCTTCCACTTCGGACAATGAGGGCCTTGACCCCAATTTGGTGTTCCGATTTGACCTAAACTATTTGGTCCCGCTGCATTCCATGATATATTCGGCCTGAGAGAACACCATGAAACTCTTACCTAATAAGCACACGCTACTGCTACTACTTCTCCTAAGTCCAGGGATCGCACTGGCGGTATATCCGCAAGGGACTCACACAAATATCTATTTCCCCCATCTAGTAGACGGGGGGCCCCCCGCTCAGCAGTGGCAGACTACCTTTATTTTCATGAATCCCGGCCAGCAGAGTGCCCGGGTCACGCTATTTCTATACGACGACAATGGGCAGCCTCTTGCCCTAGATCTGGGTCTGGGGCTACGAAGTCAAGTGACCTTCGTAGTGCCGCAATCGGGGACGCGCGTTCTTAGAAGTAGAATGGCCTCACCGTTCGTGGTGGGTGGCTCAGCGTATGCGTTTGCGGACTCCCCCGTCCAGGCAACATGTTTATTTCGCGCCATCGAGGGTGGCGTGCACCGTGTTGAGGTAGCCGCCCCTCCGGCAAGTCCTGGCGTCGCCTACTCCTCGTTTGCCACTGCTCAACTTGGCGTCGCGCTCGCAAATGTATACACGAACATTCCCATTACTCTGCGAATCACGGCCCATGACTCAGAAGGGCGGCCAGTCGGGATGACCACTGTCACTTTACCTCCAAGCGGTCATACCGCCTTTAACCTGGAGAATCGACTGGCAGGGCTGCCTACAGGTTATTTTGGTGTAATATACATAAAGCCGATAGAGCCCACGCAGTATTTCATAGCCTGGACGCTGAATGTAGACCGGGGCCTGATCGCTACCCTTCCTTCTGGTGCCCAAGTTTGGCCCGTTTCCCACTGGGACGAGAGCTGGATGGCATTTCAGCGAACATGGCAAGCGTTGAAATCAGTGGCGAACTCCAGTCCTGAGATGGCATTTCTCAAGACGGTGTCCTGCCCCCGTTTCTCGCTGGTCTCTGAGTACCAGGGGCAGAAGCTGAACGCCTTCGCCGGCGCTGATGAGATTGTCCTGACGTACGGGTTAGCTGAGTTGATCAGCGACTCTCCCAGCGAGCTGGGTTGGATCATCGCGCACGAAATGGGGCATGTGATCCAGAGGCAGACCGGTGTCTGGCTGCTTGGCCCGGCGAATTCCGAATTTGACGCAGATCTCTGGGGGTTCATGCTCTCATTGGGCGCTGGTTACGATCCGTACGCGGCAGCCGGTGCTCTCTCCAAGCTAGCCATGATCACGGGCACGGCTGGCCTTGTTCAACAGTTCGAACAGCAACTTGCGGCAGATGCCCACAAGTCTTTCAATACACGGCTGGACGTGATCTTCCTTACTATGGAAGTCGTCTGCGACCTGGCACCAGGGGCTTGTCAGAACTATAGAGATCTAATCCATCCTCACTTCCCGTCCCAGGCCCCGCTGTCGGTGCCAAAAGCCCCCGAGATGCAACCAGTGCAACAACACCCCGGCGGCAGCACGTGGTCAAGGTAGCAGCAACCAAACTGTGTGCGAAGATCGAGCTCAAACACCTATTGAATTACCTATATTCGGCGTCACTCTGGCTACTTAAGACGACTTCCCAAACTTCGGCTTCCGCATGAGCCACACCAGGGGCGAAGCCAGCGCCAGCAGCACCGCGATGATGCGGAAGCCGTCGAGGTAACTCAGGACAATTGCGGAGCGGCGCACCTGCTGGTAGATAATCCGTAGCGCACCTTGCGAGGCGGCGATGGAGGGTACGCCGCGTTGGTGCAACATGCGGGCCAGGGCGGATTGGGCTCCGGTCAGCGCGGGGGAGTTGGCGGCGAGCTGGGCGGTCAGCCGCGTCTGGTGGAGTTGTTCTCGGCGCGCTACGACAGTAGTCAGAATCGAAATCCCCACCGCCGAGCCGACGTTGCGGGCGAAGGCGATCAGGCTCGTCGCGTAGCCCATCTCGGCGGGCTGGATCGGATGGACGGTGATGGTCGCCAGCGGTACGAACAAGAACGACAGGCCCGCGCCCATGATGATTTCCGGGACGACGAAGTTCCACGGACCGGCGTTCAGGTTCAGCAGCGAGAACTGCCACGCGCCGAAGGCCGTCGTCAGCAGTCCGCAGAAGATCATGGCGCGCATGTCCAGGCGCTTGCCGATCAGGAAGCCGGCAATGGGCATGGCGACCATGGTGGCCATGCCGCGAGGCGTGTTCCACAGTCCGGCGGTGAGGGCCGGGAAACCGAGCAGCGTTTGCATGAAGAGCGGAATCAGCACGATGCTGCCGTAGAGGCCGAAGAACAGGATCATCGAGAACGACGTGCCGACGGCGAAGGTGCGATGGCGGAGGAGCCGGAGCCGCACCATCGGCTCGGGCGCCCGGAGTTCCCACACGATGAACGCCGCCAGTCCCGCCACCGCCAGGACCGCCATCAGGACGATGAAGTTGGAGGAGAACCAATCCTCCTGCTGGCCCTTGTCGACCATCATCTGGAGCGAGGCGACACCGGTCACGAGCATCGCAATACCCCAAACGTCGATCCGGCGCCGGGTGCGGACCAGATAGGTCGGGTCAAAGACGAAGGCATTTACCAGGATGAGCCCCAGGATGCTGACCGGCAGGTTCAGGAAGAAGACCCAGCGCCAGGAGTAGTTGGTGGTGAGCCAGCCGCCGAGCACGGGCGCAATGACCGGGGCCACGACGATGGCGAGGC
>CAWELS010000006.1:0-55462 GCA_963809945.1 Bryobacterales bacterium | reverse complement strand
ATTGTGACCGAGGTCTGACATGGTTGCGTTACGCCAAGGATTTCTGCCAGCGGGCACGACTCGGTGTCCCTATCTTGGACGCCACACTAGCCGACCCGGTTGCACAAAATGGTCCTTCGGCACCCTTCCGCTTACGAAGAAGTGTAGCACACTCTTGCTACAGGAATTCGCCCTACCGGATTCGGGATACCGATTCTGGTATTCAATTGAATGTACGCTTGCCGCCGAGTTCTGGTTACGCGGCAGAGTGGCTCCTGGCCTCCTATTTTAAGTGACACGGGAGGGACTGAACCGGTTTCGCCGCCACTTGGCGGGGCGCACATCGGGGCGCGCCGAAGAAAGTCGAAGGGGCGGCCCCGAACGGGGGGATGTGGTGGCTTCTGACTCCGCTCCCTGCGGCCACGGCTCCATTGAGCGACGGAGCCCTGCGCTTCATAAGGGTCAGGGGCCGGTGGGGGCTTCGAGGAGGAACCGCCGGATCTCGTCCCACATCTCGCCGATGACGTCGAGCATCTGATGGTCGGTGTCGTAGATCCGCAGGGTGGCATTCGGCCGGCGGCGGGCGAACTCACGGGCCAGTTTTACGGGCACGACATCGTCGTGCTCGCCGTGCAGCACGAGCGCCGGTTGGGTCACCTCGGGGAAGGGCTCCCAGCGGAGGGCATCTTCAAGGAAGGCGGCGTCCAGCGGCTCCTCGCGGCCCGTCGCGTAGTGGAAGAAGCGGCGAAACCCGTCCTGGCGCCACGCCTGGATCGCATCGTCGCCGAGGTACTCGATCCAGCGTTCGGCAAAGCGGAAAGCCGGGGCCAGAAGCACCACCCGCTCCACCTGCGGATGGCGAGCCGCATGGAGCGCCGCCAGGTAGCCGCCCAGGCTCGAGCCCATCAGGCAGGCCGGCGCCTCGCCAACCACGCGGTCGATCACCGACAGTTGCCTGGTAATGGTCAAAGTGCGGAAGTCGCCCTCGGCGAGGTCCGGGACTTCCAACTCGATGCCCTCCGGCCGGAACAGGCCGGCGAAGGCCTTGGCCTTTGTTGACGCCGGGCTCGAGGCGAAGCCGTGGAGGTAGACGACGCGCATCAGTCCGGCGGCGGCGTCGCCAACTGCGGCTCGTCGCCGCTCGACTCGTCGGCCGGTGTGAACTTGATGGCCGCGTCGACGGCGAACATACTGTAGCCGGCGTACGTCGACGTGTTTTCGACCAGCAACTCCCCGTTCACCTGCTTCCGGTAGGTGACCGATGCCGGGAGCAGGACGCCGTAGGCGCTCTGGTAGTACTCCACCGAGCTCTCATACAGATAGTCGAGGTCCCGGTCCTTCTCCACCTGTTTCGTCCGCAGGGTGATGCGCAGGGGCAGATAGTCGCGTGCCCGGACCTCGATCGTACCGGCCAGTTGGGCGTGCACGGCCTCGCGGCCCTGGAAGATCGTCAACGACTCGGGACCCTGCTTCTGCTCGTAGTCGACCATGATGGTCTCGTCGGCGCCGATGCGGCCGCCGCCGGCTAGCTGGAAGTTGTAGCGCGACAGGTTCCGCCGCCGGAACAGGAGCAGCATCTGGCCGAAGTCGGTAGCCGCGGCGCCGTCGAGGCCCAGCTTCTCGAAACGGCGGAGCATCGTCTTCTTAGCCTTGTCGTCCCGATTGGTGATGCCCAGGGTGAGCGTCTGCCGGGCGCGGTTGTGGTCCACCACCTTGCGGCCGTCCACCGAGACGATTTGCCGCAGTTCGAGGACCGCGTCGGGCGCCTCCTCGAGCGTCGAGAAGCCGTATTCGGAGACGATCTGGCGGTCGTTGAAATGGACGGGGGGTGGTTCGAGGGCGTCGTCGCCGACCCGAAGGCGGAAACGCCGGGGCTCCTTGCGCACTTTTTGGACGAGCGTCTCCTGCCCGATGACGTTGGGTGCGACCTGGCGGAAGACCTCGGCCTCCTCGGAGACGCGGTTCAGGATCGGGGTGAGCTGATCTTCTCCTCTCAGCCCGGCCGCGGCGGCTACCACGAGCGCTATTAGCACCGCAACCCTCATGTCACCAGTGTAGTGCGTTGGCCGACCTGTTCGTTTTTCCGGTGGCGGATTGGCCGGGCGGAACCGCCCCGTGGCACTCAATTTTGGCGAGACCGCGACCTTTGAGCTTTGCCGGCGGTGGGGGCAGAGCGGAGCTGAAGCGCCGCGCCCGCTCATCTGAGTCCCCATTCCGTATCAGCGAGATACGGGCGAGCCGAATTCGGAGGTTCCGTTGCGGGGGACACCGCTGCGGAAGGTTAAGGGCAGGCTAGGTGACGGAAGCCCGCAATGTTCCCGGCGAGACGCTGGTCGGGGTGGCGGATCTGTCGATCCGCCGCGAGGGTCCGGCTCATGTGGGTCTCATCCTTGTTCCGCTCGCAACCGCGCGGGGGCCACGCTGAAGCGCGCCTTCCCCCACCAAGGCGGTGCGGAGCCTTTTCTTGGGCGGCTTCAGCCCGCTCAGAGGAGCCACCAGGTGCCGGCCGTGGGCCGGCCCGCCTGGAAGGCGTCCCACCAGTCCAGGGCCTGGAGGCAGAAGATCGTGGAGACGGGGTTGACGTGCGGGGCGGGCGCCCCGTCGCGGGTGCCGAAGCCGAAGCCGCCGTCGACGCGGGGGTCGTCGCTCGAGAGCTGGAAGCGGCGGATGCGGTCCGCCTCGGCGGCGGCCGCGGTCCGGTCAAGCGGCGCCAGTTTCAGGGAGTCGGCCAGGAGCCGCACCCGCAGCAGTTGGGCATAGACGTCGGATCTCTCGAAGCGGCTCCGGAACCGCTCGCGCAGGTGCTCGACCAGTCCGATGCCGCGCCGGACGGTCTCGCTGTGTTCTTGGAGGCCGGGGGCCGAAAGCAGTCCTTCCAGGAAATAACAGTAGGCGTGGAGGCGGTCGACTACGCCCACCTCGGCCGTATCGCGGCACAGGAAGCTCGTGTGGGTCGCGAGCGTCCGGGCGAGCGCGGTGCGGAAGTGGGCCGCTCCCGTGGAACAGCCGTGGCTGGCGAGTTCCCGCCAGCAAAGCGCCGCCTTGAGCTGGTAGCAGCCCGGGCGGCGTGACCACGTGGCGCCGTGGGGTAGCGGTTCCTTGGAGGGTAGCGCGAGAATCGGGTTCGTTTGGTCAGAACCGGCGAAATCGTCGGCCATCGAGGCCGCACAGCGTTCCGCGCAGACCAGGTAGCTCCGCTCGCGGGCTGATCGCCAGGCCCGCAGCAGTCCCCGGGCGACGATGCCGCAGTCGAAGAAGTAGGCGCGGGGCGGGGGGCTGCCGGGTCGGGCGAGCTCGAAAGGCAATGTGCCGGTGGCGGCGTCCCAGGCCCGCTGCACCAGGAAGTCGGCGGCGCGCAGGGCAGCCTGGCGAAAGGCGTCCTCGCCGGTCACATGGTGGCAATAGAGAAAGGCGGATACGCCGTAGCCGGTGATCTCGGTCGACACTGGGACCCAGACGCCGCGATCCCGCCGATAGTAGCGGGCCAGACCGCCGTCAGGACGCTGTATGCCGGAGCCGAGCAACCAACCGGCCGCACGATGGAAGTAGGCTGGGCGAGACAAATGCAATTGTATCATTGACTTCCGGCTTTTCCCGCGACTGCCGCCGGTTTGCTACACTTGTGAGGAACCCGCCGGAGTCTCTAGCGCGTCCACTGGTATACTGTAAAACTGCCTTCAAGTCTTTAATCACCATGAGGTTTTGTGCTCTCTTCCTCCTGCTCGCCGGAACACTCGCGGCGGAAACTGGCTTCCTGACCGGACAGGGCGCCCGGCTCATTATCGGCCAGGAAACCTTTACGGCCATGGACCCGGGGGCTTCGGCCAAACTGCTCGGGGGTGCCGGTGGTGTCGCCTTCGCCAACGACACGTTGTTCGTGGCGGATGCCAACCGCCTCGGCGCCACGCCCATCAACCACCGGGTTCTGATCTTTAATAATGCTTCCCAGCAGTTCCCGGACCCGACGCAAGAGCTGATCCAAGGCGGCCGTTGTCCGGCCTGTCTGGGCGAAGCCAATGTCGTGGTTGGACAGCCGGACTTCGAGGAGGCCGAGCAGGTGGCGCCGGCAGCAGACAAGCTGCGCGTCCCGGTCGGCCTGGCCAGCAACGGTGTCCGGCTGGCGGTAGCCGATACGGACAACAACCGGGTCCTCATCTGGAACTCGATTCCCACCACGAACGGCCAGCCGGCCGATCTCGTGCTGGGTCAGTCCTCCTTCGACACCAACGCCTCCAACGGGTTCAATCCCACGCCAACCAGCCTGCGAGGTCCGCAGGGTGTCTGGTGGCAGGACGGGAATCTGTGGGTCGCCGATACCGGTAACAACCGGGTGCTGATGTTCCGGAATCCGTCGACCAGCGGTCAGGCGGCTGACTTGGTGCTGGGTGCGCCGGACTTCACGACTTTCGTTCAATCCGATCTCACGCAGCAGGATTTCGTCGCCGACGCCCAGTCGCTGCAGACCCCGGTTTCGGTCTCTAGCGACGGCCAGCACCTCTTCGTTACCGATCTCGGCAATAACCGCATCCTCATCTGGAACTCGATTCCCACCGCGAACCAGCAGCCGGCGAATCTGGCCGTCGGGCAGCCGGACCTGGAGAGCCGGAGGTCAAACAACTCGCCTGGAGTATGTGATCCCGCCATCGTGGACGACCCGGAGACCACCACCATCGACGAGACCACCTATCCGACCCGGTGCTCCGCGACGCTCGACTTCCCGCGCTATGCTCTTTCCGACGGCCAGCGGCTCTTTGTGGCCGACGGCGGCAACGACCGGGTCCTTGTCTTCGACCAGATCCCGACCGGCAACGGGGCACACGCCGACGCCGTCATCGGCCAGGTGAACGAGTACGTCAACAACACTTCGGATCAGGCCTTCCCCGATGACATCGCGTCCGCCGGCGTGGTCCGGACGCCGACTTCTCTCGCCTGGGACGGCCTTAACCTCTACGTCGCCGACCCGTTCAACCGGCGCGTCCTGATCTTCACGGAGGCCGAGCGCCGGATCGCCAATACCGGTGTGCGGAACGCGGCCAGCTACGAGATCTTCGCGAGCGGCACGATTGCTCTTAGTGGCGAGTTCGCCGAGGGCGACGAGATCACCGTCAAAATCGAGAATGAACGCGACTACACCTACACGGTGGGGCCGGAGGACACGATCCAGGACATCGTTCTGGGAATCGTCAACGCGATCAACGCGGGCGAGGGCGATCCGGATGTCCTGGCGACCGGGAACCCAGCCTTCTTCACTGTCATCCTGACCGCTCGGAGCGCCGGAGACATCGGTAACAGCATCGAGTTTGCGGTCACCACGCCTGAATCCGGCCTGGTTACCGCGGATACGAGCGGCTCTTTCCTAACGGGTGGTGAGGAGGCGACCAAGATCGCTCCGTACACGATAGTCTCCATCGTGGGCGACGATCTCGCCGACCAGACGGTCTCGGCCGACATGAACGCCGACAAACTGCCGCGGTCGCTTGGCGGGGTACAGGTCTATTTCGATGGCATCCGGTCTCCGATCCTGTATGTCTCGCCAACGCAGATCAATGCCCAGATGCCGTCGGAGGTCTACGACGCCCAGAGCGTCAACGCCTACATTCGTTCCGTCCGTGCTGACGGCCAGATTGTGGCCAGTAATGTCGTTCCCGTGCCGATCATCCAGTACAACCCCGGCATTTTCGCCGCCGACGGGCCCGATCCGCGGCCGGCCATCGCGCTGCACTCGAGCAGTAATGCGACGGGAGTAATCTCCGTGGACGGCTCGGCCACCGCCGGCGACGAGGCCATCGTGATTATCAACGGCCGCCGATACACCTACACCGTCACCGAAGACGATGCGAACGCCGGGCAGGATCTGTGCGCTGAGGGCGTGGATATCTGCCTCGAGAAGACACTGGCCGGGCTCACCCGGATCATGGACGGACTCATCGACCTCATTAACCAGGACCCGGAGGTCAACGCATTCGCGGCCACGAGCCGGTTCCAGCGAATTCGGCTTGTTGCCAAGGTGGAAGGCCCCGCAGGCTACGATATCTCCTTCGGGACTGAGACCAGCGACAGCGCCAACTTGATTCTGACGGCTTCCGGAGTCGACCTGTGTTGTGCCAATGAAGCCGGCGCCGTTATCAACCAGATGAATCCGGCGGTCCCGGGAGAGATTGTCCGGGTGTGGGCCACGGGGCTCGGATTAGTGGTGCCGGAAGTCGAGCGCGTATTGCAGAGCACCGGTGAGAAGTTCACCGGCACGGATGCGAACCGGCCGGCGGAGTTCGTTTCCGCCAATGCCGGCGGCATCACCGCGAACGTCCTGGCCTGCAATATCGAGCCGGGCACCTTCGGGCTCTATCGCTGTGACCTGGTGCTTGCCGGGGCGCTGCCGACCAACCCGCTAACGTCGCTGACCATCTCCCAGGGCTTCCAGATCAGCAACATCGCGACGATTCCGGTCGTGGATCCGAACCCGTAACGCCCGCCTCCGGAGCGCCATCCGCATGAGACAGACAGCCGAGTTCTTCGGGGATGAGGAACTCGAGCTCGTCTACATCGCGAAGAAGTTGCGGGCGGCGCTCAAGTTGGAGGATAGTCTCACCGAGCGCGGCATCGATTACTACGTCGAACCGGATTCCTACACCGGCGGTGTGATCTTCCGGCATGTGCGTGTCGGAGCTTTCTTCTATGTTCGGCCGCAGGATCTCGACCGCACGCGACACGCCCTGGTCGAGCATGGCTACCGGCCCCTCGAGGGCGCTCCCTAGCGTCGTGTCTCGGAAGTTGATGGGGCCTGTGTAGGGCGGCGGGCCCCCCCCCCGGCCCGCCGCAGCCGGAGCGGCTGCCCCACACGAACCAACGACTCCAGTGGTCACTGTCCAGGGACTTCGGAGACAGCACACTAGTGTCGTCCGCCGGGCGGCGACAGGCTGGAACCGGACTTGCGGCAGATCCGATGTTGGACGGTCACCGGTGTCTCTCTCGTGGACGGATCGGGTGAAGTCCGATCGCCGGATGCCCTTCGCCGCGCTGGCGGGTCCCCCAGTGCCGTTCAGAGTGACGAAATGGCGTGTTCCGGATCAGCAAGATGTATGGCTGGAAATAGCCATTGGCTGTAGGCGGCCGTTTTTTGCTATTAAGTGCTTAATTAATAATGGATTTTCGTCTGGCAATAGCGCCGCAATTCCAGAAATACGGCCAGTGGTGGCCGTTTTTTCTCATGGACTCCGGATGAAGTGGCAGCCCAAACAAATCGCCTCCGTGGCCGCCATTCTCGCGCTGGCCGGCCTGGTCGTGGTGAGTCTCGTGAAGACCCGCGGTAGTCGGGGAGAGCCGCTCTTGCTCCACGCGGAGCCGGCCGGGATCATGGGGACGGAATCCCGTCTCACCGTCGTCACCTCCCCGGGTCACCGGGCGCAGGCGGAACGGGCGCTCCGGGAGGCAGAAGCGTCGCTGCGGCGGGTGGAGGCGCTCACCAGCACCTATCTCGAGTCCTCCGAGATCTCCCGGTTGAACCACGCCGGTGCGGGCCGGGCCGTACCGTTGTCTGAAGAGACCCGTGAGATTCTCATCGCTGCCCGGGACCCTTCCCAAGCAACACGGGGGGCGTTCGACGTGACCTGCCGTCCACTGATCGAGCTCTGGCGTGAGGCGGCGAAGAGCGGCCGGCCGCCGGGGGAAACGGAGATACGGCGGGCGCGGGAGGAGTCGCGCTGGGAGGCCATTACGATCGGCCGGGACACTGCAGTGAAGGCCGGGCCGGGTGTCCGGGTGGACCTGGGCGGCATCGCCAAGGGCTGGGCGATCGACCGGGCAGTGGAGGCGATGCGGGCGGCGGGCGCGGGGGCCGGACTGGTCGATGTCGGGGGCGATCTCCGGTGCTTCGGGGCGCCGCCGGATGGAGACGCCTGGGCGGTGGGCGTGCGCAACCCCTTTGGCGAAGGCCTCGTGGCAACGCTGCGGGTTCGGGACGTGGCCGTGGCCACGAGCGGGGACTATGCGCGCTACGTCACGATCGGCGGCCGGCGGTACAGCCACATTGTCAATCCAGCAACCGGGTATCCGGTGTCGCGAGTGCCGTCGGTGACGGTGATCGCGACGGCGGCCGTCGATGCCGACATCTGGGCGACGGGGCTGAGTGTACTGGGGCCCGACGGGTTGTCGTTGCTGCCGGCGGGGCGGGGGATCGAGGCGCTGGTGATTTTCGGGGATGCGGGCGAGTGGAAGGCGAGAGCGTCGAGCGGGTTCGGGCGGTACATCGAATCGACCGATGAGCCGCGGCTGGAGGAGTTGACGCGGTAGTGGGGACAGTCCGACTCCGCTCTCTTCGGAGCTGTCAAGAAATCCGGGGTCTGCCGGGTCTCATCCGGCAAACACGAGGCTCAGGAGACTTCGGCCATTGCGGGCGACTCCTCCGCTTGCTGCCGCGCGCCGGGGCCGACGAAGACCAGACGCCCCGGGCGGCATTTGCCCAACGCGTCTTCAAACGAGGACTCGACCGCGTAGGCGTCATAGTCGATCACCGGCATGTCGCCTTGCATGCTGATCAGGGGGCTCGCCTTCGCGCAGAGCTTGCAGCCGATGCAGCCGATGTCGCAGACGTCTTTCACGTCGGTCCCGAAGTCCCGGTTCGAGCAGGCGATGACCAGCATCTGCGGCGTCTTGAACGGAATCACCGAGACGATCTCCCGCGGACAGGCGCGGACGCAGGCGCCGCAACCGGTGCAGGCGGCGTAGTCGACCGTGGCCACGCCGTCGCGGACGTGGATGGCGTCGAAGGCGCAGGCGTCGGCGCAGTCGCCGAAGCCGAGACACCCGTAGACGCACCCCTGGACGCCGGCGATCAGGTGGGCGGCGGCACAGGTCATCTCGCCGTAGTAGTCGGCGTACCGCTTTCGCAGGCCCGTGCTCGAGGAGCAGTGCACGACGGCCCGGCGCGGCCAGGTCTCGCCGACCTCCACGCCCATGATGGCGGCGAGCGCCGCGGCGACGCCCGCTCCGCCGACGGTGCATTTGTCCACCGGCGCGCCGGCGTTCACGACCGCCTCGGCGTAGGGCTGGCAGCCGATGAAGCCGCAGCCGCCGCAGTTGGCGCCGGGCAGGGCATTGGCGACGTCGTCGATCCGCGGATCGACCTGGACGTGAAAGGCGTCGTTCGCCCAGCCCAGGACCACCGCCATCACCACTGCGAGCACCGCCAGGGTGCCGGCCGCGAGCAGGATTGTCGCCCATGTCAGCATGATGTTTTCCCCTACCCGAGCAATGCCGCCAGACTCCGATCCACGCCGGTGAAGCCCATGAACGCCATCGCCAGGATGCCCGCGACGATCAGCGTGATGCCCGCTCCGCGCAGCGGCTCCGGCACGTCGCGTAGTCGAGCTCCTCGCGGATGCCGGCCATGATCACGATGGCCAGCGTGAAGCCGAGCCCGCCGAATACCGCCAGCGTCAGCGCCTTGTCGAGGCCCCAGATCTCGGCCGGATGACGCCCGAGACGTGCTTCATGATCTCGAGGCAGGCGAACAGGATCGCGCAGTTGGTGGTGATCAGCGGCAGGAAGACGCCGAACGACTTGTAGAGCGCGCGGGAAGAACTTCCGCACGTACATCTCGACGAACTGCACGCGAGCTCGCGATGACGAAGATGTAGACGATGTAGTTGAGGATGCTCAGGTCGATCACCTGGGTCGAGGCCGGGCTGATCTGGTGCCAGACCCAGTCCGTCACCGGCGCGCCCGGCCGCAGGATGAAGTACGTGAACGTCCAGCTCAGCAGCGCGGCGATCGCCATCACGAACGTGACCGCGAGGCCCATGCCGAAGGCCATGTCCACCCGCCGGGAGACGCCGATGAACGGGCAGATGCCGACGAAGTAGTGCAGGACGAAGTTGTTGATCAGCGCCGCGCCGACCGCGATAGAATCAGGGAGCTTACCGTTTCCATGGCCTATCCCGCGACCTCCTCGAGCACGCGCTCTTCACTACGGCCGATCGCGTCCCCGGCTTTCCGGCCCGCGTTCCGCGCGGTCCACCAGTTCGCCAGCCCGAGCAGGACGCCCAGCGTCAGGAAGGCGCCCGGCGGGAGCACCATGATCACCCAGTCCGGCCACGCCGGGCCGAGCACCGGCAGGTCGAACCAGGTGCCGGAGCCGAGGATCTCGCGCACGGTGGCGATGCTCAGCAGGCCGAGCGTGAAGCCGAGCGACTGGCCCACCGCGTCGGCGGCCGCGATCCCGACGCCTTGCTTCGACGCGCAGATCTCGCAGCGGCTGATGATGATGCAGTTGACGATGATCAGCGGCACGTAGGGGCCGAGCTGCTTGCTCATCTCGTAGAGGTACGCGGCGAGGAAGCGGTCGGCGATGGTCACGAAGGTGGCGATGGTCAGCGTGAAGACCAGGATCCGCAGGTGCGGCTTGAGCAGTCGCCGGATGAGACTGGTGACGATGTTGGCGCAGACCAGCACGAAGGCCGTCGCCCCCGCCATGGTCAGCGCGGCGCCCACGCTGTTGGTGACCGCCAGCGTGGGGCACATGCCCAGCAACTGCCGGTAGGTGGGGTTCTCGGGCAGGATGCCGTTCCAGAATCGTTCGAGTGCCGATGGTTCCTGTTGTGCCATGCCTACTCTCCGCCCGTCGGCGCGTCCGCCTCGATCGCCGCGCGGACCTCGGCGACAGCCTGGTTCACCGTCTCGCAGACGCTCTCCGAGGAGATGGTGGCGCCGGTGACGGCGCGGATCTGGTCGTCGCCCGCCGGATCGCTCTTGGTCACGACGAGTGGCTCGTTCGCCGAGCGGCCCGCGAACTGCTCCGTCCAGATGGGTTCCGAAATCTTGTTGCCGAGCCCGGGCGTTTCCTTCTGCGCCAGTACGTAGAGGCCGGTCAACTGTTGCATGTCCGGGTCCAGCCCGATCAGGAGCTCGATGCGGTCCGCGAAGCCCTGGCCGGCGGCGCGGATTACCCAGCCGACCTGGCGGTCGCCGTCCATGGCGCGGTAGACCGTGCGTCCGGCGACAGTCTCGGCTTCGGCGGAGGTCGATCCCGGTACCAGGACGGGAATCTGCGACAGCGTCTCGTTGCTGATATTGCTCTGAATCCGCTCGTCGAGCGCGACGTGGACCCCGGCCAGCGCGCCGCCGAAGCCGAGCGCCAGCACGATCACGAGCCAGGCCTGTCCTAGGTATCCGAGCTTCATGAGGCCCTCCCCGCTGCCACCGGCACCGGTCCGCCGACCGGTGTGGGGACGGTCCAGCGATTGATGAGCGGCGTTACGGCGTTCATTAGCAGGACCGCGAACATCACGCCCTCCGGATAACCGCTGAGGGCCCGGATCAGCATCACCAGAACCCCGGCGCCGATCCCGAACAGGAGCTGTCCCCGGGGTGTAAGTGGACTGCTCACCGGGTCCGTGGCGATGAAGAAGGCGCCGAACAAGACCGCGCCCGCGAGCACGTGATGGAGCGCTCCGTCGAGGCCCGCGGCCCCGCCGAAGCCCGCCAGTGCGCCCAGGACGCCCACGCTGAGGATCATTCCGGCAGGGATCTGCCAGGGCGCGACGCGACGCCAGCAGAGGTAGAGTCCGCCGAGGATACAGGCCAGCGCGCTGGTCTCGCCGAGTGAGCCGTTCACCGTCCCCGCGAGGAGCGGCCAGAGGCCGGTCGACTGGCCGAGCTGCTTGGCGAGGGTCAGCGGCGTGGCGCGGGTGACGACGTCGACGGCGCCGCTCGCCACCGCGGCTTCATAGGCCGCCGCGCCGAGAGCGCCCGGGAACGAGATCATCACGAAGGCCCGCCCGACCATGGCCGGATTGAAGAGGTTCTGTCCGAGTCCGCCGAAGACAGCCTTCCCGAGCCCGATGGCGACGAGCGACGCGATGACGGCCACGTACCAGGGCGCGCTCCAGGGAAACGACAGGCCGAGGATGAGGCCGGTGACGGCGGCTGAGAGGTCTCTGAGGGTGGCCGGGCGCCCGCGCATCCGGCTGAAGAGCCATTCGGCGGCGAGGGACGTTAGCACGCACAGGCCGACTTGCAGCACCGCGTACCAGCGGAACTCGAAGACCGCCACCGCCAGGGCCGGGGCCAGCGCGATCAGCACGTCGCGCATCATCTGCTGTGTGGTCACCCCGGCGGAGGACAGGTGCGGCGACGGCGCGACCCTCATCCGGCCGAAGCCCGGCTCCGTCCCGTTCATGCGGCCTCCCGCTTTCTCATGGCGACCTTGGCGGTGCGGACCAGTTGCACGATGGGGATCTGGGCCGGGCACTCGTAGCTGCAACAGCCGCACTCGACGCACGCCGCGATGTGGTGGCGGCGCGCCAGGTCCCAGTCTCCGGTACGGGCGGCCTGCGCCAGCCGGGCCGGGATGAGCTCGAGAGGACAGACATCGACGCAGCGACCGCAGCGTAAGCATGCGGTCTCCTCCCCACGCACGATGTCTGCCCAGGTGAGCACGGTCAGCCCGCTGGTCCCCTTGGTAACGGGGGTGGCCAGGTTGCCGACCGTGAAGCCCATCATCGGTCCGCCGGAGACCACCTGCGCGGCCTCCGGTGTGAGTCCGCCGCAGTAGGCGATCAGGTCCGAGTAGGGAGTGCCGATGGGGACGAGGAGGTTTTTCGCCTTCCGGATGCCGGCGCCGGAAACCGTCACGATGCGGTGCGTGAGCGGCCGTCCACGGAGCACGGCGCGGGCGATGGCCGCGACCGTGCCGACGTTTGACACCACCACGCCGACGTCGAGCGGCAGGCCGCGGGTCGGAATCCGGCGGCCCAGCACCGCGGGCACGACGGAACGCTCCGAGCCCATCGGATACTTGGTTTCCGTGGCCACGACCTTGACGGGAGTGCCGGCGGCGGCCCGGCCGACGGCCTCGATGGCGGCCGGCTTGCTATCCTCGATCGCGACGATGATCCGGGTGGCGCCCGCCGCGTGCGCCGCCAGCAGAGCGCCCGCCAGGATGGCGTGCGGCGCCTCGACCATCAGGCGGTAGTCAGCGGTCAGATAGGGTTCGCACTCGCACCCGTTGACCAGGAGCGTGTCGACCGGCTTCTTCGGGTTTCGTTTGAGCTTGACGTGGGTCGGGAAGGCGGCGCCTCCGAGGCCGACGATGCCGGCCCGCCGTACGGCTTCGACGATCGTGTCCGGATCGTGCCGGGCGACCTCGTCCGAGGGCCATTCCCCGCCGAGAACGTCGGCGAAAAGCTGGTCCGGGTCGGGCTGCTCGCCGACGGCGGCGACGGACACAGCCGGGACCCGCCGGCCGGTGGGCAGCGTCACCGAAATGACTTTCTTCACCGTGCCGTTGACGGTAGCGTGAACCGGAGAAGAGACAAACGCACCTGCTTCTCCAATTTTCTCACCGAGGGCCACCGCCTGCCGGGGCTTGACCATCGGCGTGCAAATGGCGCCGGTGTGCTGCAGTAGTGGGATCGTGACAGAGGCGGGCGCCCGCAGGGCCTCCACCGGCCGGTCAGCCGAGAGTTCCTTATGGCCTGGCGGATGAACGCCGTGTTCGAACGTAGTCTTCATGTGGCTTGTCTCCGCGATCCCGATTCGGGCCTGCTCATGAGGCGTCCCAGTCCGATGCCGGCGAGCATCCCGGCGCCGATTCCCGCGACTCCGCCGATCAACTGGCCCGCTCCGCCCGGGCCTCCCAGCAGCGCGCCGGCGGTGGCCAGCACGGCGGGTAGCAGGAAGTAGGCGGCCGAGGCGACCGATACGCTGCACTTGAGCGGCGGCGGAGCGTCGACCGGATGCGCCGCGGGTTGGCAGGTTCCTCGGGCTTCACAGGAGGAGCAACCGGAGCCGGGTGTTGGGGGCGGCACGATGATGACCGTGTTTCGCATAGATCGTCCGCGAGACTACAGGTATGCCGTGCAATCGCCCTGCCAAACTTCGGGAAGCGGTGGTCTTCCAGGGAAGCCCGGAGTCGGTGGCCGCGGACCTGGACGTCGCGAGAATGCCACGGCCGGAGGCAGGACTGTTATCGTAGTCGACAGGCGGGCGCGCCGGGTCGATTGTTTCTGGGTCCCTGCGTGCATGCTGTTTGCTGACAATGCCACCACGGATTCTCGAGGTACGGAAGAACATTCTCCGCAAGAACGATGAGTTGGCGCGGGGGCTGCGCGAGGAGTTCGCGCGGGCTGGTGTCTACGTCGTCAACCTGGTGTCGGCGCCGGGTTCCGGCAAGACGGCGCTGCTCGAGCTGACGCTCCGGCGTTTGCGGGAGTCGTGGAGCCCGGCGGCGCTGACCGGCGACCTGGCTACCGAGAACGACGCCCGGCGGCTGGCGGCGAGCGGCGCGCCGGCGCGGCAGATCCTCACCGGAACCATGTGCCATCTGGAGGCGAAGATGGTCTCGGGCGCACTCGATGGCTGGGACGTGGCGGCGCTGGACTTCCTGTTTATTGAAAACGTCGGCAACCTGGTTTGTCCGAGCGGCTGGGACCTCGGCGAGGACCTCCGGGTCCTGCTGATGTCGGTGACCGAGGGCGAGGACAAGCCGCTCAAGTACCCGACGCTCATCCACACGGCGGATGTGGTGGTGCTCAGCAAGATGGACATGGCCGAGGCGGCCGGCTTCGACGCGGCGCTCAGCGAGCGCTACATCCGGGAGGCCCGGCCGGATATTCCCGTGCTGCGGACATCGGCGCGGACGGGGGAGGGGGTCGGCGACTGGGTGTCGTTCCTCGAGGAGCGGATGCGGGCCAAGCGTGCCGAGGGACGCGGTTGAGCGTGCTCGAGCCCCGGCGTTGCGCGGGCGAAGGATGAGGCTATGCACGAGCTCTCGATCGCCATGTCGATCATCGAATCGGTGGAGGAAGAGATCGCGGCTCATCCGGCGGCGTCGGTGGAACGGGTGACGGTGACGATCGGCGACCTGTCGGGCGTGGTTCCCGAGGCGCTCCGCTTCGCCTGGGAGCCGGCGGTCCGGGACACGCGGTTGACTGGGGCTGCGTTGCGGATCGAGGAAGCCGCGGGGTCGCGCGACCTGCTGCTGACGTCGATCGAATTGAACGTCTGACGGCGCAACCCAGCCGGACAGCGGTGCGTCCTATAATCGTTCCAGGAGCAGTAGCCATCAATGTGGGGTCGTCTTCTACTTTTCTTCGCGGTCGCTTTGGCGGCCTTTGCTCAAGGTGGTGCTCCGGAGATCCCCGAGCAGAAGCCCCCCCAACAGCCGCAGTACGCCGGCGATGAGGGCACGTCGCCGATTCACGTAAAGGTGGACGAGGTCATCGTTCCGGTCACCGTCACCGATTCCGAGGGGCGTTTCGTCTCCGATCTGGACGCAATCCGACTTCAAGGTTTTCGACCAGGGCGTGGAGCAGAAGATCGAATACTTCAACGCGGAGCGGAACCAGCCGGTGGTCATCGGGTTCCTGATCGAGCAGTCCAACAGCATGCGCATCTACTGGAAGCGCTACCAGGAGGCGGTCATCGAACTGGTGCTGGCGCTGATGCCCGAGGATCCGAAATTCTCCGGCTACCTGATCAGCTACTCGAACGAAGCCGAGCTGTTGGTGAATACGACCTGGCAGCCCTACGAGATGCTCGACCGCATCCGGGAGATGAAGCCCGGCGGCGGGGCGGCCCTGTTCGACGCCATCTACATGTCGTGCACGAACCGGGAACTGGTGGAAGGCGAGCCGATCGAGCCGCGCCGCGTGCTGGTCATCATCGGCGACGGACACGACAACGCCTCGAAGAAGACCCTCGACGAAGTCCTCGAGATCGCCCAGCGCAATTTGGTGACGATCTACGCCGTGAGCACGGTCTCCTACGAGTTCGACAATCCCGAGGAGAACAATCTGGTGAAGCTTGCCACCGCGACCGGGCGGACGTGTCGAGTACCCGCTAGATGACGTTTACGAGGACGTGTCCGGCTACCTCTCGAAGCCCTCGGACGAAGGCAACTACGCTCTGAAGGTCGGCACGGGCGGCTACAGCGCGCACGTCGCCGAGGGGATCTTCAATTCGATCGCGGCCCTGACGGGTGAGATCACGACGCAGTACATCCTTCGCTACACGCCGAGCGTGACCGATGACCAGCGGGTGTTCCGCAACATCTCGGTCGAGGTGAACCTTCCGTCCGTGACGGTCCGCCACCGCAAGGGCTACTACCCCTATGCGCCGTGAGGCGTGCCTGCCCGGCTTTTTGATCTCTCGAGAATCGGTCCGTCGCGGCTGCTGAGAAGGGATCGTCCGTCGCGCCGTGAACATTCGCCGGGCAGAGCCGATAAGATCTAAAAGGGTGAATGGCGTGCTGACAATGCGGCAAGGGCAGTACTCGGTTTTTGAAGTGGCTCTGCCCGGCCGCGCGCCGGAACCGGCGGGGGTGCTTCTGTATGACCCCGGCGAGGAACGGCTCGACCTGCGCTTTCGGCGGGATTGGGAGCGGATCGTCGAGGAGGACGATGCCGAGGTGCTCGAACTGCTCGAAGACGACCTGCGGCAGCAGGCCGGCGAGACGAGCCCCGCGGATTTCCTGGCCCGGCTCGAGGATACGCTGTCGAACGTGCTGCGGATCAGCGATCGCGAAATGGTCGTGCTGGGCCGTTTCGATTCCACGCTCAACCGCCTCTATGAGCGGCTCATCCCGGCCACCGTGCAGGAGTTTGTCACCCATCTGCCCGTCTACTCGTGCCGCGCCGCGGCCGGCCGGTTCGGCGAGCAGATGCAGGTGGACGAAGAAGGATGGGTGGAAGCGCCGGCGGGCTTGCGTCTGACCGAGGACATGTTCTTGGCCACCGTCACCGGGCGGTCGATGGAGCCGAAGATCCCCGACGGGTCGCGCTGCGTGTTCCGCCACGGTGTGACCGGGTCGCGGGAGGGCGCCTGGTGCTGGTCGAGAACCTCGAGGAGTCCGAGGAGGGCGGTGAACGCTACACGATCAAGCGGTACCGCTCGGAGAAGCGGATCAGCGAGGAGGGGTGGCAGCATGCCCGCATCGTAATGGAGCCCTTGAACCCGGAGTTCGAGCCCTGGGAGATCGACCCGGAGGCTGGCGATGCCGGGCGGATCCGGGTGCTCGCGGAGTTTGTGCGGGTCCTGGATTAGAATGAACCTGGCCGTATATGAACGTATTTGAACGTATATGGCCGAGAGAAAGTTGCTGCCAGTCGATTGTTGTGGACTCCGACGGGAATCGACGACTACCTCGATGCCGGGAATCGTGACTTAGTCCTTTCTTTTTCTGATATACGTTTACATACGTTCATATACGGCCAATCCAAAGACGTTCATTCCCATGGCTATCCGCGCGAGGCATTACATCAATTGGTTTCACCAGGTTGTTCTGAGCCGTGTTTCCGCGGCCATCGTGCCGGTGTTGTATGTGATGGCGTTCGTTTGGCGGAGGCTGCTGTTTCGTACCACGGTGATCGCGGTCACCGGGAGCGTCGGGAAGACGACCACCAAGGAGTGCCTGGCGGAGATACTGGCCTCGCAAGCGCGGACCTATCGAAGCTGGAGGAATCGGGGCGCGGCGGCGGTCGCGCCGCAGAACTTCCTCCGGGTGCGGCCGTGGCACCGGTACGCCGTGATCGAGGTCGCTGTTGGCGGACCGGGAGAGATGGCTCCGGCGGCGCGGCTGCTGCGGCCCGACGTCGTCATTATCCTGAACGCGCTCGCCACCCACACCGACAAATTCAAGGACGCGGCGCAGCACGCCCGGGAGAAGGGTGTGCTGCTGCGTTACCTGAAGCCGGGCGGTGCGGCGCTCCTCGGCCGTGAGGACCCCCAGATTGCACCGCTGGCGGAGGGCCGCGGGGGGCCGGTGCATTTTTTTGGCCTCACCGAAGACTGCGACTACCGCGCCGAGATGGTGAGCGCGTTGTGGCCCGAGCGGCTCGGGTTCCTGCTCCGGTCACCGTCCGGGACCCGCGAGGTCCGGACGCAGCTAGTAGGGACGCACTGGGTGTCGGCGGCGCTGGCCGCGCTGGCCGCGGCCGATTCGGTTGGCGTCCCACTATCGTCGGCGATCAGCGCGCTGGGGCGCGTGACACCGTTTCCCGGACGCCTGCAGCCGGTGCGGGTTCCGTCGGGCGCGATCTTCCTGCGCGATGACTATGGAGCGCCGCTCGTAACCGCCGAGCCGGCCATTCAGGTGATGAAAACCGCGGTGGCGGAGCGCCGCTGGCTGGTTCTTTCGAATGTGACCTCAACCGACATGAGCAGTAGCGTCCGTTTCCGGTACCTGGCGGAATTGCTTCGGGGCGCGGCGGAGATCGTGGTGCTGATCGGGTCGAAGACGAACGTCAGCCGGCGGCGCGTCATCGAGGCAGGGTACGATCCGGCCAATGTCTACCGTTTTGGAACAGCTCGCGAGGCAGCGGAGCTACTGGGTCGCGAACTTCGACCGGGTGACCTGGTCCTGCTGAAAGGCCGGATTAGTGCCCACCTCGCCAGGATCTGCCTGGCGCAACTCGGGCCGGTTGCCTGCTGGAAGGATCGGTGTTCGAAGCGGATGCTATGCGACATCTGCTGGGAACTCGGGATGCGGGCCGAGGATCTGGCTCGTGGGGAGGTGGTGGTGCCTTCCGGGGGAGGAACTAGCCGTATATGAACGTATATGAACGTATATGGCTAAGAAAGATTGTGCGGGCGTCAGGCGAGCTCGCAGTGCACATGTGAGCTGAGGAACACAGCAGCTATCGAAAAGGCGGGCCGGGAGCGGTGACGACTTACTGTGTGATGCCACGCTCCCGGTAGTATTTACCTCTGACCATATATACGTTTACATACGTTTATATACGGCCAGGAAACCGGCCGCTCATTCTTCTTAACCCCAGAGGTCACCGGTGTTGACGGGTTTTCCCTGCAGCTTCAGGTAATAGAAGAGCTGCGCCTTATGGCGGTCTAGGTGTTGGATCATCTTCAGGAGATAGTGTCCGAGCGGGCGTTGAACATCAGGGGCCCAGGGGGCGGCGACCTGCTTGTCCGACAGGTCGGTTTCGCCGGCCTGGTCGATCATTCTTAGGGCGAGGGCCTGGTCTTCGGCGAGAAGCTTCCGGGCCTCCTCGATGCTCCCGATGCTCGGGAACTTCTCGGCCGGCGGCAGCATCTCTTCGGGCTTCAGATCTTCGACCTTCATTCCCTCGGGCATGCCCCAGTCGCCGGTGACGAAGCCCTTGCACGGGGCGCCGCAGGAATCCGTGATGTGTTTCAGCAGCTGGCCGACGGTGAGCCAGTTACCGCCGGTGGCCGGCTTCCAGTCGAAGCTGTCCGGATCGACTCTGTCCAGGAGCTTCGCAGTGGACGCATAGGTACTCTCGAGCTCGCTCTTCAAGAGCGCTGTCCAACTCATAGGGTCTCCTCTCTCAGGATCCGCTGGCGTGGCGGGTCCTGAGAGGCGCCCATTGTCGACGGATGTCGTTACGCCTTGGCCAGTTCCCGCAGCACGTACTTGAGAATCCCGCCATGACGATAATACTCCACCTCTTTCGGCGTATCCAGTCTTACCCGGACCTGGAAGCCCTTGCCGTCCGCTCTTACTGTGGCCGTTTTATCGCCGCGGATGGCTCCCTCGAGTCCTTCGATGCCGAACTTCTCGGTGCCGGTCAGCCCCAGTTCCTGGCAGCCTTGACCGGGAAGGAACTCGAGCGGCAGGACGCCCATGCCGACGAGGTTCGACCGGTGAATGCGCTCGAAGCTCTGGGCGATAACCGCCTTGACGCCGAGCAGGCCGGTGCCCTTGGCCGCCCAGTCGCGCGACGATCCGGTGCCGTACTCCTTGCCGGCGATGACCACCAGGCCGACGCCCTCGTCCTTGTACTTCATGGCGGCGTCGTAGATGAACATCTGCTCGCCGGAGGGCTGATGGCGCGTCCAGCCGCCCTCGGTGCCGGGCGCCAGCAAGTTGCGGATGCGGATGTTAGCGAACGTGCCGCGCATCATGACTTCGTGGTTGCCGCGCCGGGAGCCGAAGCTATTGAAGTCCTTCGGCTGGACACCTTTGGAGATGAGGTACTTACCCGCCGGACCCTCGGGCGGAATGGTTCCGGCCGGGGAGATGTGGTCGGTGGTGACCGAGTCGCCCAGAACCGCCAGGGCGCGCAGATCAGTAAGGTCGCCGATGGTTTCGCCCGGTTCGCTCATGTCTTCGAAGAACGGCGGGTTCTTGACGTAAGTGGACGTTTCTTTCCAGGCGTAGGCGTCGCCTTCGGGCACCTGGATGGCGCGCCATTGCTGGTCGCCCTCGAAGACCTGGCCGTAGCTCGACTCGAACATCTCCGAGCGTACGGAGGCGCTCATCACCTGGCGGACCTCAGCGGGGCTCGGCCAGATGTCGGCGAGGAAGACGTCCTGACCGTCGGCATCCTGCCCCAGCGGTTCGTTCTTGAGATCGATGTCGACGCGGCCGGCGATCGCATATGCCACCACCAACGGCGGCGAGGCCAGGTAGTTGGCCTTGGTCATCGGACTGACACGGCCCTCGAAGTTGCGGTTACCGCTGAGGACGCTGGCGACGAGCAGGTCCTTCTCCTTGATGGCCGCCTCGATGGGCGTGGGCAGCGGACCGGAGTTGCCGATGCAGGTGGTGCAGCCATAGCCCACCAGGTGGAACTTGAGCTGCTCGAGCGGGCCCATCAGGCCGGCGTCGTTCAGGTATTCGGTCACCACCTTGGAGCCCGGCGCGAGCGACGTCTTCACCCACGGTTTCACCGTGAGGCCTCGCTCCACCGCCTTCTTCGCCACCAGCCCGGCGGCGATCATCACCGACGGATTCGACGTATTGGTGCAGCTCGTGATGGCCGCGATCACGGCCGCCCCGTCGCTGAGCTTGATGCTGTCGCCGTTCAACTGCACGTCGGCCGACTTCGGTGCGCCGCTCAGCAAACCTAGGAAAGCCTTCTTCATGTCCGGCAGATTGATGCGGTCCTGCGGGCGTTTGGGACCGGCGAGCGACGGGACGACAGTGGCGAGGTCGAGCTCCAGGCCGTCGGAGTAGATCGGATCTGGCGAGGCGTCGGTGCGGAAGAGTCCCTGCTCCTTCGTGTACGCCTCGACGAGAGCGATCTGGTCGGCGGCGCGTCCGGTGAGCCGCATGTAGTCGAGCGTCAGGTGGTCGACGGGGAAGAAGCCGACGGTAGCGCCATACTCCGGACCCATGTTGGCGATGGTGGCCCGGTCGGCGAGCGTCAGGGCGCTGAGTCCCGGACCGTAGAACTCGACGAACTTGCCGACAACGCCCTTTTTCCGCAGCATCTGGACGACGGTCAGCACCAGGTCGGTCGCGGTACAGCCTTCCGCCAGGGCGCCGATGAGCTTGAAGCCGACGACGGGCGGCAGCAGCATCGAGATCGGTTGGCCGAGCATGCAGGCCTCGGCCTCGATACCGCCCACGCCCCAGCCGAGAACGCCGAGGCCGTTAATCATGGTGGTGTGGGAGTCCGTGCCGACGAGCGAATCGGGGTAGGCCTGCGCGGGGCCGGCGCCGTTGTTCGGGAAGACGACGCTGGCCAGGTACTCCAGGTTCACCTGGTGCACGATGCCGGTGTCGGGCGGCACGACGCGGAAGTTCCGAAATGCTGACTGGCCCCAGCGCAGGAACTCGTAGCGCTCGCGGTTCCGCTGGAACTCGATCATCGCGTTAAAGTCGAGTGCATCGGAGGAGCCGAACTTGTCGACCTGGACGGAGTGGTCGATCACAAGGTCGACGGGTAGGAGCGGGTTGGCTTTTTTGGGATCGACTCCCATGCGCTCGAGTGCGTCGCGCATCGCCGCCAGGTCGACGACGGCCGGCACCCCGGTGAAGTCCTGCAGCAGGACGCGCGCGGGCATGAAGCTGATCTCTCGTGAAACCGGCTTCAGGTTCCAGCCGGCAACAAACTCGACGTCGGCGGCTCGCACGGTCTGCCCATCCTCGTGGCGGAGGAGATTCTCGAGCAGGATCTTGATCGAATACGGGAGCCGGGCGACATTGCCGACGCCGGCCTTGCTCGAGCGCATCCAGGCGCATGATGGCGAAGTCGCGGCCGCCCACATTGAGCGTTGCCGCCGCGTTGAAGCTGTTAGAAGTTCCCATGATGATCCTCGGTATGAATTGTACACGGTGAGGGGGGAGTCGGATGGGGCCGTATATGAACGTATGTGAACGTATATGGGATCAGGATGCCCGGTTTCAAAGGGGCTGCTTGGTGATGGGGACCGTCGGTGAGCGTGTCCGATAGCATTGGCCCCAAAGGAGTGGACTCCAACGCCCGAGAGCGATGTCCGTGTCGCTCCCAACGCTCCCAATATACGTTCACATACGTTCATATACGGCCATTCATTTGAACCGCGGCCCCTCGCCCGGCGGATCGAACTGAAACCACGCCCGTTCCACTTGGCCATTTTTGTCGACGATGGCGGTCGAGACGAAATGGCCGTCGCCGGGGACGGCGAAGCGCAGGTCAAGGGCTTCGACGCGCAATGCGCCTTCCGGTTCGGGGATGGGCACGACGCGCCAGAGCGCGTAGTGGGAGAAGTTCAGGAAGCGCTGGAACGGCGCGGTTTTCCTGGCCGCCTCGATGGCGGGCTGAGGTTCGGCTTTGTAGTAGATGTGGCCGGCGTCCGGGTTGAAGTCGTTCGAGGCAAGGTCGAGCTCGAACAACCGGAACGCGCGCTCCGTCTCGACGAGGCCGGTCCAGCGTAGCGGGCTGCCGATGTGGGGCAGGGCAGCCACCTGCGTCGCGGCCGCGCCGTCGTAGAGACGCGCGTCGAGCACCGCCCGCGCCCGCTCGTGCAGGAAGTACCGACCTCCCTGCCAGAGGCAAACGAACAGCAGGGCCGCGACCGCCACCGGCCGCCCGTTCGTCCTGCGCGCGCCGATTTCCGCGTTCACCAGCCGGGAGATCACGAACCAGGCGGCGGCCGCCAACAGCACGCCCAGCATCCACAGATCGGTAACTCCGGAGATGTCCAGATGATAGTACTTGTGGCTGAAGGGCTCGAGCAGGCGGACGCCGTAGATGTTGGTCCAATCGAGCCCAATATGGCTGAGTACACCGATGACCGAGACAAGATAGGCTTGTCCCCACCGCATCTTCCGCCGGGCGAAGATGAGCATCGGGAGCAAGGGGAGCAAGGCCACCAGGGGCGTGAAGAATACCGCGTGCGTCGGGCCACGATGCCAGGCGAGGATGAGCGGATCGCCGCCCAGGATGCTGACGAAGTCGACATCGGGGGCGTTGGCCGCCATCAGCAGCACGGGCGTGGCGAGGGGACACCAGTTCCGCAATCCCGTGCGGCTCATCATGTACCCGATGAGAGAGTGAGTGGCTGGCTCCAATCTACCAGTGTAGCGGCCGGTCGCCGGTGGCCGGTGGCCGCTTCCGCTACAATGCGCGCATGCAGCCCGTCCCGCCGGGGGAGCGGATCGCGGTCATCGATGCGCTCCGCGGTGTCGCTCTCATCGGCATCATCGTCGCCAACATGCGCGGCTTCAACTCCGCAGTGGAGGTCTACTATCGGCCGGACCTCGTCTGGAACTCCGCCGCCGACCTCCTCACACAAGCCGCCATTGACGTTTTCGTGACGGGCAAGTTCATCGCTATCTTCGCTGTTCTGTTCGGCCTCGGCTTTGCCGTGCAGCTCACTCGCGCCGCTGGCCGCGGGCAGCCATTCACCGCTACCTACGTCCGGCGGATGATCGTGCTGCTGGGGTTCGGCGCAGCGCACGCCTTCCTGTTGTGGTGGGGCGACATTCTGCTCTCCTATGCGGCCATGGGCCTGGTTCTGTTGCTCATCCGCAAGCACGTGGAGGAGACGCTGCTCAACTGGTCACTCTACCTCTACTGCCTGCCGTTGTTCTTCTTTCTCGGCTTCGCCGCGCTAAACCTGATGGCCGGGGGCGGGACCGCGCCGTCCCCGCCGAGCCACGAGGCGATCGCCCGCGCCGTCCACATCTACGCTCACGGAGGCCTCCGGGAGATCTTCGCGCAGCGTCTCGCCGATTGGCAGGCGTTCAACTCGGCGAGCCTGTTCACCCTGCCCCGCATTCTCGGTCTGTTCCTGTTCGGGTATTGGCTGTGGCGAACACGTCTATTTCAGGATCCGGCTCCGGTGCTTCCACAGCTCCGCCGCTGGCTTCCATGGATGTTGCTGACCGGACTCACCGCCAGTGTCGTTTACGTAGCGATCTTCAATCTGTGGTCGGGGGACGCGATGGCTCCGACGCTTCCAAACGTGGTGATGTGGGTTGCCTCCTCGATCGGCACGCCCGCACTGAGCCTGTTCTACGGGAGTAGCGTGATCCTGGCGTTTCAAGGTGCGACGGGCCGCCGCCTGCTGATGCCCTTCACCTATGTGGGGCGCATGGCTCTGACCAACTATATTCTGCAGTCAGCGATCTGCACGTGGATCTTCTACAGTTGGGGCTGGGGCTGGTTCGGGCGGGTCAGTCCCCTGGCCGGTCTCGGCCTGTCGATCGCGATCTACTCGCTGCAGGTTGTTCTGAGCGTTGTCTGGCTACGGTGGTTCCGCTACGGTCCCCTGGAATGGCTCTGGCGCAGCCTGACTTACCTGCACCCGCAGCCTCTTTTCCGCGAGGGCCGATAAGCCCGAGGGCCGGATGCTGGAGGCGGTATGAGACCCTCCGGCCGCGGGGGGCGACGAATTGCCTCCCGCTGCCGACCGTGGCATGATTGTTCACCTGATGTCCAATCGGGGTGATTTCCGGGCCGCGGGTGGCGCCGGCGCGACGGCGTGGGTGGCGTACGGTGTCGTCGAGTTCGTCTACGTCAACGCGGTTCGGTTCATAGTGGCGCCGGAATTCGCTTGGCTATCGGGGTGGTATTGGCTATTCAACCTGGTGACGTTCGCGTCCTATGTCGCCATCGGATTCGTGCTTGGCGCGGGTGCGTACGCGGTCCTGGGCCTCTTCGGGCGAATGGCGGACGAGGAGAGGGCCCTTCGCAGCCGGGCGGCGACCTTATTGCCCATGCCGGTCGCCTTCGCTGTGCAGTTGGCGGTGTTCCGCCG
Organism: Bryobacterales bacterium; assembly: GCA_963809945.1. Lineage (GTDB taxonomy): Bacteria > Acidobacteriota > Terriglobia > Bryobacterales > Bryobacteraceae > CAWELS01. Next base: position 30,538 of record CAWELS010000006.1, on the reverse strand, counting down.
CCGGACCGATATCGCCGCGCTGTTTCTAGTGGCCGTTGCGGCCCTCATGACGGTGGGACTCCTGTACGCCTTCCTGCGCGGAAGCCGCTCCGGGCGGTTCGGACGACTCTGGTCACCGTGGCGGGTCGCGTTCGTTCTCGTCTTCCTGCCTTGGATCCTCGAACGCTTCCACTTCAAGGGGGATCGGCCCGTTATACTCGCCGTGGCGGGGGCGATCCTATTGGTCACCGTCGCGCAGCCCCTTCTTGGCCGGGGCGCGCAACCGCTGAGAGCCGGCGGGAGCTGGGTCGCGGGCCTACTGGCCGCATCCTGCGTGGGGGTGGCCATCGCGCACACGTTCTGGTCGCCCCGGCTTCCGGAACCGACCGCCGCGACGGCCGACCCCGGCGCGCCCAACGTCGTGCTGATCGTCTTGGATACTACCCGGGCGGACCATCTCTCCGTCTATGGATACGACCGGCCGACGACCCGGCGGCTCGAGGAGTTCGCCCGCCGAGCCACGCTCTACCGCCGTCCGGTCTCTCCCTCCAACTACACGCTGCCCGTGCACGCCTCGCTGTTCACCGGCCTCTACCCTCGTCGCCTGGGCGTCGAGAGAGACCCCCGCAGCGACCCTACGGCGCCCCTCTCGGTCCCGAGTTCAACACCCTCGCCGAACGGCTGTCTGCCGCCGGATACCGGACGATGGCATTCTCGGCCAACATCGCCTACGTCACGTCTGACCACGGGTTCGACCAGGGATTCCAGCTTTTCCGGTCGCCGCGGCTCGAGGCGGACCTGCACTGCCTCCGGCGGGGAGTACGCCGCGCTCTTCAGTACACAGGGATCTGGCCCCTGGAACGCCGCTACATCAGCGGCGCCGATCTGACCACGGCCGCGGAGCTTCTCATCCCGATTGCCGCGGCCAGGCCCGAGCCGTTTCTCCTCTTCATGAACTTCATGGAAGCTCATGCTCCCCGTAGTTCCACGAAAGAAATATTCCGCAAATTCGATACTGGCGGCGAACGCTTCAGCCACGCCCAGTACCTGAGGCTGGGACACGGGGCCGGCCATCGCCCGACTCCGGAGAAACAGCGGTTCATGGTTGACCGCTATGATGCGGCGATATCCACCGCCGATTACTGTGTGGGCAGGATCTTCCGCGCGCTCGAGGAATCGGGCGAATGGGACAACACCGTGATCATCGTGACCGCCGACCACGGCGAGGGGCTGGGCGACCACGGAGTAAACGGGCATGGAGAAACGCTCTACCAGCACCAGATCTTCGTCCCGCTGCTGATCAAGTATCCGCGACAGCAGCAGGCCGCCGTCGTCGACGAGCCGGTCAGCCTGGTCGACGTGCTGCCCACCATCCTTGACGCCGCTGGGATCGAGGATAGCGAGGGCTTAGACGGCCGGAGTCTCATGTCCTCTTCGTCCACGCCGCCTCCGGCTCTGTTTGCTGCCGAAAATCAGCGGGGGGCCCAGGAAACGAAGCGGGAGTGGGCCGTGGTGTCGGGCGAGTGGAAGCTGATCACGACCCAGAGCGGCCATCGGGAGCTCTATAACATTCGCGAGGATCCCGGCGAGGACCGCAACCTCTCCAGCGAGTCAGCCGAGCAGACCGGGCGCTTGCTCGGGCTTCTGGACGAATGGCTTCGGGCAACGCCCAAGTACGCCGGAGGGACGCGCCAACTCGACCCGGCCGTTATCGAGCGGTTGCGGGGGCTCGGTTATGTGCAATAGGCCGGCCGGGCTACCGCCGGCACCAGAGACATCTGCTAGAAATCGATCGATCCCATCAGCTGGGACGGGCGTTGCGCGAACGCCCGGCTGATGGCCAGCAGCGACTCCATGCTCGGCAGGTGCGCGCCACGCTCGATCGAGGAGATCTGCGATACACTCAGCCCGCTGCGGGCGGACAAGTCCTTGAGCGACCACTCGTGTTCCACGCGCAGCAGACGGATCCGGTGCCCGAGGCGTTCGCGCAGCCGGTCCTGATCTGTTCTCCCGAGGTGGAAGGTGTCGATCGCGTTCTTGAGCGTCTGGCGCAGTTGCGCCAGCGTGAACGGCTTCGACAGATAGTCGAACACGCGCAGCTTGAACGTTGCGCGCATATCCTCGAGTGACGGATAGCCCGTAATGACAATCACGCAAAGTTGGGGCCAGCGGTGGAGTAACTGTTCAAGAACCTTGTCGCCGCGGAACTCGCCCATCTTCATATCGAGCAGGACGATGTCGGGTACCTGCTCCCGGGCCGCCGCGAACAGGTCCTCAGGATGCGAATAAGTGCGCACAGAGTAGATACCTTCATCGGCCAGCGTATCTTCCATGTAGCTTCTGAAGTCGTAGTCGTCGTCGAGAACGGCTATGTCGACCAGCGTGCGCGGGTCCTTGCGGACTGCTTCCGGGTTCATGACTGCCTCCCTGCCGCGGGGTCCCCGCGGTCTCGTTCTCCGGCCGCCGGCGGAGACACCGCGGCCGACAGGCGTACTTCCAGGCGAGCGCCGCCCTCGGGTCGGTTCACTGCCCGAATCGCGCCGCCATGTTGTTCCGCGATCCCTTCGGCCACTGCCAGGCCGAGGCCGGTACCGCGGGAGTCGAGCCGGGTCGTCACAAAGGCTTCGAAGATGTTTGGCAGGAGATCGTCGGGGATTCCGGGTCCGTTGTCGTCTACGCGAATCAACAGGTTCTCGGCGCTACGCTCACAGGCCACCGAGATCTCGCCATCCGCTGGAATCACCGACAGCGAATTCCGCAGCAGATTCACAAAGAGCTGCGTGAGACGGTCCGCATTGCCGAGCACGCAATCTCCCCGCTGTGTCCCGTCTTCAAAGCGGACCAGCTTGGCCCGCTCGTCGATTGAAACCAATTCCCAGGCTTCTTCGATCACCGGACGGATGGAGATCGATTCGAAGTTGTCGGTGCGCACGCGGGTGAAGTCGAGCATCGAGTCGCTGATCTTCTGCAGGCGCGCCGAGACGCGCAGGATCCGCTCGAGCCGGGCCCGCGCGGCGTCGTCGGGCGCGGCTTCGATCAGCTTCTCCACCGACCCCTGCAGGACGGCCAGCGGCGTGTTGATCTCGTGGGCCAGGCTGGCGGCGAGCATCCCGAGGCTGGCCAGCCGGTCCTGGGCGGCGATGTTCTGCTTGGCCGTCGCGAGAAGTGTGTTCTTCCGGCGGAGATCCTTGGCCGCCTCCTCCAAGCGCTGGAGCGCCCGTTCCAGCTCCTGTTCATGCTGGCGGAGTCGATGAATGGTCGCATTCCGCGAGGACATCAGGTGGCCCAGCTCGTCGCCGAGAATCAAGGACTCGTCGATCAACTCCCGGGCTCGATCTCCGCGCAAGGACGCCTCGTCGGCGGCCAGCAGGATCCGCAGGGGTCTGTAAATGTACTGCCGCATCACGACACCCTCGAGGATCGCAACGCCCAGCCAATAGGTGAGGGCCAGCACGGCGAAAATGTTGATCCAGATCCGGCGCAGAACCGACTCGTAGTATTGCCCGTCGACGGTTTCGCTCCGGACCGCTTCCCGCGCCTGCTCTTCCGCGGCCCAGTTCTCGATCACCGGCATCACCGCCACGTAGACGCCCGCCGACAGCACCACAAAAAACAGGTTGTGGAGCACCATCAACTTGTAGCGAACTTTGAGTCCGCCAAAATAACGCCCCAGTTTTGTTGCGACCCTCGCCATCACCGCAGCATCCTAAGCTAATGATTGCCCCGAAGCTACTGTTTGACAAGAATTTTTGCCAATACGGTGCAATGTTGATCGTTTTAGTGTACGATGTAGATCGTACCGCAGTATCAGCGGGGAATCACACCTGAATCGTCATGCTGAGGGGAGACCCTGGGTGGTCTCGGCGTTGACCGATTATTTCAATGTCTGCAACATTTAGGAAGTCAACGGATAGGCTGTTTCGGAGAACTGTACTCGTCCTCGTGATCGGTGGCGGTGCGGTTTTCTCGTTAGCCGCATACCTCCTGCAGCCGAACTTGAGGAACACCGGCTGGGCGCCCGTCCAGCCAGTCCCATACAGCCACAAGCTCCACGCCGGCGATCTGGGGATGGATTGCCGCTATTGTCACTACACGGTGGAGCGGTCCGGCTACGCGGCCCTGCCGCAAACCGAGGTTTGCATGAATTGCCACACGCGGGTGAAGGCGGATAGCCCGTTGTTGCAGCCGGTTCGGGACAGCTACGCGACCGGTGAACCGATCCCGTGGGTGCAGATTCACGTGCTGCCCGACTACGTTTACTTCAACCATGAGGCCCACGTGACGGCCGGAGTCAGTTGCGTGAGCTGCCACGGGCGGATTGACCAGATGGCCGTCGTCCACCAGGAGAAGCCACTGACCATGACCTGGTGTCTGGACTGCCACCGTAATCCGGCCGCGAGCATCCGCCCCGTGGAGCAGGTAACGAATCTCGCCTGGCAGCCCGACCGCGACCCGGCGGTGATCGGCCGGGAGCTGATCGAGGCCAAGGGGATCAAGCCGCCAACCGACTGTGTGGGGTGTCACCGATGAAAATCGCCGCATGGGAGCAGCCGGCTCGGGGAGCAATCGAGTGAGCGATATCAAAGGAAACGGCCAGCGATACTGGCGCAGTCTCGACGAGTTGGCCGACAAGCCGGAGTTCAAGCAGTGGCTCCACCGCGAGTTCCCGGAGGGTGCCTCCGAGATGCTCGAATCGGGCTCGCGCCGGACACTGCTCAAGCTGATGGCCGCGTCGTTCGGCCTCGCCGGGTTGACGGCGTGTTCGCGGCCCGTGCAACACATCCTGCCGCAGTCGAAGGGCGTCGAGGACTACGTCCCGGGCAACCCGAGGTTCTATTCGACCGTGATGACGCTGGGTGGCGTGGCGCACGGTTTGGTCGTCGAAGCGCATGACGGGCGGCCCACTAAGATAGAAGGCAACCCCCGGCATCCGTCCAGCCTAGGGGCGGCATCGGCCTACGCGCAGGCGTCGGTTCTCGACCTTTATGATCCGGACCGTTCCCAGGCGGTGCTGCACGGCGGCAACCGGTCGGACTGGGACGAGTTCGAAGCATTCGCTCGCGAGCATTTCACCACCGACAATCTAGGCGATGGCGGCGGCGTTCGCATTTTAAGCGAGCCGTCGGGTTCGCCCTCGCTCGGCGCGGTTCGCGATCGCTTCCTCGGTAAGTTTCCGGCCGCGCAGTGGGTCACCTACTCCTCCATTTCCCGGGACGCCGAGCTGGACGGGGCGGAGATCGCCTTCGGACGGAGGCTGCAGCCGCGGTATAACCTCGAAAAGGCCGATGTGATCCTGTCGCTCGACAGCGACTTCCTGGGCGTCGATGCCCCATCACTTGCGGAGGTCCGGCAGTTCGCGCGCCGTCGGCAGATCGAGAGCGAGCGGGACGAGCCGAATCGTCTTTACGTGGTGGAGCCCGGCTTTACGGTGACCGGGGCGGCGGCGGACCACCGTTTTCGCGCGCTGGCCGGCGAGGTCGCCGGTATGGCGGCCGCCGTGGCCCGCGGAGAGGCCCCCGACACCGAGTGGGGCGGCGCCGTCTGGCGGGACCTCGAAGCCCATCGCGGACGCTCGCTCGTTATCGCCGGACCCCGGCAGGCGGCCGAGGTCCACGCGCTCGTCTACCTGATCAACGAAACGCTGGGCAACCTGGGTCAGACGATCCAGTTCGCCGAGCCTGCCGTTGGGCCGGCCGGGCACTCGATCGTCGATCTCGCCAGTGAGATCGGTTCCGGTCAGGTGTCGACGCTCATAGTGCTGGGCGCCAACCCCTGCTATGACGCTCCTGGCGACCTGAACTTTGCGGCCCTGCTGGACAAGGTGGACACGGTGATCCATCACGGTATGTATGCCGATGAGACGGCCGTCGCCGCGACGTGGCACCTGCCCGGGAGTCACTACCTCGAGAGCTGGGGCGACGCCCGCGCCCTCGACGGAACGGCGAGCGTTCAGCAGCCGCTGATTGCGCCGCTCTATTCGACCAAGACGGCCGCCGAGTTGCTGGCTCTGCTCGGGGATCAGGCCGACCAGCGCGACTACGAGATCGTCCGCCAGTACTGGATGAGCCAGTGGGGCGGCGGGGACAATGAGAAGCAATGGCGCCGCGTGCTTCACGATGGCGTGATTGAGGGGACGGCCTTCCCGGTGGAATCGGTGACCCTGCGGAGGGACGCGGTGCTGGGAGCAGCCGCGGCAGTGGGTGGCGGCGCCGGCCCGGAGGTGGTCTTCTATCCGAGCCCGTCGGTCTGGGACGGCCGGTTCGTCAACAATGGCTGGCTCCAGGAGATGCCGGACCCGATGACCAAGCTCACCTGGGACAACGCCGCCCTGTTGAGTCCAGCCACGGCGGGTGAGTTCGACGTCACCACGGGGGACGTGATCCGGATCGTCAAAGACGGCCGGGCCGTCGAAGCGCCGGTTTGGGTTCAGCCGGGTCAGGCCGATGGCTCTATCGCGCTGGAACTCGGCTACGGCCGGACGGCAGTGGGGCGCGTCGGCGAGGGCGCCGGCTTCAATCCGAGCCCGCTGCGGAGCGCCCGCGAGATGGGGTTTGCCGGCGGCATCGAGGTTACGAGAACGGGCCGGCGGTACGACCTGTCGAGCGCTCAGGAGCATAGTTCGATGGAGGGGCGCGCCCTTGTTCGCGAGGCCACCCTCGAACACTATCGCGAGGAGCCCGAGTTCGCTGAGCACGCCGTGCATCATCTGCCCCTCGAGTCTCTCTATGAGAACCCGCCCTACACCGGCCAATACCAATGGGGCATGGCCATCGATCTGAACAAGTGCACCGGCTGCAACGCCTGTGTCATGGCCTGCCAGGCCGAGAACAATATTCCGATTGTGGGCAAGCACGAGGTGGCGCGGGGGCGCGAGATGCACTGGATCCGGCTCGACCGCTACTTCACCGGCTCGGAAGAGGATCCCCAGGCGGTTGTCCAGCCGGTCGCCTGTCACCACTGCGAGAACGCGCCCTGCGAGAACGTCTGTCCGGTTGCGGCCACGTCTCATTCCTCGGAAGGCCTCAACATGATGACGTACAACCGCTGCGTGGGCACGCGTTACTGCTCGAATAACTGCCCCTACAAGGTGCGCCGGTTCAACTTCCTGGACTGGCATCACGACCTGTCCGAGACCGGGAAGATGGTCTTCAATCCCGACGTCACCGTGCGGATGCGGGGCGTCATGGAGAAGTGTACTTACTGCGTGCAGCGAATCGAGGAGAAGAAGATACAAGCCAATGCCGAGGGGCGGCGGACCCTCAAGGACGGCGAGATCAAGACCGCTTGCCAGCAGACCTGCGCAAGCGAGGCCATTGCCTTCGGTAACATCGCCGACCCCGAGAGTAAGGTCTCGCGTATCAAGGCGCAGAACAGGAACTACGCAATGCTGGCCGAGTTGAACATCCGGCCGCGTACGACGTACCTGGCCCGGATCCGCAATCCCAATCCCGAACTCGGGGGGGGCGGCGACGATCGCGGCGGCGGCCATGAAAGCTCATCGCTGTTTCCGATTCTGAACGAGGCAAAGGGAGCCTAGGCCATGGCGGACGCTACATTCGACCCAAGCATTGCTCTCGATCCACCACTCGTCCAAGGCGACCGGACTTACGCCGACGTTAATGACGACGTCGCGCGCATCGTCGAAAACAAGCCCCCTAAGGAATGGTGGGTCGCCATCAGCATCACCTCTATCTTCACCGTCGTGCTCGGCGCCATGCTCGTTTGGCTGCTCTACAAGGGCGTCGGCGTGTGGGGCAATAACCAGCCGGTGGCCTGGGGCTTCCCGATCACCAACTTCGTCTTCTGGATCGGCATCGGCCACGCTGGCACGCTGATCTCGGCCATCTTGTTCCTGTTCCGGCAGAAATGGCGGACCTCGATCAACCGGGCCGCCGAGGCGATGACCATCTTCGCCGTCATGACCGCCGGCATCTTTCCGCTCTTCCACACCGGACGCCCGTGGCGAGCCTACTGGCTCTTCCCGATCCCGATGCCCGAGATCAGCCTTTGGCAGAACTTCCGAAGTCCGCTGATCTGGGACGTGTTCGCGGTTTCCACATACGCCACAGTCTCGATCCTCTTCTGGTACGTCGGGCTGCTGCCGGATCTGGCCACGCTACGGGATCGGGCTTCCGGCATCCGCGAGAAGATCTACGGATTTTTCGCACTCGGCTGGCGCGGTTCGGCGCGTCACTGGAACCACTACGAGAAGGCCTACCTGATTCTGGCCGGGCTCTCGACACCGCTGGTTCTATCGGTCCACACGATCGTCAGCTTCGACTTCGCCGTCGCCATCGTTCCCGGTTGGCACACCACGATCTTTCCGCCGTACTTTGTGGCCGGCGCCGTCTTCTCCGGTTTCGCCATGGTAGTGACGCTGATGGTGCTCGCCAGAAAGGTCTACCACCTCGAGCATCTGATCACGGTGAACCACCTGGAGAACATGAACAAGATCATCCTGGCGACGGGCAGCATCGTCGGTTACTCCTACGCGGTCGAGTTCTTCACCGCCGCCTTCAGCGGCAACCCGTATGAGCAGTTCGTCTTTCTGAATCGCGTGTCGGGTCCTTACGCCCTGACGGTCTGGACGATGTTTACCTGTAATGTCTTCTCGCCGCAGTTGTTCTGGTTCAAGAAAATACGCCGCAGCGTCCCGGCGATGTTCGCCATCTCGATCATGGTCAATATCGGCATGTGGTTCGAGCGGTTCAACATCATCGTGACGTCCCTGCATCGCGACTTCCTGCCGTCGAGCTGGGGGATGTTCCACCCGACGATCGTCGACATCCTGACGTTCGCCGGGTCGGTCGGCTTCTTCCTCACGATGTTCCTGTTGTTCCTTCGCTTCCTGCCGGCCATCGCGATCTCGGAGGTGAAGGGCGTCATGCGCTCACCGGGCGCCGGGGAGGGGGGCCACTAATGGCGGATAGGAAGATCTACGGCGCTGTCGGGCAGTTCTCCTCCCAGGAGGCGCTGCTCGAAGCCGCCCACCACATGCGCGAGAAAGGCTTCTCCAGGATGGACGCCTGCACTCCGTTTCCGGTCCACGGCATCGACGAAGCGCTGGGGCTGAAGAGATCGAAGCTCGGTTACCTGGTGTTCCTGGGAGGGATCGCCGGATTGACCGGCGCCCTGCTGCTGCAGTGGTGGACGGGTGCTATCGACTACCCGTTGATCATCGGCGGCAAACCTCTCTTCGCCTTTGAATTCTCGATCCCCGTTACTTTCGAGCTGACGGTTTTGCTGGCTGCCTTCGCCGCTGTCGGCGGCATGCTGGCGCTGAACGGCCTGCCCCGGTTTCACCACCCGCTGTTTACCTGGGACGCGTTCCGCGGGGTTTCGCGGGATAAGTTCTATCTCGCCATCGAGGCGGACGATCCGCAGTTCTCCTCCGAGGAGACCGCGGCCGAGTTAGCGGGGGCAGGAGCCGAGGAGACCGCTGTCGTGGAAGAGGAGGAGGACTAAGTGCGGCATTACCTGCTCATCGCGGCGCTCGCGGTTCTCGCCGGCTGCACCAGCACCCCGACCACGAGGAATCCGATCCAGGTCTTCCCGGATATGAAGCAGCAGCCGAAGCTCGAGGCACAGCATGCGAGCACCTTCTTCCCGGATGGCCGCGCCACCCGGCGCCCCGTGCCGGGAACGGTGGCCGTCGGCGACTTGAAAGAAGACGACGCCTTCTATACCGGTATCGAGAACGGCATGTACGTCGGCCGGAATCCGCTGGGTATCAATGCCGATGTGCTCGCCCGGGGACAGGAGCGGTTCGACATTTACTGCGCGCCGTGCCACGACCGTGCCGGTACCGGCAAAGGCATCGTCAGCCAGCGAGGCGCGTGGCCCGCCATCAACTTACACGACGGTCGGATCCATGACATGGTCGACGGCGAGCTGTTCAACGTGATTACTCACGGCCGGCGCACCATGCCGAGCTACCGTTTTCAGATTCCCGAACGCGACCGCTGGGCCATCGTCGCCTACGTGCGGGCACTGCAGCGGGCAACCAGCGGCACCATCGAGGATGTGCCCGCCGACATGCGGGGTGAGTTGCGCTAATGCATTCCGAAGTTAATTTCGAACAGTTCGAGGAACCCTATCAGTTGGACGCCGGCCTGTGGACCCGCGGCCGCAACCTGCTGTTGGGCGCTCTGGTTGTGGGCTGGGTGGCGAGCGCCTATGGGTGGTCCACCGACGGCTATAACTTTTACGGATCGTACCTGGTGAACTTCATGTTCTGGCTCACCATCGGCTGGGGGGCGACTTTCTTTGTCGCCATCCAGCACGTGACCTCCGCCGGCTGGAGCGTCACCGTGCGGCGGCTGATGGAAAACCTCATGATCACGCTGCCTACAATGACGATCCTGTTCATCCCGGTGGCCATCGGCATCCCGACCTTGTACGCGTGGAGCCAGCAGGGTTTTTTCGACGTCGCCCAGAATCCCGAGCTGCGTTTCAAGGCGTTCTTCTTCAGCTCGCCGTTCTACATGATCCGTACGGTGATCTACTTCGCGATCTGGATCGTGCTAGCCGCGGCGTTGTACCGCAACTCCGTGGTGCAGGACAACGGCCGTGACCTGAGGGCTCGGGGGGCGTTGCGCCGGTGGGGAGCTCCGGGGATGTTAATCCTGACGATCACCGTCACGATGGCATCGGTTGATTGGGTGATGTCGCTCAACCCCCATTGGTACTCGACCATCTTCGGCGTCTATGTCTTTTCCGGTGGCGCGCTCTCCTTCATGGCGCTGGTGACCCTGATTGCGATTGGACTCCGGTCGGCGGGCTTCCTGCGGAAGTCGATTACCGTGGAGCACTACCACGACCTCGGTAAGTGGATGTTCGGGCTGACCGTCTGGTGGGCGTACATTGCCTTCTCGCAGTATCTGCTGATCTGGTACGGGGACCTTCCGGAGGAAACCGAGTTCTTCCACCAGCGGTTCGCGGGCACCTGGGTCTGGGTCAGCGCAATGCTGGTGGTGGGGCACTTCATCGTCCCGTTCCTCCTGCTGCTCTCGCGGGGCGCCAAGCGGAACCTCACCATCCTCTCGATCGCCGGCGTCTGGATCCTGATCATGCACGGGCTCGACCTGCACTGGATGATCCTTCCGGCGGTGCATCCGGACGGCTTCCATATCCACTGGCTGGACGTCACGACGTTCCTGGCCACGGGCGGCGTCTTCGGGCTGGCCTTCTGGTATCAGCTACGGCGCCACGCCATGATTCCCGTTGGGGACCTGAGGCTTCGCCAGGCGCTGACGCATCAAAACATGTAAGGAGCTTCGAGCATTGACAGAAACCGCGAATACGATGCCGGCTGATCAGGACCGCTTCGATCGGCACGAAGTCAACGCCAAACTCATCGCCGGGCTCGGAGTCTCGATCATCGTCGGGCTGGTCGTTCTCATCATGGCCGTCCAGTATTACTTCGACGTGAACTACGACCAACAGATCTACCAGAAGGTCCTCGAGCCGGTTGCTGCCGATTTAAAGGACTTGCGCGCAAGCGAGGACCAGGACTTGCACTCCTACGCCTATATCAATCGCGACCAGGGGACGGTCCGATTGCCCATTGAGCGGGCCATGGAGCTGCTTATACAGGAGTCTGAAAACGGGACTCTGCCGTATCCGAGCACGCCGTACCCGGCGTCGCCGGAAGGGGGGACAAATGCAACACAGTAGGCACGGATTTGTGGCTGGGCTGCGGCTGTTGGGAGTCGGTCTCCTGGTTTTCCTGGCGGTTCTTCAGGCCGCTGACCAGCCGCTCCCGAATGAGCTCGAAGGCGTCGGTGTGGACGAGAAGCTCGGCTCCAAGATCGATCTCGATCTCACCTTCATCGGCGAGGATGGCTATCCCGTCGCGCTGCGCGAGATCTTCAACAAAGGCCGCCCGGTGATCCTGAACCTCGTTTACTACAACTGCCCGATGCTCTGTAACCTGGTGCTCAACGGGCAGACGACGACGCTGCGAGAGATCCCATGGACGCCCGGCGATCAGTACGAGGTGGTCACCATCTCGATCGACCCGACGGAGACCTACGCTCTGGCCGGCAAGAAGAAGGAACTTTACCTTGGGAATTACGGCAAGCCGGCGCCGGGCTGGCACTTTCTGGCCGATAACGAGGATAACTCCAAGAAACTCGCCGAGCAGGTAGGTTTTAACTACAAGTACGACGAGTCGCTCGGGCAGTTCGCGCACGCCGCGGCCATCATGGTGCTGACGGCCGATGGCACGGTATCGCGGTACCTATACGGCATCCACTTCAAGACCCGTGACATGCGTCTTGCCCTGACGGAGGCCTCCGACGGGAAGATCGGCGAGATCACCGACCGTGTCCTGTTGTTTTGTTACCACTACGATCCGTCCTCGAAGGGATACGTTCCATTCGCCACTAACGTGATGCGGGCGGGCGGGGTGTTGGTGGTTCTGGTACTGGGTATGTTCCTGGTTACATTCTGGCGGCGTGAGCGGGCGCGGACCGCCCGGGAGCATGAGCATCTGGTTAACGCGCAATGAGCTGGTTACAATCGATTCTGTTGCCCCCCGAGGGTTCCGCATACGCGGCCCAGCACGATGTGTTCTTCATCGCCCTCGTGCTGCTTTGCGCGTTCTTCTTCCTGCTAATCGCTGGTATTCTGACTTACTTCGTATGGCGCTACCGCCGGCGGGGGGATGACGATGTCACGCCGGATATCAAGTACAACTACAAGCTGGAAGTGATCTGGTCGGTGATTCCGCTCATCATCGTCATCGTGATCTTCTTCTGGGGCTTCCAGGACTATGTGAACGCGACAACCGCGCCCGGTGACGCCATGGAAATACAGGTCACCGCGCGGAAGTGGGTTTGGCAGTTCGAGTACCCTGACGGGACCCGGACGCTCAACGAGCTCCACGTGCCGGTAGGACGGCCCGTCCGGATGGTCATGTCTTCGGAAGATGTGATTCACAGCTTCTATGTGCCGACTTTCCGGGTCAAGAAGGACGTTGTCCCGAATATGTACACCGAGCTGTGGTTCCAGCCCCGCGAAGAAGGTGTCCATCAGCTTCTCTGCGCCGAGTACTGTGGCGCCGGCCACTCGAACATGCTCGGCAAGATCTACGTGGAGAGCGAAGATAAATTCCGCCAGTGGCAGGAGCAGGGTGACACCGCATCCCAGAACATGCCGCTGGCCGAGCTGGGGGCGATGCTTTACCAGAGCCGCGGCTGCAATGTGTGTCACTCGATTGATGGGAGCCGCGGCGATGGGCCGAGCTTCAAGGGAATCTTTGGCCAGACCCATCACTTCACCGATGGGACCTCGGCCGTGGTCGACGAGAACTATATCCGGCAGTCGATCCAGCAGCCGCAGGCGAAGATTCGGGATGGATTCCAGGGCATCATGCCCACGTTCCAGGGGCTGCTTCGGGATCGTGAGATCTCGGCGCTCGCCGAATTCATCAAGGCGCAGAAATAAGAGAGGGTGCAGTTAATGGCAGACCATGCGTCCGGCACGAACTATCTAAACGCTACCAAGGGCATCCGATCCTGGATCTTTACGCTCGATCACAAGCGCATCGGGGTCATGTACTTATGGAGCGTACTGTCGATGTTCCTTTTGGGCGGCATCTTTGCCCTGCTGATCCGCATCGAGCTACTGACGCCGCAGAAGACCATTGTCGACGCCCAGACATACAACCAGTTGTTTACGCTGCACGGCGCGATCATGACGTTCCTGTTCATCATCCCCGCCATCCCGGCGTCGCTCGGTAACTTTCTGATACCGCTGATGGTGGGCGCCAAGGACGTGGCCTTCCCGCGTCTGAACCTCGCCAGTTACTGGATTTATGTGCTCGGGGCGATTTTCGCCGTGACCGCAATGGTGACCGGCAGCGTGGACACGGGCTGGACCTTCTATACACCGTATTCGACCACCACCGGCGGCGCTGTTACCACGATGACGCTGGCGGCGTTCATCCTCGGGTTCTCGTCGATCTTTACGGGTGTCAACTTCATTGCCACCATCCACAAGATGCGCGCGCCGGGCATGACCTGGTTCAAGATGCCGCTGTTTGTCTGGGGCGCCTACGCGACGGCGATCATCCAGGTGCTGGCCACCCCGGTACTGGGCATCACGCTCTTCCTGCTCATGATGGAGCGGGTGTGGCAGATCGGCATCTTCGATCCGCGGCTTGGCGGCGATCCGATTCTCTTCCAGCACTTCTTCTGGTTCTATTCGCACCCGGCGGTCTACATCATGATCCTGCCGGGCATGGGGATCATCTCCGAGATCATCCCGACGCATTCGAAGAAGACGATCTTCGGCTATAAGGCCATCGCGTACTCGAGCGTCGCGATTGCGTTTATCAGCTTCATGGTGTGGGGCCATCACATGTTCGTCAGTGGCCAGAGTGAGTTTGCCGCGGCGGTCTTTTCAGCGCTTACTTTCCTGGTCGCGATCCCGTCGGCGGTCAAGGTCTGGAACTGGCTGGCGACGATGTACAAGGGTTCGATCGCGCTAACCGCTCCGATGCTCTACGCCATCATGTTTCTGCTGCTGTTCGCTATCGGCGGCTTAACTGGACTGTTCCTTGGCGCATTGGCGACCGATGTCCACCTGCACGACACGTACTTCGTTGTGGCCCATTTTCACTACGTGATGATGGGATCCACCGTAATCGCCTTCATCGGTGGCCTCCACCATTGGTGGCCTAAGATGTTCGGCCGGATGTACTCGGAGAAGTGGGCCCGGGTGGCTGCGGTGCTGATCTTCGTTGGCTTCAATGCCACCTTCCTGACGCAGTTCGTTCTCGGCAGCCGCGGCATGCCACGGCGGTATTACAACTATCTCGACCAGTTCCAGCCGCTGCACGCTTTTTCGACGTTTGGAAGCTGGATCCTCGGCCTCGGCCTGTTCATCGTGATGGGCTACCTGCTCGCGTCGCTGCGGAAGGGTTACGACGCGCCCTCCAATCCATGGGGCGCCCGCACCCTCGAATGGCAGACAGCATCGCCGCCGATCACCCACAACTTCCCCGGGACGCCGTTGGTTGAGCGGGAGCCCTACGATTACACGACGCCGGAACCAGTCCCCGTCAGGATGCTCCCCGACCACGAGGAGCCGGAAACCCCAGTGAGGACTTCGACCTATGAGTGACACCGCCGCCCCGCTCGCCGGGCATCACGAGCACCACCCGGGACTACAGCACCACTTCGCCGAGATGGAGCAGCAGGTCGACTCGGTGAAGATCGGCATGTGGGCCTTTCTGGTGACCGAAATCCTGTTATTCGGCGGGATGTTCGCGGCCTACGGCTTCATGCATTCGCGGTTCCCGGAGGCGTTCGCCTCGGCGCACCACCATCTCGACCGCAGGCTAGGGGCGGTGAACACGATTGTTCTGCTGGTCTCGAGCTGGACCATGGTGATGGGTGTTGCCAGCGCCAGGGCGGGTAAGGTGAAGAATCTCATCGCTTACCTTTCGACCACCCTATGCCTGGCCGCTGTCTTTCTCGGGATCAAGGCCTTCGAATACAGTCACAAGTTCCATGAGGGGCTCCTCCCTGGTAAGTTTTACGCTTACCACGGTGCCGCCCAGCCTTTCGAGTCCGTCTTTTTCGGCTTCTACTTCATGATGACAGGCGTCCACGGGATCCATGTCATCCTTGGCATGGTGGTCATCTCGTGGCTGCTGTGGCGGGCCAAGCGAGGCGACTTCTCGGAGAAATACTACGGCCCCGTCGATATGACCGGTCTGTACTGGCACGTCGTGGACATGATCTGGATCTTCCTGTTCCCGCTCATGTATTTGATTTCGTAGCAAGGAGCGAACCATGGCCGGACACAGTTATTCTCATGAAAAGAAGGTTTACACGGGCGTACTCGGCGGCTTGGTAACGCTGACGATTATCACCGTCCTCGCTGCCGGTGTCAACTTCGGTTCGCCCTCGACCAATACCGTGGTCGCACTCGTTATCGCCTCAATGAAGGCGTCGCTCGTGGCACTGTTCTTCATGCATCTGAAGTATGACAAGCCCATCAACGCCATCATCTTTGGCATCGGCATCGCCACGCTTTCGCTGTTCCTTATCTTCACCCTGCTTGACCACGGCAGTCGCCGTCCTCTCCTGCCGCTGTCGGCTCAGCCGCCGCCCGGTGGCCCACCGGCGGTCGCCGCGCGCTCCGGTCAGGGCGAGACGGTCGCCGCACAGGAGACGGATTCCGCAGAGGAGCCCGACGCCGAGCACTAGGCCGCCTTTCCACTTGGCCGAGCCGACGCCGCGCCCGACAGGTCACTCGAATCCGACTTTCTTGTGTTGTACCTCGTGGTTCGTTTGAGGCCGCAGACGAGTGATGCGGAGGGAGCTTGCCTTGTCCTGCTGCTTTGAGCGAGGCACTGCGAAATTGCGATACGAGCCCAATGTTCGGGTAGATCGTGACTCGTTAATAGCACTTCGCTGGCGGAAGACTACCAAAACCAGGCAGGAAGTTGTTGATAACGCTACAGAGCGAGATCAATCCGCGTGAGCTGCGACGACGGATGTCCGCGACAATCGAACGATGAAAGGCCCCAGTTGCCGGTCGCGTTGGTATTTGCGGCTCGTGCTTTTCGAAGGGTCATGTCGCCGATATGGTATGCCGCTGTTCACCCTGCCATCCCTGAGGGTCGGCCCCGAGCAAAAAGGATTTCAAATCTGAACCAGATTTCTTCTATGCTGTGATTGACGGCCGTGCTGGATGCCACGGATGCTGAGCCCAGTGTCTCAGCCGTGGATCTCCACCACCACTATTTAGCCGCTTTGGGGAGGGAACTTGCGCGTACTTTCGGATGGATCCATTGGATCGGATGTGGAGGCGCTGCAGCGCCGACTCAAGGAACTCGGCTTCAGCCCCGGGGCGGTAGATGGCGAATTTGGGCCTGGCACCGAGGCTGCCGTTCTGGCATTCCAGAAGAGCAAGGGGCTATTGGCCGACGGCATCGTCGGACCGAGAACCGCGGCGGAGCTCGACCTGGTCGCTGAGGTTGTTGTCTCCTCGGTCATTCCTGAAGTGACCGTGTTGCGGGTTTCGAAGATGTTCCCCTTCACGCCGGTCAGAAACATCCGTACGAACCTGCCACCAGTATTGGGGGCGTTGGACGAAGCGGAGTTGGTGGATCGGAACATGGTGCTGATGGCGTTGGCTACGATTCGGGCGGAGACCGAGTCATTCCTGCCGATTTCAGAAGGACAGTCGAGGTTCAATACCTCGCCGGACGGGCATCCGTTCGACCTATACGATTCCCGGGCCGACTTGGGTAACCAAGGTCCGCCGGACGGCGAACACTTCCGGGGACGAGGTTTCATACAACTTACTGGACGGGCTAATTATGCCGAGCACGGACGTGCTATCGGGTTAGGGGATCAGTTGCTGAGCGAGCCTGAACTGGCCAACGATGCCAAGATTGCGGCGCGCCTATTGGCGAGCTTCCTTCGTTCGCGCGAGCGGGCCATCAAGGAAGCGCTGCTGGTGGACGATCTGGCCACGGCACGGCGCCTGGTGAATGGCGGGCACCACGGGATCGACCGTTTTGTCGCTGCCTTTCGAGGCGGCCTCGAAGTGATTCCCGCTGAATTGTCACGGCCGACCCGCACTGCGGGTGCCTGACCTGGCCGGTGGAGAGAGAGATAGGCACAGCACCCCTGGCGAGCAAGCCCAAATGCTCCTGGCGTGAGTTACTGCGCTAATTCCTGATGCTGCGTGAACGAATCTGCCGCCCGGGGCGGAGGCCGCTGGCGCCTTCCTCTTGAGGCGCTCGTATCAAAAACGAAATACCATCGAACCGAGAACATACACGACAACAGGTAAGAGGACGACCGCAATCAGATCCAGGGCAACGCCGGCGCGAAACATCTGGGGGATCGTGATCCATCCGCTCGAGAAGACGACGGCATTTGGCGGTGTCGCTACTGGAAGCATGAATGCGAAGGACGCCATGATGGTGGCGGGAATCAAGACCAGGTAGGGGTTGATCCCCAACTCGATGGCGGCTTCGGTCAGCACCGGGCAAATCATGAGCACGGTGGCGACGTTCGACGTCATTTCGGTGAGCACTACGGCGAGCAGGCACGCCAGCGGGAAGACGACCCAGAGCGGCGTCCCCTTCATGCCCGCGAGCAGCGAGCCCATCCATTGGGCCAGTCCCGTTTCCTGCATTCCCGCTGCGAGCGCGAAACCTCCGCCAAAGAGGATGACAATGCCCCACGGGAGGCCGGTCTGGATGGTGTCCCAGTCCATGACGAAGAACTCCTGGCGCCCTTTCCACTGCAGTCCTTTCATCCCATTGACGGGGATGACACACAGAATGACGGCGATCAAAATACTTACTGTGGCGTCGTGTAGGAAGGAAGCGTGAGGGAAGAGGGAGGACCATCCGGGGATGGTGAGCGCGCCGGCTTGGATCGGATTGCGGAAGACCCAGAGGCCGGCGACAGAGCAGGAGGCGACGGCCACGATCTTTTCAGGCCTCGACATCGGTCCGAGTCTACGACGCTCTTCGTTGATCACCGATTGGCTGGCGGTGAAGCGGATACGCGAGAGCGAGACAGGCCCTCCGAACCGGCAGAGGAAGAGCCATGCGATCGGGAGGAAGAGACACGCAACGGGAAGGCCCACCAAGCTCCAATCGAGGAAGGAGACGGCGGGGTTCTCGGGAAAGCGCTCCGCGAGGAAGCCGAGGAGAGCGACATTTGTAGGCGTGCCGACGATGGTGGCGACACCACCGATGCTCGCGCTGTAGGCGACGCCGAGGAGAAGGACAAGGCCGAATGCGTTGCGGACGCGGGCCGGTGTCTCCGCCTCAGCGCGGCCGTCAACGAGAGCGGAGTCCGAGACCTGCTGGACGACGGCCATTGCCACGGGAAGCATCATCATCGTCGTGGCGGTATTCGACACCCACATGGACAGGAACGCCGTGGCCAACATGAAGCCGAGCACCAGGTACTTGGGGCGGGTGCCGACGCGGCTAATGGTGGCCAGTGCGACCCGCCGGTGTAGGTTCCACTTCTCCATGGCGAGTGCAATGATGAAGCCGCCGATGTAGAGAAAGATCAGATGGTTGGTGTAGTGAGGCGCGACATCGGCCGACGGCATGATGCCGAGCAGGGGAAAGGCCGCCACAGGGATAAGCGCCGTCACCGCGATATGGGTCGCCTCGGTGATCCACCATGTCGCCATCAGGAGCACCACGGCTGCCATCCGGTGCGCCTCGACTCCCATGCCCGCGGGGGCCGGTGTCGCCAGTACCAGGACGAAGAGGATGGCGCCAAGAACGAGCCCTATCCTGCGCCGCGGACCAAATGCCGATTCAACGTGTGACAAGTGTCGCCCCCTCCGGAAACGAATCTCTATCCTATGGGTGACTTTCAGGAAGCGTCAACTACCACTCACCAGCCGCAGTGTCTATGCAGGCCCTTGATGTGCGCCACGCGACGTCGGCCGGGTCATGCATACATGGGCGAGCAATACATCAACACTGACCTCGCGCTTCATCTCGGGACGTAGGCCCAGCTCAGCCGGAGTGAGGGACCGGGCGAGCATCATCCACCTCTCGCGGATGCCCTCGACCAACTGGAGCGAGACCGCGACGGGTCCCGACCGGGCGTCGGAGAGTTCGGCCCAAAGTACCTGATCGTACGACCGAATTGTCGGACGGTCCTCCGTGAGTGCGAGCCGCAGCCACATGCATGCGTTGACGCGGCTATCCGCGACAAAGACCCGGCAGGGCGGTGAGATCCCCGATTCACCGGCGCCGTTGCGCATCGTCGATATCGCTCGGCCAGCGAAACTCGCCGGCGGGGTACTTGAGGTCCTGCGCAACCGACTGTAACGCCGGTTCGGGTTGCCTCCCACACACGAGCGTCAGCGGCGATGACCGATGGCTAGCTAACTAGAGATCCTACGGCGATTGACTTCTAGCGGAGCGTAGCACAACACGCAAAAGGACTTCCCTGTTGCGCATGCGTTCGCACGCGACACACACGCGACACAGTAGTCAGCGCCGCTCGTCGTCCGCATCCGTTACATTTCCCGTGCACTGCGCCGGCACCTTGGGAAGCGGGCGCCAAGTGAGACTTTGAGAAGCCCGCCGCCGGCAGGATTTCTCAAGCCGGCGGCGGGGGTCCAATTAAAGCGGTTAGTAGTTCTGCCTAGCCACGGAGGAGGCTCAGCACGGCTTGGGGCGCCGAATTGGCCTGCGCCAGGGCGGCGATACCGGCCTGCTGGAGGATCTGTGCCTTGGTCATGTTGGCTGCCTCGGCCGCGAGGTCGGCGTCACGGATGCGCGACTCGCTGGCGGCGAGGTTGTTGAGCTGGGTCTGGGCCAGGCTCACGGCGAAGTTGAACGTGTTCTGGCCCTTACCAACGACAGCCTGGGCGTCGCCGAGGGTGGCGACCGCCGAGGCCAGCGCGGTGACTGCCGCTTCGGCGCCCGCCTGGGAGTCGATGCCGGCCGTGCTACCGCCGTCCAATTGGTCGGAGACGTCCGTGCTGCCCTGGGAGCCGATGCCGTTCGTGCTGGGTGTGGCCCCTATCGACACCTGGAACTCCTTCTCGGTGCTCAGGAACTGGATCTTTTCGGTGCCTCCGTCGTTGACCTTCACGGCGACGATGTTCTTGAGCGTGGCGTTGTTGGTTTGCTGCAACTCGGAGTTGATCTGGTCGAGCACCTGGTCGATGTTGCGGCCGTTACGGGTGTTGGCGTCGTCATTTTTGATCACGATGGTCTCCGAACGTGTCACGCCGGCCGAGTCGTTGGCCGAAACCGTGATCGTCTGATCGTCGGAGCCGTAGCCCAGGGCCGCGAAGGTGAAGGCGGTCGAAGCGTCGGCGCCGCCCGAGTTGAACTGGGCCGAAGTCGCCGGGGCGTTGCTCACCGTGTTGCCGGTGAAACTCGCCGAGGAGGCGTTGGCGCCAAAGCCGATGTCGGCTGTCGTCGAGCTGCGGCTGTCGACGCGGAAGTAGGTGTTGTTGTTCGAGGCAACCGTCAATTGACCACCACCGAAGCTGGCTTCCAGGCCGACCGCGGCCATCTCGGTGTCAGCCGCGAAGGCCTGGTTCAGCGCGTTAGCGATGTCGGCGCCCGTGCGGGCCTCGCCGGCATCGGTCAGGTTGCTGAGGTTGAGGTTCGCCATCAGGGTGGAGGTTCCGTCGATGGCGACGGTGAGGTCGCTGCCGACGCCCTTCGTGGCCGAAGTGATTGTCAGCGCGCCGGACGCATCGACGCCGACCGTGGCCACCTGCGAGCCGAACTGGACTGCGATATCGGCATTCAGATCCTGAATGATCGTGGCGATATCGGTGGTGGCGCCGGCAGTGACGGTGAGGGTCTGGGTGACGCCGTCGACGGTCAGATCGAGCGTGTTGTTGCCCGAGGAGGTGTCGATGGTGCCGACGACCGGAGCGGTACCGGTGACGGTGGCCGCGGCGGCATCGCCGGCGGTGAGGTCGAGGGCGATGGAGTTGCCGTTGGAGGCGGCGCCGTTGATCGAGAACTCGAGCGTGACGGTGCCGTCGGCGTCGGTGGTGTCGGTGTTGTCGTAGGCGGAGCCGGTACGGGTGGCGTAGTCGACCTCGCCGGCATCGCCGGCCACGAAGGTGCCGAAACCGAGCTCATTGCCGACATCGCCGGTCACCATGACGTCGAACTTCTCGCCGCGCGCGGAGGTGAACTGCAGCGCATGGGCGCCGTCGAGCGTCGGCGTATCGAGGGTGATACCGGCTTTCTGCAGGCTCGCGTTGGCCGCCACCTGCGAGGTCAGGCTGTCAACGGCCTGCTGGACGGTGGTCACGCCGGCCGTGATCGACAGTGTGATGTCGACCGGGCTGGTCATGCCGCCACCCTGGAAGCGGAAGACGACGTCGCCGGCATTGGCGTCGAACGTGGTGGCCCCGGCCGTGGCGCTGCCGCCGGCCTGGACGGTGGTGTCGAGCGAAGCGCCGACGGCGCCCGCGCCGAAGTTGCCCATCAGGGCGTTGGCCATCAGGTCGTTGGCCTTCACCTGGAAGGCGGCGCCGGAGGAACTGAGGGCGAGCTGGCTCTTGCCGTCGGAGTCGGTCACCACCGAGGCCTTAATGCTGGCATCCTTGAATGCTGTGGCGGCGGCCGTGGTGCCGTTGCCGGCGGTGTCGACGGCCGAGTTGATGGCCGTCACCAGCGTGCCGGTGTCCGTTACGCCCGTGATGTTGACGGCAATCGTGATTCCTTCCGAATCACCGAAGCCGGGTCCGGAAAACCTGAACTCGGTGAAGCCGGCCGTGCGCAGGTCGGCGAGGTTGGTCGAGTCGCCGACGATCTCCTCGACGCTGGTGGTGGCTGAGCCGGAGCCGATGTCGGTGCCGGTGACGCCGACCGCCTGGACGCCCTTCAAGCCGAGGCTCTTGGCGTCGACGGTGGATTGTGACAGGTCGACGGAAACCGACCCGTTCTCGATTTCGCTGATGCCGGCATTCGAGCGGCCGCCGCCGATGAATACCGCCAGGCTTTTGGCGAAAGCGCCGCCCTGGTCCAGGCCGATGGCCTGGGCCTGCCGGTCGATTTCACCGATCACGCTCTGGAATTCGCTGTTCAGGATGTTGCGGTCGCCGGTGAACGTACCGGAGGCCGACTGGGCGGCCAGCGTACGGGCACGGTCGAGCAACTGGGAAATGTTGTTGATGCCGCCATCGATCGTCTGCAGCGTCGACAGGCCGTCGTTGGCGTTGCGGACACCCTGGGTCAGGACGGCCCGGTCCGAACGGAAGCTGTTGGCAATCGCAAGACCGGCCGCGTCGTCACCGGAACTGATGATGCGCAAACCCGACGTCACACGGGTAATGGTCTTGCTCTGAAAGTCCGCTGTCGTCCGCAGGTACTCTTGTGCCTGCAGAGAGGTAATGTTGGTATTGATCGAGTAACCCATTTATTCTCTCCTGAATTCGAAACCGGGATTCCTTCCCGGCTGGCGGGGGGCCCCGCCTCGGCGGTGTTGATCCGCCGTTCGGTCACAATGGGCTTATCGGAGCGTATGCGGCTTTTGTGAGCCGGACGGTGAGGAAGGTGTGAGACGGGCGAGCAAAGACCGGACCCGGTCCCCGGTAACGCTGTGAGCCGCCGCGCGGTTCTGAAATCCGGCCAGGCGGATTTCTTCCCGCAGGATGACGACGTCGGAGGGCGCCTTGATCCCCACGGTGACCCGTCCGTGGCCCACTTCGACGATTCGCAGCTCGATCTCCTCGCCGATCAGGATCGCCTCGCCCGGCTTGCGGCGGATGATCAGCATGCGCCCTCCCCCTGGGGGACGGCGAGCGGATGCTCGTGGGAGTGGTCCGCGCCGCACTGGATGGCCTGGATGCCGAGGCGCTTGGACCAGTTGATGACGAGCGGCGCCATCAGGTTGACGGTGGGCGCGCCGCCTTCCGGTATGGTGATGATGCCCAGGCAGCCAACCTCTTCGCCTGTTTCGAGTTCGCGGCCCGCCGGGAGTTCGGCCACGGCGGCATCCTCGGCCTCGAGCGTGGGCCGGTAGGCGGAGTCGACAACACCCACCGGGATCGTGAGAAAGGCCAGCCCCGTCGTCTTCAGGCTCTGCAGAAACAGGATGGGAGCTGTTTCCGGCTTCTCGATCAGCAGAAATTCCCGTTCGTCCTCAAACGCCGGCAGGCCGGCCGGGAAACGGAGGATGCTTTGCTGTTCGTAAGTGACGACGCCGAATTCGGCTGTGTGAAGTTCCGGCACGGTGACTCTGTCCAACTAGTGGCGGCCGGCAGCGGAATTTCTCTGATCGCTTTGCCGATCCCGCGCCTCTCCGCCTGTCGGCCGCCGGCGAGACGCGCAGACGCTTTCCCGGGGCTCCGCCGCACTCTCCGGAGAGGGTTCCGGAGGGCGCGGCGGAGCTCCTGTCCGCGGGAATTCCGGTATACTCAAGGGGATTGGCAAACGCCCGATGAGGTAATGGGAGAGGTATCGGTCGGCGTCTGATAAACGCGATCGTGCTCATCGGGTGAGGAGCGGCAGTGGCCGGCTGGGCCGTCGGAGGAGAGTTCCGGGCATGGGCATTCGCGAAATATTCGTCATCATCATCGTTGCCACGATCTGTGTTCTCTCGCTGTTCCGGCCCAAGTGGGGGATGCTCGGCTACATCTGGTTCGCGCTGATGCGCCCGGACTTTCTGTCGTGGTCGGCGGGACAATGGCCCTATTCGATCTCCATCGCGGCTTGTGTCATTGTCGGCAGCCTAGGGTACTTGCCCGACCTGCCGAGGCGCTGGCTGACGAATCCCTTCACGCTCCTGGTGCTCCTATTTAACGCCATGGTGCTGATATCGGTGGCATTCGCCGTTTATCCGGATTACTCCTGGATGCGGTATCAGCAATTCGGCAAGATGCTGATCATGGCGATGTGGATCGCCC
This sequence comes from Bryobacterales bacterium, assembly GCA_963809945.1. GTDB lineage: Bacteria > Acidobacteriota > Terriglobia > Bryobacterales > Bryobacteraceae > CAWELS01. Next base: position 6,163 of record CAWELS010000006.1, on the reverse strand, counting down.
TCCTCTTCGACTCCCTCGAGGACCTACGCCTGGGCATTCTCGTCTGCGGGCTCTCGCTGGGGTTCTACGGACTCTGGCACGGCTCGACCGGCGTCTTGCACGGCGGCCTCCGCATCAACTTCGGCATCGGCAACGGCATGATGTCGGACAACAACACTTTCGCTCTCGGTCTGGCCATGGGAATTCCATTGCTATGGTACGGCCGCGAGATGCTCCAAAAGCGATGGATGCGGATGGGCATGATTGTGGTGGCCTGCACGAGCGCGATGTGCGTGGTGCTGACTTTCTCCCGCGGCGCGGCCCTGGCGATGTTCGCGGCGGTGCTGTTGATTGGCGTGTACTCAAAGTACAAGCTGCCGGTGCTGATCGGGCTCGGCGTCATCGTCTGGATTCCCGTCTCGTTGGTTTTTGCCACTTACTCCCAGCGATTCGCGCTGCTCGGCGACTTCGACGCCGACGGCTCGCTCTCGCACCGGGCGCAGTTGCTGAAGGTGGCCCTCGAGATGTGGCGCGATCACCCGCTGATCGGCGTCGGCTTCGGGGATCTGAATTTCGTTACTCTCTCGCAGAACTACCTCTCGGCACACAACGTCAACGTCGTACACAATTCGTTCATGCAGGCGCTGGTGCACACCGGGATCTTCGGGTTTACGTTCTTCACCGGGGCGTTTCTCTACGGGCTCTGGTTCCTGTGGCGTTCGGCCCACCGGATGAAGAACACGTACCCGGAGCTGAGGGCCTATCCGCTGGCTCTCATGGGCTCCCTGGTGGCCTACATCGTGGGCAGCATGGCTCACCCGCGATACACATTCGACTTTGTCTACATGCTGCTGATGCTCACGGCCGTCTGGTGGGCGGTCGAGCGAACGCTCCCGTCGCCGGTGAGCGCGATGCCCGCGCCGGCCATGGCCGACGTCGCACCGCCGCGTCCCCTGCCGCGGAGCGTGCGCAGCCTGGACAAGACAACCGTACCCGTCTCCATGTCCCGGAGAGTCCCGGTGGGCGCGGCAACCGCTCTGAAGAGGCAGTTGGCCGACCGGTCCCGGACCAACGGCGAAGATCGGAGCGACTCCGGTGCCTGACATTGCGGGCCAGGTACGGGAGGCCACGCTTGTTCCGATGGACGACTTAAAGGGACATGGCCGGCGAGTGGAGCCCCGAGGCGGAACGGTGGCCGTCGCGCCGGCTCCGGCCAGGTCTCGCCGCGGTGGCCCTGTGGACCGGCTGATTGATACCGCCGTGCTCTGGTTCTACACGACCTGCTTCGAGATGCTCACGTCGCTCTCGAGCCTGCTGCGGGCGAAACGGTCATGATCAACATCTTCAGTGTTGATGTAGAAGATTACTTCCACCCCTCCGAAGTCCAGCGCAGCATTCCGAGGTCGAGTTGGGACGAGTTCCCCTCGCGGGTGGCGGGTGCAACGCGCAAGATTCTCGAGGCCCTTGACGGGGCGGGCGCGAAGGCCACGTTCTTCGTTCTCGGCTGGGTGGCGGAACGACATCCCGACGTGGTTCGCGAGATCGCGAGCGCCGGCCATGAGATTGGCTGTCACAGCTTCTACCACCAGTTGGTCTATGACATGACGCCGGAGGAGTTCCGGGCCGACACGGAGCGGGCCTGCCAGGCCATCGAGGCCGCGTGCGGGGTCCGTCCCCGGTTGTACCGTGCGCCCAGCTACTCGATCACGGCCGAATCCCTCTGGGCGCTGGATGTCCTCGCCGAGCTCGGCTTCACCCACGATTCGAGCATTTACCCGATCCGGCATGACCGCTACGGCATTCCCGGATTCCCCTGTCATGCCCACGAGCGCGCCACCACCGCGGCGCCCATCCTCGAGGTGCCGATCGCCACGGCCCAGCTGTCAGCGACCCGGCGGGCGCCGGTCGGCGGGGGCGCCTATCTGCGCCTGTTCCCGTACCGCTATACCGCCGCCGGCATCCGGAGATTGAACGAGGACGAGTCCCGGCCGGCGTGCCTCTACGTCCATCCCTGGGAGTTCGACACCGGCCAACCCAGGCTGCCGATCGGCCGGCTGGCAAGCCTGCGCACCTACACCGGCCTCAAGGGCATGCAGGGCAAGCTCACGCGGTTACTGGCCGAGTTCGAGATGTCCACTATGACCGCGGTTCATCCGGCTCCCGGGGTTGGCACCGCCTAAGATACGATGCAGCTTCGGGTCCGTCAGTTTTCATCCGAGGACGAGCGTCAATGGGACGAGTACGCGAGCGCCCATCGGCTGGGTAGTCCATTTCACGAAATCGGTTGGAAGAAGGCGATCGAAACCACCTACGGCTACCGGCCCGAGTACCTGCTGGCCGAGGCAGACGGGCGCGTCGCAGGTGTCCTGCCACTCTTCCTGGTCGAAAGTCTGCTCACCGGTAAGGTCCTGCTGTCGACTCCGTTCGCGGTCTACGGCGGCATCCTTGCAGATACGCCTGAGGTGCTCAAGGTGCTGGCCGATGCTGCCGCCGCCCGGGCGGAGGAACTGGGCGTCCAGTACCTCGAGCTGAGAAACGCCCATGCCGAGCAGGTGGCCGGGTTCCAGCCGGTCACCCGGTACGTGACGTTTCTGCAGAAGCTTGCGGAGACCGACGACGGGATCCTGGCGGGCATTCCCCGGAAGACGCGCCGCATGGTCCGCAAGTCGCTCGAGAGTGGCTATCAGGTGGAGCGAACGCGCGAGCTGGGGACCTTCTTCGACCTCTACAGCCGCAGCCTGCGGCGTCTCGGGACCCCCTGCTTTCCGCGCCGCCACTTCACCGAGCTGCTCGACCGCTACGGGGACCGCGTCGACATCCGCGAGTACCGCGTTGAGGGTAAGGCGATCGCGGCCGTCCTCACGTTCTATTACAAGGACCGGCTCCTCCCTTACTACGGCGCCTCCGACCCCGACTACCACGTGCATGCCCCCAACAACTACATGTATTTCGAGCTGATGAGCTGGGGGGCGCGCGAGGGCTACCAGTGGTTCGATTTCGGGCGCAGCAAGAAGGAGTCGGGCTCCTACGCGTTCAAGGCACACTGGGGCATGGACGAGATCCCACTACCCTATGAGATCCTGCTGGTGAAGCGGCGGGAGATGCCGAATTTCAGCCCGACGAATCCCCGGTTCGAGCTGGCTCTCCACATGTGGCAGCGCCTGCCCCTGGCGGTGACGCGCCTGGTTGGACCGCATCTCATCCGGCTGGTACCATAGAACGGATGTCGTGAGGAGATAGGCGGATAGCTCAACGGTAGAGCGCCTCTCATACACGGAGGAAGTTGCACGGTTCGAGTCCTGCTCCGCCTACCAAATAGCTCTCAGCGCCCCCGGCGGGGGACCGGACGATCCGAGAGCCTCTGACTGCGCACGTGCCGAGGCTGTGTTGTGCGCTGTGAGTGGAGAGCAGTCAGCCATCAGCTTCTGTTGCGGTCCTGCACCTGCAAGCTGAGTGCTGGCCGCTGTCTTCCTCCCCCGCCACTTCGGCGAGCGCCTCCGCCATCGCCTCCAGATTCCGATCCCAATCGAAGCGCTTCCGCGCGGCTTCCCGGATCTCCGGCCGTGACGCTTCACCGGCCCTCTCCCAGGCGGCACGATAGTCGTCGGCAGCCTTGCAGGCCAACAGGCCCACGGGCGGCTCGTCACCGAAGGTGCGGGCGACGGCGTCGGACGCCAGCACGGGGCAGCCCATCACCAGCGCTTCGAGTACCTTATTCTGAATCCCCCGGGCGATGCGCAGCGGCGCCACCATGGCGGCGGCGTGCTTGAGAAACGGGCGGACGTCGGCCACCTCGCCGACCACCTCGATGTGCGGCGTGCCGTCCAGCCGCCGGACGTCCGGCGGGGCATTCCGGCCAACAATTAGAAAGCGCGGACCGCTCCCCTGGCGGTGGAGCGCCGGCAGAACCTCCCGCGCAAACCACAGCACCGCATCGCGATTCGGATAGTAGTCGAGGTAGCCGACAAATACGATGTAGGGCCGCGGCCCGAGGCGATCGTCCGCGGCTACCGCCTCCGGGTCGAACAGGCTGCCATCGACGCCGTTCTCGATGCTGTCCACCCGGGCGCCGGGCGCGAATTCACGGTACAGCCGAGCCTCGTTCGCCGTGGTGAGCCAGACATGCGAAGCGCGCTCCGAGAGCCGTTGTTCCACCGCCCGCAGGCGGCGTGCCTCGAGCGCGAAGAGCGCGGACGGCTGCCGGAAGCGCGCATACTGGAACCACTTCTCCGAGTCCACGTCCACCATGTCGAGCAACAGGGGCAGGTTCGCCGGGACCAGCGGTGCGACTGCCGCGGTGTAGGCCACGCAGACCGCCGGCGCGGCTTCAGATACCGTCTCGGCGATGGCCCGGCGCAGCGCTGCACTGTCGAAATAGGCGGTGTTGAGACAGCCGCCGGTCGCGAACCGCAGCATCCCGCGAACCAGCGCCGTCCGCGGATCGAGATCCACCACGCGGACCGAGGCGCACCACCGGTTCAGTTCCTCGGCCGAGCGTCGCTCCCGCTCGTCCCGGGACACACACACGACGTGCACGCGGTACCGGGCGCTGAGGAATCGGACCTCGTGGTAAGCGCGAATCCGCTCGCCCTTATCGGGCGGGTAGGGAACGCAATGCGAAACGAACAGGACGTCTGCGCCCGGGAGCGGCCTGGCGCTTGGGTTCTCCGGTTTCACGGGGTCTCCGGCCACGTCCTATTATGGCCGACCCTCGTCCGCCGCCGGTGGCTTGCCCAAGGCCTCGCCCACTGGTCCCTCGGCCGCCGCCAGGCGTTCGGGAGAGAACGGTGCCAGCGCGTCACCTTGATATTGGTACAGATCGATTCCGGGAAGATCGGGCTCGCCGCGAAAGTGCTCCACGAGGCGCCACTTGTCCGGGTTCCGCGTCACCATCCGATCGAGCAGGCGATGGTGCGGCAGCTCCGGACCGGGCTCCCGATCGAGCACCAGCAGCGCGATGCCGAGCCGCTCGATGGCTCCTTCCGCCTCCTCGGGCGAGGAGAGTTCCAACCGATAGTCGCGGCCCGACCATTCCGAGGAAGCCAGGAGCTTGGAAGCGCGCACCACGTAGCGGGAGGGACGGTCCGGATCGCGCATCGCCAGCTCGGAGATCAGCATGCCTTCGCCGTTGTGGCGGGACGAGATGAGAACCGCCTCGCGCCGCAGCCCGGTGTCCTGGGTCAACTGCACTGCCAGATTGTCGAAGCCGTAGTGAATCCGGGGCGGGATCAGAAACGTGACCTTCCAGAACACCAGCAGGAAGGCGAAAGCGATCAGACCGCCACGTAGCTCCGGCGACCGGAAGCGCGGCCACGCATGCTCCCCCAGCCAGTGCGCGCCGGCGGCGAACAGGAACGTCCAAACAAACAGGGCGGGTAGTAAGTAGCGGCGCTCGGGACCCGCCGGGACCACCGAGAGGAACAGCAGCGTACTCGCGAACAGAGCCAGCAAGGCCGCCAGGGCGGGGTCCTGCTCCGGGGCACGCCGCAGACGGCCAATCGATCGCGCCATCCCGATGAGCACTACGGGCAGTAACAGCCATCCCGTGGACCACCGCAGCGTCTCGAGATAGAAGGGCACGGCCTCCCGGATGAATTCGAGCGGCGTGTCCCGCAAGGCCATTCCCGTCGCCGTCTGGGCCGTCGTGTACCAATACCAGGGACCGCAAAGCACGGCTACCAATACCGCGGGCCACCAGAAGGCTGGCCGCCGCCAGAGGCGCCACCGGCCAACGAGCGCAATGCTGACGGGCGGCACCAGCGCCAGTAGCAGCGCCGAGCCTTTGGTCATGATGACCGCCGCGGCCACCACGCCGAACAGCAGGGAATCGCGCGTGCGTCCGGAGATCAGGAACCGGCCCCACAGCCAGGTGGCGGCTAAGATCAGCAGCGTGCTCGTGGTCTCGACGAATAGGTGCGAGTAAGTAGTTTGTACGAAGTACAAGCTAAGGAAGAGCAGCGTCGCCGCCAGCGACGCCGGAACTCCAAACCGCGACTTGGCCAGCCGATAGTGAAACACTCCGAGGGCGGTGGCCAGCAAGGCGAGGAGGATCTCGATCGAGGTCCGCGTCGTCCCGAACAGCAGCATCCACGCGGCTTCGAGTAGGTAGAAGCCGGGCGGCCAATGGCCGATCGAGACCTTGGAGCAATACGGAACCAGTTTAGCAGGGCCACGCAGCAACATA
>CAWELS010000005.1:0-18292 GCA_963809945.1 Bryobacterales bacterium | reverse complement strand
AGATTCGCAGCATCACCAGTTGTTCGGGGTGTCACAGATGACCAGCGATTTCGTGCCGATCAACGCGCTGACGCGGACAGAGGAGCCCAGCTACTGGCAAAGTCTGGAGGAAGATAACGCCTCGAATCCCAGTTCGGATAGGGACCACGAGGAAGCCCCGAGCAAGGCCAGCCGAAGGCGTTTCATCGAATTGATGGGAGCCTCTCTGGCGTTGGCCGGAGCCACCAGTTGCACGCGCCAGCCGACCGAGTTCATCGTTCCTTATGTCAAGCCTCCTGAAGAGGTAATCCCCGGGCGACCAACCTATTACGCAACCGCCGTACCTGGCCAGTTCGGAGCCCAGGGAGTGATCGTTGAAACGCACCTGGGAAGGCCGACAAAGGTGGAGGGAAATCCCGACCACCCCGCCAGCCTGGGAGCCACGAGCATACGTTCGCAAGCGAGTGTCCTGGACCTCTACGACCCCGACCGGGCAAAGCAGATCACCCATCGCGGCCAAGCTCAAAGCTGGGATGACTTTCTCCTTGCGCTACGCTCCGCGATCGAACCACTGCGGCAACGCGGTGGCGCCGGGCTTCACCTGCTCACCGAGACCGTTACCTCGCCCACATTGGGGGGGCAGATCGGGGACTTGCTCGATGCACTTCCGCAGGCTCAATGGCACAGCTACAGCGCAGCTGGGAACCATACCGCTCGCCACGGTTCGCGTCTCGCCTTCGGACGCCACGTGAACACTTACTATCGCCTCAACGGGGCCGACGTCATTCTTGCGCTCGATTCGGATTTTCTCGGGTGCGCGGATGCGGGCACCCGGTTGGCCCACGATTTCGCGGAGCGCCGGCGGCGCGGCGAGCGCCTCGACATGAATCGGCTCTATTCGGTGGAGAGCGCGATGACTGCCACCGGCGGGAAGGCAGACCACCGCCTTGGCGTTCGCTGGGCCGAAGTAGAGGCGATCGCCCGTGATCTGGCGGCTCGGATCGGTGTTGCCGGGGCAGCAGTAAGTGCCGGTACAGCCCATCAGAGTGGCTTTCGGCGCTGGCGGCGGATCTGGCGGAACACCGAGGCGCGAGTGCCATCATCCCGGGTGCTTGTCAATCCCCGGCGGTCCATGCCCTGGCGCATGCGATCAATGCGGCTTTGGGGAATCAGGGCTCGACCGTGATTCACACCGAACCCGTCGAACTCCGGCCGGCCGATGAGGTCCAGTCGCTCACTTCCCTGGTGGAGGCAATGAACGCCGGAAGGGTGGATGTACTCGTGATCCTTGGAGGAGACCCGGCCTACAATGCTCCCGTCGACCTAGGCTTTCGAGATGCGCTCGACAAAGTTTCTACCGCCATCCATCTATCGACGCACAGAAACGCGACCGCGGCCAGGTGCGATTGGCACGTCCCGGCCAGCCACTTTCTTCGAGGAATGGGGCGATGCGCGGGCCTACGATGGCACCGTGACGATCCTGCAACCGATGATCGAGCCGCTCTACGACTCCGCCTCTCCATCGCTGTGATCGACGCCATCCTCCAGGTATCCGGCACGAACGAGTTATGAAATTGTCCGCAGCTTCTGGACCTCCCGGTACCCGGGCTCGAACTTCGAGGCCTGGTGGCGGAAGTCCGTCCATGACGGCGTGGTGGCCGGCTCCGCGCTAGCGGAAATCACCGAGGAGCCAGCGCTCGACTGGAATAACCTGACCTCGCCGCAACCAGCGCATGGGTTGGAGCTGACGTTCCGCCCCGATCCCTACCTGTTCGACGGCTCATACGCGAGTAACACGTGGCTGCAAGAGCTACCCCGTCCCATGACCAAACTGACCTGGGACAACGCGCTCCATCTGAGCCCGGCGACCGCCGCCAGATTGGGATTCAAGAGCCACCAGGTGGCGCGGTTGCATCACCGCGGCAAAACGGTGGAAGGCGCCGTCTGGGTCTCCCCCGGCCAGCCGGACAACAGCGTCCTCGTCCATCTGGGGTACGGCCAGAAGGGGCTGTCCAAGGCGGCCGACGACGCCGGTTTCGACGCCTACCAGGTCAGGACATCGGACGCTCTGTGGTCCGGCGGCGATGTGACCCTCGAGAATACCGGCCGCACCTACCGCCTGGCGACGACGCAGCTGCACCAGCGGATGGAAGGGCGAAACCTGGTTATTGGGGGCACCGCCTCCGGTTACCGCCAGGATCCGGACTTTGTTGGCAAGACACAAGAGCCCACGCCTCCCGGCGAAACGCTGTATCCCGGCTGGAAGTATGAGGGCCACTCATGGGGAATGTCGATCGACCTGACGGCCTGTGTGAACTGCAATGCCTGCGTCGTGGCCTGTCAAGCCGAGAACAACATCCCCGTTGTCGGAAAGGAACAGGTGCTGGCGGGCCGGGAGATGCACTGGCTGCGGGTTGACACTTACTACAAAGGCGAGGCGGAGAATCCAAGCGCCGCCTACCAGCCGGTGCCATGCATGCAGTGCGAAAACGCTCCCTGCGAGCTCGTCTGCCCAGTTCAAGCGACGGCTCACTCGAGCGACGGGCTAAACGACATGACCTATAACCGCTGTGTCGGTACCCGTTACTGCTCGAATAACTGCCCTTACAAGGTGCGCCGCTTCAACTTCTTTCTCTTCCAGGACTGGTTGACCGAATCGATCAAACTGCAGCGCAACCCCAATGTGACGGTCCGCAGCCGTGGCGTGATGGAGAAGTGCACCTACTGCGTGCAGCGAATCCGCTACGCGGAGATCCGGTCGCAAGACGAGGACCGTGACATTCGCGACGGTGAGATCAAGACGGCTTGCCAGCAGTCCTGTCCAACACAGGCGATCATTTTTGGCGATATCAACGACCCGAACAGCCGTGTCTCAAAGCTCAAGGCGGAGAAACTCGACTACGCCCTCCTAGCCGAACTGAACACGCGGCCTCACACGACCTACCTCGCCGAGCTCCGGAATCCAAATCCGGCGATTGATGAACGGCCGGTAGCCCCAAAAGGAGGCGAGGAAAGTTGACCGTCGAGGAGAAACAACGCGAGGCGGTCCGGAGGCCCGACCCGGCGGAGGAGCTTCCTGTCATTGCCCCGGGCCAAACCTTCGGCGGAATCACCGAGCAGATAACGGCGCCCGTCCTGCGGGGCGGAAAGCCGCCCGCGCTCTGGTACATCAGCTTTGCGCTCGGGCTATTCCTGCTGTTCATCTTCTCGATTGCAGGCGCATACTTGTTTGCGAAGGGCGTGGGCCTGTTTGGAATCGAGATCCCGGTCGCATGGGGCTTCGCCATCACGAACTTTGTCTGGTGGATCGGGATCGGGCACGCGGGAACGCTCATCTCGGCCTTTCTGCTGCTCATGAATCAGAGCTGGCGGAACTCCATCAACCGGTTCGCCGAGGCGATGACCGTTTTCGCCGTGGCATGCGCCGGCATGTTCCCAATCCTGCACCTTGGCCGTCCATGGTTGTTCTACTGGCTGGTCCCGTACCCCAACACAATGGGCGTGCAGCCGCAGTTCCGCAGCCCGCTCGTCTGGGACATCTTCGCCGTTTCGACGTACGCTACCGTCTCGATCCTGTTCTGGTACTTGGGCATGCTGCCCGATCTGGCCACGCTGCGAGACCGCGCGGTCGGCCGGTTTGCCCGCAAGTTTTACGGCGTGCTGTCCCTCGGTTGGCGCGGCGCCTCGCGCCATTGGCAACTCCACGAGAAAGCGTCACTGTTGTTGGCGGGGTTGGCCACACCGCTGGTCGTCTCGGTCCATACCGTCGTCAGCTTTGACTTCACGATCGCCATCCTGCCGGGATGGCACTCGACGATTTTTCCGCCGTACTTTGTCGCCGGCGCCATCTACTCTGGATTCGCCATGGTGTTAGTCCTGGCGCTCCCGATTCGGGAGGTCTATGGGCTCAAGAACGTCATTACGGAGCGTCACATCAATAACTGCGCCAAGCTGATGCTGGCCAGCGGAATGATTGTTGCGTACGCCTACATCATCGAGCCATTTACTGCCTGGTATAGCGGTGATAAATTCGAGTTAGCAGTCGTTTACAATCGCGCCGTTGGGCCCAACGCCTGGACGTATTGGGGAGTGCTTCTCTGTAATGTGTTGATCCCCCAGTTGCTTTGGTTTCGGCGATTCAGGATTCGACCGAAGCCGCTGTTCGGTATCTCGATCGTTATCCTGATCGGCATGTGGCTCGAGCGCTACATGATTATCATCACGAGTCTTCAGCGGGACTTCCTCACCTCCTCCTGGTTTAAATTCTCCGCCACGGTAGTGGATAACGCGGTCCTGTACGGATCGATCGGCGTCTTCCTGGTGCTATTCGCACTGTTCGTACGGTTCCTGCCCATGGTGTCGATGTACGAGGTCCGAACGTTGTTGCCCTTCTCGAATCCCTCGGGAGGCAGTGAGAAATGAGGGCGAACAATCATTACGGAATCGCCGCCGAGTTTGAGGATCCGGCCAGCCTGGTGGAGGCGGCGCGGGCGCTCCACCACCGTGGATTCGTCAATATCGAGGCATACACGCCGTACCCGATTCGCCAGCTGGACGAGATCATTGAGCATAGGATCCAGTTGCCCTACTGGGTATTAGCCGGCGGCATCCTGGGGACGCTCACCGGCTGGAGCCTGCAGACGTATGTCGCCGTTATTGACTTCCCAATCAACGTCGGCGGCCGTCCGCTTTATAGTTGGCCGTCGTTCATTGTCATCATGTTCGAGCTTACTATCCTGTTCGCCGCCCTGACGGCCTTTTTCGGGACGCTGGTTGGCTGCCGGCTGCCACGTCTGCATCATCCTATATTCAACGTTCCTGACTTTGGACAAGCGTCCAACAACCGTTTCTTTCTGTGCGTCGAGGTGGCGGATCCAAAGTTTGACCGAGATGAGATTGCCGAGATTCTGGCGCCACACAACCCCACGGAGATTCGAGATGTTGCGGATGACTAGCCGGGCGGTCCCAATCTGTCTGGCCGGGCTCCTGCTGGCCGGCTGCCGCCAGGATATGCACGATCAGCCGCGGTTCGAGCCCCTGGAGCCCGACTCATTCTTCGCCGACGGACGGTCCGCCCGTCCCGTTCCGCAGCACACGATCGCCCGCGACCAGTTGAACGACACGGATTCATTCCACACCGGCAGTGAGAACGGAGCCTACCTGGAATCTGTCCCTGTGCCTGTTACCGAGGAGCTGCTGGACAGGGGGGAGGAGCAGTTTAACGTCTTCTGCAGTCCGTGTCACGATCGCCTGGGCACAGGGAACGGCACCGTCGCGCGCCGCGGCTTCATGATACCGGCGAATCTCGATTCCGAGCGTGTCCGGTCCGCGCCGCCAGGGTATCTATTCCAGGTGATTAGCAACGGATACAAGGCGATGCCGGATCACCGTGATCAGATTCGAGTAGAGGACCGGTGGGCGATTGTCGCCTATCTGCGCGCCCTTGAACTCAGTCGGCGGGCGAACATCGACGACGTGCCGCCCGTGGCACGGCGCCAGTTGGAGTCGGAACCGTGAGCGCGAATCCCCAAAATCCCGACACCTATCGAGGCCGCCTGCCGAACTGGCAGTTCCCGGCGATGGCTGGGGGTATCATCCTGCTGGCATTGTCTGCTATCGGCGCCTACTTCGACCCGGCGGGGTTCTTTCGGAGCTATCTGATGGGCTACCTCTTCTGGATCGGGCTCGGGCTGGGATCAATGGGATTGGTGATGGTCCAGTATCTGACCGGCGGAGCATGGGGTGTTGTCAGTCGCCGAACCCTCGAAGCGGCGATGCTCACTCTGCCCGTACTGGCGGTGCTGTTCATCCCTGTTCTGGTGGGCATGCCGCAGCTCTACGAGTGGGCGCGGACCGACGCCGTCCAGGCTAACCCGGTGCTCCAGCATCGGCAGCCGTACATGAACCCGTCGCTTTTCACTGTTCGGGCGATACTCTACTTCGCCGCCTGGATGGGACTGGCCTACCTTCTGAGTAAGTGGTCAAAGGAGGAAGACCGCGTCGGAGACCAGACACGCCGACTGGCCCGCCTGAGCGCACCGGGTCTTGTTCTCTACGTCTTCACGATGACGTTTGCCTCGGTGGACTGGGCGGAGTCGCTGATGACTCATTGGTTTTCGACCATCTGGGGTTTCCTGTTCGTGGTGAGCCAGGGTTTGACGGCGATGGCGTTCCTGATCGCCGTTCTGGCGTTGCTGACGCGGCGCAAGCCAATGTCGGACGTCGTGAACCGCTTCCACTTTCACGACCTCGGCAAGCTTCTTTTCATGTTTGTGATGCTGTGGGGATACATGGCATTTTCGCAGTTCCTGATTGTTTGGACTGGCAATCTGACGGGCGAAATACCGTTCTATCTTCCGTCGTTCAAAACATCCTGGGGCTGGGTCGGCATGGGGCTCTTGTTATTCCAGTTCCTCGTGCCGTTCCTCCTGTTGCTGTCCGCCAAGCTGAAGCAAAACCCAATCGCCATGTGTGGCGTTGTCGGGATCGTGATCTTCATGCGCTTTGTCGACTTGTTTTGGATCGTCATGCCCGACTATGCGACATCGGGCGTGAGTCTTCATTGGCTGAATATTACGGTTCCCGTCGCGATCGGCGGCATCTGGGTGGCCGCTTTCTTGTGGCAACTGAATCGACGACCGTTGCTCCCGCTGCGGGCGCCGAATCTCGAAGGGGCCCTGCGCCATGGAATGGACTGAACAGCCCGCGGCCGAGGCGCCCACGAACCTGGATGTTCGCTTCGAGGAAAGTGATGTCCATGTTCGCGGAGTAGTGGTGGGAGGAATCGGGATCCTGCTGACCACGTGGATCGTAGCGACCGCTATGTACGGCCTATATGTTTTCGCGGTCCAAAGCCGTGAGGTAGGGACGCCATCCGCGGTGGCCGCGGGGCGGCAAGTCCTGCCGCCGGAGCCGCGCCTGCAGGAGTCCCCTCGCAAGGACCTGGCTGCGTTGCGCGCGCTGGAGGAGTCGGAGTTGCATAGCTACCAATGGGTCAACCAGAGCACCGGCGCTGTCAGCATTCCAATTGAACGAGCGATTGAACTGCTCGCACAGCGCGGCATCCCGCCCCAGGCCGCTCCAGACGAGAAGGACTACCCGCCCCCCGAGGCGGGCACCCGTGAGACCGGATTTGAAGGAAAGGTGGAACCGGAACCGAGATGAAGTGGATTGTCATAGCATGCCTGTTCTGTCCGCTCATGGCGTTCGCCGCGTCACCGGATAACACTGGATCAACACTCCCGGCCGACCTGCATGGTATCGGGATTGACCAGAAGCTCGGCGGGCACTTGCCGCTCGACACCCGTTTCCGGGATGAAACGGGGACGAGCGTGCCGCTGAGCAGCTTCTTCCACGGAAAGCCCGTCGTGCTGGCGCTGGTCTATTACCGATGCCCTATGCTGTGTAGCCGCATTCTGGCCGGAATCGTATCCGGGCTCAAGCCGCTCTCACTCAAGCCCGGCCGCGACTTCGAGGTGGTGGCCGTCAGTTTCAATCCAGAGGAGACCCCTCAGGAAGCGGCTGCCAAGCGTGATCAGTACACCAAACAATACTCCGGCAAGGCCGGTAGCAAGGGTTGGCATTTCCTGGTGGGTGATCAGGACTCGATCAAGGCTGTTACTGAGGCGGTCGGATTCCACTACCGCTGGGATCCCAAGACGCAAATGTTCATCCATGGTAGCGGCATTATGGTGGCCACTCCGGAAGGTGAGCTGTCGCGCTACTTCTACGGCGTCGACTACCAGCCGAAGGATCTGAAGCTTGGACTAATCGAGTCTTCACACAACACAATCGGTTCACCGGTGGATCAGGTGCTCCTATTCTGCTACCACTATGACCCGAACACTGGCAAATACGGAGCGGTGGTCCTGAACGTCCTTCGAGGAGCGGCGGCGCTCCTGTTGGTCGTGATGGGGACCGCCTTCCTGTTGTTCTGGCGGCGCGAGCGCCAGCATCATCAGTTAGCACGCTGAGAGGCATGAGAGTACCGTTTCTGTACCCGTTTGAATGGATCACACCGGGAGGCGCCTCGACGACTGCCGCTGGTGTGAATCTGCTCTTCTGGGCTCTGGTCGCGGTGTGTGGGTCCGTCGCCCTTGGAATCGCCTGTTTTGTGATCTACTCCATGGTCCGCTACCGGCGCCGGGGCAAGGACGAGCTTCCACGGCAGGTCCACGGCAGCCTTCGACTCGAACTGACCTGGACCATACTGCCGCTCTTTATCTTTCTCGGTATCTTCTCTTGGGGCGCCACCCTCTATGTTGATATGCGTCGTCCACCATCGGACGCGACAGAAGCATACGTAGTGGCCAAGCAATGGATGTGGAAAACCCAATATGCGGACGGCCGGCGGGAGATCAATGCGCTTCATGTGCCGGTGGGGCAGCCGGTCAAACTCCGTATGATCTCCCAGGACGTTATTCACAGCTTCTTCGTGCCGGCCTTCCGCGTAAAACAGGACGTCCTTCCCAACCGCTATACGACCCTGTGGTTTAAAGCCACCAAGCCGGGCAAGTATCACCTGTTCTGCGCGGAGTACTGTGGCCTGAAACATTCGGGGATGGTCGGCTGGGTATACGCGCTCAACCCGCAGGATTATCAACACTGGCTGTCGGAAGGGGCCGCTGAAGGTTCACTGGCTAATATCGGAGGAAAGCTGTATCACCAGTTCCAATGCGGCAACTGCCATCACTTCAATGGCGGCGGCCCGGGGCCGAACCTTAGGGGGCTGTTCGGACGTGCGGTTCCTCTCTCCAACGGCGCGACGATTGTCGCAGACGAAGCGTATCTGCGGGAATCCATTTTGAACCCCAGGGCGAAGATCGTATACGGATTCAGCGACATCATGCCGACATTCGATGGCCAGCTGACAGAGGAGCAAGTGATAGCGCTGATGGCCTACATCAAGGCGATTAGTCCAGAGCCCGGCACCGAACAGCCAACCAGTTCGGGAAGCACGCCTCAAGCCTACGGGACCACTCCCGGAATCGGCGAACCTGGCGCTACTGCTAACAGCCAGACGAAGCCCGGAGTACGTTAACATGGCCGTTGCCGAACAAGTCGCTCCAGCAATCAACTACCTGAACGAGGGAATCAGTGTTCGTTCATGGCTGCTGACCACCGATCACAAACGGATCGGCCTGCTCTACGCGATCTCCATCACGTTCTTCTTTTTCATCGGGGGGCTGTTCGCCCTGCTGATGCGGCTCTCACTTCTGTCACCGGAAGGCTGGCTGGTATCGCCGCAGATGTACAATCAGCTCTTCTCGATGCATGGGATCATGATGGTCTGGTTCTTTCTGATCCCTTCCATCCCGACGACACTGGGGAACTTCTTTGTCCCCATGATGATCGGGGCCAAAGACCTCGCCTTCCCCAAGCTAAATCTCCTCAGTTGGTACATCTTCGTCGCTGGCGGCCTGGTGACCTTGTTCTCGATGATCCGCGGCGGCGTCGACACCGGATGGACCTTCTACACACCCTTCAGCACCGGTTACTCGACCACCTATGTCACGGCGACGGCGGTCGGGATCTTCATCGCCGGATTTTCGTCGATCCTTACGGGCCTGAACTTCATTGCCACCATTCACCGCATGCGCGCCCCGGGACTGACGTGGTTCCGCCTGCCCATCTTCATCTGGTCACACTACGCCACCAGCATTATTCTGGTGCTCGCCACCCCCGTATTGGCCGTTACGTTGATGATGCTCGGCGTGGAACGCGTATTCAAGGTGGGTATCTTCAACCCGGCGCTGGGCGGTGATCCGATCCTGTTCCAGCACCTCTTTTGGTTCTACTCCCACCCCGCCGTCTACATCATGATCCTGCCCTCTATGGCGGTTGTCAGCGAGATCATTCCGACGTTTTCGCGGAAGCCCCTGTTCGGCTATAAGTTTGTCGCCTTTGCGAGCCTGGGCATCGCACTCGTCGGCTTTCTCGTGTGGGGGCATCACATGTTCGTCGCCGGCGAGTCTCTCTACGCGGCCATGGTGTTCTCTGTCCTGAGCTACCTGGTGGCGGTGCCGTCGGCGATCAAGGTATTCAACTGGGCGGCCACGATGCATGGGGGCTCGATCTCCTGGGATACGCCCATGCTCTACGCCATCGGTTTCATTGGACTGTTTACGATTGGCGGCATGACCGGCCTGTTTCTTGCGGCCCTGGGAGTGGATGTGCATGTCACGGATACTTACTTCGTGGTGGCTCATTTCCACTACATCATGGTCGGAGGCGCCGTGATGGGCTACTTAGGAGGAGTCCATTACTTCTGGCCGAAGATCACCGGCAAGCTTTACCCCGAAGGGATCGCGAGATTCTCCGCCCTGATCGTCTTCATCGGTTTCAACCTGACCTTTTTCCCGCAGTTTGTGCTCGGCTATCTCGGAATGCCCCGCCGCTACGCGGCCTATCCACCGGAGTTCCACTCGCTCAACGTCCTTTCGACGGCCGGCGCCTCCATACTGGGCATCGGCTACATTCTGCCGCTCATCTACCTTTGGTGGTCCTGGCACTATGGGGAGCCGGCCGGTAACAACCCGTGGCGAACCACTGGATTGGAGTGGAAGACCGCATCACCGCCGCCTCGCGAGAATTTCGAAATCACACCAGTGGTAACGGGGCCCGCCTATGATTTCGAAGGGCAGAAGGAGGAGCTGGAACTTGGCTGATTCGAGTGCCCTCATGCTTCGGGAGCAGTTTCGGACCGCGCCGCAGCAGCGGGAAACCGCGACCATCGGAATGTGGGTCTTCCTGGTTACCGAGGTGATGCTGTTCGGCGGTCTGTTTCTAACTTTCGCCGTCTATCGTCTGGCCTACGCCCATGCGTTCCTGGAAGCGACGAAGCATATGGGCGTGGTTTCCGGTGCCATTAACACGGCCGTCCTGATCTGCAGCAGCCTGACGATGGCAATGGCTGTGCACAGCGCCGCGACCGGGAACCGGCGATTGGTAGCCGTGTTTCTGATTGCGACCATGCTCCTGGGGGGCGTCTTCCTCGGCATCAAGTTCATGGAATACTACGACCACTACCAGGACCACATGTTACCCGGACCCTCGTTCGAATTCCCGGGGCCGGAGTCGGCGCATGCCGAGATGTTCTTTCTTCTGTACTTCATCATGACCGGGCTGCACGCCACCCACATGTTGGTTGGCGAAGGTCTGCTGGCGACCATGCTGGCCCGGAACCATAGAGGCTCGTTCACGGCCGCCTACCACACACCCGTGGAGATGGTCGGACTCTATTGGCACTTTGTCGACATTGTCTGGGTATTCCTGTTCGCCCTGTTCTATGTCGACGGACTGTACTTACACTGAAGATGAACTCTACCGGACAGCCTATCGTATCGCGAAAGACCTATCTGCTGACCTTTGCCGGCCTGCTTGGGCTCACTATGCTCACGGTGCTGCTGGGGATGATCGACATGGGACGTCTCAGCATGGTGGTGGCGGTAACCATCGCGGCCGCGAAGGCCACCCTGATCGCCACCTTTTTCATGCATGCCCTGTATGAGACGAAACTGGTGCGAATCTTCGTGGCTGGTGGAGTGATCTGGTTTCTGATCCTTGTCTCACTGACGATGATGGACTATCTAACGCGGATCCAGGTTCATTAGCAACCGCGTCGTTAGACTCGCTTCGCGACCCGTCACTCGCCGGTCTGGGCCCAGATTGACTGGTGAGCACGGCCCCAGACGGGTTCATGGACTATGGATTCCCACCAGGGCGTGGCCGTCTCGCCGTGCTCGTCGGCGTGCTTCTGAAGTGGTGGAGAGTAGGGCCGTTTCTGCTCTGGGCTGGCGTTCCAGAGGGGCGGTTGCGTGTAGTACAGGGCCGTGTCGATGCCGGCGTCGGGACCGGAAGAACGGGACCGGTGCCCGCGCAGGATGGCGATCCGGGCGCTGAAAGTCGACAGCCGGGTGCCGGCAAAGCGGCCGGGCGCAGCGGCACAAATCAGCGTTTCCACGATGCCGGTCCAATGGTGGGGAACTCGGGCGGTGACCTCCGGAGTCAGATCGGGATAACGGACCAGGCGGTAGCGCTGTTTGAAGGGGCGCAGAAAGTCGGGGGCGGTTTCTTCGGTGGCCAGGTAGAGGAGTTCGCCGGGTTCAAACAGGTTTGCCGTGTGATCCAGGATGGGGCGGGCGCCGATGTACGTATTTTTGAAGATGTGCTTGAAATCGCCGCGGCGAATATGCATCGCTGAGTAGGGCTCGCCGGCCAGTGGCGGTGAGGCGATGGCCTGTTTAGCGAGTTCGAAAATCTCGGGACGATATCGGATCGCGTCGCGGACGACGGTGCGGGCGCGGCGCTCGTCAGCGGGGTCGGCGAACAGGAAGAACGCCTCGAACTGGCCGAACATACGGTGTTCGATGGTGGTGGGGAAGTACAGGATCTCCGCGTCCGCGACCGGTCCGGCGAGGCCGACGGGGCGGCGGCCGAACAGACGCGGGATCAGCTCCAGCCTTGTGGTCAGAGCGTTGGGAGGATGCGCCAGCGCATCCGTATCCGCGTTCCAGCCTGGCGAGAAGCCCTCGCGATTCATCCGCGCGTGGAAGCTTTCATGGGTGGGCGCCTCGGGCGCGAATTCCTCTGCCGTCACCACGCTGAGATGGTTTTCGAGAGCACCTAGGTCGAAGAAATCCAGCAGCGATCGCGGCTCGGGGCCAAGCAGATAGAACGGCCGGGGCGGCGGCAGAACCAACGTGCGGCCGGTCAGCCACGCCAGGGTGACCATGATCTCGAAGTGCATCACGATGTTGTTGAAGCCGCCGAGATCGGCGTCGAAGGCGAGATAGCGGCGCGCGCCGGAACGGTTGGTCACAGCCCTCAAATATACTAAGAGGACGGTGGCGGCCGCTGGGGAGGCGCGCCCGGAAGATCTGGACCGAATGAAACGCGAGCCGCTCGTGGCATTGACGGGCCTCCGGTTTCTACTGGCGATCTGGGTGGTGTGCTATCACTTCAGACCACCGCTGGATTCTGTCCTGGCAGGCGTGCCCGTGCTGTTGGCGGGGGTGAAGCACCTGCTGGCGACCGGCTACGTCGCGGTGGGTGCCTTCTTCGTACTCTCCGGATTCGTGCTCGCCTACAACTACGATTTCCGCGCCGCGCGGCCGGGGAAATACACGCGGTTTGGCATCGCCCGTTTCTCGCGGATCTACCCGTTATATCTGTGCGCGCTGCTGCTGATGCTTCTACTGAACATGCTGCACCGGACGGCTGGAATCGTGTATCCGGGGCGTGCAGGGAGGGTGGGGCCGGCTCCTACTCCAAATACCACTGCTGCAGGCTTGGGTACCTGGGGCGACGCTAAGTTGGAACTACCCGGGGTGGTCGCTTTCCGACGAGGCGTTCTTCTATGCATGTTTTCCGCTGTTGAGCCGGTGGCTCGCGCGTCTGCGGCATCCGGTTTCGCTGGCGGCGGGGATGGCGGGCCTGTGGGCCCTGGCCTGTGCGGGGCCGCTCGTGGGCACGGTAAGCCCGGATCACTGGTGGGGCCACTCGCGTATCGGCCAAGCCGCGATGGAGGGCCGCGGGAAAGTATCTCACTATGGCCGGCGCCGCGGCGGTGGTCGGCCTACTGTGGAACGCTGACAGGATACCTTATCTGCTCGTTCATAACGGCTTGTTGATGCCGGCATTCGCCTGTCTGATGCTAGGACTGGCTCTGGGCGGGGGAATGCTCGGGTCGGCGCTTTCCGGGTCCGCCATGACGCTCCTGGGGAACTCCAGCTACGCGATGTACATCCTGCATGTGCCGGTTGAGGCGGCGCTGTTCGCACTGTTCGCCAACGGGTTCGGCATTTGGCTGCGGGGGTGGGCTTGGTTGGCGGTGTACTTAGCGGTATTGCCCGGTTGTTCATGTCTGGTATACCTGCGGTTTGAGAGGCCGGCCAACCGGGCGCTCCGGCGCCGGCTCGGGCGGAGGTTCAGGTGACCGGAAACACCGGCAGACCTCTCGCGAGCCGATATACTGAACGAATGCCGCCGGCGGCTAATGTCGAGGAGATCCGATCCACGTTCGCGTCCCACCGCTACGTCAAGGTGGAAGGAATCCTCGAAGAGGGCCTCTGCCGGATGCTTCATGAACATGTGCTGCGCCGCGCCGATCTCGCCTCCCCCGCCGGGATGGCCGGTCAGGAAACGGCCGTCGAGATGTTTTCGGATCGGCTCATGGAGTTCGTACTCAAAGGCGTCCAACCTCGCGTCGAGGACCTGAGCGGACTGAAACTCGATCCCACTTACTCGTTCTTCCGTATCTACCGCCGGGGTAACGTGCTCATCCGGCATCTGGACCGTTCCGCTTGCGAGGTAAGTGTCAGCATTAACCTGGGTCCGGCGCTCGATCCGCCCTGGCCCCTGTGGATAAAAGGTCCGCTTGGGGAGACCGCGGTCGAGATGGCGCCGGGCGACGGCGTCCTGTATCGCGGGATCGAGTGCGAGCACTGGCGCGACCCGTTGCAGGCCGAACAGATGGCGCAGGTATTTCTCCACTATGTCGAGCAGGGCGGCCGCTATCAGGACTGGAAGTTCGACAAACGGCCTTCCATCGGTACATGATCTTCGCTCGGCGACTGCGGCAGGCTGGGCGCCCGACCTCCTGAGATGACCGACAGAACCATCTACGCCGCCGTGGCCGTGGACGATTTCCACGTGATGCCATTGACCGTGATGCTGCGCTCGGCTGGTGCCAACCTGTCGCCGGACTGGCGCCTGGAGGTGTTCATTCTGGGCTACCGGATCGCACCGGAGACCCGGCGGCGCCTGGAGGACAGCCTGTGGGGATTGCCGGTGAAGATGCACTGGGAGGTCCTGGACCTGGCCGCTGTCGCGCCATACTGGCCGGGCATCCTTCAGGAAGGAAATATCACGTGTTACTACCGGCTTTTTCTGGGCGAGGTGCTGCCCGCCTCGATCGAGCAGGTACTCTTCCTCGACGCCGATCTGCTCGTTGAAGGAGATCTGGCGCGTCTGTGGGTGCTGCCGTTCGACGGGTGCATCGTGCAAGCCGTGCCCGACGCATACGCCCGAACCAACCACCTGCGGCGCCTGGGGAAGGTTGAGTTTTCAGAAGGCATCCGATTCGATACCGGCACCCCCTATTTCAATGCGGGCGTGCAGTTGATCGATCTCGCCGCGTGGCGCGCCGAGCGAATCGGTCAATATGCGGCGGCGTTTCTCTGGAAGTACGGCGAACAGCTCGCCGGGCGCGATCAGGACGCACTCAACTGCGCATTGGCAGGCCGTTGGAAGCGGCTGGGTCCGACGTGGAATCTCCAGGAACTGCCCGATCGCCCGCGGCATTGGGAGGACGGCGGCGCGACACCCGATGAGATGCGGGAGGCTCTGTCGGCGCCGGCCATCGTACATTTCATCGGGTGGAAACCCTGGAGCCCCTATTGGCGGCCCCTCAGTCATGCGCGCTGGTGGGGGTATGCGCGCGAGGCCGGCGTGGACCCGGTACGACGGCCGGTGCACCTCGTGATCTGGGAGACCCTGCTGCGAGCGCCACACTGCCGCTTGGCGTGGTATCTCGTCCGGCGCCAATGGAACCGTGTTCCCGCCATATTGCTGACGCGGCCCTGGACGCTGCTGACCTACCCGATTTGGCGCGCTTCCCGGCGCTAGAATTGGAGCTTGATCTACACCGTTGTCTGCACCGATCTCAATGAATCGGTGGACTGGCAGTGCCGGCTGCTCGAATATACCTGGAAGCGGGCCGGGCAACCGGGAACGCTGCTCCGCCTGGTGAGCTGTCCCGAGGGCGCCGATCTGCCCCGGCATCCCCACGCTGAGGTTCGCCGTGTCGAACCCGCGACCCACCGGACGATGGGCTACCGGGCATTCGAACGCCTGTTTGCGCTCGAGCAATGGCTGCGCGCAGACCGCCCGCACGGCACGGTCCTGGTGCTCGATCCCGATTGTGTGTTTCTGCATCCCATCTGCGACCTGGTGGCGCCCGGCACGCCGCGGGGACAGCATTGGGTCGACATGACACCGGCCTCGGACGCTGTGCAACCCGTCACCTGGCCCATGCTCATCGACGCCGCCGATCTCGAAGCGCTGCTGCCTTCTTGGATCTCCTTCACGGCCGCTCTTTACCAGACAACCCACCGCTGGGAAAGCGACATGTACGCGCTGGTGTCGGCGGCCGCGGCGATGGAGTTGCGGTTCTCGCTCGCGGCGGTCGGTGCTTTTGTGGGATGGCCCGATGAACAGGTGGGCGGGGCGCCCATTGTGCACTACTGTCAGGAGGTGTTGGACAGCCAGGGAAGGTTGTTGTGGTCCAAGCGCAGCTACCGGCCCTGGGACGCCGTGGCGAACCCCAATCGCGCCAAACACCACTACTGCCGCGACCTGCTGGCGCTGGTCAACGAGTACGCCGCTCTCCGCCAGTGAGGGACGTCCTCAAGCGGCCCGGGCGAAGTCGTCCTTGGTACGGGCCAGAGCTCGCAGCATCCCGATGTGACGCGGCCGCACTCGCCGCAACCCTCGGATCAGGACCGCCGCCCGCTGGCGGAACGTCGCCGGCTGTCCTGACAGAGCCGAATCCATGGAACGCGCCATCTCCAAGTGCCGCCGCCCGCCAAACAATACTCCGGCGAGGATCAGCTTCAGTTCACTCGCGCGGAACAGATAGAGCAGGTCGCGGTCCAGCGGCCCTTCCGTCATCTGGGTGGCGAACAGCGATACGAGGCGCCACGCGAACTGCCGTTGCCGGATGGTGGCGGCGGTCTCCAGACGGTCGCGGACGCCGGCGGCCTGTCCTTGAGGGTTGTAAGTCGTAAGGATCGACGTCAGCGCCAACAGTGGCACGGCCAGCTTCCGGGCGAACGCTTCCTCGAGCGCCGGCTGGATCCGGCCGGACCCCGCCAGGTGCGCGCACCAGTGTTCCAGGTCGAGCAGGTCGCGCAGGATGTGGTCCGGACTGAAGTCGTTGCGCAGCGAATGATGCACCGTCAGGAGGAAGCCGTCGGCGCTCGAGACCGCCGGGAAGCTGGAACCGAGCAGTTGGACGGTCTGGCGGCGGGCGAGCAACGCGCCGGTGTCGAAGCCGCGACCCAGGCGCCAATGCAAATCGATGGTGGAGCCGCGTTGGTTGTGGAAGGTCAGCACTTCATTGCCGCCAAAGCCGGGCGCGCGGCGAACGAAGTCTATGTAGTCGACAAGGCGGCCGGGAACTTCCGGCCGAAAGCCGAGGTCCCCCAGCAGGCTTGCCGCGCGGGGCAGGTCCATTTCGCTGACCAGGATGTCGGCGTCCAGCATGACGCGGCCTTCGGGCTTACCGTACAACACGCCCATCGAGGCGAGGCCCTTGAACGCCGCAGCCGGGATGCCTTCCCGTTCGAAAGCACCGAGCACATCGATAGCGTCACGCGCCTGCAGAGTGGAACGCACGTAGCCTTCGATGAAGCGGCCCCGGATGTCGTCGACGACTTCTTGCGGAGCAGTAGGGAACAGGAGCGCAGCCCGATCCCTCAGACGAGGCAAGACACCCCAACGTTCCGCCAGGACGACCGTCGTGGGAAAGAGACACCCTTGCGTCAGCCCATTGGCAGATTGGCTGCCCAGACAGATCGGCACGAGGGACTCCCTCGCCAGGCAATAATCACTCTTGTCAAATCGGGGCGTCGTCCGGTATAGGGTAGGACAACGGCTTGCCGCTGGTATCAGCATAGGCCGGGCGCTCAGTCGCTTTCACCGCCGCCAGGATCGCTGGAACCACATAGGCTACTTTGGCGCCTTTGCGTACCAGAGAACGACGATTCATCTTCTCAGACTCATCGTTGAGGTCTTTGTAACTCATGATTCCCCTCCAGGATCAGTCATTCCCAGTGATTCTAATCCTAGCACGGAGTTACGGATTGGACAACGTGCAGCACCGCGTCCGCGGTGGCGCCCAGGTCTCCTGACCAGCACCGGTAACAGCGTGTCTCGCCGACGAGGGCGGCCAGCGTCCGCACGCCTTCCGAGTCGGAGAAGCGTCCGCGTCCGGTTTGCAGTAGCAGCGCCGATACTGCCTGCGCCTGCGTCTCCCGGATCAAGCGCGGTGTTCCCAAGCGTTCCGGCTCCAATAGGATGACAACTCGGGGCCGCGCGGGCGGCGGCAATGGGACACCAAGATCGGCCGGAGTGACAAACTGGTCGGCGAGCGCCGCGGCCGGGAGCCGAAGCCCCAACCCGGCCAATAGCTCCACTGAACGGTCGTCAATGTGAAAACATCGGGGATGCGGATGCAGGTCGCCGGTCGCCGGATCGAGAATGGCCATGTCGTCGCCGCCAATCCGAAGTCCCCGCGCGACGAGGTGAGGCC
>CAWELS010000004.1:0-49926 GCA_963809945.1 Bryobacterales bacterium | reverse complement strand
AGCCCTTGACGGCCTTGCTGTGATTGTTGAGCGCGTTCTGTACCTTGTCGACGACGAACATCGGCATCTGGCCGTTGATGTAGCCGGCGAGTTCGATGAAGCGGGCCTCGATGCCGGCCTGCTTGGTCTTCCAGGAAAGGTAGAACGGATCGATCGGGATGCAGTGGCCGCCGAGCCCGGGTCCGGGATAGAAGGGCATGAAGCCGAACGGCTTGGTGGCGGCGGCGTCGATCACCTCCCAGACGTTGATGCCGCATGCGGTCGCACATCAGCGCCATCTCGTTCACCAGACCGATGTTGATCATGCGGAAGGTGTTTTCGAGCAGCTTTACCATCTCCGCTACCTGGGTGGAGCTGACCGGAACCACATGGTCGAGCGCCTGCTGGTAGAAGAGCGCGCCGACTGCGGTGCAATCCGCGGTGACGCCGCCTACGACCTTCGGAATATTCTTTGTCTGGTACTGCGGGTTGCCGGGGTCGACGCGCTCCGGCGAGAAGCAGAGGAAGAAGTCCTCGCCGACCGTGAAGTCCGGCCTCGGCGAGCATCGGCAGCACAAACTCCTCGGTGGTCCCCGGGTAGGTGGTGGACTCGAGTATGATCGAGCATGCCACGGTGCAAGTACTTGGCGATCTCCTGCGCAGGCGGCCGCCACGAAGCTCATGTCGGGATCCTTGGTCTTCCGGAGCGGCGTCGGCACGCAGATGTTGACGGTGTCTAGCTCGCGCGATGACCGAGAAATCGGTGGTGGCGCGGACCTTGCCGGCCCGGACCAGCGGCTCGAACTCGGCGGTCGGCACGTCGCCGACGTAGGACCTACCGGCGTTGACCTCGGCGACCTTGTTCTCGCTGACGTCGATGCCAGTCACGGTGAAGCCGGCGCGGGCAAACTCGGTCACCAGCGGCAGGCCGACATAGCCGAGGCCGACGACTCCGACGCGAGCGGAGCGGTCTCGAATTTTATTTTCCAGTTGCTCGCGGACAGATTCTTCAGACACGATAGGACTCCTCCTTATGAGACAAAGAACTCCCCGCGAGCGACGATTCGCGGCGGGTCCGGTGAGAAACAGCTCATCCTCCCAGCGCACGTCCAGCGGGCCGGCGGCTGTCAGTACCCGCACCGGGCTTTCCGCCTCGCCCCGAACGATAGCAGCCGCGGCCGCGCCGGTCGAACCGGTGCCGGAGGAAAGCGTCTCTCCGGCGCCGCGTTCGTAGAAGCGCGCCTCTATGGTGTGGGCGTCCAGCACGCGAACAAATGAGACGTTCGTGCGCTGCGGGAAGTGACGGTGCCCTTCGATTTCTGCCGCGCGCTCCGCCCAGTCGCTCGCGGAACCGGTCGACGAAGACGGCGCATTGGGGATTGCCGACGTTGAGCGTGGTCACCTCGAGGGGACCTTCACCCAGGGGCAGCGGCCACGGGGCCGGGCCGTCGGGGACCATCGGCCGACCCATGTTCATCTCGAAGCGGTACTCGAGGCTCTCGCGACCGAGCAGGTGAAGCTCGCGGATGCCCGCGCCCGTGAGGATGCTCACCGCATCGTCCGCCAGTCTTCGGACAGCAGAAGAGCAGCGGCGCAACGGGTGCCGTTGCCGGATACCTCGGCCTTGCTGCCGTCGGAGTTGTACAGTTCGATGGCGGCGTCGCAGCCGGCCGCTCCGGCACTTCGTCCGGATGACGCAGGAGATACCAGCCGTCGGCGCCGACGCCGGTATGCCGGGCGCAAAGACTCCGCGCGAGCTTCGGTAAGTCGCCGGCGGGTGCGTCGCGGGCCCACGTCAACAGAAAATCGTTGCCGGCGCCCTGCGCTTCCAGAAGGGTATCTTCATTCCATTTGCGGCGGTAGATCTCGATTACCGGCGCGTCCTTTAAAGCGATCATTTTCACACACTCGTATCGGGGGCCGTTACGTTGGGCGCGCAGCATGGCGGTGGCGACCGCGTCGCCGGAGATGGCGACGGCCCATCTCTTCGTGCAGGAACAGGTCGGGGCGCTGGATGGCGGACTGGTATGCGGGGCGTTTCCGCTGTGCAGTGTCTCGCGCAGCGGGATGCCCGCCTCGAGCACGATGCCGGTGAGGTCGCCGAACGGGATGAGGATGCCGCCGCCGTGGTAGTGCCGTCGAAGGTAGTCGGCCGCCTCGGCGGTCCAGGCGCGGCGCTCGACGGAGTTGACTTGCGATTCCTTCCAGCAGACCCAGGAGTCCGGGATGGGACGGGCGAACCAGGGCGCGGTTACGGCAAGCACCACGACGACGGCGGCGATGCGGCGCATCCGCGCGGGGCACAGGGTGACGAGCGCGGCCAGTCCGAGCGCGAGCAGCGGCAGGGCGGTTAATCCGTAGCGGGTGTTGTAGTAGGAGTGCGGCCACAGGTCCGGTACGAAGATCGGGGTGCCGGAGGAGTACATGACTCCAGACGTAGAAGAGCGGCTGGCAGCGCGAACAGGACCGCCGGCCACGGCTTCCGTTTCCAGGCGGCGACGGCGAGTCCGGCGAGGCCGCAGACGGCCAGCGCCCAGCCGGTCGTGAGCCGGACCGCGGCGGCGAAGTAGCGGGCGGCCGCCGGCAGTCGCCATCGCCCGGATACGGCTGCATGCCGCTCGCGAGCGCCCGCCGGTAGATTGCCTTGGCCGACCAGGCGCCGTGATAGAACTCGAACGGATCGCCGTAGAGCCAGCGGTTGTGGCCGAGCCAATAGAGCGGCCCGAGCGAGGCGATGAAGCCGAACAGCAGGGCGGCGCCCCAGTTCCAGCGCTTGCCGGCGAGTAGGAAATAGAGGCTCACGAACGGGATCAGGAACCAGCCCTCGTAGCGGGTGATGGTGCCGGCGAACGCCGCCACACCGGCCGCGGCCGCGAGTCCCAACGACGGGGCATCGTGAAATCGCACCGTACACCAGGCCAGGGCGCAGAGGCAGGCGAGGAAGACGGCCTCGGTCATCGGGATCGATTGGAGGTAGAGCAGGTTGGGATTGAGCGCCAGTGACGCCAGTCCCGCGGCCGCGGCGGCCGGTCCGAACAGGCGGCGCGCGGCGGCGAAGAAGAAGCCGCCCCCAATGACGAAGCAGATCGCCGACGGGATGGCGCCGGCCAGCCCGCTGTGCCACAGGAAGTCGTTGCCCACGAGCGGCAGCATCAGCAGGTGGGGCAGTGGCAGCCAGACGGTGCCGAGCTGCGCGTAGCCCGGCGTGCGCGAGTCGATCACCCGCCGGGCGATATTGATGTGCGCCGTCGCATCGCCCCAATAGAGCAGGCAGCCCTGGCTGTAGAACCAGGTCAGGGCAGCGACGCTGACCACCGCCAGCAGCAGGACGGCGACGAGGACCTCAAAAAGCGGTGAGCTGGCGGAATTCGTCGAATCGTTCATCAATCTCCGCGCGCGTGAGGGTTCGGAACCGATCCACGCCGAACTTCTCGCAGCAGAAACTGCCCATGACGGAACCGTAGATGACGGCCCGGGCAATCTCCTTGGAGTCAATGGAGGCGTCGGAGAGGTCGAGTTGCTGGGAAGCGAGATAGCCCATGAAACCCCCGGCAAAGCTGTCGCCGGCGCCGGTGGGATCGAAGACGCCGTCGAGCGGGTAGGCCGGCGCGATGAACTGATAGTTGTCGCGGAAGACGACCGCGCCGTACTCGCCACGTTTGATGATCAGCGTGCTTGGCCCCATGTCGAGGATGGCACGGGCGGCGCGCTTGAGGTTGCGCTCGTCGCTGAGCAGCGTCGCTTCGCTGTCGTTGATCAGGAGGATGTCCCACCGTTTGATGGCCTCGAGCAGGTCGTCCCGGGTGGTGTTGATCCAGAGGTTCATCGTATCGCCGGCGACGATGCGAGGATTCTCCATTTGCTCGCGTACCTGCGTTTGCAGGGTCGGCTGGATGTTGCCGAGCAGCAGGTAGGGCAGCTTCCGATAGGCATCGGGAAGAGTCGGATTAAAGTCGGCGAAGACATTGAGGTCGGTCCGCAGGGTTTCGCGGTCGTTCATGTCATCGCTATAGCGGCCGGCCCAGAAGAATGTCTTGCCGGGAGCCTTTTCAAGGCCCGCCAGATCGATATTGCGGCCGGCGAGGAGGTCCCAGTCTTCCTGGGCAAAATCATCGCCGACGACGCCGACAAGGCTGGTCTGGCAAAAGTAGCTGGCCGCGAGAGTGATGTAGGTGCAGGCGCCGCCCAACATGCGTTCGACGCGTCCGTGTGGTGTTTCGACCCCGTCATAGGCGACGGAGCCAACGGCAACAAGAGACATTGTTCGATTGTAGCGAGGGCGTCGCATGGGCGCAGACGGCGGCCCCGCGCGGCCCGCAATCGTGGGGTAGGATGGAACGGGCTCGCGAGGGTTGCTCCCGCCGGGCAACGTCGCCGAATTCCCATAGCCAGTGTGACTGACGACGCCAGACTCCTATCGATCGCCGCCGAGTTCGACCCATGGGACGCTATGGCGCCGGCCGTGCTGGCCGCCATCCTGCGGCGCGGTCGTGCCGATGGTTTCTCCGCCACCGCGGAAACCGGCAGCGGCGGCAGTACGATCGTGCTGTCGCAGGTCAGCCAACGGCATACCTGTTTCGCGATCGAAGGCGAGCACCGGACGCTCACGCGCCTCCGCGAGCACGGTGAGTTGCAAGCCGATCGCGTTGCCTTCGTCGAGGGCCTGACCTCCGACACGCTGCCGGGCCATCATTTCACAGCGCCGCTTGACCTGGTGCTGCTCGACGGGCCGCACGCCTATCCGCAGCCGCAGATGGAGTACTTGCCACCTGTTCCCGCACCTGAAGCCCGGCGGCTGGCTGGTCCTCGACGACCTGCAGATCCCGTCGGTCCACGAGCTGTTCCGCTTCCTCCGGCAAGAGCCGACGGTGGGCCTGGACGAGATCGCCGGCCGCACGGCATTCTTCCGGAAGACGGCACAGGTGCAGCCCGAGGGACCCGACGGCTGGTGGCTGCAGGGGATCAACCGGCGCCTCGTCTGGCGCTATTCGTGGCGCGACCGCGTCCGCCGCCTGCTGGGTCGCCACCGCTAAGAACCGACCGCAACAGCCCACGACAGTACAATGGAAATAGCTGCATGATTTTCCCTTGGAGGGGTTGTCTAGACTTTATTCCGATCTGCATCTCGTTGTGGATGCAATGGAAGCTGGCCGGCTGGCTGCCCGACCTGCTCGGCTGGCGTGCATCCGCGGAACGGACGCTGCGGCGCCTGTGGTGGATCTCCGCGATCTGGATGCTCGGCTCGGCGATCTACGGCGTCGCGATCATCTGGCCGAGCGTGCCGACGAGCGTGTGGATGGACTGGTCGCGCGGCACCTCGATCGCCTGGGGCCTCGCGGCCGGAGGCCTGTTCGTGGCGTGTTGGGTGCTACGTCGGTTCCGCCCCCGGCGAACTGCCGCCGTCAGCAGGCTCGCGGGTACCCCGACCGCTACCGGCCCGTCGCGCCGCCGGCTGCTATCGCTTGGGCAGGCCGCGTTGCTGGCCGCGCCGGTGGTCATCGTGGGCGCCGGGGTGGTGGTGGAGCGGCATCGGTTCCGCACGGTCGAAACGGAACTCGTCTTCCCGGGTCTGCCGCCGGACCTGGATGGCCTGCGTATTGTCCAGATCAGCGACATTCATCGGGGACCGTTTCTGCCCGCCGCCGACGTCGAGCGCGTCGTCGACATGGCCAACGAAACCCGCGCCGACCTCGCCGTGGTCACCGGTGACCTGATCACCGTACGCGACGACTACCTCTCCGACTGCCTGGGAGGGCTGCGGCGGCTGCGCGCCGACGCGGGTGTCCTCGGTTGTCTCGGTAACCACGAGATTGTCGCCCGCTGCGAGGCGCGCGCCAAGGAGGAAGGCGCAAAGCTCGGGCTGGACTTCCTGCGCCAGGAGTCCCGCCAGATTCGCTTCGGCTCGGCCACGCTCAACGTCGCCGGCGTCGACTACCAGCGGATGGGCGAGGAGTATCTGGTCGGGGCCGAAGAGATGCGGCGACCGGACGCCTTCAACCTGCTGCTCTCGCACAACCCGGACGTCTTTCCGGTGGCCGCCGGACAAGGCTGGGACCTTACACTGGCCGGCCACACCCACGGCGGACAGTTGACCATCGAGGGGCTGGAGCAGTACCTCAATGTGATGCGCATCTTCACGCCCTACGTTTACGGAACGTACCGGCTGAACGATGCCGCGATCTACGTGAATCGGGGCATCGGAACCGTCGGCGTTCCCGCGCGGCTGGGCGCCCCGCCCGAGGTGGTGCTGATCCGCCTGCGCTCCGCCTAGGCTGGCATCCGGCGTTTGGCGCTTCCTTAAGAATTCCTGCCGCAGCCCGGGGCGCCGGTGATGGGTCGCGCCGTCTCCCGAGGCAATGTGAACCGCCGCGCCGCGCTGATGAAGTGTAACAGCCGTGACGCTGGCGTGGTCTCCAGTCTTGCTGAGCGGATTGCGGGTGCTCTGCGTGCTTCAGACGGGCAAAATCCATGAATGGCGGCGTCCTAAAGAATACTCTCGAAACCTTTGGTGCGATGTGCCTGTTCGGCTGGCGGGCGTTGTGCGAGATGTTTCGTCCACCGTACGAGCTGGCCGAGACGTTGCGCCAGGTGTACTCGCTCGGCTGGCAGTCGCTTCCGCTGGTCGCGCTGTCGGGGCTCGCGATCGGCACGGTGATGTCGATGCACACGCGGTCGTCGCTCGAGCGCTTCGGCGCCGAGGCGATGATTCCCGCAGTACTCGCGGTAGCGATGATCACCGAAACCGGACCGTTGGTGACGGGACTGCTGGTGTCCGGACGCGTGGGAGCGGGAATCGGTGCCGAGCTGGGAGGCATGCGGGTCACCGAACAGATCGACGCCCTGGAGTCGCTCGCCGTTGACCCGTTCAAATACCTCGTGGTGACGCGGCTGGTGGCGTGCCTGATCGCATTGCCCATTCTGACGACCGTGCTCAACTTCGCAGCGTTGCTCGGCGGGTATTTCGTCGAGAGCATGGTCACGGGAATGTCGCTGGAGCTGTACTATCAGCGGGCTTTCTCGGCAATCGATTTCCCGCTTTTTGTTCCGGCCACTCTCAAGACGATGGTCTTCGGCTTTGTGATCGCCACCGTTTCCTGCTATCTCGGCTACACGGCGAAGGGCGGAGCCGAGGGAGTCGGGCAGGCGTCGACGCGGAGTGTCGTGTTCTCGTCCATCATGCTGATTGTGGTCAACGTGCTTCTGGTGCGGATGATTTTCTTCTTCTTCCCGGGGGGGCAAGGATGAGTGCTTCGGAGGCGGTGGTGCGCTTCGAGGCCGTTTCAAAGGCATTCGGGCAGACCAAGGTGCTGGACCAGGCTTCCTTCGATGTGGCGGGCGGAACCGCCACCTGTATCCTCGGCCGCAGCGGAACCGGCAAGAGCGTGACGCTTAAACTGATGATCGGCCTCATGAAGCCCGACGGCGGCACGATCACCATCAACGGGCAGGACATCGGCACGACCGATGCGCGCACCTTGGCGGGCGTACGCAGGGCGGTCGGCTTCATGTTTCAGAACGGCGCGCTGTTTGATTCGATGTCCGTCGGCCAGAACATCGGGTTCCCGCTCAAAAGGCACACGGACCACTCCGACGCCAAGATCCGCGAGCACGTGGAACGGCAGCTCGCCGAGGTCGGCCTGGAGGACCAGTACGACAAGATGCCCTCGGAGCTTTCCGGCGGCATGAGGAAGCGCGTCGCACTGGCCCGGGCGCTGGTATTTGAACCGTCTGTCGTACTGGTGGATGAGCCGAGCGCTGGGCTCGACCCGATCACGTCGACCGAGATCGACAACCTGCTCCTGCGCCTCAAATCCGATGCCGGCGTGACACTGGTGGTGGTCACGCACAACATCGCGAGCGCCCGGCGCATCGCCGATCAGAACATCATGCTCGGCCAGGGAAGGATCGTCGCGCGAGGGACGATGTGCGAGCTGGAAGAGAGCGACGATGAGCTCGTCCGTCGCTTCCTGGGGTCTGGGGAGGGCCACTCGGGATGACTTCTTCGAAGAAGATCGCGGCGGCGGTATTCGTCATCAGCGGACTGCTCCTGTTCGGGTTCGCGCTCTTTCTGATCGGCGACCGTCGGCAACTGTTCTCCGACAGCATCGAGCTGTGGGCCGAGTTCAAAGAAGTCAGCGGCCTGCAAAGCGGCGCGCCGGTCCGCGTCTCCGGGATGAACGCCGGTGAGGTTCTCGAGATCAACGTCCCCGCTTCGCCGGAACAGCGGTTCCGCATCAAGTTTAGGGTGCTCGAGAAGTTCCGGCCGATTCTGCGGCAGGACTCGGTGGTCACGATCCAGACCGAGGGACTGGTGGGCAATAAGTTCCTCCAGGTGGACGCGGGCACCGAGGAGTCGCCGCGGGCCGAAGACGGAGATACGGTGCAGAGCCGGGAGCCGTTCGATTTTGCCGACATGCTGCAGCAGTTGCGAGACACGGTGGACCTGGTGAATTCGTCGGTGGGCGACGTGAAACAGGAGGTCGACGAAACGATTGGCACCATCGCGGACACCGCCAAGAGCGCCGATGAACTCATCACCGGCGTGAGCGGTGACGTCGAGGGAATCACGGCTTCGGGCGAGCGGATCGCCAACAACATCGACGCATTGATCGCCGGCGTCCGGGCCGGCCGCGGGACGGTCGGGCAACTGTTCACCAACGATCAGATCTACCGCCACGTCGAGGGCGCCGCCGGCAACATCGAACAGACGACGACGCATGTGAAGGAGACCAGCGGCGACGTCCAGGCGATGGTGGCCGAGGTGCGCCAACGGAAGATCATCGAGAATCTCGAGCAGACGGCCAAGAACATCCGCGAGGCCACCGAACGCGCCAAGAAAGCGCTCGCCGACTTGCAGCCGGACGACGGAGAGGGTTCCAGTGTGGCGACTGATCTCAGGCAGACCATTGCCAATGCCAACGAGGCGATGTCCGATATCTCAGAGAACACGGAGGCGCTGAAGCATAATTGGTTCTTCCGGGGCTTTTTCAAGGACCGCCGGTTCTATGACCTGGACACGATCTCGGTGGCCGACTACAAGGCCGGCCGGAAGGCGCCCGGCTGGCCGGTGGAGCGGGTTTGGCTGCCCGCCTACAATCTCTTCTCGGCGGGGTCGGACGGCTCGGAGAAACTGACCGATCAGGGAAAGAAGGCGATCGACGCGGTGATGGGGCGGTTTGTCGATGACATGAAGTCGCGGCCGATCATTGTGGAAGGCTACGCTGCGGACGGATCGCCGAGCGATCGGTACGTGCGTTCGCACCAGCGCGCCGTCGAGGTCCGGCGGTATATAGTGCAAGAGTACTCAATGAAGCCGGATTACGTCGGCGTCATCGAGATGGGCGCCGTCGAGTCGGCCGAGTCCGACACCGGCTATTGGGAGGGGGTGGCGCTGGTCCAGTTCTCCCCCGAGCCGCCGGACAAGAAGTGACGGCGACCTAGCTATGAGACCTCGAGCGGAGGGCGTTCCCCCAAAAGGAGCCCCATGCCCGAGGTCGTACTGACTCATCTGTGCGCAACCTGATCATCAGCGACATTCATGCCAACTGGGAGGCCCTCGACGCGGTCCTGGCCGACGCGGACGGGGACTACGACCGTATCCTCTGCTGCGGGGACATCGTAGGCTACGGGGCCGACCCGAATGCGGCGACCGACTGGGTCCGGGAACACGTGGCCGCCGTCGTTCGCGGCAACCACGATAAGGCGGCGGTGGGCTCGGAAGACATCGAATGGTTCAACTCGGCGGCGAAGGCGGCCACGCTGTGGACACAGGCCTCGTTGTCGGAAACCAACACGGACTACCTGGAGAAGCTGACCGAAGGCCCATTGCGGGTCGACGGGTTCCAACTCGTGCACGGCTCCCCGCTCGACGAAGACGACTACCTCCTCAGCGAGCACCAGGCGGCGCAGCTATTCAGCTACGTCGAGGTGGCGATCACCTTCTTCGGCCATACCCACCTGCAGGGAGGCTTCCTGGTGCACCGGAACGGCACGCGCAGGATCGGTCGGGTCCCGCCCGGTGAGCACGAGGCGGAGCTCGTCCTCGACGATCAGTACATCAGTCTGATCAACCCCGGCTCGGTGGGCCAGCCGCGAGACGGAGACGCCCGGGCGGCCTACGCGATCTTCGATGGAGAAGAGGGAGTGGTCCGCTACCGGCGTGTGCGCTATGACCTGGTCAAGGCCCAGGAAAAGATCGTGCGGGCCGGCTTGCCGGAGGTGCTGGCCTACCGGCTGGCGCTAGGGTCGTAGACCACCCCTCCAAACGGCTTCGGAGCGGTTGGGGGCGCGCTTGAACGGGCGCGGAGTTTCAGCTCCGCTCTGTCTTCTGCTGGCAGGCGACATCGCCTGCCCCACTGGCTAATCGCCGCTTCCACCGCCCGCTTTCCGGCGAGGCTCGGCGGCGAGCTTGCGATGCTCCTTGAGGATGCAGCGGTCCATCACCACCTTCAGCCCGGCGGCCTGCGCCTTCAAGGCGGCATCCTGATGAACCACCCCTTCCTGCATCCACACGGCGCGGGCACCGACGCGGATGGCGGCATCAACCACTTCTGGCACATGGTCGGAGCGGCGGAAGACGTCGACGATGTCGATCTTCTCGGGGATTGACTCGAGATCCGGGTAAGACTTCTCGCCCAGAATCTCGGCTTCGTTGGGATTGACCGGAATGATACGGTAGCCCTGTCGCTGCATGTACTCGGTGACGCCGTAGCTGGGCCGGTGCCGCTTGCTCGAGAGGCCCACCACCGCGATGGTGTGGCAGGTAGTCAGGATCTCGGCGATTTCAGGGCTCATTTGGTTCACGGCACCTAATGCAATCCCGGCACGATGGAGCTGATGGCTCGGCAGTCGCCCAAACCAGCTTGCTCGCGCTGAGTGCTCCTAATATTCTAGTGGCGTCAACGGCCGTTGGCTACGTCGTCGTCGGAGGCCGGTCCTCCGCCGGCGCGTCCGGAGCCCGCTTCACGGGGTGGTGTCAACCGCCTTGTGGCTATGTCACCGGCTCCAGTTGACAGCCCTCCAGGTCCACGGACGCCTCCCTGCCGGATGCGGATCCGAAGGAGAGGACAAATGCAAACGTGGTTCCGGCGCCGGGCTGGCTGTTTACCCAAATGCTGCCGCCCATCAGGTCGATCAGGCACCGGGCCGTCGTCAGCCCGAGGCCGATACCCTCGTACCGGCGGCTCGGCGCTCCGTCAGCCTGCGTGAAGCTCTCGAAGACTCGATTCACCTGTTCCGGCGCGATCCCGACGCCGGTGTCGGCCACTGTGAATTTCAGCTCCACCGTGTCGGCGCCGGATCCCAGACGCTCCACTTGCACCCGGACCGACCCGGTTTCGGTGAACTTGATGGCGTTGCCCACCAACCTGCCGAGCACCCGCCGCAGCAGTTCTTCGTCGCCGATGAGCGCCTCCGGCACGCCGGAGCCGTAGTCACAAGTGACTTCGAGGCCCTTCATCTCGGCCCGTGCCCGCTTGGCGGCCATCGCCTGATCGAGCGACCGGCGCAAGCGGAATGCTTCCCGCCGGACCACGATCTCGCCGGCCTCCATCCGTGAGAACTCGAGGACGTCGTTGAGCACGGCGAGCAATGCCTGTCCGGACGTCTGGATGGCCTCCAACGCCTCGGCCTGATCGGGGCGCGGGGAGTCGATCAACAAGAGCTCCGACATACCGAGGATGCCGTTGAGCGGCGTCCGCAGCTCGTGCCCCATGTTGGCGAGGAACTCCGATTTGAGACGCGATGCCTCCTGCGTCTGCTGGAGCAGCGCGGATATCTCATCGGCTCGCCTTCTCTCGAGGCGATTGAGCTTCTTGAGCAGCCGGATGGTGATGGCCATGAGTGCCGCCATCAGCACGAAGCAAATGTGGAGCAGCACCCAGACGGGGATCGTCAATGGGCGGTCGCTCGCCACGGCGGCGGCCGGGCCACCTAAGCGAAACCCTTGGTCGCCCGGGGCGGAAACGGCTAGGTTAGAGCCCGCCACGCTGACCGCATCGCCCGCCAGCCGATCCCGGAACGTGGCCACCGGTTGGGGCGAGCCCTCCGGGCGCAGGACGCGGGCTCCAGGCAGCGGGACCGCTGTCAGGCCGGTCAGCGCCGCCAGAAGTAGGATCCGCTCCACAATGGCGTGGGAATATCGCATCAGGCGCGAGTTCGCACTTACCTGTATCGGACAGAGGCCCGGCACTATGAGTGATATTCAGGCAAAAAGAGATCTTTTTAGCTGAACCGCATGCGCCATGGGCCCGAGGCCTCTCCAGCGCGTGGACGCGTCGCAAAAATACGGGTATCGCAGCCGATTCCCCGTCCCACCGGGCCGGCCCCCCGGAACCGCCCCCGAGCACACCTCCCGAGGCAGTACCTATAATACGTACGAACGACGCCTTGCCATCGGAAACCGCGAGTCGGCCGTCGGGGCGCCGGTCACGACGGTCCGCGACATCGCTCGAAGGCTCGCCGGGCTCGAGGAGGGCGGGGACGGGAAGAGGCTGCACGCATCTCGAGGGCCGACCGTGACGTCGCCGAAGGTCCCGAGAGGCGGCAGAAATGCCGGGGACAGCCCGGCGGGTCGCTTATAGCTCCGTCCGCCTGATTGCGGAACGCGGCCGTGAGCGCGCGACAATGGCATCGTGGATCGATCATGAAACAGCTTTCCAGGGTCGTCTGGTCCGAGGGGATGCACCTGGCGCCGCACCACTTTCAGGTGCAGTCCCGGTACTTCGAGGACTCCGGTGCATTTCTCGATGTCCTCGCTGTGGTTCGCCGGCTACGGCCTGGCGGGCTGTGAGCTGGACGCCGAGGCGCTCACGAACGGCACGGTGTCGCTTATCCACGCGCGCGGCATCTTGCCCGACGGGCTCGCCTTCCACATTCCGGAGTGCGATGCCGCCGCCGCCGGCACGCAACATCACCGAGCTATTCTCGCCCGTCGCCGACCGGATGACCGTCTACCTCGCGATACCAGCCCACCGGGAGGACGCGGCCATCTGCTCGCCGGCCGGCGCGGAGCCCTCCGAGGAGGCCCGCTACACGGGGGAGACGTCCACGGTCTACGACGAAAACACCGGCCGCGACGAGAAGCAGGTGCAGCTCGGGCGCAAGAACCTGCGCCTGGTGCTTGACACCGAGTTGGACGATCGTCTCACCGCGTTGCCCATTGCCCGTGTGATGCGCGACGGCGCCGGCCACTTCATCTACGATCCGGACTTCATCCCGCCCTGCGTCCGGCTGGCCGCGCAGCGAGCGGCTCGAGCTGATGTTGCGGCGCCTGATCGACATCCTGCAGGAAAAGAGCCGCACCCTGGCGGCGAGCGTCCAGGGCGGCGAGATGGCGGCGGGCTTTTCGCCGACCGAGGTGGCCGGCTTCTGGTTCCGGCACTGTGTCAACTCCGCGCTCGGCACGCTGCGCAACCTGTGCCTGACCAAGAAGGGGCATCCGGAAGAGGTCTACGTCGAGATGTCGCGGCTGGCCGGCGCGCTCTGCACCTTCTCGCTCGACGCGCACCCGGCCGATCTGCCGCTCTACGACCACAACCGCCTCGACGAGTGTTTCAACGACCTCGACCAGCGCATCCGCCTGCTGCTCGAGACCATCATCCCGACCTCTTGTACGACCATCCCGCTCGAGAAGACCAAGCCCTACTTCTACGCCGGGCCGATCACCGATGAGCGCGTTCTGGGCCGCTCGCAATGGATCCTCACCATCCGCTCACGGATGGGCGAGGCGGACCTGATCCGGCAGGCGCCCGAGCTGATCAAGGTCTGCTCGGAGGAGTTCGTCGGCAAGCTCGTCGAGCGGGCCATACCGGGATTGAAGCTGACGCACATGACGTCGCCGCCGGCGGCCGTCTCGCCGCGTGTCGAGCATCAGTATTTCGGCTTGAGCAAGGCCGGTCCCTGCTGGGACCACATCGTGAAGACGAGACGCGTCGGGGTCTATGTGCCCGGCGAATTTCCCGACCCGGAGGTTCGCCTCCAGGTCGTCGTCGAATCGTGAGGGGAGGATCATGGCCGCGGACAACGACTCCGCGAGAATCTGGCCTTCATCTACCAGGAGCCGCTCACGGCCATCGTGCGGCTGCGCGCGAATCGGCAGGCGGTGAACGACGCGGAGGCCTTCCGCGCCCACATGCGCAAGCTGATCCGCAACTCCGAGGAGACGGCGCAGGTGCGCGGCTATCCGTCCGAGGACGTGCGGCTGGCCACCTTCGCGGTGGTGGCCTTCCTCGATGAATCCGTGCTGCGGCTGCAGAACCCGGTGTTCCGGGATTGGCCCCGCCAGCCGATGCAGGAGGAGCTGTTCGGCGGTCACGTGGCCGGCGAGATCTTCTTCCAGAGCTTGCAGCGGCTGTTGGGACGCGACGATGCGCCGGAAACGGCTGACGTGCTGGAGGTCTTCTGCCTGGCGCTGCTGCTCGGCTATCGGGGCAAGTACGGCGTCGGCGGCGAGGCGGAGCGCGCAGCTTGATGCAGCGGGTCGGCGACAAGATCCGCCGTATTCGCCGGCCATCGAGCGAGCTGTCGCCGGCCTGGACTCCGCAGCGGGCCCATGGCGCGGCGCGGCGCGACCCCTGGATCAAGCGGCTGGCCATCACGGCGGCCGCGTGCGTGTTAGTGGCGATCCTATTGTTCGTGGGATTCCACCTGTCGCTCGGCTCCGGCGTTTCCGGACTCGAGGCGACCATCGCTCGAGAACCGGGGATAGGGGACACCGATGAATGCATACGTGATTGTCAGCGCCGCCCTGGCATCTACCTGATCCTGGTCTACCTGCTCGGCAGCGATGCTGGGACTCGAAGGCAACGACCTGTGGATACCTGCGCGGCTTGATGGCGCTGATTGGCATCATCGCCGCCGTTAGCTATCTCGTCTATTACATCCGCATCCTCAAGCCGGCCCGCTCCAAGGACAAAGGCGAGTCGGGTGGAGGCGGCCAGGGCGGCGAACGCGAGATCGACCAGGTGCTGCGCGAGGCCGAGCACCGGCTCGGCTCCTCGGCGGACCACAAGGCGAAGCTCTCGAATCGCCCCGTGCTGCTGATCCTCGGTAAGCCGGGGACGGCCAAGACCTCCACTTTGGTCCATTGCGGGCTTTATCCGGACCTGCTTGCCGGCCATGTCTACAGCGACAATGCGATCGCGCCGACGGCGACGGCGAACCTGTGGTACGCGCAGCACTCGGTGTTCGTCGAGGCGGGCGGGCGCGTGGCCTCCCAGCCGACCGAGTGGCAGCGGCTCGCCAAG
This sequence comes from Bryobacterales bacterium, assembly GCA_963809945.1. GTDB lineage: Bacteria > Acidobacteriota > Terriglobia > Bryobacterales > Bryobacteraceae > CAWELS01. Next base: position 34,702 of record CAWELS010000004.1, on the reverse strand, counting down.
AAACTGCGTCCGGGCAGCCTGGGCTCGGTCTTCGGCGCCGGCGCACGAGGCGCCGCGCGCCGCCCTGGTCTGCGTTTCCTCGGAGGACTTCCTGCAGGTCGGGCGCCGAGGAGGCGCTTGCCGGGATGGCGCGTGAGCTGCGCGGCCGCCTGGAAGAAGCGTCGCGGACGATGGGCGTGCGCCTGCCGGTCTACGTGCTCTTCACCAAGACCGACCGCATCGCCTTCTTCGCCGAGTATGTCCGCAACCTCGAGGCGTGCAGAGACGAACCAGGTGCTGGGCGTGACGCTGCCGCCGGACGCGGAGGAGGGCATCTACGCCGAACGGCAGTCCGCGCTGCTGACCGATGAGTTCAACCGGCTCATCTACGTCTCTGTGACCGCCGTACGGACTTCCTGGCCCGCGAGCCGGACGACGCGCCGCTCTCGGGGATCTACGAGTTCCCGCGCGAGCTGCGCAAAGTCCGGTCCGAACCTGGTGCAGTTCCTGGTCGACCTCTGTCGTCCGAGCCAGCTCCAGGCCGGCCCGTTTCTGCGCGGCTGGTACTTCAGCGGCGTGCGCGCCATCATGACTCGGGAGGCTCCGCAAGCGCCCCGCGCGGCGGATCAGGGACCCCGCGACATCCGTCAGGCAACCAGCGTCTTCACGGCCGGAGAGTCGGCGGGCCGTGCCGCCCCGGCCGAGCCAATCATCCGCAAGAAGCCGCAATGGGTCTTCCTGGCCCATCTCTTTCAGGACGTCCTGCTGACCGACGGCCTCGGCGAGCGGGGCGGCGGATCGAGCGTCAAGACCAACCGGCTGCGGCGTCTGCTACTCGCGGCGGCAGCGGCGTTCTGCATCGTCTGGACGATCGGCATGACGGTCTCCTACTTCGGCAACAAGCGGCTGGAGGCGCGGGCGCGGGACGCGGTTCGCGGCATCGAGCAGACGCAGTTGACCGGCACCGAGTTCGCTCCGCTGGGCGCTCTCGCCGAGCTCGAGACGCTGCGCCAGACGCTCGAAACGCTGACCCACTATGAGCTCGACGGTGCCCCATGGCGCTTGCGCTGGGGCCTCTATTCGGGCGACGCTCTCTATCCGGCCGTTCGCCGCGTCTACTACAACCGGTTTCACCAGTTGCTCTTCGGCGCGACCCAGGCGAGCCTCGTCGGGACGCTCGCAGCGGCTGCCGGCGAGCCCCACGCCCGCCGACCAGTACAGCCCCGTTTACGACACGCTCAAGGCCTACCTGATCACGACCTCCCATCCGGAGAAGAGCACGCGCGAGTTCCTGACCGCCGGTGCTGATGGATCACGGGACCCGCAACCGGCAGGTGGACGACGAGCGCCTGGCGCTGGCGCAAAAGCAGTTCGATTTCTACGCTGAGGATCTCAAGAATTCGAATCCGTTCTCCTCCGAGTCCGACGCGCCGGCCGTCGAGCGCGGGCGGCACTATCTGTCGCAGTTCGCCGGCGTCGAGCGCGTCTACCAGTTCATGATCGCCGAGGCGTCGCGGCAGAACCCGTCGGTCAACTTCAACCGCATGTTCCCGGGCTCGGAGGCGGTCGTCGTCAACAACCGCGAAGTGCCGGGCGCCTTCACCAAGGACGGCTGGGCCTTCATGCAGAACGCCATGAAGAACGCCGACCGCTTCTTTGGCGGCGAGGAGTGGGTGCTCGGTCCGCAAGCCGGCGCGGGCATCGACCCCGCCAAGCTCGAACAGGAGCTGCGCGCGCGCTATCAGACCGACTTCATCGACCAGTGGCGCGCTTACCTCGATGGCACCAACGTGGTGCGCTATCGCAGCCTGTCGGACGCGGCGTCGAAGCTCGGCACGCTGTCCGGCAACCAGTCGCCGCTGCTGGCCGCGCTGTGGCTGGCTTCGCGGAACACGGACGTCGACAACGAGGAGATCAAGACGATCTTCCAGCCCGTGCAGTACGTGGTTCCGCCGGAGAGCGAGGACCGCTACATCGCCGATCCCAACGCCGGCTACATGCAGGCGCTGCTCAGCGTTGCAGGCCTCCGTCGAGCAGATCGCCGCCGCGTCGCCGGCGAACCGCGACACTTACGTCGACCAAGTGAACTCCGAGGCTTCGCAGGCGAAGGTGGTCACGCGCGAGGTGGCGCAGAACTTCAATGTCCATCCCGGGACAAGGTCGACGAGGACGTCCAGCAGTTGATGGAGCGGCCGATCCTTTACGCGGAGGCGCTGGTGCGCTCGCTCGGCCCGGCCGAATTGAACGCCAAGGGCCGCGCGCTGTGCAGCCAGTTCCAGGGGATGATGCGGAAGTATCCCTTCCGGCCCGACGCCACCGACGAGGCGACGCTCAATGAAGTGGCGGCGCTGTTCGCGCCCGGCACCGGCGCCATCTGGACCTTCTATGAAGAGGATCTTCGGGAATACCTGACGCAGCAGGGTTCGCGGTACGCGCCCAACCCGTCGAGCCGGATCCGTCTCAATCCGGCCTTTGTCGAGTTCTTCAATCGCGCCGCGCAGTTCTCGCGGCCATCTATCCGGCGGGCTCGCGCGAGGCGCGGCTCACCTACCAACTCACCGGGTATCCGGCCGAGGGGATCCGCACGCTGCGGCTGCGCGTCGGAAACCAGATTCTGACGGTGCAGGGCCAGCCCGCGGCGGCGACCTTCGAGTGGCCCGGTAGCGGTAACCAGCCGGTAAGCCTGACGGGCCAGTTTGGTGGGGGACCGGAGCTGGCGTTCACGTCCTACCAGGGACTCTGGTCGATCTTCCGTTTCTTCGGCGAGGCGGACCGGTGGCAGACGACCGGCAACACGGACCGCCTGGAATGGGTCCTGCGGCAGGGCCGCGCCGGACGGCCGCTCACGCTGCCCGACGGACGTCCGGTGACGGTCCGCTTCGATCTGGAGTCGGCGGCGCCGGTCTTCCGCAAGGACTTCCTGGCGGGGCTGGCGTGCGTGTCCCAGGTGGCCCGGTAGTGGGCGAACGCAGCGGCCATGGAGGTGTGAATTCTGGGCGAGCGACGTCAGGAAGTCGCACGGACCCGATCATCGCCAAGTGAATGGAATCAGTGACGCACTAAGCTAGCATGTCGGACCTGAAACAGATCGGTAAGTACGAGATTCGCGAATATCTCGGTGGCGGTATGTCGCGCGTCTACAAGGCGTGGGACCCCATCATGAGCCGCACGGTCGTGGTCAAGATACTCACCCAGGAGGCGGCCGGCAACGCCGATGCCAAGGCCCGTTTCCTCCGGGAAGCGCAAACCGCCGGCGGGCTCACCCACGATAATGTCATCCGCGTCTACGACTTCGGCCAGGAAGATGACCGCCCCTACATGGTGATGGAGTACCTCGAGGGGGGCGATCTCCAGCACGCCATCGAGACCGGTGAGGCCGGCACCCTCTCGCGCCGGCTCGAGATTGCACGCGACGCCGCCAAGGCGCTCGAGTACATCCACCAGCACTCGATCATCCACCGCGACATCAAGCCCGACAACATCCACATCGACCGCAACGGGCGCGTACGGCTCATCGACTTCGGCATCGCCAAGCGGGTGGAACTGAACCTGACGCGGCCGGGCTTCACGCTGGGGACGCCTTACTATATGGCCCCCGAGCAGGTCCGGGGCGGGGAAGTCAGTTACTCGGCGGACGTCTATTCGTTCGGTATTCTGCTGTTCGAGCTATTCACCGGAACCCGCCCGCTCACCGGCGAAAACATCGAGCAGATCTTCTACCGGATCCTGAACGAGCCGGTGGACATCAGGCCGCTGCGCGAACGGGACGTGCCGGAAGCGATCTGCGATCTGGTTCAACGGTCGGTCGCCAAGGACCCGGCGGCACGCCCGCGGGACATGACCGAGGTCCGGGAAACGATCGAGGCGGTGATCAGCGGTGCCCAGCCGGGGCGGCTGCCGACGCTGCCGGACCAACCCGTGCGCGTGCCGCCCGCCGCGCCGGGTGCGGCGCCGCAGCCCATCTCGCCGACGCCGAAGCGCCCCTGGCTGATCCCGCTGGTCGCAATTGTCGTGCTTGCCGTCGCCGGCGTCGCGTACTTTGGCCTGCGCGGTCCCCGGCCAGCTCCGCCGGGCCCGGCCCCCGAGCCGGCGGTGGCGACTCTCGCCAATACCCTGTCGACGCCCACCGGGACGATGGTGCTCGTACCCGCCGGCGCGTTCCTGTTCGGCCCGGACAAGGAGTCGCGGACCTTGCCCGCTTACTACGTGGATCGCACCGAAGTATCGAACGGCGCCTACGCCGACTTCTGCGCCGCCGAAAATCACGAGTTGCCGCCCGGCTTTCCGCAGGACAAGCCCGACCTGCCGGTGGTGAACGTGACCTTCTCCGACGCCGAGGCGTTCGCGCGCTGGGCCGGGAAGCGGCTGCCCAACGCCGCCGAGTGGGAGAAGGCCGCGCGCGGAACCGACGGCCGCCCCTATCCCTGGGGGGAGGCGAAGGATCCCAATCGCGCCAACGTCCGGACGCCGGGGGCGGAGGCGGGGGAACTGCTACCGGTGGAGGCGTTCAGCATGGGGGCGAGCCCGTACGGCGTCCTGCAAATGGCCGGCAACGCATGGGAGATCGTCGACGAGGCGATTCCACCGAGCGAGAGGGCCATCGGCTCCTTCGCCGACATACTCAAGCCGCCGCCGACCGCGAACGAGCCCTGGCGCACGATCCGCGGGGGCTCCTTCGACATCCCGCTGGTGGAGAACGTGACGTTCGAGTGGGGGAGTATTCCGGTTCGCTTCCACGCGCCGAATATTGGGTTTCGCTGTGTGAAGGATGTGCCCTAAAGTGGGGCAAGCTCTAGCTTGCGAAGGGCTTCAGCCCGTCTGCCTGCACGCCTATAAATGGGCCAGCCGCCAGCATGAGGAGCCGGCGTAGCAAGTCCGGCGACCCGTTCCACGCCCTATTGCTGCTGCTTCAACACCGCTTCGATACTCGCGATATTCTTCCGCGCGTAGTCGGCTTCCGCCATGTCGGCGTTGATGTCGAGCATTGTCTGGAAATGCTTGTTCGCAGCGGCCAGTAACTCCACCCGGCCCGTCTGCTGCGCCTCCCGGGCATAGGACAGGCCCAGTGCGTAGTGCACGTAAGGATCCTCGGGATCGTATGAAAGCGAATCCTGGCAGTAGGTAATCGCCTCTTCGTAGTTCGACAGCTTGCGCTCCGCGTCGCAGATGCCGAAGTAGGCCAGGCTCCGTAAGTCGCGCCAGATGTCCTGCTGCGCGGCGCGCTTCTTTTTCCCATGCCCGACCAGGAAGCCGAGCACATAGTAATTGAGCTTGCCAGCCAGCTTGCTGTTGTAGTCGCTGAGTTGAAGATAGTTCTTATACTCGCCGATCGAATCCTTGTACGATTCGCTTAACCGCAGGCTTTCGGCCAGCCAAAAGTGGGACTCTGGATTTGCCGCGTTCAGCCCGATCGCCTTCCGCGCCGACGCGATCGACTCCGGATACATGCCCTTCATGCGGTAAGCCTGCGCCTGCAGATAGAGCGCCATCTCGTCCTTCGGATCGCGCTGCACGACGACGTTCAACTGCCGGATCGCCTCGTCCACGTCGCCGATGTCGAGCAGCATACCGGCGAAGCTCGACCGCGCTTCCATGTAGTCCGGATCAATCTCAATGGCCTTCTCGAACGCCGCCCGCGCCTTGGCATCTTCATACAGCGCGTTATAGGCGCGCCCCAGGTAGAGCGCCGCTTCGCTGTAGACCGGGTCGATCGCAAGCGCCTCCTCGAACCGCTTTGCCGCTTCCTGATAGTTCTTCGCAAAGCCTTTCTGATAGGCCTCAAAGCCCTTATCGAAGTCATCCACGGCCGCCTGTTTCCGCCGCCGCAGGATCAGGATCTTGATGCTGACGGTCTTCTCCTGTCCCGGGTAGACCATCTCCTCGCGCGGACCGTCCGGCTCGTAGCCCTGCTTCACGCCCTTGACCGTATGGACCCCTGGCACCAGTCCCGGCAGCCGCAGCGGCTTGTCCTTGGTCACCAGACCGACCGATTCGCCATCGACAAAGACCTCGACGCCGTCCATATTGGCCTCGAAGACAAGCGCACCGAACTTCAGGCGCCGGCGCCTCGACATGAGCATTGGTCGGCACATAGGCGAGGAGCATGTTCGGATCGAAGCTGCCGCGGTCGGAGGTCGGGTTCTGCGCGCCGCGGGTGGCCTGCCGGACGTTCTCGTGAACATATTCGGCCAGCTCGTCGGCGGTGACGATCCCATCACGGCTCTCATCCGCCGACCCCTCCAGGCCCCGGACCACATAGTAAGTGAAGATGCCGTGGCCGCCACCCCAGTCCGCACTCTCGAACGATCGCTCGCGGTCACGGCTCGCGGTCAGCGAGAAGACCGAGCTGCTCAGGTCGAGCAAAGAGCTGTTGATCGTTTGGACGTCGGCCTCCGGCGTGATCGCGCCGCTGTGGCAGGAATCGGTCAGCAGCACCTTCCACTTCGCCTTGATCAGCGAGCCAAACGCGTGTCCGAGATCCGCCATCGGATAAGCAGTCTGCTTCACGTTCTTAGGATCGAAGTCGTACGGCGCCAGATACGGCACGCCGTCGACGACGAAGCCGTGCCCGGCGAAGTAGACGAGCACCCGGTCGTCGGGACCGGCCACCGACGGCAGCCACTCTTCGAGTTGCTTCTTCACGTTGGCGAGCGTCGCCTCAGTCCCCACCAGACGGTGGACGTTCTCCGCCCGGAAGTTCCCACCCTCCGGACTGATGAGCACCGAGTACATCGCCTCGGCGTCGCGGGTGGCGTAGCGGAGCTGCTGGTTTTCGGTAAGGTTTTCGTAGTCGCCGATGCCGATGGTCAGGGCGTAGCTGCGCGGAATCACTACCTTCTTCTGCGCCCCGGTCTCCGGCTGGACGACGTCTTTCTCCACCCGCAGGTCGCGCTCCTGTTGCTGCGGAGGCTGCTGTCCCGCGGCGAGCAATGCCGCCGCCAGCGCCAGCGTCAACAATCGCGGGATACGGTGTCGCATAGGCCTCACCTGTGAGCGATCCGAAACTCGTAGAGCAGGGGCGCGTCCGCGGAGGCGGGGGAGGAGACCGACGCCTGCTCGCCTTTCTTCATGATCACCAGCTCGCGACTGCGCAGGCCCGGCACGCCGGCCAGGTTCTCCGGCAGCTCCGCCCCCTCGCGCACGTGCCTCGGACCCGCGCTCGAATCGACGCAAAGGCCGCGGGCGCGGAGGATAGAGTCGTCGCACCGCGGCCGCATGTTCTCCGGTGGCACCGGACCAGCGGGCGGCGGCGGCAGGGGCACGTATTTCGGTGCGCCGCCTTCCGACCCGAGCCGCACCGGCGTCACCAGCCAATAGACAATGTCGTGCCCCGGCGGACCATCCACCCGGAACCACGCCTCGCTCGCCGGGATGCGGTACTCCTGGTCCTGCTCGATGCGGTTCTCGGTGCCCGTCTCCTGGCGCGGGAACAGCAGCTCGTACTGGCCGCTGGTGCCCTGGTTCATCACGTAGAGGTAGCCGCTGAAGTTGGCGCTGAAGCGGAACCGCAGCCGATCGCCGGGCGCGAAGACCAGGCCCGGGTCGACCATGGTCCAGGCGCCGTCGTCCTGTTGCCGTTCGAGGGTAATCTGCATGCGGTCCGTATCGGCACCGCTCTGCTGCGCCCAGCCGGCCGAGGCGAGCGCGGCGACAAGCAATATCTGAGCCGCGATGCGCATCTTACTGGTGCTTGAGGTTCAGGTCGACCACGACCCGCGAGCCCGCATCTTCCTTGGCCGATACCGCGTAGACGGCGTTCTCCTTGCCGAACCGGTCGGAGGACGCCGTATCGTCGACCTTCTCGATGATCAGGTCGCGTGCATAGGCGGTGCGTAGAGTGTTGACCAGTCCGTCGTTGATGTCGATGAGATTCTGCGCCAGCAGGACCTTGTCGCTCCTGTCGGGTTTGGCTTCGGGCATGGCGGGTCCGGCCGGCTTGCCGGAGTCCAGATCGTAGATAAGCTTTTCGAGGTCGGCCACCGGCTCCCGCGAGAAGACGACGAACAGCTTCTCCTCGCCGGGCTGATCGTCGAATGTGAAAACGTAGGCCTGCGGGATATCGTGCGGCATGCCGGCGGCGATCCAGTTGCTTCCCGACTTGATCTCCGGCGACGGGAACAGCGGCTTCCAGACGCCGCTCGATCCCCGATGGACAACGTAGAGGTAACCGTCGTCGTTCGCCTCGACGCGAAGTCGGATGCGGTCGCCTGACCGGAAGACGCTGTCCGGATCCACTTCCACGACATCCGACGGACCCTCCCGCTTAAGAACGCTGCATCTCAGGCCGAGCGGCGCCATCTCGGTCTGCGAGACGGTAACGAACTGAGGCGTCGCGGGCGCGGGCGTCTCCGGACGATGCTGTCGCGGCGGTTCGGGCGCCGGTTCCGGCCGCGGCGGTGGTGTCGTCTCGGCGACCTGCTGTTCCGGCTCGGGGGGCGCCATCGGCTTCTGCTTGACCGGTGCGGGCCGGTGTGGAGCCGCCGGTCGCGGTGCTTCCGCCTGTTTGGCGGCAACCTTCGGCGCGGAGTAAAAGATCTCTCTGGCGCTCAGCTTTCTCTCGGGCTGGGTCTGCCCAGCCGCTGGAACGAGCGCTGCCAGGACGATGACCGTTGTCCATTTTGCGGATCCCAGTCGCATGACAAGTTCCCTCCCTATCAGGCTGGTCGGCTATCTTCAACATACCAGGAGGGGCCGCTTCTGCAAAGCAGTTCCTCCTTTACCCCTGCCGCGGGGATGGTGCATAATAGTGCAGCGGTGGACAGGAGGAGGAATGGGACAGCGTATCATCCGCGCCGTGTGCCGGCGTGCTCTCGCGATCACTCTGGCCATGTGGCTGGTGCCGTTTTCACCCTTCGGACTCGCTCAGGAAGGCCCCCAAAAGCTGAATATCGTCATCGTGGAGGGGGAAGGGGCGATCAATAATATCCGGCAACGAACAGCGCGCGAGCCCATCGTTCAGGTCGAGGACGAAAATCACAAGCCGATCGCCGGCGCCACCGTGGTCTTTCTGCTGCCCAACAGTGGCCCTGGCGGCACCTTTCCTGACGGGGCACAGAGTCTGACCGTTACGACCGACAGCAACGGACAGGCCGTGGCCCACGGCTTTCGGGCGAACAACGTCTCCGGCAAATTCGAGATCCGCGTGGAGGCCTCCTACCAGGACCTGTTTGCGCAAGCGGCTATCGGCCAGGCCAACGCCGTGCTGACCTCGGCCGCGGCTGCCGGTACTGCGGGCGGGATCTCCGGCAAGCTCGTGCTGATTCTCGCGGCGATTGGCGGCGCGGCGGCTGCCGGTGTCATCGCGGCGACTTCCGGTGGCAACAGCGCCACGCCGGGGACGAATCCGCCACCGACGCCGACGCCGACGCCGACTACCATCAATCCGGGCACGCCCTCGGTTGGCGGTCCATAGGCGAGTGGCGATTCGATTGGGGGCCGCCATGAAGTTCCGACAAGCACTCCTTTATCTCACGCGCATCCTGGGCGCCGCGCTGTTGCTCGCGACATCCCTGTTCGCTCAGGTCGGCGGGACCGTACTCGGTTACGTCGTCTCCGACACCGGTGTCCTCCAGCCCATCCTGGGCGTTCCGGGCGCCACCGCCTGGGGAGCGCCGATCATGAATCTGCCGCCGCTCGAGCCCGCGGCGATCTCCAACCGGTACGGTTACGAGGTGGGCATTGCCGAATCCGGCGAAGCCGTCCTGGCGATGGGCTTGACCGCCACGCCGCAAACGGCCGTTCTCGGCGCGGGACTCGCCGGCGCCGACCGCGTGATCTTGAGTCCGGCGGAAACGGCGGCCGTGTTCTATTCGAGCGCGAACGGAACTCTTTCGGTGTGGGGCGGTTTTCCGCGCCAGCCGCATCTGCTCTGGAGGGCGACCGAACCCGCTCCGATCGGCTCACTCGCCGTCAGTGACGACGGCCAACTCGTCCTGGCGTCGACCGGCCGCGGACTGTGGTCGATCGCCTCCTCCGGTCCGCGCTTCGTGGCCTCCGCCGAGCCGTCGGTGAGCCTCGCGTTTCTCACCGGCAGCCACGGCGCCGTCATCGCCGATCCGGTGGCGAATGAAGTGCGGCTGATGCGGTCCGCCGGCGGCGCGATCGAGCCACTGGCCGGAGAACGCGACGGCATCGCGGCGCCGACGGCCGTCGCCGTCACCGGAGACAACCGGTATGTCGTGGTCACCGCCCCGCCGCACGGCGTGCTCATGATCGGATTGCGCGATCGCGCGGTCCAATCGCTTGCCTGCCGGTGCGTGGCGAGCGAGCTGAAGCGACTCAACGGCACGGCCACGTTCCAGCTCACCGATGATCCCCTCTTCGTGCTGGACGGTGACGTCTCGCCCCCGAGGGTGCTCTCGATTCCGCCCCCCGTGGACCGAAGACCCATCCGCCAGCATACCGGCGGCGGGAGAGGAGGCTCGCGATGAAACGTCTGATCCAGGCCTTGGCGCTCGCGGCCTTGCTGGCTCCCGCGGCCCTTCCGCAGAGCCTTCCGACGCCCTTCATCTCGTCCGTGGTTCCCAATGAGACGACCGCCGGCCGCTCGGACTTTCTGATCCAGATCAACGGCCAGGGCTTCCTCCGCGACGATCCTATCGATGGGATCACCGGCTCGCGAGTCCGTTGGCGCCGCATAGGCACCGACACCTATTACCCGCTGCAGACGACCTACATCAGCTCCACGGTCTTGCGGGCGATGGTCAATTCCGAGTTGGTGACGGCAGCCGGCGACGCCGTGATCCAGGTCCAGAACGTCTCCTACCAGACGAGTTCCAAGACCGCGCCATTCCACATCAACACGCCGCCGCGGATTGACACGACGTCGCTGCTCACTGGGTTTGTCGACCAGGGCTACCTCGTGTTTCTCGAAGCCTCCGGCGGTACGGGAGGTTATATCTGGAGCGTCTCCGCGGGCGAACTCCCCCCCGGTCTCGAACTGGATCCGGGCGGTGTGATCAACGGCGCGCCCACCACCGCCGGAACCTATGATCTCGAACTGACCATCGCTGACACGGTCGGTGTGGTGGCCTCGGCCAGGTTCAGCTTGACCGTGGTCACCGACGTCACGATCCTGACCAGGACGCCGCTCGCCGCGGGCACCGTCGGCACGCCCTACCAGCTTCAGTTCCAGGCCGTTGGCGGCACGGCGCCCTACCAGTGGAGAATCGTTGAAGGCAACGCGCCGCCGGGACTCACGATGTCGAACTCCGGGCTGCTGAGCGGCACGCCGACGCACGCCGGGGGGTACTCGTTCCAGGTCAGCGTGACCGATGCGCGACAGCGGACCGCGAGCGCGGTCTTCCAGGTGACGATCGCGCTCGAGGTGGCCGTCACCACCGAGTCTCCGCTTCCAGGTGCCCGGGTGGGGGAGGCGTATTCGACCTCACTCGCCGCCGCCGGCGGGACGCCGCCCTATACATGGACGCTCGATGAGAGCAGTGCGCTGCCCGATGGGCTCGCGCTCTCCGCGGCCGGCATGCTGGTTGGGACGCCCCAGTCGGCGGGCACCAGCCAGTTCACTGTCACCGTGTTCGATGTCCAGGGAGCCAGCGCCTCAAAAACGTTCTCCCTCACGATTGCACCGCCGCAACTCGCGATTGTCACCACGTCGCCCTTGCCCGACGGAGCCGTGGGCACGGGATACTCCGCCACCATGCAAGCTACCGGCGGTGTCCCGCCCTACACGTGGTCCGTGGTCGAGGGCAGTCTGCCTCCCGGCCTCTCACTGGCCGCCGACGGAACGCTCTCCGGCACGCCTTCGCAGGACGGAACGTTCGTCTTCCAGATTCAGGTGTCCGACGGCGACCCGACCAATTCGGTTGTCAGCGGGCTCTTCCAGCTCGTGATCTCGCGGGGCGCGGTGGCGATTGTGACTGCCCCCTACCTCCCGGCGGGCGCCACCGGTGATCCGTACCAAGCGGCGCTCGAAGCAACGGGCGGGACGCCTCCCTACTCCTGGGATGTGATTGTCGGCTCCACGCCGCCGGGTGTCGACCTGGCCTCCAGTGGCGTGCTCAGCGGCACGCCCACGGGTTTCGGCGATTTCGGCTTCCGCGCGCGGGTGACCGATGCCGCGGGTGGAACCGCCGAGCAGAACTTCGCCGTGACCATTGCGCCGCCGAACCCGCCGCAGGTCAGCGTGCAGGGCTTGCCCGCGGTCTCTGGACCTACCGAGCAGCCAACGTTCGAGGTGAATCTGGCGGCGCCGTATCCGGTCGCGATCCAGGGTCGGGCGACGCTGACGTTTGCTCCGGACGCGGTGGTGCCCGCCGACGATGCCACCGTGCAGTTCGCGGCCGGCGGGCGGACGCTCGACTTCACGATCGCGCCGGGCGAGACCACTGCGACGGTCCCCGATGGTGAGCTGGCGATCCAGACCGGGAGCGTGGCCGGCGTGATCCGGGTGTCGGTCGAGCTGTCGAGCGGCGGTGAGGACATCACGCCGTCACCACAGCCGCTCCAGGAGACCCGCGTCGATCGCGCCCCGCCGGTGATCCGCTCGGTCCAGGTTTCGTCCGTCTCGGGTGGATTCGAGGTCACCATCGTCGGCGTGTCCACGCCGCGGGAAGTGACGCAGGCAGTGTTCCAGTTCACCGCGGCGTCGGGGTCCGACCTCCGCACGACGGAGGCGACCGTCGACGTCAATTCGGCGTTCGTGACCTGGTATCAGGACGCCTCGTCGGCCGCCTACGGCAGTGCTTTTACCTACCGCCAGCCGTTCACCATCAGCGGCGACTCGAATGCGGTGACGGGCGTCACCGTAACCCTGCGCAACTCGCAGGGCGATTCCGACCCGGCGACAGCAACGTTTTGAAATAGAGTGGGGCAGGCGTTTTGGCCTGCCCTGCGTTTTCCGGACGCCTCCCGATCGTTTAAGATGGCATCGCTTCCCGCAGGCCCAGCCGCATGCCCAGTTGCTGGTGCGCGTTTCTGGCTTTCCGGCGCAGCATGTCGTTCATCGCCCACAGGGTCGACGTCCGCCCGGAGGCGAACTTTGTCGACCAGTCCCGGCTGCCCTGCACCCGCATCGGATGGACCTTTCCGTCCTCGACCAGGGCGCCCGGATTGGCCGAGTTCATCCGCCGTTGGAAGGCGAGGATCCAGTCCCTCGTGTTCGAATCGAACTGCCCGTTCATGGCCAGCGGCGTGGTGGGGCCCCAGGTTCCGCCAGTTGCATGCGTGAGCTCAGAAAGCAACGCCTGAATCAGCTTGACGTCCTCCGCCTGGTTGATCTCACCCTGGCCGACCGGCTGGTCCGTGTTGTACACGGGCATGATCATATAGCCCATTGCAGCATCCTCCTGTCATTGACTTTGGTTTCAGGATACCGGAATACGCCGCGGCATTGAACTCCCAATGCCGGTGCCGTCGAACTGATCTCGTGAGCCTGCGGGTGGCGATGAAGAGACCGATCTGCCCCAGCCACTAGTGACGGTGCTACTGTACACCTAGGAGGCAGAGGTCGGGCAGGTCTTCTCCGGTCTTTTGATGACCCGCGACGTCCCGGCTCCCGGATTCGGATCGCACACATCATGCACGAAGCAGTGATCATCGATGTCCTTCGCACTCCGGTGGGGCGCGCTCCCCGCGGGCGGCTCAAGCACGTGCGTCCCGACGATCTCGCGGCCACCGTCATCGAGGCGCTCAAGGACAAGTACCCGCAAATCCCGCCCGACGAGATCGACGACGTGATCCTCGGCTGCTCGATGCCCGAGGCCGAGGCCGGGATGAACGTCGCGCGCATCGCGGCGCTGCGGGCCGGGCTTCCCGACATTGTTCCCGGCGTTACGATCAACCGTTTCTGCGCTTCCGGACTCCAGGCGATCGCTCAAGCCGCCGACCGCATCCGTGCCGGCGCGGCGCACGCCATCATCGCTGGCGGTACCGAGTCGATGAGCATCCTGCCGATGTTCGGCTACAACTTCGCGCCCAACCCGAAGCTGGTCGAGGAGCACCCCGGCGTATACATCAATATGGGGTTGACGGCCGAAAATCTCCAGCGGCGCTACGCCATCTCGCGCGAGGAGCAGGACGCCTTCGCCCTGCGCTCCCACCAGAAAGCCATCGAGGCGCAGGAGGCGGGCCGGTTCGACGAGGAGATCGTGCCGGTGACGGTCGGCATCACGTCGCTCAACAACGGCAAGCCGCGCACTCAGTACAGCGTGGTGGTCAAGGACGAGGGTCCGCGGCCGGATTCCTCGCTTGAAGCGCTGGCCAAGCTCCGGGCCGTTTTCCACGCCGACGGCACGGTGACCGCCGGCAACTCCTCGCAGATGAGCGACGGCGCCGCGGTGGCGCTGGTGATGTCGGCCGCGCGCGCCCGCGAGCTTGGACTCGAGCCGATGGCTCGTTACGTCAGCTACGCCGTCGGCGGAGTGCCGCCCGAGATCATGGGTATCGGTCCCGTGGTGGCGATTCCGAAGGCGCTCGCGATGGCCGGATTGACGCTCGCGGACATCGGCTTGATCGAGCTGAATGAAGCCTTCGCCGTGCAGGCGCTGGCCGTCATCCGGACCACCAGGCTCGACCCGGACCGCGTCAACGTCAATGGCGGCGCCATCGCCATGGGCCATCCCCTCGGCTGCACCGGCGCCAAGCTGACCGCGACCCTGCTCCACGAAATGCGGCGGCGGAAGGTGCGTTACGGCATGGTCACGATGTGCGTCGGCGGCGGTCAGGGCGCGGCCGGCATCTTCGAGCTGATGTGACCCGCCGCGGCGGCTATCCGGTGGAACCGAAGGACGAAGGACGCCAGGTGCGGAGACCGAAAGCATCGCCGGCCCGTAGTGCAATAGAGACCGGAGACGCGCGGCCGCGTATCGTGGTCGTGGTCGGGTTACCGGGTTCCGGTAAGTCCACTTACTTACGGGACCACGGGCTGCCCGCGGTCTCCTCGGATGCTCTCCGCCTCCTGCTCGCCGACAACGAGGACGACCAGACGATCCACCGCCAGGTCTTCACTACACTGCGCTACCTGCTCCGGCAGCGGGTCCGCATCAGGCGTCCAGTCACTTACGTGGACGCAACCCACCTGACGCCGTTCGAGCGGCGCCCGTACTTCGAAATGGCGGAGAAGTACGATTGCCGCGTCGAGGCACTGTTCTTCGACGTCCCGCCGAAGGAGTGCAAGCGCCGCAACCGGCGCCGTGCGCGAGTGGTGCCGGAAGCTGTCATCGATTCGATGGCACGCCGGATGAAGCCACCGACCCGGGACGAGGGTTTCTCGGTTGTCGAGGTCATCCGGACCGCTGGTTCGTGATCGCCGACTCCGCTCCCTATGGTCATGGCTCGTGTCCGACCGAACGCTCACCACGAGCCGCGACCATAGGGAGCGGAGTCTGCAGCCCACACCACAAAGGTTGACGCGTCTTCCCAGGAGCATACCGCCCGTTCACGATGGGTCTTCCGTTGCGATTGCTGAGGTGCGCGGCCCCGCAGTGAGAGCCGCCCGGCCTCCTCTGGAAATCAGTTCAGCGCCAGGTAGTCGTGCGCGAGGCGGACTACCATCGATCCTTCGCCGACCGCCGACGCCACGCGGTTCATCGCGCCAGCACGCAGGTCGCCGGCGGCGAACACACCTGGAACGCTGGTCTCGAGCGGCAACGGTTCCCGGCGTTCCTTCCAGATGCGGGCAAAGCCGTCGGCCACCATCAGGTCCCGGCCCGTGAGCACGAATCCCTTGGCGTCACGCAGCACGGCGGGCGGGAGCCAGTCGCTACGCGGACGGGTGCCGATGAAGACGAACAGCGCGTCGGCGTCCTCCACCCGGCGCGATCCGTCGTCGAGTGAAGTGATCTCGACCCGCTCGACGTGACCATCGCCCTCGACCCGGTCGATTTCGGCTCCGGGGCCGCAGCCGGATGTTCGGCGTGTTCGCGATCTGGTCGATCAGGTACTGCGACATGGTTTCGCGCAAGCCGTCGCGGCGGACGACGATCTGCACTTCTTTCGCATGGCGTGCCAGATACATGGCTCCCTGACCGGCCGAGTTGCCGCCGCCGACCACCAATACGCGCCGGCCGCTGATCGCCGGCGCTTCTGTGGTCGCGGCCCCGTAGTACACGCCGGCGCCGGTGAACTCCGCCACGCCCGGCGCGGGATGCTCCCGGTAAAACATGCCGGTGGCGGCCAGCATGGCCCGCGTTACTAGCTCGCGGCCGTCGGCCATCGTGAGCCGCTTGTACCCGGCGTCGATGGAAATCCCGGTCACCTCGAGCGGCGCCAGAAACTCCGCGCCGAGCCGCTGCGCCTGCAGCAGCGCGCGGCGTGTCAGCTCGCTGCCGCTGACGCCGGCCGGAAATCCGAGATAGTTCTCGATCCGGGAACTGGTGCCTGCCTGTCCGCCTGGAGCGTGCCGGTCGAGCAGCAGGGTCCGCAGCCCTTCCGATGCGCCGTAGACGGCCGCCGCGAGGCCCGGCGGGACCGGCGCCGACAATCACCAGGTCGTAGACTTCGTAGGCCGCCGAAAGCGATCGGCCGAGGCGCTCGGCCACCTGGCGGGGTTCCGGGTTGCGCAGCACGGCGGATCCGTCATCGAAGAACAACGCCGGAAGCTCGTCGGCGCCCACGCCGGCGGCGTCGAGCAGCGCGCGCGCGTCCGCGTCACGCGTCGCGTCGAGCCAGCGATAGGGGATGAGATTGCCGGCCAGGAAGTCCTTGATCGCGTGCGAGCGGGGCGACCACTGGTCGCCGACCAGCCGCAAGCCCTTCGCCTCGGGCAGATACTCGGCCTGCCAGGCGTCGAGAAGATCGTCGATCACCGGGAACAGCCGCTCCTCGGGCGGATCCCACGGCTTCGATAGATAGTGATCGAGATGCGCCTCGTTGATGGCCTGGACCGCCGCCTCGATGTCCGAGTAGGCCGTGAGCAGGACGCGCCGCGCCAGCGGGTAGATCTCGCGCGACCTGGCCAGCACCTCGCTGCCCAGCATGCCGGGCATGCGCTGATCGCTGATCACGATCGCCAGCGAATCGCCGCGGGTTTTGAGCTCCCGGGCGGTGGCCAGCGCCTCCTCGCCCGAGGCCGCGCCCATCACCGCGCACTGTTCCCGGTAACGGGAACGGAGATCGCGGCGCACGGCGGCGAGCACCTGTGGATCGTCGTCCACGATCAGAAGAACGGGCTTGTTCATGAGATTCCTGATGTGCCGCCGGTTTCGGCGAGCGGCAGGACGACACGAAACTCCGTCCGGCCGGGCCGCGACTCGACGGAGATTTCGCCGTCGTTGTGGCGGACCAGGCGCCGGACGATGTCGAGGCCGAGGCCGGTGCCTTGGCCCATCGGCTTGGTGGTGAAGAACGGGTCGAAGATGCGCTCGCGGATCTCGGCGGGAATGCCGGTCCCGTTGTCGACCACGCGCACCGCCACGCGGCCGGCCTCACGGTCCGTGCCCGCACCTCGATACGGCCCGAATCGGGGACGGCGTCGAGGGCGTTGTCGATCAGATTCGCCCAGACTCTGGTTGAGTTCGCCGGCGAAGCCGAGCACCGGCGGCAGCCCGGCTTCCACGTCCACGGCCACGGCGGCCGATTTCGCCCGCGCCTTCGACCGGAGCACGGCGACCGTATTGCCGAGACCTAGCGCCAGGTCCACCGGTTCGGCGACCGTGTGCCTGATCCATGTGCGTGAAGCCCTTGACCGCCATCACCAGCCCCGCGATGCGAACGGCGGCGTGCTGAATCTCGGTGGCGAGACCCCGAACCGTGCATCCGGCGGCCGCCCATCGCAGCACGGCGTTTAGCGCTGGTCCCTCGACGGCTCTGGCTAGCCGGTCCAGCCCCTCGAACGTCGCCGCCGTGTCAGCCAGCGATTCCGCGATGGTGATGTCGAGGCCGTGATCGGCGAGCCAGTCGGCCATGGCCTCCTCGCGTTCGGCTTCCTCGATGGGCGACCGCACGCCGGGCACGATCGCTGTCGCGCAGGCCTCGCGCACCTCGTCGACGGCCTCCAGTTGGGCGTCCGTCAGCCGGGCCGCACCGAGCGCGCGCGCGGCCCGTTCGGAATCTTCCAGCCGGTCTTCGAGCAGCGCTGCGCTGCGCTCGATGGCGGACGCCGGGTTGTTCAGCTCGTGGGCCAGACCCGCCGACAGTTTGCCGAGGGAGACCAACTTCTCGTCGTGCAGGTCGCTCGCATTGAAGACGCGCGCCCGGTCGACCATGTTGTGGACGAGGATCGCGGCGACCTCGTAACACTCACGCGTCATCTCGCGAAGACATTCGCGAGGCAACTCCAGGACCTCGGTCGGCTCCTGCGCAACGGTATCGCCCGGTGGGCTGACCATGCGGGAGTAGGGCAGCAGGCCGGTGACGTCGCCTTCCTTCCATTCCATGATCCTGTTCAGTCCGGAGCCGCGATCGACCGAGATGGTGATGCGCCCCGACAGCACCACGAACAGGCCTTCCACCCTCTCTGCCCTTCGCGGTCAGCACGTCGCCGGCGTTCAGTTGTCGCAGCGACCCGTGCGAGGCCAGCCAGGCCAGCTCCTCGCGAGGAGCCGTGCCCAGCGTCTTGTGCTGCGCCAATCGATCGACGAGATCCGTTGCGTTCATTGTGTGTTGCAACCTGGATGGCGGACTACGGAAGCCGGCGGCGGCAACGTGGCCATCAGGTCCCCTCCGTGGTCGGAACTGAGATTTCTGTCCTGCGCGCCCAGATGTCGATAGTGTACTCCAGAGTGAGGCTGTCAGGAACGGACCCTGATCTCCCAGCTAACCCACCCAATCCGTCGGCGGCGTACCGGGCCCTCCGTGACGGCAATGCCCCCCGCGATCGCCCCGGGTGGAGCATGTCGTTGAAAAAATACAAGTAAGAGGGCCGCGCAACCCGGCCAAGGTTTGACCTCGTCTGCGGCCCTGTGTGACGATGAAAGCACGATAGAGGAGGTATCAGATCCTTTCCTGGTTGTACTCCCTTGATTAGTGTGTAATTGCTCGGGGCGGGTTTCTGGTTCCTTGTTTTGATGGCGTGAGTGATTTGCGCCGGTACCCAGCAGTGGGCCGCCGCACGTGGCGGGCCCAACGGAAAGGAACGCAATGGCACAGGCAAAGTCGGGCGACAAAGTCGCAGTTCACTACACGGGAAAGCTTCAGGACGGAAGCGTCTTTGACTCATCGGCGGGCCGCGACCCGCTGGAATTCGTTATCGGGGCGGGCATGGTGGTGCCGGGTTTTGATGCCGCCGTGGCCGGCATGGAGCCGGGCGAGAAGAAGGAAGCTGAGATCTCCTCGGAGCAGGCATATGGCGCGGCGCGGGAGGAGCTCAAGATCAACGTGAAGCGCGAAGAGATTCCGGAGAATCTCGACGTCACGGTCGGACAGCGTTTGGCCGTACGGACCCCGGACAATCGCGAAGTTCCCGTCATGGTGACCGAGGTCAGCGACGCGGCGGTCACGCTGGATGCCAACCATCCGCTGGCCGGCAAGGATCTGATCTTCGATATCGAGCTGGTCGCCATCCGGTAGAACGGAACCCGCTCGTAACTTCCCTGACAGATGCCGCCCGCGCAGTCCGCACGGACGGCCCGCGGTGAACCTAAAGCTTGAGATACGGGCTTTCGTCGATCGGGGTGAAGAAAGCGTGAAAGAATCCTTCGGGGACTTTCCCCGGACTTTTCCTATATCCTTCCGAGCCCCGTTCCCGCCTCTACATGGGCCCCTCCGAAGGCGGGAACACCGCCAGTCCACTGCCCCGCCTCATGCCGTTGCCCGGCCTACCCAGGCGCCGCTGCAACTCCCGGCCGGAGCACCCTTGTTCCTCTGACAGAGCCGCCGCTCCACCCAGGTTGCTGGAGATTGATATGGTGTGTGAGATGAATCGGACGGCACTATTCTCTTTCATTCTTCTGCTTCTGGTGGCGCTCACCTGCGCGGCGCAGACACCCCCCGCACTCTTCTACGACGGATCGGCGCGTCCGGTCACGTTTGCCGCCTCGGAGATCCGGCGCGCCTACATCGAACGCGGCGAACAGTTGCAGGAGCGCGGGCTCGGCGAACTGGGCGCGGACGGCGCGACGACCCGTCTGGTGATCGCCGCCGGCGCCGAACAGTCGAACCAGATCGCATCCAGGCTCGGCGTTCAACGGCTCGGCAAGAACGTCGCGCAGGCCTACTCGATCCGGCGGAAATCCGAAGGCGGCGTGACGACGGTGGCGGTGCTCGGCGCCGACGCGGCGGGCGCGATGTACGGTGGGCTCGATCTGGCGGAGGCAGTGCAGCTCGGCACGCTCGACGATCTGGCCATCTCCGACAATGAACCTTACGTCGAAAAGCGCGGCATCAAATTCAACATCCCGCTGGACGTGCGCACCCCGAGTTACTCCGATAATGCCGATGCCGCGCAGAATAACATCCCGGAGATGTGGAGTCTCGACTTCTGGCGCGAGGAGATCGACGAGCTGGCGCGCCAGCGCTTCAATGTGGTGACCTTGTGGAACCTGCATCCGTTCCCCTCCATGGTCAAGGTGCCGGAGTACCCCGACGTCGCGCTGGACGACGTGTGGCGGACCAATGTCCCGATGGATGACTCCTACAGCCATTCCGGCTCGGACATGCTGCGGCCGGAGCTGCTCGAAGACGTCGAAGTCGTCAAGACGATGCCGATCGACGAGAAGATCGAATTCTGGCGCGACGTGATGCAGTACGGCCAAGGACCGCGGCATCGAGTTCTACATCTTCACGTGGAACATCTTCACCTACGGCACCGGCGGCAAGTACGGCATTACACCGGCGCAGGATAACGAGAAGACGATCGCCTACTTCCGCGCCACCGTCCGCGAGATGGTGCTGACTTATCCGCTGCTGGCCGGCTTCGGCATCACCTCCGGCGAGGAAATGCGCGACCGCGACGACGAGTACTCCAAGGAGAAATGGCTCTGGCGCACTTACGGCGAGGGCATCCGCGACGCCAAGAAGTACCAGCCGGAGCGCGACGTGCGCCTGATCCACCGCTACCATCAGACGGCGCAGACCGAGATCACCGACGAGTGGAAGCAGTACCCGGACACCTTCGACCTGAGCTTCAAGTACGCCATCGCCCACATGTACTCGGTCACCGACCCGCCGTATATCGAGCGGCCCTGCCGTACCTCGGCGGCGACCTCCGCACCTGGCTCACCGTCCGCGACGACGACTTCTACAGCTTCCGCAGCGGCGACCCCGACTTCGCCCGCGAGTTCATCCGTAACATGCCGGGCAAGGACAAGGTCGCCGGCTACTACATGGGACCGGACGGTTACATCTGGGGCCGCGACTTCCTGACCAGGGAGCCGGACAATCCGCGGCAGACGATCGCGGCGAAACGCTGGTACAACTTCATGCAGTGGGGGCGGCTGAGCTACAACCCGGACCTGCCGGACGAGCTGTTCCAGCGCCATCTTGAACACCGGTTCCCGGAAGTGTCGAGCTCCGAGTTATTCGAGGCGTGGCAGCAGGCGTCGATGATCTTTCCGCAGTTGACCCGGTTCTTCTGGGGCGACATCGACCTGAGGTGGTTCCCCGAAGCCTGCATGAGCCACCCGCGCTGGCGCGGCTTCTACACGGTCAAGGATTTCGTCGAACAATCGACCATGCCCGGCAGCGGGGTGCTGAGCATCATGGACTGGCGCGAGAAGAAGCTGGCGGGGCAGCCGATGGACGGCCAGACGCCGGTCGAAGTCGCCGATAATCTGGCGCGGTACGGTCGGCGGGCCGTCGCCCTGGCGCGGAGGATGCGCCTCGAGGCCGGCGGCGACAAGGAACTGGTCCACACCCTCGGCGACATCGAGGCGTTGGGCCATCTCGGCCAGTACTACGCGGCCAAGATCGACGGGGCGGCGGAAATCGCCCTCTTCGACAAGACCGGCGACGAGCAGCACCGGGAGAACGCCCTGGGTTATCTGCGCCGCGCGGTGCGGCACTGGCTCGACTACGCCAGCGCCTACACGCGGCAGTACCGCCAACCGGTCCTTTACAACCGCGTCGGCTGGATCGACGTTAACAAACTGAAGGACGACGTGCAGCGCGACGTGTTGATCGCCCAGTTGTGGCGCGTCGGCACGGCCGATGAGATCGAGGCCGGCCAGCGGCCCGCGGACGATCCGTTCCGCAAGTAGCCGCCCTGCGGCCCCGCCCCGGAGCGTGGATACAAGCACGACGTTGAAGCCAGCCCCCGGCGCCGACGCCGTGGGACTCCGGATTGAGCGAGGTCACTGCGCATATGGTTTGTAGTGAAGCCCTCGGGTTAGTGCTGGCCCTGGCCGGACTGGCGTGCGGACAAACCGCTGGTTCCGGACCGGCAAAGGCGATCAGCCAGAAGATGTCCACCTTGCGGGAACTCCCCGCCCCGGAGCGGGCCGTCGCAACCAAGGGACTGGCCCTGGCCAGCCGTGCCTTACCGTCCGTCGAGGAGCGGCTCGCCCTGGGATTTGCCTATCGTTTCCCAGCTCCCAGTGGATGATTGTACTCGACTCAACCGCAGTGGACCGGGGCCAGGACCCAGCAACCTTTGCCCGATCAGCAACTTATGTTTGGGGGCACGCTACCCCGGATGCAGCGACGAGTGGGCCGCTGAACGGTGAGGAGAACAGGCCGCGGAGACACTAAACCGGCTTCGGTCGCCAAGGCGTCTCCGCGCGCCGTGCTAGCTCTCGAATTCGATGCCCTGGTTCTTGAGGTACTCCTTCGAGATGGCTGCGGTCTGCAGCGCCGGCATGGGGTTCCGGAAGCCGCCGTCAAGCTCCACCATGACCATGCCGACCATCTCCTTGCCCTCGAGGATGTCGAGGATCTCCGGAACCTCGATCACGCCGAACCCGATCGGGCAGTAGCCGACGAAGTAGCTGCCACCGCTGTAGTCCTTGAGGTGCACGTGCTGGACGATCTCGCGATAGTCGGCGACTATCTTAGTCACCTCTTTCGGCGTGGCGCCGCCCTTGGCCATCTGCCCCACGTCTGGCCCGAACTTCACGTACCGGGTGTCCACGTTGTCCATGATCGCGCGCACCTCGTCGAGGTGTTCGATCACGGTCCCGGTGTGGGGATGCAGGGCTCCCACGATGCCGATGTCCATCAGCGCCTTGCCGACGTCGTTCAGGGTGGCGATGATGTTGTCCCTGTGTTGGTCAAACGGAAACTGCCCGTTGCTGTCGAGGTACTCGCGCCGGGAGTTGGGCCCCAGCACGGTGATCTTGCCCCCCTGCTTCTTGACGAGCTTGCCCCATGCCACCATCTGGTCGACGCCCTCTTTACGCTTCTCGGGGTCAACGTAGTCGACGGTGCAGTAAGCGGAAGTCAGCGGCACCTTGGCCGCCTCTAGCACGCGGTCGATCCCGCCGTGCTCCTCGTAGGCATCCAGCGTCTGACCGAAGGTTTCAAAGCCCGCGTAGCCCAGACTGCCGACGTCCTGGATAGCATGGTTGGCCAGCCCGTTTTCTTCGCGGGGCCAAGTGATCCCGGTGTGTCCGACCTTCATGTTCCGAGGCGGGTGCGGAGCGAACCGGCCGCGTCCCCTTCTCGGGCCCCGAGGCGCCTGTTGCGCGCCCGCGGCTTGCTGCCCGGCAGACAGAATCGGCACGCCTGCCAGCGCCATCGCCGCCGCCCCGGCGAATTTACGTCGCGTCGTATCGTGTCCCATGGTGTTCCTCCCCCGGGGTTTCCGTCTCGGCCTTCCCGGTTGAAAGCCAGTTTACACCATTAAAGGGGCGCGACTGGTGAGGTACGGAGCAACAGGCGGCCCCTGGACCGACGCCTATCCCCGTTGCGTCGCCAAGACCTTGAGATAGGCCTGTTCCTTCTCGGCCACCCAGCGGCGATACCCCTCGGGGTCGACAAAGGGATTGGTGCCCGGGTTGGACTTCCGCTTTTCGAGCTTGGTGAGCATGTCGTAGTAGTCGCCGTGCGCGCCAAGGAAGATGTCGCATGGCAGGGCCTTGAGTTTGGCGAAGGTCTTGGCGAAATCCTCGGCGATCGTCGGGTAGTCGGTATTGCCGACGAGTTGGTAGCCCTCATTGACGTTCGGACTGCCGACGATCACCGCCAGGTACGGGCGTCCATGGTCGGTTACCGGCAGGGTCCAGGTGGTGCAGCCGCGAGTGTGGCCGGGGGTGAGGATAGCGGTCAGCGTCACATCGCCGAGCGTGACCCTGTCGCCGTCGTGAAGCACCCGGTCCACCGGACAGGGCTTCCAGTCGCCGGCCGGGTACATGTATTGGCCGTGGCCGCCGCTCCGGATGACCTGGTCGTCTCCTTCCATGACGAAGACCCGAGCGCCGGACAGTTCGCGGACCAGCGCATTGCCTTGCATGTGGTCGTTGTGCGCGTGCGAGCCGAGCAGGATCTTGATGTCCGTCATCCGGTGGCCCAGTGATTCCACGTGCTCGCGGATCATCGGGACGTTGCGCTCGAAGCAGGAGTTGATCAGGATGCAGCCATCCGCGGTCGTGATCAAAAACGACGCGAGCCCCTTGGTGCCGACATAGTAGAGGTTGTCGGCAATCTGGTGTGGGGCGATTGGTTGGTCCCACGATTCATTCTGCGCGAGCAGAAGCGGCGCGGGGAGAAGCGATAGAAACACCCTTCTGAGCATGGACTGATTATATTCAGTTCGTCGTGGAGCCGCCGAATAGAGATAACCGGGCCCTAAAGATACTAACTGGCGGGCCTGAGATATTGGCCGGGCCGGCTGCCGGAGCAGTATGAAGCCAATGACTTCTCCCCGGAACAATACCAGTACATTCGCGACCAGCGGCAGCAAATCACGGGGAGAGACACGCGCCGATTCTTTCTCCCAAGTTCCTCGCCCCCGGCTCAGGGCTCGATCCGCGTGCCGAGGATCTCGAGGAATCGCGCGAGCCAGGCCGGATGCGCCGGCCAGGCGGGGCCGGTGACCAGTTTGCCGTCCACGTGCGCTCCGTCCATCGGCACCTCGACATACGTGCCGCCGGCGCGGTTCACGTCCGGGCCCACCGCCGGGTAACAACTGCAGCTCTTGCCCGCGAGCACTCCCGCGGCCGCCAGCACCTGGGCGCCATGACAGATGGCCGCGATCGGCTTGTCCGATTCTGAAAAATGCCGGACGATGGCGAGCACCTTCTCGTTGAGCCGAATGTACTCCGGCGCCCGGCCGCCCGGAATTACCAGGGCGTCGTAGGCGGCGGCATCCACGTCCGCAAAGGTGGCGTTGAGCGAGAAGTTATGTCCGCGCTTCTCGCTGTAGGTCTGGTCACCCTCGAAATCGTGAATGGCCGTCCGTACCGTGTCGCCGGCCTTCTTGTCCGGACAAACCGCCTCCACCGTGTGGCCTACCGTCAGCAGCGTCTGGAACGGCACCATCACTTCGTAGTCCTCGACATAGTCGCCGACGATCATGAGAATTCTCTTTGCCGCCATGATGTTCTCCTAAGCCTTATTGATCTCCAGTGACCATTTGACGCTATCGCCGATTGCCGGTGCAATCGCCCAGTCGATCGAGCCCTCCCGAGCCGCCGGGGAGGATCGAGTAAGATGGCTCTGGTGAAAGACTCGAACACCGCTTCCGCCCGCCCGGCGACGAACGGAGTTCGCTGCAGAAAGGAACGATCAACGTTGCGAACCTTGCTGATTATCTGTTCTCTCGGCCTCCTTGCCGCCGCATTGCTGCCCGCGGCCGGCACTCTGGACCTGTACGTCATCGACACCGAGGGCGGCAAGAGCCTGATCGCTATCACCCCGGAAGGCGAGTCGATGCTGGTCGACGCCGGCTATCCGCGCCCGGACGATCGCGACACCAACCGCATCGTCGCGGCGGCGCAATCTCTCGGGATCCAGGAATTCGACTACATCCTCGCCACCCACTACGACGCCGACCACTCCGGCAACATCGCCGCCGTCGACGCCAAAATCCCAGGGAAAGTGTTCATCGACCATGGCGATGCCGTGCCGACCATCCGTACCCAGGCGCACTTCCGCAGCTACGTCGACAACATCGGCGACCGGAAGCGCATCTCGGTGAAGCCGGGCGACGTGCTTCCGCTCAAAGGGGTGAAGGTCACCGTGCTGAGTTCCGCCGGCCAGGTGCTCGAGCAGCCACTACCAGGAGCCGGTACCGCGAATCCGCTCTGCGCCGGTGTCGCGGAACCACATATCGTGGACCCGGACGACAACGCCTACTCAGTGGGACTGCTGTACGAATTCGGCGCCTTTCGCATGGTGGACCTGGCCGACCTGCTCCAGCAAATCGAATTCAAGCTGATGTGCCCGGCGAACCCGGTCGGGACCGTCGATCTGTTCATGGTCAGCCATCACGGACTCGCCCGCTCCAACGGACAATTCCTCGTACACGCCCTGCAGCCGAAAGTGGCGATCATGAACAATGGCGACCGCAAGGGCGGCGAGGCGGCCGTGTTCGACGTCCTGGCGACGTCACCGGGCCTGGAAGATCTCTGGCAGTTGCACTTCGCGACCCAGTCCGCCGGCTAAGAACCGCCCCGAAGAGTTCATCGCCAACCCGGCGACACCTTGCGAGGGCAAACTGATCAAGGTTTCCGCGCAACGCGATGGCACCTTCTCCGTGACCAATACGCGGACCGGCTTCTCCAAAACCTACACGCCATAGAAACACAGCCAGGGCGGGAACGCCGACGGGTCCTCTCCCGAGTTGCTCCCGCAGGCAATGTCAGCCCGATCCCAAAACGCGGAGCGGGCGCGAGAGACGTCCGGTGTGCGCCGCCGGAGAACGTCATCATCGCCTCGATCGGTCCCGGACAATCCGGGAACGCTCTGCCTCTTTCCGCTGTCGTTTCTGGCGATTGCCGAGATACCCCTCTGAATTCTCGGGGGACAGTAAATATTTTGTGTTGACAATCGTCATACAGATCGCGTATCGTTTAGCTTGCTTCTTTTGGAAGTCCCTAGAAGAAGAAGATTCTGGGACTGAAGTGGCGGTAGCCTACCCTTTCACCAGGACGTGCCGTGAAGCGATTACTCTACGGTACGTTGCCCCCCCCGTAAGCGAATTTCACGCCCGTTTCGGTTGCGATGACGACGCTCGTTGTTGCGTTCGCAACAATAACTTCTTTCAATTGCAGACCGGCAGGGGATTTCGCTCATCCGTTTTCTGAAGCGCACTCGCCGCTCCGAGCGCTGAGCATCCGTGCCGTTCCAAGTTCTCGAAAGCAGGTCATTTGTGCCTTTTAACCACCGGATGGACCGTATGGTCAGCTTCCGCTTGCCCGAAGACGAGTACCAGGAGTTGCGGCGCCTCTGCGAAGAGGCCAACTCCCGGTCCCTCTCGGACATGGCCCGCCTGGCTATCCAGCACTGGCTGGAGCACGGCTCCGTCGTCACCGAGACGAGGCTCGAAGACAAAGTCCTCGAGCTCGAGCAGCGCGTCTCTGACCTCTCGAACCGAGCTGCAGCGTCTGGCTCCCCAGGCTGTCCAGCACTAGTCTCGTCCGTCCGGCGGACCGATAACCGCTCCCTCCGGTCGCGGCTCGCAATCGTACCCGAGCCACGACCATAGGGAGTGCTGCCATCCGTCCCGAACGAAAACATATCGTCTGAGGGGGCGCGGCGTCCAGCCGGCCGGAGGCAAGACTCCGGCTCGCCACGCCCCCCTCCTGGAGTAGCAATCATGCGCCGATCACTCTGTTGCGCTTTCTGCCTTGCCGCCTGCGCCGTCCTGGCGACGGCCCAGGTGCTGATCGAGCCCGTCGCCGCGCCCCCGGACCCGGACCATCTCCCCCCAGTGGTCCACGCCCCGGCGCCCCAGCAGCTCGTCAACCGGACCGGCGCCTCCTCGCCGCTCTACACCCTCGGCCCCGATGACTACCTCGTCGTCCGCGCCCTCGATGTCAAAGAGTTCCCCGAGGACCCCGTCCGCGTCGACGGCGCCGGCTACATCAGCCTCCCCCTCATCGGCCGCCTCGAAGTCCAGGGACGCACCATTGAGCAGGTCGAAGGCGAAATCATCGTCGGACTCCGCCGGTACCTCAAGGACCCCCAGGTCACCGTCTCCATCTCCCAGTTCCGCCCCCGCCCCGTCTCCGTCTTCGGCGCCGTCGGCCAGCCCGGCGTCATCCAGCTCCGCGGACCCAAGACCCTCTGGGAAGTCATCTCCGATGCCGGCGGCTTCCGCAACGACGTCGGTAACAAGGTCCGCATCACCCGCCGCCTCGACCAGGGCGACCTCTCCCTCCCCGGCGCCAAGGTCGACGAAACCGGCCGCTACTCCGTCGTCGAAATCGACACCCGGGACATCCTCGAGATGCGCGACCCCGACACCAACATCGACCTCATGGCCCACGACGTCATCTCCGTCTCCGAAGCGGACATCATTTATGTCGTCGGCCACGTCAACCGCGCCGGCGGCTTCGTCACCAACGGATCCATCTCCCTGCTCGAGGCCCTCTCCCTCGCCGGCGGCTTCCAGCCGAACGCCAAGGCCAAGCAGGCCGCCATCCTCCGCGTCCAGCAGGGCACCGATGAACGCCAGGTCATCCCCATCAATCTCAAGGACACCCTCGACGGCAAAGCCGAAGACGTCGCCCTCAAGCCCCAGGACATCGTCTACGTTCCCCACAATGCCTGGAAGGAATTCACCCTCGGCCTCATGCGAGCGGCCGTCGGCTCCGCCACGACAGCATCCATCTACGGCGCCACCATCTACAGGAACCGATGAAGACCAACCACAGAGGCGCAGAGGACGCCGAGCAACAAATGTTCAGGTTCATGTACGGACCGATGATCCGGCTGTCATCATCCATCCACCACGCGAACCCGGCATCTCCGCTTCTCACCGCTCGGCGTCCTCTGCGCCTCTGCGGTAAAGCCAGCCACCAGCCATAAAGCCATGCGAAACGAAGATCACCCCGAGCCGGACCCCAAGGACCTGATCCGCCGCCCCCCCGGCACTCCCCCCTCCGAGCCCGGCTACCCGCCCAACTACAACTACGGCTACGACTACGCCGAGGAACCCGAAGGCGGCGGACTCCTCGAATACTGGCGCATCATCGTCCGCCGTAAAGGCACCATCATCCTCGCCACCTGCCTCGGCGGCGTCCTGGCGGCCCTCATCACGCTCCCCCAGACCAAGGTCTACCAGGCCTCCACCACCATCGAGATCCAGAACCTCAACCCGGACTTCATGGACATGGATAAGGTCAACCCCGTCGACCAGGCCCCCCGCACCGGCCAGGGTGACATCGATACCCACATCGAAATCCTCAAGTCCCGTACCCTCACTGACCGCGCCCTCCGCAAGCTCGGCTGGACCCCGCCCGACAAAAACGCCGCCCCCGACACCTCCCGCATCGCCTCCTGGCGCCGCGCCCTCAAGCTCGACTCCGGCGTCCCTGAACGCGACCCCCGCCTGGCAGCCCTCGACTTCGCCGCCGACAACCTCACCGTCCGTTCCCGCGGCCAGACCCGCATCGTCGAGGTCTCCGTCGACTCCCCCGACCCCGCCGTCGCCGCCGAGCTCGCCAACACCATCACCGACGAGTTCGTCACCCTCAACCTCGAAGCCCGCTGGACCTCCACCCAGCGCACCTCCCAGTGGCTCTCCAGCCAGCTCGAGGAAATGAAGATCAAGCTGGAACGTTCCGAGGAAGAGCTCCGCCGTTACGCCCAGCGCGCCGGCCTCGTCTACACCGGCGAACAGCGCAACGTCGCTGAAGAGCGCCTCGCCCAGCTCCAACAGGAACTCTCCGACGCCCAGTCCGACCGCCGCTCCAAGCAGTCCCGCTCCGAGCTCGCCGCCAACTCCCCGGCCGCCGTCCTCCCCGACATCCTCGATGACGCCACCCTCCGCAGCTACCAGGAACGCCTCACCGAGCTTCGCCGCCAGGAAGCCGAGCTCGCCACCACATACACCCCGGAGCATTCCTCCCGCAAGCGCGTCCAGGCCCAGATTGAAACCGTCGAAGCCGCCTTCTCCAAGGCGCGCGATGCCATCCTCGGCCGCATCAACACCCAGTACGAGGAAGCCCTCCGCCGCGAGCAGTTGATCGAGGAGCAATACTCCCGCCAGGCCCGCCTCGTCTCGGACCAGGCCCAGAAAGCCATCCAGTACAACATCCTCAAAAAGGACACCGATTCCTACCGCTCGCAGTACGACACCATCCTCGATCGCGTCAAGGAAGCCTCCGTCGCCGGCGCCCTCAGCGCCTCCAACGTCCGCGTCGTCGATTCCGCCAAAGTCCCCAAGGCTCCCTATAAGCCCCGCCTGCCCCTGAACGGCCTCCTCGGCCTCATGCTCGGCGGCTTCCTCGGCGTCGTCTTCGTCGTCGTCCGCGAACGCGCTGACCGCTCCATCCAGGACCCCGGTGACTCCGTCATGTTCCTCGACATCCCCGAGCTAGGCATCATCCCCGACGCCAATGCCGAGAAGCGATCCCACTATCTCCCCTACATCCGCCGCCGCCGTCTCCCGGAAGGCGACCCGGCCGAAGCCAATGCCGCCAAATCCCACGCCAACGGCAACGGCAAGCTCCTGGCCGAAGCCGAGCCGTCGCCCGGCGACCCCAACTACCCTCTCGAAACCGTCACCTGGACCCGCCGCTCCTCCGGCCTCTCGGAAAGCTTCCGCACCACCCTGACCTCCATCCTCTTCAGCGGCAAGAACGGCGACCGCCCCCGCGTCCTGGTCCTCACCAGCTCCCAGCCCTCGGAGGGCAAAACCACCGTCGCCTGCAACCTCGCCATCGCCATCGCCGAGCTGAGCCGCAACGTCCTGTTAATCGATGGCGACCTCCGCAAGCCGCGCCTGCACGACGTCTTTGGAGTCCCGCGCGGCGCTGGCCTGGCCGAGTACCTTTGCGGCGGCGCCCCGGTCGATGAAGCGTTAGCCGGCAGCGTCCGCGCCACCAAGGTCCCGGGCCTCTACCTCCTCCCCGCCGGCGCCGAATCCTACGATCAGACCAACATGCTCTATTCCGGCCGCATGTCCGATCTCCTGGAGTACGCCGAAGACCGCTACGACATGGTGCTGATCGACACCCCCCCCATGCTCCACATGCCGGACGCACGGGTATTGGGCAGGATGTCGGACGCAGTAGTTTTGGTGATCAGATCGGGAAAGACAACAAGGGACACCGCGCTAGCGGCCAAGGAGAGGCTAAGGCAGGACGGAACGAGGGTTCTAGGAACGATCCTGAACCAGTGGAACCCAAAGAAGACGACCGGCGGCTACGGTTACCGTTACTACTACGAGAAGTACTATCGGGGGTCATACTATAAGACCTAACCACTGAGGCACAGAGGACACAGAGAGAAATTGAAAATGGCAGCTCCCATCCAGCCGAACGCGCCACGCGTCCGGGACGCCCAGCCCGAGCCGAACACTGCATTCCCAAAACCCTCAGTGTCCTCTGTGCCTCAGTGGTTAAAGAATCAGGCGCCGGACCCCGTTCTTGAGCATTTCCTCGTTGAAGTTGATCAGCAGGCCCAGGTGCCATCCGCCCAGCCTGAGATACGTGAGGAGTTGTGCGGAGTGAATTGGCTCGAGGGCGGACACAGCTTTGAGTTCCACGGCGATCTCGTCTTCGACCAGCAGATCAACCCTGAAAGCATCGCCGACCTTCACGCCCTTGTAGACGATCGGGAGCTGAAGCTGGCGCTCGAAGCGGATGCCCCGTAGGGACAGCTCACGGCAGAGGCAGTCTTCGTAAGCAGATTCCAGCAGGCCTGGGCCGAGAGTTCGATGGACCTCGATGGCTGAACCGATGATTCTGTGTGTCAACCCCACTGAGTACAGTAGCCGTCGAGCGGCGGAATCTCACAGGAACCACAGAGGCACAGAGGACACAGAGAGAAACTGAAAATGGCAGCTCCCATCCAGCCGAACGCGCCACGCGTCCGGGACGCCCAGCCCAAGCCGAACACTGCATCCCCCAAACCCTCAGTGTCCTCTGTGCCTCAGTGGTTAATCCCCCTGCTGCGACCGGTAATAAGTCCCCGTCACCGGATCCCGCGCCATCTTCGAATCCCGAGCCTGCCGCTCGATGGTCGCCTGCCGGGTCCGAGCCTGGAACCGCCAATCCCGCTTGACGTCGTCCAGCGTCTTATTCGTGAACCGCAGGCTCTTCGTCTCCGCCGCCGTCGAGGGAACGAGGTAATTGTGAACATCGGCCATCTGGACCGGCTCCCCCCGCATCCGCCGCGCGAACTCGCACTCCTGATCGTGAAAGTTCAATTGCTGATTCGTCGCCGGCCGAGGATCCGGCACAGTCGCTTCCAGGAACGAGGGACCGCCATCGATCCCCAGTTCCTTGGCGATCAACGCCCCTTCAAACGTAATACCCGTCTTCGGGCACTTTGATTTCTTCATGTCCAATTTTCCTTCCTATAACCGCAGGCATCGCAGCGCCCTCTGCGCCTCAGCGGTTAGTATTCTTCTCACTTCCAGGCTACCTGACCACACCCAAGCCCCAGCCGGCCTCGAATTCCCTAACCGCCTGAAATCAAACGAAAAGAAAAATCCAAACCACCCGTGACCGCCCCCGGCACTAGATCCTCCACATGTCGCTAGCCGCACCCACCGTAGCAACTGCGCAGCTACACTCTCCCGCCGCGAGGCGCGCGCCTGGCACACCACCAAGGCTGGACTCATTTCGCAGTTGCTTTCCTATGGATCCGGTTGGTGGCAGTCCCCCTATCCTTGAAGCTGCTCGGCACGGAGCGGTATGGCCTTTGGTTGACCGTCGGCTCCCTCGTTGCTTGGCTGGGAATGACTGAGTTCGGACTTTCGCGAGGCATGATCAACGCTGTCGCGGAGGCCTCCGGTCGGGACGACTTCCCGGAGCTACGCCGGCTCATCTCTACAGGCTTCCTTGCCTTCGCCCTTGTTTCGCTGCTAGCGGCGCTTATAGTCATTCCGGCATCCAGGTCAACAGCCGTCCTTTCCCTTCTGGGTGTTTCAGGCAACACCGCATTGGCCAAGGATGCCCGGTTGCTTGTCCTAGTCTGTGGGCTCTTCGCGTCGGCTTCTCTGGTGCTGCCTGTTGTCAGTTCCGTCTGTCAAGGCTTGCAGGAAGGCTACCTTGCCGCCTACTTTCAGGGCGGCGCGACCCTCGTTGGGCTGCTTGCTCTCCTTGCCGTGTACGCGGCGAAGGGCAGCCTCCTCGAATACGCTATTGCCATGGCTGCGCCGGCTCTGCTCGCTAACGCTGTTCTTGCCGTGTGGCTGTTCAGTTCGCGGCACCCTCAGTTGTGCCCCTCTTTTTGAGCTGCGCCAACCGAGCTAGCTTCCGGACCGTCGTTGGTTTCGGGGCCCCACTCTTCCTGGCGCAAGTCGCCACCATCGCGGTGCTGTATCAGAGCAATATCCTCATCGCGAATGCCTTGGGCCCGGCCGAGGTACCCAAGTATGCAGTTCCCAACTCCCTATTCATGATCGCAGCTGGCGCCTGCATGTTGATTGCGCAACCGTATGTGCCCGCAATTGCGGAAGCGGCCCAGCGGAACGATTGGTCATGGATTCGCAGAGCGGCTTTTTCCGCATCCTGATTTTCTCGGTGGGACTTATGGCAGTCGCGATCGTTGGCTTCATCGTCGCCGGTCGTGCTGTGATCCGGCTCTGGGCTGGACCGGAAGTCACCCCTGCGTGGCCGTTCCTGCTCGCCATGTGCCTCTATTTCTTTATCCGTGCGGGGCTTGGCGCCACCGGTGTCATCCTCGTCAATTGGGCTTCGTCATCCCGCGCGCTGCACTTCACCTCGCTGGCGCGGCTCTTTTCGTCGGTGCTGCATGGTGGTTCACGCCACGGATTGGCATCAGTGCCATTCCCTTTGCCGGGGCCGCAGCTTTCTCCTGGGTAGTATTGGTCTGGCTGATTATTGCCGCCCGTCACATTCACCGCGGTGCCGCAGCAGGCCGGTCATCGCCGGATCTAGTCGAAGAAGTGCTGTAAATAGACATCAAGTAGAGTTGCCGTTCATGGCCATATCCTTACAGCGGTTTCACCGGGCTCTGACCTATCGCATCGCCCACCAGCACCTGAATTTGGTACGACTCCGAAAGCCGCGTCGAGCGGTACCTATTTCACACTGGCTCCGAGCCCGCGCTGTACTTCAGGGCCTTGGCCGGATCCCAGATCCGCTCCAGGTGCGCTACGGACCCAATGATGGCGCCCGGCCCATGAAGAGCCCCCAACTGCAGCAGTTATTCGCTTCGGTCAGAACCGGTGGTTGGGCCTTGAGTGCAGAGACGCTGCAGTTTCTTTGGAACCGCCTGTGGCAATCCCAGCCCGCCTCTATTCTCGAGTTCGGATCCGGTCTAAGCACAATCCTGTTCTCCAAGTATGCTGAGCTAATAGCGCTGAGTGGTTCGCCTCCCCCTCGGATCGTCTCAGTTGAACAGGATGCCGACCAACGAGAAACGACGCTACACGAACTGGCTGCACAGTCACTGTCCGGTCACGCCTCCGTCATCTACGCCCCCTTAGATTCAGAATTCCGCTACAGTGTGTCACCGGCGCAGGTGATGGTCGCGCAGCTGGGGCACCCTCAAGACCTCATTCTTGTCGACGGCCCTTCCGGCCCTGCCGGCTGCCGCTACCCTACGCTCCACCTGGCCGCCGCCATCTGTGCCCAGGGCACCGCTGGTTTCTTGACGATGCCTTCCGCGATGGTGAACTCGAAACACTCGCCCGCTGGGAGAAAACTACAATTCTCAGTTCAGGGTATATACCCGATTGGAAAGGGCCTTGCTAGGGAACGATCCAGACAACCAAACGGAATGGCTGAACCAGTTGATGTGACTGACGCGAACA
>CAWELS010000003.1:0-23992 GCA_963809945.1 Bryobacterales bacterium | reverse complement strand
CGTAGATGATATTGTGCTCTGGGCGGATACAACCGCAACAACTATTAAAGATTCTGGAGTTTCAATTGCAGATTTGCTAGCAGCTTTAAATAGTATAATTCAAGTAACATTAACAGGAACTGCATATACTTCAATTTCTACAGCACAAGAAGGAGCATTTTTCGTTTCTGTAAAAAATGTAGTTATCGATGGTCCATCAGCAACGTTTTCAGTATCTAAAACAGAACCAACAAATACTCCAGTAATAACAACAATTACTTCTGCACCTGGTATCGGCTCGGGAGAAATTCTCGAATTGCAATGGAATGCATCAAGTGATCTTGAATTACATAAAGATGGTGTTAATTATGACGGTTTATATAATGTTACTATTTATGGTAATGGTGCTATCCCAGGAGGAGAAGTTAACACTGCATCAAATGTTGGTGGTTTTGCTGAAGTCTTTAAGCAAAAAACGGGAACAGATTTAGAATTTCGCACACTTCAAGCAGGTAGTAATATTACAATTGTACAAAATGCAAATGATCTTTTAATTTCATCAACTGCTTCTCCCGCAACTGTTACATCCTCTTATTCAATTGTTCCACTTGAAAATGTTGTTTCCAATGTTGCATTTTCCCCGATTGCATATTTCCCATGGGATAATGCCCTTTTTAATGCATATTCTAATGGCACAGTTAATTTTGAGGCTGAAATACCAGGAACTAAAGAAATTACCATTAGATTTTATGATACTACTGCTGCGGCATCGCTTGGATCACTTACGACTGCAGGATCTGGTTTCTATTCGTTTAACATTGCAAATCCCGGTGCAGATAGCAGAATTCAAGTTCAAGTTTTACAAACAGCTGGGGTACCGAGTCGAACGGCAAACGGGCGGTCTTCACGGCGGTGGACGGATCGAGGAAGATGATCTACGAGCAGGCGAGCGACAACGAGTTCAAGTTCATACTCGAGCAGGAACGCAACGGCGAGACAACGCAACGGGAGTTCCCCTTCCATCGGGCCGATTGAGCGGCCGACGTTTCTTCTTCATGTAACGACATGGTGGCGGGCGATCCGAAGGTTCAAGGCGGTGTTGGTGAACTCCGCGGCGCCCGCCTCCCCCCCCTTCTGTTGCCGGATGCAGTCGAAAGATCCGGCGGCCTGGAAAAAGACACAACCGTCAAGAATTCCTTGCCGTGGGCGGGTACAATCAGCTATATGTCCACCCTACCGCGAGTACTCATCATAATGGCCTTGTTATCCGGCCTCTCGCTGTCCGGCGCCGACTTCGAGATGACGGTGACCGATAACGACTATCTCAATACACAGGGCTTCAGCGTCATCCTCTATCAGAGTACTTTCCACCGTGTTTTTGTCGACCAGAAGACGACCGCGATGGAGATGATTCTCCACGGCCACCGCATCGCCACCAACGGCGACGTGCGGCTGGTGCCGACTCCGGAGCAGTGGGACGCGGTCGCGGAGCTCAAGGGCCGTCAGGCCGACAAGGAGAACAACCGCCTCACCGCGGACCTGTCCTTCCCCGACTTCCAAATGGACTATCGCCTGGAGGTGGCCGCCGAGCCGGGCGGTGTTCGCGTGAGCGTCAACCTCGCCCAGCCGCTGCCGGAGAAGCTGGCGGGGCGTGCGGGCTTCAACCTGGAATTCCTGCCGTCGGCCTATATCGGGAAGGCATACGCGTTCGACAGTGGTATGTTCGGCACATTCCCGCAGAGTCCGGGGGATCCGATGGTGACCGTTCGGCCCCCGGCCGACGACCCGAAAAAACTGCCCTACCAGGAGGAATGGGACGAGGCGAAGGGCTACACGCAGCCGCTGCCAATGGCCACCGGAAAGAGCATCACGCTCGCCGCGGACGATCCGCTCTATCGCATCAGCGTGAGCTCGGAGAACGAGCCGATCTCCTTATACGACGGGCGCAACCGGGCGCAGAACGGCTGGTTCGTGCTGCGTACCATGATTCCCTCGGGCAAGACCGAAGGTGCGGTGGTGTGGCACATCCGCCCGGACGTGATTCCGAACTGGACGCGGCCGCCGATGGTGGCGCACAGCCAGGCCGGATATGCGCCGGATTTCCCGAAGGTCGCCATCATCGAACTGGACCCCAACTTCGATGCGCCCCAAACCGCCCGTGTGCTCCGGTTGGCGGAGGACGGTTCCTACAAGCAGGTCTTCGAAGGCCCACTCTCGCAGCCCGAGCCCTGGTTGCGGTACACGTACGCGAAGTTCGATTTCTCGTCCGTGAAGGATCCCGGCCTGTACGCGATCGAGTACGCCGGCGAGCGGACGGATCTGTTCCGGATCGCCAAGGATGTCTACGGCAAGACTTGGCAACTGAGCCTGGACGGCTATCTGGCGACGGCGATGGACCACGTCTCCGTGCGTGAGGGCTACCGGCTTTGGCACGGTGTCTCGCACCTCGACGACGCGCGGCAGGCGCCGGCCAACAAGCAGCACTTCGACGGCTGGTCGATGGGCCCGAACCTCGATTCTCCCTATAAGCCCGGAGAGCACATTCCCGGATTGAACGTCGGCGGATGGTATGACGCGGGCGATTTCGACATCCAGACCCGGAGCCAATTCTCGGTGATTCAGGACTTGGCGTTGGCGTACCGGGAGTTCAATTTGAAGTGGGACGAACTAACCGTGAACGAGGAAGCCCGCGAGGTGGAGATGCACCGGCCCGACGGGATTCCGGACACCGTGCAGCAGGTCAAACACGGCGTCCTGCAGGTGCTGGCGCAGGTCAAGGCCGTCGGACACGCATTTCCCGTCATCTCCGAGCCGACGCTGCGGCAGTACACGCACCTGGGAGACGGCGCCTCGAAGACGGATGGCCGCATCTATTCCGACAAGCTGGGTCCCAACGAGGTGGACGGCAACTACTCCGGCAAGCCGGATGACCGGTTGGCCTTCACGACGAAGTCGGCGAGCATGCAGTACGGCGCCATCACGTCGCTGGCCGCGGCCGCCTATACCTTGAAAGGCTGGGATGACCCGCTGGCCAAGGAGTGCCTGGACACCGCGGTCCGGCTCTGGGATGAGGAACACGCCAACCCCACACCCAGTCCGGCCCGGCGGGGCGGCCGCCGTGGCCCGGGAATGGAGTCCATGGCGGAGTGGCAGGCGGCCCTGCAACTGCTCATCGCCACCGATGGCGGCGAGGCCTACAAGCAGCGCGTGGCAGAGCTGTTTCCGGAGGTCGGGCAGGGGTTCGGGTTCGGTTTCGGCGGCTGGTCGGCCGTGCATGCCCTGCCTTATATGGACGCCGAATTCCGGCGCCAGCTCGAGGCGTCCGTGAAGACCTATGTGGCGGATTTGGATCGGCAACTGGCGGAGACGCCGTTCGGCGTGCCGCCGAGCCGCGGCACCTGGGGCGGATCGGCCAGCGTCATTGACCTCGGCATTCGGATGTACTTCCTGCACAAAGCGTTTCCGGAGGTCGTGAGCAACGACTATACGCTGCGCGCGGCGAATTACATCCTGGGCACGCATCCCGTGTCGAGCACCTCCTACGTGTCGGGGGTGGGGACGCGGTCGAAGCTGCGGGCCTACGGCAACAACCGGGCGGACAACTCGTTCATTCCCGGCGGCGTGATCCCCGGCTACATTGTCATCCAGCCGGACTTCCCCGAGTGCATCGACGATTTCGGATTCCTGTGGTTCGAGAACGAATACATCATCACGGTCGCCAGTAAGTGGATTCTGGCGGCGAACGCGGCTGACGCAGTGGTTCAGTAATTACTCGGGAAAACGGGGGCCGCGGCCGTTGGCGACGGGCGCGGCCCTCCGTCCCTGTCAGGGCCATCGGTCCCGGTTGGCCGGCCCCCATTTGGCGCGGCAAGCTACGATTGTCTCCATGAAGGTGATCGCTGATCTCTGCGTTGTGCCGATGGGCATCGGGGTATCCGTGTCCAGACAAGTCGCCATCTGTGAGCGGATTCTGTCCGACGCCGGCCTCAAGACGAAGCTACATGCCTACGGCACCAATATCGAAGGGGAATGGGACGCGGTCTTTGCGGCCGTCAAACGCTGCCACGAGGCGCTTCACGAGGCGGGCGTCCCACGAATCTCGACCAGCATGCGTTTCGGAACCCGCACGGACCGGGACCAGGCGATGGAAGACAAGGTCCGGAGCGTCGAGGAGAAGTTAAGTAAGTAGCTTGGCGTGCCGACAAGCCGGACGTGGCGCGCGCACGCGTGCGAGCCGTGTCGGCGCTCCCTGCCAACACCTGACATCGGAAAGCCGCCGTGCCAAGTCGCTCACCCCGGTCCTTTCTCCCGAGGGTTGGCGCGTCGAGCCATCGGGACTCACGTAATGGTCTCAGTGCGGCGCTTCGCACACAAAGTTCGCCGCATCGTCCGTACTGCCGGATCCCGTGTAGCGCGCGACCAACGGATACTGGCACAGCGGCCGTGACCGCTCGACATTTCCGTTCTGAACGGCCCGCAACGTCTCCGGCGCCTCGCCTTTCTCTACCCATTTGCGCAACGCATCAAATGCGCCCGCCGGCTGCGGACCCTCGCCGCCGCCGCAGTGCCCCACCCCGGGCGCCATGAACAGGCGGAGGAACCCGGCCGTCTCCTCCGGACCTCCCACCGCGTTCTGGACACGCTCGACATAGTCGATGGTGCCCTGCGGATAGATAAGTGGATCGCTCCAACCGTGCCAAACGATCACCTTGCCTCCGTGATCGCGAAACATCGTGAGGTCCGGATTCCTGGTTCCAATGACGGCCGTGTACTCCTCCACCGACTGATCCCAGAAGTGTTCATACGACCCAGGCGTGATCGTCTTCCAGTCCCACTCCGGGTCCTGCGTCAGGAAGTATTGGAACCAGTCGAGCGTGATGCGATTCGGCTGGCTCGCCAGCGGCGTCCCGCGCGTGGCGTTCAAACCGGAGAAGGGCGCTCCCCGCGTCAGCCCGAACCAGAGCACGGAGCCGTCCTGCCGCCGCGGCCCTTCCCAGATCTTGCGGATCACCTCGGCATCCGCGGCCGTAACCTCCTCGCATCCATCGGGGGTGGTGCCGACAAGCTCTTTCGGGTCATAGCCGCACCGCGTGGGGTCTTCCAGTATCCCGTCCTCGACCCCGTCCAGTGCGTCGCAGGCGGCCACCGCGGCTTTGTTGGCGGCCTCAAACTTACACTGAGAAACGATGTTGTTCTCCTCGCTCATTACGAGGTGGCCCCAGAGCTGCGAAACGTGCAACTGGGCGAAGTTGATTGCCGGCGCTCCGGATAGGATGCCGTCGTAGTCGGCCGGGTAGCGCTGGGCTTCCGAGAGTCCCTGCCGGCCGCCCGTGGAACAGCCGTTGAAGTAGGAGTAACGTGGCGCGGCGCCGTAAAAGGTCCGGATCAACGCCTTGAGCGTCACCGTCATGTCGTGGATGCCGAGGTAGGCGTTGTCGCGGATGAGCATCCAGTTCAGCCGGCCGCTCTCGTCGAGCGCAAAGCCGCCGCTACCGCCTTCGTGGCCGGTGTCGGTGGAGCCGGCGGCGTATCCTTCCGCGACCGGTCCGGGCAGCGAGCGTTCACTGCCGCCCATCATGCCGCCGCCGCCCGTTCCTTGAAAGCGGCCGTTCCAGTTCTCGATCGGGAGCCCGGCGAATACCTTGACCTCGTCGCCGGCCGGCGGATGCGTGACCGTCGCCGTCACCCGGCACCAGGACGGCGTGGTCCCATCGGCCGGCACGACGGCGGCCGAGTCGATGGTCGTGTTCGGAAGATCGACAGAGAGCAGGCTCTCACAGGCGCGGACGGGCTTGGTCTGGGCCACGGCCGTTGACACGGAGAGTAAGATCACCGTCAAGACCAGGACATGTTCACGGCGTCGCATCACCTTCCACCTTTCGGGGACTTACTCAGGACCTCAGAGCCTTGCCGATCCGGCGCCTACAGAACCTCCGCCTCGCGCATCACGGCCTCGCACTTCTTGCGTATCTCCGATGCCACCGCGAACGGATCCCCGTTAACGAACTCCGGACGGAAGAGCTCGACCGAGAGAGGCCCATCGTACCCCTTCTCTTTCAGCTTGCGGAGGATCCGCACAACAGGCGCGACGCCATCGCCCGGGATCAGTCTCCAGTTGTTATCGATCAACTCGCGCGGACCGTCCTGCAGGTCCTGGATGTGCACGTGCGCCAGTTCGCCTGGCTCGAGCAAGTCGAGATCGTCAAACTTGCCCATCCACGACCAGAAGTGAAAGAAGTCGAGCATCGGCCGCACGTTCGGGTGGGCCGCCGCCCTAATCACCTGAAGCGCCGACGTGAGCGTCGCCAGGTGAGTCGAGCCGCGCAGGAACTCGATCATCGCCGTCAGGCCATGCTCCCTGGCGATATCGCCGGCGTCGCGGATACAATCTGGCGTCCCCAAGAAATCTTCCTGGGTCACCTTCCGGGTGGTCGTCGATCCGCCATAGATCTTCTTCAGGCCGAGCGCGGCGTATTGCTCACAGCGCTTCCGCCACGTTTCCAGCGCTGCCTCGCGTTCCGGCCCGGGGATCCAGAGGCCCGGGATGCCCGCGGACCCCGACACGGCGGTCAACCCCAGATCGGACAGGACCCGCCGCGCCGCGGGCAACGTCTCGTTCTGGAGAAACCCGTCGAGCACGCCGTCGTTGAGCTCCACATACCGGATTCCGGCACGCGCCCAACCTTCGAGCGATCCCCGATACCCCGCGCCGCGGGAAGTGTTCTGGTGAATAGCGAGCTGCATCCTTCCTCCTTTGGTGTCTTGCGCGCGAAGCATGCCGGCCACGGCAATCCCCACGGGCAACGTTAAAAAAGGACGTCGAGTAAGCATCAATCTCCCTGTAACTGTATCGCGGAACACGGGCGGCGGCCACCCCTTCCCGCGGACCTCGCCGCCTCAAGCGACTTGATATACTCGGTCCAACCTCCGATGAAAAGACTCCTGTGCGCCCTTTTCACTTGCGTCGCTTTGATGGTCGCGCCGCTCGGCGCCGCGCCATTGCGCCATGCCGGCCAGGATGTGCACCTCTCCCTGGCGCGCGTCAGCGACTACACCGTCGAGGTCAAGCTTACGCCCAAGGGGCAGTCGGCCCCCGCGCCCTTCTCCACGGTGCTGGTGGACGATCTGCCGCTCGATGTGCGCTGGCAGGCTGACGAGCTCGACGAGCCCGCCGACGTCCGCCTCGGCCCCCTGCGCGTTCAAGTGACGGCGTCACCACTCACCATCACCGTCCGCGATCCCGGCGGCGCCACCGCCCAGCAACTCGTCTGGAGTGAAACCGAGGGCACGCTGTCATTCCTCACTCCCGCACCCGCCTTCGGTCTCGGCGAGGGCGGAGTCGGTTTCGACCGTCGTGGCCGCGTGCAGCCGCTGGCCGACGGCTGGGGCGCGGCCAACCGGCCGATCCTCGGCTCCCGTGTTGCCGTCCCGTTCCTGATCGGCTCCGACGGCTGGGGACTGTTCCTCCCCGATCTGCCCGGCCAGAAGGGCGAGTTCGACCTCACCGGCGACCGCGGCCTCTACCACGCGGGTGACGACCCGGCTGCCCTGCCGCTGCGCGTCTTCCTCATCGTCAGTCGCGACCCGGTCCGCATCGTCACCGAATACTACGGTCTGGTCGGCCGCGCGCCCATGCCGCCGAAATGGGCGCTGGGCTTCATGCAGTCGCACCGCACGCTCGCCGGACCCGACGAGATACTCGAGATTGCCCGCACCTATCGCGAAAAGAAACTGCCTTGCGACGCGCTCATCTATCTCGGCACCGGCTACTGCCCCGCCGGTTGGAACACCGGGCACGGCTCGCTCGAATTCAATCCCGCGACCTTCGACGATCCGGCCCGTATCATCGGCGACCTGCACGACATGAATTTTCGCGTCGTCCTGCACGTCAACAATGTTCCCGAAGACCTGCACGGTCTCTCGCTCGACGAGCCCTCCGACGACCCCTCCCACATCCGCAACTACTGGGCGCGGCACCGGGCCGACGAGGCGCTCGGCGTCGACGGCTGGTGGCCGGACGACGGTGATGAACTGCCCAGGGAAGCGCGCATCGCCAGGCATCGTGTCTACTATCTCGGCCAACTCCTCGATCGTCCCGACCGCCGTCCCTGGGCGCTCCACCGGACCGGCTACGCCGGCGTGGCCCGCTACGGCGGCTGGATGTGGACCGGCGATCCGGAGAGCCGCTGGGCCACGCTGGCCGCACAGATCGCTGTCGGCCTCAACCACGTGGTGAGCCTGACGCCTTTCTGGGGCTCCGACACCGGCGGCTTCTTTCCCACCGAAGAGCTCACCGGCGAACTGTACGTGCGTTGGTTCCAGTTCAGCACCTTCTGCCCCTCGTTCCGAGCCCACGGCCGCACCTGGCACCTGCGCCTCCCCTGGGGTTGGAACACCGGCGAGACTGGACCCGTCGAGGGCGATGCCGGCCCCGATCCCTCAGAGCTTCACAACGC
Source organism: Bryobacterales bacterium (assembly GCA_963809945.1). Lineage (GTDB taxonomy): Bacteria > Acidobacteriota > Terriglobia > Bryobacterales > Bryobacteraceae > CAWELS01. The sequence goes on along the minus strand of CAWELS010000003.1, from coordinate 15,557 downwards.
GGCCGTCGAGCCCATCTGCCGCGACTACCTGAACCTGCGCTACCGCCTGCTGCCCTACAACTACACCCTCGCCCACGAGGCCCACGAGACGGGCCTGCCCATGATGCGGCCGCTATGGCTCTACTATCCCGGCGATGCGGAGGCCGTGGGCCAGGCACGCGAGTATCTCTGGGGCCGCGACATGCTCGTCGCGCCGGTGGTGGAAAAGGGCGCCGGCCGCCGTTCCGTCCACCTGCCCGCCGGGGACTGGTACGACTGGTGGACCAACCGGAAGCTCGCCGGCGCCCGGACCGTGTCCCGCGACGTCGATCTGGCTACCCTGCCGCTCTACGTGCGCGCCGGCGCCATCATCCCGCTCGACCCCGTCCGCCAGTACACGGCGCAGCCGGTGTCCGCGCCCACGGCCATCCAGGTCTACGCTGGTGCCGACGGAGACTTCACTCTCTGGGATGACGAGGCCTCGATCCGGTTTACCTGGAACGACGCCGACAAACGTCTCCGCGCCGAAGGCGGCGCCGGCGTCACGCGAGCCTTCGTCGTTCGTCTGCTCCCCGAAGGAACGGAGAAACCGCTCACCTATTCCGGACAGCCGTCCGAGGTAAGTTTCTGAGGAGGCTGATTGATCGCTCCACCTCGACTAATCAGTCCATAAGCGCCAACTTAGGCGCCGTCGGCAAGTGGGGCGAGCTTCAGCTTGCGAAGGGCTTCAGCCCGCCCGCTCCTCGCCGGCTTCTTCCTAGAACGCCATCTCCGTTTTCCATTCCTTCCAAACGTTGCCCACCAGTTCCGGCCCGGGCTTGAGCGTCGCCCTGCCGGGCTGCCAGCCCGACGGGGTCGCTTGCGTGCCCTTTGATTCACGGACAAGCTGGAACGCCTGCACCTGCCGGATAGACTCGGCCACGTTGCGGCCCACCGGCGGCGTCAGCACCTCGTAGCCCTGAATTACGCCGTCCGGATCGATGATGAAGCGCCCCCGCGTCTCCACGCCAGCGTCTTCATCATAGATGCCATAGACCTTGCCGACCTTACCGCCCGAATCCGACAGCATCGGGAAGGGAATCCCGCCCTGTACCATCTTCGACAGCTCTTGATCGTTCCACATCTTGTGAACGAACATGCTGTCCACACTCACCGACAAAATCTCCACACCGAGCTTCTGGAACTCGGGATATTTCTCGGCGACCGCCGAGAGTTCGGTGCTTCAAACGAAGGTGAAGTCACCCGGGTAGAAACACAGAAGTACCCACTTGCCGAGATACTCGGAAAGCCTGAGGTTGACGAACTTACCCTGGTCGTAACCCGGAGCGGTGAAGTCCGGGGCCTTCTTGCCAATCAGTACCACTTGTGATTCCTCCTTCTGCTCTCTATCCAACGCGCCCTCTTCCGGCGGGGCCTCGCCGACGGGACCGCCGGTCGGTCTGGCGCAACCGGCATCCAATTGTTCAGCCATGATTCCCTCGCGATGTTGCAGGCATCGAATGGTTCTCACTCCAGGTCCGCTTCACGCGCAAAACAACCCGCGCCGCGGACCCGGTCTATCGTCTTGGCATCGTGCCAGTCGCAGTATACACCCGCCCACTTCCAGATCCGAAACTATTGCGGTGCGTCTCCACCAGCGTCCGCCACCTGCCAACTAAGCGTCCAGCGCAGCAGAGAAATTGAGCAGAGGTGAGTTCTTGAAGCGGTAAGAACACTCCTCGATGCGATTGCCGAGGACTTTGATCTTCTCCAGGTTCCCTTGTCCCATGCCGGCTTCGGTCATCGCCGAGAGATACCCGATCTTCTTCGAGTCGTAACCCATCAGCCGCGTGCTCAGGACATCGGCGGCCAGCGGATCGACGCTCGCGACGGCAATCCGCGAATCCACCGGAGTGCCGCGCGATGGACCGTCGCCCTCCATGCCGGTGAAACCGTCAATGACGGCCAGGTCCGGATACACCTCCTGCGCCATGTGGAACATGTTGAAGTGGATGATGTCATCCGGCTCGCCGTGCGGACCCCGGTGCATCTGGTTCTTGTCCCCCTTGATGGGCGCGCCGAGCAGCATGTTCTTGAGCGACAGCGTCACCGAGGCGTAGCCGTGCGTCTTCATGATCGCGGCGGAGATGATGTACAGCTTGGGGTCGAGAAACGGCGAGCAGATCTTGATGGGCACCGGTAAGTTCTTCTCGCCGAGCGTGTAGCGGTATTGATAGGGACCCTCGTTGAAGTCGAGTAACTTGACGTTGTATTCTTTCAACAGCGCCTGGTAGCCGTAGTGTTCGTAGCCGGCGAGCGTGCCTTCGGCCTGGGGGGTCGATTCGCCAATGAGAATCTGGCGCTTGTAGTGGGGCTGCAGGAAGTCCAGGATGCCGCGGATGGCGTCGGCGTGGGTGGCGGCCAACGGCACGCTGGTCTGCACGAAGTTTGGCTTGATCAGGATCTGGCGATCCTCGATGCCGGCGAGCACCTCATCCTCGATGAGCTTGAGTGAGTTGTAGATGTTCTCGCGCCGGTCGTTCCCTTTGATCAATGTTGCGGTGGAGGGTTCCGAGGGAGGCTGGTACAGCTTGCGGCCCCCGCGGCGGCGGTACTGCGGCGGCGCCTCCGCTTGACCCGCACGCATGACCGTGGCGGCCACGAATCCGGGACCCATGACCTTCAGTAGGTCGCGCCGGCTCCAACCTGGGTTCCAGTTCATGATCTCCTGATTCGCCTCCTTGGCACGACAATTCTACACCAGGGAATCCGGATTGGTGCGGCATTTCGCGGCGGACTCGTTGATTTGCGGGGGGCGTTCCCTGCCAGCCGCTACCAGCCGCGTATACTGGAGGGCAGCCTAAAAGGAGAACCACGCATGAAACTCCTCGCCCTCGCCCTTCTCACCGCCGGCTTGGCCCTAGCCCAGGCGCCGGCCGACTCCCCCGACTGGCGCGTTGCCGACACCACGCACCGGCTCTCCGAGTTCCCCAAGATTCACCCCGACGGCAGCGTCTGGTTCCGCTACGAAGCGCCGCAGTCCAAGAAGGTCCAACTCCGCATCGGCTCCGCCAACAAGACCTACGACATGACCAAGGACGCCGACGGCTTTTGGGAAGTGCGGATTCCCTATCCCGGTCCCGGACCCCAGCTCTACTGGTTCATCGATGACGGCGTTCTGACGCCCGACCCCGGCAGCGACCACTTCTACACCAACGGTTTCCGCACCCTGGTCGAGGTCCCCTCGCCGAACGAGGACTTCTACCACGCCAAGAATGTCCCGCATGGCGACGTCCGCATCCACTGGTTCCACTCCACCGCCACCGGCACGCTCCGCCGCATGTTCATTTACACGCCGCCTGGCTATGACAAGAACCCCGACGTCCGCTATCCGGTCCTCTACCTCCAGCACGGCGCCGGCGAGAACGAAGCCGAGTGGGTCCATTGCGGTCTGGCCAACTTCATCCTGGACAACATGATCGCCGAAGGCCGTGCCAAGCCGATGATCGTCGTCATGAACAACGGCTTCGCCGCCCGTCCCGGAGGCGCCACCGACCGCGCCGGCCGCACCGCCGCCTTTGAGGACATGCTGATCAACGACGTCATCCCCGATGTCGACGCCAACTTCCGCACCATCGCCAACCGCGAAAACCGCGCCATGGCGGGCCTGTCGATGGGCGGCGGCCAGACCTACCAAATCGGCCTGGCGCACCTGGACGTCTTCTCCGGCCTCGGCATGTTCAGCGCCCCCCCGCGCACCGGCGGCGACCAGCTCCTCACCGGGCCGCTGGCCGACAGCGCATCGTTCAACAAGCAAGTCCCCGTCTTTTTCTTCGGCGCCGGCACCACCGAAACCCAATTCGTCGAGCGCGCCCGAGAAGTGGTCGCCCAACTGAAAGACGCCGGCTTCCACCCGATCCTGTTCGAATCGGAAGGCACCGCCCACGAGTTTCAAACCTGGCGCCGCTGCCTCAACCAGTTCGCGCCGCTCCTATTTAAGGACTAACCGCTTTAAGGACTAACCGCGAGCGGACGCGGGGCAGGCGGCTTCGCGTACCTGTTCCTTGCCCGTATGAGTGCCCCGGTTCGGCCGCTGATGGCCCGCGGCGTCGGCAGTCAGGGATATACTGTTGCGGAGCCGGAAATCCGAATCAACGGACAAGGAGACGAGTCATGAAATCAAACAGGCGCCAGTTCATCCAGCGAATGGGGACGAGCTCGGCCGGACTTGCCATTGGCACGACGGCGGCCTCCACGGCTTGTTCTCAGGCCTCCAACGAAGCCGCGACCGCCGGCTCCGATGAGCAGGTTCTGCAAATCGGAGATAACATCGCGGTGGCGGACACCCAATCGGGAAAGGTAAGAGGATACCTGCTTCGGGGAATCAATTACTTTCTCGGCATACCGTATGGCGCCGATACCTCCGGGGCGAACCGATTCATGCCGCCGCGCAAACCCGAGCCCTGGACGGACGTATACCCGGCCCTCTGGTGGGGCAATTCCGCGCCCCAGAACATGGAGAACCGGTACGCCAACCAGCACGGCTCCTTCCGGGATCATTGGAACTACGGCGAAGTAAGCGAGGATTGTCTCCGCATCAACGTCCTCACACCGGCAATCAACGACGGGCAAAGAAGGCCGGTGATGTTCTGGATCCACGGCGGCGGATTCACGAGCGGCAACGGGATCGAGCAGGATGGCTACAACGGCGAGAATTTCGCCCGGTTGGGCAACGTGGTCTTCTGTTCCGTTAACCACCGGCTGGGTCCGTTGGGGTTCTGCAATCTCGCTGGTGTGGGCGGAGAGAAGTTCGCTGCATCCGGGAACGTGGGCATGCTCGACATCGTCGCCGCGCTCGAGTGGGTGCGCGATAACATCGCCAACTTTGGCGGGGATCCGGGAAACGTCACCATCATGGGGCAGTCGGGCGGCGGCGCCAAGGTCTGCATTCTGACCGCGATGCCTTCGGCCCAGGGACTGTTCCACAAAGCGGTCGTATTGAGCGGAGCGTCCCGGACGGCGGGCGACAAGGACGACTCCGAAAAGTTGGGCGCCGCCGTGCTGAAAGAGGCCGGGTTGCGTCCCTCTGAGTTGGATAAGCTCCAGGCGATGCCCTGGAAGGACTTCTATGCCATCTCGACGAGAGCCCAGCGCGGGGTGGCCGAGGAAGACGGGCCGGGTGGCCGCCGGAGACGTGGGTTCAGCCCCGTCGTAGACGGTGAGATTCTGCCCCAGCACCCTTACGATCCGGAGGGCGCGCCCACGGCCGCCGGTGTGCCGATGATCATCAGTTCCGTTCAGAACGAGCAATCGCCGAGCTGGAGCTGATTCGTCGCTCGAATCGATCACGCTCGCAGAAGTGGTGGAGAAGGTCAAGGCAAGAGCCGGTTTCGGCGCGGGCTTTGGCGACAAGGCGGAAGAAGTGGTCGACGCCTATGCGAAGGCTTTCCCCGACAGGAAGCCAGTGGAGATCTGGTCGCTGGTTAGCAGCAACCGGCAAAGCGTGGTGGCGCTGGCGGATGTGAAATCCAGGCAGCCCGCGCCGGTATTTGTCGATTGGTTCACCTGGCAGCCGCCGCTATTCGACAACCGCATGCGCGCGTTCCATTGCGTTGGACATCTCCTTCTGGTACTACAACACGGACGTGATGCTGACCCACACGGGCGGCGGCCCGAGACCAAGAGCACTGTCGACAAAGATGGCTGGCGCTCTGCTGCAATTCATGAAGACCGGCGATCCCAATGGTGGCGGACTTCCCGACTGGCCCCGGTACTACCTCCGCCAACGGTGAAACGATGATCCTCGATGATGTTTGCGAGGCGCGGGATGACCCGGACAGGGAAGCAAGAAAGGCGCTTCCGTCCGTCTGAGCGGGCGTCATTTTGATGCGAGCGTCCGGTGCCCAATCAATCGGTAGCCGGCAGCATTGACCGCTCCCGGACCAACGGGGCATTGGGGTCAACGACTCGTTGACCCTATCCGCCCCATAGAGAATGGCCCCGGTTCCCGCTGAGAGTGGACATGCGCGCTCGCCGGCACATCCCTCGTCAACGGTCCTCCGCGGCAGATCCGGTTACCCCACCTTCCAGTACACCGAGTAACGCTTGCCCAACAGTAAGTTGAGCGGCATAAGCGTGACGTCCCGGCTTCCGCCCGTGGTACGGAACGTTAGCGGCTCCCCGGTTGGTTTGATCCAGCTCGCCGGATCGGCGGACGCCCGATCGAAGGTCGGGATGTCCACCGGCGGGGCCGCGGGCTGGGTACCGGCGCGGTCGTGGAAGAGCTCGGGAGCTTTCATGCCGTACGTCACCTCATCGCTGAGCCCTTCGCTGCCGAGGTCCCCGGCGAGCACCAGCGGACCGTAAAGGAACGCCTGCGTCGTCGGCTCGTCGGAAAAGGCTTCCGCCGACAGCCGCATCGGCAGGCTCATCTCGATGCGGTCGCCCGTCTTCCATTCACGCCGGATGGTGAGGTAGCCGCCCGGCTCCGCGTTCGCGTCGAGCGTCTTCCCGTTCAGCTTCACTGTGCTCCCGTCGGCCCATGCGGGGATGCGAAGACGGATCGCCATCTCTTGTGGCCGGTCGGCGGTGACGGTGAGGCGCGTCGACGCTTCCCGTGGGAAGTCGGTCTCCTGGCGAAGCTTCAGCCCCTTCTCGTCCCACGTCAGCTCGGAGGCGATGAAGAGGTTCACGTACAGCCCCTCGTCGTCCTGCCAGTAGATGCTGTCGTTGAGCTTGGCGTACTCCTCGACGCCCGTCCCTGTGCAGCACCAGAAGTTATGCTGCTCGGTGCAGTAGGTCTTCCACGCGCCCCGTGTGAGCGACACGAAATACTGTGTCACGCCGGTTTCCGGATGGACGGTGCCGATGCGGTGGTTGAGCAGCACGCGCTCGTAGTAGTCGAAATAGCCCGGGTCGCGGCTCCAGCCATACAGGTGCCGGGTGAGCTTGAGCATGTTGTACGTGTTGCAGCACTCCTGCGTGGAGGTGGGGCTATGGTACTCGGCGGCAAGCCGGCGGGGCGGCGCCTGCCAGCGTTCCGCATTGCTCGAGCCGCCGGTGGCGTAGGTGCGGCCGTTGGCGACGGTCCAGTGGAAGAAGTCCGCCACGTCGTGGAATCGCTCATCGCCCGAGATTTCGTAGCGGCGGGCGGCGGCGATGGCCTGCGGCACGTGCGTGTTCATGTGCAGCCCGGTCAGCTCGTCGCGCCGCAGCGCCAGCGGATTGATAAATCGCTTCTTCTGGAACCGGTCGCCGGCCTGGGCCCACTTGTCGTTGCCGGTGGCGGCGGCCATGTTGTAGAAGGTCTCGGCGATCCCACCGTACTCGGTGTTGAGGATCTCCTGCATGTGCTCTTCGGATTTCGACGCCGACCACTGGTCCACCCAATCGCCCAGCCCGGAAACCACCTCGAGCGCCTGGCGGTTGCCGGCGAGGTGGTACATATCGAAGAGCCCGGCCATGATCTTGTGGATCGTGTAGAAGGGCGCCCACGGGAGCCTCTCCTCGATCGGCGGCATCGGAGCGCCGGGCGCGCGCCGCGTGCGGGGACGGCCGGCGAGACGGTCGAGCCGCTCGAACAGAGAAGCCGGGTACGCGCTCAGATACCCGCCGCCGAGCTTCTGTTGCACCTTGGCCAGGCCGTCGACCATCTCATCCGCCTTGGCCTTGGCTTCCTCATCGCCGGTGGAGGCCCAGAGTAGGGCGCTGGCCGTGAGGTAGTGGCCGGTGAAGTGGCCACGGAGTTCCGTGGCGCCTTCGCTGTCGGCGGGGAGTTCCCAATTGTCGTCGCCGCCAGGGAAGCCCTTGGAAGGCGCGGGCAACCCGGCATTCACGCGGAAGCTGTAGAGCAGTTGGTCGCCACCCATGCGAGACAGGTAACCGCGATTCCACTCCTGCGTGTCGTGGAACATGCTGCCCGGGAGCAGGCGCACCTGCCTCATCGCGAATGGGCGCACCTTGGGTGCGATGTCCCGGCGCGTGAACTCGAGGGGCGCATCAAAGGGGTCCGGCAGTTCCGGAAGGCCAAAACGCCGGGGCGGAGCGGCGGGAGCGGGAGCCGGTGCCGGTGTCTGCGCCAGCAGGGCGGGCGCGGCTGCGGCGGAAGCAACAAAAGTACGGCGGGTGCTTTTCATGACTATTCTCCGGTATTGCACCCGAGCCGGACCGCACGATAACAGACTACGAACGACGGAAGCGGCCACGGGGCGCAGTCACATTCGTTGTCGATTACTATTATCGGCCAACTGCCAACTCAAGCAACCTTGGGGGGGGCGAGGCCGACGAGCGTTGAATACACCGAAGTTCCTTGACTCGGCCGGATGATCTGTGCATACTTCGTTGTGGGTCAGGAGGAATCGGCCGTCGATTGGCGCCGGCTGATCAGACCCGTGGCGGCGGGGATGTCGCTTCGCGGTATTCAGAGGTGGCCACCAGCCAGGTTATGGATAACTCGGGGCTGGCGTTACTGGTGACGCCCTCAAGCGTCCTTACATAACGAAGTGCCGGAAAGGACCTTCATGTCTACAGCACATTCCATGCGGTGTTTGCATTACCTGTCGCTTGGGGCCTTGTTGATTCTCGCTTTGGCGGCTGGGGCCTGCCAGTCCGCCGAGCAGCCGGTCGCAAGCCAGCCGGCCGCGAGCGGCCCCCGGCAGCCCACTCCGGAACAGCTTGCGATTCGGGACGCTTCCGAGCAGGATCGTCAAAAGATGTTGGACCTGTTGGGCATCACGTCGCTCCGCCCCCCAGTGGACGCACGTGCCAAGACCGGCCCGCACGTCGCGAACTACGACGAGGCCAAGGCCAACCCCTATCCCAACCTGCCGGACGCGTTGGTAATGAAGAACGGGCAGAAGGTCTCGAGCGCCGAGATGTGGTGGAACCAGCGCCGCCCGGAGATCGTCGAAGATTTCGACCGCGAAGTGTACGGCCGGATGCCTCCGGTAACGCCGAAGGTGACCTGGGAAGTGGCCAGCACACAAAACGAAATGATGGGTGAGGTGCCCGTCGTTACCAAGGAAGTCGTGGGGCATGTCGACAATTCTTCGGACCCCGACATCACCGTCGATATCCAGTTGACCTTGAGTACGCCGGCCAATGCGTCCGGTCCCGTGCCCGTTATCATGGCGTTCGGCACGCCCGGTATCCGCCCCGCGCGGCAGGGCTATGACGGCCCGCCCTGGCAGCAGTTGGTGGCCGAGAAAGGTTGGGGCTATGCGTTCCTGAGTCCCGCCAGTATTCAGGCCGACAATGGCGCGGGCTTGACGAAAGGCATCATCGGCCTGGTGAATAAGGGACAGCCTCGGAAGCCGGACGACTGGGGTCAGCTCCGCGCCCTGGGCTGGGGCGCCAGCCGCGCCATGGACTATTTCGAAACCGACAACTCCGTGGACGCCAAACGCGTAGCGATTCACGGCCATTCGCGGGGCGGCAAGGCCGCGGTCGTCGCGATGGCCTATGAGCCGCGGATCGCCATCGGTTTCATCAGCTCCTCGGGTGAGGGTGGCCTCAAGCTGCACCGTCGCAGTTACGGCGAAGTTATCGAGAACCTCGCCGCGAGCAATGAATACCACTGGATGGCCGGTAACTTCCTCAAGTACGCCGGTCCGCTGACCTGGGATGACTTACCGGTGGATGCTCATGAGCTACTTGCCCTATGCGCCCCGCGCCCCGTCTTCATCGGCGCGGGCAATGACGTCGACCCGGCCTATGATATTAGTAACTCGGACGCATGGGTGGACGCCAGAGGCATGTTCATGGCCGGAGTCGCAGCCGAGCCCGTCTACCGCCTCCTCGGCAAGAAAGGCCTCGGGACGACTGAGTTTCCCCCGATTGAAACGGCCCTGCTCGACGGCGACATCGCCTTCCGGCAGCACACCGCGGGACATACCCCGGGACCAAACTGGCCGGCGTTCCTGACCTTCGCCGAGCGGGAGTTCAAGAGCGTTCAGTAGGGCCGCGCAGCGCGGTTGAGTCAAGGCGGGAGAACCACACCGTGGCGCTCGTCCCTCCGGTCCCGACCGGCGCCGCACCACTCTCCGGGGACGTCGCGGCCCCCGTCGGCGAACCCGCCTTGTACCGCGCCGCGGCGGTATCCCCCACCGCGACGCCCATCCCTCCGGTAGCGATCCAACTGCACCGCCGTCGTTAAAGCTTCATTTCCCAGCCCTCACGGATGTAAGGCCTGAGGAGATTGGTCGCCTCCTCGTTGTTGGAGAAGCGCATGCTGTAGGCATCCCATTCGAGCCGTTCTCCAGGAACGCGCAACGCCACGGCGCCGAGAATGAGCCACTCGATGTAAGGCACGGCGACGTTGAATTCCGAGCAGCCGGGCTGGAGGCCCTTGCAGGCGCGCACCCAGTCCATCTGGTGGTTCACTGAACGCGGCAGCAATTGCGGCGGAAGTTCGTACTCCGCCCATCTGGACGCCGGCAGCAGCCAGACACCCTCGCCGCGGGCGACGGTAGCCATGTAGCCCTTGTCACCGACCAACAGCGCACCGTTGCCCGGAACGAGCGGCTTTGGGGCGTTGGGATCAACCGGCGGGGCGGCGCGTCTCGGCCCGCGCGCGCGGCGGGGTCTCGCAAACGGTGGCGGCGGGGCGGGCCGGCCGCGCTCCTCGAGGTTGTTCATCGGTGGCAGGAGGCTCTCGCCTTCGGCCATCCCCTCTGGAATCGGCCAATCGCCGGCGATGTTCTGGTAGACATTGATGGTGACCGGAGGCATGTTCCCGCGCTCGGGAAACTCATAGCGAAGGTGCGCGTGGGTAGGCCAGGTCCACTGGCTGGTTCCCTCCACTCGAACACACTCGACGCTCGTGGGCGGGGCAAGATGGAGCTGCAGCGCCAGGTGTGTGGGTCCGAGACAGTGTACGATCCAGTCACCGAGCGAGCCGCCGGTGGAGAAATCGATGAACGCGCGCCACCGGTTGACCATGTCCTTGTTGTACGGGCGCATGGCCGCCGTGCTGAGCCAGAGATCCCAATCGACGTTGTCCGGAACCGGTTGCGCTTCCGGCGCCGACTGCAGGCTGAACTCGCCGCCGTACAGCTCGTCGGTGAAGGCATGGACTTCGCGCACGTCGCCGATCTCTCCGGACCACAGGATCTCCGCGCACGTCCGGGTCCCTTCGTGCGACATTCCCTGGTTGCCCATCTGGGTGGCTACACCGTATTTGGCGGCCGCGTCACGCAGCAGGCGGGCTTCCCATACCGTGCGCGTGAGAGGTTTCTCGCAGTAGACGTGCTTGCCGTGCTGCATCGCCAGCAGGGCCGCCGGTGTGTGGGTATGGTCCGGCGTGGCCACCATCACCGCGTCGATGTTCGAGTGCTCGGCATCGAGCATCCGGCGAAAGTCCGTGTACCGTCTCGCGTCAGGGAACCGCAGATAGGCCGGGATGGCCTTTTCATCGTTCACGTCGCAAAGAGCGACGACGTTCTCGGTCCCTTCAACGCCCCGGACGATCTGCGCCCCGCGCCCGCCGGCGCCGATCTGGGCGATATTCAACTTCTCGTTGGGCGACTTGTAGCCCAACCTCTTCAAGGACGGCACCTGGCCGAATCCGCCGGCCGGCACGGCCCCGGCGAGGAGGCTCCCAAAAAAGAAATGACGTCGTGAAAACCCGCTTCTGCTCATCTTCCTGATCTCCCTTCGTGAGTCCGCTGGCTCCAACTCGATGCGATTCCGAGCTGACGGTCTTTTTTAGTATTCGGTAGAGAGTATATCTCGGTTGATGATGGTTGGCTTCCCCTCTCTGTCCCGGCACCGACCGCACGACCCCGCCCTCCGGGGACATTCCAGGCTTCTGTCGACGAACCTTCCTTGAACCGAACGGGAGCATGGCCCCCCCACGCGCGCCGCTCATCTCTTCCGGGCGCCAATGACTCTAGAGAGACTTCCCAAGTTGACAAGACCTCATGAGGGCCAATGCTGGGCCGCTCGGAATCGATCCGCCGCGGGCCGATCGGCCCGCTCCCCATCGGTGCCGGTCACGCGGCGCGCTCCGATTCGGGGTCGACGGTCTTCGGACGGCCTCCGGGATCATCGCTATCCTTCTGATTCTTTATATCGTTACGCGAAACTGGGTTCGTTTCGTAGTTTTCGGGCGCATTGGCTTCCCGCGGTTCGGGAAGGGCGACGGGCGGCGCCTCGATCAGCGCGAGTTCCGGCTCCTCCGGCTCGATTGGGACCGGTTCGGGCTCGAATTCCGCCTGTGACAGGCGGAGCTGGCGGCGGGCTTCGAACATCTGCAGGGCCTGGAAGAACTGGCGGCGGATGGCCGCTTCATAGCGGGCGATCGAGGTGAGCCGGTCAGTCTCGCCGGTGAGGCGCTTGAGAGCGGAGCCAAGCTGGAGCGTGGTGACTTCCTCGGCGGAGGCCGGCGGGAAGGGCCCGTAGCCCCACTTTTGATAATACTCGGCGGACTGTCCCATGCAGTCGGTGAGCAGCCCGGTTTCCGTGCGGAGGTAGCGCTGGAGGCGCCACTGGCCGGCGGCGATCTGGAAGACGAGGGCCTCTTCGACGGCATCGGCCGGTTGGAGAGAGGTGCGGAAGGCTTCGAGGAGGCTCTCGAAGTCGGCCGCATTTTCGCCGGGCACGACGAGGGCCTGTGCGGTCAGTCCGTGACGAAGCGCGTTCTTCGACGACCGGGCCTTGCCGGCGGCCGAGCGCGGTCCGGTAGATTTTGCTGCGTTGCGGCGGTTGGCCGCGATCTGTTTTTTGGTTGCCATGACATGCCTTTCCCGGGGGCCGTTAATTAAGTTGAATGAACGGGAATGAATGTGAATCGCCGGGAACGGGGCGATGGTTGGGCGGGGAGCCTGCCCGTTTTTATGGTAGCTGGCGGGGTCCGGCGGAAATGGGCGGAAATTTGGTTATGTGATTGATATTGGGCGGGTTAAATGCTTGTGACTGGAGTTGGGCGAAGGGCGAATTTCTGCTCGGAAGATGGTGCCAGAGGTCGTTGACCCGACTTTCCCCCGGGGGGCGGTTTCGAACCATCGCGGCCTCATCACTTACTAGACCGGGTCTTCACAGGGGTGAAGATTACCGTGGCGGAGGAGGATGGTTACTACGCGCGCTGTTGCTCTGTCTTTACCGACGCCGCGATCGTCTCGACGAGCTCCTTGGCTTCCTTCAGCCCTCCGACGCTCGCCCGCGCCACCTTGATGGCGGCGATTTTCCGTTTGACGCTGAGGTATTGGAGGATCGCTTTCAGTGCTTCCTCGCTCTCCAACCGGCCGGCAAGATCGGGCCGGTCATGCTTGACCCGGGCGACCAGATGGTCCACCGCCACTGCCGGCGGTCCGTCGTCTGGCTGCCTGGAGCCGCTCGAAAGGGCGCTGAAAACAATGAACGCCAGCAGCGTGGCAACCCCGGCCCAGACCCGAACCACCAGCTCTGAGGCTCCGCTATCGATGCCGAGAAAGTCCTTGAGACTGTCCGGCGCAATCAGGCCGAATAGACCCGCCACCATGACCGCAAGACAGACCACCTGGATCGAGAAGCGTCCCATAATTCACCCCCCTCCAGTGCAATCGGCGTTCCGGCACGGAGACTTTACCGAGTGGCGCCGGAGTATGACGAGCACGGGAGGCGGCCGGCGATGTCCGTTGCTGCCGCGCCCCGGGGTTCTCGCGGAGCTTCCATGGCGGGCGGCGCGGCGGGGGGGCACTGCTGCGGTGCCGGTCAGGGTAGGCTCGTCGACGGGAGCCCGCGATGTCCCCGGTGGGCGAGTGGCGGCGAACGGGCGGCCGGGGTCTGCCATTCGCAGCTGCTGGGGATCTGATGGGCACCGTGCGCTTTCGTGCTGAACCCACGGCTTCGATATCAGTTTCGGTGGGGGGGACACGGCTGGGGTAGGTGGCTCGATGGTCTCGAATAGTTGGCCGCAATGTCCCCCGCAGTGTTCGGGTATTTGGGGCGTGGTCTCCGGCGGCGGGAACTGCGATGGATGGTGCTTGGGCTCCTGTTCCGGTTGTCATCCCACCGTCCGGTTCTTGCCTGTCTTCTCCCTGACCAGGCGACGTCTTGGGGGAGCCTCGGACGGACCATTCCCGGCTCTCATCCTCCTCTCCGGTTCGCATCTGCTTCGTCTCCGATACTGGTTGACAGAGGTGCTTTCGGCTCCGCGGGCAGGCATGTCGCGTAGGCTTGATACACGTCTTGGAAGACTTTGTCCCATGTCCGGGTCAGCATCTGGGCGCGGCCGGCGGCGCCCATTTTGCGGCGGCGGGGTGGGTTTTGCATTAGTTCCACAGCCTGAGAACACATCTCGTCGTCGCTCGATGAGACGAGGCCGGTTACGCCGTGTTCGATGATGGTTTGCGGGCGCCCTCGCCGGTCACCAGGATGGGGACGCTGGAAGCCAGGGCTTCCTGGACGACATTGCCGAACGTGTCGGTGCGGGAAGGGAAGACGAACAGGTCCATATTGGCGTAGGCGCGTCCCAGAGCTTGCGGGTCGAGGATGCCTTCGAATTCGGCATGCCGCAGATGCTCGCGAAGCCAGGGCTCCTCGGAGCCCCAGCCGGCGATGAAGATGCGGAAGTCGGCGACGCCGGCGTTTTCGAGGTAGTGCTCCAGCCGGGCGAAGAAACGCACGCCCTTTTCCGGCATCAGACGGCCGATGTAGCCGATTACGAACGTGCTATCGGTGCGCCGCCGGTGGCCGGGGAGAAGGCGGCGGTATCGACGCCGCGACGCATGAGGAAGACCGGTCGGCTGGTGCGGCGGCGGAGCATCTCCACGAGTTCCGGGCTGGGCGCGAGTAGCACCTTGGCGCGGCGGTAAAGCTTCAGGATCCGCCTGATGACGGTTCTTGAACGCGGTCCCGTACGCCGGCGCTGCCCCAGGGCAGGCGCCGGGCGGCATATTCGTGGACGTTCGTGTGCCAGGACGCCACGAGCGGGATTCCCAGCCGGCGCGCCGCTTTGGCGCCCAGAAACCCCAGCTCGGCGGGAGCCATCACGTGAATCAGCTCCGGGGCGAACTCCGTAGGCGCTGCTCGAGCCGGTGGCGAAGGCGGAAGAAGGCCAGGTCGAAGCGGAGGTCGGGGTCAACGCTAATGGAGAGCGGGCTCCGCTCGAGTTCCATCACCTGGAACGTTCCCTCGCTGGCGCAGGATTCACGCCTGGCGAAGCGAACGCTGAGGAACGGATAGCCGTTCCTTTTTTGCGAATGCGGCGAACTGCCGACAGGTGAGGGCCGCGCCGTTCACTTCGTGGAACGTGTCGGCGAGAAAGGCGACCCGAGGAACTTCGCGGTTTTGCGGGGCTGATAAGGGATCGAAGGAGGACACCTCCATGAATCGAGTATACGGCATGGTGGGGATGGACGGGGCCGTAGGTGGGGGAGGGGCCAGGTTTGGAGCGGCTCAGCTCTGACACGGCGTCCGGCTTCATGACGGCGACGTACGGCAGGTCCCGGTAGAGCTGTTTGTAGTCGAGCCCAAAGCCGATGACGAAGCGGTCGGGGATCTCGAAACAGCGGAACGCGACCGGCACTTTGACGAGGCGGCGCGACGTGCGGTCGAGCAGCGTGCAGACGGCGAGCGAGTTGGGTCCGCGGCCGGCGAGCGTCTGCAACAGATAGCGGGCG
>CAWELS010000002.1:0-55155 GCA_963809945.1 Bryobacterales bacterium | reverse complement strand
ACCAGCACCAACGAGCAAGCACACGAGCACCGCTCGACGAAGAAGAACGCGCACAGCCACCTCCATCGCAATCATACGAAACCCTGCCATCCACAAAGGGACTCACCCGCCCGGCTTTGGACCGGCCTGCACGATGACCACTACAGAAATACTTACTGTCTGCCGAAACCATAAGCATGCGCTTGAACTGGGGTAAGCGCGCATCGACTCGACTCGTGGTCTTCGGCGGTGCGCTCTTTCTAGTGATCTTCTGCTGGTCCGTCTCGCTGTCGGCACTCGGGCCAGGCCCGGGTGTTTACCAGCAAAGGGACTTCGACTTTGCGACGGACTTCTTCGGGATGGTCTACAAGGGCAACTCCCGGGACCTGGTTGATGCGAACATCCTCTTCTACGGGGCGTTCGAGAAGGAAGTTCTGTTCTTCCTTCGGGACACAATGCTCTCCGCCTGCTCGGACCGGCCGGTGTTCATCGACATTGGCGCCAATTCCGGCCAGCATTCGATGTTCATGTCAAAGTATGCACGTGAGGTCCACGCTTTTGACCCCTACCCGCCGATTTTGAAACGTCTGCACTCGAACATCGAGGAGAATCAACTCTCCAATGTGATCATTCACGAGGTAGGGCTTGGGGAGGAATACGCCGAACTTCCATTCTTCGAGCCCCCGGATAGCAATCACGGCACCGGGTCCTTTGTTGGCGGGTTCTCGGCAGAGAACAGGGAATCCGATCTTAGGCTGAAGGTTGTCGACGGCGATACCTACTTCGAGGAAGAATCGATCCCCCCAGCCTGCCTTGTCAAGATGGACATCGAAGGATATGAAAAGGCCGCGCTTCGCGGAATGCGGCGCGTACTGGAGCGAGACCGCCCGATCCTGGTTGTGGAACTCACCCAAGGACACGGCACCGAGGGATTCTTCACTGGAACCGCTGACCTCAAGGAAGCCTTCCCGGATGGCTACGAGTTCCGCCTGCTTTGGGGAAGTCCCGAAAGTGGAGAGTACCAGACAGGGCCGCTTCGACCGTTCTTTTTGCTCAAAGGACAGGAGATGGTACTCGCCTTTCCCCGGGAGCGAATGGAGATGCTTCCACAGGGAATCGACTAGTGGTGCAAAACCTGGGGACGGACGAGATGTTTACCAAGTTTTGCCTGCCCAAGATCATTTCCCCGCCGACATTTGTCTGTCATCCGGTCTCGCCTTTCTCGGCCGACCTCCCTGGCCTGGTTTCAGCCGTCTACCGAGTGTCCGCTCTAAACTATCCACAAAACTGTCCGCCGTGATGTTGTTCTCTTTTGGGGTACTCAGCTCCGTGTTGACATTGGTGACGCTGTCTAGATTTGAAACGGATGCGCAAGGCATCACCAGATCGCTTCTTGGCAAAAAACGTCGCCTGAATTGGCGCGAGATTGAAGGAGTCGAGCACAGGCCGCCGAGCAACAGTCTCTGTCTTCGGTCCCAATCCGGGAACCTCCGAATACTGCGGCAGATTCAAGGATTCGTCGAGTTGCTGGAGATTGTCCAGAGTTCAGTGCCGACCAGCGCCATCGAAACACCACTATCCGTTCCGTTCATCGTGCCGGCATCTTGGACCGTTCGAGCCGCCTTTGCTGGGCTAACGTCGTTTGTCTTTCTCTTTGCCTTTTACGTTTGGCGGGTCGGGACCGACTGGCCGACGGCAGCACTACTCTTTGGCCTCGGCGCACTGAACGGAGTGTTGCTGGGATGGTACGCCTCCTTGCGTTTCGAGTTCGACAATGCCGAGTTTCGGATCGTCTATCCACTCCGTTCCACCAGATACCGGATCGCTGACCTGTCCGGCGTGGCCTTGGTTCAGACGGATCTGGATATCGCAGTTGCGCTCAAGTTCGGGGGCAAGACGGTCGAGCTGAGCGACAATCAGATCACGATCGCGCCGGAACGGGTCTACGAAAGTCTGGTCGCGGCCTATGGCTTGAGCGAATCCACCAATGTCGACACCGGACCTGCACCCAAGCAAGTAGTTTCCTCTGTACACTCGGAACACCGTTGAGCACCTGGCAGCACAGCGTCTGTGTCCTTTCTGTGGAATACAGTACGCGCTCGGCCCCCTACGGCTTCGGCGCGAGCTGCTGCTGCAATCCCAGCCGGTCGATCGTCGCCCAGCGTTCCACGATCTTGCCGTCGCGGATACGCCAGAACACCATACCGGTGAATGTGAACGGCCGATTGCTCACCGGGATCGGCATCATCGGCAGCACCCCGCGGTGGGTGCCGCTCCAGGTGGCGCGGATCGCGACGCGGTCTCCTTCGGCCATGGCGTCCTCGATCTTCACCCGCAGATCGGGAAAGGCCGCGTGCAGCATGGTGCGGTACTCGATCACCGGCTCGGGGCCGGGCGGCGTCCCCGGCGGCATTTCGTGGTCGTGAAAATCGGCCGCCAACTGCCGTCTGATCGCCTCGGCGTCCTGCTGGTGCACGAATGATTCGTAGTGGTCGCGGACGAGTTTCTTGTTCTCCTCGGTGGTCATCCCCCCTCCTTATACCCAGATACCAAAATTGTACGACGATGCTCCGAGGACTGCGACGGCGACTACGGAGCGCGGGAATGGGTCTGCTGGAGCAGTTCCGCCACATCGCTATCCGACATCCCGGCGACCCGGGCCACGACCTCGGATATTTGGCCGGCGCGGGAGGCCGCGGCTTCGAGCTTCCGGTACAGCTCCTCCGTCAACTGGGACAGCGTGGGTCCGCTCAGCAGCCGCACCACCGGAATGTCGACCGGCAGCAGGGCCTCGATGCGGTTGCGCAGCTCGACGGCCATGAGCGAATCCAGGCCCAGGCGGCCGAGTCCGGCTCCGGGATCGAGCTTCTCCACCGGTATCCGAAGCACGGCCGAAACCTCCTGCCGCAAGCGCGCGTGGAGGATCTGCCGGCCCTCCTCCGGCGTCCCGGCGGTCAGGATCTGTCGATCGATCGACGCCTCCTCGACGAGATCTTCCGCCGCCGCCTCGACCAGATCCCGGTAGCGCGGGTCCCGGCCTGCGTGACGGCTCCGCTCCGCCCAGACCTTCCAGTCAATGGCAGCGGCGACGACCTGATGGACGTCCCCGGGCAGGACGCTCTCGAGGATGCGGATTCCCTGCTCCGGCGAGAAGCTCCGCGACCCGGCCGCGGTGAGCAGTTCTTCCAGTTTGTCGCTCGCCGCCATGCCGACCTCGGCCCAAGGGCCCCAGTTGATCGCCTGACCGGGCAGGCCGAGCCCGGCCCGGTGAGCGGCCAGTGCATCGAGGAATGCGTTCGCGGCCGCGTAGTTCCCCTGGCCCGGACTGCCCACGGTGCTCGATAGCGACGAGAACATCGTGAAGAAGTCGAGCGCGGTCCCGTCGAGGAGCCGATGCAGGTTCCAGGCGCCCTGGAGCTTGGGGGCGAAAACCGCCTCCATGGCCGGCCAGTCGAGCTTCTGGATCGTCGCGTCCCGGACGATGCCGGCGGCGTGGATGACACCCCGGAGCGGCGGCATCGAGGCGCGGATCTGTTCGAGCGCCGCGGTCAGTTGGTCCAGGCGGCTGACGTCGGCGGCGATCACTTCGACGCGCGCGCCGGTACTCTCGAGCGCGGCGAGGGCCGCTTCGCATTCCGCGCTCCGGCCGCGACGGCTCAGCAGCGCGACGTTCCGGGCGCCCTTCTTCACCAGCCACGCGGCGCACTCGAGTCCGAGGCCGCCGGTGCCCCCGGTCACCAGATACGTCGCGTCCGCGCGAATCGCCAACGGTGGTGGCTCGACGTCGACCTCCGCCGCATCGAGCGTGACGACGATCTTGCCGATGTGTTTGCCCTGGGCCATGTGGTGGAAGGCGTCGGCGACACGGTCCACGGGGAAGATGGTAAAAGGCAGCGGCTTGAAGCGACCGTCGGCGATGCGGCCGGCGACCTCGCGGCTGAGCTCCTCGACCACATCGGGCCGTTCGAGGGAGAGACGCAACAAGTCGATGGCAAAGAAGGAGAGGTTCTTCTGGAACGGCAGGAGCCCGAGCTGCGAATCGCCGTAAATGTCGCGCTTGCCGATCTCGAGAAAGCGTCCGCCGGTGGCGAGTGCCGAGAGCGTCCTCGGAATCGCCTCGCCCGCAAGCGAGTTCAGCGCCATGTCCACGCCGCGGCCGGCGGTCGCGCTCAGGATCTGGTCGGCGAAATCGAGGCGGCGCGAATCCATGACGTGGCGGACGCCCAGCGATCGCAGGTAGTCCCGTTTCTCTTCGGAGCCCGCGGTCGCGAAGACCTCGGCTCCCGCCTGGCGCGCGATCTCGACTGCCGCCAGTCCGACGCCGCCCGCCGCCGAATGGATCAAGACGGACTCCCCCCGGCGCAGACGGCCGAGCGTGTGGAGAGCGTAGTAGGCGGTCTGATACGCCACCGGAATCGTGACCGCTTCCTCCATGGACAGGGCCGGCGGTTTGGGGAAGACCGCGGCCGCGCGCGTGGTCAGGAAGGGCCGGAAACAGCCGTTGAGCGCGGGGTCGCGGACGAAGACTTCGTCACCGGGCCGGCAGTTGGCAACGGTGGGCCCCACGGCGACGACGACGCCGGCGCACTCCATGCCGAACTGAGATGACCCGACCGCCGCGGGCGGGAGCATATCGAGCGCCTTCAGCACATCGAGGAAGTTGAGTCCGACGGCCCGGACGCGGATCTCGACCTCGCCGGGACCGGGCGCCCGGCGGCTCGCTTCCCGCAAGACGAGGTTGTCCAGAATGCCACCGCCTTTTGTCTCCAACTGATAGGACCGGGGCGAGGTCTCGCTGAGGCGGATCCGGCGGCGCCGGGGCGCGTCCTCGTCCGCACCGCGATTGAGCCGGGCGAGGCGGGCTGCGAATCGCTCACCATCGCGCCAGGCGGTCTCGCGCTCCTCATCGGCGCCGAGCACCTCGCCGAGCAGACAGCCGGCGTCGCGGTCCGCATCCTGCCCGTCGAGGTCGACAAGAACGGAGCGCAGCCGCGGGAATTCGTTGGCGATCGTCCGGCCGAATCCAAGCAGCGGCGATTGCGCGATCTCGACCGCGCCACCGTTCGGCCCGACCGACTGCGCCCGGCGGGTGACCAGCCACAGGCGAGGCATCGCCCTCACCGTCTCGTCCGCCAATGCCTGGGCCAGGAACAGGGCGGCGCCGCATCCGAGATGCTGGGCGCCGGCGAGCGCCGCTGACGTCGCGTCCGGGCCCGTGGAGGCGTCGAGCGACCAGAGGTGCACGATGCCGTCCCAGTCCCCGTCTTCATTCACGAGCGACCGCACGAACGCACGCGAGTCGCCGGGCCGGCGGGGATCGATGCGGCCCGAATCGGCCAGCGAACACTCATGGCCGCGCGACTCGAGCGCCCGCTTCAGCCGTTCTCCAACACCGCCGCGGTCCGCGAGGATCAGCCACCGCCCCGGCGCTCCGTCGCAAGCCTTCGGGCGGTCGACGGCATCCCAGCGGATCCGGTAGAGCACGTCCGCCGCCTCCTCGCCGGTTCTGCCCCTCAGCGCATCATCCACGATCTGGGAAACACGGATTTCCCGAATGACCACGTTCCCCTGTGAATCAATCACATGGACTTCATGCTGCCGAAGGCGATCATCAAGGCATTCAGCCCGCACGTGGGCTCGCAGATGCTCGGCCGGATCGGGAATGCGATAGACGTCCAGTTCCTTGACCCGCACCGGAAGGCTCGCCCTCGTCGCGTGCCCCGGGAGCTGGTCGACAACGGCGAAAACACTGTGATTCACGTTGTCGAGAAACGCCGGGTGAAGCTGGTAGAGCTTGGCTTCGGCCCGGATGAAGTCAGGGGCCTCGATCCGGGTCACGCCCTCGGCCACACCCTCTCGATACCACGCTCCCTGCGTCGATTGAAACGCCGGTCCGTAGTCCATGCCTTTGACGGCTGCCGCGGCGTAGAACTCGGCCTGATCCATCCGGCGGGGAAAGCGCTTCCTCAACGCCTCCTCGGACAGGTCGATCGGAAATGACGGAGGACGATCGACGTCGCGGTACCGAATCACGCCGTGCGCGCACTGGCTCCAGGTCCTCTCCCCTTCCCCGTCGCCCCGGGAGCCGAAGAACCGAAAGCTCGCCACACCGTCACGGACCGGCGCGAGAACGAGTTGGAGGCGCAGCGCGGAATCGGGTTGCAGGAAAAGCGATCCGGTGAACGCCACGTCCCGCAGGCTGCGCGGCCCCGGACCGTGAAGCTCCTGGGAGGCGGCCAGCGCCATCTCCGTGTAGAGCGTGCCGGGGGCCAGCGGGACACCCTGGAAGCTATGGTCGGCGAGGTACGGGAACCTGTCCTGATCGAGCTCGACCTCCCAGACGTGGGTGCCCGGATGTTCGGCGGATTCCCAGTGGTTCTGGAGGAAAGGATGCCGCGAGCGGACCGCGGGCCGCGCCGGCGCGTTGTCGTCGAACCAGAATCGCTCGCGCTGCCACTGGTAGCCCGGCAGGGAGACGACGCGGCCTCCGGGCTCGACCACGCGGTCCCAGGCGAGGGAGACTCCGTTCACGTGGAGCACGGCGACAGAGTCGAGCAGGCGAATGCGGCCGTCCTCGTCCCGCCGCAGCGACGCCGGCGTGGCGATCTTGCGGGACCGTCCGGCGGCGGTCTGCGTCATCGGCACGGCCAGCAGCGGGTGTGGACTGACCTCGAGGAAGACACCGTGACCTTCGTCGAGCAGGCTTTCCATGACTGGTGCGAACAACACCGGCTGGCGCAGGTTGCGCACCCAGTAGTCGCCGCCCAGCGCCTCGCCCTCGATGACGCCGCCGGTAACCGTGGAGTAGATGGGCAGCGATGCCGGGCGCGGCCGGATATCGCGCAGCGCGGCGCGCAACTCCTCCTGGAGCGGCTCCATCTGCACGCTGTGACAGGCCACGTCGACCCGCACCCAGCGGCAGAACGTCTCCTCGCGGTCAAGCGTATCCTTGGCCGCCGCGAGCGCGTCCGGATCGCCCGACAGCACCACCGAGGCCGGGCTGTTCCAGACGGCCGCCGAGATCCTGCCGCCGGAGGCTTGCGCGGTTCGTCGCGCCCGGTCCCAGTCGCCTTCGAGCGCCAGCATCCTGCCCTGACCGCTCACCTGATGCATGAGCCGGCTCCGGAGACAGACGGCGCGGGCCGCGTCCTCGAGCGTCAGCGCCCCGGCAAAATGCGCCGCGGCGGCCTCGCCCAGACTGTGGCCGACCACCGCCGCCGCATCGATGCCCCAGTGCTTCCAGAGCGCGCCGAGGGCCACCTGGACGCTGAAGATCGCCGGCTGCATGATGTCGATGCGGGTGAGTCGAGAGCTCTCCGGCGGCGCATCGATCTCCTCCAGAACCGACCAACCGTTGATCTCGCGGACCGCTGCATCGGCGGCCAACAGGGCGTCCCGAAACACGGGCTCCTCGTCACGCAGCCGCCGGCCCATTCCAGCCCACTGCGAGCCCACGCCGGAGAACACGAGCACGGGCCGGTTCGGATCAGCTACCGGTGTGGCTGCCGGCGTGGACGCCCGGCGGTGTTCTCCCCGTCGAGGAAGGCACACAGCCCCGCCTGTAGCTGCTCGGCCGACTCACCCACAATGGCGATGCGTTCGGCGTGGTGGGTTCGCCGGCACGCAGTCGTATAGCAGATATCCCGGAGCGGGGGCGCACTGTCCGCGGCGAGTAAATCCCGCAAGGCTCGCGCATTCGCCCATAGCGCCGGTTCGGTGCGCGCGGAGAGAGTGAGCACGGACGCCACCGGCCCGCCGCACGGTGTCCCGGGCAACCGCCGATGGCGCTTCCGTCATCACCACGTGCGCGTTGGTGCCGGAGATGCCGAACGAGTTGGCGCCCGCGATTGCCGGTCCGTCGCCTTGGGGCCACGGCTCGAGCTCCCGCTGCACGAGGAACGGAATGTCGTCCCAATCGATCCGGGGCGTCGGATTCAGGAAGTGCAGGTTGGGGGGAATCTGACGGTGCCACAGGCAGAAGGCGGTCTTGATGAGGCCGGCGATCCCGGCGGCGGCCTCGGTGTGCCCGATATTCGTCTTACAGGATCCGACCCGGCAGGCGCGTTCGCGTGGCCGCCCTTCTCCCAGTACGCGGTTGAGCGCCGCCATCTCCACCGGATCTCCGGCCCGCGTGCCGGTTCCGTGGGCCTCGACGTACTGCACGTCGAGCGGCGAGATGCCGGCCCGCGCGTAGGCGTCACGCAGCACCGATTCCTGTCCTTCCACGCTCGGCGCCATGAACGGGCTGTAGGCGCCGTCGTTGTTGATGGCGGTGCCGCGAATCAGGGCGTAGATGCGGTCATTGTCGGCGAGCGCGCGAGACAGCCGCTTGAGTACGATAACGCCGCCGCCTTCACTGCGCACGAAGCCGTTGGCCCGGCTGTCGAACGCCATGCAGCGCCCGTCCGGCGACAACATGCCCGCCTGGCAGAACGCGATGCCGGTCGTGGGTAAAAGCACGGCGCTGACGCCGCCGGCGAAGGCCAGGTCGCACTCGCCGCGTTCGAGGGACTGCACGGCCAGATGGGTCGCCACCATCGACGAGGAGCAAGCCGTATCGATGGCGATCACCGGTCCGTTGAAACCGAACGTGTGGGCGAGCCTTCCGGCCACCGCTCGGGCGGAGCCCGTGCCCACATAGGCGTCCAGGCAGCGGGGACGCATCTGCTGAAGCGACGAGTAGTCGAGCGAACAGACGCCGATGAAGACGCCCGTGTTGCTCTCGCGTAGCGTTGCCGGCGGCACGCCCGCGTCTTCCATCGCATCCCATGCCGTCTCGAGCAGCAGGCGCTGTTGTGGGTCGAGCCGGCTGGCCTCGCGTGGCGAGATGCCGAAGAAATAGGGATCGAAGAGCTCCAGGTGCTCGATGAAGCCGCCGTGGCGGGAGTTCATCTTGCCGGGGGTCGCCGGCCGGGGATCGTAGTACTCGTCGATGTCCCAGCGGTCCGGGGGGACCTCGGTGATGGCATCCACGCCCTCGCGCAGCAGACGCCAGTACGAAGGGGCGTCCGGCGCACCGGGAAACCGGCAGCCCAGGCCGACGAGTGCAATAGGCTCCGACTGCCGATCGAAATTGTTGGATCGTTCTACCGTCAGGATCGAATCTCCCACCGATGGCCGCCGACGGCACGTTGCGGCGGACCTTTTCGACTCGCGGCGGCTGGCCCCCCGGTCGCCTCCGGCGAGTCCGGACCCATGCTAGCACGAGGCGAGAAACGTCTCAATCGCGTCGCAGGCGGCCCCGACGCCGTCCTCTTGCTGGAGCCGCGCTCCCATTTCCGCGGCGCGCGAGATCGTGCCCGGGTCCGAAAGCAGGGTCCGCAGCTTGCCGGCGCCGCGAGCACCTGTAAAGCGGCGCAAGGGGAGACTCTGGCCGACTCCGGCCCGGACGACGCGGGCGGCGTTATCGAAGTGATCGTGCGCCTGGGGCGTCACCAGCATCGGGCGTCCGGAGATGAGCGCCAGCCCCGTGGTCCCGATGCCGCCGTGATGGACGATGGCCGCGGCCCGCGGAAACACGGCCGCGTACGGAGCGTAATCGAACAGGGCGATACCCTTCTGGCGGACGCTCGGCGTCACCAGTTCCGGAGGGACGTCCTTGCCCAACAGCATGGCTCGCACACCGAGCCGCAGCGCCGCGTCGATACCGGCGCGGAAGAACTCCGGGAACAGCGCCGCGCTGCTACCCAGGGTAAACAGCACCGGCGGAGGCCCTTCGGCGAGGAACTCCTTGATGTGCGGCGGCAGACTCGTCCCGGTCCTCACGGCGTGCGGCAACGGGAAGCCGGTGAGGCGCGCATTCGGCGGCCAGTCCGGCTGCGGCCGGGCGAAATGCGGGGAGACCAGCACCAGCAGCAGAGACGGCGAGTGAACGGCCTCAAAGGACGGATGCCCGTGGAGCGGAATACCCTCGCGCCGCCACAGAACATCGTATGGCCGGTACCAGGAGCGCGTGACCCGCTGCAGGAAGAGCCGGATGCCTTTCCTCACCGGCGTCCCCAACCCGTTCAGGCGCGCGAGCGGCGGGAACAGCGGGGGAACGGTCCCGTCATAGGCCGAATAGAAGTAGGCCGGCGTGTGCATCGTCGAGATCCACGGGATCCCGGACTTCGCCGCGACAAGAGGGGCGGCCAGCGCGCCGTAGGCGGTGACAAACAGGTCGGCTCCCCGTGCCGCGGCCGTCAAGTCGGCGTAATTGGCCTCGAGCCCGGGCAGCTTCACTCCGCGCACGATCCGCATAACCCCGAGGTTCGAGTCGAAATAGCGCCGGATCAGCGTTTTGACAGCTCCGGGATGAGCAAAGTTCGGCCTCGCGGGTTTGAACTCCAGTCCCGCTTCTTCGACTTGGCGGTGGTAATACGCGCTGGTGGCGATAACCGGACGGTGCCCCCGCGCCTTGAGACCCGCTCCGATCGCGATGTACGGGTTGACATCTCCCGACGATCCGAAGCTGGTGATTACGATGCGCGCGCCTGACCTCATCCGCTGCCCTCCGCTCTACAGTATCCTAGACAGTTCATGGTCACGAGCTCGTGGAGAAGACAGTGAACGGGCAGGGCCAACCGTCCGCGGTCGTGCCGGGAGATCTGCGGCATCTGCTGCGGAAGATGTCTCCCGAGCGCCGGGCGCTCGTCGCAAAGCTGCTGGCGGAGTCGGGCGGGCCGGCGCCGCTCGCCTCTCCCGTCCCCGTCCGCGCGCCGGGTGAGAACTGCCCGCTCTCCTACGCCGAGCAGCGCCTCTGGTTCCTCGACCGCCTGGAGCCTGACAGCCCCTGGTACAACGTACACCGGGCCGTGACCGTCCGGCATCCGGTGCGGCCCGACCTGCTGCGGCGCGTCTACGAGCAAGTGGTCGAACACCACGAGATTCTGCGAACCACCTATCCGGCGCGGGACGGCCGCCCGCGGCGAAGGATTGCACCGTCGCAATCCATTGATTTCGAGGTCGTCGATCTCCGGGAGCTCCCCGAGCCGGAGCGCGAGTTCGAGGCCCATCGCCGGCTGCGCGAGGATGCCCGGCGGCCTTTCGATCTCGAGAACGGGCCGCTCGTGCGGGTGCGGCTCCTGGTGCTGGGCGAGGAGTGGAACATCATTCTCGCCGCGTTCCACCATATTGTTTCCGACGGCCGCTCGGTCCACAACTGGCTCGGTCAAACCTACGACCTGTACGCGGCGTTGCGCGACGGCGAGCCGTCACCGCTGCCGCCGTTACCGATCCAGTACGCCGACTACGCTCTCTGGCAGCGAAGTGAGGATCAGGCCCGGCTCCTCGAACCGCAGCTCGACTATTGGAAGCAGCGGCTGGCCGGCGCCCCGCCCTTTCTCGCGCTGCCGGCCGACCGTCCAAGGCCCAGGTCGCAGAGCTATCAGGGCGACCAGCTCCCGCTTCGCCTCCCGGCTGACCTCGGCCAGCAACTCCGCGCGCTCGGCCGCGGTGAGAACGCCACGCTCTACATGATGCTGCTCGCGGCCTGGACCGTGCTACTCGCGCGTTACAGCGGACAGACCGACGTCCTGGTGGGCTCTCCGGTAGCGAATCGCGACCGCCCGGAGTTCGAGCACCTCATCGGTTGCTTCATTAATACCGTCGTGCTGCGCGTCGACCTGTCGGGCGACCCGACCTTCCGCGAGCTGCTCCACCGCGTCCGCGAAGCCGTGCTCGAGGCCCTCGCGAACAAGGATCTGCCGTTCGAGAAGCTGGTGGACGAGCTGCGCCCCGAGCGCGTGCTGAGCCATCAGCCGATCTTCCAGGTGATGCTCAACCTGCAGGAGTATCGTTCCGGCGAGCTACAGTCCGGTGACGATTACAGCTCGATCGACCTCCACAACGGAACTTCCGTCTTCGACCTGATGCTGTCCCTCACGGAGACCGGCGCCGGGCTCGAGGGGTTCCTCGAATACAACACGGACCTGTTCGATGAAGCGACGATTGTCCGGCACTGGGACCACCTGTCCGTATTGCTCGATGCGATCATCGCGGACCCGGACCAGCCCATCTCGCGGCTTCCGCTGCTGCGGGCGGCGGAGCGGACGGCGATCCTCCAAGGCTGGAATCAGACCGGCAAGGACTACCCCGCGACCACGATTCACGCCCTGGTCGAGGAACAGGCAGCCCGCACTCCCGGCGCGGTCGCCATCGTCCACCAGGGCCGGGCCTGGAGCTACGCCGAGCTGAACCGCCGGGCGAACCGTATCGCCCACTCGTTGCGCCAGCGGGGCGTCGAGCGGGAGTCACTGGCCGGCATCTCGATGAACCGCGGACCGGAAATGGTGGCCGCGATCCTCGGCATCCTGAAGGCCGGTGCCGCCTATGTTCCGCTGGACCCGAGGTACCCGCCGGCCCGGCTCGCGACGATGATCGCGGACTCGCGAATGCAGGTGCTGCTGGGTGCGCCGGACCTGGAGGCAGGCCTCGCGGAATACGCCGGGGACGTGACCTTCCTCGATGTCACGTTACTCGATCGCGAAGGCGCCAGCGACGAAAATCCCGCCGAGGCCGCCGCGCCCGGCAGCCTCGCCTACGTCATCTACACCTCCGGCTCCACCGGGCGGCCCAAGGGCGTGGCCATCGAGCACCGTTCCGTCGTCAACCTGGTGTGCTGGGCTCGCGAGACCTTCCCGGCCGAGCTCTGGCGCGGCGTGTTGGCCGGGACCTCGATCAGCTTCGACATCTCGGTATTCGAGTTCTTCGCGCCGCTCGTCGCCGGCGGCGCCATCGTCCTGGCCGAGGACGTGCGCGAGATACCGGAGGCGTCCGGGGGCGTGGAGATCACGCTCGTCAGTACGGTGCCGTCGGCCATGGCGGCTCTGGTCGACGGCCGCCGGATCCCGGCCAGCGCCCGGGCGGTCGTCCTGGCCGGCGAGAAGCTCAGTACGCCTCTGGTGGACCGCATCTACAACGAGACATCCATTCGCGAGGTCTACGACCTTTACGGGTCCACCGAGACCACGGTCCACTCGACGCTCACCCTGCGGGAGCGTGCCGCACCGGCGAACGTCGGCCGTCCGCTGGCCAACACGCGCATCTATGTTCTCGACGAACATGGTCAGCCGGTGCCGCCGGGGGTCCGGGGGGAAGCCTGGATCGGCGGCGCGGGCGTGGCCCGAGGCTATCTGCACCAACCCGGGTTGACCGCCGAACGGTTCCTGTCCGATCCCTTCGCCGCGCGAGCCGGCGCTCGCATGTACCGCACCGGCGACGTGGCGCGCCACCGCGCCGACGGCACGCTCGAGATCCTCGGACGTCGCGACAACCAGGTCAAGGTTCGCGGCTTCCGAATCGAGATCGAGGAGGTCGAGGCGGCGATCCGCGAACACCCCGGCGTCCGGGAGTGCGGCGTCATCGTCTCGGAACCGATCGAAGGCGACCGCCGCCTGGCGGGTTTCTTCGAGACGAACGGGGCGGCCGTAGCCACTTCGGAGGAGGTGCGCCGGTTTCTGTCGGCGCGGCTGCCGGACTACATGGTGCCCGCGACCCTCATCGCGCTCGATGAGCTGCCACGGACCGCTTCGGGAAAGATTGACCGCAACGCGCTGGAGCCTCCGCTCACGCCGCCCCGTGCCGATCATGGCGGTCCCGTGGCGCCGCGCGACGCACTCGAGGCGCAGTTCGTCCGCATGTGGGAGCGGGTTCTGAACGTACACCCGGTCGGGATCACCGACAACTTCTTCGATCTCGGCGGCCACTCGCTGCTCGCCGTGGCGCTGTTCGCTGAACTGGAGAAGGTAATGGGCCGGCGGCTGCCGCTCGCCACCTTATTCGAGGCGCCTACGCCGGCCGAATTGGCGCGGGTGGTCCGGACGGAGGGCTGGTCGCCGCCCTGGAAGTCGCTGGTCGCAATTCATCCCGGCGGCTCGCGGCCGCCGCTCTACTGCATCCACGCCGACGGCGGCGAGGTGCTTTTCTATCAGGACCTGGCTCACCATCTGGGCCCCGATCAGCCGGTGTTCGGCCTGCAATCGCCGGGCCTGGACGGTGAAACGGAGCCCCTGGATTCGGTCGAGGAGATCGCGGCACACTACCTGTCCGTGATCAGGACCCTCGAACCCAAGGGACCCTACCACCTGGCCGGCTTCTGTCTGGGCGCCTACATCGCCCACGAGATGGCGCGCCAGCTACAGGAGCAGGGAGAAGAGGTCCCGGTGCTGGGCGTCTTCAACACCGACGGCGGTTGGAAGACCGTCGATTCCTGGTTCGACGGCCTCGCGATGCATCGCCGTTACCTGAGGAAAACGAGCCTCCGGGAGAAGGCCGCCTACGTGGCCTTCCGTCTCCGCTATCGCCTCGGCCGGGCCACGATTCTCGGCGGCCACGGCTTCTCCGCCCTGCTTCGCCGCTTTGGCCGGACACCCTCGCTGTCGCTGCGCCAACTGCACCTGCGCCGGGCCAACCTCCGCGCCGTGGACCGCTTCAGCCCCGGTGTCTATCGCGGAAGGCTGATCTACTTTCAGGGGAAGGCGGAGCCGAATCGCACGCCCGAGCAATTCTGGGAACCGCTGGTCACCGGCGGCATCGAGACCCACGTCGTCGAAGGCAAGGGGATCGATGTCCTGCTGGAGCCGGGCGTCCGCCAGGTCGCCGAGAGGTTGGGCAAGCTACTCGGTCAACCTCGGTAGTGGACAGCGTCCAAGCCGCGGGCCGGCGGCATTTCCGGTCGGATCTTCGGGGCTTGCCGGCGCGCATGAGCCTCATCCTTCCGCCTGTCTCGACCGATGAAGGAATAGAGTACACGGCCCGATCGCGCCCTGCCGGGCCGCTGTCACGCTCAATGGGTTTCGGCCTGGGCTGAAAGTTGATATAAAGGTACGTTTGAACGAAATATGCGTGACGGGAATCCGCGGGCTGGCGGGCGCCTGCGAGTAGCCTGATGGGGCGGAGACTTTTGGGAACAACGATTCATGCGTGGCGCTACGTGTTGGCCGCGGCAGCCGCCTGGACCGTCGCGACAGCAGGTTCTCTTGTCTGGAACCTGTACGAGATCCGCCACATCATGGCTCGCGCCGCGATGCCGATTGCGTCCCCGCGGGCCATGGGATGGGACCACTCCGTGTCCATCCTCATTGGCGGGGCCGGCATCTGGCTGCTCGGCCTGGCGGGGATTGGACTCGCCTGGCGCCAGGCGGAGCGCCAAGCCCGCCAGCAGCAGCGCATCGCGCTGGAACTGCGGCAGCGCAATGAGTTTATCGAGGCCACCCTGGACACGCTGCCCGTGGGGATAGCGGTGAACTCCGGGGATGCCAGCCACTACGTGAATCAGCGCTTCCTCGAAATCCTCGGCTGGCCCAAGGGACCGATCGGCACTCGCGAGGGGCTGTTGGAGCAACTGTTCCCCGACCGGGACCAGCGGGAGCAAGTGCGGCAAGCATTCGCCGATGGAATACCGTTCGGATGGCACCGGGAGAGGATTCCGATATCGACCGCGGAAGGAGAAGAGCGTGTCTGCGACGTCTCGGCGGTGCCTCTCTCCGATCAGGACCTGGTGACTTTCGCAGTGGAGGACGTCACCGAACGGGTCCGCGCGGAGCGGACGCTGGGGTCGACGCTCGGACGTCTGGAAACCCTGGTCGAGCACACGCAGCAGGGGATACTGTTTGAGGATGAGCGACGCCGGCTGCTGTTCGCGAACCAAAGCTTCCGCGACCTGTTCGGCATTGACGAAACCGAGGAGATCATCGGGGCCGACGGGGCCGACGGGGTGGAAGGGTGCAAGGACATGTTCGTCGATCCGGATGGCTTCGTCGCCAGCATTGAGCGCCGCCTCGCCGAGCGCCAACCCGTGATGGCAGAGGAGCTGGAGCTGGCCGACGGGCGTGTTTTCGAGCGCGACTACATCCCGGTGGGTGTCGACTGGCAGGAGCACGGCAGTTTTTGGATCTTCCGTGATGTCAGCGCTCGCAAGCTGGCCGAGCGGGCGCTTCGTGAAAGCGAATCCAAGCTGTCGGCGATCTTCCACGCGGCACCGGTCCTGCTGGCGCTGCTGGACGCAGATCGGCGAATCCTGTCGATGAACCGGGCGGGTGAACAGGCGAGCGGCAAGAGGTCGGAAGAGCTGGCCGGCCTGCGGCCCGGTGCGGCGCTGCACTGTATCCACGCCCTGGATGATCCGCGAGGCTGCGGATTTGGGCCAAAGTGTGGTGAATGCCTGACGCGGCGCACCATACGGCACACCTCGCAGACCGGGCAACCGCATTACGGCATCCGTACCACGATGATGCGCACCACCCGGCCGGGGCCGGTGGAGGAGCTCCACATGCTGCTGTCCACCGAGCGCATCGAGTCCGGCGAGGAAACCTTCACCCTGCTGTGCGTCCAGGACATTACCGCCCTGGTGCAGGCCGAGTCGGCCCTGATGGAAAGCGAGCAGCGGTACCGCACGCTGGCGGAAGCGAGTGCGGTCGGCATCTGGCATATCACGCCTGACGGCCGCACGATCTACATGAATCCGGCCATGCTGGCCCTGCTCGAGTTGGACAACCAGGAGGAGATCGGCGATCGAATCTGCTATGAGTTCTGCTCCCCGGAATCGCTCGACATCCTAAACGTCGAACTCGCCAAGCGCCCCCGTGGGGAATCCAGCATGTACGAGATCGAGATGGTCGGGGCGCGCGGGACGAGGCGCCGGGTTACCGTCTGTGGGGCTCCCCTGCGCAACTCCGCGGGCGAGTTGTCCGGCATGGTGGCCACGCTCATCGATGTCACCGAACGGAGGCACGTCGAAGCCGAACGCGACCGGCTCTTCCGGTTCTCGCAGGACTCCATTCTGATCTGCAGCCTCGACGGGACGATACGGCAGTCAAATCCGGCAGGGCTCCGGGCCGCGGGGATGACCGAGGCCGAGATGATCGGACGGTCCGTCTTCGATTTCCCGCATCCGGAAAGCAGGGCCACGTTGGAGGCGGCCTTGGGAGAACTCTTGCGTGGCCGCCCCGTGAGTGGGGTCGAGCTGCGCCTCTGGAGGACCGACGGTACATATCGATGGTATTCCTGGAGCGTCACGCCGGCGATCGACGAGGGGCTCCTTTACGCCATCGGCCGCGACGTGACCGAGTGGAAAGCGGCCGCCGAGGAACTGGTTCGCGCCAAGAGGGAGGCCGAGCAGGCCAGCCAGGCCAAGAGTGCGTTCCTCGCCAACATCAGCCACGAGATCCGCACGCCCCTGAACGGCATCATCGGCATGGCCGGGCTGCTGATGGGGACCGAGCTGCAGGCCGAGCAACAGCAGTTCGCCGCCACCGCCCAGCGGAGCGCGGAGTCCCTGCTGGCCCTGGTGAACGAGGTGCTCGACTTCTCGAAGATGGAGGCCGGCAAGATGGAGATGGAGGTCGTCGATTTCGATCTCCAAGATGTACTCGCCGACGTCGGCGACCTGATTTCCTTCGAGGCCCGCGCAAAGAGGATCGAGTACTCGTCACGACTGGCCCCCCACGTCCCACCCCGTCTCCGTGGCGACCCCAGTTGCTTGCGGCGCATCCTGGTAAACCTCACCACAAACGCGATCAAGTTCACCAGCAAGGGCCGTGTCCAGAGCCGGGTGGAGCTGGTGGAGCGGCGGCCGGATGCAGGCGTTCTGCTCCGCTTCTCTGTGGCCGATACCGGTATGGGCATCGCCGCCAGCCGCATTCCATTTCTGTTTCAGCCCTTCACCCAGGCCGACTCATCCACCACGCGGAAGTTCGGCGGAACGGGCCTCGGCCTATCCATCTCAAGGCGCCTGGTCGACATGATGGGCGGCGAGATCGGCGTGGACAGCGAAGAGGGCAAGGGCTCCCGTTTCTGGTTCACGCTTCCCTTTGAGATCGGCCGGGGAGACATTGCCAAATCCGTTCCGGTCGCCGAGAATTCCCTTCCGCTGGCGACTCCCGATGGCCGTCCGCCCCGCGTGCTTGTCGTCGAGGACAACATCATCAATCAACGGGTTCTCCTCGCGCTGCTCAAGCGAGCGGAATGCCGCACCGACGCGGTCGCCGATGGACGAGAGGCGATCCGCCAGCTCTCCATCGCGCCCTACGATCTTGTCCTCATGGACTGCCAGATGCCGGAGATCGACGGATACGAGACCACCCGCATCATCCGCGATCCAACTTCAACTGTTCTCAACCACGATGTGCCGGTGATCGCCATTACCGCCAGCGCACTGCCGGGCGACCGGGAGAAGTGTACCGCCGCCGGCATGAACGACTACCTCGCGAAACCCATTATCGCCGCGGAGCTGTACCAGAAGATGTCCACCTGGTTCGCCGCACCCGCCACCCAAAGAGACTGACGCACCCCGCGCCGTCGTGGCGACGGTATTCCGCGGATCCCCTCGCCCGGAAACGGTACACTGAGCAGATCCTGGAGGAACGAGGAATGATGAAAAAGGCTGAAGTTAACGGCCCGCCGGGCTGCCGCTGATCGGAAACTGGTGGCACTTCGAGCGCAATCGTCTGCGATTTCTGGAGGCCTGCCACCGCCGCTACGGCGAAACGACCCGCCTGCGGATCGTCGTGCCAACCCTCCTCGTCCACCACCCCGACGACATCCAGCACGTGCTCGTCACCCATGCCGACTACTACCGGAAGAGCTGGCGAATCATCGGCACCCCCGGGCGCCTGGTGTTCGCCGACGGGCTTGCAGACCCGGCAGGGCGACCCGCACAGTCACCGGCGGCGCCTGGTGCAGCCGGTCTTCCAGCGCCGGGCGGTCGGGGTTTTCGCCGAGGCCATCCAGGAACACGTCGGGCGGATGCTCGCCACTTGGACCGGCAGGACGGAGATCGACCTCACCGAGGAGATGGACCGTCTGGCTGAGAACGTCCTGATCCGCGCCGTCATGGGCGAACTCGATGACGATACCCGGCAACGCTTCTCCGAGGCGAACCACGCGCGCCGCCGGTTCATGACGCGCGCCTTCCACAGCCAGTTTCCGTTTCCGCAGCTCCTCCCGACCCGGCGCAATTGGGAACACCGGCAGGCCGACCGTTGTTTCCGCCAGGTCATCGGAGACCGGGTGCGGCGCGCCCGCCGCGGGGAACTCAACCCGAACTCCCTGATCGCACAGATGGCCGCCATCGAAAACAGCAAGGGCGAGGGTCTCAGCGATACCGATCTGTTCTCCGAGGTCTGGGAGCTGATCACGGCCGGCTACGAAACAACCCGGGAAGCGATGGTCTGGTCGACCTACCTGTTGGCCACGCACCCACGGGAAGCGGAGCGCTTGCGGGCCGAGACGGTACGGCTTGTGGGGCAGCAGTCTGTCGGCCCGGACGACGTGGCCCGGCTGGAATTCGCCGGGATGTTCTTCGCCGAGACCCTGCGGCTGTTTCCGCCGACCTGGATGTTCGTGCGCGTGGCCGTGGCCGACGACGTTCTCCCGAGCGGCGTCGAGGTGAAGGCGGGATCGAAGATCTATTTTTGCCAGTACACGGCGCACCGCAACGAGAAGTACTTTCCCGACGCCGAGTGCTTCCGCCCCGAGCGCTTCGACGCGGAGGCCCGGAGCGCCCGGCCGCGCTTTGCCTACTTCCCGTTTGGAGGGGGCCCGCGGGTGTGCGTTGCGGAGGCGCTCGCCAAGCTCGAGGGAATCCTGGTGCTCGCCTCGATCGCTCGACGCTTCGACCTGGATCTCTGCCCGGGACAGACAGTCGAGCCCCTCGGTTCGATCACGCTACGACCGAAGGGCCCAATCCGCGTGGCGGTGCGCCCGGTCTGATCCCAGGCTTGCCGCGCCGGCGGTTCCCCGTATCCGAGAAACCGCTCTACTAACGCGCCCCGTAATCCACGGCGGACCCTACAGCTTCGGGGTCCAGATGCGGAACTGGCCGCTGCAGTGCAGCAAGCCCATCATGTACCACATGCCATCGTAGTACCGGCCCCGTCCCGACGGGATCTCGGCATCCCAGAGTGCCTCGACAAATTTCTTCGCGCGAGGATTCGTCGCGGCGAGGCTCGTCACGGCATTCGTGGCCGTCAGCGCAGTCGAGTGACCTCCCCGGCCCCCGCCCCCTCTCCGGTTGGCCAGCGGCTGGCCGTCGAGCTGGTACCCGCTACGGTACTCCTCCATGCCCTGCGACTCGAAGAAGGCCTGGATCCGATCGCTCAACTCCCGCTCCCTCGGATCCGCCGCCCACCAGGACCAGTCCACCGCCCAGTTGGCCGCCGTCCGCCAGGCGTCGGCGCCGAAGTTCCCGCTTCCCCCGCGGCCCATGGCCACCGGGGAGCCGTCGTAGTTGGCATAGTTCGGGGCCAGGCCCGTTTCCGGATTGGTGGTCTTCTGGAAGAAGTCCCGGCTGACTTTGGCCGCCTCCGCCCAGAACGGCCGGTCGGCCTCCGGACCCCAGCGCGCCCACAGTTCGTAGAAGGCCGGCAGGTGGTAGGACGGATCGGTATGGTCGGGCCGCAGCAGGTTGGGCGTGAACCGGACCATCTTGTACTCGGGGTTGAACTCCGGCCCGATCTTCTCCGGCGTCCGGATGGTGGGGCCTTCTATGATCTCGCGGTTCTTCACGTCGCTGATCAAGCGATCGGCCATCGCGCGGTAATTGTAGATCCCTTCGCCGTCGCCCCATCGCGCCGAGGCGAAGTAGAGGGACATGATCCAGTACTCCTCGCCGTCCGGCGCCGGCGATTCGCTGTTCGGAGTCCCGTCCGTCTTGAGCGACCACGAGAAGAAGTGGTAGGCCGGATGACTCGGGTTGGTCTGGTACATGTAAGTCATCGACCAGTTCCACAGCGCGTCGAACTCGGCCTTCTTATCCATCTGAACCGCGATCATCATGCCGTAGGACATGCCCTCGGAACGCACGTCGTGGTTGTTGATGTCACTCAGATAGGCGAGCGGCCCGTTTGCGTTCTCGCCGACCGGATAATAGACGGACTCCGTCTCCGGATCGCCGTGAAACAACTGCTTGAACGCGGCATCGATCTTGGCCTGAATCTCCGCCTCGCCGTGACCGTTCTCGGCGAACAGATTCCGGTACTCCCCGGTCGCGAACGCCCCCTTGCCCGCGCCGCTCGCGGCGGTCTGCCCCACGGCGAGCGATGCGGCGATTGCCAAAGCGCCGAGTAAGGCAAAACTGCTCTTCCACATGATTCTTCCTTCCCGGTCCCAACGCCCGCCACTAACTCGGCGACCAGCCCTTGCGGAACTTGGGCTTCAGATAATCGTTCGCCGCCTTGTTGTTGGTGAACTCCATCTTCGCGGCATCCCACTCGAGCTTGCCTTCGACCCGCAGCGCGATTACGCCGAGCAGCATCCATTCGACAAACGGCGAGGCGACGTCGAAGTTCGAACAGGCCGGATCACCGCCCTTGCAGGCCCGGATCCAGTCGTTGTAGTGGCCGGGCGAACGGGTCAGCGTCGGATTGGGGAACACGTAGTCCTTCATCCGCTCCACCGGAAGCAGGCGCGTGTCCTCGCCATAGGTGCCGGTGGTGAGCATGCCCTTGTCACCGACGAACAGACTGCCGTCGGGCTTCGGAACCCGACGGTCCGGATCCTGCATTGTCTCCTGGTAGTCGTCGAGGTCGAAGACGCTCCCGACGACGCCGGAGTACGGCTGCCGCCGGCGCTGTTCGCTCGTCGGCCGCGGGATCGGCGCCGCCGGACCGGCGCTGCATGACGGCCATGCTGATGGGGAGGTCGCCGAGAATCTCGCCCTCCGGCACCCCCTTGATGTCGGGGTTGTCGGTGAGACCGTCGTACCAGAACAGCTTCACCGGGGGCATGGAGCCACGCGCCGGGAAGTCGTACCGGGTGACGGATCGCTTCGGGAACATGAAGTCGCTCGTGCCTTCCTTGCTCAGGCACTCGACGCTCGTGGGCGCGCCGAGCTGCAGGGCGAGGTTCGGAGCACCGAGGATGTGGCAAGCCATGTCGCCCAGGGCGCCGCAGCCGAAGTCATAAAAGCCGCGCCAGTTGAACGGCTGATAGAAGTCGCCGTACGCGGTGGGATATCCGTATCCGCCGTTGGTATACGGGCGTTCCTCGGCGACGCCGAGCCAAAGGTCCCAACTGAGCGTGTCGGGCGCCGCGGTGGCGGCCGGTATGGACGTCAGCCCCTGCGGCCACATCGGCCGGTCGGTCCAGGCGTGGACTTCGGTGACGTTGCCGATGTCGCCCGCCCAGATTGCCTCGGCGGCCTGCCGGGTGCCTTCGTTCGAGTAGCCCTGGTTGCCCATCTGCGTGGCGACGTTGTACTTGTGGGCGGCGTCCCGCAGGGCGCGCGCCTCCCAGACGGTCCGAACCAGCGGCTTCTGCACGTAGACGTGCTTGCCCCGCTCCATGCACCACATGGCGGCCGTGGCGTGCATGTGGTCGGGAATGGCGACGATCACGGCGTCGATGTTGTTCCCCTCGCTGATCGAGCATCTGGCGAAAGTCCCGGTACTTGGGCACGCCCTCGAATCGCTTGAATGTCGCGCGCAGCGCGCTTGTCATCCACGTCGCAGAGCGCCACGATGTTCTCCGTGGTGCAGCCCATGATGTCGCTCTCGCCCTTGCCCCCGGAGCCGATCGCCGCGATGTTGAGCTTCTCGTTGGGCGATTTGTAGCCCATCGCGCTGAGCGATGGCACGCTGCCGAATCCGCCGGCCGGAACGACGCCAGCCAACAAGGAGCCAAAGAAGAAGTGCCGTCTGCTGAACCCTCGTGCCAATTCACTACCTCCCGGGTATCTATCGTATGTCAATTCCGGCGCGGAGGCGACCAGAACCCGGCACCCGCATCCGGGCTCGCCGGCCCGGTCTGTTACCATCGCAGCATGGCATCGACCAAGGTTACCGTCAGAAACAACGGCCCTTTGCGCTTAGAGGGGGATTTCTCGATTGAAGACGCCGCCGGACAAGAGTTCGGACTGGCCGGCCGGACCGTGATTTCACTTTGCCGCTGCGGGCATTCCGCCAACAAACCATTTTGTGACGGCACCCATGGCCGGCTCGGTTTCGATTCCGTAGTCGAAGCCAAGGAACTACCGCCGCCCAAGCCCAAGCTGTAGGGCCTCGACCCCTCCACAGATCGTCAGGGCGCCGATCCCGCTCCCGCCGCCTGCGTCGGGCCGGTGGAGAGCGTCGTGAAACTCGTATCGTCAAGCATGAACTCCGCGGTTCCCTCGCTCACCGGAACGCGCCCCTGCTCCTCCATGCCGCGCTGCGAGTCGGTGACCCACATTCGCAGCCCGGTCACACCCGCCGGCAACCCGGTCAGAACGGCCCGCCGGGCGGCGCCGCTGTTGACCACGTGGACGGCGTACGCGCCCGTCGTGATGTTCCCGAAGGCCATGGCATTGACATCCGGCCGGTCCGTTTTGATGGGCAGATGGACGGCGCCTTCCGGGGTGGACGCGAGCTGCTTCAGGTTCCAGAATCGTTGCGTCGGCCGGAGCTGTCCGGCCGAGCCATCGACCGGCCCGCCCGTCAGCAGCGAGTAGTCGGACGTAAGCTGCCACTCGAGAATCGACTGCGGCTGGCTGATCGCGCAGATCCGCGCGTACAAACGGATCTCCTCGAGCGCGAAGGATGGTTCCCGGAGGATCGCGGGATACTGCCAGGCGGCGGCGTCGATGCTCCCCTCGCCGATCAGAAGAGGGACGTCGAGTGTCCGCGCGGCCTCGCCCCATTGCCGCAGTAGCTCCTCGGTACAGCGGCGCCAGGAGTGGAACGACACGGCGCCGATGTAGGAGCGCGCCCCGCGATCCCGCATCGCCGGCTTGATGTAGCCGATCGACCGCGGGTCGGAAGTGTCGCCGAGCAGCATCTTGGTGGCGAGTCCCCTGGCGGCCAGGTCGGGGCCTAGCGTCCTGATGAAGTTGGCGTGCTCTTTCGGGCTTTGGCGGACGTCGATGCCCACGTCGGGCTCGTTGAAGGAAAACAGGGCCGCCTCCACTCCGTACTGCTCCTTGAGAAACAACAGGTAGCCGGTGAGCGATTCGAGAATCCGGTCCACCTTCCCGGGGTCGAGCGGATTGCCATGCGGACCGTCCCCGGCCTCCGGGCCCCGGATCGGACCGAGCACGGCCCATTGCGGCGCAAACCAAGCGCTCACCACAATCGGCACGCCCGTCCGCGCCAGCCTTTGGGCCATCTCCATGGCCGCCCGGACCTGGGGATGGATCTCGCCAGCGCGCGCTGCCGCGAGCGCGTCGGCTTCCTCGTCCGGGTCCCAGAGCTGCCACGGCATCTCGACGCGTCCCCAGGCCACGCGCAGGTTCTTCAGGTTGTAGTCGATCACTCCGGCGTCGGCATCGGGATTCTGGAGACGGAAATTACCGCCGATCCCATCGAATTGCCGGCCCGGATGCGAGACATCGAGCGCCAGCGTCACGGCTCCGCGATCCACCTCGCC
This sequence comes from Bryobacterales bacterium, assembly GCA_963809945.1. Taxonomy (GTDB): domain Bacteria; phylum Acidobacteriota; class Terriglobia; order Bryobacterales; family Bryobacteraceae; genus CAWELS01. The sequence goes on along the minus strand of CAWELS010000002.1, from coordinate 30,858 downwards.
GGACACCTGGATGGTGATCCTCCGCCGGCCGCTCTGCCCGGCCTCCACCGGACCGTCGACCACCTTCACGAATACCTGATAGTCATCGTTCCCGTGCCGGCGGCCGTTCCGGACGATGATCTCGGTTGGTACGTCAAACCGCAACTCGAGCCGACGGTGGTCGTTGACGAACCGAATCCAATCGGCCCTCTTCCGAAGGTATTCGTTCGGTCCCCGGCGGCCGGGCTCGAGCGGCACGGCCTCGCCCGGGCTCCCGGAGACCTCCACCGACGCGCCGGAGTAGTCCGCTGCCGGCACTTCGAGCAGGAAGAAACCGCCCTCCACCTCCGCGGCCTCCTCGGCGGTGAACCGCACCTCGACGGTCGCCAGGCCCGGCCGCGATCCGGCGACGGCCTGCGTGGCCCGGAACGGCGGCAGCTCGACGTCGACCCTCCGCACGGCGCCGTCGCGCGTGTAGCGGCTTGGCTGCTGCTCCTTTTCGGTCCGCCGCACCACCCGCCAGCCCGGCTCCACCACGCAAAGGCTCGTCTCGAACCTCATGAGCTGGCCGTCCACGCGGATGCCGGTCAGGTTGCCCCAGGCCATTACCTCGGGCTGCGCCATCGCCGGAACGGCCACGCCGGCCAGAAGAGCGACAACAAGTGTGGCCAGTCCAATGTGTGTCGGGTGTCTCATTGCAGCCTGGATCGGCCGTCCGCCCCACGGCACCAGCACTCGTCCGAGACTATCACGCCGGCCAAAACCGCCGGAGGCGCTGTCTGGGCGCGATCTCCCTCGCCTATGCCCGGAACAGGTTCTTCAAGAGGAACAGCAGGTTCGCCGGTCGCTCGGCCAGACGGCGCATGAAATACGGGTACCAGGCGACCCCATAGGGGACATAGAGCCGCAGCCGAAAGCCGTCGCCGACAAGCGTCTCCTGCAGGCTCCGGCGGATGCCGTACAGCATCTGGAATTCCAGCTTGTCCGGCGCGAGGCCCATCTCGCGGGAGCGCCGGATGACCTCCTGAATGATCCGCTCGTCGTGGGTCGCCAGGGCCGGATAGACGCCCTCGCGCAACAGCAGGTCCGCCAGCCGAAGATAGTTCTCGTCGACGTCCTTCTTCCGGGGGAAGGCGACCGCATCGGACTCCTCGTAAGCGCCCTTGCACAGCCGCACCGGAACGCCCGCCCGGCACAGCGCCCGTATGTCCTCCTCGCTCCGCCGCAGGTACGCTTGAACGACGGCCCGCACCGAGCCATGCTGTTGGTGCAACTCCGTCACGGTGCTCAGGGTCTCGTCGACGTAGCTGAGCGATTCCATGTCGACCTCGACCGAGTTCTCGTTCTCCTGGGCCGCCGCAACAACCGCCTCGACGTATTGCCGGCAGGTCTCGGCGGAGATGTCGAGCCCGAAGTGAGTCAACTTGATGGACACCGTCGCATCGAGGTGCAGACTGCGTATCTGCCGCAATGCTTCGATGTAAGCGTCGCGGGTATTCGCGGCCGCCTTGAGCGAAGTCACGTTCTCACCCAGATGATCGAGCGTGGCGCGCACGCCTTCCGCGTTGAGCCGGGCGCAGACGGCGAGCCCCTCCTCCAGCGTCTTGCCGGCAACAAAGCGGCGCGTCCAGCGCCGGGAGAATGGCGAGTTTTCAACCCAACGGCGAAGCCGGGTCAGATGAGAGAGGAACAGGAGCGCGCTACGTAGCATTGTTCGCCGCTACCATTATGAGGCCGGACGGGGGCGCGCGGCGCGGGCCACGAAACAGGTGGGGTCAGCCCAGCAGCGCGTGGAACGTGTAGCCGAGAGAGGTGCCGATCGTCGCTCCGACGATGACGTCGCTCAGAAAATGCATCCCGAGCAGGATGCGTGAAATGGCGATGCTGACCGCGCAAAACAGCAGCCCGATCATCAACGATGGATAAAACATCCCCCAGGAAACCGCCACCGCGAACGCCGTTATCGAGTGTCCCGAAGGGAACGAGAACTGGTCCGGAGGCAACAGCGTCGCCCAGCAATGCGGCTCGAAGTGACACGGACGCCGCCGGCCCGCGAGCCTCTTGAGCGAGATAAAGAACAGGATGCCGATAGCGGCGGCGATAATGCCCGAGGCCGTCGCGCGAAACCGTTCCGGACCGCCGAAGGCCAGAATGACGAGGCCCATCGCGTACCACAACCAACCGTCGCCGCCACGCGTCGCGCAAATCATCCACACGCGAACCCATTGCGGCGCGCTCCATTGGTTGACCTTTTTCATCAACCGATGGTCGCGGGTCGTGATGAATTCAAGCATCGTATCTTCTTCAAGGTGCCACGCCTGCACCGTCGTTACGCCACCGACGAGGGTTGGCCGGGCACTCACCTCGATGGAAATCTGGCGGAACCGAGAATCCGCCGGAGACAACCTGTTTTCAGTCTACCTGAACCGGCGTCCACGAGCCAACCCTGGACAGGGCGCCACCGACCGTCCCCTTCGAAAATAAACGACCAGCAAACCTCAATGCCATCCGTGACTTGCATATGTTCCGGCCGGCTGCGGCGAACACCCGCCGGGGCAGCTCACATCTATACTTATCGGACGCGGCCGTTACGTCGCAGTGACGATTGTACAAAACATTAGTGAATTGAACTGTTTCAGCCACTCCGGAGCCGCGCGGTTTGTTTCGCGGCAATGCCCTCGACTACTATTGAAGGTTGCCGAGCAGAATCGACTTTTTCTTCTTCGATGCGGGAGGAGGACATAGGGCAGCGGCCACTGCGCTTAAGACTGTCATCGAGTCACAACAGCGCCCGTGGGAGGTCCGGCTGGTCAACCTGCAGGAATTGCTCGACGCCAGCTCGACCCGCTCCGACAGGTCACCGGCATCCGTATGCAGGACTGCTATAACCGGCTTTTGCGATGGGCTGGACGCTCGGCTCCGCGCAGATGCTGCGAGCGCTGCAGAGCGCAATCCGCGTTGTTCACCCCACGCACGTGCGGCTATTGCCGAAGTTCTGGAACCAGGACCCGCCGGATCTCGTCGTCTCGCTCATCCCGAACTTCAATCGGGCGCTCCGCGAGGGCTCCCGGCAAGCGCGGCCCGGCGCGCCTTACGTGACTATCCTGACCGACCTGGCCGACTACCCGCCGCATTTCTGGATCGAGCCTCAGAACAATGGTTCATTTGCGGCACCGGGAAGGCAGCCGGGCAGGCGCGCTCGCTCGGGACCCGGGAAGATCGCATCCGGCGCGCCTCGGGGATGATCCTGCGCCCGAGCTTCTATGAAGCCGTCCTGCCGACCGCGCCGCCGGCCGGAGCGGGCTCGCCTGGGTTTGGATGCCGATTGGCCGGCCGCTTTCGTCCTTTTCGGCGGTCACGGATCGAAGGCCATGCCGGAGATCGCCGCCGGCTGCACGCAATCCAGGCGGGCTTGCAAGCTGACCTGTGTTTGCGGGCGCAATGACGAGCTGGCCGGCAGCTTGCGGGCCATGCATACTAGATTCCCAGTCCATGTCGAGGGATTCACCAACGAGATCCCCCGGCTGCATGTACCTCGCCGACTTCTTCATCGGCAAGCCGGGTCCGGCAGCGTCAGTGAAGCGCTGGCGATGAACCTTCCCGTGATCGTCCAAAGACCGCAAGACCCTGCCGCAGGAGCGCTTCAACGCGGACTGGATTCTGGAACACGAAGTCGGGCTGGTAGCCTCCGGCGTCTCGCAAATCGCCGACGCCGTCGAGCAGTTGCTCGCGCCCGGCTCGTTTGATCGCTATCGGGCCGCCGCGTCCGGAGTGCAGAACCGCGCCGTGTTCGAGATCCCGGACATGCTCGACCGGATCCTCACCGGAAGCACCGCTCCACCGTCCAACGGGGACAGTCCGGCCCACTCACACGACGATGGATGGGAACCACAATCTCCGCCTTCGGGCAGGCCTCCCTCAACCGTCTCACGGTAACCGCCCGGCAGCCCGAATCGGCCTCCGGCGTTGACCCACACCCGCTCCCCGAAGCAGGAGGGGGCACCCGGCGGTCCCATCGGAGGCTGCCCCGCGGCGGCAGGCTCCGACGAGTCCGCTGCCCGCTCAGTTGACTCTCCTGCCGCCGATCTAGAAGACTATTCGATATGCCAGACAATCAATGCCGGGTGAATCCGCCCCGGCGCCTGCTGATGGGTCCTGGTCCCAGCCCAGTCGAACCCCGCGTCTACGAAGCGATCGCGCGCCCGATCGTCGGTCACCTGGACGCCTACTTCTTTGAGACGGTCGCCGCCATCCACGACCTGCTGGACGAGGTGTTCGGCACCAGTAACAATTTCACGGTCGCGATATCCGGCACCGGAACCTCCGGCATGGAGACCGCCGTGTCGAACTTCGTCGAGTCGTCAACCAAGGTCGCCGTCCTCGCCAATGGCTACTTCTCTGAGCGCATCTCCGACATGGTCCGCCGCCAGGGGGCCACGCTCGTGCGCCTCGAGAAGACGTGGGGTGACATTTTCGACGACGACGAGGCCCGCGATTTCATCCTCCGCGAGAAGCCCGGCGTCGTCGCCCTCGTGCACGCGGAGACCTCGACCGGCGTCGCCCAGCCCCGCAAGGCCATCTGCGAGGCGGCCCACGAAGCCGGTGCGCTCGTGATCTCCGACGAGGTCACCTCGCTCGGCAACATCCCGGTCGCCGCCGACGATACCGGCATCGATATCGCCTACAGTTGCACCCAGAAGGGGCTCGCCTGCCCGCCGGGGCTGGCTCCGGTCACGGTCTCGCCGCGCGCCATGGAGTGGCTCCGTGCCCGCCAGACGATGAACCGCTCGTTCTATTTCGACCTCAAGCTGCTCGACCAGTACTTCCTCAGTGCGCACCGCTACCACCACACCGCGCCGATCTCGATGTTCTACGCCCTGCGCGAAGCGCTCGAGGTCATCCACGAGGAAGGGCTGGAGAACCGATACGCCCGCATCCGGCGCAACCACCAGGCTTTTGTCGCCGGCTGCGAGGCCATGGGCATGACGATGTTTGTGCCCGAGGGCAAACGGCTCTATCCGCTCAACACGCCGGTGGTTCCGGAAGGCGTAAATGACGGGGCGGTCCGCAAGCGGATGATGGACGAAGACGGCATCGAGATCCTCGGCGGTCTCGGACCGATGGCCGGCAAGATCTTCCGCATCGGCATCATGGGCGCCGGATCCACGAAGGAGAACGTGCTGTTGCTGCTCGAGTCGTTCGAACGCGCGCTCCGTGCCGAAGGCTACAAGCCGGCCGCGAACGGCAAGGAAGCCGCCGCAGCCTACTACGCCCGGACGGCCAACGTCGCTGGGTGACGAGGCGGCGAGCGGCAGGTAGCAGCGAGGCTGAAAACCTGGCAGACTCCGCTCCCTTCCGGTCACGGCTCACAGCCGGCTAAACGCTCACAACGAGCCGTGACCAAAGGGAGCGGTCTTCCCCTGATTGTCGCCATTCTTGCGCCGAAGGCGATCAGAACACTCGCGCGAGCCGCGTTGGCATCGCTTGCCAACACCAGACGTCGGACAGCCATCGCCCACGGTCGCACTTGAGATGTTCATCCCTTTTGGCCAGCCCGCACAGCCCAAAGCCGCACGACTTTGCGAAGCTGCACCTGGCGACCGGGCCACGACCGTCAGGGAGCGCAACGGAGCGTTCCAAGTCCCCATTGCGCTCCGTTCAAAGACACCGTGGGGCGGGCTTCAGCCTGCTCGGGGCTTCAGCCCCGATCCCCGTTCTGGATTCCCCCGCCTCGGAAACACCTGCCGCCCGGTATGGGATCATGAGCTCATGGAGGGGCGTATGATTCGACTCTGGTGCCTCGCGCCGTTATTCCTTCTCGTCTCGACCGCAGCGGCTCAAATCCCCATAGCCGCCTGTGCGGACGGCCAGACCAAAACCGTCGCCATCCTCGTCCGCCATGCGGACCGTGACGGCGAGGACATCAACGCAAAGGGCCAAGTGCGCGCCCGCGCGCTCCGGGACCTCGTGCTCGGTCAGTTCGACCACGTCGATGAGGCGATTTACACCGACTTCGCCCGTACGCGGCAGACGCTCGAGCCGATCATCGACCAGGAAAAGGAGCGCGGCCGGGAGGTCATCCAGTTGAGCCGTGCGAGCCACGACTACGCCGGCTTCGCCGACCTGATCCGCGCCGAGCACGCCGCCGGACATCCGCTCTCAGTGGTCGTCCTGGCCGGGCATAGCAACACGATCCGCCCGATTCTTGAGCTATTCCGCCCGGACGAGATCCAGACCGACCAGTGGTTCCCCTGCAAAGGAGACCTCTGCACGCCGGACTACGACCACCTGTGGACCATCACCCTCTGCGGCGATTCCAAGCCGGAGATCCGCATGGGAACCTACGGCGCTCCCACGCCAAAGCAATAGTGGGATCCCCTCGCAAGGTTGCTCACCGATACCCTTGGAAGGCGCGCTTCAACGGGCGCGGCGCTGCAGCTCCGCTCTCATCATTAGGCTCGTCCAGTTCCGGCGGATCGACAGATCCGCCACTCCGGCCACCACTGTCCGCCTCGCCACCCGCCCCACCGGGGTACGCAATGCAGGCGCACACCCCCCTTACGGCAGCTTCGCGACCCGGATGTTCCGGAAGTCGAGGTTCGTCGTCGGATCGTGCGCCTGTAGGCCAACCACGCCCGGCGTCAGCACTGCCTCCTCCGCCGCGCTGTCACCCTCGGGACGCTCGTCCTCGAAGTCGCTGACCGGGTAGCCATTGATCCAGACGGCAATGTGGCGGCCGCTCGCGACCACGGTGGCGGTGAAATAGGTCCCGTCGCGGGATACCACGCGCCGCGCCGGCTGCGAATGGTAGATGCCGCCCGTGCCGAAATCGACCGGCTTCGCCGGATCGCCGTCGGCGTACTGGTTGCGAATCTGCGCCTCGTAGCCGGACCAGAAGACGCCCGGCGCACCGCGGAAGAAGATGCCGCTATTCGGATGCTGGTCGGCATTCGCGGGGTTCGTCCGCACGTCAGCCTGCAGCACCAGGTTCGCCCACTTGGCTTCTGTCTCGAGCTCCCCCGGCCCTTTCTCGACATGGATCGCCCCGTCGGCGACCGTCCACACCGGCGTTTCGCCGGAGGGCTCCGGAGGCCCCACCTTCGTCCAGCCGTTCAAGTTGCGGCCGTCGAAGATCGGCTCGCCGCCGAGCGGCTTCAGCTTAATGTTGCGAAATTCGATCGGGCTGTCGATGTTGTACTGGAGCCCGACGTAGCCGGAGAGCGTCTTGGCGGCATGGGCATTGAGCACCTCCTTGCCGTTCAGGATCACCCGGTACTGCCCGCCCTGCACATGCACCTCATAGCTGTTCCACTCGTTCGGCGTGAAGGCCGCTCCCTCGGCGAGAACGTGGTTGACCAGGCTGCCGGTCGGGAAGTTCGGGCTCTTGTTCCAGATCTGCAGCTCGTAGCCGGTTTCGGCCGGCGCGCCCCGCTGGGCGGATCGCAGGAAGATGCCGCTGTTGCCGTCGGGTCCGGTCTTGAACTCGACCTTCAGGATATAGTCGGCGAACTGGCTGTTCGAGCGCAGCCAGCCGGCCTCGGCGCCGCTCGCGGCAATCGCGCCGTCCGTGAGCCGCCACTGGGCGCCGCCCTCCGGCGTCCAGCCGAACATCGTCTTGCCGTCGAACAGCAGGATCCACCCATCGGCGGCCTCCGCATCGGTCAGTGTATTCACCTGCCCGCACAGCGAGCCGGCGAACAGCGCCAACAGGATCAGAATCAGTGAAGTCCTCATAGTCATTCCGTGCCCCAGTATCTAACGAACCGCGCCGGGCCATCTTCGGTCGCCGGCGCGCCGCCCGCCGTCTCAGTGTATCGCCGAGGCCACGATGATGCTGAGCGCGAGCGACAGAAAGCCGACCAGGACGGCCAGCGCGACGTTCTGTTCCTCGACGATCTCGCGCCGGAACGCCTTGACCGCTAGCGACACGAACGGCTTCAGCAGCAGCGAGAAGGCGATGACGCCCAACAGTAGGAACGCGGCCGCCGTGACGATGGCCCCGAAGCTGAAGTAGATGTCCATAGATTGTCCCCCGGGCTGGAGGTGCGGTCCGCCCGCGTGCCGGAGACACTCTCGAGGATTCCGGCGCTGGCGAGGCCGCTTGTCGCACCCTACCCGGACCCTCTATCATAGTAAGGGTTATCTCTTCCGCGGGATTCATTCTTCATTCATTCCCTGCGAGCACTATTGAGAAAGCCTTTGGTGGAAATTCATCCACGGAGAGGAGGTGAGGTCTAGCTTGGCTGAAGTTGTCATTCAAGATGGCGAAAGCCTGGAAAGCGCACTGCGGCGCTTCAAGCGCAAGGTTCAACAGGAGGACATCATTAAGGAGATCAAGCGTCACTCCTACTACCTGAAACCTGGCGAGAAGAAGCGCGTCAAGCAGGCGCTGGCCCGGAAGCGCAACCGCAAGAAGCGGTCGAGAGACTCCGACTAGCCGGCGAACCTTCTCCGGCGACGGCGGTCTCTCAATTGAGACCTCACCGTAACGTTTTTTGAACGGCGCGGGGCGCTCCGGCGCTCCGCCGTCGTACCCTCCCTCCCCAGCCATCCCATCGGTGACATTGCGGGCTTCCTTATATGGGGCCCTCCCAGGACTTTCCGCAGCGCTGGCCCTGCAACGGGATCTCCGAACACGACCTGCCCGTCCCGGTCGCATCTCGCCGATACGGAATCGGCTCTCTCCGCGCACGGAATCGCCCGCCCCGATGCTCCACCCCACCAGACCACGTCATACAATAGCCCTTATGGCTGAGAAACCACTGGCAGGAAAAGTCGCGCTGATTACCGGTTCGAGCAAGGGCTTGGGCAAAGCAATGGCCCTCGCGCTCGCCGAGGCCGGCGCGAGTATCGTCCTCGTTTCACGTGACCGCGAAAAGCTCGAAGCGGTCGCCAAGGAGATCGAATCACTCGGGAGCGAGGCTGCCGTGTGTCCGGCCGACGTTACCGTCGAAGAGCAGGTGAAGGCGGTCGAGGCGCAGGTGGTCGAACGCTTCGGCAAGCTCGACATCCTCATCAACAACGCCGGCATCAACGTCCGCAAATCAGTCACCGACCTGACGCTCGACGACTGGAACCTGGTCATGGACACCAACGTGACCAGCGCGTTCCTGTTGTGCCACTACTTTGTTCCGCACATGAAGGGGCACGGGTACGGCCGCATCATCAACATGAGCTCGATGATGAGCTGGGTATCGATGCCCAACCGCACCGCCTACTCCACCTCCAAGACCGCGCTCCTGGGTCTGACCCGCGCTCTCGCGCTCGAGCTGGCCGACGACGGGATCACCGCCATCGGCATCAGTCCCGGACCCTTCGCCACCGAGATGAACGCTCCGCTGATTAACGACCCGGAGGTGAACGCGAAGATGATGTCGCGCATTCCCCTGAAACAGTGGGGCAAAGTGGAAGACGTCGGACGTTTGGCCGTCTATCTCTGTTCCGAAGACGCCCGGTTCATCACCGGCACCGACATCCTGATCGATGGCGGCTGGACCGCACAGTAACTTCGTGACCACTAACTCCGATCCGACGACCGGCGTCCGGCGCGTCGCTCATGCCGAGCTCTCCGGCTGGGTGCGGCGGGTGCTGGCGGCCCACGACGTCCCCGAGCGCTGGGCGACGGTAGCGGCCGTCTCCCTGGTGGCCGCCAACCTTCGCGGCGTGGACTCCCACGGCCTCCACCTGCTGCCCTACTACGTCAAGCATCTCCGCATCGGCAACATCAATCCGGCCACCGAAGGCGTCGTGGTCTCCGAGTCCGGCGCCTGCCTGGTCTATGACGGCCAACACGCGCTCGGGCAAGTCGTCTCGACAATCTGCTGCGATCATGCGCTCCGTCTCGCCGGCGTCCACGGAGTCGGCATGGTGGTGAGCCGGAATTCGAGCCACTTCGGCACCGCCGCCTACTGGGGCCAGCGGATCAGCGACGGCGGCATGATCGGCGTGGTGATGTGCAACGCCTCGCCATCGGTGCCTCCCTGGCAGGGCCGTGAGGGCCGTATCGGAACCAATCCGCTCTGTGTCTCCATGCCGACCCGCGGCGGCGGGCACTGGCTGCTCGACATGGCCACCACGAAGGTCGCCATCAACAAGATTCTGCGAGCCCGGTCCGACAACCTCGAGGAGATCCCCGAAGGTTGGGCGACGGACGCCGACGGCGTGCCGACCACCACCACGGCCAAGGCCCACTACGCCATGCCGCTCGGCGGCTACAAGGGAAGCGGCCTCGGACTGATGACCGAGGTTCTCGGCGCCGTGCTGAGCGGCGGCGTGTTGTGTACCGAGGTCGGCGGCGTCCCCTTCTTTGACCGCCCGATGAACACGAGCCAGACCTTCATCGCCATCGACCCCTCGCGTTTCCTCCCCGCCGGCGAACTGCAGGCGCGGATGGAGGATCTCGTGTCCCGCGTCAAGAGCTCACCGCCCGCGAGCGGCTACCATGAGGTCCTGGTAGCCGGCGAGCCGGAGGTGCGCATCGAAGAGGATCGCCGGACCAACGGCATCCCGGTCCAGCCGGGCGTCTGGCGGGAACTCGAAGAGATCGCCATTGAACTATCCCTGCCCTTGCCGGAGTTGCGATAGGCGGCCTCGGTCCCGCCGCGGACCGCCCAACGGGATGAAAGCGGCGCCGAGATCGAGGTGACTCGCTCCGCTCCCTCCGATCACGGCTCGCATTCGGCCGAACGCTTCTTATGAAGCCGTGACCAAACGGAGCGGAGTCTGCGGTCCACGTTGCGACGGGAAGGCGCGACTTTCAACGGAGTCCCCATGGCCCGGCTGGACCCTCCACTCGGATGAAAGTCAGGACGAGCTGGGGCTGGGCCCTGATCGGGCTCAAAGCCCGCCTTCCAGGATTCCGGCGCGACTTGGAAGGCGCACTTTAACGGGCGCGGAGCTTCAGCTCCGCCCTGCGTCCTGGCAGCCCAACCATCCGGCGCCACCCGGAATGTCACTCCGTCGACCCACCCTCATCTGGTCGAACCACCCGACCAATCATTCGGCCCCGAGCACCGCAGCCCGTCAGTCGGCCTTGGTCGCCGAGAAGCTCACTTGATAGGCGTCCCAAACGATATCGCCGGCGATCTTGCCGTTTTCCAGCTTCCCGGTAAGCTTCATCGGAGCCGAGTAGCCCTCCGGCGCCGAGAAGACATCGCCTGCCAGCGACAGAACCGTGCCGTCAAACGTGCCCTTCACCTTGTTCTCGCCAATGGTCGCCACCACGCCGTCCGAGCCGCTCTCGAGGATCATAGTCAATTCCCGGGTTCCGTTGCCGGTATCGATGGCGATGTTCCAGGTGCCGTCGATGTCGGCGGCCAAAGCCGGCCGTGCCGGCAATAGCACCACCATTGCCAATAGCGCCAACAGGATCAATCTCGAGTTCATCTTCATCATTCACCCCATCCTGGGTCCGGCGGCCAAGCCCGGCCGGCATGGACCGCGGACTAAGTCCCGGATGCTCTCCACATAGTAAGCGGAAACGCAGGCCGGCGGGCCACCGCTTCGGGTCCGTACGAGAGAAATTGTGCGACGACGTGAGGAAGTCGAGATCACAATATCAGCGGGCGCAAATCCTTGGCGCCCGGCCCGCAAGACCTTCACCACGGGCTGCTAGACTAGTGAAGTGCGTTGGAGATTCAGCGGCATATGGAAGCCGCTTGCTGACGCGCGCGGTTCACTACTGGTAGTCGGTTAGCACAGAACGGCGACCGTCAGGGAGCGCAGCATACCTGGTCGAAATGAGAGACGCAGACCACTAGCGACGATGATTGACGACGTTGCCGCCGACTACCTGATTGAGACCTGCCTTCTGGCCGGGGCCGAGATTCTCGACGTCTACGCCTCGGACTTCGACGTGGCCAAGAAGGCCGACTCCTCGCCGGTCACTGCGGCCGACCTCCGCGCCAACCACGTGATTACCGAACGCCTGCGCGCCCGGTGGCCGGACGTGCCCGTACTCTCGGAGGAGTCCGCCAAGGCCGCCCACGAGGTCCGCCGGCATTGGCAGCGATTCTGGCTGGTCGACCCGCTCGATGGCACCAAGGAATTCATCAAGCGAAACGGCCAGTTCACGGTCAACATTGCGCTAATAGAGGATGGCCGGCCCGCCGCCGGCTGGGTCTGGGCGCCAGCTTCGAAGACGCTCTATTGGGGCATCGTCGGCCACGGTGCATGGAAACGGGAAGGTGACGGCGCCCCCCAATCGCTTCCGATCGACGGCCGGCAGTCGCCGGACACCTACCGCATCGTCGGCAGCCTGTCGCATCCGTCTCCGCAACTGGCGGCCTTCTTGGCCAAGGCCAAGCTGCGATACAAGCACGTCGAGTTCGTGCCCATGGGCAGCTCGCTCAAGATCTGCCTGGTGGCCGAGGGCGCCGCCGACACCTATCCGCGATACGGTCCCACGATGGAGTGGGACACCGCCGCGGCCCATGCCGTCGCCAATGCCGCCGGACGCCGGGTGGTGCGCCACGGCTCGACCGCGGAACTCGAATACAACAAGCCGGACCTGCACAATCCCTGGTTTCTGGTGAGCTAAAACCCCGCGCATGTGATAAGAATGATGGCGGAGTCATCATGAGCCTGTCCGTTACGAAGTGGCCCGAGGCCATCCCTCTCGAAAAGGACCGGGTCGCCGCCGCGTGGTCAAACGAAGGATTCGACTGCCACCTCTGGGTGGACGTGCCGGGCAAGTCCTGGCTCGACTATACGCACGCCGTGGACGAGAAGATCGTCGTGCAACAGGGCCGGATCGAGTTTGAGGTCGAAGGAGAGCACACGATCCTCGGTCCTCGCGACGAGATTCTGATTCCCGCCGGAAGAGTCCATTCGGTCTGGAACCGGGGCCGGACGACGGCCTACTGGTTCTATGGCTATCGGCGGCTCGAGGGATCCGGGTCGTAGGAAACACAACAACCGACGCGGTCCACCCGAGTGGTGTATCCGCTCCTCATCTTCTTCATTGCACAGCTCAAGTCGGCGTGCTATTTTTTGGGAGGGCATTCCCACGCGTGTCCAGCCGTATTCCCATGAAACACAAGTCTATTTCTGTCATTTGCTGCCTGACGCTGTTCTCGTTCGCCGCGCTGGCCCAGACCACCCTCAGCCCGGTGCCGACCTTCGCCCTCGGACAACCGGCCGACGTTCCTGCGTTCGAGATTCCGAAGCACTGCGACTCCACCGTCGGAAGCCTGGGAGTCTGCCGGCCCAACATGGTCCTCGGCTTCGAGCTGAACGGTCCGCAATCGGTCGCCGTCGATCCAACCTCCGGGGCGGTCTATGTCGCCGACTCGGGAAACAATCGCGTGCTCGGCTGGCGGACGTCGGTGGGGCTGCTCAACGGTGCGACCGCCGACCTTGTCATCGGCCAGCGAGACCTGCTGTCCACCAACATCGGTGGTCCGAGCTCCTCGGACCCCGCGCTCAAACAGAGCGGCCTGCGCCAACCGACGGCCCTGGCGGTGGATGCCAATGGCAACCTCTTCGTGGGCGACGCCGGCAACAACCGGATTGTGCGCTACCGCGCCCCGTTCTCCCAGCCGGAAGGCCTGAAGCTCGCCAACATGGCGATCGGCCAGCCCAGCCTGAGCACGAACGGCCCGAATAACGGCGGCCTCTCCGCCACGAGCATCGACACGACCGCCACCGGGAGTTCCGTGTACCGCACCAGCCTCACGTTCGACGCCGGGGGCAACCTCTGGTTCACCGACGCGGGCAACAACCGGGTCCTGCGCTACCCGGCGTCGGCGCTCGGCGAGAGCGCATCGAGCGGACCGGCCGCGGACCGCGTGCTGGGACAGGATAGCTTCACCACCAACGCGGCCCTGGCACGCAACGTGAACAACCGGTTCAACAAGACCGGCATGCGGATTCCGTCGGCGCTGGCATTCGACGCCTCTGGCCACCTCTTCGTAGCGGACGAACTGAACCGGGTGATCGTCTTTGATAGTCCGATCGCCGGCAACGGGCAGGATGCCGTCCGGGTGATGGGTCTGGTGGTGGTGGTTCAGGGCGAAAATCCGCCGCCGCCCGTCAACGAGCGCAGTCTGGGCATCGTCGATAGCGGCGGCAACTGGTCGCCTCCGGAGGGCCTGTTCTGCATCGGAGACGTGCCGTTCGTCGTCGACACGCCGACCCACCGGATCCTGCGCTATGCGCCGTACGATCAGTGGCCGGTCGAGACCCAGGAAGTTCTCTCGCCGGCCGCCGTGGCGGTGATCGGCCAGGACGCACTCACCTCGGAGAGCGTTCTCGTTCACCGGGGCCGGGCCGAACCCGCGGCCGATACGCTGCTGTTTCCGGTCGGCGCCACCGTTGGTCCGAACAACACGATTTTCGTCGCCGACTCGGGCAACAACCGGGTGCTGATCTATCCCGACCTCTCCACCGGACCGGCCTCTTCCGTGGGCGCGCCGTATGCCGCCACGACCGTCATCGGCCAGCCCGACATGCCGAACCGCTCGATCAACGAGATTGACGGCCGTGAGTTCTTCTTCACCGGCGCCCTCGCCTCTCACCTGGTGTCCGGAAAGCTGCAGCAAGGCCTCGTCAGCGCGGCTGACATCGCGGTCGATTGGAACTCGGACCCGCCGCACATGTACGTGGCGGATACGAACAACAACCGCGTCCTGGGCTTTGCCGACGCCCGGAGCGTCCGCAACGGCACCCGGGCCGACATCGTCATCGGACAGCCCGGGATGTTCCGGTCCCTGGCCAACTTCCCCAGCTCCCAACCCAGCGCGACCGGCCTCTATCTGCCGGTGGGGCTGGCAGTGGATAGCGCCGGCAATCTGTTTGTGGCCGACTGGGGCAACTCCCGCGTACTTCGTTTCCCCAAGCCTTTCGCTCAGCCCGCCGGCACGCAGACTGCGGACCTGGTTCTCGGCCAGGAAAGCTTCGCGGCGCACCAGACCGACCCCACCGCCCGAACGATGGCGGCGCCCTGGGGATTACGCCTCGGCATCGAGGGCCGGCTACTCGTCTCCGACACCTCGCACAACCGTATCCTGCAGTTCAATCCCCCGTTCCAGAGCGGGATGTCCGCCGCGCGTGTCATCGGCCAGCCGGACTTCTTCAGTACCGCCACCGGCACCGCGCTCAACCGCCTCAACAACCCGCGCGGCATGAGCACCGATACCAGCAACCGGCTCTTCGTGGCCGACTCGGGCAACAACCGCGTCCTCATCTTCGGTGACATTCGGCTGGCGCCGCTGGACCCCACCGCCTCGTTGGCGCTTACCGGCCTGCGCACGCCCCAGGATGTCGACGTCAGTCCGTCAACCGGCAAGTCCTGGGTGGCCAACACGGGTGGAACCCAGAACCAGTTGCTGCTCTATCCGCAGTTCGACCAGATGCTGCTTCCATCTCCGGGGCCGAATCCCGAAGCCGGGATGGCGTCCGGCGGCCCGCTGGCCGTGGCGTCCGATCCGGCGGGAAGTCTCTATGTAGCCGATGTCCTCAACCGCGTCGTGGGTCTTTTCCCGCTCGGCTATCCCCTGAACGGCGCCAACTATCTCGCCCGCAGCGCTCCGGGGCTGATCACGTCGCTGTTCTTCGACGACGATCCGTCGATCGAGCTGAAATCGGCGACCAGCCTCCCGCTGCCGACCGTGCTGGCGGATGTCTCGGTCTTCGTTGACGACGTGGCGGTACCGCTCTACTTCGTCTCATCGAACCAGATCAACTTCCAGATGCCGAATAATGCTCCGGCCAGCGGGCTGGTGCAGATCATCGTGACGCGCGTCTCGACGCAGCAGATCATCGCCAGCCGGGTGGTCCAGATGTCGGTCGCCTCCCCGGGCCTGTTCACCATTCCGGCGGTCGGCACCGGACAGATCGCCGCGCTCAACCAGGACAACAGCGTCAACACGACCCAGAATCCGGCCAAGGTGGGCGAGATCGTGCAACTCTTCGCTACCGGCGCCGGCAACATCCCGGGCGCGCCACCCGATGGTAAACCGACTGTCGGGCTGATCAAGCACCCCGGTCCTGCCGCAGGTCGGCATCGGGTCGGCCCTGGCGGAAGTGAAATTCTCCGGACTCGCGCCGAGCCTGGTCGGAGTCTGGCAGATCAACGTCGTCGTCCCCGAGCAGACCGCCGCCGGCAACGCACGTGTTGTCGTGATCATGCGCGAGCAGGGAAGCGTCGATCCGGCCAATCCGAACGCGATCTTCACGACGATCGCGGTCAAGCGGTAGGTGTGCGATTTGTGAACGCGTGGGGCAGGCGGTTTTGCCTGCCCCGTGTGTTCTCAGGCAACCTCCCGGCCGCGCGATCGATCGCGGCTTTCGACCGTGCGAGCCGTATCACGCTTCCTGCAAAGGCCCTCACGCCGTATCCCGCTGACACAACCGCCGACGGCGCCGCGGCGCCTCAGTCGAAAGACAACAAGATCACTCGAGGATACCGTCCACGGCCCGTCCGGGGCGGCGGCAGTGTGCGACGATAGAGCTTTGGAACTGGAGTTATCATGCCATACGACTACTTACGCGACCTGCTCAATTCGAACAATTCAAAGATCGTTCTGATGGTGATGGACGGCCTCGGCGGACTGCCGATCGAGCCCGGCGGACCGACGGAACTCGAGGCCTCCGAGACACCCAACATGGACCGCCTCGCCACCGAAGGCGTGCTCGGCCAAACGGTGCCGATTCGTCCCGGGATTACCCCTGGCTCCGGGCCCGCTCACCTTTCGCTGTTCGGCTACGATCCGCTGCAGTACGAGATCGGCCGCGGCGTGCTCGAGTCGTTCGGCATCAATCTGCCGGTCAAGGTGGGCGATGTCGCCGCCCGCGGCAACTTCTGCACCCTCGACAAGAACGGCCTCATCTCGGACCGCCGGGCCGGGCGAATTCCGACACCGGAAGCGATCCCCGTGGTCGAGAAGCTGAAGTCGATCGAGCTCCCCGGAGTCACCGCCGAAGTCCGCCACGTGAAGGAGTACCGCTTCGCCGTGGTGCTACGCGGCGACGGCCTGAACGACTCGATCGATGACACCGATCCGCAGGCGGTCGGCAAGGCCCCGCTCCCCGCGAAGGCCCGGACGCCGGAATCCGAGCGCGCCGCCGGTCTGTTCAACCAGTGGATCAAGAAGGCCCACGAGATCCTGGCCGGCGAGCCGAAGGCCAACGGACTCACGCTGCGCGGCTTCTCCACCGATCCCGGCCTGCCGACGTTCGCCGACTGCTACGGTCTCAAGGCGGCCTGTGTCGCCGTCTACCCCATGTACCGCGGTGTCTCGAAGCTCGTCGGCATGGACGTGATCGAGTTCAGCGGCGACACACCGTCCGACGAGTTCGCCGCCGTGGCCAAGATCTGGAAGGACTACGATTTCTTCTTCGTCCACATCAAGAAGACGGACAGCTCCGGTGAAGACGGCAACTTCGAAGCCAAGAAGAAGGTGATCGCCGGAGTCGACGCCGCCCTGCCGGAACTGCTCGCGCTCAAACCCGACGTGGTCGTGATCACCGGCGACCATTCAACGCCGGCGCGGATGAAGACCCACTCCTGGCACCCGGTTCCGTTCCTGCTATGGAGCGCGACGACGGGCCGTCCGGACCTCGAGACAAAGTTCGGCGAGCGTCCCTGCTCTCGCGGCGGATTGGGGACCTTCTCGGCGCTCGAAGCGATGTCGCTCGCCCTGGCCCATGCCGGACGGCTAGGCAAGTTCGGCGCTTAGTACCCCGCTTCAAAAAATTCGGTCGAAGTGGGGCGAGCTTCAGCTTGCGAAAGGCTTCAGCCCAATGTCACTTATTTTGCGTCCAAAGATGTCATCGTAAGGCGGACGTCTACGTCCGCGGCCGACCTCCAGGTCGGCCCTCCACTGCGACGGAAGCCGCAAGATGCGGAGGACATGGAAGTTGCTGCCTTTCGAACGGTCCGGCGGAGAGCGCGACCTGGAGGTCGCGCGCCGGCGTGGACGCCCGCCTTACGCGGCCAGACAGCTGCTCAAGGAAAACTAAGTGGCATTGGGCTTCAGCCCGCCCCCTTCCACCGTGAGCGGCAACCTGTGACCGCCCTGCGCCGAAGTTGAGATATGTCCACAGCACTGCCCATAGGGCCTTCAGCAGTACTCGGCCTTCCTCTTACGGCGACAGTTCGTAGATAACCCAGGGATCGAACTCTTCCCGGCGAGTTAGTCCAGGCTGCCGCTCGAGATAGTCCTTGTACTCCGTCTGTCCGGAACACCAAATAGCGAATTCCCTGCCCCCGCAAAGCCTCCCGCACATCAGATCCGACCGCCAGCAATGGCTCGCTTCTCCTGCTCCGGCACCGAGTTCAGCACAAAAGCATCCGGATGCTGGGAAGCAACCTGAATGTTCAGAAACGAGTACTCGGACGACTCGATCAGCACCCTGTCCTGGGGAGAATCCTCGATCCGGCGCTCCAGGTATTGTCCGGCGCGCAGGGACGATTCCGGAAAGGCCCAGGTGGAAGCACGCTCGATCTGGAACGTACTGTGGAGGAACGCTCCGGCGACCACCAGCGCGACGCCAAGACCAAGGGTACGGCGGAGGGCCCCTCCCGAGAATGGCCAGGCGCAGCCCGCCAGCAGGTACGCGGTGAACGGCACCAGCAGGACGGTCCAGACACCGACCATCCGCCAGGCCGGTCCGGTCTGCCCACCCCGGGCGACGAGAAGCACCGCCGAGGCCGCCAGCAGCGGACCGAACGCGACGGCGAGAAACGCCCGGTGGCGCCAAACACCGCGAACAGCAAGCTGCGCGACGGAGAGGAGGGCGATCAGGTTGAGCGAGGCGGCGTTTACCAGTACAAACTGGCTGAGCGGGTTCCTCCGAAGGACCTCCGTCGACGAGAGCACCCGCATATCGTGTGACGCCACGCCCACCGGATTCGCCGACGGGAATATGGCGAGTGCCCAGGCGAGCGGGAATAGCGACAGGAGGGTCCCGACCCACAGAACGTCCCCGCGTCCCGTTCGTCCGCTCCGGTAGGACCATGCCACGGCCACAAAGAAGGCGGCGCCGAAGATCCAACCCTCGTAGCGCAAGGTTGTCGCCAAGACGGCAACGGCGGTAGTAGCCAGCAGCACGCCGCGTGAATTTGTCCGCAGCCACCTCGCGAAGAATGACATGGCCACCGCGATGACAAAGGTGAACATTATCGAGGAAAGCGGCGACAGGCTGAGGGTGACTCGCTCGGGACACAGGGCGCTCAGAAGGAGCGCCAGTGCGGTCACCCTACGGTCCTGGAATAGCTCCTGGGCCAGCCAGCCGGTGACCGGAATCACCGCCAGGCCGAAGAGGAAGCTCAACAGCCGGGGAGTTAGAAACAGATTGGGCAGCAGCTTCAGGCTCGTGCCAACAAGGATGCGGTAGAAGGGCAGCCAGGCGGGCTGCATGACGGTTCCATGCGCGGCCCAGGTATACGCATCCAGGGTTCTGCCGGACTCGTCCCAAGCAATGGAATAGAACCCCCGCGAGAAGAAGAACAGGTGCATGCCGATGGCAAGTATCAGCACCACTCCGGCCCACAGGTAGAACTTGCGATCTGTCATCCCCGAGAACGTCGCAGCGGCCGGACGGCGTTCGTCGCCGGCTACAGCCCCAGCCGCAGGACGCCGTTCGTTTGAGCGCTATCTTCCCTGGCCCCTTCCGCCCGAACTTGCGCCGGAACCCCGCCGGCATCATCAGCGTGAGGGCGTTCCGGACGATCTCCACCTTCGCGGGCAGCTTGCCGATCAGCTCGCCATCCGCCTGCACGTAGACGTCGCGACCGCGCGGCGTGCCGAACTCGATTTCGGTCGCCTTGCGTACTGACACACCCTCGATGGCATCGAGCATATTGGCCAGCACACCGGTCAGGTACCACAGGTAACGGAATGAATCCTGACCCTCGAAAACAACCACCTCGAAGTGGTCCTCGAGCAGGCTCGCCGTCTTGGCGATCTCGAGGTCGCCGCCGTAGTTGCGGCCCCGCGAAGCCAGCGTGAAGGCGCTCTGAAACTGCTCGCCGGCGATGGTCACGTCGAAGTCGGGGAACTTCTGTCCCAGCTTCTCGAAACCGCCGATCCAGTAGGCAAGCTTGCCCAGTCGCTTCTTCAGGTCCGGATCGACGTCGACGACGATATCGGCGTCCAAACCAGCGCCGGCCATCATGAGGAAATATCGCGATTCGTCCCCGGCGGCGCGGAGAAAACCGACCGAGATCCGCTCCGGAATCAGCTCGGGGATCAGTGCCGCGACCTTCTCGGGCGGGCGCGCCAGGCCCAGCTCCGTCGCCAGTCCGTTGGCCGTTCCCAGCGGCAGGATCGCCAGCGGCGTCTGGCTGTGGACCAGCCCGTTGAGCACCTCGTTGATCGTTCCGTCGCCGCCGGCCGCCACCACCAGATCGGCGCCTTGTTCGGTTGCCCGCCGGGCCAGTCCCCGCCCATCCCTCGGGGCGGTGGTCGGCGCGAGGGTCACCTCGCTGCCGGCGTCCTGGAGGATCCGCACGACCTTACCCACCACGTCCCGCGCATCGTTTTGCAGCCCGCGCGCGGCAGGGTTGTAGATCAGGTGGATGCTACGATGAATAGGCAAGCCTCTTCCGGTTTCTCTTCATTAGTATAGGGTGTCCATGGACGAGCACGTCTCCGCCGATGTCGATCGGCTCCGCGAGGAGCTGCGCCGCCACGAGCATCTCTACTACGTTCTCGACCGGCCCGAGATCTCCGACGCCGAATACGACCGTCTCATGCGGCGACTGCAGGAGATCGAGAGCGAGCATCCGGACCTCATCACGCCGGATTCGCCCACCCAGCGCGTCGGCGGCGCCCCGCGCGAGGGCTTCGTCAAAGTGGCCCACTCCTCGCGGATGCTCAGCCTCGACAACGCCTTCAGTGAAGGCGAATTCCGCGACTTCGACCGCCGGGTCCGCGAGCTGCTCGAAGGCGCACCCTACCGCTACGTAACGGAACTCAAGACTCGACGGCGTTTCGATGGCCGTCCGCTACTCGGGCGGCAAGCTCGAGCGCGCCATCACCCGCGGCGACGGCGCCACCGGTGAAGACGTCACCGAGAACGCCCGCACCATCCGCTCGGTACCGCTGGTGCTCCCGGACGGGATGCCGGACATCGAGGTCCGCGGCGAGGTAGTCATGACGACCAGGGCGTTCGAGCACCTCAACCAGGAGCGCGAAGCCGCCGAGCAGCCGCGCTACGCCAATCCGCGGAATTCGGCCGCCGGATCGCTGCGCGTGCTCGATCCAAAGATCACCGCGCACCGCCAGCTCGACTACTACACCTATTTCCTCCTGGCCGGCGGCGGCCCGGCGCTCGCGAGCCACTGGGAGGCGCTCGACCGCCTCGAGGCAATGGGCTTCAAGGTCAACCCGAACCGCCGCCTCTGCAAGGACGCCGACGAGGTGCTCGCCTACGCCGCCGAGTGGGAGTCCAAGCGCGACGATCTCCCCTACGAGATCGACGGCGTGGTGATCAAGCTCGACTCCGTCGCCCAGTGGGACGTGGCCGGTTTCACTGCCAAGGCGCCGCGGTGGGCCATCGCCTACAAATACGCGGCCCGTTCGGCCGAAACGACGGTCAACAACATCGAGGTGCAGGTGGGCCGGACCGGCGCTCTCACCCCGGTGGCGCGCCTGGAGCCGGTCTACGTCGGCGGCGTGACGGTCACCAACGCGACGCTGCACAATGAGGACGAGATCGAGCGGCTCGGCGTGGGCATCGGCGACCGCGTCGAGGTCTACCGCTCGGGCGACGTGATTCCGAAGGTGGTCCGCGTGGTCGAGCCAGGGCCCGGATCGGAAGCCGTTCCAGATGCCCAAAAACTGCCCGGTCTGCGGCACGGCGATCGTGCGCGAGGAAGGCGAAGTCGCCAGCCGCTGCATCAATACCAACTGCCCGGCGCGGCTCAAGGAATCGGTCCGGCACTTCGCCTCCCGCGGCGTCATGGACATCGACGGCATGGGCGAGGCATTGGTCAACCAGTTGGTCGACCGGGAGATGGTGAAGTCGGTGGCCGACCTGTACGAGTTGAAACTCGAGCAGTTAGTCGAGCTCGAACGGATGGCCGGGAAGTCCGCGCAGAAGGTCCTCGACAACGTCGAGGCGTCACGCTCCCGCCCTCTGCCGCGGGTCCTCTACGGCCTCGGCATCCCCTTTGTTGGCGAGCGAACGGCGCAGATTCTCGCCGGCACGTTCGGGAGCATGGACACGATCATGGCCGCCGAGATCGAGGCGCTCCAGGAGGCCGAGGAGATCGGCCCGAAGGTCGCGCACTCGGTCTACTCTTTCTTCCGGGAAGAGCGGAACATCGAGTTGGTCAAGCGTCTGCGCGAGGCGGGCCTCCAGTTCACCCATAAGAAGACGCGCCGGGAGGGCGGACCACTCGACGGCAAGACATTCGTCCTTACCGGCACGCTGCCGACGCTCAAGCGGAGTGAGGCGAAGTCCCTGATCGAGGGCGCCGGCGGCAAGGTCACCGGATCAGTTAGTAAGAAGACCGACTATGTCGTGGCCGGCGCCGATGCCGGATCGAAGCGCGACAAAGCAGAGGAGCTCGGCGTCGAAATCATCGACGAAGACCGGCTCCAGGAGATGGCAAGTGCTGCACAGGCTGGCTGAGGCGCTGGTTGCGTTCGGACCGCTGGGAGTAGTCTTGATCGCGACCCTCGATTCGGCCGGCGTGCCCTTGCCGGCGGGCGTCGACGCGCTGTTGATTACGACCGCCGCGCTCAGCCCGCCAAAAGCCTACTTCGCGGCGATGCTGGCCACTATCGGCTCGATTGCCGGCAACTGGTTCCTGTTCTCGATCGCCCGCAAGGGTGGCGAGGCGTACCTGGCCAGCCACACCGAATCCGCCCAGGCCCGCAAGTTCCGGGAATGGTTCCAGCACTACGGTTTGATCACCGTCTTCATCCCTACCTTCGTGCCCATCGTCCCGCTGCCGCTCAAGGTCTTCGTACTGTCGGCCGGAGCGCTGGGCGTGCGGACACGGTCCTTTCTGCTGACCATCCTCGCCGGCCGCATCCCGCGCTTCCTCGCCATGGCCTATCTCGGCTCCCAGCTCGGCACGCATTCGATGCCCTGGCTGCGCGAGCACGCGCTCTACCTGTCGATCATCGCTGCTGCCCTGTTTGTCGTCCTGTTCGCCGCGGTCAAGTACATCGACTACAAGAAACGGAACCAAGCCACGGTAAACGCA
The DNA here is from genome assembly GCA_963809945.1 of Bryobacterales bacterium. Taxonomy (GTDB): domain Bacteria; phylum Acidobacteriota; class Terriglobia; order Bryobacterales; family Bryobacteraceae; genus CAWELS01. The sequence goes on along the minus strand of CAWELS010000002.1, from coordinate 7,718 downwards.
TAGGCGCAGTACAGTGCAGTGCAGTGGGGCAGGCGGGTCCGCCTGCCACTCCTCTACAACCGGGAAATCCAGCCGCCTCCCAGCACCAGGTCCCCGTCATAAAACACCGCCGCCTGCCCCGGCGTGATCGCCCGCTGCGGCTCGTCGAATCGGACCTCGACCGCGCCATCATCGCCCATCCGCACCGTCGCCGGCGCCGCCTGGTGCTTGTGCCGGATGCGCACGTGCGCGCGTATCGGCCCGGCCGGCGCGGCGATCGAGATCCAATTCACGTCCCGCGCCACCAGCGTGTCCGAAAGCAGCTCATCGCCCGGCCCCACCGTGACCGTCTGCGTCTCCGGCTCGGTGCGAATCACATAGAGCGGTTCGCCCACGGCCACGCCGATGCCCCGCCGCTGCCCGATCGTAAAACGATGCACCCCCGCGTGCTCGCCGAGCCTCTTGCCCGCGCTGTCGACGATGGCGCCGCGCGGCCGGTCCGCCTCGATCCCCTGTTCGCGGAAGTACGCGTCGATGAAGGCCGCGTAGTCACCGTTGGGAACGAAGCAGATCTCCTGGCTCTCGCCCTTGTCCGCCACCGGAAGGCCCAGCTCGCGCGCCTTCTCCCGAACCTCAGCTTGGTCATCCCGCCCAGCGGAAACATCGTCCGTGCAAGCTGCTCCTGCGTCAGACCGAAAAGGAAGTAGCTCTGATCCTTCGAATGATCGACGCCGCGGCGCATCTCCCAGCGGCCGGACGCCTCGTTGAAGCCGAGCCGCGCGTAGTGGCCGGTCGCGATCTTTTCCGCCCCCACCCCGGCGCCATGTCGGTGAACTCGTCGAACTTGACGAAGTTATTGCAAAGCGTGCACGGGATCGGCGTCCGCCCGGCGAGATAGTCGTCGATAAACGGCCGGACCACCTGCTCCTCGAACCGCTCCTCGAAGTTCACCACGTAGAACGGGAATGCCCAGGTGACTGGCCACCGCGCGCGCATCGTAGACGTCGTCGAGCGAGCAGCAGCGGCCCGTCGTCGCGCCGTGTCTGAAGCTCCGGCAACCGCCGCTGGTTCCAGAGCTGCATGGTGAGCCCGACGATGGGCCGGCCCTGGCGATGCAGCAATCCCGCGACGACGGAGGAGTCGACCCCTCCCGACATGGCCACGGCTATCAACGCTTCCTGCATTGTTCAGAGCGGAGCCCCCAAGGGCACCCCGGAGCCGTCTGTGGGGCAAGCTTCAGCTTGCTCGGGGCTTCAGCCCCGATCTTCGTAACAAAAACGAAGCGCCATTCCCCCCCATCTCCCATCACGCCGCCGGTGAAATCCGCCGCAAATGCTCGACCGACGCGACCACCGCCTCCACCAGCGCATCCACCTGCTCTTCATCGTTCGAGCGCCCCAGCGAGAACCGTACGCTCGACCGCGTCCGCTCGACGCCCACGCCCATCGCCAGCAGCACGTGCGACGGCTCGATCGATCCGGAAGAACAAGCCGAGCCACTCGACACCGCGAACCCGCGCAGGTCGAGCGCGATCACCAGCGACTCGGCGCCGATCCCGTCAAAGTAAATGTTCGTCGTGTTCGGCACCCGCGGACCGGTACCGTTGACGCCCGCGTTCGGCACGCGATCGAGAATGCTCTGCTCCAGCCGATCGCGCAACCCGGCCAGCCGGACCGCCTCACCGGCCACCGACTTCCGGGCCGCCCCCGCCGCCGCCCCGATCGCCACGGCTCCCGGAACATCCTGCGTTCCCGGCCGCAAATCCTGCTCATGATGGCCGCCGAACAGAAACGGCTCGAGCGGCGTCCCGCTGCGAATATAAAGCACACCGATGCCCTTCGGCGCATGGAACTTGTGACCGCTCAGCGCGTACAGATCCGCCGGCGGCGGCAGCCCGTCGGCGGGCAGCTTCCCGGCCGCCTGCACGCCGTCGGAGTGAAACACGGCCCCCGCCTCCCGCGCGATTTCGGCGATTTCCTCGACCGGCTGCACCACGCCGGTCTCGTTATTCGCGTGCATCACACTCACCAGCGCCGTCTCCGGCCGCAGCGCCCGGCGCACCTCGTCCGGGTCCACGACGCCGGAAGAGCCGACCGGCAGGAACGTCACATCGACGCCCTCGCGCTCGAGCGCGGCACACGTATTGAGCACCGCCGGATGCTCGATCTCGGTGGTGATCACATGCTTGCCGGCCGTGCCCCGGTGCCGCACCGCGCCAAAGATCGCGATATTGTTGGCCTCCGTGCCGCCGCCGGTGAAGATGATCTCCTTCGGCTGGCAGGCGAGCATCCAGGCTACCTGGCCGCGGGCCCGGTCGAGCCGGCTCTTGGCTTCCTGGCCGAAGTGGTGGATACTCGATGCGTTCCCGTACGTCTCCCGGAGCACCGCGGTGTAGAGCTGCAGCACCTTGTCCGACACCGGGGTCGTCGCATTATGATCGAAGTAGAAGTGCATGGCAGCCCGATACCGGAAGTCCTGTTCAGCGGGGACCGTTCACTGGAAAAGGGGCTCTGCGAACACTGGGAGGCGAGACCGCCTGCCCCACATGACCGCCAACAACCGGTATCCTCTTGATTAGATTCTAACAACGGATGGCACGACCAATCATCACACTCACCACCGACTTCGGCACGTCGGACCACTTTGTCGGCGCCATGAAGGGCGTCATCTACGGGATCCTGCCCCGCGCCGAGATCGTCGACATCTGCCACGACCTCAGCCCGTTCCGGATCCCCGAGGCCGCCTTCACCATCGCCGAGATCTACCCCTACTACCCGCCGCGGACCGTTCACGTCGTCGTCGTCGACCCCGGCGTCGGCACCAAGCGCCGCCCGATCCTCGTACAAGCGGCCGGGCAGTACTTCATCGCCCCGGACAACGGCGTTCTGTCGATCGTCTTCAACCGCGAGAAAAAGCACAAGGCGCGGCACATCACCGAGAGCAAGTACTTCCGCGACCCTGTCAGCAACACCTTCCACGGACGCGACATCTTCTCCCCCGTCGCCGCCCACCTGCGCAGCGGCATCGCGCCGTCGAAGTTCGGCAAGCTCATCGACGATCACCTGCGCTCCACCTTCGACCGGCCCGTACGCACCGGCAAACGCTTCTGGTGCGGCTCCGTACTCAAGGCTGACCGCTTCGGGAACCTGATCACCAACTTCCGGTTCTCGGAGTTCCCGGAACTCCGCGAGCGCCCCTTCGAGCTCACCGCCGGGATTGTGCCCGTTACCCGCCTGGTCGCGAACTTCGCCGACGGAAAGCCCGACGAGCTGGTGATGGTGGAAGGTAGTTCCGGCTACCTCGAAGTGGTCTGTAATCAGGGATCGGCGGCGAAGAAGATCGGCTGCGGGGCGGGGGCTCCGGTCGAGCTGGCCCTGTTCTGATGCCCGAGCTGCCCGAAGTGGAGGCGGTCTGCCGGAAACTCCGCGCGGACCTGCCGGGCGCCCGCATCCGCCGGGCTCGGATGGAGCGCAAACGCGATCCGGCCGTCGAACGCGGTGTCCGCGGGGCAACCGTTCTGGGTGTTGAACGCCGCGGCAAGAACGTTCTTATTCATCTGGACAACCTCCGCACGTTACGTGCGCACCTGCGCATGACCGGCAACCTCTACGTGATCCCCGACTGCCGCCTGCGCCCGTCGACCGCCCGCGCCTGGTTCGAACTCGCCGACTGCAGCGGCCTGATCTTCGACGATCCCCGCGCCCTCGGCGTCATCGAGTTGCTGCGGACGGCGGATCTGCCGGGCGCCCTGGGCCGCCTGGGCCCGGAACCCCTGTCGGCCGATTTCACCGCCGCCGCCTTCATCGCCGACGCCCGCTCGAGCCGCCGTCCCGCCAAGCTCTACCTGATGGACCAGGGCCGCGTTGCCGGGCTGGGCAACATCTACGCCGCCGAGACGCTCCACCGCGCCCGCATCCACCCCGCCCGGCCCATGAACCGCATCGGCGCGCGCCGGCTCGCCGGCCTCCATCGCGCCATTGTTGAGGTTCTCGGCGATGCGGTACAATCGGCCTGTAACGCGTACTCCGGTCCGGGCTCCTACAACTCCGACGAGAACTTTCCAGTAGCGGTATACGGCCGGGAGAACCTACCCTGTCCGGTCTGCACCCGGCCTGTTCGTCGAATCCCGCAAGGGGGCCGGTCGACTTACTACTGCCCTGGGTGCCAAAGGTAGACGATGGCGGCAACGAGTGCAACAAGCCGAGCACTGGAATTCCGCAAGCGCCTCGAAGAGAGGTCGCTCGTGGCCGACGGCGCCATGGGCACGATGCTCTACTCGAAGGGCGTCTTCATCAACCGCTGCTACGACGAGCTCAACATCGCCCGTCCGGACCTGGTCAAAGAGATCCACGAGGCCTACGTCAAAGCCGGAGCCCAGATCATCGAAACCAACACCTACGGCGCCAACCGGCGGCGTTTGGAGGCCTTCGGACTCGGCGACAAGCTCGTCGCCATCAATCAGGCCGGCGTGCGGCTGGCGCGAGAGGCGGCCGGAGAACGCGCCTTCGTCGCCGGCGCCGTGGGCCCCATCGGCACCCGGCTCGAACCGCTGGGCCCGCTGTCGCGCGAGGAAGCACGGGCGATCTTTCCGCGAGCAGTTCCAGGCTCTGGCCGATGCTGGTATCGACCTGATCATCCTCGAGACCTTCGGCGATCTCGGCGAGCTCCAGGAGGCCGTCGAGGCGGCCCGCGAGGTGGCCGGCCCGGACATGGTGATCGCCGCCGAGGTCACCATCAACGACGACGGCAACCTCACCACCGGCGCCGATACGGAAACCTTCACCCGCGCGCTCGACGAGATGCCGGCCGACGTGGTCGGCTGCAACTGCTCCGTCGGGTCCGAAGTACATGCTCGACACCATCGAGAAGATGCGGCGCTACACCCGCAAGCCAATCGTCGCCATGCCGAACGCCGGCCTGCCGCAGCGCATCGATGGCCGCAGCATGTACCTCTGCTCGCCCGAGTACATGACGCAATACGCGCGCCGCTTCCTGCAGGCGGGCGTAAAGATCATCGGCGGATGCTGCGGCACCACTCCCGAGCACATCAAGGAGATGGTCTCCGAAGCGCGCTCGCTGCAGCCGGTTCTCGGTCGTTTGGAGATCGAGGCCGAGGAGGCGGAGGCTCAGGCGCACTCGCTGGAGAAGATCCCGGTGGCCGGGAAGTCGAAGCTCGGCGCCAAGCTCGCCGCCGGCAAGTTCGTCGCCTTCGTGGAGATTTTGCCGCCCCGTGGCGTCGACGCTTCCAAGGAGATCGACGGGGCCCGGTACTGCGCCGGGCGCGGCATCGATTGCATCAACGTGCCTGACGGTCCCCGCGCCAGCGCCCGCATGAGCGCCCAGGTCACCTGCCGTCTCATCGAAGAGCACGCCGCCATCGAGACCGTTCTTCACTTCTGCTGCCGGGATCGCAACATCCTCGGCATCCAGTCCGAGCTGCTCGGCGCTCAGGGACTCGGCATTCGCAACCTGATCTGTATTACCGGCGATCCGCCGCGGATGGGCTCCTACCCCGACGCCACGGCCGTCTTCGACGTCGACGCCATCGGCCTGGTCAACATCGTCGATAACTTGAACCGTGGCCTCGACCTCGGCGGCAACCCGATCGGCTCGCAGACGTCGCTGCTCATCGGCGTCGGCGCGAATCCGGGCGCCGTGAACATGGACGAGGAGATGCGGCGCTTCGACTGGAAGGTCCAGGCGGGCGCCGAATACGTCGTCACCCAACCGGTTTTCGACCTCGATCTGCTCGAGCAATTCGTCAGGAAAGTGGAGGGCTATCGCATCCCCGTCATCGCCGGCATCTGGCCGTTGACCAGTTTCCGCAACGCGGAGTTCATGATGAACGAGCTGCGGGTGCCGGTGCCGGAGCCCTATATGGAGCGGATGCGGCGGGCGGTACAGGGCGAGAAAGCACGCGCCGAAGGCGTCGCGATCGCCCAAAATATGGTGGAGCAGGTCCGCCCCATGGTCCAGGGCGTCCAGCTCAGCGCGCCATTTGGTCGCTACGAAATGGCGATTCAAGTAGCCGAAGCGATCGGACCTCGATAGAATAAGCCCCTTGTAACCGAAATATCGTGGCTACGGATCTCATTGAAATCAATCGCGAGGATGCACCCGAGGAAGCAGTCGAACGGGCGGCGCTATCCATCCGCAAGGGGAAGCTCATCGCGATCCCGACCGACGCCCTCTATACCCTCGTGGCGGATCCGTTCAATCTCAACGCGGTGCGCCGCGTTTTCCAGGCGAAGGGGCGCGAGCCCCAACGGTCGCTGCCGCTGCTGGTCTCCGATCTGATGATGGCGGAGGACCTCGCCTCGGAGCTCTCGGCACGCTTCTACTTCCTGGCCCGCCACTTCTGGCCGGGTCCGCTGACGCTGATCGTGCCGGCTTCGGCCAAGGTGCCGTTGCTGGTCACCGGAAACACCGGACGCCTGGCCATGCGCCACTCGCGCAGCCGGCTGGCCAATCGCCTGCTCGAGATCGTCGACCAGCCGCTCATCTGCACGAGCGCCAACATCTCCGGGCAGCCCACCTGCCGCAGCGGCATCGAGGTCTTCGGAGTGATGGACGGGCGCGTCGACCTGATTCTCGACGGCGGCCTCTGCGTCGGCACCGGCGCCACCACCGTCGACGTCACCGAGCCCTGGTGGCGGATCATCAAGGAAGGCTCGATCTCGGAGAAGGATATCGCCGAGGTTCTGAAGGGGCACTAAGCTCTGTTGAAATTCACCGTGGGGCGGCCTTCAGCCCCGACTCCGCCTCCACGACCCGACCCGCCCGACCATTGCTGGCTGGTTTCACGCATCCACCCCGACCCCGCCGCCGCAGCGTCCCCAGCAACGCAACCTCCGAATTCGACTCTCCGCTATCTCGCTGGAACCGAGTGGCGTCTCAGATGAGCCTGCTCGGGGCTTCAGCCCCCACTCCCCCGACCTTCATTCTCATGGGCGGCCCAGCGGGCCATCGGGACTCCGCCGGAGGCCCCCCGGGGCTCCTCTGGCCAAACCGGCGTCCGTGCGCTATTATCATCCATGGAGCGTGTCTGCGAGGCAAGTGTTGGTCCTCTTTCAAATTGATCCAACACTCATTTGAAGTAGATCCGCTAAGCTTTCTAGCGTCGGTGAGCAGGCTCCCGGCCGTACCGGCTAGCAGGAGAAGCCTAAAGACGCTCTGCGGATCGACCCCGTTTTGACAAAAGGGGGTCAATGCGGAGGTCGACACGGCTCAGTGGTGCGCTCCATATTCCTTCGAAAAGCACGAGCCGGAATTCACCGTGATGTCGGGGACTCGTGTTTTTCGTCGTTTGATTGTGGCGGACATCCGCCGTGGCGGTTTACTTCCTGCTTGCCGGGAGTTGTGGCACGCGGTCCCTGTTGGCGCGTCGCCGTGAGCCAGGCATCGTAGCTCCGCGCCCCGGAAACCCCGTACACTCGTGATTGCCGTATGAAGCTGCTGTTCATTGGAGACATCTTCGCATCGGTGGGCCGGCGCCTGGTGGCGGAACTGCTGCCCGAAGTCGTGGCCGCTGAACAGGTCGACGTGGTCGTCGCCAACGGCGAGAACTCCGCCGGCGGCTTCGGCATTACACCCATGGTGGCCGAGGAACTGCTGTCGAGAAACATCGCCGTGCTCACCTCCGGCAATCACATCTGGGACAAGCGCGAGATCTACGACTACCTCGGCCGTCAGGCCCGTCTGCTGCGGCCCGCCAACTATCCCCCGAGCCTGCCCGGCGA
>CAWELS010000001.1:0-51688 GCA_963809945.1 Bryobacterales bacterium | reverse complement strand
TAAGACCTGGAAAAAGGGGACTCGGGAAAGAGGCCGTTGGGCCCGCCCCGGGTTCCCTTTCCATCTGCCTGACCCGCCGGGAACACTGTAGCGCCCGGCATGAGGGTTAATTCAGTTTCACGAGCGATGCGAGCCCTTACCCCGGCTCGGCGTCTGCTCGGACCGGGCCCCTCGTTTTCGTCGATTAGCTGGATGCTCTCCGGCCGTAGCTTCCGACGCACCCCCGACTGCCAGCCCCAGCTTGCACCACCGGCCAATCGGGGTGCCTCAATGTTGAGGGATGCTCAGCGTATTGCCGTCAGCATCTTTGCGTATTCCGCTCCATGCCGATCGCCGTTCCGGGATCATGCCGATCACGATTCCGCGATGATGCCGATCAGGATTCCGGGCTGATGCCGATCGCGATTCCGGGCTGATGCCGATCAGTTTTCGACCGGTCCCGGAATGATGATCGGCATGGCCCGGAATCTTTTCCACAGGACCATCGAGCGCAGCGGCGCTGGACAAACCAACGGCCGATCTGGCCTCCACTGGAAGGCGGAGGAAACAGGTTGGCACAGAAGAGGTTGTCCATGCGCAAGATCAAAGAAGTCCTCAGACTTCGTTCCCTCGGACTCACGCAGCGCCAGATTGCCCGCAGTTGCTCCGTCGGGCAAAGCACGGTCTCGGCGTATCTGAAGGCGGCCGAAGCGGCCGGACTCCGGTACCCCGAGGTGGCCGATTGGGATGAGAACCGGCTGGCCGCGGCCCTGATTCCCAAAGCTTCGGCTGGCCCGCCACCAGGCCGCCGGCCGGCGCCCGACTTTGCCGCCATCCACGCCGAGCTGCAGCAGCACAAACACCTGACCCTGCAGCTGCTCTGGGAGGAATACCGCGCCACCTGCCCCGACGGCTACCGCTACAGCCGCTTCTGCGAGTTGTACCGGCGTTGGCGGCGGCAGCAGGAAGTCGTCCTGCGGCAGGAGCACCGGGCCGGCGAGAAGCTGTTTGTGGACTACGCCGGCCCGACGGTTCCGGTACAAGACCCCACCACCGGCGAGATCCGTGAGGCGCAACTGTTCGTCGCCGTGCTGGGCGCCAGTAACTACACCTACTCAGAAGCCACCTGGACGCAGGGGCTGGGCGACTGGATCGGATCACACCTGCGGGCCTTCGAGTTCTACCAGGGTGTGCCCGAGATCGTCGTGCCTGACAACCTGAAGTCCGGTGTAAGTAAGGCGTGCCGCTACGAGCCGGGGGTGAATCTCACTTACGAGGAGATGGCACAACATTATGGCGTGGCCGTGGTGCCGGCGCGGCCCCGCAAGCCGCGGGACAAGGCCAAGGCCGAAGCCGGCGTGCTGCTGGTGGAACGCTGGATCCTGGCGGCGTTGCGCAAACGCACGTTCTTCTCGCTCGGGGAAGTCAACGAAGGCATCGCCGAGTTACTCACAAAGCTCAACGACCGGCCCTTCCGCAAGCGCGACGGCTCCCGCCGCACGTTGTTCGAGACACTCGACCGCCCCGCGCTCAATCCCCTGCCCGCCGAACGCTACCAATACGGCGAGTGGAAGACGGTGCGCGTCAACATCGACTACCACGTTGAGTTCGATCGCCACTGGTACAGCGTTCCCTACCAACTCACCCAGCGGCAGGTGGAGATCCGCGCCACGGCGTCTACGGTGGAGGTCTTTCACAAAGGCATTCGCGTGGCCTCGCATGCCCGTTCCCATGCCGCCCATCGTCACAGCACCGTCAACGGTCACCGGCCCAAGGCGCACCAGCGGTACCTCGAGTGGACCCCGTCGCGGATCGTCGAGTGGTCCGGCAAGATCGGTCCGGCCACCGCGCAGGTGGTGAATCGTGTCCTCGCCAGCAATCGCCACCCCGAGCAGGGCTACCGTTCCTGCCTCGGGATCATCCGGCTCGGCGAGAAGTATCCCCACGCCCGCGTGGAGGCGGCCGCGCGTCGCGCGCTCACCCTCAACGTCTGTTCTTACCAAAGCCTGAAGTCAATCCTGGAGAATCATCTCGACGGCCAATCTCCCGAGACGGCGCGTGATCCCGCGTCGCCGATTGACCATCCCAACCTCCGCGGCCCCGACTACTACGACACCGGCGACAAGTCCGCCTTGCAGTAACTGACAGGGAGTACCTATGCTGACACAACCGACCATCGAAAAACTCATTGCCATGCGCCTGCGCGGCATGGTGGAAGCCTTCCGGGAACAGCAGGAAAGCGCCGACTTACAACAGCTCAGCTTTGAAGAGCGCCTCGGTCTGCTCATCGACCGCCAGTGGAGCTGGCGCCAGAACCGCGCCCTCGAACGCCGCCTGCACCAGGGACGGCTGCAGGGGCCGGCCTGCGTCGAGGACATCGACTTCCGCACCTCGCGCGGCCTCGACCGCCAACTGGTGCGCTCGCTGACGGCCGAATCGACCTGGGTTCGGGAGCATCAACACCTGTTCTTAACCGGCCCCACCGGCATCGGCAAAACCTGGCTGGCACGTGCCTTCGGCCAGAGAGCCTGCCGCGACGGCTACACGGCTCTGTTCCTCAAAGCGGTCGAACTGTTCCGTAACCTGGCCACGGCCCGCGCCGACGGCAGTCACTCGAAGCTGCTCTACCAACTCGGCCGTGTCGACTTACTCATCGTCGACGACTTCTGCATGGCGCCGATGGCCGAAGCCGAGCGGCGCGACTTCCTGGAGATCTGCGACGTCCGCTACCAAGCCCGCTCGACGCTGCTCACCAGCCAGTTGCCGACGGCGAGTTGGCACGCCCAGATCGGCGACCCGACCCTTGCCGATTCCATCCTCGACCGGCTGGTACACAACGCCCACCGGATCGAGTTGCAAGGCGAATCGATGCGCCGGAAGCGCGGCCGCCAGAGCGGAAAGGAGGTGGCATGAGAGGCACCAGCCGCGGGGCTTCTGCATTGCTGAGGCGGGGCAAGGGGCTCAATCGCCGCCCCTCGCCCCGCGCCCCACTCCGGGCTCAGAAGAGGAAAGGTTGACGGATGCCGATCAGTTCCCGATCATGAAACAAGCCAGCGTCGCTTCGCTCCGATCCTGATCGGCTTCGCCCCGGAACAGCGATCGGCATCAGCCCGGAATCCTGATCGGCTTCGCCGGAATAGGCACCATACCCAGCGCCATGCTCTCCCCGAATTTATAGAAGATGATGAGCAGCACGATGTACTTTGACTCTGGGCGACGGAAGAAGGCAAGGTGACTGGGTTTACCTGGTGATGATGGGGGCGCTGCACGCCGATATTTCTGCTCGCGGAAGAAGGATCATCGGTATCCCGAGAGCCACATCAATGCCTGCGAGCAAGTCAAGGGAGTTCTCCAACCGAACTTCTCGTAGAGAATTAATAGGAGACCGCCGCCGAGCAGCATGCCCACAAAAAAACAGCCGATTTTGATGCCATTCCCCCAGCCACGCTCGGCAGGTGCCATTAGTTCGACCGCCATGCCGTCTGTGGCGACGTCTTGCGTGGCAGCCTCGAAATTGAGGATCAGAAGGATAAGCAATATCGGGCCAACGGCAGCGAACTGCGCAAGAGTGAGAAGAAGGAGCACCTCAAGAAGCTGTAGAGGAAGGATCCAGCCGCGCCGACGTCCGAAGTGCGGCGAATAATATCGGTCCAAAATGGGTGCCCAGAGGAATTTGAGGGACCACCCGATGGTGACGAAGGAGGTCAAGCCGATTGTCTCCAGGGAGACTCCTCGCATCCGCAGCACGACCGGCAGCGCGATCTGGAAGAAACCCACGGGTACGCCCTGCGACGTCCACTGACAACCAAGGTTGAGGAACTTCGTGAGCGACTTCATGTGATGATTCAACTTTGGTAACCGCAGCACACCAAATCGAAGATGTCTGGACAATGCGAGGCCGCGCCCTTTCCCCACAAGGTCTTGCAGTTCAGCAATTCGAAATCGGTTGTCACGAAAAGGATGCGATCCGAGATCCGGCATTCGGAAGCAATATCGCGATGCAATGAAGTACCATCTAGGACGCTGATCGTGGCGTCTGAGGCTCCGAGGCGTATTCCGAATCGCGTTACGAAGAACCTCCTCATCGCGAATGAGGCACTTCAATTGCTCCAGCAAGGGGACAAACTCCGGCGTGAGACGCAACTCGTCCGGCAGTGCAATACCATTGGCAACGACGGGTTGCATGCGCACTGACGAGACTCCTTGGTCGAGCCACCACATCAAGCGGTCCCGCAACTCTTCCTTGCGTGGGAGGAGCATCTGGTGAAGGACAACCTTCAACTCCACGCGACAGCCAGAGTCCGCTGCCTGCCGCGTGAACCGATTGGGTAGTGCACAGCCCCGGCAGCTCCTCTTGATGGTCCTCGAACAATTCCGACGAAATGTCGAAGTTCGGTGACATTCCATGTTGTCCGCAAATGCTCCAGGATGCTGGGGAGATGATTGGTCAGTCCGTGGGAATGAAACGAGAAGCGGATGGCCTCAGCTTACAGAAAGAGGACAAAATCGCTAAGGTACCGGTACAGAGTGGGTTCGCCGCCCGTTAGAAGGACCTCCGCCACGTCAAGATCGTGGCACAAAGACGCAAGTCGTGGCCATGCGGAGCGTGGAAGGTTCCTCGCGTGCGAGTTCTCAGCGAGACGATCATACCAACCTTCCTGCCCCTCACGGCAATAAATGCACTTCAGATTGCACCCTTCGTTGAGCGACAGAATAACAAGTCTTTTTTCGGCGAGAAATTCTCGACGCAGATGGTACGCCATTGGAGATTGTCCGGCGACGAAGGATCGATTTGTACCAATCGCTGGTGTTGCGCCATCTTCGATCAAGATCCTCCGATGTGAGCGAAGGTCTCCTTGAGTCTCGACTCCTCGCCTTGAAGGACCTGCCAATCGTCTGGACAGACTGGAACGATCTCTGTATCTGAGGGTCGTGGATCGTTCCATCGCGGCGCGCCGCTACCCGAATGCAGAGCTAGCGCTGGACATCCACAAGCGTGACGATACGCGCGCTAGTAACGCCCGATCAAGAGCCACTGCCAATCGGCGCCGAACCAAATATCTGCCCAACGAGGCGGCGTCGCGCATCGAGTAAGGGTCGGCCCGCGCTGAGCAAGAGACCGCAGTAGAATACTTCTCCATCACAGCGGACGTCGATTGTCTCATCCACTCCACCACGGCACATGCTTGGCGTGAGGCCCTCAGCAATTTCGCGAACCTCGTACGTTCTTTCCCAGATCACGGAGAATGCTGGCTGCCGAGCCTGCAACCACTGCCGGACCCGCTCTCTTGCCCCAAGCCATTCCTTTGGGCCGAGCAAGTCCGGCTGAAGTGTCCGCCCGCGGCCGCTCGGCGACAGGAAGTAGAAGGATAAAGAGAATAGATCCCAAGTGACGACGCCAATTCAAGGACATCCTCGATCTCGTTCGCAGAACGCCTGTTTAGGGCGCAATTCGATGACGTTTGCTTGCCAGCCCCGACGAGCCTCCGGATTGCGTCCAAGCTCTTGTCAAAGTGCCCAGCCGAATTGCGGACCCAATCGTGCGTGCTTCGCGTACCGCCATGAATATCCACCGTAATGCGATCGAACCGAGAATTTATGAGTTCATCGAGCCGCCGCTCGGGCACGACAATATTGGTTGTCACGCCACACCGGAGCCCAAGGATGGAAGCCGTCTCCGCCAACTCGAAAATGTCCGTGCGCAGAAGCGGCTCGCCACCGAAGAAGTTGATGGTACCTCCTGGAGCTAGTTGTGCAAATTCCTGAACGAGCCTACGAATCTCACCCGAGCTCATTTCATCTAGAGCCGCGTCCCCCGATTCATAGAGGCAATGCGCGCACCGGATGTTGCAGCGATTCGTGATATGCAGATTGAGAGCTTTTAGTGCCACTAGTTCGCTGACCGCTTGAAAGAGTTCTTTTTGTAGCCAAACTTGCGACGAGCGGCTTTGCGGTCGAACTTCCAGTTAATCTTGGTCTTGGCTCGATTGATCTGGCGATTCCAGGCGGCCGCTTCCCGGCTGAGCGTCTTCAGGTCGGGGATTCTCCGGCTGCCGAGGCATTGCCGGGAGAAGAGACCGATTTCGATCTCGGCCTGATTGAGCCAGCTTCCGTGAGTCGGGGTGTAATGAACAGTGAACCGGCCCCAGATCTCACCGCCGATCTCCACGCCGTAGAAGTCGGTTAACGGCTTGCGACGGTGGATGTTCAGGTTGTCCATCACCAGATGAATGGTTTCAGCTTCCGGATACTCCAGGGCAATGTGAAAGAGGACCTGCGCGAACTCGGCTCCAGACCGGTCCGGGGTGGGGAAGGTGAAGTGGCGGCCGGCTTTCGGCTCTACCGCGCAGAAAACGTTCGCTGTACCGCGGCGTTCGTATTCGTTGTCCCGTCTGGCTTCCCGCCCCGGCGCCGCCGGCAAAGCAGGCCGCACATCGGCATGGAGGGTGACCGGCTTTTCATCCAAGCCAACGACCGGCTGTTGTGGATCGTAGGGCCGTTCATAGGTCTCCAGCACGTCCTCCATCTTGGTGACGTAGTCCGCGTCGAGTTCGGCCACGCACCACATTTTTTTCCCGCCACGGCTTGAGGTCGTGGCTTTCCAGCAGGACCCGAATTGTCTCTCGTCCCGCGCGCGGCACCAGTTTTCGCTTGACCGCTTCTGCGGCAATCAACCGCACGGTCCAGCGCGCCCGGCCTGCTGGCGGGTCTGAGCAGACCATGGCGATGATGCGTTGCTTCTGATTGGGTTCCAGCAACGGGGCCGCCCCGGGTCGCTGCTGATCATAAAGCGCTCGATCGAGGCCGCCGTCTTCATAGCGCCGGCCGATCTCCCGCACCGCCTTGGCGGTGAGTTGGACATTGCCCGCCACCGCCGACACCGTCTGTCCGGCGTCCAACTGCAACAACGCCAGTACCCGCAACACAGTCCGCACCGGCTGGATTCCTCGACGCAACAACTCCCGCAGTTCGTCGCGGTCTCGCTTGGAGAGTCGAACGGAAAGACGACGGTAGGTCCTCATGGCCTATTGTAGGCCAAAACATTCTTGCAGTAAAGTGTTTCAACTCACTTTTTCAGGCGGTCAGAGAACTAGACCAATGAAGAAGTAGAGCACAGGGTTTGGTTGCATCGGATAGCGCCATCCAGTCCTCAGTACACGGAAGGGCAGGCTCCATCGAACGCGAGGCGCCCTGTAATCCCACCGATGACACGACGGTAGCCCACGCTGACACCAGCAGAGGTGCCCCCATAGGAACGCCCGAACACCGGCCCGGCCGTCAAGCCTGGGATCGGCGTCGGCACCTGAACGGTGGCGATGCCTTCGAAGGGACCGTTCTGGCCAGTGTTCATCCTCCCAAATGCCGCAATCGTACCGCCACCAACCGATCTACCGCTTCCGCCGCCGCCAAAAAACGAACGATTTCCAAGTTGATCAACCGCTCCACCACCCACAATACTCACAGGACCAGCTTCTGAGTCTTAACACCAACGAAAACAGATACAGTTCCCTCACAAACGACATTAACCGCCTGTGTTTGCTGATACGTCTGGGACAGTATCTTCTGGGCATCTTCCGATAGCGGAACGTCGTTTGGCACGTACCGCGGAATCGCCGGTGCGAATAGCCACTCCGAGAGCCTTGGAGCTGGTGCCGTCGCTGTATTCCCTTGCACCTTTTTCGATTTTGGTTCGTTTCACTATGGTGCCGCTATCAGCCTGGCTGATTTCCGCGCAACTCGGCCCGGGAACATCAGGATTGTCTCTGTCGATTCCATCGACGACCTCGCAACCTCGACCCGTGGGATCCACGAGAATCAGGGGATTGCCTCGCACGTAGCTGTATAGGTTCCAAGACCGTGGATCGAACGGATCCTGATCCACAAGCGGCTCGTCGGGGCTGGTAAACCTCCCCAACGCCGCCCAAAAGTACCGCGCCCCAAAGTAATCCTGCCCCGTCTCCGCACCGATCGCCGTCTCCCCGTCCCGCATCTGCCCCGTGAACAGCGGGTACCCGCTCCCCGGCGCGTCGCAGTCCTGCCGCACCATGGCGCCGAACGGCGCGTAGTCGATCCGGCCCTCGCACGCTCCCTGCCCGTCCAGCAGCAGGCGCGTCGAGCCCAGGTAGTCCGCCACCACGTACTGCGTCCCGGACTCCGTCCCCGACCCGCCGTACTCCGCCATCAACTGCCCCGCGGCATCGTAGACATAGTACGTCGTCACCCACTCGCCGCCCTCAAACACCGACTTCTTCACCCGCCGGCCCTCGGCGTCGTAGCCGTACCGGGCCAGCGTGCCTTCGCCGACCGTCACCTCCGCCATCCGCCCTTCCGCGTCGTAGCTGGCGACGGTCCCGCCGGGCGAGATCGACAACTGCGTCTGGTTGCCCGCCGCGTCATAGCTCACGCCCTGCATCCGGTTGGTCACCTGATTGTTCACCAGGTACCACGACGACCCATTGGGCCGCAACGCCGGTACGCCGCTCGCTTCCGTCTGCCACAGGTTGCCGAAGGCGTCGTAGCCGAACGACTGGCTCTTGCCGGGCTCGCTGTAGCTGGTCACGCGGTTGGCCGTATCATAGTTGTACTGCCGCAGGTACGTTCCGCTGGTATCCTCCACTTGCTCGACCTGCAGATTGCCGTAGTTGTCGGCTGCGGTTTCCTCGAAGGTTTGCGTATTGTAGGAGTCCGAGTAGGTCCAGTGCAGCCCCAGCAACGTCTGCTGGTCCTTGACTACCTGTAGGCCGCGCGCCTGGAGCCGGCTGTTGTACTCCCGGGTCTCCGTCCACTGCTGAACCTTCCCCACCGTAGCGCCGGCCAGCGCCCCTTCATCTCTCGGGACAGATCCTCAACCCGGACCTTCCGCCAACAACGAATGGAAGAGACCACCAGAACCCGGCCTCTCTGCTCCAAGAGTCAGCCATTTTGAAGCGTAGGCAGGAACCCAACGAGATTGCATCGTCCGGAAGTACCTCCCGACAGACCTCGATTTGCTCTCCCGGTGCCACCCGAATGCTCGTCGAGTTGGTTTCGATGTAGTCCTCGAGGTTGGAATTCCGAATTGTCGGAGTCCACGATTTACTCTTGGCGTCCCACTTCTCAATAGTGCAATTGAAGAATGCACCGCTCCCAATATAACCGCCCGGCATCTGGACGGCAACTACTTGAATACCCTGGTCCGTCTCATTGATCAAAACCCCTGTGTAGAGCTTCGACTCTGGATACTTCCCAGTAGGATCGGGACTTATACTAACCGCCAGTTGGACCTTGCCCGCGATCGGCTCACAACCACACGCCAATACTATGAGGAAGTAGAGCAGAGAGTAGCCATGGTTCATGTTCTCGATCCCTTCCATCGCTTCAATATGGTACACCCGTAAGTGGCACGTCAAACGGGACGTCGTGTCCGAGCCGCAAAGGCGTCCCCTCTAGTTTCCTAACTTGGTTCTCTATTCTAACAGCATCGCCATTTGTGCTGGTCTGCACACCGGCACCGAGGCCGAAGCCGCCGTGATACCATGCCGCATCAACATGTCCAAGTTCGTGAATCAGAACCTCAGGCAGAGTTGCCGGTGTATTCTGATGGTTAGACAAGAGGTTTCCCGGGACCGACCCAAGTGCGCCACTCGTAATGGAGACGTTGGCTGCAGTCGGGAGTGCTCCCGTCACGGCCGGAGTTCGCCCCTGCTGTATTGAGCCAATCGTAAGCGAACTGATTTGCTTTCCAGGGGCAACAAGCTGTACTACTGCGGTGCGCCTAGAGTCATTTATCAGTCCACCCATCTTGTTCGCAATGACATTGGTGGCTGCAAACGCCTTGCGGTTCGTCGTGGAAACATAGTAGCGAGTCTTTCCGAGACCGAGGAACCCGCTGTCTTTCTTCACAGTCAGGTATGCCGCGGCTTCCTTTCCCACACCATTTTTCAAGGCTTGTAGGAGCTTATTCCGTTCCTCATCGGTTCCGACCAGCTCAACGCGCTTGCCGGTCGGATCCACGAACCGCAGTGGATTATTCCGCCCGTATTCGTAGTTGTTCCATTGTTGGGGGTCGTCAAGCCTCTGTCTTGATATGAAGATCGGGTCAACCGTGGTGAACCTCCCCATCGCCGTCCAGAAATACCGCGCCCCAAAGTAATCCTGCCCCGTCTCCCGGTCCCGTTCTTTGCCCGTGAACATCGGGTACCCGCTCCCCGGCGCATCGCAGTCCTGCCGCACCATGGCGCCGAACGGCGCGTAGTCGATCCGGCCCTCGCACGCTCCCTGCCCGTCCAGCAGCAGGCGCGTCGAGCCCAGGTAGTCCGCCACCACGTATTGCGTCCCGGACTCCGTCCCCGACCCGCCGTACTCCGCCATCAACTGCCCCGCGGCATCGTAGACATAGTACGTCGTCGCCCAATGGTCGATGTTCCAGACCGACTTCTTCACCCGCCGGCCCTCGGCGTCGTAGCCGTACCGGGCCCACGCGGCTCCGTCGATCGTCACCTCCGCCATCCGCCCTTCCGCGTCGTAGCTGGCGACGGTCCCGCCGGGCGACACCGACAACTGCGTCTGGTTGCCCGCCGCGTCATAGCTCACATCCGGTTGGTCACTTTCGGAGGTGTGTCAGGCAGAAGATACCAGGACGACCCATTGGGCCGCAAGGCCGGTACGCCGCCGGTCGCTTCCGTCTGCCACAGGGAAAGCCGGCGAAAGCCGGTGAAAGCCGGGACAGACGGAACATTCCCGGTTTTCCTACAGTGGAAAAACGCTCGCCCGCACCAGTTCCATGGTTCCCCGGACCAGGGCCAAGACCGTCAACGGGGCGCAACGGGTTGCCCGAAGGGCGCATTACGCTCCCGAAACCGTCGCGGGGCCGTCGATGGGCGCCATGTTTCAAGGATGAGGTCGACTTTCAACGGCTCTTCATCTCCGCTCCCAGGGTCCAAAACCACCGCCCCGCGCCGAAGTCGGTCACAAGCACTTCGCACCCCTTGATGCTGCGTTAAATCAACAACTTACAGCCAGCCGAAAGACCGGCCCCGCCCCGCCCCGTGCTACTCTTTTCTCCGAAGAGGCCGACTCGCGTCCGCAGCCGGTCACCCGGTCCCGTTCCGGCCAACTCAAGAAAGGAATCCCAACATGGCAACTGTTGCTCAAATCGTGGCCAATCGCGCCAATGCGCAGCTCTCAACCGGTCCCAACACCGAAAAAGGCAAGGCCCGCTCCTCGGAAAACAGCTTCAAGCACGGCTTCTACTCCAAGGCCTTCATCGTCCGCGACGACGAGCAGGCCGGCTTCGATGCCCTCGTCGCCGATCTCGCCGCGGACCTCAAGCCCGACGACGCCATCCTCCACCAGGAATTTTTCGCCGAGATCGTCCACGCCTCCTGGAACCTCCACCGTCTCCGCACCCTCGAAAACAAGCTCTACGCAGCGCACGACGATCCCTTCGACGATGAGAAGATCGCCCGCAAGCTCGAGCAGATCGCGCGCCACCGCACCCGGTTCGAACGCGCCCGCCGGTCCGCGCTCCAGCAGTACCGGGACTACACGACCAACGCCGCCAACCACTCGATGATCCCCTACGATCTGCGTGACATGGTGCCGACGGTGCTCGACGTCCACAGCTTCCACCGGGCGCGCCGCGAGGCGAAGAAGATCTACCACCCGTCGGTGTTCTACCCGTCGGGGCAGTGGGAGCAAGCCGAAAAAGAGCAGAAGGAGCGCCTCCGGCAACTCTGCGGCACCGCCGCCGGACGCCCGTCCGCCACGCCGTCAAAACGCCCGGCCGCGGGCCAGTAGTTGCTCCCCCACCGCAGTCGCGACCACCGCAAGCCGCGACCAGAGGGAGCGGAGCCCTACGTCGAACAACCGGCAAGAACCGGACCCGGATTCCGGCCGCCGGACGCGCCTACCTCCAACCGACCCCCGGAGAGAGCGCGACGTGTGCCCGCCCCACGCCTGTCGCCCGACCGAACCCGCCCCGGTGCCCGTCCACGCCCGGTTTTTGTCCCCGATTGCGCCCCGGCCGGCCCCGATCGGCCCGATTTGGGAGCCCGCCTCACCCCGTACGATCGGCTTCGTTCCGTCATGGTGCCACCGTAATCGCCAGGAAGGCGCGCTTCAGCCGGGCCCCCACGCGGCCGCGAGTGGAACGAGGAGGAGACCCCCATAGACCGGATCCTCGCCGGCGGATCGACAGATCCTCCTCTCCGGCCACCGCCACCCCCACACCGGAACCTCCAAATTCGGCTCGCCTGTATCTAGTTGGGACAGGAGGGGGCCTCAGATGAGCGGGCGCAAAGCTTCAGCTCCGCTCTCTTCAATCGGTCGTGGCAAGTGGGATACCTCAACGGGCTCATGCGTCAGTCAGAATCCCGTCGACGCGGCGGCTGATCTCCGCCAGTGTCTCGCGGTCGCCGCCCGGCAGTTCGACCGTCGCCGTTCCCTTGAAGCCGATCGCGGCCAGGGCCGTGTACACCGCTTTCCAATCGACATCGCCCTCGCCAAGCCCGACGAATTCGGCGACCCGCTGGTTGGTCCCCGTCACCCACCGGAACCGGAAGTCCTTGAAGTGGAGCTTTACGATCCTCGCGCCCAGCGTGCGGATCCAGTCTTGTGGATAGCCGAATAGCACGACGTTGCCGACATCGAAATATGCCCTGAGCCAGGGGCTCGCGAACTCGTCCACATAGCGGGCGAACTCGAGCGGACTGAGCAGGAACTTGTTCCAGACGTTCTCGATGGCGATGACGACGCCCATCTCCTCGGCGAGCGGGAGCAGCTTCCGGATCTCGGTCTGGGACCGTTGCCACGCGTCCCGATAGCTGGTGTCCGCGTCGACCACCGCCGGCACCAACAGGACCGTATCGGCGCCCCAGAACCGGGCGTTCCGAAGGCTGGTCTCCATCGACTCGACGCCGCGGGCGACAACCTCCGGGTCCGCCGATGAGAGCGGATACTTCCAGTGGCCGCTGTTCATGACCGAGTGTATGCGGAGCCCGGCCGCCTTGGCGGCGTCCCGGATGGCCTCGGCTTCCGACTGATCCGGCGTGGTCGGACACTCGAGTGCGGTGAAGCCGACGTCGCGCGCCAGTTGCAGCCGCTCGCCGAGGTCGAGCCCGGTGGGCAGCATGCTCAGCAGGACTCCCTTCTCGATCGGCAGCCGCGCCGCCCCGCGCAGGCATGCGGTGGAGGAAGCCGCGATGAGGGCCGCGCCGCTCAGGAAGGTCCGTCTCTTCATGACTCGATTCTATGATCGCGCATCCGGTCCGTTTTGCCGCCTCCTCTTCCGTCGACCGCCGATCTCACGGCTCCGGCTGCCGCGGCCGGGAGGACGCCTACAATGGGTCAATGCGATTCGTCGTTACGGGGCTGTGGTTACGCGCGGGTGCCAGTGGCCACCGGGTGGCGGCGCGTTTGCCGGGGGCCGCGTCCGTGCCGGCCGTGGGGCGTATCCCGTGCTTCAGAGGGTCCGGTAGTCTATGAGCGGTCGGTGGTTCCGTACGATTGTGCTCGTCTGTGTGGCAGCGGCGGTCGCCGGGACGGCTCTGCGGTTTGAGGGGATCTCGAAACAGGTCTACCGGAATGACGAAGCCTGGACCATGTTGTGGATCTCCGGCCACAGCTACCGTGAGATCCAGAACAAGCTCTGCGGCCGCCTCAGCAGCCCGGAGGAACTGCGCGCCTATCTCCGCGTGACGCCGGGCAGAGGCGTTTCCAGCACGATCGCGGCGGTTGCCACCGACGATCCGAAGCAGACTCCCGTCTACTTCGGCCTGCTGCGGCTCTGGGTGGCCGTCGCCGGCGACTCGCGCGGTGCCGCCCGTTTCCTGTCCGTCCTGTTCGGGATGCTCGTGTTGCCGGCGGCCTTCCTGGTTGGGCGGGAACTCGACACGCTGCTCGCGGATGGCGGTGCACGGGATGGCCCGGCGGCTCGTCCCGGGCGCTTCGCGCTCACCGGTTGGGTGGCGGCGGCGCTGATAGCCGTCTCGCCGGTCCACATACTCTATGCCCAGGATCTCCGGCCGTACAGCTTGTACACGCTGATGGTTCTGCTGACGAGTTGGGCCCTGCTGCGCGCGATGCGGCTCGAGACCGCCGGAGCCTGGCGGCTCTACACCGCCATGCTCATCGCCGGGCTCTACGTTCACCCGCTCGTGATCCTCGTCGTGCTGGCCCATGCGGCTTACGCGATCCTGCGCTGCGGGGGACGCGGGGCCGTGCGGCTCGAGTCGCGCACCGGAGCGCTTTCTCGATTTGCGCGGTCGCTTTTCTGGGCGGCGGTCGCGTTTCTGCCGTGGGGCGTCATCTTCCTGCTCGGATGGAGGAGAGGCCTGGGCGGAATGCGCTGGCTGCTGAACCCGATCCCGTTCCGTTTCCTGTTCGAATCATGGATGAGCGCCTGGGGGCGGATCTTCGTCGACTTGACCGAGCTGTCTTCCGCGGGAGCCGCGGCTCCCTGGCTGCCGCTGACGCTATATAGTGCGCTCACGGCGCTCATCATCGTCTCTCTCGTCCAGCTGTGGCGCGGCACTTCCCGGCGAGTATGGGCGCTGCCTCTGTCGCTGTTCACGGTTCCGCTTCTGGTTCTGGTGCCGCCCGATATCATTCTGGGAGGGCAGAGCTCGGTGATTGACCGGTACATGGTCGCGGGCTTCGTCGGTGCGGATCTGGCCGTTGCCTGCCTGCTGGCGCGAATGCTCTCCGGCGATGCGCTGCGGCGCTCCTTCGCTGCCGCGCTGTTGGCGGCGCTGCTGGTGGGAGGCGTCGCGACGGCCCGGTGGAACGTCCGTCTGACCGTGCCCTGGATCAAGGGTTGGGCCCGGGAGTACGCCCCGATGGCAACGGTCATCAACCAACCGGATCGCTCGCTTCTCGTATGCGACTGTCCGACGGTGGTGCGGCTCCTTTCGTTCAGTCCTTTTCTTGGCAACGGCGTGACGGTGGAACTGCTGCGCGCCGATGACCCGCTAGTCGTTCCGCCGGGCATGAACAGCGCTTACCTGTTCCGTGGCCCGGTCGGCTCAGACCTCGATGGACGGTTCAACGTGGAGCCCGTCTCCGGCACAACCCAGCTCTGGCAAATGCAAGCGCTCCCTGGCGGCGACACCGGTAAGTAGCGCTGTGGAGAGCACTACGAGCGTTGCGTGACTGCTCTCACTTAGTGGACAAACCGGCGTGTTTCGCCGAGAAAAGACTTCTGACGGCTGCCGCCCGGCTCGAGTGGGCCTGTCGACGACAGCGGCGACCTCCCGGCGTAGTCCGGATACACCCGCCACTGTCGGAGGACGACCATAGTAGACGGATCGGTGGCTGCAGCCCCATACTGTTCAGTTATATTGTGGGGCAAGTCTCCAGGTCCATAGCTACTAACTTGAGCGCCGGCGGCCCGGCAAAGTGGGGCGAGTTTCAGCGTGGCCCCCGCTCTGCCGGGAGTGGAACAAGGATAAGACCCCACAGAGGCCGGATCCCTCGTGGCGGATCGACAGATCCGCCTCTCCGACCCCCACCGGGGACATTGCGGGCTGGTTTCACGCATCCACCCCGACCCTGCCACAGCAGTGTCCCCCACAACGAAACCTCCGAATACAACTTGCTCGCATTTATCTCATCGATCTGGAATGGGGGCTCAGGTGAGCAGGCACGAAGCTCCAGCTCCTCTCTCTCGCGTAACCCCTGACACGGCTCAATAACTCGGGGTAGGAACTTAGCTGAATGACATCAGGCGCCGCGCCGCTGTGCTGCGGATGGCGAGGAGCGGCCAGGGCGTGCTTTACTCGCGCGCTCTGCGTAGTGTCACCTCTGTCTCGGGCTGGTCACAGCGACGGCACACAAAAAGACGCCGCGGCGAGGCGCCGCGGCGTTGGAATGGTCCGTCTGTAGTGACTTGAGTGTGCGATCCCGCATCCTGCCCGACCGAAGCCATACGGGAGAGCCAGGATGCGGGATCGTGTTATGCCAGGTTCGGCAGCTTGATGATCTTTTTCTGGATGGCGTACTGGACCAACTGGGCCTTGTTGTGAATATCCAGCTTGCGCATCAGGTTGAACTTGTGGGCCTCGACCGTCTTAACGCTGAGGTTCAGGTCGCAGGCGATTTCCTTCACCGAGTTTCCTTCGGCGAGCATCTTCAGTACCTCGCGCTCGCGGGCCGTCAGCGTGGCAAAGCGCGGCAGGCGATTGGCGGACTTGATCCGGGAGCGGAAATCGTCGACGAGTTGCGACAGCATCCGGGGACTCAGATAGCTGCCACCACGGATCACGTCGCGCATCGCGGAGACCAGTTGCTGCGCCGGGCTGTCCTTCAGAACATAGCCGCTGGCGCCGACCTCCATGCCCTCGACCAGATAGTCCTCGTCGTCGTACATCGTCAGGAACAGGACCTTCGTCTCCGGGCGATTCTTCTTGATCTGCCGCGTTGCCTCAAAGCTGCTCAGGCCGGCCATGCCGATGTCCATCAGCACGAGGTCCGGACGGGTGTCGCCAGCCTTCTCGACGGCTTCACTGCCGTTGGCCGCCTCGGCGACGACCTCCATGTCCGTTTCGGCCGAGATCAACGTCCGTATTCCTTGGCGGAACAGCGTGTGATCATCTGCCAGCAAAACTCGAATCTTGCCCATAGTACTTATCCGATCTCGACTACCGCGGCGCCCGGTGTGACCCCGGGATTCCGTGCCGACGTGCTATGGAATCGGCAGTTCTGCGACGATTCTCGTACCGGACCTTCCTTTCTTGGCGTCCGGCGCCGGTTTGCTTTCGATTTCAAAGCTTCCGCCGAGCAACGTGACGCGTTCTCTCATACCCGCCAGGCCGAAGGAGTTTCGCTGTGCCAGCGCTTTCGTCACGTCAAAGCCGACTCCGTCATCCTCGACGTTCAGCCTCAATACACCATCGGCGGATGTTAGGGAAATGTTTACGTTCACGGCTTGAGAATGCTTAGCGATGTTGTTGCAGCACTCCTGGACGAGCCGGTAAACGATGGTTTCCGAGCGTTTGGGTAGGTGATCCAACTGGGTCAGGTGGAGCCGCACCCGGGCGGGGTTGCAACTTGTGGAAACGGGTGATGAGCTGCCGCAGCGCGGCCGCCAGGCCCAATTGTTCGAGCACCGCCGGGCTCAGCGCGGCGATCAGACGCCGCATCTCGAGGATCGTGTGCTCGGTGACTTCCCGGACGTTCTCCACTTGGTCGCGGAACTGGCGCCCGGCGCCGTTCATCGCCTTCTCGAGCATCTCCAGTTGCAGGCGAATGTAGAGCAGGCTCTGGCCGGCCTCGTCGTGCAACTCGCGGCTGATGCGCCGCCGCTCGACCTCCTCGATGTGTATCATGTGCTCGGCCAGGCGCCGGATCTGCTCCTCACGGCTCGCCAGGTTTTCCACCAGCCGGGCTTTGTCGGCGGCCACCATGCAGCGCTCCGCCGCTGCCTCGAGCAGCTCCTGTTCCCGCGGCAGCCATTCGTAGCGCTTGTCGAAGGCGAACTGCATCACCCCGGTAACGCCGCCGTCGGAGATCAGGGGCACCGACCAAACCGAAGCGAACGTTCCCTGCCAGTTCTCGTCCATTGGGAGCCGCCACCCCCGCCGGCCCGCATGGGCACAGCGGGCAACCCGGGCCTGCCGTTGTCGCGCCGAGGTCAGCGAGACTTGCCGCGCGTCACCGGCCTTTACCCAGACTCGTCGGCCTTTGGCCCGGGCCGTGGCCTTTAGCGTCCAGTGGCCGCCGTCGTCATCGAGCAGGTAGACTTGCGCCTGCTGCGCGCCGCAGAAGCGAATCAGAACGGACAGGGAGCCGAGCAGCAGGTCGTCCAGGCCGCGGGCGTCGAGCTCGGTTCGGAACAGCTCGTAGAAGGCTTCGGCCTCGGTCTCGCGGACTTGGTAGTAGGCCTTGTTCAGGGTCAGGATGGCGCAGAAGTGAAGCTGCTCGCGGACCCACCGGAAGTTTTGGTGCTCGCCCGGCAGCAACCGCTCGAGCAGCGGATCGAGACCGCGGTCGTACTCCGCCATCGCCTCGACGATATCGCTCGGTGGCAGGTTCAGCTTCGCCAGCCGGCGCCCGTTGTACTCCACCTGCTCGAGAAACAGCTTGAGGTTGCGGCCGCCGTTGACGAAGCGCGCCGCCGCGCCGAAAGTGATCGCGGCGAGCGCGGCCCGCTGGCGTCGCTCGAAACCCAATTCCTGCAGCCGGGCCAGGTAGCGCCGGTCGATCGCGGCCACATGCGGCCTTAGCGCGCGGGCCAGATACCGGAGATGGGTTCGGAGCTGATCGCTTAGAACATTGGCGGCGTCAGCCAGCACCGGAGATGCGCTCCTGGACGGCACACCCTTTCTATCGAGCGAATGCGAGGCCGTCTTTAGGCGAAAACACTGAGATAGGTCCGCTCCCGGACACCGGTCCGGGAGCGAACCGCACCATGGACCTCTACCCCAACCGAACGACAGAGCCCTCAAGTTGCTGACAGCAATCAGACTGCCGGGCTCGCGCCTTCCCTCGGCGGCCCCTAACTGGACTTCGTCCTCCGGTTCTCAATACAATGAATGACTTCGCGTCGCATTGGCGCTGCCCGGCCGGAACGGTCCGGCCGCAAACCGGCGTTGAGCGCCCGGCGCGGGTCCCGTAGGCTGGAAAGAGAGCCGCGGCCGCCCGTGCCGCGCCGCCAGGCGCCAGGTCGCCAGATAGCCTGTTGCGCTGCAACACAAAAGGAGTCGCCCTAAATGCCCGATTTGACCAAGTTCGTTCTCTCCGAAGACCAGATGCCCATCTCATTGGCTGAATGTTCTGCCGCTGCTCAAGGAGCCGATGGAGCCGCCGCTCCATCCCGGCCACGAAGCAGCCCCTCACGCCCGGAGGATCTGCTGCCCATCTTTCCGATGTCCCTCATCGAGCAGGAGATGTCGATGCAGAAGGAGATCGACATCCCCGGCGAAGTGATCGACATCTATCGCCTCTGGCGTCCGACTCCGCTCTACCGCGCGCGGCGGCTGGAGAAGGCTGCTCGACACGCCGGCACACATCTACTACAAGTACGAGGGCGTCAGCCCCGCCGGCAGCCACAAGCCCAACACCGCCGATTCGCGCAGGCCTATTACAACAAGAAGGCCGGCATCAAGCGGCTCGCCACGGAGACCGGCGCCGGACAGTGGGGCAGCGCGCTTTCGCTCGCCTGCCAGCCTGTTCGAGCATGGAATGCACCGTCTACATGGTGAAGGTCAGCTATCAGCAGAAGCCCTACCGGCAGCTGATGATCAACACCTGGGGCGCGCGAGATCTTCGCCAGCCCTTCCGACAAGACCAACTCCGGCCGCGCCGTCCTGGCCGAGGATCCGGATACGCCCGGGCAGCCTCGGCATCGCCATCAGCGAGGCGGTCGAGGACGCGGCGACCCACGACGACACGAACTACTCGCTCGGCAGCGTGCTCAACCACGTCTGCCTGCACCAGACGCGTCATCGGCCTGGAGTGCAAGAAGCAGCTCGAGTTGGCCGGCGAGGAGCCGGACGTCGTGATCGGCTGCTTCGGCGGCGGCAGCAACTTCGCCGGCATCGCGCTGCCCTACCTGCCGGACAAGCTGAATGGATCGAAGGTCCGCCTGCTCGCCGTCGAGCCGGCCGCCTGCCCGACGCTCACCAAGGGCGCCTTCGAATACGACTTCGGCGACGTCGCCGGCATGACGCCGCTCATGAAGATGTACACCCTCGGCCACAAGTTCGTGCCGCCGAAGATCCACGCCGGCGGGCTGCGCTATCACGGGGCCTCCCCGCTGTGCAGCCACCTGCTCAAGCACGGCTGGCTCGAGGCGCGCGCCTATCCGCAGCTCGACGTCTTCCAGGCCGCGCTGCAGTTCGCCCAGACCGAAGGCATCATCCCCGCTCCGGAGTCCGTCGCACGCCATCAAGGGCGCCATCGACGAGGCGCTGGCAGGCGAAGGAGGAAGGCAAGAAGCGGGTCGTGCTGTTCAACCTCAGCGGCCACGGCCATTTCGATATGTCCGCCTATGAGAGCTTCCTCGGCGGCAAGCTTGAGAACTTCGGTTTCGAGACCGAACTGAAGAAATAATCGAGAAAGTGGGTACTGGGCCTTGCGCTCGAGGCTGGAATCGAATACAACAGATCACTTACGGCGATCATTCGTGTCTTAGGAACGAATGGCCGAACCAGCCAACGCCCGCTTCGGGGTCAGCCCCGGGCGGGCGTTGTATTATTCATGGCGTAGCGCCTCGACGGGATCGAGCCGGGCCGCCTGGAGCGCCGGCCAAACGCCGAAGAACAGACCCACCAGCACCGACGTTCCCAGACCGGTGAAGACCGCCCACATGGGCACCACCGACGGCAGCGACGGCACCAGCGCCCCGATCAGCATCGTCACCAGCACCGAGATGGCGATGCCGAGCACGCCGCCCAGTCCGGTCAGCGACATCGCCTCCACCAGAAACTGCAGCACGATATCGATCCGCCGCGCGCCCACCGCCTTGCGGATGCCGATTTCGCGGGTGCGCTCGGTGACCGAGACCAGCATGATATTCATGACGCCGATGCCGCCCACCAGGAGGCCCAGCGCCGACAGCGCGATCGAGACCATCAGCACCATGCCGGTGATCGAGTCCAGCCGCTCGATGATCTGATCCGGGGTGGTGATGGAAAAGTCGTCCTCGGCCCCCGTCGGCACGTTCCGCAGGCGCCGCAGACATGCCCCGCACCTCCTCGGTGGCGGCATCCCGCATACCGGGCCGGGTCTTGGCGACGATGATGAATCGGTCGGCCTGCGGGTAGCGCGTTCTGGCGGTCCGCAGGGGGATCGTCACCTGGTAGTCAAGGCCGTTCTCACCGAAGAAGCCGCCCTTGGCCGGGGCGAAGACGCCCAGGATCCGGTACTCGGCGCCGTCCACGATCATGGCGTTGCCGACCGCGTTCCCGCGTGGGAACAGCGCCTCGGCGAGGCTCGGACCAATCATCGCCACCCGCTCGCCGCGGGCGGCCTCGGCCGCCGTGAACAGCCGGCCTTGCGCCAGGTCGCGCGGTTGCACCTCCAGGCTCGAGTAGCTGTGACCCACCAGCGAGATGTTGTCGGATTCGAATCCCGGCACCCGGGCCGTGATGGGCCGGCCGGCGACGAGCGTCGGGATGTAGAGCTGGACCGCTGTCTCCTCCACTGACGGCGCCAGGCGCTCGATCGCGTCGGCGTACTCCGGGCGCAGCGGCCGCCGCTTGCGCTCGTTCAACTGGCCCGGCGAGTTCGGATCGCCGCTCACCCGGTTGACGAAGATGTTGTCGGTGCCGAACTCCTCGAAGAAGACCACAATCCCCTGCCGCACGCCGGTGAGCAGCGAACTCACCGTGACCACGGTCGTGATGCCGATGACGATGCCCAGGATCGTCAACAGCGCCCGGAAGCGGTGGGTCCACACCGAAACAAGGGCTACTTGAATGTTCTCGCGGGGACTGATGCGCATCGTCTACTCCGCTCGCAGCGCCTCCACCGGATCGAGTTTGGCCGCCCGGGCCGCGGGGTACCAGCCGGAGACGATCCCGACCGCACTCGACACCACCAGGGCCAGCACCACGTAGAACGGTGTGACTCGTAGCGTCAGGTCGAGCGCGGCCGACAACACCGTGGATAGCAGGACGCCCACGGCCAGGCCGATGGAGCCGCCGATCATCGACAACAGCAGCGCCTCGGCCAGAAACTGCAGCAGGATGTCGTTTCGCCGCGCGCCGAGAGACTTCCGGATGCCGATCTCGCGGGTCCGCTCGGTGACCGAAACCAGCATGATGTTCATGATCACGATGCCGCCGACGACCAGCGTGATCAGCGTCACCGGAATCACGACCGCCCGAATCAGGCCGAGGATGTTGTCCACGAAGCCGCGGATCGTGTCCGGTGTCAGGAAGTCGAAGTTGTCTTCCTCGCCGGGACGGGTGTGGAAACGGGTGCGCAAGGCGGCCCGGGTCGAGATCGAGCGCGGCCGTGAGGCTCAATCCGCTGTCCGGCCGCGCGCGCCCGAAGATCGAAAGCGTGTCGCCTTTGCCGTAGAGTTTGGCGAAGACGCTGGCCGGGATGTAGATGCCGCTGTCCTGCGACTGGCCACCCATGGCGCCGAGCTTCTCCTGGACGCCGACCACCTGGAAGTCATAGCCGCGCAGCGTAAAGGTGCCGCCGAGCGGTGAGGAGTAGGGAAACAACGTGTCAACGATGTCCTGTCCGATGACGGCCACGCGCCGTCCCAGCCGTTCCTCGCTCTCGGTGAAGAAGCGGCCGTCATCGAGCGCCACCTCGCGGATCTCCGGCAGGCTCGCCGCGACACCGAGCACCACGGCGCCCTCGAAGGTCTCGCCGCCGCGCTTGACGTCGTCCGGCCGCTGGCGGTACGGCGAGTAGATGATGCGGTCGCCGGTGACGGTGCGCAGATAGTCCAGGTCCTCGATCCGGATGCGCCGGTTGTGGCGGAGCTTCTCGGCCAGCTCCTTGCGGTCGAGGTCGCCCACCGAGGCGACGCGGGCGATCAGGTAGCTGTCGGTGCCGAAAACCCGGGACGTCGTTTCCTCGGCGAAGGAGCCGAGCCCTTCGATGGCCGCGCCCACGACCACGACGCTCGCGACGCCGATGATGATCCCGAGCAAGGTGAGGAAGCTGCGCAGCTTGTGGCTTCGCAGCGAGCCGGCGGCCAGGCCGAACGCCGTGGCTGTGCGGCCTTCGTGAAACCGCCCGCGGGACGGAGGCCCGGACGCTGCTCCCGGCGTGGCGCCGGCGCGGTCCGGTGACGGTTCCCGTACCATGGATGATGTGGACTGCATGCTCTGATGGTGGTGCCTCGGAGGTTCCGGGCCCCCGCACGGCCCGCTACCCATCCCGATTGGGCTGGCCGGGGCGCCCGCGGGGTGAAAATGTCCCGGACGGGCGAACCCGTGGGCGGTCGTGAGCCTGCCCCTACTATTACAGATGTTGATTGCGGTCTGAAGGTGTTAGAAACTGTTGGTTCACATGGATGACGAGACGCAACCCTGGCAGGCCAAGGGACACCCGGTCCGGATCTCCTGCAATGACACGGCGATGGAGTCGATGCGACAGGAGGCGATGGCGGGCCTGCAGAAGGTTCCGCGACGCGGCCTGGAGATCGGGGGGGTCCTGTTTGGCAAGCGGGATGGCGATACGATCAAGATCGAGCAATGGCGCGAGATCGTCTGCAGCCACTCCCGGGGGCCGGGCTTTGACCTCTCCGAGGAGGACGAGCGGCAGCTCGAGGACCAGCTCGCCAACGTCCACAAGGATCCGGAGATCGCCCGGCTCGAGGTAGTCGGCTGGTTCCGAACCCGGACCAAGGGCGGCGTCTTCCTCTCCGACGGCGACCTGGCTTTCTACGACCGGTTCTTCCCCGGTCCGGGGGACATCGTTCTCGTCGTTCGCCCGCAGATGTACGAGCCGTCGCGGGCGGGCTACTTCTTTCGCGAGTCCGATGGCGTCATCCGCGCCCAGTCCAGCTACAACGAGTTCGAGTTGGAGAACAGGCGCCGCCGCCTGCCGCTCAGTTTCGATCCGGCCCGGCCTCCGCGCCGGCCCCGGCCTCCGGTGGAGGTCCCATCGGAGGAGCCCCCGGACGCTGCCGCCGCGCCGCCACTACAGGAGCCCCGGCCGGGCGGCCAGTCGCGGCTCGGATTCGACCCCGCCAATCCCGCGCTGGGAACCGACCCGGTTGCCCCGACGCTCGCTCCGCGGGCGCCCCGAGGTTCGACCGCGGTCAAACCGGACCTCGAGCCGGACCGCAAACCGCAGCTCTCGCGGCGTCGCAAGACCGTTTTGGCGGCGGTCGCGGTCCTGGTGGTGCTCTGTGTGGTGGTCCTGGGTGTGCCGGCGATACAGGGAGCGCGGGAAGCCGCCCTCAACCTGGATGCCCGCGATATCAGCGGGCAGTTGGTGGTCGACTGGAACCGGACCGCCGATGCGCTCGAATCCGCCACCGGAGGCCAGATGCGCATCGTCGATGGTGCGCAAGAGAAGGTGATCGACCTATCGGTCGACGAGGTGCGCGGCGGGACCCTGGTCTACCAGCGGCGGACCGGCGATGTCGAACTGCACCTGACCATCACTCATGCCGACGGCTCATCGACGTCGGAGATCGCGAAGTTCGTCGGCTCGGACCCGACCACCATGGCGGGCATCGAAGCCCCCGCCACCGACTCCAATCCGGTCCTCGCCGGTGAGCTTGAGCGCACACGCGCCGAGCTCGAACAAGCCAGGAACGAGACCGACCGAGTCCGCACGCAGGTCGAATCGGAAAAGCGGCGGCTCGGCGTCGATCCAGGGCGATAGTGGCAGGTGGCCGGGAACCTGCGATCGGAGCCTGTCCCGCTAAGTAGCCTCTGCGCCCCTGCGTCTGCGATCTTCCTCACTCCCCTTCCGCCAGCCGCCGGTATTTCCGCAACAACTCGTAGAGCACCACGCCGCCGGCCGTGGCCACGTTGAGTGAGTGCTTCAGGCCGAGCATCGGGATCCGGACGTGCGTGTCGCAGCGCTCGAGCACCTCCCGGCGAATCCCGTCGACCTCGTGCCCGAAGACGATGCAGACGGGCCATGCCGGGCGCCAATCGAACAGATCAACCGCGTGCAGGCTCGTTTCGATGGCGGCGATCTCGTGGCCGCTCCCGCGCAGATGGTCCAGCACGGCGACCGGGTCCCAGTGATGTTCCCAGACGACGGTTTCCTGCGCGCCGAGGGCGGTCTTCCCGATCGACGGGTTCGGCGGATGTCCGGTGATGCCGGTGAGGAGCAGGCGCTCGATGCCGGCGGCGTCGGCGGTGCGGAAGAAGGCGCCCACGTTGTAGAGGCTGCGGACCTGGTCGAGCAGTACGGTGACGGGCAGCGGTTTGAGCCCCTCGTAGGGCGCCGCGCCGGCTGTTGCGCGGTAGGGAAGTCGTTCGCTCATCGTCCAGCCGGCGGCGGCCCGTGCTAGTTCGACACGAACACCGTGAACCGGGTCACCTCCTGGAATCCGAGCCGCCGGTACAGCGAGCCGCCCGCCGAGGTCGCCTGCAACACCAGCGGCCGGCCCTTCGGCTCGGCGAGCTCCACGGCGCGGCGAGTGATGGCTTCCGCGATCCCGAGGCCCCGGAAGGCGGGCAGCGTCGCGATGCTGTAGAGACCCACCGCGCCGGCGGCCTCGCATGTCGCCGCCGTCGCCACGGCCAGCCCGCCGCGATAGCCGATGTGCGCTTGAAACGCTGTCTTCCAGGTTTCCGGATCGTCGTAGATGGCCCTCGATGTCGCCATCGGAATTCCGAAGCAGGTCGATGTGACCCGGCAGAAATCCGTCCGCGTCTCCGCGTCGCCGACCCGGCGGCATTCGATGCCCGGAACATCCCATTCGGGTGGCGCGAGGCGCTCGGCGTACATTCCCGGACAGCCCGTCGCCCGTTTGAGCCCCCGCCCGCGGGCTACATCGTCGAGCCGGCGGCGCAGCCTTCCGGCGAGGTAGTCCTCGCAGAGCCAAAACGACCAGTCGAGCCCCTTGGCCTCGAAGTAGACCATTGCCGTGGCCATGCGCCGGTCCAGTTCATTGGCGTCATCGCCCACCGGACCTGCCAACAGCGCCGCATTGAAGACCGGCGTCGCCACCGCGGCATTGGTAATCAGCACGCCGCCGATATTCCGGGCCTCGCTGCCGGGCGTCGCCTGCGCAAAGCAGTACATCGCCTGCTGCAGGTTCCGATCGATGATCTCGTACGGCTCCATCCGCGCCGATTAGAGCAGACCGGCGGGGCTGGGGTCAACCGGGGATTCACCGGGGAGACGCAGAGGGCGCAGAGGGTAACAAGGGGAGGGCTCAGATCGCAGGTCTGTCGCCACCAGCTACTTACTACCTGCCGTTTACAGAAGGCTCAGCGGATCTACGTCGATCACCAGGGCCGTCGGGCTCCACTTGCGATCCAGGGCATAGCGGCGGAGGCGGTTCAAATGCTCGCGGAGCAGCTTGCGGCTGGCGGACTTGATCAGCAATTGCTGGCGGAACTCGCGCTTGATCTTTGGGACCGGGGCTTCGGCCGGACCCAGGATGCGTAGTTCCGGCGGCGGCGGATCGAGCAGGCGGGCCAGCTCCGCGGCCATGCGCATCGCGTCTTCGGCATCGGCGGCGCGGACCAGTACGTTGGCCAGCGCGGCGAACGGCGGGTAGCGCATCAGGCGGCGGAATTCGATCTCCTTGGTGTAGAAGCGGGCGTAGTCCTGGGCGGCGGCGCACTGGATGGCGTAGTGATCGGGATTGATGGTCTGCACGATGACCTGACCGGGAACCGTGCCCCGTCCGGCCCGTCCGGCGGCCTGGGTGAGGAGCTGAAAGGTCCGCTCCGCGGCCCGGAAATCGGGCATCCCGAGACCGATGTCGGCGGAGACGACCCCGACCAGCGTGACGTTCGGGATATCGTGGCCCTTGGCGATCATCTGCGTGCCGACCAGGATGTCGTACTCGCCGGCGCGGAAGCCGTAGAGGATGTTCTCGAAGGCCCGTTTGCTGGTGACGGTGTCGCGATCCATGCGGGCGATGCGGGCCGTCGGGAAGTGCCGGTGCAACTCTTCCTCGACGCGCTCGGAGCCCTGGCCGACGAAATAGATGTACTCGCTGCCGCAGTCCGGACAGGTCTTGGGCACCGGCTCGGCGTAGTTGCAGTAGTGGCACAGCAGGCGGCGGTCGCGGCGATGATAGGTCAGCGTGATGGCGCAGTTGCGGCATTCGATGTGCATGCCGCAGGACCGGCAGGCGACGAAGCTCGAGAAGCCCCGGCGGTTCATGAGCAGCATGGTCTGCTCGCCGTTCACCAGGCGCGCCTCGACGGCCTCGACCAAACGCCGCGAGAAGAGTGCCTGCTCGCGGGTCTCCTGGAACTCCTGGCGCATGTCGATCACCTCGACCGCCGGCATCGGACGGCCGCCGACGCGACGGGGGAGCTCGAGTAGCCGGTAGCGGTCTTTCGAGGCGTTGTGGCGCGTTTCAAGCGCCGGCGTCGCCGAACCCAGCACAATGGCCGCGCCGGCCTGCTGCGCCCGCACGACGGCGACGTCACGGCCGTTGTAGCGTGGCGTCTCCTCCTGCTTATAGCTCTGGTCGTGCTCCTCGTCAATGATGATGAGTCCCGGGTTGCGGACGGGTGCGAAAACGCCGGAACGGGTGCCGACCACGACGCCCGCATCGCCCGACCGGATGCGGCGCCACTGCTCGGCGCGTTCGCGGTCGGAGAAGGCCGAGTGGAGGATGGCGACACGATCGCCGAAGCGGTGGTAGAACTGCCCGGCCATGGCCGGCGTGAGCGCGATCTCCGGTACCAGCAGCAGCGCGCCCCGGCCGGCCGCCAGCGCGATCTCGATCGACCGTAGATAGACCTCCGTCTTGCCCGAGCCGGTAACGCCGTGGAGCAGGAACGGTTGAAACTCGCGGCTTTCGACAGCCTCGCCGATCGCCTCTACGGCGGCCTGCTGATGGGCATCGAGGGTGTGGCGGACGGCGGCGAACTCCTCGCGCACCGTCGGGCCTTCGAGGTGCAGTTCCACGAGCCCGCGACGTGCCATCGCCCTCGCGGCCTTGCTCGCGTCCTTGACGGCGTCGCCCAGTTGGCCGAGGTTGTGCGAGCCGGGATGGAGTTCCAGATAGGCGACCAGCTCGCGCTCGGTCTTCTTGAGCTTCACGCCGTCCGGGCGTCCGGTGAACTGGACTCGCAGCCGCGACGCCGCGGCGCGCAAGGGGTCGCGGTCGGCCTCGATGTCCTCGACCTCGACGAGTCCCTTCTTGACCAGCGAGCGGATGACGCGGTCGGCGTTGGGGACCTTTTTCGCCACCCACGCGGCGGTGAGCGGCCGGGCTTCAAGCATGCGCAGGATCTCGACGGCGGGCTCCTCGCTGGTTTCGCCGAGCAGAAGCTGGCGGGCCGCGTCCCGGCCGGCGTCGGTTAGCACGTACCGCTTCCCGCGCCGCATCTCGCCGCCGAGCGGGGTCATGGTCCGCAGCACCTCGCCGAGCGGGGCTGAGTAATACTCGGCGACCCAGCGTCCGAGTCGCAGCAGTTCCTCGTCGAGCACGGGTTCCTCGTCGAGCAGGCGAAGTGCTTCGCGGGCAGCCTGTTCGGGGGCGGTGTCGTGACAGGCGATAGCGACGCCCGTCAGCTTACGGCTGCCGAACGGAACGAGCAGCCGGCATCCCGGGCGGACACGATGGCGCAGCGTCAGCGGCAGCCGGTAGGTGAACGGGCGGTCCATTGGCACCGGCAGGCTGACGTCGCAGTATTCGGGTCCCGGGGAGGTCATCGTACGAAGCGAAACAGGTAGGCGAACTCATCGTTCGCCTGTCCATCAGGATAGCCCACCGGTACTGGGAGGCTTGCTGGCGGCCCGGTCGAGCTGAGCGGAGATCGAGGTTCCCGGCTGAAGGTCGTGATCGCCTGGCGGCCCAGCGCCAGCCATCTGCCACCAGCTACCCGCCACCCGCCAACTGCCGCCAGCCACCTGCTACCATTCCTCCATGCAGTACTGGCGTTTGAAATACGACTTCAAATCTCCGGACGAGCGGACACGCGTCATCGGGAATCTCCAGACATTACGCGGCCAGATTGAATCCGGGATGCCCGAACGAACCGCCACCGAGCGGCTGATACTCGGTACCTGGAATATTCGTAATTTCGACGACAATCGCTTCGGCCACGGTCCGCGCCGCCGCGAGGCGCTTTACTATATAGCGGAAACGATCTCCGCGTTCGACGTCATGGCCGTTCAGGAACTTACTGACGATCTCGGGCCGCTCGACGAGGTGATGAAGCTGCTCGATCCGACTTACAAGTATCTCGTGACCGACTTGACCGAGGGCCCGTCCGGCAACCGCGAACGGCTCGGCTTCCTCTATGACAGCGGCAAGGTCCAGTTCACCGGTGTCGCCGGCGAGATCGTCCTTCCCTACCGGCTCCTGATCAGCGACGTCACCAAGCAGCTCCAGTTCGCCCGCACGCCGTTCTGCTGTTCGTTTCAATCGCGGTGGTTCAAGTTCATGTTCGCCA
Source organism: Bryobacterales bacterium (assembly GCA_963809945.1). Lineage (GTDB taxonomy): Bacteria > Acidobacteriota > Terriglobia > Bryobacterales > Bryobacteraceae > CAWELS01. The sequence continues at coordinate 22,712 of CAWELS010000001.1, read as the reverse complement.
CAGTCCACATCTACTACGGGAGTCCGTCGAAGAGCAGCCCGGAGTACAAGCGCCGCGTCCAGGAGATCGACTCGGTGGCCGGCTTCCTGGCGGAGCGGGCTAAGAATGAGGACTACAATTACATCCTGGTCGGCGACTTTAACATCGAGGATTTCGAGGGCGACAGCTTCGACGCCCTCGCCCGGCACGGCTTCCAGGTCTTCCGTAACAAGACAGGCAGCAATTCCAAGAAGAACAAGTTCTACGACCAGATCTCATTCCGGAGCCGGCCCGAGGAACTCCGCCTCGCGGGATCGGACAAGGCCAACGGTGTCCTCGACCTGTTTACGAACCTCTACACCGCCGGGCAGTTCAGCGAGTTCGAGCCGCAGGTCCGCGAGACGGTGAACACACGGCTCCAGGGGCTCGAGGCGGACTTGGCGAAGGCGGTGGCGAAGGGCACGACCGCGAAGGCGAAGAAGATCGAGAAGGACATCGCCGACCTGAACGCAATGCTCGCCGATCCGGCCCAACTCGAAGAGTACTACCTCGAGGAGTGGCGCACCTACCAGCTTAGCGATCACTTTCCGCTGTGGGTGGAACTGGAGATCGACTTCGCCAGTGCGTACCTGGACCGGCTGAAGGGTTGACGGAGGGCGGACGGTCAGGGCAGATTTCCGGGGGGGGCGGCCTCAAGAACGATCGTGACGAGGTCGCGGCCCAGTCGTTCTGAGCCGCGACCAAAAGAAACCAGCAGCTCTATTCGCTTGGGGGCGCAGTGGCCGCGGCGGCCTGTGTGCCGCGCGGCACCCGGACCTTCGGCGTCGAGAGGTAACCGACGATGCGGTCCTTGTGAACCTCGTTCACAACCACCTCGTAGGGCTGCCGGGCGGCCGAGACGTAGAACTGAAGAGGCTCGTTGATGTAGCGCCGCCGCTTCTGGATCACCTTGTCGTCGGCGACGATGTCCAGCGTGAACCGATTCTTCTTCTCGTTGGTGTCCCGCAGTCTCAGGGCGATGTCTCCGACGCGGACCGGCTGCTTGGACTCGCGGAGGTCGAATTCGTAGTAGTTCCGCTGGCCGAGCGCCTTGAGGGCTTCGAGCTCGGAGGAGTTGGTCGCGATCAGGCCGCTCTGGACACCGAGGTCTCCGGTGACCGCGGACAAGGTCTTGATGGTCTTGTCGAGCTCGGTTTTGGTCTCCTCGACCGACGTCCGGACCTGGCCGATCGATGTCTCGTTCGTGGACGTGGCTTCGGCCACCTGGGTCAACTGCTGAGAGGTCTGCTGCTGTACTTCACGCTGGCGGATCTGCTCGGCCTTGAGCTCCTGGGCCAGATCTTCGGCGCGCTGGGTAGCGTCCTGCTTGGCCTTGCCCGCGGCGACGGCGGCCTGACGGCGCGCCGCTTCGAGCTCTTCGCGAATCGTTTCGAGACGGCGCTGCTGCGTCTGGTTGGTAACCGTGGATGTCTCACGCAGTTCCGACACTTCTTCGAGCAGCGAATCACGCATCGCCGACAGCTCGGTGCGGGTCTGGTCCATCTGCAGATAGAGATATACGTTGGCGGCGACCAGTGCGATAACGATCCCAAAAAGGATCGGGATCTTTAGCCCGGGGCCGCTCGGTGGTGGGATGTAGTGTGCGTTGTTGGCTTCGCTCAAAGAATGTCCTCCTCGAGTTTCCGGTGGTTTCCGGCGAGCCGCCTTCGCTCAAGGAACGTCGCCTGAAGCGTTCCATTCCAACTGCGTGTGGCAGCTGTCATGCAATGTAATACTACAGCACAGTGTAGCATTAACGGGTTAGATGGCTTGCCCCGGTGTGGGGTTTCATCCGTGCACGAAACCCTACTAATTTTCAGTGTCTTGTGGGTATCTGGCGGCGGCCCAGTAGCCCTGCCGGGCGCGTACATCGAGGTTGGGCCGGTTGACCTCCACGTGGATCTCATGATAGCCGGCTTCTTTCTCGGTCTCCGCGTTGGGCATGTAGCTGAGGATGTACTGGCTGTGTAGTTCCTCGCCCAGGTCGGTGAGCGCCTCCTCGAGATCCTTCAGGCCGTCGAAGTCGTACTCACGCCCGCCCGTATAGCGGGTGAAGACCTCGGCCTTGTTCGGAACGAAGAGCCCCCGGGCCTGCACGAAAATCTCTTTGATGATGGGGACGAACGTCATCGACTGCTGGCCGCTCAACCGCGCCATCGTGTCCGGCGTCTGCGGCGCGAAACCGGGCGCCGGCCTGGTCGCCGTGGGGAATGGCGACTGTCGCGGCGCTTCCGCGGTTCGGGTCAGCATCGCCTTGCCCCGGTTGATGTTGATCGTGTAAATGATGACGTTGTTGAATTCGGCTTCCCGTAACGCGTCCCGCAACTCGCCTTCCGAGCCTTTGTCGTTGACCTCGGAGATCAGCAGCAGGATCCGGCGCTGGTCGACCGGGCGCCTCCGCAACTGCCGCACGCCGAAGAACACGGCGTCGATCATGGCGCCGGTGCTCGACCCCGTATGCAGGCCATCGAGGGCCTCGTTGAACTTCGCCCCGTCGTTGGTCCAGTCCTGAATTACCCGCATCCGGTGGTCGAAGGCCATGAGCATGGCCTCGCCGTACTGGCCGATCACCAGCGTGTCCAACATGTTGCCGATCTTCTTGATATTGGGCAACATCCCTTCGACGTCGGAGCTGCACTGGATGGCCACCACCATCGAGATCGGGTTGTAGGTGACATCCATCTTGATGTCCTGGAGCTTGTCGTTGTCGTACAGGCGGAAGTCTCTCGCCTCCAGTCCGTTGACGAAGCTCCCGTTCTGGTTCTGGACTGTTACCGGTACGACAACTTCGCTCACGGTAGTCCGGATGGTGGTCTCCGGTAGCTGAAGCTGGGCGGCGAGCGCCGTGGTGAGACTGACGAGCGTGAGAATCAGGATGAAGGGTCGCACTGGTATAGCCCTCATGTGTCTGACGCGGTTCCGCCGCCGGTGGATACGCCGAATCAAACCTTATCCTTTAAGGTTACCATTCCTGCGAGGTGGGGCTGCCGGGATTCGGCGCGGAGGGCGCTGATCGGGAAAGGCGGACGGTCAGGACAGATTTTCCTGGCAGGCGAAACCGCCTGCCCCACTTCATGCCGGGGCGAGGACTAGCGGGCCTGGTAGTCGCCGCTCTTGCCGCCGGTCTTTTCGATGAGCTTTATATTGCTGATTTCAATAGACTTGTCGAGCGCCTTGACCATGTCGTAGACGGTCAGCGCGGCGACTGAGGCCGCCGTCAGCGCCTCCATCTCGACGCCCGTCTGAGCCGTGGTCGACGCCGTCGCCTCGATCGCGACGCCGTCGGCGGTGACCTCGATCGATACGTCGGCGTGGGTCAGCGGGAGCGGATGGCACAGCGGGATCAGCTCGGCGGTCTTCTTCGCGGCCATGATGCCGGCGATGCGGGCCACCTCGAGCGGGTTGCCCTTGGGATTCTCCGGGAGCTTGGCCAGCACGTCCGGGCGGATTTTGACGAAGGCGCCCGCCCGGGCCGTCCGCCGGGTCGCGGACTTGGCCGAGACGTCAACCATCCGTGGGCTCCCGCTGTCGTCGTAGTGCGATAGCTTGCTCATTCTTCCTTACTTAACAAGCACTTCGATCAGATTCCCGGATTCCCAGGATTCCCGATCGGCATCGGTCACCAAATAGGCGTTGGCGCGCGCCAGCGCCGGGATGTCGCTCGATCCCTTCCACGGGATCGGCGTCAGTTCGCAGCCGTCCGCACTCAACCGGGCCGGGAGGAATCGCTTGAGGCCGGTCTGGTGCCGGAAGGGCGTCGTGAGCCGGGCGAGCAGGAGGGGCAACTCCGGCTCCCGGCAGCCGGCGAGCAACTCGAGCGCCAGTTGCGCGAAGACCCGGAACGTCACCATCGTCGAGGCCGGATTGCCGGGAAGTCCGAAGAAGAACGTCCCCTTCGCCCGGCCGAAGACGGTCGGGCGCCCAGGCTGGATCAGAGTTCGGTCGAAGTAGAATTCAGCGCCGAACTCGGCGAGGACATCCTCCACTAGGTCGTACTTGCCGGCTGAGACGCCGCCGGAGAGCAGCAGAAGGTCGGCCTCGAGTCCGCGCCCGATGATCCGACGTAGCGGCGCCAGCTCGTCGGGAGCTACGGGCAGGATCTCGGCCACGCCGCCAGAGCCGGTCACCTGGGCGGCGAGCGAGTAGGCGTTCGAGTTGCGCACCTGGTGCGGCTTCGGCGTCGCCTCGACGGCGATTACTTCGTCGCCGGTGGTGATGATGGCGACCTTGGGCTTGCGATAGACCTTGACGGCGGCCATCCCGACGGCGGCGAGGATCGAGATCGTCGAGAAGTCGATGCGCCGGCCGGGCAGAAGAATCACGTCGCCGGCCCGTGCTTCGCCCGCCCGCGGGTTGATGAACTCGCCCGGCGCCGAGGGCCGCTCGGTCGTCATGACGCCGTCGGATTGGCTGGTGTGCTCGACCATGACGACCTGGTCGGCCCCCCCAGGCACCGGCGCTCCGGTCATGATGACCACGGCTTCGCCGGCGCCGACGGTGCCGTTGAACTGTTCTCCGGCGCGGACTTCGCCCGCAATACGGAACGAACCCGGCAACTCGGCCGAGCGGACGGCATAGCCGTCCCGGATGGAGCGATCGAGCACGGGAGAATCGCGGTCGGCGCGGATGGGCTCCGCGAGAACCCGGCCGTCGGAGGCGAGCAGCGGAACTTCGGTGATCTCAGGCGTACGGCCGGCGCCGATCTTCTCTCGGATCGAGGCGCGCGCCTGCTCAAAGGTTACGGTGGCCACGTAAGCCATTGTAGCCGCGGGAGGCGAGGACGGGGCCGAGATTGATTGAACCGCGAAGGACGCAAAGGACGCTAGGGTTCGTTTGGCGTGGTGGGCTCGGGCTGTCCGGGTGGGTCGCACCGCCACCGGGCCGCGACCGAGAGGGAACTCCCCTTGCCCGGCGGGCCACCCATGCGGTGAAAGCCGCACCGGGCTCGAGAGAGCGTAACACCGGGATCGGGGCGCCCTGTGCCGCTCCCTCCGGTCACGGCTCGCATTGGGCGGAATACTTCGTTGCGAGCCGTGACCGGAGGGAGCGGAGCCGGCAGCTTACACAGCGACGGGAAGGCGCGAATTTCAGCAAAGCGTAAACGCGATGCTCGGGGTATCTGCTGCGCTCCCTCACGGTCGCGCCCGGTAGCGGCGGGGCAGGCTTCGTCAGGGGCAGATTGCAGGAAGAGAACCGGCCGGGTCGCGGTGGCCTGCGACCCGGCCGGTTTCTGCGGCCCGGCGAGCGCTCCCCCAAGCTAATCCGCCGGGCTACACCTCAGGAAGGCCGTTCTCGGAACAGAAGATGTGGCGTGGGCACTCGTGCCTGCCGCGTTCACAATCGTGTGAACGCCCTGGCGCGTGCGAATTCTCCGCGACGCGGCCGTTTACCGCTCCTTACGGGCCGCGATGCGACAGCCGTAGCGGCTCGTCACAGGCGGTGTGGAAAGCGGGCCGATTGGTCGTCGGCCGACCGACGCCGCGTGTTGGCGAGAGCGCCAACACGGCTCGCACGAGTGCGTTCATCCGCCAGACCACACCGCCACTCAGGCCACGGCGCGGGTGAACAGGGGGTTCTGCACCGGACCGTCGGGGCGGAACGAAGCCAACGGCTCACGCCAGGTCGCCATCAGCGTCCGCGGGGCGGAGTCCTTGGCGATGCCCAGCATCTGCTGCAGTTGCAGGGCGTTGACCACCGCCCGGCCGCGCTCGTCGTTCGTCGTCACGACGTAAACGCTGTCGGCGAAACGGCCGATGTGGCGGATGCGCTCGCGCCACTCGGCCAGCTCCCCGGTCGAATAGAGGTAGTCGCGCCGCGCCACCTCGCGCGGCGGCTCATGGAATTCCTGGAACCAACGTCCGTAGCCGCGGCCGTGGAGCCGCACATAGCCGACCGACGAGGTCAGGCAGGCGGTGGGCGGCATCGAGCTCTGCCGCTGCGGCTGGTCGATGTTCACGAAACCGACCTTGTAGTCGATGAAGAGGCCGAGCGCCTCCTCCCGCATCCAGCTCGAATGCCGCATCTCGGCCACCAGCGGAAAGGCGCTGAAGGCCCGCCGCAGCCGGATGAAGAAGTCGCGATTCTCCTCGGTGAAGCGGAACGCCCACGGGAACTGCATCAGCAGGCATCCGAGCTTGCCCGCGTCGAGCAGCGGGCGCAGGCCCCGGGAGAACTCCATCACCTGGCGTTCGCCCAGGCACCGGTCGTGCGTGAACTGCCGCCCCAGCTTCGCCGTGAAGCGGAAGGCGGGGTTGGCCTTGACCTGATGGAGCCACAGCTCGGCGATTTCCGGCCGCACGGACCGGTAGAACGTGCCGTTGATTTCGGCCATGTCGAAGTGGCGCGATAAATACTCGAGCGGCCGGAAGCCTTGCGGCTTCGGGCGCGGGTAGACGGTGGAGTCCCAATGTGGATAGCTCCAGCCGGCAACCCCGACGCGAACCGGGTTCTTCTCGGACATGGGATCAATCTCCTTATTGGATTCGCCCTTTGTTCGCCTACAGAATAGACAATTGTTGGACGGGCGTCAAGAGAAATATTCGCCATTTGTTCGCTTTCCCGCGCGGCGGCGCTCCAGTGGTCCAATGGAGTGGTGCTCTGGACGGCGTGGATGCTCTACGTGGCGGCTTTCGTGTGGAACCATCTCCGGGTGCGGGCGGATCGGCGGGACGAGGCTCCGGAACAGCGGGTCCGGCGGGACCGCCGGTCTGACGCCGGGATGTTGGCGCAGTTTGCGGCGGTGGTCCTGGCTTTGTCAGTACGCCGGTCCGGAGCGGTTCCTTTCCCGATGACCATGGTGGCGGCGGTGGCGCTCTATGGTGGCGTCGTGCTGACCTGGGCCGCGCTCGCTAATTTGGGACGGCAGTGGCGGCTGGCGGCCGTGGTCGCCGACGACCATGCGCTAGTCACCGGCGGCCCTTATAGCGTGGTGCGCCACCCGGTGTACACCGGTTTCTTCCTGATGCTGGTGGGCTCGGCGCTGCTCGAATCCCAGTGGTGGGCGGGCATCGTCGCCGTCATCCTGCACGTGGCCGGCACCGAGGTCCGGATTGCCGCCGAGGAGGGACTACTCGGCCAGCACTTCGGCCCGGCCTTTGATCGCTACAAATCGGCCACACACGCGTGGCTGCCGCCGATAAGGTAGGCGCGTACGGCGGCACCCGGCCCCGTCGGAGCGAGAAGAGAGTGGAACTGAAGCTCCACGCCCGCTACAGCGCGCCCTCCATGGCGTCGCCGGAGCCTTTTGGAAGGCAGGCTTTAGCCGGCTCGGGGCTTCAGCCCCGCTCTTGTCTGGAAAACTAAGCGGCATTGGGCTGAAGCCCCTCGCAGGCTGAAGCTCGTCCCACCTTGCTGAGCCGTTCGCGCGCCGGCTCTTATAGTGCTAGCCCGGAACCTTCCAGGATTTGGCGCAACCGGGCGTAGTCGACTTCCTGCACGGAGACGTTAGCGTCGAGCGCCAGCGAGGCGGCGGCGCCAGCGGCCTGGCCCAGCGCCATCAGGACCGGCTCCTTCCGGATCGATCCGTAGGCGACGTGGCTTGCCGACAGGCATGCGGGCACCAGCAGGTTGAGGCACTCCTCCGGCTTCGGGATGATGGCGTCGTAGGCGATGGCGTACGGCGCCACCACCGGTCCGCCGATGCCGCCTTCATTCATCGGCCGGCCTTCGTTCACGATACGGCGGACCGCGTGCAGCGCAATCGGCCCGCTGCCGACCGCGATCGCCCGGGGCGCCGTCTGCCGGCCCTGGCAGTGGTCCTGGGTCATGACAAAGGACGAGACCATGCGCCGCGCTTCCGGGATATGGAGTTCGTAGGGCCAGCTCTGGTTGGCGGTGAACTCGTCGGCCGCGAGTCCCAGGGAGTTCATCTCCTGCCGCGCCGTCGCCGGGACCCGTTCATCGGAAGCCAGGAAGGTGAGGAAGCCGCGGAGGTAGCTTTCATGGGCCTGCGCGATCCGGCTCCGGGCGGCGGCATCGCCTTCCGGGTAGCCGTCGCTCCCACCGACAAAGTCCGGCGAGATAGGACCAGCGCCGGCGGCGAGATACTTACCGTTGGGCAGCGATTCGAGGCCGAGTAAGTCGCGGACGGAAATCTCGTCCCCGGCGGCCACGCGCGCGGCGATCCATCGGCCCAGCAGCTCATAGCGGGACGCATCGTAGTCGGCCGGCGGCTGGAAGGCCACGCGGTTGTCCGGGCGGGAGGTCAGGCACAGGCGGTAGGAGTAAGCCTGGACGCGCTTGTCGGCGGAGCCGAGCGTGTCATAGGGCTCGCCGGAGAGCAGATAGGGGAGCAGGCCGCCGGCCGGTTGGCCGGGCGTGACGAACGGATCCACTGGAACCAGGAAAGCGCCCGCCTCGCGGGTTTCCGGCGGCGGCTGGATGCCGGCGAGCGGTTCATTGTAAGTGCCGCGCGACTCGCGTCCGAAGATGTAAGATACGCCGGCGGCGGCCATCAGGTCGCCCGCGTAGCTCGCGTCGATATAGATACTCGCCCCGAAGCGTGAGCCGTCGGTGGTGACGATATCCCGCAGGCGGCCATCCTCGAGCGTCACGGCGACGATTTGTTGTCCCCGGACGAGGATCACGCCGGCGTTGGCGAGGAGGTCGTCGAAGACCTGCTCGGCGATGTGCGGCTCAAAGACGGGCGCCGGTGTGCCGGCCGGCTGGCCGTAGTGGGAGCCGATGCGGACGTAGAGCTCACGCGCGAGGCCGCCGACGGCCGATGGCACCGATGGTCCGGGAGCGCCGTTCGAGGTCATCCCGCCGACATGGCCGGAGGGCGCGATCAGGACGATGCGCTTGCCCATGCGGGCGGCGGCGACGGCCGCCAGTACACCGCTCGACGATCCGCCGTAGACGCAGATGTCGGTAGTGCTGACGGTGCGCGGTTCGTTTTCCGAGTGGCAGCCGGCGAGGGCGAATCCGGCGAGCGAGAGTCCGGAGGCCAGCAGGTGACGGCGGGTGGGGCGGCCGGACGGCTCCACCGGAACGGGTGCCGGGTTCGCGGCTCGACGCGGAGCCGCGGAGCGAGCGCCAATGCGGACCATAAGGAGACGAGTATACACGCCGCCGCGGCGCCTGGTTCAGCCAACGTCCTACACTAGTCCGAGGAGAAGAACCCAGATGGAATATCGAGAGCTCGGAAGAACAGGTTGGAAGGTATCGGCGATCAGCTTCGGCGCGTGGGCCATCGGCAGCGCCTGGGGCAAGGTGGAGGACTCGGATTCCCTCGCCGCGCTCCATCGCGCGATCGACCTCGGCGTCAACTTCATCGATACGGCCGACGTCTACGGAGACGGGCATAGCGAGCAGCTCGTGGCGCGGCTGCGGCGTGAACGCTCCGAGGAGATCCATGTCGCTACCAAGGCGGGCCGGCGGCTGAATCCGCACACCGCGGACGGCTACAACGAGGCCAATCTGCGGGCGTTCGTCGAGCGGAGCCTCAAGAACCTGGCCACCGACAGTCTCGACCTGCTGCAACTGCACTGCCCGCCCGCCGATGTCTACTACCGGCCGGAAGTCTTCGGCGTGCTCGACAAGATGGTGGACGAAGGAAAGCTGCGCCACTACGGCGTCAGCGTCGAGCGGGTGGAGGAGGCGCTCAAGGCGATCGAATATCCCGGCGTCCAGACCGTACAGATCATCTTCAACATGTTCCGGCTGCGGCCGGCGGAGCGCTTCTTTGAAGAGGCCAGGCGGCGCAAGGTGGGCATCCTGGCGCGGGTGCCGCTGGCGAGCGGAATGCTCACCGGCAAGATGCGGGCGGATTCGACGTTCGCCGAGGACGACCATCGCCGCTTCAACCGGCACGGTGAGTTCTTCGACGCGGGCGAGACCTTCTCCGGGGTGGACTACGACACCGGGCTCGAGGCCGTCGAGGCGCTGAAGGCTGTCGTTCCGGATGGGGCGAGCCTGACGCAGTTCGCGCTGCGCTGGATCCTGATGTTCGACGCGGTTACCTGCGCCATCCCGGGCGCCAAGCGGCCGGATCAGGTGGAGGAGAACGTGCGGGCCGCGGACCTGCCGGCGCTCGACGAAGCCACGATGGCGAAGGTGAAGCAGATTTACGACGGGCGGATCAAGGGGCTGGTCCACCAGCGCTGGTAGACGCCGGCGCCTCACACCTGCCGTCCCCATCGATGAAAGGCAGCCTCCGCTCCCTACCGTCACGGCCCGCGCTCAGCGGAACGGCCGGTGGAGCCGTGGCCGAAGGGAGCGGGATCCGTCGCGGCCCAGTTGCCAGGTGCAGTTGTCCCAAAGACGTGCAACTGCCCATGGGAATGAACACTGCGCGGCGTAGGCTCGCCGGCGCGTGGCTTCGGACCCAACGCAACACAAGAGTTGAGATACCCGTTCCGCTCCCTTCCGGTCACGGCTTGCACCGAGCGGACCGGCCTTAGCTGGTCTTCTTGCGGCGGGCCGTGGACTTCGGCTTCACCGGTGCGGCGGCGGCCGGCGAACCGGCTCCGGCCGCGGCGGCCTTCCGCTTTACGGGAGCGGCCTTCTTCGCGGCCGGCGGCTTTGCCACGGCGCCCTGCTTGAGCGCCACGACCTCCAGCACGCCGCGCTCGATCTTGGCCGTCACCGAGTCGATCCGGATCTCCTCGGGCAACTCCACCCGGCGCAGCACGACGTTCCGGTTGAACTCGGTGAAATGGACCTTCGCATCCGCGCCGTTCGTGCTCCTGTCCCCGGAAACCGGACTGGATTGGATGATGATCGCCGTCGGCAGCGCGGTCAGGCGAAGCTGGCTTGCCTCGAAGCCGGGCACGGCCGCCCGCAGGCGCAATTCGCCGTTCTGTTCGACCAACTCGCAGCTCGGGACGTGAAAAAGCTGGCGCTCGGCGGCGACCCAGTTTTCGAGGTCGGCCCCGCCGCGATGGGCGCGTTCCTGGGCAACGTGGAAGGCACGCTCTCCGATGGCGGACCGCGCCTGGTTCAGCTTTTCCTCGATGCGGCCGGCCGCCGGATCGTGACCGGCCACTGAGACGACATCAACTTTAGGCATAACTTCCCTCCTTGATACGAGTACAGACGCACCGCACCCCCCGTTGTCTGGTTGGACGGGAACCAGGCGCCGGCGTGGGCGGATGGCTGGTTGGTAACCGGAATCGGCCCTCACTGAAGTCCCAGGGAGTCGAGGGCGCGTAACAGCATCGACCCGGTGTGCCTAAAGAACATTCTACTAGAGAACTGTTACTCGGGTGTGAAGGGGTGCCGGAATGCGAGGGCGGGGGGCGCCCGGCCGGGAGCGCGCGTCTGCGAGACGGGCGCTCCGGCTACAATGATATGAAGTCCGCCGTCCACGGGAAACCGCGACAGGTGCGCGGACACGATACTGAGTCCACCAGAAACCGACTTGAACACAAACAAGAATCCGAACGAGCCGCCCGTGGCGACCAAGTCTCCCAGCGAACATTTCATCAAGGAGATCGTCCGGCGGGACATCGCCGAGGGCAAGCACGGCGGGCGTGTCCATACCCGCTTTCCGCCCGAGCCGAACGGCTACCTGCATATCGGCCACGCCAAGTCGATCTGCCTCAACTTCGGGCTGGCCGAGGAGTTCGGCGGCCAGTGCAATCTGCGCTTCGACGACACCAACCCCTCGAAGGAAGAGCAGGAGTACGTCGACTCGATCATCGACGACGTGCGCTGGCTGGGCTTCGATTGGGAGGACCGGCTCTTCTACGCCTCGGACTACTTCGACCAGCTCTACGAGTGGGCCGTCCAGCTCATCCAGGCCGGCAAGGCGTACGTCTGCGACCTGACGCGGAGAGCAGATCCGCCAGTACCGCGGCACGCTCACCGAGCCCGGCACGGAGAGCCCCTGACCGCAACCGGACCGGTGGAGGAGAACCTCGACCTGTTCGAGCGGATGCGCGCCGGCGAGTTCCCCGACGGCTCCCGGACGCTGCGCGCCAAGATCGACATGGCCACGCCGAACCTGAACATGCGCGATCCGGTGATGTACCGTATCCTGCACGCCTCGCACCACCGCACCGGCGATAAGTGGTGCATCTATCCGATGTACGACTTCGCCCACGGGCAGTCGGATTCGATCGAGGGCATCACGCACTCCATCTGCACGCTGGAGTTCGCCGACCATCAGCCGCTCTACGACTGGTTCATCGAGCAGCTGGGCATCTTCCCGTCGCGGCAGTACGAGTTCGCCCGGCTGAACCTGACCTACACGCTGCTGAGCAAGCGGCGGCTGCTGATGCTGGTCGAAAAGGGCTATGTCCGCGGCTGGGACGATCCGCGCATGCCGACGCTCTCCGGCATCCGGCGTCGCGGCTACACGCCGGAGGCGATCCGCGCCTTCTGCGACCGCATCGGCGTGGCGCGCACTGACGGCATCATCGAGCTGGCGCTGCTGGAGCACTTCGTCCGCGAGGATCTGAACCGGCGATGCGCCGCGGGTGATGGGCGTCTCCGGCCGCTCAAGGTGGTGATCGACAACTACCCCGAGGGCCAGGTGGAGGAGATGGACGCCGTCAACAATCCCGAGGACGCGGACGCCGGGGCGCGCCAGGTGCCGTTCTCGCGCGTGCTCTATATCGAGCAGGACGACTTCCGCGAGGATCCGCCGAAGAAGTACTTCCGGCTGAGTCCGGGGCGTGAGGTGCGGCTGCGGTACGCCTACCTGATCACCTGCACGGGCGTGGTCAAGGACGACAGCCGGCAACGTGGTCGAGGTGCACTGCACCTACGACCCGGCCACGCGCGGCGGCAACGCGCCGGACGGCCGCAAGGTGAAGTCGACCATGCACTGGGTGTCGGCCGCGCACGCGGTGGACGCCGAGGTCCGGCTCTACGATCACCTGTTCACTCAAGGAGAACCCGAACGAGGTCGAGGAAGGGCAGGACTTCACGGCGAATCTGAACCCCGACTCGCTCGAGGTTCTGAGCGACTGCAAGCTCGAACCGAGCCTGCGCGGTGCGGAGGCGGGCTACCGGTGCCAGTTCGAGCGGCTGGGATACTTCTGTGTCGATCCGGATTCGACCCCCGAGCGGCTGGTGTTCAATCGCACGATCACGCTGCGGGACACGTGGGCGAAGATCGAGCAGCAGACGAAGGGGCAATGATCGGCGGAGGGGGGATCGGGGCTGAAGCCCCGTGCAGGCTGAAGCCCGCCCCACAGGAGGCTCCGGAAGGTTTGATGGGCGCGCTTGACTCGCGCGCTTTCGAGTAAAGAAAAATGAACATCATTGGAATCGGCGGCATACTGAATGAACCGGCCTGCGCGGTCTTGCGGGATGGCGAGCTGACCGCCGCCGTCGAAGAAAACAAGCTGACGCGCCACCATCGTCCCGGCCAGTTGCCGGAGGCATCGATCGGCGCGAGTCTCCAGTTGGCCGGCATCACCGCCGCTGACGTCGATTGTGTCGCCATCGTGCGGCCGCTGGCGGCCGAGGCGCCGATCCATCTGAACCTGCGGTCGCGGTTTCCGAACTCGCAGATCGTGCTGGTGGAGCACCAGGCCGGCTCACGCCGCCTCGGCATTCTATGCGTCGCCATTCGAGGAGGCGACCGTACTGACACTCGACCAGACGGGCGACTTCCGTTGCGGCGCGCGTTGGCTCGGCTCCGGCAACTGGCTGCACCTTGACCGCGAGCTCTATTATCCGGATTCGCTCGGAGACCTCTACGGCCGCGTCACCGCGCTGCTGGGCTTCATGCCGCGGGCGGATGAGCACAAGGTGCAGTGGCTTTCGGCGGCCGGCGACGACCGCCTTCGCGACGTTTTTCTCGAGATCCTCTCCTGCGAGGAGGGGAAGTGGCCGCGCGTCGACCGGTCGTGGCTTCGACGGCGACCGGCTGACGCAGGGCGGCTTCAGCGCCCGGTTTTACGAGCGGCTCGGCCTCGCCGACGGCGCCGAGGTGCCCGGCGAACTGCGGCCGACGATCGCCGCCGGGCTGCAGCGCGCCATCGAGGAGGTGGTCGGCCGGATGGCGGGCAAGGGCGAGAATCTGTGCCTGGCCGGCGGACTGATGTACAACGTTCTGCTGGTGGCCGCGCTCGAGAACAGCGGACAGTGGAAGAACGTCTTCGTGCAGCCGGCGGCCGGTAACGCCGGCACCTCGATCGGCGCGGTCTTCCACGCCTGGCATACCGTCTTCCAGCGAACCCAGCGCGCCTCCATCGGCAATCTCTGCCTCGGCCCGGGGTTCACGCCCGAGGAGACCAAGCAGGTGCTCGAGAACTGCAAGCTGCGGTTCCGCTACCTGCTCACCACCGACGAACTGATCGACGCCGCCGTCGAACAGATCCACGACGAGCGCATCATTGCCTGGATGCACGGCCGGATGGAGTTCGGTGCGCGGGCGCTGGGCAACCGCAGCATTCTGGCGTCGCCGCTCAACTCCTATTCGACCGAGAACCTGAATGCCTACATCAAGCACCGCGAGCCGTTCCGGAAGTTCGCCGCGTCGGTGCCGGAGGAGCTGGCCGACCAGTATTTCGACGTCGGTCCCAACGCCCGCTTCCTGGCCACCGTGGGGCGGGTGAAGCCGCAGCACAAGGAAAGGCTCGAGAGCGCCATTCTGAGCAAGGACCTGGTACGCGTGCATACTGTCAGCCGCGACGACAACCCGCTCTACTGGCGGCTGCTGCACGCCTTCGGCGAGAAGACCGGCCTGCCGATCCTCTACAACACCTCGTTCAACCTGTTCAACGACCCGCTGGTCTGCTACCCGCGCGATGCCGTCCGGAGTTTCTATTCCTCGGGCATCGACGCGATGTTCGTGGGGCACTTCTTCCTGGAAAAGTAAGCGGGACGGGAAAACGTCACGCGGCCGTCGTGACGAGGATCGGGGCTGAAGCCCAATATTCCTCACCTAGCCCGAACGCCGGGTCGTCGGATGTAAGGCGGTCGTCCACGACCGCGGCGGACCTCCTGGTCCGGCTCTCCGACGCCCGGAAAAGGCCGGCGGGACGTCGGCCTGCGGGTCAGGAGACCCGCCCCACGAGATAGCTGAACAGGATTGGGCTGAAGTCCGCCCCCCAACGGGGGTACGCATCTAACTGAACCCGGGGGTGTGCTGCTCAGTCGCCGCCGACGCTGTGCTGGCGCTCGGACAGGCGGGTTTGGCGCGCCCGTGCGGCCTGCGGCCGGCGGCCGGTGATGAGGTAGTAACGGAAGCTGCCGGCGATAAACGAGATCCCGTTGTAGAAGTGGTACAGCAGGTGGAAGGGAATGGCGGCCACCGCAAAGAAGGCGCCGCGCTTCTCGGACAGGAACACATAGAACTGCGTGTTCAGCAGCACCACCAACAGGAAGACCACAATCACCGCAAAGACGAACTGGTGGTACGGCACGTAGAACAACTCGAACAGCGCGAAGGCGAGCGTGATAGCCGCCGCCAGAGCGAGCGAGTACGCTATGCCGCGCTTCTCGTACTCGTAACGGTGCTTCATCATCGTCAACAGGTAGCCGAGCAGCAGTGGCGGAATCAGCACCTGTTGATGGTGGAACCAGGCGGCGGCAACGATGGCCGCCACGATGCCGGTGGTCAGGACCAACCCGATCTTGCGCTCCCGGTAGTCAGTGAACTCGACCCAGTAGCGCCCCATCACGAGAAATAGCACCGCAAACAGCGGCGTGAGGAAGTAGCCCTTCCACCAAAACGCCGCGAACAGCGACATGCCCGTCAGCAGGAACATCAAAGCCACGCTGACACGCTGGCTCAGGCCGACGTTCAGGTCGTTGGGCAGATGACGGTCCCGGAGAATCAGCTCGGTCCACGGGATCCCGCGGCCGACGATGTCGGTGTGGACGAGATTCCAGAAGGTCCAGCGCTTCAGGTGCGTCACGCGGATGTCGCGGTCGAGGATGATCTTGCAGCCCGCCAGGTGCAGCCGGTAACCGAGCTCGATATCTTCCGTGGCCGGCCGCTCGCCGGATTCGTCGAAGCCGCCGTGCTGGAGGAAGAGCTCGCGGCGGATGGCGCCGCAGCCGCTCCAGAACGTGGTCGCGCTGGACCGCGCCTGCTGATGCACGAAGGCATGCATCAGATTGCGGTATTGCGACAGGAAGTCCGGCGACCCCGGCGTCTCGTCATAGGAACCGAACAGGGCATCGAGTTTCGGGTCGTCCACAAACCAATGGGCGATCCTCTCGACGGTGTCGGCATGGACGCAAACGTCGGCATCCAGGAACAGGACGATGTCGCCCCGCGCCTCGGCGGCGCCGCGGTTCCGCGCCTTGGACGGACCGCCGCGCTCTTCCATTCGCAGCACGCGGACATTGAACTCTTCGGCGACAGCCACGGTCCCGTCGGTCGAGCCATCGTCGACTACCAGGATCTCCAGGGGCCGCCGGGCCGACTTCTCCAGGGATTCGAGGCACCGCCGCAGATATCCGGCGGAATTGAAGACAGGAATCACCACCGAGATGGAGCTACCGGACAACGTACTTAGTTTAGCGGGAGTTGGGGAATTTGTAACGTCCTTTTTTTCCCGGGAGTACCAAGGACGGGACCCCAAAAGCCGCCTCGCCGGTTCCAACCGGTCTGCCGGGAGGCGCCCCCGCGGGGAATTCAAGGGTCGCGGATTGTCTGTCTTACGGATGCGCGGGCGCCGTCGAACACCCGGCTGACAGGCGCCCGGCCGCGATCGGTGTGCCCGCGGGAAGCGCCCCGGCCAGGCGTCTTGGTAGGTCCTTTCCCGTTGTTGAAAATAACCACAAGCCATTCGTATTAGTACCAGTAGTACCTTTTGCTTGCGAATGTTGCAGACTGCAGAACAATACCGCGCCGCAGCGTATTTTGTATGACAAGACCAGCTATGAATAGCGACTACTGCTTGAGATTGCGGACGGTACGGATGTGGCTTTCCGGGAACGCCTGCTGGAAGCGCTGCACGTCGGGATGCGCCAGGGCTCGCTGGGTGGCTTCTTCGTCGGTGTCGGCGTCGAGGCCCTCCGCGGCCGGGGACGGCGCGGACTTGCTCTCGCCCACCGTCACGGTAATTTGCATCGCCCGGCCGGCGACCTCGCGAACCAGCTTCTTCATCTCGGCGGAACGGAGAGCGAGGGTGAACTCCCGCGGCACGATGAACTGCAGCTCGTTTCCTTTTTCGGCCACGTCGGCGTGCTCGACGGCGTCGGCGATGAAGGTGAGCTGCTGCTCGTTCGCCTGAGCGAGCAGGCGCGATTTCAGATCGGCGGCGCCGTTGACCGGCGCGGATTTCCTGGCGGGCGGGCTCACGTTCTCCGGCGTCTCGGTTTTCGGAGTGGGCGGCGAGAATGGCCGGGGAGCCGTCTTCGGCGCGGTGAGCGGTGGGGCGGACCGGGACGATTGCCGCGCCGGAGGGTTGCTGGGCCGCTCCGCGGACGACGTTCCGCCGGAGCCGAGCGCGACGCCGCCCCCACCTCCGCCGACCGCGGCGAGTGCTTCCTCGATCGTGATCAGGCGCCCGGCGTGAACCAGCTTCAACAGGCCCATCTCCAGGTGCAGCCGCGGCTGTAGGGAATACTGGAGCTCGCGGAACAGGTCGAGCGTGAGCTGCAGGTAGCGGGTCAGGTCCTCTTCGCTGAACGAGGCGGCGATTTCGGCCAGTTGCTTCTGTTCGTCCTCCGACGCCGCCACCAGGCTCGTGCCCGGGCCGGCCATGTTGGTGACGAGCAGATTGCGGAAGTAGCGGGCGAGTTCCCGGCAGAAGTGCTGCAGGTTGCGGCCGGAGCGCTCGAGCTCCTGCACGATATCGAGCATGCGCCGCGCGTCGGCCGCCGAGAGAGCCTCGGTGACCCGGTGCAGCGACTCGATGGAGAACATGCCGAGCAGGCCGCGCACGTCGGCCGCGCGGAGCTCGGAGCCGCAGCAGGCAATGGCCTGGTCGAGCGCGGAGAGCGAGTCGCGGACGCTGCCCTCGCCGGCCTGGGCGAGCACCGAGAAGGTCTCCGCGTCGGCCGTCACCGACTCCTGCTCGCAGATCCACTGCATCCGGCCGATGATTTCCTGGAAGTCGACCGAGCGGAAGGCGAACTGCTGGCAGCGCGAGGCGATGGTGGTGGGGATCTTGTGCGCCTCGGTGGTGCAGAGGACGAAGACGACCCACTCGGGCGGCTCCTCGAGTGTCTTGAGCAGCGCGTTGAACGCCTCGTTGGTGATCTGGTGGGCTTCGTCGATGATGAAGACCTTGTAGCGGTCGCGGGCCGGACGGTAGCTTGATGTTCTCGCGCAGCTCGCGCATTTCGTTGATGCCGCGATTGGAGGCGGCGTCGATCTCGATGACGTCGACGGCGTTGCCGCCGGCGGTTTCGACGCAACTGGAGCAGGTTCCGCAGGGGGTGACGGTGGGGCCGTCGGCACAGTTCAGGCAACGGGCGAGGATGCGCGCCACGGTTGTCTTGCCGGTGCCACGCTGCCCGGAGAAGATGTAGCCGTGGGCGATACGGCCCTGCGAAATGGCGTTATCGAGGGTAGTTCGGACGTGCTCCTGCCCGATCAGTTCGGCGAAGGTTTGGGGCCGGTATTTGCGGGCAAGTACCTGATACATGGACTTGCAGATGGATCAGTTTGCCAAGCCCCGGGTGATCCGCGGCACACAGGTTGGACCGCTACCGTTGCTTCCTTCCGGACCTGGCGGAGTTCACGGCCGCCCGTTGCACGGAGCCCGGGACCTGACAATCCTCTATCCTAACACGGGCCGTTGGCTGGCCTCCGCCGCCATGGTACCCGCTAGAATCGGTATCAGCAGGCGGGTGACTGTCGAGTACGATCCGGGGGGAATGGGCATTGGCGGATCCGAACGAGGGCTGGGATCTGCGCGCGCAACCGCGTCGAAAGGGACCCGATCGCCTGCTCATCCTGGGCGACCGGGACATCGGCTTCGCGAGCGTCCTCCTGGACGCCTTTCTTGCCGAAATCGCGCGGCGCACGGACGTCGAACTGGTGGCGGTGTGCGAAACCGGCCGCCGGCCGGCGGCGGCCGAGCCGGGCCGTACCCTCCGGCAATGGGCGCGGGGAGCAGCCCGCGCCGTGTTCAGTCCGTCCACGCCGCGGGCGAAGGACCTGGGGTTCTATGGGTCGCGCGGCGTCACGGTGCCCGGGTCATCGTGCCGCCGGACCGCAACGTGAACGATCCCGCGTTCCTCGACGAGTTGCGGACGCGCTGGCGGCCGACGCTCGGGCTGTCGCTCGGCTGTATTCAGATCTTCCGTCCGCCGCTGCTCGAGTGCTTCGATCTGGTGGTGAACTACCACGACGGCCTCGTGCCTCACTACCGCGGGGTACGGGCGACTGCTTGGTCGCTGTACCGCCGCGAGCGCTTCACCGGCTACACCTACCATCGAATGGACGCGCGCGTCGACACCGGACACGTGCTTCTCCAGGGCCGGCTCGGCGTGGAGGCGGGCGTGCCCGCGGCGGTTGTTTCCTCAGCCAAGACAGATCTGGCGGCGCGAGATGCCCGGACGGTTCTCGACCGGATGGTGAGCCGTGATCCCGGCCAGCCGCAGCCCGGCGGTGGCGGCTACTTCTCCCGGCGGGACCGCGAGCGAATCTGCCGCATCGAGCACCCAGAGAACCTCGATGCCGGCGAAATCCTCCACCGCCTGCACTGCTTCGAGCTGATCCGGATCCGCGCCGGCGGGGTCTGGTACGAGGTGACATCGCTCCGCCCGGCGCCGGGAGGGCGGGGCCCGTCGTTCCGCACCCGAGACGGCCAGACTCTGTCCATCCACCGGGCGCTCTTCCTTCCGCCGTCGCTGTATCGGTTCTACCGCGGGTCGCGGCTATAGCCCGGCCGGGTATCCCGCCTCTCTTCCGAAGCCCACCTCCGCCCTGATAGGCTGAGGTTCGTATGGGGCGTTGGATCACCGTTCGCCGAGGCGTGAAGAAATACTCCCGCAGTGCAAAGGCCGCGCTTTGGCGGCGCTTGATGCGGCGGACCACCTTCATCGCCGTCACCGGGAGCTACGGAAAGACGACGGCCACCGAGTGCCTGGGCCCGATGCTGGCCGCGCACGCTCCCACCAACTGGATCCCGGGCGGGGCGAACTGGCGGTTGGCGCTGCTTCAGATCCTGCTCGATACGCGGCCGAGACATCGCTATACGCTGCTCGAGGTAGGCACCAATCTGCCCGGAGCCCTATGGCGGGCGTCCTGGTTGATTGCGCCGGACATCGTCGTGGTGCTGGCCGTGGGGCTGATGCACAGCCACCAGTTCGATGGGCTCGAGGGGATCGCCAACGAGAAGTTTCAGTTGTTGCGGCGGCTCGGGCGGTCCGGCATCGCCGTGCTGAATCGGGACGACCCCTGGGTGTGGGACATGCGACACCGGTGCCGGGGCCGGGTCCTCTCATTCGGGCGTACGCCGGAGGCCGATCTGTGGGCTTCGGAGGTGGAGGCGCGCTGGCCCGACCGGCTCAGCTTCCGGGTCACGATGGGGGACCGGTCGCTGCCGGTGAAGACGCAACTGATCGGCACCCACTGGGTGAACTCGGTGCTCGGCGCGCTGCTCGGAGCCGTGGCGGCCGGGGTGCCGCTCGAGACGGCCGCCGCGGCGGTGGAGGCGGTGGAGCCGGTGGGTGGCCGGATGGCCCCGATCCGCCTGCCGAACGGCGTCTGGGTGCTGCGCGACGAATTCAACGAGTCGTTCACAACCCTCGATGCCGCCCTGAAGGTCCTGCGCGAGGCTCGCGCCGGCCGGCGCATTCTGGTGGTAGGCCTGCACTATGATCCTCCGGCCGAAGTCGAATCTCCGGCGGCCGACCTCGGCCGGCGCGTCGGTACCTCGGCGGACCTGGCCATCTTCCTCGGGCGCCATATGAAGCCTGCCGTGGATGGTGCGGTCGAGGCCGGGATGAGCCCGGAGGCCGTGCGCTCGTACCGCCATATGGGAGAGGCGGTGAAATTTCTTCGGAAGGAACTGCGCCCGGACGACCTGATCCTGCTCCGTGGCGCCCAGAACCGGCATCCCGAGCGCGTCTATTTCCGCCTCGTCGGCGAAATTCAATGCGAGAAGGGGCTCTGCAACATCCTGGGCCGATGCGACGTGTGCCCCGAATTGGGCTTCCAACCCGACCAAGGCCGGCCCGAAGACTATCTCATGCTCGACACCCGGTGAGCCGCCGGCTTGGGCGGGGAAGTATTTTCTCCTGAAGCGAGACCTTTCGACGCTTCATCTCGAAGTACAGGGACAGAGAGGGGAAACACCTTTGAGACGAAGATTCTTTTTCACATTACTGCCGTTGGCCGGCATCGTGGCCTGCGCCTCGGAGCGGCAGGTCGCGCAGGCGGACTCATCGAAGACCGCCGCCATGGGGAAACCGAAGCTCGTCAAGATCGCGCGCTTCAGTGCGGACGGGAAGAAGCTCGGGGTCGACGAGGTCCCGAAGATCGTCAAGACCGACGCCGAGTGGAAGCAACAGCTTTCGAAGCTCGCCTACGCCGTGACCCGCCAGTCCGCCACCGAGATCGCCTTCTCCGGCAAGTATGACAAGAACCACGCGAAGGGCATCTACAACTGCATCTGCTGCGGGACGGCCCTGTTCGACTCGAAGACGAAGTTCGACTCCGGCACCGGCTGGCCCAGCTTCTGGGCGCCGATCTCCGAGCTGAACGTCGGGGACGAGGCTGACAACAGCCTCGGCATGTCGCGCGACGAGATCCACTGCAAACGCTGCGACGCCCATTTGGGGCACGTGTTCCATGACGGTCCGCCGCCGACGGGGCTCCGCTACTGCATGAACTCCGCGGCGCTCGACTTCGAGCCGGCGGCCTGAGTGGGCGGGCGCCCGGGAAGACGAGGGTGTCGGCGAGGGCGTTAACCGGTGCAACGGGTGAGTCGCGGCAAGGAGCGGAGCTGAAGCTTTGCGCCCGCTCATCTGAGACCCCCATTCTGTCCCAACTAGATACAGGCGAGCCGAATTTGGAGGTTCCGGTGTGGGGGTGGTGGTGGCCGGAGAGGAGGGTCTGTCGATCCGCCGGCGAGGATCCGGTCTGTGTGGGTCTCCTCCTCGTTCCACTCGCGGCCGCGTGGGGGCCCGGCTGAAGCGCGCCTTCCTGGCGATTACGGTGGAACCATGACGGAACGAAGCCGATCGTACGGGGCGAGGCGGGCCCCCAAATCGGGCCGATCGGGGCCGGCCAGGGCGCAATCGGGGACAAAAACCGGGCGTGGACGGGCACCGGGGCGGGTTCGGTCGGGCGACAGGCGGGGGCGGACACACGTCGCGCTCTCTCCGGGGGTCGGTTGGAGGTAGGCGCGTCCGGCGGCCGGAATCCGGGTCCGGTTCTTGCCGGTTGTTCGACGTAGGGCTCCGCTCCCTCTGGTCGCGACTCGCGGTGGTCGCGGCTCGCGGTGGGAGAGCAACTACTAGCCCGCGGCCGGGCGTTTTGACGGCGTGGCGGACGGGCGTCCGGCGGCGGTGCCGCAGAGTTGCCGGAGGCGCTCCTTCTGCTCTTTTTCGGCTTGCTCCCACTGCCCCGAAGGGTAGAACACCGACGGGTGATAGATCTTCTTCGCCTCGCGGCGCGCCCGATGGAAGCTGTGGACGTCGAGCACCGTCGGCACCATGTCACGCAGTGCGTGGGGGATGACCGAGTGGTTGGCGGCGTTGGTCGTGTAGTCCCGGTACTGCTGGAGCGCGGACCGGCGGGCGCGTTCGAACCGGGTGCGGTGGCGCGCGATCTGCTCGAGCTTGCGGGCGATCTTCTCATCGTCGAAGGGATCGTCGTGCGCTGCGTC